>NZ_SLVJ01000017.1 GCF_004345325.1 Acinetobacter calcoaceticus
AAGCAAAGTTAAAAATATGGCGACTCAGTTGGAAAAAACGATAGATGAGGCGCTAGATTTGGTATTTAAGACAATGTAGCCTAAATTTCAAATCTAGCTATAGTGCATCACCCTGAGCGATGAGCTCGATTTTTTCTTTAGCAGCAATAACGCTAATGCCTTTTTGCGCTGCAAATAAACTGATTTTGTCACTGGCATGCGCCAGTAGATTTTTCTGGGTGCTGAGATTAATACTCTCGCCAGCAGTCTGGCTGATCTGTCCTGCTGCAGAAAGATGTACATCTTCATGACTGCTTATCGCAATAGAATCAGGTGCAGCCAATAACATCATGGCGGATTTAAATGCTGCAGCTTTTTGCGGTTCTGTTTGCTGCAAAGTCTCAATAAAACCCTGTAGTTGATCTAAAACGTCTAAGGGATCAGTGTGTTGATTTTTCGCCACCTCACTCAATGCCTTGGCACTGTTGAGGTTGGCTTCAATTTGTTGCTGAGCGACTGTTGCATCTAGATGCATCGCACTGGCCTGATCCTGAGCATAGGTAGAAAGCAACATGCCCTGTCCCGCACGTATCGCCCCCCATTGATCGGTGCGTAGTTCAAATCCCTCACCTCGGCTGATACTTTCTGCAGTTACTTTAGGATGACTGAGGTGACCGAGATTCAACTGAGTCGCCGCATGGCTACTTTGCAATTGGCTACTGATCTGCCCCGTGGTGTCGTCAAAACGCAGTTGCCCAAAGCCACTCCCCGCAATTTCTTGGGAACGAATGCCACTGAGTTTTTTGGTTTCAGGCAGTTGCCCCTTTCCATCAAACTGTGTTGCTGTGCGCTGTCCCTCATGGATACGACCCATGACAAAGGGACGATCAAGATTGCCATCAAAAAAGTTAATCAACACGATCTCACCGACACGTGGTAGGAAGCGCGCGCCATAGCCTTCACCTGCCCATGGGGTCAACACATCGACCCACGCCGAATCCGCATCATTGTTATTGCTTCCGGCACCACCGTCGTGGGCATGATCTTCGCTACGGGTAAATAAAAACCGCACTTTGATCCGCCCCCAGATATCGACATGGATCTCTTCACTACTCGGTCCAACTACGATGGCACGTTGCGGATGAGCAACTGGCCGATGCTGCAGTGGATCAAAGGCCGCAAGGGTCGGTATTTGACGACGTTGTAAAGTCAATTGATTGGCTTGGCGCTCATCACTGTGCTGCAAAGACCAAGTGAGATGCCATTTGCTTTGGTGTTGTAATCGAGTCAACTGATCATGGATATCTTTGGGTAAATTATTTTGACTATAAAAAACGTTCTTGGTGATCAAAAATTCTTGATCTGCTGCTGCATGTAAATCAATCTCAGGATGTTGTTGCAGTTGAAACCAATAACCAACCTGCGCATCACGTACACTAGACAAGGCGACAAACTGTTTCGCCTGCGCGGCATAGTGATCACTAAGCCTTTGATTGATACGCTCCACTTGCTGGTTGCCAGATGCAGTGGCTTGGTCTTCGCCTTGCAAATCCTGCATCCATGCAGGACTAATATGCCATGCTTGCTCTAGCCCGAGTTGGTCATTGTCGATATTCAGACTATGTTGATGGGCACTGAGTACACTGCCTGCGCCATCATCATAGTCCAAGGCATCTGGTTGCCAGCGTTGTACATGCACGGCAGTGGGTTGTAAGCTGCGCTGTGCATGAAATTGGGTGATGCTGTCTTGCTGCTCAGTCGCATCACTACGATGAAAGCGAATATTTCGACGTTCAAGGGCTTGATATTGACGATTGTCATCAATTAAGCGCAGTTTCTGTGCTTGGATTGGCGTTGAACTGAGTGGCACGACCTGTTGTGCCTCATCAATCAACCAGCTAATGCCTTCCTCTCGTAGTAGTCTAGTGATGAATGCTGCATCTAATTCGTTGTGTTGCATTAAAAAAGGCCGAGTATCATAGTCCTGTTGTAGACCTCGGATATCCAAACTCAGGCTGGCTGCAAATAAACTGCTGCGCTGTTGCCATTCTTTGAATAGGATCTGAATCACATCCAACACGGACTTGTCCATAAATACACGGCTATTACGCCGTTGCTGCCACAGCGCAGTCGCATCTTGCATCCGAAGTTTATACAAGCTTAGGGCACCATCCGATTGACCTTGTTCCGCTGCCGTGATGATTCCTGATCTTCGAAATCGTTGACCACGATCCGTTAAGGTATCCACCGCCACTTGGCTGCCAATAAATTGTTTTAATGGGATGTTTGCTTGATTGGCGAAACAGATCAACTCGGCCTCTAGACCCTGATTAAGCTGATGTTGGCCATCAATGCGTTGTAACAACAGCTGTGAATTGAGTGCAGGGTTGGAAAACTGAATGTCTAAAGCTCTGTTTTGAGAACTAAAACCGAGTTTCTCCATCCATTGGAAAGTATTTTGTAAATTACTTTGGAAATTACTATTGAGCATTTTTATACTTCTAATTGTTTGTTTTCGCGCTCATCCTAGCCGATGACTTTGAGGCAACTCAAGTTAACCACCCACTCGACAACAAAAAACCTGAGCTTCAATACATGAAACTCAGGTTTTACACGCATAACACTACATTTTAAAACGACTTAACTTTACTCAGGCTGAAACTGGTGAGGCGTTGTCCCATTTGTTCCGCCAAAGCTTGCAAGGCGCTAAATCACTGCAGCCAATTCTGCACCTTGGCGAATGGCACGTTTGGCATCGAGTTCACCGGCTTCTTTGGCGCCACCAATCAAATGCACACGGCGGCCATCAGCTTGTAATTGTTCAAACATCGCGGTGTAGGGAATTTGCCCTGCACAAATCACCACATGATCAACATCAAGCAGCATCTGTTTATCACCCACCGTCACATGTAGACCTTGATCATCGATCTTGTTGTAACTTACACCCGCAATCATCTGTACATTGCGTTGTTTTAGCCCAGCACGATGAATCCAACCAGTGGTCTTGCCCAGCCCCGCACCCACAGAAGAGTTTTTACGTTGCAGCAGATAGACTTGACGCGGTGAGCTTTCAATCTCAGCCGCTTTAATCCCGCCAACATGGGCATAACTGGTATCAATGCCCCATTCATTATAAAATTTGTCCGGATTGAGGCTGCCGCTTTCACCGCTATGGGTCAGATACTCTGCGGTATCAAATCCAATACCGCCTGCACCAATAATCGCCACTTTTTTGCCCACGGTTTTACGATCACGCAGTACCTCGATATAGGACAGTACTTTAGGATGATCAATCCCTTCAATCTGCAATGGACGTGGGGTTACACCCGTGGCAATGACGATCTCATCAAACTCTGCCTGTTGAAGTTGCTCATACGTCACGCTCTGATTTAAGCGCAATGTAATGTTCGGATGCAATTCAATCTGGCGTTTGAAATAACGCAAGGTTTCATAAAATTCTTCTTTGCCCGGAATGGTTTTGGCGATATTAAACTGCCCACCGATCTGGCTTGCAGCATCAAACAACGTCACTTGATGACCACGCGCTGCAGCATAAGTTGCAAAGCTCAGGCCAGCAGGACCGGCGCCAATCACCGCAAGTTTTTTGGCCGTCGCTACCGATTTAAACAGCAATTCTGTTTCATGGCAGGCACGAGGATTGACCAAGCAAGAGGCGATTTGTTGACTAAAGATTTGATCTAAACAGGCCTGATTACAACCGATACAGGTATTGATTTCATCACTACGCCCTTCACTGGACTTGAGCACAAACTCAGCATCCGCCAACATTGGACGTGCCATGGACACCATATCCGCATCGCCTGAGGAAAGTACATGCTCTGCCATTTCAGGGGTATTGATGCGGTTTGAAGTGATCAATGGAATCTTCACTGCACCTTTAAGCTTACGTGTCACCCAGGTAAATGCTGCACGAGGCACCTTGGTGGCGATGGTCGGGATACGTGCCTCATGCCAACCTATCCCCGTATTGATGATCGTGGCACCCATTTTTTCAATTTCTTTGGCCAACTGCACCACTTCATCCAAGCTTGAACCGCCTTCAACCAAATCAAGCATAGAGAGGCGATAAATAATAATGAAATCCTCCCCAACCTCTTCACGGGTACGACGGACAATTTCAGTGGCGAGGCGAATACGGTTGGCATAACTGCCACCCCATTCATCATCACGGTGGTTGGTACGTGCAGCGATAAATTCGTTGATCAAATAGCCCTCAGAGCCCATGATCTCAACCCCATCGTAGCCTGCATACTTGGATAATTTGGCGCAATTGACGAAATCAGCAATGGTTTGTTGTACTTCAGCCGAGCTGAGCGCATGCGGTTTTACTGGATTAATCGGGGCTTGGATCGCAGAAGGTGCGACATTTTCCGCCTGATAGGAATAGCGACCGGTATGTAAGATCTGTAAGGCGATTTTTCCACCAGCTTGATGCACAGCTGCGGTGATGACTTTGTGTTTCTCAGCCTCTTCTAAGCTATCGAGTTTTGAGCCACCAGCAAAGGTAACGCCAGCATCATTGGGTGATATCCCCCCTGTCACGATCAGCGCTACACCGCCCTGTGCCCGTTCGGCATAAAATGCCGCCATACGTTCAAAGCCTTGCGGAGCCTCCTCTAGTCCGACATGCATTGACCCCATCAGTACACGGTTTTTTAATTGGGTAAAGCCCAAATCAAGTGGAGCAAGTAGGTGCGGATAGTTGGACATGCGGTCTCCTGAGCTGGCGAATTGCTGGCAAAATAATGTGATTAAGTTCTAATTATTTATTTTTATAATCTAGATTTTATTTTAATGCAACATGTTGCATAATGACTGCTCATCCATTTTTATTGTTCTTGATTTTTGTTATGTCTCTCAGTCATGCCTTATTAACCAGCTTATTAGAGCAACCCAGTACCGGTATTGAGTTGGCGCGACGTTTTGATCGCTCCATGGGCTATTTTTGGCATGCGACCCATCAGCAAATCTATAGAGAACTCAGTGCGATGTTCAATAAAGGTTGGATCTCCACCCTTGAACACGAGGACTATACCGGCCGTAAAAAGACCTATCAGGTGGAACAATTAGGTCGGACTGAACTGGCCGATTGGATGCTTAAACAAAGTCCACCAGCGCAGTTGCGTGAGGAATTGATGGTACGGTTACGCGCAGAAGCCCAATTGGGCTCAGATTTAATTTTGCCCGAATTAGCGCGACATTTAGCCTTACATCGGGTAAATTTACAGGTCTACCAGCAGATCTTTGCCAAAGATTTTTCTAGCTCAATGGATGACGCGCTCCCCCTTGCGCAGCAACATATTCTGGAACAAAATAGAACACTTTTCATCCACAAAATGATCCTACAATTGGGTATCGATCTGGAACAAGGTTGGATTGAATGGTTAGAACGTCTAATCTCAGGTTTAAAAGTCTTTCAGCAACAAGCATAGTATTTTAAGCGCAGATGCCTGATTTGGTTAAGGATCTGATGAAGGATCAGTGACATCAAGCGCTTTCGAGTAGAGGTCAACATGCCATTTTACACAATGCCCGATGGTGAATCGTTATATGTACGAGAGCAAGGTCAAGGGCAACCGGTTTTAATCCTCTCAGGCTTGGGAATGCAAAGTTGGCAATGGACGCCATTTATATTCCCACATTTTAAAAATTACCGTTTTATCATTCCAGATTGGCGCGGCTTTGGTGGTTCTAAAGACTGCAAAATTCCTGCAGGCTTGGATGCGATCCAAAGCCATTGGCGAGATGTAGATAGTCTGCTTAGCCAGATGAAATTAGAGCAATTGATCGTGGTCAGTTATTCCATGGGCGCAACCACGGCGATGCATGGTATGAAATATGGCGATTTTGGCAAAAAAATTAAAGCTTATCTGCATATTGACCAAACGCCGAAAATCGCCAGTGACGATGCATGGAGCTATGGCCTATTTGGGCCTCAATATCCCAAGTTCAAACAACTGTTGCAATCAATTTCTGATTTTTTGGCCGCCCATCAAGATGCGATTCATATTGAGAATCTGCAACCTGAGCCACGTAAACAACTGGTGCAATTGTGGTTGGACTTTATTCAGCTACAAGGCAGTAATAAAATCGCCCCTTTGGCCTTTAAATTGGCACTCAATCAACCGCGACTACAAAAGCATATCTTGCCGATTCAACGCTTAGATTATCTGGCTTGGTATATCAACAACTACTTACACCACAATGAAGACTACCGTCAGGCGATACTCAATCTGCCCTGCCCAACCACCTTCTTCATTGGTGAGCGCTCCAGTTTGTATCCTGTGCAAGGGCAGAAAGACATTGCTGAGGGTTTAAAAAATGCCCAAAGCATTTTGTTTAAACGCTCTGGGCATACCCCGCTACTGACTGAGCCGGTAAAATTTGGGCTTGAACTACAACATTTTCTTAAACAAGTGAGTTAATACAGTACGCTCACTGAGCTGATCGTGGACTATATAAACTGTTGTGAAAGTTCTTTGTCGTATTTAATCCCTTCTTGATCAAAGACCTGAAAGATACAATGAAACAGGGCCAAGATATCATCACTGGCATCCATGCCACGCATGGCCAAATAAATCGGGCTCACCGCATCGGCATCCATCAACGGTACATAGTTGACATAAGGCAGTTGAATAGCGTTGGCCCCTTCAGGCACGATACAAATCCCTTCTCCCGCAGCAACCAAGCCGAGTGCCAATTGAATATCACGCGCCTCTTGACCACGTTTGGTGGTGAGGCCATGTTCAGAAAACAGTGCTTGAATCTGGGTGGTATAATTCGGTTTTGGCGTGGTTGGATAGAAGAACTGATGTTCATCCACGATATCCGCCAGAAAGATCCCTTGCTTATATTGAGAAAAAGGATGGCTGCTGTGCATCGCTACAGTAAGGCGTTCTTCTCTGAGCAACACACGTCGCACCGCTGGATCTGAAATGCGTAAGCGCCCAAAGCCGACATCGATCTTGCCTTCCTTTAAGGCTTGAATCTGATCCTTGGTACTCATTTCAACAACTTCAACCTTCAATTGCGGTTGTTGTTGACGATAGGAATAGATGATTCTTGGCAATAAACCATAGAGCAAAGACGCCACAAAGCCCATTCTGATCACACGTTCCGCCGAACCGACCCGTTTGGTCATCGATTTGACTTCTTCTGCATTGGCCAACAACTTGGTGGCATGTTGATAAAAGAAATGCCCAGCAGAAGTGGTCTGAAGTGGTCGACTACCGCGCTCAAACAGTTGTGTGCCCAGCTCTTGTTCCAATTTTTGAATTTTACGACTCAACGGTGGTTGGGCAATAAATAATCGCTCTGCTGCCTTGGTAAAACTTTGTTCCTCTACCACCGCCACAAAACAGGTTAAATCTCGAAGTTCCATTTCATCACCATACCGTCAGGGTATATTTTAATGCTAATTTAATCTTAGACAGTATTAAATCATTCTTTTAAGGTATTCACAAATGAAATGGAAATCCAAATAGTGAAGTTGCCCAATGTATAAATCAGTCGAGACCATCCTTGTAGATATTCCTACTATTCGTCCTCACAAGTTATCTGTGGCGACCATGCAGACCCAGACTTTGGTATTGGTGAAAATCACCACTGTAGATGGTATTGTCGGCTGGGGCGAAGCAACCACAATTGGTGGACTCAGCTATGGTGAAGAAAGCCCTGAAAGTGTTAAATCCAATATTGAAACCTATTTCAGTCCTTTGCTTTGCGCATTAGGCGATTTAAATCTCTCGCAAACTTTACAAAAGTTGCATAAAGCCATTAATGGCAACCGCTTTGCCAAATGTGCGATTCAGACTGCATTGTTGGATATCCAAGCCAAACGCCTCGGCTTGCCATTGAGTGAACTGCTCGGTGGTCGTCTACGTGATCGTCTACCGGTACTGTGGACCTTGGCATCAGGTGATACGGACAAAGATATTGCTGAAGCCAAGCAGATGATTGCAGCCAAGCGCCACAATATCTTCAAATTGAAAATCGGTTCAAACCCATTACAACATGATGTTGATCATGTGATTGCGATCAAACAAGCCTTGGGCGCTGAGATCAGTGTACGTGTAGACGTTAACCGCGCTTGGTCTGAACTGGAATGTGTCAATGGGATTCAACAGTTGCAAGATGGCGGAATTGATCTGATCGAGCAACCGTGTGCTATTGAACAGGTTGATACTTTAGCCCGATTGACGCAACGTTTTGATGTCGCGATCATGGCAGATGAAACCTTAACCGGTCCTGCAAGTGCCTATCGTCTGGCCAAGCAGCATGCAGCCGATGTCTTTGCCGTTAAGATCGCGCAATCCGGTGGCTTACTCGAAGCTTGTGAAGTGGGTAAAATCGCTAAACTTGCAGGTATTGAGTTGTATGGCGGTACCATGCTTGAAGGTCCAGTGGGTAGCATTGCCTCTGCACATGTGTTCTCGACCTTTGACCGTTTGGCCTTTGGTACAGAATTATTTGGTCCACTGTTGTTGACCCAAGATATTTTAAAAACCCCATTACAATATGAAAATTTTGAACTTGTGGTTCCAAATAGCCCAGGTTTGGGGATTGAGATCGATGAAGATCGTGTCGAGCAACTTCGTCGCTAAAACTCAATCTCAGTTCTCCCCCATTTAACCATTAAGGATCAGCTCATGTTATTTCAAGTTCGTATGGATGTTCTTATTCCAGTGGATATGCCAGTAGAACAAGCCAATGAAATCAAAGCGGTAGAAAAAGCCTATTCGCAAGAATTACAACGCCAAGGTAAATGGCGTCATATTTGGCGCATCAGCGGTCAATATGCAAACATCAGTATCTTTGATGTGGAAAGCAATGAAGAACTGCACAACATCTTGGTGGGCTTGCCGTTATATCCTTATATGAAAATTGAAGTCATGGCGCTCAATCGTCACCCGTCTTCGATTCGTGACACTGATCAATAGTTTTGATCTATAGTACAGGTCAAGCATACAGATCAACTATGCAGATCTAAGCCTGCAAAGGTCTGATTTAAAAAATATTAGGGTGCGTGGCTCAGCAACGCGCCTTAACCCATTTATAAACATATCTCCCTAAGGAAAGGCCATGATCGATAAAAGCTCTGCTTCTTTAACAGAAGCCCTGTCCAAGATTAAAGATGGATCTCGCATCATGATTGGTGGTTTCGGTACTGCGGGTCAACCTGCAGAACTGATCGATGGTCTGATCGAACTGGGTGTCAAAGATCTGGTGATTATCAACAATAACGCGGGCAATGGCGATTATGGTCTGGCCAAGTTATTAAAATCAGGCGCTGTCGCTAAAATTATCTGCTCCTTCCCACGTCAATCCGACTCTTGGGTGTTTGACGAACTCTATCACGCGGGCAAAATTGAACTGGAATTGGTTCCTCAAGGTAACTTGGCTTGCCGTATCCAAGCAGCAGGCATGGGCCTTGGTCCAATCTATACCCCAACGGGCTTTGGTACCTTATTGGCTGAGGGCAAACCCACCTTGAACTATGAAGGCAAAGATTTTGTCTTGGAAAATCCAATTCAAGCTGATTTTGCGTTGATTAAAGCCTATCAAGGCGACCGTTGGGGCAATTTGGTCTATCGTAAATCTGCACGTAACTTTGGCCCAATCATGGCCATGGCTGCAGAAGTGACCATCGCTCAGGTTTCACAAGTGGTTGAACTGGGACATTTAGATCCAGAACATATCATTACGCCTGGGATCTTTGTTCAACATGTGGTTCAAGTCGAAGCTGCACAATAAGGCCGAACCAGGCCATAGTAGGAAAAGCGCATGAGTTATCAAAAACTGAGTCGTGATCAAATTGCTGCACGTGTTGCACTCGATATTCCAGATGGTGCCTATGTCAATCTGGGCATTGGCCTACCCACCAAAATTTCCAATTATCTCCCTGCCGATAAAGATGTATTTTTACATTCTGAAAATGGCTTATTGGCATTTGGTCCCCCACCTGCTGCTGGCGAAGAAGATCCTGAACTGATCAACGCGGGTAAGGAATTTGTCACCATGCTAACGGGTGGTAGCTTTTTCCATCATGGTGATTCCTTTGCCATGATGCGTGGTGGACATCTCGATATCTGTGTACTTGGCGCATTCCAAGTTGCTGCCAATGGTGATCTGGCCAACTGGCATACCGGTTCGCCTAAAGCCATTCCTGCAGTGGGTGGTGCAATGGATCTGGCTGTCGGTGCGAAAAAAGTCTTTGTCACCACCGATCATGTCACCAAAACCGGTGAACCGAAGATCGTGGCTGAACTCAGCTATCCGGTGACCGGCAAAGCCTGTGTAGATCGGATCTATACCGATCTATGTGTGATTGATGTCACTGCCGAAGGCTTAAAAGTCATTGAGAAAGTTGCAGGTCTCAGCTTTGCAGATTTACAAGCGCTGACCGGTGCTGCACTCATCGATGCAACTCAAAAAGACGCAACATAGATCGATGCAACGCAGAATACGCTTTAATCAGCCCATCGTCAGCTAGGCTTTACAAGGACAGGTTTTAACATGAAAAATGCATATATAGTCGACGCAATACGCACCCCATTTGGTCGATATGCTGGCGGACTGGCACCAATTCGTGCCGATGATCTAGGCGCGCTCCCGATTCAAGCCTTGATGCAACGCAACCCACACGTTGACTGGAAACAAGTCGATGATGTGATCTATGGTTGTGCCAACCAAGCCGGTGAAGACAACCGTAACGTAGCGCGTATGTCGGCTTTACTTGCAGGTGTGCCTTATCAAGTCCCTGCAACCACAGTCAACCGCCTTTGCGGTTCATCTTTGGATGCGATTGCAATCGGTGCGCGCGCGATCAAAGCTGGTGAAGCCGAACTGATTATTGCAGGCGGTGTCGAGTCGATGTCACGCGCCCCCTTTGTGATGGGCAAATCAGAGTCAGCTTTCGGTCGTAGTCAAAAAATCGAAGACACCACCATGGGCTGGCGTTTTGTCAATCCAAAACTCAAAGCGCTGTATGGTGTAGACAGCATGCCGCAAACGGCTGAAAACGTTGCAGAGCAATTTAATATTAATCGTGCTGATCAAGATCAATTTGCCTTTAATAGCCAACAACGTACAGCAGCAGCTCAAGCGCGTGGATTTTTTGCCAAAGAAATCGTGCCTGTGAGTATTGCCGTTAAAAAAGGTGATCCGATCAGCATCGACCAAGATGAGCATCCGCGTGCCTCCACCACCCTGGAAGCATTGAACAAACTCAAAGCCGTGGTTAAGCCTGAAGGTACGGTCACAGCGGGTAATGCTTCGGGCATCAACGATGGTGCTGCCGCCGTGTTATTGGCTTCAGATGCGGCATTGATCAAGTACCAACTCAAAGCGCGTGGCAAAATCGTGGCTGCGACGACGGTGGGTGTAGAACCACGCATTATGGGCTTTGCCCCTGCACCTGCGATCCAAAAACTTTTGGCCCAAAGTGGTTTGAGTTTGGCGCAAATGGATGTGATCGAGCTGAATGAAGCGTTCTCGGCTCAAGCCTTGGCCGTGACCCGTGAATTGGGCCTTGCCGATGATTGCGAACATGTTAATCCAAATGGTGGTGCAATTGCCTTGGGTCATCCATTGGGTGCCTCGGGTGCGCGTTTGGTGACGACTGCACTCAATCAACTTGAAGTGATCCAAGGTCAATACGCATTATGTTCAATGTGTATCGGTGTCGGCCAAGGCATTGCCATGATTATAGAAAGAGTTATTGATGAAAACGTTATTGAACGCACTGAAGGATAAGGATTTAAAATGACAACGTTTACAAGCAATGATGCCATGATCAGTTATCAAACCTTTGGTGATGCCAGTCGCCCAGCGTTGGTCTTTTCCAACTCCCTCGGCACCAATTATGGAATGTGGCAAAAGCAACTCAACCATTTCAAACAAGATTATTTTGTGATTTGCTATGACACCCGTGGTCATGGCAGTTCTTCTGCTCCCCAAGGCCCGTATAGCCTAGAGCAGTTGGGCCTCGATGTGATCAACTTATTGGATCATTTAAATATCAGTCGTGCCAGTTTTTGTGGCATTTCGATGGGTGGATTGACGGGTCAATGGTTGGCCATTCATCACCCACAACGTTTTAACCATGTCGTGATCTGCAATACCGCAGCAAAAGTCGGCCAAGAAAATGCTTGGCTTGAGCGCGCCCAATTGGTTCGCCAACAAGGCTTGGCGCAGATTGCCGCAACCGCAGCATCACGATGGTTTACCGAACGCTTTATCCAAAGTCATGCAGTGACAGTTGATAACTTAAGTCATGATTTGGCAGCTGGCAGCGTCGAAGGCTATGCAAGTTGCTGTGAGGCTTTGGCTAAAGCGGATTTACGTGAGCAAATCAAAAGCATTAACATTCCAGTGCTGATTATTGCAGGGACTCAAGATCCTGTGACCACCGTTGCAGATGCTGAGTATATGCAGCAGCAGATTGCGGGCAGTCAGGTGGTGGCTATTGATGCTTCGCATATTTCCAATATCGAACAACCAGACGCTTTTAATCAAGCTGTGGCGCAGTTTATCCAAGCCTAAGTAACATCGAGCTTGATCGAAAACTGAGTATCAAAAAGTCAGTCCATGCACTTGGGCTGATTTTTTGTACTTTCACAGCAACTGGCACTGCTTGATTTACTTTAATATTAGGCACTTCAATGTTTTTCTTGACCAGAAAAGAAACACTTAATTCGACCTATAAGCACTGATAAAATACGAGGAAAATTAAACAAATAGTCAAATTAAATTTATAAAAAATAATTAAAATTTCTTAAATATTTTTTTCATATAAAACATATATCACATAATATATCTAAGTAATTGGCACTAATTAAAAATTAAGCGATTAAGTTATGCATTTATCTGTAGACAAAATAAACCTGAATACGTTTTACTATTACTGACCAAAGCCTAATTCATAGCTCATTCATCATACATATCGTTGAACACAAAACGATTTTGCATTGCAATAGCGTTCAAAAGTAGATCTTCAATCTATACCACTATAGTAATAAATAGGGATATCTCATGAGTGAAAAAACCGTCTATCATCCAGACGAAAAAAAAAGTCGTATTAAAGCGATTGCAGGAGCTGCATCCGGTAATTTAGTTGAATGGTTCGACTTTTATATCTATGCAGCCTTCGCGGTCTATTTCCAACACGCCCTCACCGCCCCCAATATGAATGAATCCACACAGGCAATCTATGTCTGGGGGGTATTTGCAGCCAGCTTCTTTATGCGACCGATCGGCAGTTGGATCTTTGGACGTATTGGTGACAAATATGGTCGTAAGCGTTCGATGACCATCTCCATTGCATTGATGGCAGTGAGTTCATTTTTATTCGCATTTCTCCCGACTTATGATCAAGTCGGTATGGCAGCACCGTTTTGCTTACTCGCGGTAAGACTATTGCAAGGGCTTTCTGTGGGTGGAGAATACGGTACAGTCGCCACCTATATGAGTGAGGTTGCGCTCAAAGGCCAACGTGGTTTCTACTCCTCTTTCCAATATGTCACCCTCGCAGGCGGTCAGCTTTTGGCCAGCTTATTGGGTGTGGTCATGCTGATGTTGATGAGCAAGGAACAACTGCTTGATGGCGGTTGGAGAATTCCATTCTTCATTGGTGGAGTCGTGGCGGTACTGTCGTTCTTTGTACGTCGTAACTTAACCGAAACATTGAGTGCAGATGCCAATCCAGAAGATGCCGGTACGCTGCGTTCATTGTTTAAACACAACTGGAAAACCTTCTTATTGGTTGTGGGATATACCTCTGCGGGTTCATTGACTTTTTATGTGATCACGGTCTATTCAAAAACCTATATCACCAGTCTCGGTTTTGATGAACATGTCGTTGGTTATATGATGACCTTCTCCTTGTTTGTCTTTATGATCGCGCAACCCGTATTTGGAATAATATCGGATCGAATCGGACGCCGTGCCTCAATGATGTGTTTTAGTATTGGTAGTGCGATCTTTATCTATCCTGTAATGGTCATCGGAATGCGATATTTCCATGAATCCGCAGTGATGGTGACGCTATTATTAATCTTCTTAATGATGATCCTCAGTTTTTATACTTCGATCAGTGGCTTGGTCAAAGCAGAAATGTTCCCTCCACATATTCGTGCACTTGGTGTTGGTTTTGCCTATGCAGTCGGTAATGCGATCTTTGGTGGTTCTGCACCTGCCGTTGCATTGCAATTTAAGAAAATGGGCATTGAAAATGAGTTCTTCATCTATGTGGTGGTCATGCTGATCATCTGTTTATTCTGTAGTATGCGCTTGCCGAAAAAACCAGAATATTTGCACCATGATCATTAAGCTCATCGAACCTAAAAATAATTTTTTTGTTTTTTAAACTACCTTAAATAAAAATGCCTGATCTATAGATCAGGCATTTTTATTTAAGCAGCATGGGCATACTAAAAATAAGGAGGACATTTACTCAGTGGCTATTATGAGGGCAATTCGATTAGGTCTGGTTATTTATTTTTTGCTCCACCCAAGTGATAAAAATATCTTTATCGGTAAATTTAGGCGCTGATTGAATATCGATGAGGCGACAAGCGCCAAAACGTCCCTTCACTTTATATGGTTGCTCCAATTGAAATTCGCTTGGATCTCCATAATGTAACGTTGCGAGAAATTCGATAATCATGTTCTTTTGTGTCTTATTCCCTAGCCCCGGCCTTTCTTCAACAAAGGCATAAATTTGTTTTAAGGTACTGCATGAATTATTTATCATATTAACGATCTACTTATTGGTTGTTCTAGAAACGATTATACATATAACCACCAAACTTATAAGTCATTTTAGGCCATTTAATTATCACTTAAGTACTTGTTTTTTAGTTATATAAGTAATTTTTAACTTATAATAAGAATATGAAAAAAACTTAATCATTCAACGACTGTTCGCCAAAGCCTGTATATCACAGTCGTTGTATTCTAGGTGGTTAAAATACCGATCAAGGCTGCTCCACGATCAGCATCGATATTTTTCTCACGATGGGTAAGGCAACTAATAATACAGGAAAGGCCACAATCCATGAAATTGCCCAAGCACTGAGCCATATGGAAACGACAAAATCGTCAAAGCCCATACTTTTTAAAGTACTAATACCAGAAACTATACAAGACATGATGATTGATAACAGAAAAGGCATGACGATACTAATATAACGTGCAGGTATTTTTTTTAACTTGAGCAAGACCACTTTACTCCAACAGTTTAGTTTGATTGATGATTGATGATTGATGATTGATGATTGATGATTGATGATTGATGATTTAACAATGTTCTATATTGGAATATTGCAACAAATTTGACAAACTCTACAGATCAAAAACAACCCAGTCAAAACATGAAAAAAATATTTTTATTGAGTCTAGTCATGTGTACTGCAATCAATTCATATGCAGCATCAGCGAACCCAGAAAATGAAATAGATACTCAAGCATTTGTTTCTGAAATTGTGAACGCAGCGCAGTATGATCATTTTATAATGAGTAAAGAACTGCATTATTATGGCCTGACCGCATTTTACAGAGCAGAACAATTTGACCAAGATGGTGCGAAGGGGATTTTTTTCAAAGCTGCACGAGGCCCAAACCCAACCCACTACTATCTAATTAAAACGCTGTTAGATTGTGAAAAACGCACTGAGCTTTCAACGCTCTATGTCTATGGAGACGATGGGAAATTGATTGAAACAGGCGATGATGAAAAAAACACCATCGAAGATGATCCATTGATGCAGAAAATCTGCTCACTTATTTAGGGCCTTACTCAACTTCAGCATTACATACAAGTTTTGCTGGAGACATTGAAACTACGCGTAAAACTTTCGCACCAGATTGAAAACCAGCAGGATACTCTGGAATCCAAACCCAAATATCATTAAGAAGTACAACCGCTTCACCATCGAAACTACAATTCATTGGTATCTCAACGCGTGGTATTGGAAACTTCTTTACGGTTTCATCATAATCCCCGCCAACACTCAATCCTATACCCATTATATCGTTGGGAATCAATTGCGGGCTATTTTCATCAAAACCGAACCACAGTTTATAAGTCCAATCTCCATCGGTTAGATTCTCAAAATAACTATACTTAACTTTGACTGGTTCATTATAAGGTATTTAGGTCTACAACCCGCCTTGCGGCTTAAAAATACATGATAAGATCACTCAATATTCGGTTAATGTTTTACAATTCGAAACCTACACCGATAACTCTGAATAAACTAGGTAAATGCTATGCTGCAGTGGTTTGAAAAACTGGTCGATCCCTACCCGTCAAAAAACTTAAATGAACCATTGCCCATTACATTTTTCGCCTTTGTATGGCAGGCAGCCTCAGGATTAAAACGCTATCTGCTGCTGTTGATCCTACTTACTGCGGCAACCGCAATTTTTGAGGCGATCTTTTTTTACCAAATCGGTCATTTGGTGGATTGGCTCAGTACCTCGACACCAGACAACTTTTTAGAAAACCATAGCCGCAACTTAATTGTCCTCAGTTTATTCTTGTTGGCAAATATCTTTTTTGCCAATGCTCAATCCATTATTCGTCACCAGATTTTGTACAGTAGCTTTCCGATGCGGTTACGCTGGCGTTTTCACAATCTATTGTTACTGCAAAGCCTCGATTTTTTTCATAATGATTTTGCCGGAAGACTCTCCGCCAAAGTGATGCAGACTTCACTTGCCGTTCGGGAGTTCTGGGTTATTTTGGGTGATATGCTGACCTATGTCATCGTGTACTTTATGACGATTAGCATCGTACTCGGTGCCATTTCCCCCTTGCTGTTAATCCCCTTACTGCTCTGGTTAGGCTTATTTATCAGTGCTGCACTGTTCTTTATTCCACGTCTAGCTCGAATCTCGAAATCACAAGCTGATGCACGGGCGGTGATGACCGGCCGGATTACTGATGCTTATACCAACATTCAAACAGTCAAGCTGTTTGCCCATGCTGGTCGTGAAAGCCAATATGCCAAAGCCTCTATGCAGGAGTTTATGCTGACAGTGTTTAAGCAAATGCGCTTGGGCTCCATGTATGAAATCAGCATTAACTTACTGACTGCAGTTTTGTTTTTAGGTGTGCTTGGCACAGCCGTTTATCTCTGGTTAATTGGTGAAGCTGCTCTAGGCGTGATTGCGGCCACGACTGCTATGATCTTGAAGCTCAATAGTATGGCCGGCTTTATCATGTGGCAGACCTCGGCATTGTTTGAAAATGTCGGAACGATCCAAGATGGTATGATCAGCATGGGTAAAAAGATCAATATCCAAGATTCACCCAATGCCAAAGCCCTCGATCTACAAGCAGGTTCTATTAAGTTTGATCAAGTGAGCTTTGCTTATAATGAAAAAAATGTCATCGACCAATTTAACTTAGAGATCAAAGCTGGTGAAAAAATCGGGATTGTCGGGCGTTCAGGCTCAGGAAAATCAACCTTAATCCAATTATTATTAAATTTTTATAGCATTAAACACGGTCAAATCTCGATTGATGGTCAGAATATTCAGGACATTACCCAAGACAGTTTAAGAAAAAATATTGCCATGGTGACGCAGGATACCTCGTTACTACATCGCTCAGTGGCAGAAAATATTAAATATGGTCATCCAGAAGCCAGTGATGAAGAAATGTTCGCTGCGGTACACAAGGCCAAAGCTGATGAGTTTATTCCGCAGCTTTCAGATCTACGTGGCAAAAAGGGCTATCAAGCCTATGTCGGTGAGCGCGGGGTTAAATTGTCTGGCGGTCAACGCCAACGTATCGCCATCGCCCGAGTGTTTTTAAAAGATGCACCGATTTTAATCTTAGATGAAGCCACCAGTGCCCTCGACTCAGAAGTTGAAGCCGCAATCCAATCCAGCCTCGATGAGTTAATGGCAGGAAAAACCGTCATCGCAATTGCACATCGTTTATCTACCATTGCCCAGATGGATCGATTGATCGTGCTCGATGAAGGTCGTATTGCAGAACAAGGTACACATGAACAACTGATTCATCAAAATGGTTTATATGCCAAGTTATGGCAACGTCAAACGGGGGGCTTTCTCATCGAACAACAACCCGTGCTCGACCCAGCTACACAAGCGCAGAATACTGCTGATCAATAGGCCAACAGCCGATCAAAAGCCTATAAGTGTTCATTTTTTAATTTTTTTTAGTATCAATCAGGAGGGATAAAATGCTGTATTTGGAAGATCTAAACATCGGAGATCGTTTTAAAAGTCGTGACTATGAAATGACTTTGGAAGAGATTAAAACCTTTGCGCATCTGTATGATCCTCAAGTTTTTCATACTGATGAAGAACTCGCTAAAGCGCATCCTATTTTCCAAGGTATAGCAGCAAGTGGTTGGCATACTTCTGCGGTGACCATGCGCTTATGGACTGAATGCTTCCCAATCGCCAAGGGCTTGATTGGCTCAGAAACTAGCCTACGCTGGCCTCGCCCTACACGTCCAGGCGATCAAATACACGTAGAAGTTGAGATTGTCGCAATTTCTGCTTCAAAAAGTAGAAATGATCGCGGCATCGTAAGTTATATTACTCAAGCCAAGAACCAATTTGGTGATGTACTGCTGATTTCTACCACCAAAATAGTTGTATTTAAAAGAGAGTTTGACTAAAGTCAACTATAACTTGTCAGACAATTTTAATATAATTAAAGTGGATTTGTGACAATATGATTGAATTAGAAGTAAAAATTTGTTGAGAGCAATGGAACGCAAATGAAAGTGATGTCAGTTCGTCAAGATCAGGGGATTCCTGGCGTTTATGGTCTTCTGGTCTTAGATGTGGTTTCGCGCTGGGGTTATAGTGCTGAAACACTATTCGCACCTTTTCAATTTAGCAGTGAGCAACTCGCCGACCCAGAGTTTCGTATTCCTACACCAGTAGCGAATGAGTTGGTTAAGCACGCTTTAAAAATGACCGGAGAAAATAGTTTGGGCTATCACTTGGGTAGCCAAATGCGTATTTCAATCCATGGTTTTATCGGCTATGCGATCATGACTGCTGGGGATTTGACCGATGCATTGGTATTGGCCAATCGCTTTATTCAACTGAGAATGCCCTTTCTACAACTCTATTTTTCAACTTTTGGTGAAAAAGCCACCCTACAGTTGCAATGTGATATTGCCATCGAACCTCTGCGCACTGAAATCGTGACTGCACTGACCTTTGGGATTATGACCATGGCCAAAGCCTTGACCGGTATTGCTGAATTGCATGCTGAGATTGATTTTGACTTTCCCAAACCTGAAGGCTTTGATAAGTACATCGCCCGTGTACCGACCTACCAGTTCCGATTTGATCAACCACATCTGCTCTCCAGTTTTGATAAAAAATACCTAGGTTTGAAAATGGTCAATGCAGATCCGATTGCCAGTCAGGTTGCCATCAACCAGTGCGAATCTGAGCTCTCTGCATTGGGTGAAAGACGTCGCCTCGCGATGCGTGTTCGCGATATATTGACCCATTCAGAACAACATTATCTAAGTATTGAAAATGTTGCAGAGCGCTTGCACATGTCTGATCGCACCCTAAAGCGACAACTTGCAGCAGAAGGGACATCATTTTCATCTTTAGTCGATGAAGTCCGCTATCGGCATGCCACCTCTTTGCTGTCACGTACTGATTATAGTCTTGAGCAAATCGCAGATGAGTTGGGTTATTCGGATGTGGCCAATTTTAGTCGTGCATTTAAACGCTGGAGTGGACGCAGTCCGAGCAGTTGGCGTAAAGACCCTTACTTATAAGCTTATCTGTTTTTAAGCTTTTAAATTATTTCTAAACCCCTGTATAAACAGCTGAAAATATTCTCAAAAAAGGAGTCTCGCATGAACCATCCAGCAACGCTCAAATATGCGTCTACACATGAATGGGTTAAAATCGAAGGTGATCTCGTCGTGACCGGGATTTCTGATCATGCTCAAGATGCCTTGGGCGACTTGGTCTATGTTGAAGTCCCTGCGGTGGGCAGTGAAGTGACTGCTGAGCAAGCCGTTGGTGTGGTTGAGTCGGTGAAAACAGCATCCGATATTCACGCACCGATCTCTGGCGTAGTGGTTGAAATCAATACGGCACTCGAAGATGATCCTGATTTTGTCAATGATGACCCCTATGGCAAAGGCTGGATTTATAAAATTAAAGCGCACAATTTAGCAGATGTCGAAAAACTTTTAGACCATGCTGCATATGAAGCTGGTCTTTGAAGCATAACGAATTTAAAAATGAAGTTTGGATCTGCACTGAGCAATCCAAACCTCATTGTGTTTTTCCTGATCAAACTGATACCAATCCTTCAATACTTTCCATTCTCTAGAATAAAACCTTTGACATCCTCTCCGACCTAAAGGATGGAGATTCCTCCTGCGAGACGCTCATGTCCTGAGGAACAACGTTCCGTAAGGAGAAAGCCAACAAACTACCCATAAATGGACATGGATTCACCACTTAACAACTCCACAGTTCATTAGTGTTAGCTATCTCACATTTTATATATAGAATGTTGGTTATATCAGTTTTTTAGTGACTTCATCTGCAATAATGAAGCCTCATTCTGTGCTCCAAACATTTTGAATAAAAAATGAAATCAAAGGTTAACTAAAATATGAATTCTAAAGCACTCGTTTCAACGCGTATTGATCGAGAAATTAAAATTGAAGCAACTGCTGTGTTGGCGGAAATTGGACTGACTGTTTCTGATGTCATGTCAATGGTACTGACCAAGATCGCGAAAGAAAAAACACTCCCTATAGAGTTTTGGCAAGCCAATTACCGGAGCAGTGCTGAAATAAATGAAGTCCGTGGTCATAAATTAAGAACCAAGACCCTTGAAGAAATCAAGTCAAATATGAGTGCGATGTTAGATACTGAGTGACTAAAGCACCACACCAAATATTGTTTTCTACATGTACTTCAGAGCCTCTCCTTAAAAAGGAGAGACTCAAATACCTCAGAACCTCTCCTTAAATGGTGAGGTTATTCTGCAGAGATATCTTCAAAGAGTACTGAAGATAGGTAGCGTTCGCCACTGTCTGGCAAGATCACCACAATGGTCTTGCCCGCATTTTCAGGGCGAGCAGCTAAACGACCTGCCGCTGCCAAGGCTGCACCACTGGAAATACCCACCAAGATGCCTTCTTGTTTGGCCGTGCGACGTGCCCAATCAATCGCTTCAGTACTTGGAATGGCAATAACTTCATCCACCATATCCAAGTCCAAGTTTTTAGGAATAAAGTTAGCACCGATCCCCTGAATTTTATGCGGTGCTGGGGTAAGCGTTTCACCACGTAAATGCTGACCAATAATCGGCGATTCTTCAGGTTCTACCGCAACCGAATACAACGGTTTATTTTTTTGGAGTTTAAAATAGCGTGAAATACCGGTGATGGTGCCACCTGTTCCCACACCTGACACCAAGATATCCACTTTTCCGCCTGTTGCTTCCCAAATTTCTGGGCCTGTGGTGGCTTCATGAATAGCTGGGTTCGCAGGGTTTTCGAACTGTTGTGGCAAGTAATAGACTTCAGGTTGCTCATCAGCCAAACGTTGAGCTTCGTCCACTGCCCCTTTCATGCCCTTGGCTGCTTCGGTCAACACCAAATTTGCACCCAATGCTTTGAGTACTTTACGACGCTCGATACTCATACTTGCAGGCATGGTTAAAGTAATGGCGTAGCCTTTGGCTGCTGCAACAAATGCCAAGGCAATCCCGGTATTACCACTGGTCGGCTCAACAATGTGCATACCGGCTTTTAACAGACCTTTTTCTTCTGCATCCGCAATCAACGAGGCACCGATACGGCATTTCACTGAAAATGCTGGATTACGACTCTCAATTTTTGCAAGTATAGTGGCAGGACTATGTATGACACGGTTGATGCGAATCAGCGGTGTATTACCAATCGCTTCAGCGTTGTTGCTATAAACGGCAATGCCAGAATTGGGAATTTTAGGAAAATCTTGATCTGTAGACATGGTCTTTCCTTGAAGTACTCAAAAGATGCAAACATCATAGCCTTTTTTAGCCCGAGATACTGTTTCTATTGAGTTTTTACTTATGATTTCTGTAAGGTGATCAGCTGACTGCGGTCATTGTTTTCGTCTTAAAACCAACCAAGCCCACATAACTCAGCACCTGACTGAACTGTTCCACCTCAGCAAAACCCGCATCCAGATAACATTGTTGCAATGCGCCATCATCGAGCAAATAAAAATCATTTTCCAAACGTTCTAGCATGGCATTTGCTTGTGCTTCCACCAAACCTATAGACTGCACCAATTGCTTTAACACCTGTGCTTGTCCAGAATGCTTAAACAAAGTCAGGTCATAACTGATACACAGTCCATGTGATTTTAGACTTGCTGCGATATGGCTAAAAAAGTCCAATTTATCCGGATGTGGCACAAAGTGCGACACCAAGATTGAGACTGCAGCATCAAACTGGCGATCAACTTGATCGAGTATGCTGCTATCCCCTTGTATGAATTGGATCTGCTCTGTTAAGCCCTTCGCCGCCACATGACTTTTGGCCTTTTCTAGCATATTTGGCGCAGGATCGATCGCAGTAAAGCGCCATTGCGGAAACTGCTCAGCCAAATATTGCAGTTCATATCCAGTACCACACCCCACCACCAATATATCCGCCTGTTCAGCGACATAGCTTTTGAGTAGGGCTGCTACTTGCAGGTGAATCAATTCATAACCGGGGATCAGCTTACGAATATGCTGATCATAGCCCTCGACGACCTGTTGATTATTAAAGTCTTTTGCCACTTTTCTTCCTTTAAGCCCTCTTCTCATTTAGGAGAGGGTTTGGGTGAGGTGTTATAAGTTGAGGATGTCACACATCATTTCGCGTAATTTAAATTTCTGCGCCTTGCCTGAAGCAGTCATCGGGAACTCATGCAGAAAATGTACATAGCGCGGTACTTTATTGCTTGCGATACGTTCTTTACAGTACAGACGAATCGCCTCTAGATCGGTTTGCTGCTGTTCATGCAGGATGATACAAGCACACAACTCCTCACCAAATCGCGGATCAGGTACGCCCACCACCTGCACATCACTTACGCTGGGATGAGTATATAAAAAGTCTTCAATTTCTTTAGGATATAGGTTTTCACCCCCGCGAATCACCACATCTTTAATCCGACCTTTGATCCGGACATAGCCCTCTGCATCCATTTCAGCAATGTCACCGGTGTGCATCCAGCGACCTTGGTCAATGGCTTCAGCTGTTTTTTCAGGATCATCCCAATAGCCCAACATCACCGCATAGCCACGTACACAAAACTCGCCCAATTGACCGCGTGGGACAATTTGGCCTTGCTCATCAACGATTTTGACTTCCAAATGTGGATGGATCTTGCCTACTGTATTGACCCGTCGTTCCAGTGAATCACTACTCAAGCTTTGGGTACAAATCGGTGAAGTTTCAGTCATGCCATAGCAGATAGTGATGTCTTTCATATGCATACGATCAATTACCCGCTGCATAATCTCCCCCGGACACAAACTGCCGCCCATGACCCCAGTTCTTAAACTGCTGAGATCAAATTGATCAAACTGTTCATGCTCCAAGATCGCGATAAACATGGTGGGTACACCATAGGCCGCGGTACATTTTTCTTGTTCAATGGCTTCCAATGTTTCCAGTGGATGAAACACGGCGGATGGATAAACCATACATGCCCCATGGGTCATGCAGGCAATATTGCCAATCACCATGGCAAAGCAATGAAATAACGGCACAGCAATACACACACGATCTTGCTGACTAAAGTGCATGGTCTCGGCAGCAAAAAAAGCATTATTTAAAATATTGTGGTGGGTCAGCATGGTGCCTTTCGGGCTGCCGGTTGTGCCTGAGGTGAATTGAATATTGATCACATCATCAAATTGCAATGCTGCTGCGAGGGTCTGTAATTGTTGTCGTTGTACAGCCGTGGGTGCGCTGAGCAAATCACTAAAGCGATGTATTGCTGCATGCGCGGCTGAATCGATTTTAATTAAATGCTTTAAATGTGGTAAACGAGCAGATTGAATGATTTTATGCTGTGTCGCGGTAGCCGTGTGTGCAGACGAGGCATCTGCGGTGGCAACTGCATTGAGTTCAGGAATCAGCTCGGTCAACACCTGCTGAAAATCAGTTTTTTTAAATCCAGTGGCAATCACCAATGCCTTACAGGACACTTTATTGAGTACATATTCCAGCTCATAGTCTTTATACGCTGGGTTGAGATTCACCAAGATGATACCCGCTTTAAATGCGGCAAATTGGGTGATTGCCCATTCGGCACAATTCGGTGCCCATATTCCTAAGCGATCACCTTTTTCAAGGCCCAATGCCAGTAAATGACACGCAAAAGCATCCACCTGCTGTTGTAATTCACGATAAGTGAGTCGAATCCCTTGAGCAACACTAACCACAGCATCATGATCTGCGTACTGCTCACAAGATTGATCAAACTTTGCACCCACGGTCATCCCCAAAAGAGGCAGTTGACTGGGGCCAGAGGCATAGCTTAAACCTTGCATCATCATTGAATATTACTCCTTGATTCTGTTTTCCATTTTTGAATATTTAACGATTCACTTTTTTATTTTCCATCCATTTCATTATTTACCTGAAGCATCATGCCAGTTCAAGTTTTAAGAACCCTTAAGTAGTTAAAGCCTAAAGCCCTCTCCTAAATTAGGAGAGGGCTGGGTGAGGTTATTAGCCCTCATCCTAGCCTTCTCCCAGAGGGAGAAGGCATTTGTGGAGAAGGGATTTGTGGTGATCAACTAAATTCATTCACCAAATCAAGTTCTTCGCACATAAATTCACGGAGTTTGAATTTTTGTGCTTTGCCAGAAGCGGTCATCGGGAATTCATCAAAGAAGCGCACATAACGCGGCACTTTGTTGTGGGCGATGTGCTCACTACAGAACTTACGAATCGACTCAACACTGACCTCATGCTGCTCAGGTAAATGATCATGCAAGATGATGCAAGCACATAATTCTTCACCATAACGCGCATCAGGCAGACCAACCACTTGCACATCACTGACATCGGGATGGGTATAGAGGAAATCTTCAATCTCTTTTGGAAACAGATTTTCACCGCCACGGATCACCACATCTTTAATGCGGCCTTTGATCTTGATGAAATCGCTTTCATCCATCTCAGCGATATCGCCGGTGTGCATCCAGTTGGCGGCATCGATCACTTCCTGCGTTTTTTCAGTATCATCCCAATAGCCCATCATCACTGAATAGCCACGGACACACAGCTCACCCAATTGACCACGAGGCACCACTTTTCCATGCTCATCGATGATCTTAATTTCTAAATGGGGATGGACCCGCCCGACACTGCCGACACGATTTTCAATCGAATCCGTGGTCGAACTCTGCGCACTCACTGGTGCTGTTTCCGTCATGCCATAGCAGATGGTGATGTCTTTCATATGCATACGGTCGATAACACGCTGCATAATTTCACGTGGACATGGACTTCCTGCCATGATCCCCGTTCTGAGGCTACTCAGATCAAATTGATCAAACTGTTCATGTTCTAAGATGCCAATAAACATGGTCGGTACGCCATATGCAGCCGTACAGCGTTCTTGTTGAATGGCTTTTAAGGTTTCTAGCGGATTGAACACTGCCGCTGGATAGACCATGGTTGAACCGTGGGTAATACAGGCCAGATTACCCATGACCATGCCAAAGCAATGGAATAACGGCACTGAGATACAGACCCGATCTTTTGCTGTGAGATGGATACTTTCCCCGACAAAGTGACCATTATTTAAAATATTATTGTGGGTCAGCATGGTGCCTTTGGGATTGCCAGTGGTCCCCGAGGTAAACTGAATATTCACCGTTTCATCAAACTGCAAACCTGCCGCAACGTCTTTGAGTTGCTGCAATTGTTCATCGCTCGGTGTTGTCATTAAGTCAGCAAAACGGTAAATGCCATTATGCTCAGCATCGTCAATTTTAATAACATATTTCAAATGCGGTAAGCGTGCTGCATCTAACTGTTTATCGGCACGGCTATTGGTTGCGAGTTCGGGTGCCAACTGACTCAGAATGATCTGATAATCTGTGGTTTTAAATGCAGATGCAATCACCAAAGCCTTGCAAGAAACTTTGTTGAGTACATATTCAAGTTCATAGCTTTTATAGGCTGGATTGAGATTGACCAAGACGATACCGGCTTTAAATGCGGCAAATTGGGTAATCGCCCATTCCACACAGTTTGGTGACCAGATCCCCAGACGGTCGCCCTTTTCCAACCCTAATTTCAGTAAACTACAGGCAAAAGCATCGACTTTTTGTTGTAGTTCTCGATAACTCAATCGAATGTTCTGGTGCAAACTCACAATGGCATCTTGCTCAGCATAACGCTGACAAGAAAGATCAAATTGATCACCTATCGTCATCCCCAAAAGGGGGTGGCTGCTCGCGCCAGAGGCATAACTTAATCGTTGTTGGGTCATTGAATCTTACTCCTTGATTCCTTCTAAATTGTCACTTCACTCTTTTAATTGTGTTTCAGTGTCAACCCAGTAATTACGCCTTGCTGCATCTCTGTCCATAGATTGCCGCGCAATGTCCGACCCCACACCAGATTTTAACTGGCGTTGGGGGCTAATCGGAGCACAGCATTGACACAAAAATCGGCAACATGTTTGACAAAGTCGTCCTTATCGATTTGATCAAAGTCGTCATGTAAGGTTGGATTTAAAGGTTCGATCACCACAAAAGTCATGGCACCGACCACACATAGAGAAGCTGTGTTTAAATCCTCAAAATCAAACTCTCCGCTCTGTTTACCTTCTGCTAAAATTTGATTTATGCTTTGTTTGATCAATTGCTTACTGCGATATCGCTCATGTTCAAGCACCGGGTCAACCGGTTCAAACATCAGTGAGAACGACAGTTGAGGACTGTTCATGGCACGTTTTACAAAGGTTGTCACCGCCTTATGTAATTTCTGTTTTGCATTCAACTTAGACACCGCAATCACATTCAAAATTTGAATTTCATGCTGGATCGCCGCCGATAAAACTTCGATTAACACTTGGCTTTTATTTTCAAAATAGCGATAGACCAAACCACTGGACACGCCAGCACGTTCAGCAATTGCTTGGATCTGTGCATCTTTAATCCCACCTGACGCAATCAACTCACGAGCAGACTGCAAAATCGTGCTGCGATTCTGTTCCATTCGTTCCTGCATCAAAGAAGATCGTTTATAGCTCATGTTTTTTCCTCTATTGGCATTCTCAACCAATTGAAATGAATTGTAAATCATTTTGTGAATATTGATTCACTTTTTTAAAAAATAGCTGTATTGTACAAATGCACGCTGCGTGATGTCCCTCGTTTTAGCCGATATATCAGCAGTCGCACACCCGTTTAAGGACATACAAATATAACTGTTAGGATGAAAACAGATATGAACCTAAATAGCATAAACTTCGGATTAGATGAAACATTAATCGCGCTACGTGATTCTGTTGCAGCCTTCTGTGCCAAAGAAATTAAACCGATTGCTCAACACGTCGATCAATCCAACATCTTCCCTGCTGAACTTTGGAAAAAGATGGGTGATATGGGATTGATGGGAATGACGGTCAGCGAAGAGTATGGCGGCACCAATCTGGGGTATTTGGCACATATCATTGTGATGCAAGAAATCTCACGTGCATCAGCAGCTATTGGCCTGTCTTACGGTGCCCATTCTAACCTATGTATCAACCAAATTAACCGTAACGGCAATAGCGAACAAAAACAGCGCTTCTTACCGAAGCTGATTTCAGGTGATTTTGTCGGTGCTTTGGCCATGTCCGAACCCAATGCTGGTTCTGATGTGGTCAGCATGAAGTTACGTGCTGAAGATCAAGGCGATCACTTTGTGCTGAATGGTTCCAAGATGTGGATCACCAATGGTGGTGATGCCGATGTGTTGGTGGTCTATGCCAAAACCGATCTCAATGCTGGCTCTCATGGCATGACCGCATTCTTGGTTGAAAAAGACATGCCTGGTTTTAGTCATGGTACCCATTTAGATAAATTGGGTATGCGCGGTTCCAACACCTATCCGCTGTTTTTTGACAATGTCAAAGTACCGCGTGAAAACGTGCTTGGCGGTGTAGGCAACGGTGTCAAAGTATTGATGAGCGGTCTGGACTATGAACGTGCAGTACTCAGTGCTGGCCCACTCGGAATTATGGATGCTTGCTTGGACGAAGTGATTCCATACATCCATGACCGTAAACAGTTTGGTCAAGCATTGGGTGAATTCCAATTGATGCAGGGCAAGATTGCCGATATGTATTCAACTTGGTTGGCCTGTAAAGCTTTGGTTTATGCCGTGGGTGCTGCCTGTGACAAAGCGGATCATGACCGTAGCCTACGCAAAGATGCGGCCAGTGCCATTTTATATGCTGCGGAAAAAGCCACTTGGATGGCAGGTGAAGCCATACAAACCTTAGGTGGTAATGGTTATATCAATGAATACAACACCGGTCGTCTATGGCGTGATGCAAAACTCTATGAAATCGGCGCAGGTACTTCAGAAATTCGTCGTATGTTGATTGGTCGTGAGTTATTTAACGAAACCAAATAACAACTCTATGTAATACACCGCATCAATGCTTAGACAGCAGATCTTCGACGACATCGAAGCTCTGCTCGCCAGCGCTAAAGACCGAATAAGGATATGCAGGATGAATCAACTCACCAGCAAGCTCAATACACGAAGTGAAGACTTTAAAAACAATCAAGCTGCGATGCAGAAGATCGTGGCCGACTTAAAACAAGTGACCAATAAAATTGCCTTGGGCGGTGGTGATCTAGCGCGGGCAAAACATTTGGCACGAGGAAAATTATTGGCACGTGACCGTATTAATCATTTGATTGATGCCGGCAGTGCATTTTTAGAAATTGGGCAACTCGCCGCCCATGCCGTATATGCAGATGATGTGCCTGCAGCGGGTGTGGTGGCTGGTATCGGACAAGTGCATGGCATTAGCTGCATGATTGTCGCCAACGATGCCACAGTGAAAGGCGGAACTTATTATCCGCTCACCGTTAAAAAACATTTGCGCGCCCAAGAAATTGCTGAGCAAAACCGCTTACCGTGTATCTATCTGGTGGATTCAGGCGGTGCCTATCTGCCGATGCAGGATGAAGTTTTCCCTGACCGTGATCATTTTGGACGTATTTTCTACAACCAAGCACGCATGTCGAGCCAAGGCATTGCCCAAATCGCCGTGGTGATGGGCAGTTGTACCGCAGGTGGTGCCTATGTGCCAGCCATGTCAGATGAAACCATTATTGTCCGCCAACAAGGGACCATTTTCCTCGGTGGCCCACCGTTGGTCAAAGCCGCGACTGGCGAAGTGGTCAGCAGTGAAGACCTTGGTGGTGGTGATGTCCATACCCGTCTTTCTGGGGTGGCCGATCATTTGGCTGAAAATGATCAACATGCCTTAGAAATCGCACGCAATATTGTCGCCAATCTCAACCTTGATCCAGCGCAACTGAATAAAAGTGCTCCTAGCGCCGAGATCGAAGCACCACTCTACCCTGCTGAAGAATTGTATGGCGTGATCCCATGTGATTCACGTAAACCATTTGATGTCCGTGAAGTGATTGCGCGATTGGTCGATGGTTCAAAATTCGATGAGTTTAAAGCACGTTTTGGCTCAACCTTGGTCACAGGTTTCGCCAAACTCTATGGTATGCCGGTCGGGATCATTGCCAATAACGGGATTTTATTTTCTGAATCGGCACAAAAAGGCGCGCATTTTATTGAACTGTGCTGCCAACGCAAGATTCCACTGTTGTTTGTGCAAAACATTACTGGCTTTATGGTCGGTCGCCAATACGAAAATGAAGGTATCGCCAAACACGGTGCCAAATTGGTTATGGCGGTGGCCAATGCCAATGTCCCTAAGTTGACTTTAATCATTGGCGGATCTTTTGGTGCAGGCAACTACGGCATGTGTGGTCGTGCCTATTCTCCACGGATGTTATGGACTTGGCCGAACTCACGCATCTCGGTGATGGGCGGTGAACAAGCAGCCAGCGTGCTGTCAACCTTGAAACGCGATCAAATTGAAATGAAAGGTGACACTTGGTCAACTGAGCAAGAAGATCAGTTTAAACAACCGATCCGTGATCAGTATGAATTACAAGGCCACCCTTACTATTCATCCGCACGACTTTGGGATGATGGTGTCATTGATCCAGCGCAGTCTAGACATGTATTGGGCCTGAGTTTAGCTGCGGCATTAACCGCCCCAATTCAAGAGACAAAATTTGGCGTGTTCCGCATGTAAGAGGTGAGCTATGGACTTTCAATATTTAAAACTCGAATTTAAAGCACAAGTTGCCACCATTTGGCTGAATCGCCCAGAATTACACAATGCGTTTAATTCGACGGTGATCGAAGAACTGCATGCCTGCCTCGAACATTTACAAGACCGTGATGATGTTCGTGTGGTGATCTTGGCCGGTCGCGGCAAAAGCTTCTCCGCCGGTGCCGATCTCAATTGGATGAAACAGGCAGGTATGGCCTCAACTGAGGAAAATCAAGCCGATGCACTGAAACTTGCACAAATGTTGCAACGCCTCGCCACCTTAAAACATCCGACCATTGCCCGTGTACATGGCTTGGCTTTGGGTGGTGGTATGGGCTTGGCAGCGGCTTGTGATATTTGTATCGCCAGTGACAATGCCCAATTTGCCACTTCAGAAGTGCGTTTGGGCCTTGCGCCATCGACCATCAGCCCCTATGTGATTCGTGCCATTGGTGTGCGTCAAGCATCACGCTATTTCTTGACCGCTGAACGTATCTCCGTTATCCAAGCCCATGCGATTGGATTGGTGCATGAGCGTAGCACCATGGATCAATTGGACAGTACGGTTCAGAAAATAGTGCAAAGTTTGTTAATGGGTGGGCCTCAAGCACAAGCCGCCTCCAAACAATTGATAGCCATGGTCGAAGCTGAAACGATTGATGCGACGTTGATCCACAAAACTGCACAACATATCGCCGAGGTTCGTCAGGGAGACGAAGCCAAAGCTGGCTTGACTGCATTTTTAAACAAACACAGCCCTACGTGGATCAAAACCACCGCAGAACAAGAATAAGGATAGAGATATGTTCGAGAAAATATTAATTGCCAACCGTGGTGAGATTGCCTGCCGTGTGATTCGGACTGCGAAAAAATTGGGGATCGCCACCGTCGCGGTGTATTCAGATGCAGATGCTCAATCGCAACATGTAAAACAAGCCGATCAAGCCATTTATATTGGTGAATCCCCTGCTGCACAAAGCTATTTGCAGATTGATCGTATTATTCAAGCCGCCTTGGATACAGGTGCGCAAGCGATTCACCCCGGTTATGGCTTCTTGTCTGAAAATGATCAATTTGCCCTCGCCTGTGAAAAAAATGGCTTGGTGTTTATCGGCCCACCTGTTGCAGCAATCTTGGCGATGGGCTTGAAATCCACCTCCAAAGCATTGATGGAAAAAGCTGGTGTACCACTGACCCCGGGTTATCACGGCGACAATCAACAGGCTGATTTTTTAAAACAGCAAGCAGATATCATCGGCTATCCCGTCCTGATCAAAGCCAGTGCTGGTGGTGGTGGTAAAGGCATGCGCTTGGTTGAGCGTGAGCAAGACTTCCTGCAAGCCTTATCATCCTGTAAGAGCGAAGCCAAATCTAGCTTTGGCAATGACGATGTCTTGGTTGAACGCTATGTGGTCAATCCGCGTCATATCGAAGTACAAGTTTTTGCTGACCAACATGGCAATTGTGTGCACCTATTTGAACGTGATTGTTCGGTACAACGCCGCCATCAAAAAGTCCTCGAAGAAGCACCTGCACCGCAAATGCCTGAAGAAAAATTGGTTCAGATGCGTCAAGCGGCAATCGAAGCTGCACGTGCAGTGAACTATGTCGGTGCGGGCACAGTCGAGTTTATCGTGGAGCAAGACGGCACGGCCTATTTCATGGAAATGAATACCCGTTTGCAAGTTGAGCATCCAGTGACTGAAATGATCACTGGCCAAGACTTGGTTGAATGGCAATTGCGTGTTGCAGCGGGTGAGCCATTACCCAAACAGCAACATGAATTACAGGTCAATGGTCACGCGCTCGAAGCGCGGGTCTATGCCGAAGAACCTGAAAAGGACTTCCTGCCTGCGATTGGCAAGATCAGTTATTTGCATTATCCAGAACAAAACCAACATGTACGTGTCGATAGCGGCATCGTACAAGGTGATGAGATCACCACTTTCTACGACCCAATGATTGCCAAATTGATCGTATGGGCACCGAATCGTGAAGCGGCACTGATCCAAATGCACCGTGCCCTCGGTGAGTTCCATGTCGAAGGTCTGGGCAATAACATTGCCTTTCTTGATCGAATCGTGCGTTGTGATTCCTTTAAAAATGCTGAATTGGATACCAACCTCATTCAACGTGAACAGCAGGCCCTGTTTGATTTTGCCCAGCACACTGATGCCAAGTTAGTGGCTTCAGCTGCATTGATCGAATTATTACTGCGTTTACAACACAACCAGACCCAGCATGCTTCGATCTGGAACAGCGCACCTTTATGGCGGATCAACATCCAACATGAATATGTGATTGAGTTTAGCCAAGCAGAACAGGCACATCTGGTACGTTTCTCGCCTGCTGCCAGTGGTGATGGCTTTATCGCTGATGTGGATCAACACAGATTTGAAATTTCAGGATCATTGATTGCAGCCCACCAAGCCAGACTCGATGTGGATCAAAAACAATTTGGTCTGACCTTTAGCCGTAGTCCGCACTGTTTAACGGTATTCCAAGACAGCCAAAGTTATAAGTTTGATTTTGCTCAACAGCTCTATGGTCAAGATGATGACCAAGGCAATGATGCAGGACTCAAAGCGCCAATGCCGGGTGTCATTACCCAAGTCATGGTCAGCACCGGCAGTGTGGTGAAAAAAGATGACATTTTACTGACCCTTGAAGCGATGAAAATCGAATATGCCATTCGCGCACCGCAAGATGGCACTATCACGGCCAGTTTTTTCCAAGTCGGAGATCAAGTCAAATCAGGCGATGAGTTGGTGGAATTCACCGCGACTGAGCCGGTTGCGGAGTCTGTAGTATGAATGCGATCGTCGACAGAGAGCGGGTGAAAATCGTTGAAGTCGGCCCGCGTGATGGTCTACAAAACGAAAAACAACCGATTAGTTTTGAGCAGCGTAAAGACTTTATCTTGGATTTGATCCAAGTGGGTTTTGAAAATATCGAAGTCGGTTCCTGTGTTTCAGCCAAATGGGTACCGCAAATGGCGCGTAGTGATGAGCTCTTTGCGCAACTGCCACAAAACCCAGCAGTGTCCTTAAGCTTACTTACCCCAAATCTGCGTGGCCTTGATGCCGCGCTGGCCGTGGGTTGTCAGGAGGTGGCGGTGTTTACCGCTGCTTCTGAAAGCTTTACCCAGAAGAATATCAATTGCAGCATTGACCAAAGCTTGGACACCTTCAGCGAGATGATGCAAAAAGCCCAAGACCACGGCGTCAAAGTGCGTGGTTATGTGTCTTGTATCGTGGACTGCCCCTATGAAGGTGCCATTGATCCCAAGCAAGTCGCCAAGGTGGTGAGCCGTTTATTTGATATGGGTTGTTATGAGATTTCACTGGGTGAAACCATTGGTACAGCGACCCCAGATCGGGTGAAAAAGGTCTGGGAGGCCTGTCTGAGTGAAATTGACCCTGCATCTCTTGCAGGACATTTCCATAACACCTATGGCATGGCGATTGCCAACATCTACCAGTCCTTAGAACAAGGCATCCGGGTATTTGACAGTTCGCTTGCAGGATTGGGCGGTTGTCCCTATGCCCAAGGTGCATCGGGCAATGTCGCCACTGAAGATCTGTACTATTTACTGTCCCGAATGGGTTTTGAAACCGGTTTGGATGAAGCCGCATTGATGCATGCCAGTCGCAATATCGATCAAGTATTACAACGCCCAAATCCTTCAAACTTTGCCAAAGCCTATCGCTCGCTTTAGCATAGTTTGATTAAGCGTGATTGGGCTTAATTGAATTGGGTTTGATTGGGTTTGATTGGGTTTGATTGGGTTTGATTGGGTTTGATTGGGTTTGATTGGGTTTGATTGGGTTTGATTGGGTTTGATTGGGTTTGATTTTCAGTGTGGCAAAAAAAATGAGCGTATATCAATACGCTCATTTTTTTATACTCTGATTTACTCAGACATTTACACCTTAGTATTGCTCATACTGACGTGCATATTCTTTGGCTTTACGAATATCTTTCTTTAAACCAAAACCGCCTTCTTCATACAACTCAGACAGGCTTTGTAATGCATCACTGTCGCCAGATTCTACCGCTTCAAGATAATATTTTGCTGCAGCTTGATAATCTTTTTTCACCCCGTAGCCATTTTTATATAACGACGCGATATTAGAATTGGCATTATCGTTGTCTTGTTCTGCAGCTTGCTGATAATAACGCATCGCCTGTGCATAATCTAACTTCACCCCAGTGCCATTTTCATACATCACACCGAGATTATTCATCGCATCGCCATTTTCCTGCGCTGCAGCGAGTTTATAATAATGCAGTGCTTTCGGCAGATTAATATCACCCGAAATGCCTTCTTCAAAATTATAAGCCACATAGAACTGCGCACGAGATAAGCCACCATCTGCCGCTTTGACTAGCCAATACATTGATTTCTTAGGATCAGCCTTGACACCGGTATCACCATCTTCAAGTAATTTACCCAATTCAAACTGCGATAAACCATGACCACGTTCAGCGGCTTTGGTAAACCATTTAACGGCTTCAGGATTATTTTCATCCACATGTTCGCCTACATAATACATGTAGCCTACAGAGAAAATACCATCTAGATTGCCTTGATCCGCTGCTTTTTTAAACCAAGTAAAGGCTTTTTCATAATCTTCTTCAACGTCATAACCTTGATAATAGGCTTCACCTAAATCATATTGCGCTTGCGCATTGCCTTGTGTGGCTTTTTGCACCAAGGCTTGACTATACTCAACCGCTTGTTCCGCTTGTACTGCCCCAGAAATTGAACCAGCCAACATGATCGCAAGTAGCAATGATTTAATTCTCATAATATCCCTAATAAAAACATGAGTTAAAATTATTCGTGTCCACCTATCTTATTTCGATTTTTATCGCTTTGCAAAGCAAAATTAAACAATAACTAAGCATATCGATCTAAAAAACCAGTTTTGCCTGCATTCATAAATCAGACCATGTTAAAATATCGCCGGGTTTCATCAAGGATTTGTTTATGCAGTTTGTTCATCTCGGTATTCACACCGAGTTTTCGATCACAGAGTCGATCGTCCGTGTGCCCGATCTGATTAAAGCTGCTGCTGCTGAAGCCATGCCTGCACTGGCCATGACCGATTTATCCAACTTACATGCCGCAGTCAAATTTTATCGTGCCTGTTTAGGCAAGGGCATCAAACCGATCCTCGGCAGTGCATTGCGACTCAATGATGCTGATCAACGGGTGAGTGTCTTAGCCATGAGCAATACTGGCTGGCGCAGTCTGACCGAATTGGTTTCACAAGGATTTATCGAAGGCCAGCAATTGGGTATTCCCTATGTGCAAAAACAATGGCTCATGGATCAATCCCAAGACCTGATCGTTTTACTTGGCCTACACAGTGATGTCGGCAAGATGCTGATTTCATCCAATCCAGACAAGGCTGAACCTTTACTTGAACAATGGATCAGTGCCTTCGGCAATCGGGTTTATTTTTCCCTCAGCCGTACCGAACGTCCACAAGAAGAAGAATTTATTCAAGCTGCGGTACAACTTGCAGCCAAATATAAGATTGGTGTGGTGGCACATAATGATGTGCACTTTATTCGCCCTGAAGATTATGAAGCGCACGAAGCGCGAGTCTGTATTGCAGATGGTTATGTCTTAGCCGACAACCGTCGCCCACGTTTATATAGTACTGAGCAGTATTTTAAAACCTCAGCGCAGATGTGCGATTTGTTTGCCGATATTCCGAGCGCTATCGAAAACAGTTATCACATCGCAGAACGCTGTAACGTCAGCCTTAAACTGGGCACTTATCACCTCCCGGATTATCCGATTCCTGATGGACACACCATCAGTACCTTCTTTGCCCATATTTCAGAACAAGGTTTAGAAGAACGTCTTGATGCACTTTATCCAGTGGCACAACGCGATGAGGATTGGGCAGAGATTCGTAAACCCTATGAAGAACGCCTGAAATACGAAATTGATATCATCAATAGCATGGGTTTCCCAGGCTACTTCTTGATCGTCATGGACTTTATTCAATGGTCTAAAAACAATGGCGTACCTGTAGGTCCCGGTCGTGGTTCGGGTGCAGGTTCATTGGTGGCGTATAGTTTAAAGATTACCGACCTTGACCCACTACGTTATGACTTGCTGTTTGAGCGATTCCTCAATCCAGAACGGGTATCGATGCCCGATTTTGATATTGACTTCTGTATTGCCGGTCGCGATAAGGTGATTGATTATGTATCACGGCACTATGGTCGTGAAGCAGTTTCGCAGATTGCCACGTTTGGTACTATGGCCGCCAAAGGAGCGATTCGTGACGTGGCCCGAGTATTAGGAAAATCTTATGGTTTGGCCGATCGGATCTCTAAAATGGTTCCGACCAAACCGCTGGGTGTTGATCTGCGTGGTGCCATTGACATGGAACCACAGCTCAAAGATATCGTGACCAACCCCGGCAACCCTGACCATGAAGATGCTGCAGAAATCTGGGAAATGGCACTCAAGCTTGAAGGCATTACCCGTAATACCGGTAAACATGCCGGTGGTGTGGTGATTGCCCCGACCAAGATTACCGATTTCTCTGCGGTGCTGTGTGATGAAGATGGTACCAACCGCGTTGCACAATTTGACAAAGATGATGTCGAATCTGCGGGTCTGGTCAAATTTGACTTCTTGGGTCTACGTAACTTAACCGTGATCGAAGACGCACTGCAAAATATCAATAAAAATACCACTGCTGATCAACACCTGTTTATTGCTGACATCCCCTTGGATGATCCTGAAGCCTATAATATTTTTGCTGAAGCCAATACCACTGCGGTATTCCAGTTCGAATCCGTCGGCATGAAACGGATGTTAAAAGAGGCACGTCCAAGCAAGTTTGAAGAAATTATTGCCTTCGTGTCCCTGTATCGTCCGGGGCCGATGGATCTGATTCCTGACTTTATTCATCGTATGCACGGCGGTGAGTTTGAATACTTACATCCTTTGCTCGAAGGGGTTCTGGAACCGACTTACGGCATCATGGTGTATCAGGAACAGGTGATGCAGGCTGCACAGTATTGTGCAGGCTATACTTTGGGTGGCGCGGATTTATTACGTCGTGCCATGGGTAAAAAGAAACCTGAAGAAATGGTCAAACAACGCCAGATCTTTACCGAAGGTGCAGCCACCAAGGATATCGATACCGCCACAGCCAACCATATCTTTGACTATATGGAAAAGTTTGCCGGTTATGGATTTAACAAATCCCATGCTGCCGCTTATGCTCTGGTCGCCTATCAAACCGCATGGCTCAAGGCACATTACACCGCAGAATTCCTCTCAGCAGTCATGACCTCAGAGATGCAGAACACCGACAGTGTGGTGTTCCTCATCGATGACTGTCGTAATAATGGTTTAGTGGTACTGCCGCCTTCGATCAACCTGTCCTTGTATCGTTTCCATGCCAGCGATGACAAAACTATCGTCTATGGTCTAGGTGCGATCAAAGGTGTCGGTGAAGCGGCAATGCAATCGGTGATCGAGTCACGTCAAGCCAATGGTGATTATCAAGACATATTTGATTTCTGCCATCGTGTAGATCTGAAAAAAATCAATAAACGTACCCTTGAAGCCTTGATCCGTGCCGGTGCATTAGACTGTTTGGGTATAGAGCGTTCTAGCTTAATGGCGCAACTGCCTGAAGCTGTACAGGCCGCAGAGCAAGCGCGTAGTAACCGTGAAAGCGGCATGATGGATCTGTTTGGTGAAGTTGAAGAACTACAACGCAAGCCAAGCAAACCGGTCAAAGCGTGGAGTGACGAAGTTCGACTCAAAGGTGAAAAAGACACCCTTGGTCTGTATCTCACTGGGCATCCGATTGATGTCTACAAACCTGAACTCAAATCCTTTGTCGCCAATAAACTCAATGAACTGACCCCCACACGCCGTGGTGTCACCACCGTGTATGCTGGCTTGGTGGTGGATGTGGCCAACTTCCCCAATCGGATCATGATCACGCTAGATGATGGTACCGCACGACTAGAAGTTTCGGTCAATCATGAACGCTTCCAACGCTTTAAAGACATTGTGCAAAATGACAAAGTGGTGGTGATCGAAGGTGAGATTTATGAACGTGAAGGTTTTGAACGCCCGATGGGACGTTTAACCAAAGCCTTTACCTTAAATGAAATTCGACAAAAACGTGCCAATAGCATCAACATCAAACTGGATCACAATCAATACAGCGCAGAATTGGCTGCGGACCTGCAATTGATGTTGGTGCCATTTTGCAATATCGATATGTGTCAACACATCCCGCTACAGTTACATCTAGATTATGCTTATGCTTCTGCTGAGCTGCATCTCGGTGCACAATGGAATGTGGTCCCCAATGATGAGTTGCTGGCCAAGTTACGTGATTACTTCGGTAAAGAAAGTATTCATATCGAGTATCAGGTCAAATCCAAAGCAGCCAAAACTCAGGATCAACAACCGGTTTCCACCTTAGCGCCACCACCGAGCGATATGAGCATGGATGACGCCATGGACATTTACAACGCCGAAGTCAGCCAACAATATTCTTAAATCTCGGAACTTATTATGAATCTTATGGACAACGATGCGATTTCGTCGCATCTCAGTCAGGTGCGTATTGTCATGGTCAATACCACCCTTCCTGCCAATATCGGCAGTGCATTACGTGCCATGAAAACCATGGGCTTGTCGAAACTGGTCTTGGTTGCACCGAAAACCTATCCGCATCCTGATATTGATGCCTTGGCTGCGGGTGCAACAGATCTGATTGATCAGATTGAGATTGTTGACACATTAGAACAAGCCATTGCAGATTGTCAGGTGGTGTTTGGAACCAGTGCTCGTAGTCGCACCATTCCTTGGCCCTTACTCGATGCACGACCTGCTGCAGAACAAACCATGCAAGCTGTGGTACACAAGCAGCAAAAAGTGGCGATTATGTTTGGTCGCGAAGATCGTGGCTTAACCAATGATGAATTAGCATTGGCCAACTACCATGTCACCATTCCGGTCAACAGCGATTATGGTGTACTCAACGTTGCCCAAGCCATTCAAATCATAAGTTATGAAATGCGTATGGCCACACTTTCGACCCTGCAACAGCAGCAAGCGATGGCCGATGAGCACAAAGCAGCGGCCAATGCAGCAGAGAATGTAGTGGATCAGACAATAGATCATGCAGTAGGTAATACAGTAAATCGTGTAGAACCTGCACTGATGCCAGTGACCGATCAAGTCTCGATGCAATGGGATGAGCCACTGGTCGATCACGCACAAATGCAGCAATTTTATCCACATATGGAGAAAATGTTAGCAGATATCGAATTTTTAGATCCAGAAAACCCAAGATTGTTGCCTTTACGCTTGCGTCGACTTTTTGGACGTATACAATTAGATCGTATGGAATATCATCTACTTCGTGGGGTATTCACTCGCGTTCAAGCCATGAGTCATGGCACATGGAAAAAATCGAATCCTCAGGAGAATCAACGCTAATGTTTAAACAGCTCAAAGAAGATATCCAAGCTGTATTCGCTCGCGATCCAGCTGCACGTAACAACTTAGAAGTCTTAACCACTTATCCTGGTATTCATGCCTTAATTATGCATCGTGTTGCACATGAATTATGGATTAAAAATTGTAAGACTCCTGCCCGCGTGCTGTCCTCTTTTAGCCGTTTTGCAACAGGGATTGAAATTCATCCTGGCGCTAAAATTGGTCAACGCTTTTTTATCGATCACGGCATGGGTGTGGTCATCGGCGAAACCGCTGAAATTGGCAACGATGTCACCCTCTATCATGGTGTGACTTTAGGCGGCACTACTTGGAATCCTGGTAAACGTCATCCCACCTTAGAAGATGGTGTGGTGGTTGGTGCTGGCGCTAAAATACTCGGCCCATTCACCGTCGGGAAAAATGCCAAAGTCGGTTCCAATGCTGTCGTCACCAAAGCAGTGCCAGAAGGTGTGACTGCCGTGGGTAATCCAGCACGCTTTATTTTTAAAGATCAGCCTGCCGTCGAAAAACCACAGGTCAATGATGAAGAAGTCCGACGCCGTGACTATGCTGCCAGAATTGGTTTCCAGCCCTATGCTGCCACTCAAGATTTATCTGACCCGATCATCGAAGGCATGCGTGTCCTGCTCGATCGTTTAGAACATAATGAAAAGCGCATGAATGATTTAAGTCAACGTCTGTCCCGTGTTGATCCTACATTTCAACAACCGCAACAAGGCGAACAAGCATTTAGTCAGGAAGAGTTGAAGATAATGGATGACATACGACGTGAGTGCGATGCTCAAAGCAATTCCTCTCAAAGTTAATGTATCATTTTTAATAATGTTTCACATTTCAAGTTGCATCTTAGATTTTCTTTTCTTAGACTGATGTCCATGTTTAACTTCACTTTTACAACAATTATCGGATGAAATTTATGAAACTTAAGCCCTTGGCATGTGCCTTTATTGCAGCTTCAATATTGACCGCATGTGGCACCACAGGACCAGTTAAACAAAACAAAGCCAATAATGATCCGATCGTATTTACCGAACCTGATTTAACCCCTCCATTCTATGCATTAAATCCATTTAATTATGATCAGCCACCTGTATTTGAACTTGAGTTACAGAAAGCGGCTGCACAGACGGTTGCTAAAATGGAAGTCAGCGATCCAAACAACCCACAACGTAAACTACTACTCGACACCAATAAACTGATTATTCCAACCATCAATAACAACCAACGCGCTTTGAAATATGCAGTATTGGCTGGTGATAATGAAATCGATATCACCGCAATCGATGATTTTCTACAAATTGTCGAAGGTAAAGCCCGTCACTACCCACCACAATTCACTGATCGCCAAGAACGTCGTGGTTTGGAAAACAAGTTAAAAGAAGTCTCTAGCCAACTTGATACACTTGCGTCAAAAAATAATGCTTCATTAGATGTTTTAGTCCGTGCATTTAAAGCCAGTGTAATGGGACGTAACCTCGATTTAGGTTCAGCCTACACCACCAAATCATTAACTTATGCGCAGCGTATTTTAAAAATCAACAAAGATGATGGTGAAGCAAACTTATGGTTTGGTTTCTCACTGTCTGAAGGAGGTGCACAAAAAGAAGCCGCGCCTTATTTAGACAAGGCGATTAAAGCAGGCATTCAAGAGGCCTATTTATCTGCTGCGAATAACTTTTTAGGCTTAGAACAGAAAAAAAATGCTGTTCAAACCTTAAAGAATTACAAAGTTAAGTTCCCACAAGAAGCTGAAGTTGCAGATCGTTTAATTTTAGAGATCGAAAAACAAGGCCGTTATAATGTTTGGCAAATCATGAAAAACCCAGCCAAATCTTAATTCTACCCAGCAATAAAAATACCCGAGATTCGAATATCGGGTATTTTTTTGATCACTTTAATTGCATAAGCTGAGTTAATTTAAATGTAAAGCTAGATTAAGGTCGAACGCGATGTAATGTCGCCACGCATTTATCACCCGTCTCAGTCATACAAAAATTAATGGTATTGGCATTTAACCAACGCACATAATATTGAGACATTTCCCCTGCTTGATCTTCAGTCTGTCCTGAACAATCGGCTTGGTTGTTGTCAAATTTAATCTGGATAATTAATGCTGGCAATTTAGTTTGGGTATTGTCCGGTGCAGGCTGATAGTCATACAAACCTGTCGACCACTCTTTGGCGCTGTTCACCACCAACTCATTACCACCTCTGAAATTATAATATTCAGTACATTTTTTATTGTCTGGTATCTTCATGCCCCATAGACCTAATATTTCAGGACGGGTGCCAACACGAATACTGCTGCCACTTTTAGCAACAGCGGGTACTGCACTTTGCGTCGGCGCCTGCTCAGCAAAAACTGGAGCAGAAATGCTCATCAACGCTGCAATAAAAAGAGTGGTTCTATTCATACTGGATTGTGATTCATAATATATGTCGTTAACTTAACACAAATTGAAAATAATTCGTTTAAAAATAACGATAGATGAACAATCTCAACAGGACATTTTCAACATTGCGTCTGGCGCAGAAGTTAAAAAATCATAAATAAAATGAGCAAAGATTTTATATGCTTATTTATAATTTTCTGCGTGATTCAGATCAGCTATTACAAAAGACTGGTGATATACAAGTTGCCTACTCAGCATTCTACTTCAGTTCAACTCAGTGAGGACGTGTATTGCTGAGGATGTGTGCTAAGCTGCTCACTGCAAACATGAGCGCCTAAGATCATCTTATAGATCGCCTTATAGATCAACATTTAAACGATCTTGTTGCCGACCGACTTTAAAGCAAATAACAGCCAAGGATCGCAATGAATTATTCAGAATATAGTCAATATGATGGCATCGGACTGTCAAATCTGGTGCAAAAAAAACACATCCAAGCGCATGAACTTTTAGAAATCGCCATTCGACGCAGTGAGGAGGTCAATCCTCAATTAAATGCGATTGTCATTTCCATGCATGATCAGGCCTTGAGCCGCGCCAAACAACAACACCCTGGCCAATTTAGTGGCGTACCTTTTTTACTCAAAGACTTACACCAAGAATATGCAGGCGTTGCAACCAGTTATGGCTCAAACAGCCTGAAACGTAATGCATATATCGCGACACAACATGCTGAAATCGTCAATCGTTGGGAAAAAACAGGACTCAGTATATTTGGGCTCACCAACTCCCCAGAGTTTGGCATCAAAGGGATCACAGAACCTGCGGCTTGGGGGAGTTGTCATAACCCTTGGAACTTAAGCCATAACAGTGGCGGTTCATCTGGTGGCTCGGCTGCTGCAGTCGCTGCAGGTATTGTTCCCTTTGCAGGTGCCAGTGATGGTGGTGGTTCTATACGCATCCCTGCCTCTTACTGTGGGTTGTTTGGTTTAAAACCCAGTCGAGGCCGCACCCCATGGGGCCCCAATATAAGTGAGGCCATGCACGGCGCTGCGATGCAGCATGTACTCACCAAGTCAGTGCGTGATAGTGCGGCAATGCTCGATGCTACCCATGGTGCAGACACGCATGCACTGTTTAAAATCCAAGCCCCTCAGGGTCGCTACCTCGATCAAATTCAGCACACGGTTAAACCGTTAAAGATCGCATTTTGCACGCAGTCACCAATAGGCACAAAAGTTTCAAAAGATGCGATCAATGCGATTCAGCACACCGCCAAACTGCTTGAATCACTCGGTCATACGGTGGTTGAGGCGGCACCTGCCATTGATGGTATGGCGCTGGCCAAAGACTTTATCCGCACATGGTTTAGTCAATGTGCCTATACCGTACAGCAATTTAAACTGCAGTTTGGTGCAAAAAACCAAGACTTTGAGCTGGATACGCTGGCGATTGCAGCACTCGGTGCCCGTACGTCAGCCCTCGACTACATCCACAATCTCAATCATTGGGGCCAATACACCAGTCAGATGAACCAGTTTTTCAACCAATATGATCTCTATCTATTGCCTGCCACTGCTTCGGTCGCACCCAAGAATGGTCAAGTGAAGACACCGCGCTGGCAAGTGCCGATCATTAAGGGATTGCTTAAAATCGATCAAGCACACCGACTTGCCCAAGGACACTTGATCGAACAACTGATTAAAACCAACTTAGAATGGGTGCCTTTCACCCAATTGGCCAATATTACGGGTCTTCCTGCAATGTCAGTTCCCTTATATTGGAACAAAGCACATATGCCGCTTGGTTCACAATTTATTGCGCCTTTCGGACGTGAAGACCTATTGCTGCAACTGGCAGCTCAACTGGAAACTGCTCAACCCTGGATGCCACAATATCGACATATTGCAGTTTAATTATCTACAACCACCTATAACGAGAAAAAAACATCTGGATTTGCTTAATAGCCGCATAAAAAACCACCGAAAATGTTATTCATTTATCGGTGGTTTTTCGTATGCTTGAGTGATTTATTGTTCTGCCAACCAACTCATAAAGCGTTGGCGTTCAGCTTTACTTGCACCCTGCCAAATTTGAATCAACTGTTGATCTGCACCCTGAGCACGATTCACTGTGCTATTGCTATTGTTTACAGGTGCCACCACTGTAGGGGTCACAGCGACATTTTGTACCGGTACTGTGGTTCCTGCACCATAGACTGCTGCGGGTTGGTTGCCAGCTGGCTTCTTCGAACTCGTCAAATCAAATGCACGCCCAAAAACACCGCCAGTTAACCATGACTTCGATTCATTGTTTGCACCCGTCTGTTGCACCACCAATTTTTTGTTTTGGTCATAGATTGCGACGGTTGGTTGCTCTGCATATTTTTTTGCATCATCAAAATCACGCGGTACATTGACCGGGATCAAACTATACTTTTGACCATCAATCAAATTCGGGGCTGAAATGGTCACCACACCAGATTTGAGAATGTCATGCTCGCCATCTGCATGCTTAAAATACTGTTGATAACGTACACTAAACGAGACTTGGCCTGGATCTACTTTATATTCATTTTTAGCAGTTCTAAATATACCTGCATTGACTTCCTGATCATTCACTGCAAGCAGTACAATCTCTTCGGGCGTTGTTACCGTTACTGCAGCAAGGACGGCATTACTCGCCATTAAACCGATCGCGAAGACACTAAACTTATCAAATGCCATACCTTCCACCCACTCTTGTCAAAAAACTGTAAAATTTAATGCACTATGCAATTTACTTATGACAATTTTATGACAAGCCTGCAATTCATTATTGAAATTCCAAGCTTAACCAGAATTTCTTTCTCCACAGTTTTTATATCAATAAAAAATGAGAACGCCGCAGGTTCTCATTTTTTAATTCGTTGTTTGATTTACAAACCAAGATTAGTTAAAGGTTTTAAAGCGCACTTGGTCATCCATAAAGGTTTTTTCGCCTGCTTCTGCTTCTACAGAGCCAAATACCAATTGAGCGCTTAGCTTCCACGTACTTGGAATATCAAACATTTCAGCAACCTGATCATCTACAATCGGGTTGTAGTGTTGCAATGAAGCACCCACGCCTTGATCATGCAAAGCCGTCCACACCGCAAATTGTGCAATAGCCGTTGAATGCTCAGACCAGACTGGAAAATTATCCGCGTAAAGCGCAAATTGTTCTTGTAAGTCTTTGATTACTTCGTGATCTTCGTAAAACAATACCGTGCCTTTTCCCGCAATAAAACTATTCATACGTGTACGAGTAGATTCAAATGCTTCAGCAGGCACAATCTTTTGCAAGGTATCTGTCACTGTGTTCCAGAATTTTTCATGTGACTCGCCAAACAAGATAACGGCGCGAGAAGATTGTGAGTTAAACGAGGATGGGCTGTGTTTAACCGCTTCTTTAATGATAGATTCAATCTGAGCCGCTTCTAAGCTGAGATTACGTCCAATCGCATAGATGGTACGGCGTTGTTTAATCTTATCTAAAAATGTCATTATCTTAACCTTTTGCAAATATTGTGATCTTGTTTGAAGATATGGCTATTGTAGGCAGTCAAGCTCGGCACTTCATTCATATGTATATTACATAGTGTTGCGAATTTAGAACAAAGTTCTGCTTAGCGATGCACTATAACAGTCGACTAGTGTCAACTTTATGGCTATTTCTCAGTTTCAAACAATGCAGCAACAAAAGCCTTAGCAGAGAATGGGCGCAAATCATCAATTTTCTCACCGACCCCAATGAAGCGAATCGGTACATGCGTCCGACTGGCAATATTAAACAACACCCCGCCTTTGGCAGTACCATCCAGTTTGGTAATGGTTAGCCCAGTTAACCCGACGGCTTCATCAAACAATTCCACTTGGTTGACTGCATTTTGTCCCGTGCCCGCATCAACCACCAGCATAATTTCATGTGGTGCGGTCGCATCGATTTTCTGCATGACCCGTTTCACTTTTTTCAACTCTTCCATCAAGTTGCTTTTATTGTGTAAACGTCCTGCAGTATCTGCGATCAACACATCAATCCCTTTGGCGCGCGCACTCTCAAAGGCATCAAAGATCACCGATGCACTATCTGCACCATTGCCCTGAGAGACCACTGAGATTTGATTACGCTCACCCCAAATTTCAAGTTGTTCTGTTGCTGCTGCACGGAAAGTATCGCCTGCCGCCAACATGACTTTTTTACCTTCGCCTTGTAGACGCTTGGCCAGCTTACCAATGGTGGTGGTTTTACCCACACCATTCACACCCACGACCAAGATGACGAATGGACGTTTATTGGGATCGATATGTAAGGCTTTGACACGTGGAGCGAGTAACGCCACCAATTCTTCTTGTAATGCCTTATAGAGGGAATGCGAATAGATCAAATCACCACGCGCAGTACGTTCAGTAAGATTGGCAATAATCGTTTTGGTCGCTTCAACCCCAATATCCGCCACCAACAGTTGCTCTTCAACTTCTTCAAGCAACTCATCGTCAATTTCCTTACCACCGATTAAGATGCTGACCATGCCATCAGCCAAATTTTTACGGGTCTTGGTTAAGCCCGCTTTCATTCGACTGAAAAAACCACCTTTTTCAGCATCATCGCTATCAGACGCTGTTGATGGACTTGCAGCAGTATCGCTTGATGGCTGAGGCGCTGTTTGATCTGCAGCAACAGCTGCAGTTTGCTGGGCCGTAGCGGTCGAAGATCCCTCAGTTTCAGGCTGATGGTTTTCAATGATCGGGACATTAACGGCAGGTAAACTCGGTAAAGTGACATCGTCATCACCTATATCCGCGTCAATCAAAAATTTATTTTGCTGTTGTTGCATGCCGATTCCTTGAAAAGCACCACGATAAAACGCTGAGTTTAACATAATTTCCTGATTTTTTTATTTGCTAATTAACGCAGCAAATTTCCTACAAATCACAACACGGTTATGTTTGCAATCATCTTGATTTAAATATAGTTTTTAAAAACGTTTCTGGTCAAAATTTCTCGGTAGCTCTGGTGTTGTATTCCCACATTTTATTTCCCTCTCTCACGGCGGTTTTTAAAAAAAACTATTTCAGATTTTGCACGACTTTTATCTGTTTGTTTTCAGCAGTTGCCCATGCTGACACCCAGAGTCAATTATCACGTTCAACTTTTGAAACTACACTCAGCAATGGCCTTAAAGTGATTATTCGCGAAGACCATCGATCTCCGATTGTGATGACGCAGATCTGGTACGGTGTAGGCAGCAGCGATGAATCAGGCAATCTACTGGGTATTTCACATGCACTTGAGCACATGATGTTTAAAGGCACCAAGAAAGTACCCAATAATGAATTCACCCGTCTGAGTTTACGTTATGGGGGCCGTGTCAATGCCGCCACCAATACCAACTACACCAATTATTACCAACTCTATCCGAAAAAGTATTTTCCTTTAGCACTTGAACTTGAAGCAGATCGCATGCGCAATTTGGTACTGCGCAAAGAAGATTTTGAGCCAGAGATCAATGTGGTGATGGAAGAACGTCGCCTAAGAACCGATGACAATCCGCGTAATTTAGCATTTGAACGCTTTAAATGGCTGACCTATCCGACCAGTCACTATCGACAACCTGTGATCGGTTTTATGAAGAACCTCAAGAACATCCAGTTGCAAGACCTCAGAAAATGGTACCAAACTTGGTATACCCCGAATAATGCGATTTTAGTGATCATCGGTGATGTCAATGCAGAACAGGCACTGCTGGATGTTAAAAAATACTTCGCAGCGATCCCGAAAGGTTCCATTCCCGATCGCAATGATGTGCTCGAATTTGATCGTATCGGCTATCGGCATATGGAAATGAACCTCCCTGTTCAAGTCCCCAATCTGTACATGGCTTGGAATGTGAGATCACTGTCCACAGCCAAAAATCCGCAAGATGCCTATGCATTGACCATCATCCAATCCCTTTTGGATGGTGGCATCTCCTCGCGCCTACAAGATCGTTTGGTACGTGATCGCAAGTTGCTCACTGCAATTAATGTCAATTACGATCCCTACAATCGTGGTGATAGCCTATTTAGTATTACTGCACTTCCTTCTGAGGGAGTTAGCTTAAAACAAGCCCAGCAAGCAATTGAAGATGAAATGAATTTATTTAAAAAAGAGCTGGTCAATCCAACTGAGCTTGAGCGGGTAAAGTCTAATTTCGTCTCCAACTTGGTCTATAGTCAGGATGATATCTCGGCCCAAGCCACGATGATTGGTAACTTAGAAATCAATGGTTTAAGTTATCGTTTGGTCGATGAACTTCCAAAACACTATGACAAAGTTACTGCGCAAGATTTGCAACGCATCGCCAATATTTATTTTTTACGTGATAACTTAAGTACCTTGTATTTAAGCCCAGAAGAAAAGCGTCAGGATTGAAGGTTTATTTTATGTTTAAATTTCTCGCCTCTGCCCACCCTTGCGCAATCGTTCTAATGGGTCTCAGCCTAGGTTTAGGCTTAAGCAACGCTGCCCGTGCAAATATTGAGTTTGAAAACCCCAGTATAGAGGAAGTTCCCGATCAATCCGCACTACAGTCATTAGGTCAATTACAAAGCCTAAAAAACTTATCGAAGCAACACGATTACCAAGCACCATTTGTACAGGAACTAAAAAGTCACTCCGCAGTAAGAACACTGTTGGTCTCCACCCCAGCCCTGCCCATCGTTGATATTCAACTGACCTTTAATGCAGGTTCAGCACGGGATGATCAGATTGGCGAAGGCCTGTATGGCCTGTCCAATATGGCTGCACGTTTAATGACAGAGGGAACCGATCAATTTACTGCCAAACAATTGGCCAGCCAGTTTGAAAGTTTGGGGGCCAGATTTAGTGTCAATGCTTATCGCGATATGTTTGTGGTGCGTCTAAGAGTGCTCTCAAACCCAGAAAAGCTCGATGCTGCGATCAACCTGATGCTGCATGTGGTCAATCGTGCCAGTTTTAATCAATCTGGGCTTAACCTGATCTTAAACAACACCCGTGTAGGTCAACGACAAGTTCAAGAAAACCCCAACCGCCTGATGAATATTCGCTTTTATCGTGCCGTATATGGTCAACACCCTTATGCAGAGCCTATCGTGGGTACCCAAGGCAGTATTAAGAAAATAGGCACCGAACAATTGGTTAAATTTAGAAATCAATTTTTAGTCGCGCAGAATATGGGCATCGCCATCACAGGTGATCTCAATGCAGAAAGTGCCAGCAAGATTGCCAGTCGTATTAGCCTAACTGTGACTCAAGGACACAAAGCCCCACCGCTTGTAAGTCCTACTGATCAAAATGATTTTAATATTCACTTCATCCCTTACAATTCAACTCAAGCGCATGTCATGATTGGGCACCTTGCAATTTCAAGAAATGACCCCGATCGTGTTGCCTTAGAAGTTGCCAACCAACTATTTGGTGGAAGTGGTTTTAACTCCATTTTAATGAAGGAGTTGCGGGTCAAACGTGGTTATACCTACGGTGCTTATAGCTCTTTGGCCTCTACCCAAGCTCAAGGCCTATTTACCCTAAGTTATTCTACCCAACAAGATCAACTTCTTGACAGTATTCAAGTTGTGCATCAGGCCTTGAATAACTTTATCCACCAACCCATAGCAGCCAAGACGCTTGAAGAAACCAAAGAAGGAATGTTGAGATCATTTCCAATGACCTTTAGCAGCAATGACAGTATTAATGCCCAAGTAGCAGCGATCGGGTTCTATGATCTTCCGACCAACTATTTAAGTGACTATCAAAAGCAACTCAGCAAGCTCAGCGTCAAGCAAGTACAATTGGCCATCAAGAAACATTTGCGCGCAGATCGATTAACCATGGTCGTCGTCGCAAATCAATTGGATCCAGCCCAACTCAAACTACAACTCGAAAGTCAGTTACATCCAACTTCTGACACGACAAAAAAGCGCAGTTCACAGCACATGCAGCCTAAAACCTAAAGGCTTTCATTCGTCTTCAAGCTTCATGGCTGGATATTCTCGGATTTCGGCGGACTCTTGCTGATGAGCAAACATCAGCCGCACATAATCTATCGTATAGATTTGATCTCGCAACAAAATTTGATTGGCCATGAGTTGCGTTTGTGGGAATCTGGCCTGCTCTGATAATAAAACAATATTATTGTATTTCTCTATATTAATCGGTTTTAAACACATCATTGTTGCTTGTATGACAGACAAAAAAATCACGATGCCGACAATCACATGAAGAATTTGATCAATATTCAACGCTGATTTTAATTGTCTAACCCTTTCTAAAATATTAAGCATGTACTACCTCGAATTAACGATAGTTTAATCATGCCACTATAAAAAATACAGCCTTGTTTCTTACGCTCCGTTCACTTCATCGCCAGTAGTCACAACAACTGTACTGTTGAAAACTTCACTTAAGGCGAATAGATTACGGTGCGTATCACTGAAAAATATAAAATCCCGGTTATCAAGATTAACGTCAGTACCACTGCAAAAACACTTAAGCCACTTTCTGCTTGGGCCGAATGCAAATCTTCATCATCAGCGAGTCGACGTAACTCACCATCATAGATCAGGTAAAAATATGTTTTTTGATTTGTATCTAGTGTTCTGGTATAATCTGATACGCGTTTTCGTTGTGCGATACAAAAGTCACCAAGATGTATATCTTGATGGAAAACCGCTTCATCGAGTTGTTTCCGATGAAACTGAGCTAAAGCGATAATTTGTGATTCCGCTAGGGGCAGATCAAAACTAAAACCATCTATTGTGTTTATCATGTTGTTCTCCTTTTTAGTCTTTTCCTCTGTTGATTTTAATAAATAATATTTTGACTAATGTTTATTCGTGTAAGCCAGACTTAAGTATCATAACCGCGCTTAATAGTTGACAAATGAAGTAAATTGTAATATTAGTTTCATATTGCTTCGTCAAACTAGTAGTTAGGCCAAACGGGCCCAAAGTGTAGCAATCATAATTACAATAAGGAGTTATATATGATTCAACAATTCTCTCACCGCGATTTAGAGAACATTTACGTTGCGGCAGTAAATACAATTCAATCAGAAATGATCTTTGTAGACGCAGTACAGCAGTTAGAAGAAGCTGCTCGTGCAGGACACGGTAAAGCTGCAATGTTTTTAGCAGAACTTTACTATCAAGGCTTTCGAGTAGAACGTGATTCACTTAAAGCACAGTATTGGCAGAAGATGGCCACCATGCAAGCATAATCAAACGTCACTTAGGTGGCGTTTTTTAATGGCGTAAATTTGTCAAATTAAAAAAGTGGAATAATATCTGCTTACGATAAATTATAAAGCAGCAACTGAAGATTGAGATCTACGCCTTACAATGTATTTACTTAGAATCAGATAGCTTAATATTATGAAAAAACTTATTCATTTCCAACCTGTTTCTAAACAACTTATTCTGCAGATTTCAATCTTAAAAACGATGATGTACTGTGGAGTGCTTTGGGGACTTTATAACGAAGGATGGGCAATTAAATCTGAGCAAGACGAGAACATTTTTCCTTTTTGGCTCAACTCAACTCAAGCCTTTCGATATGCCAAAATTCATTGGCCCAATTACCAACCACGTAAAATCAGCTCAGAAGACTTTGAACAATCATTATTGCCGACATTGACCCGGTTTAAAGTCGTTCCAGCATTATTCAACTCATCAACCCGTAAATTTAAATTATCTACTGCCCAAATGCGGCATTTCTTTTTTGAGCATTCTAGTTTTCAAATGGCTTAATGAATCAACTACTTCAACGATAACTAAACATAGCCTGATCAGTCACTCAGTTGTCATGAGAATGGTGTTACATTGAATTAAACCAAGCTTTGACATTGTAATGTTGGCTTTTTAAAATTTTAACGGTACATTTAATTGAGATAGATAAGAAACAAGGAAGCGCTTTATGACCACAGTCGCACACGTATTACAAAATAAACAAACCCATGATATCAGCACCATTGCACCCAATGCGACGGTATTAGCCGCCATCACTTTAATGGCAAATAAAGGCATCGGCGCAATCGTTGTGGTTGAGCATGAACAAGTCGTCGGTATACTTTCAGAGCGTGACTATACGCGTAAAATCGCACTCATGGAGCGCACCTCAGAACAGACCACAGTCGCCGAGATTATGACGGCCAAAGTATTAACAGTAACTCGTAAACATAGCGTGGAGCATTGCTTAGAGCTAATGACCGACAAACATCTACGACACTTGCCTGTGGTAGAAGCAGGTAAACTCGTTGGTTTAGTGTCTATTGGTGACTTGGTTAAGGCAACCATGGAAGACCAGAAAAAATTGATTGAACAGTTAAAACAATATATTTCTGGCTAATCCCCTCACGGGAAGTAGCACACATTCACTACGTAAAAAAACGAGCTTCTCAAGAGCTCGTTTTTTTCTAATAGCAACCACTCATATTATTTAACGTGCTAAATATTTTGTCATATCTTCAACGCCCTTTAAAGACATCGGATACATATGATCTTCAAATAATTGTTTAATTAATCCAATGCTATGGGTGTAATTCCAATAATTTTGCTCTTCTGGATTTAACCATGCCGTTTTTTCGAAATGTTGCCTCAGACGTCTTAACCACACTTCACCGGCTTCATCATTCATATATTCAACAGAACCACCAACAGATTTCAATTCATATGGCGCCATACTGGCATCACCCACTACGATGACGCGATAATCCTTAGCATAGGTATTAAATAGATCCCACGTGCTCATTTTCGATGCCGAACGGCGATGATTATCCTTCCACACATAATCATAAAGGCAGTTATGGAAATAAAAATATTCTAAAGTTTTAAACTCTGATTTTGCAGCACTGAACAACTTTTCACATTGGGCGATATGCGAATCCATAGAACCGCCAACATCAAATAACATGAGCACTTTAACGCGGTTACGCCGCTCAGGTACCAGTTGTACATCAAGTATTCCCTGTTTGGCAGTTTCACGAATCGTGCTGTTAATATCTAGTTCTTCAGCTGCACCTTGGCGCGCAAATTTACGTAAGCGACGTAATGCCATCTGCATATGGCGCGTGCCCAAAATTTGTTCATCATCCAGATTTTGGTACTTTCGCTGCTCCCAAACTTTGACCGCTGAGCGCTTACGACCAGGTCCACCAATTCGCACACCTTCAGGGTGATCACCATAGGCACCGAAAGGCGAAGTCCCGCCTGTCCCGATCATGCGGTTACCACCTTGATGCTTTTTATGCTGTTCGTTTAAACGCTGTTCTAGCATTTTCATTAATTCTTCGAGCGAACCTGCTTTTTCTAAAGCAGCACGTTGCTCAGGGCTCAGATGTTTTTCTAATAATTCGAGATCTAACCATTCTTTGGGTATTTTTTGTATTTGACTAAGTAGATCATCGATATCAAAGCTTTCAACGCCCTTGAAATAATCTTTCATCGCGCGATCAAACTTATCAAAATAACGCTCATCTTTTACCATGACCGTTTTTACCAGCTGATAGAAATCATCTTGATCTGCAAAAACTAAACCTCCGCTCACTGCTTGATTTAAATCAATAAGTTCACGGGTGCTAACTGGTACGCCATATTTTCTTAAGATGTAAAATAATCGCACAAACATGAACGACAAATCCCTTTTTTGATATCAAATATTTATTTATCTTGAACATGCTCTTTGCGACCCATGATTCACTTGAGTATGTCTAGAAATTCGCTTGAAAAGCATTATCAGAGATTGTAAAAACGATGTAAAGCTAAAAGACTTTACTGCTGGGTCTTTTCATTGATGCTGATCTAGATTTAACCGCCACAATCAAATTACGCCGTCTTAGACGCATATTTATTAAACACTGATGATCATCCAGATGCAAAAAAGCCCACATGTGTGGGCTTAATCAATCTAGCGTATATTATTTTAAATTAATAACAATTCGCTAAATTAAAATCTTGCATGCGATTAACCAATAACTTTAATGGTGCTTGCTTGAGGACCTTTCTTACCGTTGGTCACTTCAAATTCTACACGTTGGCCTTCGTTAAGTACTTTGAAGCCATCGTTTTGGATTTCGCTATAATGAGCAAAAACATCTGGACCTGAATCTTGCTGAATAAAACCAAAACCTTTAGTTTCGTTGAACCACTTAACGGTACCAGTAACGATATTAGACATAATTAATCCTAAATTTTAAAATTGTGCTAACTCTTAATAACATACGAATTTGAAATAATGATGAAACTGAATCATAAGAAACGAAGGATTAAAAGATAAACCACGAACTAAAAGATACTGCAACAGACTATTTACTCATTACTACTACTAGAGTTCATTAAAAAAACCCACCTAAGCGAGCTGTTCAATATTTGAGTATGCGATGACTATTTCACACACTACCCGCAAAATATGCCACATTGATTGAGCAAGGTCAATAGATGTTTATTGCCTTTAAGCAAGCAGTTAGCTACTATTTTCAATACTTTCAACTTTTCTTAGATTTATGTCTGAATTTCAACTTTCATTAAGTGACTATCTTGCCCAGATTCAAGAGATTATCCATATCAGCTTTAAAGAAGCGGTCTGGGTAAAAGCCGAGATACGCAATCTTAATATTAAAGCCGGTCATTATTACCTAGAACTTGCTGAAAAAGATCAGGACACAGATCAAGTTATAGCCAGTTGTAAAGCGACGATCTGGAAGTTCTCAGCTGCAAAAATCGTACATAAATTTCAACGTGAAAGCGGCATTGAATTATCACGTGATCTCAATGTTCTGATCAAAATAAAAGCACGCTTCGATCCCCAATATGGTTTCTCAGTCAATATTGAAGATATTGACTCAAGTTACACATTAGGTGACTTTGCTAGACGCTACCAACAAATACTCCAGCGCTTAAGCAGTGAAGATCTACTCAATAAAAATAGATCACTTAACAATCCATTTGATTTAGAGCATATCCTGGTTATAGCGCCAGAAAATGCAGCGGGCTTAGGTGATTTTAAAAAAGATGCTGATTATTTATCCCAGTCTGGTCTGTGCCATTTTGTATATCAGCATGCCACCTTTCAAGGCAATACTGCTGCTGCAAGTATTACTGAGGCACTCAGTATCGGACTTAGACAATGGGTGAAAACATATACTGCCCCACCTGATTTAATTGTCATTATTCGCGGTGGCGGTGCTGTCAATGATTTGGCTTATTTAAATGATTACACACTCGCTGCCCTACTCTGCAAACGGTCGGTGCCAGTATGGGTCGGTATTGGTCATGAAAAAGACCGCACCATCTTGGACGAAATCGCACACCGAACCTTTGACACCCCCAGTAAAGTGATTGCTGGCATAAGACATTTAATCGCTGAACGTAGCCAAGAGGTAATCAAGGCGCTACAGATCATTAAACTCAGCTCTCAACATCAGATCAGTGCCTACCAAAGCCAAAATGATCACTATATAAAGCTGCTACGATCTTTAGCACAAAACCAACTTCAAGTCGCAGATAATACATTGACGTTAATCCGCAACAGCACAGAATACTTTGCTCAACGGCAAATTAATTTAGCAACCACTCAAGTTGAATCTTATATGCGTGAGACCCTACTACAGAATCCTCGCCATGTTTTGGCCAAAGGCTATGCCATAGTACGTAGTCAAGGTCACATCATTCGCTCAATCCAACAATTCCCACAGCATAGTAATATCCAAATTGAATTACGTGATGGTATTATTCATGCTCAGCTCACAGGTATATAAACATGAACTCAGAATCACTTAGCTTTAAACAAGGCTATGAAATTTTAAAGAAAAATGCTGAATTTCTTGAATCTCAAGAACAACCTGACATCGACAATTTAATGACTATCGTCGAAGAATCAATGGCAGCCTATAAGGCGTGTAAATCTCGAGTCGATGCTGTGCAACTTGCATTAAATAAAACCTTTGAAGAATAAATCTAGATTCTAAACCAAACATTAAAAGGTTGATTCTGCAACGCAAGAAATTTTAATTACTGCTTGCTTATACGGCTACAGATCGATAAATTAAATATGACAATTTAAAATGTCATTTTAAACTCAATCACCTCTTTACATCGAAGCTTCCGTATTTCATGGCTCCGATTTTAAAACATCGAATCTGAAACGAGGAACGTCCAGATCCCATCACAACAATAGCCAATCACATGCTCTATAAGGATACTATGAATTTTCTTATTATTTATAACACCCCACATAAACAAAATTTAATTGAAATTGACAAGCTCATTCAAGATTTTGAAATTTTTCAACGTATTAACGAAAGCAGTTGGATTGTTCATAGTGAAAATTCAGCAACATTGATTAAAAACGAACTCTCGAATCGCATGGGTATTAGTGATTCTATTCTAGTCTTTGAAATTACTCGTAAATGGGCTGTAGCCAATGCAATCGACCTCGGTGATTGGCTGGAACACAACCAATAAAAAATCGCCCGTTTGGGCGATTTTTTATTAAGCATATTCAAGCAATTGCTGATTTAACGTCGTGTCATAAAGGCCAAACGTTCAAGCAATTGGACATCTTGTTCATTTTTAATCAAAGCGCCATATAAAGGTGGGATGGCCTTAGATTTATCCTGCTGGCGTAAAATATTTTCTGGCAAATCGTCTGCCATTAATAAACTCAACCAGTCAATCAGTTCTGAAGTTGATGGTGGCTTTTTTAAACCTGGGACTTGGCGTAGTTTAAAGAATACCTGTAATGCTTCACTGACCAAAGTAGATGATATTTTTGGGAAATGCACGGCGATAATCTCACGCATCGTTGCTTCATCAGGGAATTCAATATAATGAAAGAAACAACGACGTAAAAACGCATCAGGCAATTCTTTTTCATTATTTGAGGTAATAATAACGATTGGACGTTGAATCGCTTGTACTGTTTCACCTGTCTCATAAACATAAAAAGACATTTTGTCCAGTTCATGCAATAAGTCGTTTGGAAACTCAATATCTGCTTTATCAATCTCATCAATCAATAGCACACAGCGTTCTTCACTCTGAAAAGCTTCCCACAATTTACCTGGCTTAATATAGTTGCCAATGTCGTAAACACGCTCATCACCAAGCTGACTATCGCGTAAACGCGATACAGCATCATACTCATACAGGCCCTGTTGCGCCTTGGTGGTCGATTTAATATGCCATGTAATCAGTTTAAGTCCCAAGCTCTCTGCGACTTGCTCCGCCAGCAAGGTCTTACCTGTCCCAGGCTCACCTTTAACCAAGAGCGGTTTTTGCAAAGTACGCGCTGCTTTTACAGCGAGCTTTAAACTGTCAGTAGCAATATACTGATCCGTTCCTACAAATTGTTGCGAATTCACAGACATATTTCGATAACCTTATTCTTATTTAAAGTGGCGATGCAGTTGAGGGTGACTTTGGTTTATACGCTTGCTTGTATGCTTTAAACTTGGTCCAACAATAACCGAGTAACAGACCAATCCCCATCACAAAACTAATTAACGAGAGATTTGACCAAATCAGCACCGAATCTTTGGTTAACACACCAAACAGTAAACCGAACACAGCAGGTGCAATCTCCGAATTAGGCCCCTCAGAAATGGTGGGTGTGACCACCAAAGCAAAGAGTACAATCCAGAGTATTCCACCCACTGGCGCAGATATACGCTTTACGATCGAATACCAGCACCACAGCAGAATAATTGAACCGATGAGATAGACTGAAATGGCAAGCCCATCTTCAGGCAGTGCATCGAGTAGGTTTAAAAAATTCTCCCACAGTCCTGATAATTGTTCACGCACCGCGTAAGCCCTCTGGTTCTACCGCATTTGGATTAATCAATCCTTCTGGTGGCATTTGGATAAAGAAGCCTTTGGTATTGAGTGAATCAATCACATGCATAATGTTGACTCGGGCTAATTTTCGCGCAGCATCCAATTCAAGATGCATCACAAAGGTGGCGCGACCAAAAGTTTGACGTAATAATTCAGGAACAACCGCCAGAGGATCGGTGTCTTGTTCCTCATTAGACTGTTCTGGACGAGCAATATAGAGATACATTTCATCTTTCTTGCTCGATTTATAAATATCACAACGCATAATTCACAACAACGTATTTAAAACTCGAGAAATAGCATACAACAAAACAAACTGCCTGACATTAACCAATATCAACGCAGCAGTCGTATTTTAAAAATATTATTTGCTTCCAACTACGCCATAACTTTCATCTGCGTGGTCAGATAATCAATATCATCATTGAGCAAACGAATTAAAGGGCGCGTTAAGATGTCATAGCGCCACCCCAGCAAATATGGCGGCAAGTCTTGCTCATTACCATGAAACACCACATGCTGATAGAGCATGTTCAGCCATTTCTTACGCATTAACACTTCTTTAGGTACTTGGGTTTCAAGCACAACCTCATCGATCAACTCGTCTACAACTTGAGTCACACCTTTTGAGGAGTGTTTAATCGGTCTGGCGATTCGCAGCGGCCAATGTTCAGCTTCGGGTAAAAACTTCAATAAATCCAAAATGGTTTTTCCATGCTCGCGCACCACAGAAGGACGAATATCTTTGGTCTGCGAAAGTTGGAAATTGTTTTTTGGATTTTTTTCAACCAAATCAATCATGCTGGAATTTTTAAGAATAAAACTACGCGGCTGATTCAGTGCTTTGATCACTTGCTCACGCCAAACACACAGCTGCTGTAATTGCATCAACTGTCGACGTGAATGACGATAATTACCCACTTCTGCGTATAAACGCTCAGTCGGTACATCGGTGGCAATTTCCAGGCTTAAATGACGACAATCTTCCAAGGCAAAATCATACAGGCCTTTGTCTTTAAGCTCAGTTTGAATCTTAGCCGCCAATTGCATGATATACAGGACATCATTGGCTGCATATTTCATCTGCTCATCACTGAGTGGACGTGCGAGCCAGTCTGAACGGGTCTGATCTTTATCAATATCAATATCAAGCACCTGCTTAAGTGCATTTTGATAACTGACTTGTAAGCCATGTCCTAAAAATGACAACCCAACTTGGGTATCAAAAACATTGCTCAGACTTTTCTTCTGAGCATAGTGATAAATGAGGTCAATATCTTCACTACAAGCGTGAAAAATATTTTGTTCGGCTTGATAAATTTTATGCCAAAACTCACTCAAATCTAGTGCAGTACCATCTAATAGAAAAATTTGACGATCCACATTGATTTGTAAAACACCAAGTTTAGGCCAGTAAGTATCTACTTTAATAAATTCTGTATCTAAACCATATGTTGAGCATTGACTCATCAAGTTCAGAACACGATTAAGTTCTGTTTGTTGTTGGATAAATTGAAACATGTTTGTTCTGAGTCAAAATAATATATTCAAATTAAACAACATTTTACCTTAATACAAGATTTTTAAATATAGTATTTTTACACTAATTCCCTGAAATAAGTTGAATTCTCTATGATTTTAGTCACAGCCATCTAATTTTTAACCATTTTAAAAAAACTTAGAACAACCTAAGTTACAGGATTGATTCAAGTTCATACTGATTAAAACTGCTGTCATATTGGCATAAATAAAAACTTTTAACTGAGGATTTGTTTCAACAATTGTAAACAAGTTTGGAGTTTTTAAAGAAATAAGTACATGGCGCACTTATTTCATTTTCATTCGATGATGTAATGCCTGGCTCAGCGTATGACTGTCAATATATTCAAGCTCCCCTCCTTGAGGGACGCCTTGCGCAATTCGGGTCATATGAATCGCCAGATGCTTGGTGGCTTCAACCAAGTAATGTGCAGTCGCTTGGCCTTCGACGGTCGCATTGGTTGCAAGTATAACTTCTTGGATTGAACCATCCGTCAGTCTCTGCAACAAATAAGGTATGCCAATTTCCTCAGGACCAATACCATCGAGCGGCGATAAATGACCGCCCAATACATGATATTTACCACGATAACTGCCACTTTGCTCAATGGCCATCACATCTGCTGGTGACTCAACCACACATAATAATTGCTGATCCCGATCATGAGATAAGCAAATATCACAGATTTCATTTTCAGTCAGTGAACGACAGGTCTGACATTCATGAATATATGAGGTTGCTTCATTCAATGCATGCGCCAATGTTACAGCGCCTTCGCGATTTTTCATGATCAGATGCAACGCCATGCGTTGGGCTGATTTAGGCCCAACACTTGGCAAGATACGTAAGCTTTGCACCAGTTGATCAAAACGATCACTAAACACAATAGGTATCCTTAAAACATGCCTGCCAAACCAGGTGGTAGACCCATACCTGTATTTGCAGCTTTCATGCGTTCTTCGCTAATCGCTTCAGCTTGACGCGCAGCATCATTCATAGCCGCTGCGATGAGGTCTTCAATCATATCTGCATCATCTTGCAATAATTCAGGATTGATTTCGATACGCTTCACCACGTGACGACAAGTCATGGTCACTTTGACCAATCCACCACCTGCTTCAGCTTGCACTTCAGTTTGCGCCAACTCTTCTTTGGCTTTTTTGACATTTTGTTCCATGTCTTTTTGCATACGCTGCGCTTGCTGCATGAGCATATTGATATTCATAATGCACTCCTAAATATAATGCTGCTTAAATTAAGTCTAAACCGCGTTTGAGATCGCGAATAATATCATCTATATCTTCTAAACCAACAGAAATTCGAATTAATCCTTCCTCAATACCAGCGGCTTGTTTCACTTCTGCTGAAAGTTTGCCATGGGTTGTGGTCGCAGGATGGGTAATAATGGTTTTAGTATCGCCTAAATTACCTGTGATCGAGATAAACTGGGTATGGTCGATCACAGTCCAAGCTTGTTCACGCCCACCCTGCACTTTAAACGATACAATGCCACTACATCCCTTTTGCTGTTTTTTTGCCAACTGATGTCCAGGATGATCTTCAAAGCCAGAAAAGTAGACTTTCTCTACCTTCGGGTGCCCTTTGAGCCATTCAGCAAGTTTTGCCGCATTGGCGCTGTGCTCACGCATTCTCAAACGTAAGGTTTCCAAGCCCTTGAGTAAAACCCAAGCGTTAAATGGACTCATTGATGGACCTGTGGTGCGTACATAGCCATGAATCTCTTCAAGCAGTTTCGATGATCCGACTACCGCACCGCCCAGCGCGCGACCTTGACCATCTAAATATTTGGTTCCCGAATACACCACCAAGTCTGCACCAAACTTGAGTGGTTGTTGCAAGATCGGTGTACAAATGGTGTTATCAATCGCCATTAAGGCACCATTGCCATGTGCCAGTTCGGCCAATGCAGTAATATCGGCGATTTCAATCAACGGATTAGAGGGAGATTCAACAAAGAGTAATTTGGTTTCTGGTCGTAGTGCGTTTTTCCATGCTGCAATATCGGTCAGATCAACAAAATCGACCGCTATACCAAATTTACAGATATATTTCTCAAACAAGGCCACGGTCGAACCAAATACCGCACGTGAACAGATGACATGATCACCTGTTTTTAAGAAAGTCATTGCCACAGCCATGATCGCAGCCATACCTGAACTGGTGGCCACTGCACGTTCGGCACCTTCTAGAGCAGCCAGCCGTTTTTCAAACATTGCAACGGTGGGATTGGTAAAGCGTGAATAAATATTTCCCGCCTCTTGTCCCGAAAATTTTGCTGCTGCCTCAGCGGCATTGGCATAGGTAAAGGAAGATGTAAGGAAGATAGGTTCTGCATGCTCACCCTCAAAACTACGGGTATGACCCGTACGAATAGCGAGTGTATCGAGTTGATATTCTTTGTCGTCGTGTTGACTCATTTGTTTACACCAGTTTTTGGACGGCCCGAGTTAATTATTACCAATATTTTGAGCGCCTTAAGTATTTAAGGTCAAGGTAAAATAGAAAAAGTTCACTTAAACTGCCTACGCCCCACTTTACTAGAGCAAGCGACCTATTATGTCAGTCCTGAAGCATAAATTGAAACAGCATCAAGATAAACTTAAAAATCTATCCATGCGGGTATTTAAAGCGAAATCTTTAGTCCTCTCTCAACGTACGCCCTATAAAGTGATTGCTGAGCTTGAAACAGCTCAAGTGCGTTATTATGCAGCAGCCAATAAAAAATATACTGAGCCCTTGGTTTTTGTCGCACCACTGGCAATTAATATGTCTATTTACGACCTCTATCCCTACCGTTCGCAGGTGAAGTATTTTACTGATGCGGGGTTTGATGTGTATTTAATCGATTGGGGTAAACTGACGTTTGCACATCGTCACCTCAATTTTTTAAATTTTATCAATGACGCCATACCGCACTGTATTGCGCAAATACAACAACATGCCAAGACGGATCAGATTTCTTTACACGGTTGGAGCATGGCGGGATTATTTGTCTTACTCTATACCGCACTGCATCAACCACATGCAGTCAAAAACCTGATTGTACTGGGCAGTCCAATCGATAGTTGGGCTTCAGGGAATATCGGCCTACTCTATCAAAAACTCAATGCGCTTTTATGCCGCCTACCCAAACTACAGCAACGACTGTATTCAGAGAAAATCCCCCACCACTTTATCCATTCACTCGGCTTATTAAATGCACTGGGGTTTAAAATAATAGACCCCAAAGGTTGGTATGACGGACATAAGCAATTATTGATGAATCTGGATAATCCAAAATTTATTCATGAACATGCGACTTTGGGGCACTTCTTAAATCACATGATTGATTATCCTGGTGGCATCAATCAAGATATGTTGTTCAATATTTGGCTGCAAAATCCATTAAAATCCGGTCATATCAAGATTCAACAACAGCAAATCGATTTAAAAAATATCAAATGTTCACTCATGGTCGGTGCAGGCATCAGCGATCAAATGGTCACCGCAGCGGCAGTGAAACCCTTAGTCGATTTGACCAGTAGTCCAGATGTCAGCTTTCAACTGATCCCAGGTGGACATTTGGGACTGATGTCAAATCAAAACAGTGCAGATCAATTTTGGCCTCAACTCAAATACTGGCTAGAACAGCGCTCTACCCTGATTTAACCGACTCCCCCACTAAGTTTGCCACGCTAGTGGGGAATCTTCGAAACCCGAAAGACAGTGCTGTTCATACAACAAGCCCACAACAAGAACATCTACGCTCTCTATGCCACACTTGTGCTAATGCATCTAAATAACCCAATCGTGACTTTGCAGTACCATGAATATGAACCAATCATGGAGTAAAAATCACACTTGAGTGATTTTCAAACATTGAATAAGCAAATTCAGCCCCTATAATGAACAAGTGATCCACAATCGTATATGTCGAATTTGAGGCTGACTAAATGAAAAAAATATCCCAAGTATTCTTCACCTTATTTACCTTTGCGCTCAGTGCTCAAGTGATGGCCGCTGAACCTGCACAAGAATGTAAAAAACTCCAAGATGACTATAACGTGATCTATGCAGCAAAAGGCTTTTGCTTTAAAGATCCTGAAGCCAAGGAAAAATATGGCAACGAAAATTGCTTTACCAGCAAACCAAAGTTTTCTGAAAAAGAGCAGCAACGCTTAGATGAAATCAAAGCACGTCAAAAAGAATTGAACTGTAAATAACACGCCTGAAGGAAATCAACATGGCTTATGATGACCAAAATATTTTTGCAAAAATTTTACGCGGTGAACTCCCTGCTATAAAAATATATGAAGATGATCAAGTCCTTGCCTTCATGGATATCATGCCTCAAGCAGATGGCCACGCATTAGTCATTCCCAAAGTCCCTGCAGTGAGCTTACTCGACCTTGCACCAGATGCCGCAGCGTATACCATTCAAATTGTACAGAAAGTGGCTCAAGCCATCGAAACTGCTTTAGATGCTAAAGGTATTGTATTGATGCAATTGTCTGGTAGTGCCGCAGGTCAAACCGTACCTCATGTGCATTTCCATTTGATTCCAAGTTCAATTCATCAATTGGGTAAACACGCCATCCAAATGGGTGACCAAGAAAAGATTAAAGCCCAAGCAGAAAAAATCAGAGCTGCATTGAACGCGTAAATCTGAATGCAACATAGTGATTTTAAAACCATTTAATTGTCGAAACGTTCCAAATTTAATCATAAAAAGCCGATTTGTTTCCAGATCGGCTTTTTTGTCATGATTTGGGGTTCAGTTCAAACTCGCTGATTTTTACTTTGGGGAAACCGGACATTTCTATTTTGGAGTTATACTGGCGAACAAACACGTTTTAAAATGACTCAGGATGAACTTAAGAAACATCTGGATGAGATTGCAATCCAAGAACAATTCAATGTTTTAAAACCTCTCATTTGGAACACACCTGATGGAAAGAATGCAGGTCGTATGGGGAAGGGATTAAGGGCATTGGGTCCAGACCAAACACTCATACTTTCTAGTGATTACAATCGATCTGATGTGGTCAAACGGGTGCCTCCACCATCAGGTTTGTATATGGGGAAGCCTGGGCCAAAAGTAGAAGCTTATCCAGGCCGCCATAAAGGCGTTCTGGATCAGCTTAAAGAGGACGTATATGAGGATGCACCAGAAGGGACAAATTCTGCTGACTATGATCAACGTATGGTGTGGATCAATAAGGCTGCTGAGAAATATCATAGATTAATGCTCGATGAGAAAGGACGAGCTTTTATACATAAAGAGTTGGCAATCATCAGCACATGGATAGCAGATAATGCAGGTAAATAATATGCGCTTGATTTTTTTTAAAGAATATAGGCTTGGGTGGTATTTCTGTGGCTTATTTTTTCTTTGTATCTTTTTATGGGCATGCCAACCCACTCACTTATCTTCAGGAAATAAAACCATGCTAACTGAATTACATTTTGGTATACAGGGTGTAAAAGACTTTCAAAGGAATCAATCGATTTTCGATAATAATTATATGGAACCTGTGGGTATGGGGTTTCAGGATTTAAGTTGGAGGGATTCTGCATTAGGTCAGGTGCGTATCTATACCGCAGAAAGTCATTTAGACATTCCTAATGTCAGTAGTGCTATGGGCACTGCGTTTGATCGGAAGACTTATCAAGGTATTCATGGTATTGATGTGAGGAGTCGATTTTATGCAGAAAATGGCATTAGTTTAGAGCAAGCTTATCAGGCTTATGCCAACGTGGTGAATGAGCTCAAGAAAAATAAATGGCAACAATATCATTACGCCAGTGAGGCCAGAATTGCGCCTCAAGATAATCTGAAATATATGTTAAGTCATACTGGAACAAGTATTGATGCCACAAGTTTATTAAGTTTTGAGCAATGGAAACAAATAGTACAAAGTAATGGAATCCTGCTTCGAGTTTATAATAGTGATGTAACATTAAGTATTAGCTTTTCTGAATCGCCAGCTCAAAGAGCCTCAGATGAAGAGAATGCAACCCCAGAAAATCGTCCGTTTAATTTAGATATCAACTATGCTTTTACCACTTTTCGTTATAGTACAAGAGGTGTGGTTGGTGTTACTGATGAGGGGGATGTCGAGGTGGATGATTTTAATGAAGATCAGTATAAAATAGCTTTTCAAAAACATGAAAAAGAAGAGAGTAAATACAGATTAAAAGCAGAACAAGAGGCTAGAGCGGAAGGCTATCATATTGATGAAGACTACCAAGACCCAGATTATTGGAAATATTCCAAGTAAATAGAGTTTAGGGTTGTATCGTATTAAAAACCCGTGAATTATGCCCTATTGAATACCATACGCCTTATGCGAAATTACTAATGAACAATCTAACTTGGTCTGAAGAAGCTTTAAGTACATTAAAAACTTAAAATGGACTGCTGAAATTGAAAGTACTTTTTCAAAACTCACTGAAATTGAGGCGATATTTAAACAATTCCCTCTAGAAAAAGTGCGTTTTCATAAGGCTGAGAAAGAGCTTATGGAGCACCTTAATATGATTGCAGTCCAAGAACAGCGCAATGTTTTACAGCCTTTGGTGTGGGATACTCTGGGAGGGCGGGTTGGTGCAGTTTTTGGTAAAGGAGCATCTGTCTTTTCGATAGGTCCTGACGCAACTTTAGTACTTTCGAGTGATTACTATAAATCTGATGTGCAAAAAGAAGCACCTCATCTAATGGGACTTACTATGGGTAAGCCTACTACGCAAGTACAACACTATAAAGGACGACATCGGAATGTTCTGGATAAGCTTAAAGAGGAGGTATATGAGGATGCAAGTGCATTAACATTTGCTCCTTCATATGATAGTCGAATGAAATGGATCAAGAGAGCTGCTGCTAAATATCATCGATTAATGCTTGATGATAATGGACGAGCTTTTATACATAAAGAATTGGCAATCATCAGCACATGGATCGCAGACAATGCAGGTAAACAATAGTTCGCGTTTGATTTTTTTTAAAGCATATAGGCTTGTGGCGTATTTCTGTGGCTTATTTTTTCTTTGTATCTTTTTATGGGCATGCCAACCCACTCACTTATCTTCAGGAAATAAAACAATGCAAACTGAATTACATTTTGGTATACAGGGTGTAAAAGACTTTCAAAGGAATCAATCGATTTTCGATAATAATTATATGGAACCTGTGGGTATGGGATTTCAGGATTTAGATTGGAGGGATTCTGCATTAGGTCAGGTGCGTATTTATACTGCGGAAAGTCATTTAGACATTCCCAATGTCAGTAGTGCAATGGGCACTGCATTTGATCGGAAGACTTATCAAGGTATTCACGGTATTGACGTGATGAGTCACTTTTATGCAGAAAATGGCATTAGTTTAGAGCAATATTATCAGGCTTATGCCAACGTGGTGAATGAACTGAAGAAAAATAATTGGCGACAATTCTACTACACCAGTGAGGCCAGAATTGCACCAAAAGATAACCTAAAATATATGTTAAATAAACATGGAGATAGTATCGATCCTACAAGTTTATTAAGTTTTGAACAATGGCAGCAAGTCCTGTCAAGAAGTCGGGAACTTACCCTTACAGTATATAATAGTGATGTAGCATTAAATATTAGTTTTTCTCCATTACCACGTCCAAGAGCCTCAAATAAAGAGGATGAAACCCAAGAAAACCGTCCATTTAATTTAGACATTAGTTATGCTTTTACCACGCTTCGCTATAGGATGAAAAATATGGTTGGTGATGATGGTGTCGATGTAGATAATTTCAGTGATGATGAGTATGAAAGAGAGTTTCAAAAATATATGGAACAAGAGCAGAAACATCGATTAAACGCAGAACAAGAGGCTAGAGCGAAAGGCTACCATATTGATGAAAACTACCAAGATCCTAATTTTTGGAAATATTCCAAGTAAATAGAGTTTAGGGTTGTATCGTATTAAAAACCTGTGAATTATGCCCTATTGAATACCATACGCCTTATGCGAAATTACTTATGTTAATTGTCTTATTTCAATGTAAGCGTCCGGCGAATACATTTTACTAGGCTATGATGTATGCTGACTTAACAGGAGACTTTCACTTGGAATATTTCACACAGTGAACTTATTTTTTCATTAGAAAATTTAAAATTAACATAATACGCGTTATGCGAAATGCACTTGGTAATCCATTCTAAATCAATAACTTAAATCGCTTACGAAAGCCTTATCCAAGTGAATGGGGCTTTTTGCGTGAATGAGATCGTTCCACGGCTAATATTTAAGCGTGTCTCCTCGAATTTAATTAGATCATCTTCACGATATCGGCTTTCTACAGCTGTTCAATGATACTCATATGGACAAATAAAAACAGCTAAATATTCTGACAGCTTAATCATGAGTATTTTAAAACAAACTGAAGCAGGAACGTCTGTTTCAAATATTTGCTGAGAGAATGAAAACCGTACTGCCACCTACTACATCTCAAAAGAATAAAATTTAATTATCTTTAGGGAGCATTACCAAAGAATCACTCCCCCCCTGATTTTCGCTCAATTTAGACGGTAACTTGCGGCTAAACCAAGGTAAAAAACATGATTATTCAAATAAAGCCCGAGTAATTGCAAGGAAGAAACAGAGCAATTTTGCAGTTATACGCTGCCAAATTGCTGTCACACGTCACAGAATTGTCATATAACTTTCACTTCTATGTAACAAAATTTGCAGATACTTCAAATCGAGTTAGTAAGCAATTGTAATAATTTGTTGTAAGGCTTACTGGATATAAAAGTGCTTAGGCTAAGGCCATACTGAATACGTTTTGGAGAAATCTCAATGAAAAAAGTGCTACTCGCTGCAGCAGTTGCATCACTAGGAATAAGCGCAGTGCAAGCAGCGCCTACAGTATACGGTAAGATGAACGTTTCTATAAACCAAGTCGATAACAATAAATTTGATGGTAAAGACCAGACCCAATTGAACTCCAATGCTTCACGCTTTGGTATCAAAGGTGAAGAGAAACTTACTGATAATCTTGCTGTAATTTATCAAGCAGAATGGACTCTTGCTACCGATGGTACTGGTTCAGATGCTGATTTAAGTGCACGTAATCGCTTTTTAGGTCTTAAATTTAAAGACATCGGTACGCTGAAAGCAGGTAACTATGATGGTTACTACCGTAACATTGCTGGCGATAACCAAGATATTTTCAATGATGACACCAACCTCGATATCACCAAAACCATGTATGGTGAAGAGCGTTTGAAAAACGTCATCGGTTTTGAAACTGATAAAAACTTACTCGTTCCTGGCCTACAGTTTAAAATCATGGCAGAAATGGGTGAAAATAACGCATCTAAATACACCACTAAAGAACGTAATGGCTTTGGTAGCGGGATCTCAACTTCTTTAACCTATGCAAATAAAGATGCAGGTCTTTCGCTCGGTGTCGCTGGTAACTTTGGCATTGCAGGTACATATAACTCTGCTGATATCGGCACTAAAGTAGAATCTGACTCTTACCGCGTAACTGGCGATTATGATTTCAGTAAAGTTGGTGTTGATGGTTTAACACTAGGTGCGTTGTATCAATATACTGAACCATCTAACAGCCCTTCTGCTGAATATCTAAAAGAAAATAAACTTGATACTAAAGTTGCATCTTTAGAAGAAAGTGCTTGGTTAATTCAAGCGACTTATCGTATTCCTAGCACCCCTTGGGCGGTGAAAGGTCAATACCAAAACGTTAAAACTGATTGGACTGATGAAAGCCGTAAACTTGACCAATATGGCGTAGGCTTAGACTACAACTTGAATAAACAAACTCGCTTCTACGGTATCCTTGCCCAACAAAAACGTAACTGGCAAGATAACGACAATAAGAAAACTGTATTTGGCGCAGGCATGGTGTATAGCTTCTAAGTCATTGCCCCCTCAGCAAATACTTATAAGTTAAAACAACCAGTTGAATACTCTAAACCCGAGACTTTGTGCTCGGGTTTTCTCATTTCACATTGAGATTAAGTTGCAGGATGTGCGCGTGCCACTTCCTGACTAATCATCACCGCGGTCGCAGCGGATAAGGTCCAACCTAAATGTCCATGTCCGGTATTGTAAAAAACACGTGCTCGTTTGCCACGTCGTACCACAGGCATCATATTCGGCATCATCGGTCTCAATCCTGCCCACGGTAATACATGTTCGGTGGAAAGATTGAAATTTTTATTGACCCAATCGGTTAAGGGTTGGATACGATCACTGCGAATATCACGGTTATAGCCATTAAACTCAGCCGTACCTGCGATTCTCAATCGATCATCACCCAAGCGCGAGGTAACTATTTTGGCACTCTCATCGAGTAAGCTGACCCACGGTGCCCCAGCAATACTGTCTTTATCATTGAGTTGTACCGTAATCGAATAGCCTTTGACCGGATAGACATTGACCCGATCCCCCAATAGATGGGCCAATTGATAACTGCCCACACCACCACACACCACCACCGCATCTGCATTTAACTGATCTAAACCCTGATCCTGCTGCTGCATATTTTCCACGCTCGGTTGATATTGGATATGCACCGCTTGATCACTGTGATTAATATTGACCACTTCCATACCAAACAAATATTTGACTGCATATTTTTCAGTGGCTTTGGCTAGTCCAGTGGTGAATTTATGAATGTCTCCTGTGGCATCGTCAGGACAATAAAACCCGCCAAAATATTCCCCCATTAAACTCGGTTCGATATTTTTCATTTCATCTGGTGTCACCGCATAGCGATGTAGCCCCCCACTACACAACAGATTATTGACCCGATTGGCAACCAAATAGTCCGTTTCAGTATGGTAAAAGTGTAAAATCCCACGCTTTTCCAAATCAAACTGAATTTGTTCTTGTTCTGCAATCTCAAAAAGTCGTTTGCGTGCGATCAAGGCCATTTTGACCGTGTCTTGGGTATTGGCTTGATAATGTTTGATGTTGCCGAGAAATTCGACTAACCATGCATATTTGTGCAAATCAAATGCGGGATTGAGCAGTAATGGTGCATCTTTGCGCGCCATCCACTTAATTCCTTTTAACACTGTTGATTTTTGATTCCACACTTCTGCATTACATGCAGACAATTGACCGCCATTGGCGAATGAAGTTTCCATTGCAGGAAACAGATGGCGGTCTATCACCGTCACTTGATAGCCCAATTGTGCCAATTCGTAGGCGGTGGTTACCCCAGTAATGCCCGAACCAATCACAGCAATATGCGTCATAAGTACACTCCTTTGAAACGCGAAAACATTTCAAAATCATGCCCCATCTGTCATTGGTACCTGAGAGCTTCGATAAAAATCCAACCCTTGGATTTAACCATCCCCTTCGGTGAGCACAGTCTAAACTGTAACTACTCTCCAGATTGCGATGATTATTACAGTCCTTCTGCCTGAGAGTTTCCGGGGCGGTTGCTCCTTCGGCGAGCCGTAAACGGCTTCTCTCCTGCAATAATCTTTATAGTTCTAATGCAATGTATATGCCATTTAAATAAGGTTGTGAAGCGTGGCGCGGTTAAGTTTGGTTAAGTGGGATAACGACTGATATCCAGATCAGCAAATGCAATTTGTGGGGTTTGATTGGAGATCAAATCGGCCAACAATTGCGCTGAACCACAGGACATGGTCCAACCCAAGGTGCCATGCCCTGTATTGGTATATAAGTTTTTATAGCGTGTACGCCCCACGATCGGTGTGCCGTCTGGCGTTGCAGGACGTAGTCCCGTCCAAAAATGTGCTTGGCTTAAGTCACTGGCTTGCGGAAACAACTGTTCGAGTACCATGAGCAAAGTATCTTCACGGCTAGATTTTAGGCTTTGGTCAAAGCCATTAAGTTCCGCCATCCCCCCGACGCGAATACGATCATCAAAACGAGTCAATGCAATCTTGTAGCTCTCATCCAATATGGTCGATATCGGTGCACGAGCAGCATCCACAATATCCGTGGTAATCGAATAGCCTTTTAGTGGATAAACTGGGGCATCAAGCTCCAATTGTTTAAGCATTTCATGGCTATAACTCCCCAATGCCATTACATAGCGATCCCCTTGGATCACTTGCCCATCATTTAGAATAATCTGAGTCACTTGATCAGCATCATGGGCAATACTTTTAATCGATTGATTAAAAATAAAATGAACCCCCATCTGGGCTGCCAGCAATGCCAACTCTGTGGTGAATTTTTGGCAATCACCCGTCTGATCATTGGGCAAGCGTAAACCACCGACAAAATCAACTGTGGCATTTGCCAAACCCGGCTCTATAGCGACCACACCTGCATGATCCAATAGCTCAAAAGGTACGCCTTCTTCCGCCAGTACGGTGGTATCTTTGACTGCGGCATCAAGTTGCTGTTGTTTACGAAATAATTGCAGTGTGCCCAATTGCCGTTCATCAAAATGAATCCCTGTGCTGGCTCTGAGTTCATCTAGGCAATCGCGACTATATTCAGATAAGCGCACCATACGTTCTTTATTGATCTTATAACGGCTACTGGTGCATTCAGCCAGCATTTGTACCATCCAATGGTATTGATACATATCACCAGTGAGCTTTATAGAGAGCGGTGAGTGCTGCTGAAACATCCATTTAAATGCTTTCAGTGGAATGCCCGGTGCCGCCCAAGGTGATGCATATCCTGGAGAGATTTGTCCCGCATTGGCAAAACTGGTCTCCAGTGCAACCCCTGGTTGACGTTCAATGACAGTCACTTCATGCCCCGCGCGAGCAAGATAATACGCGGTTGTCGTCCCAATCACCCCTGCACCCATCACCACAATATGCATAGCAATACCTTTATTTCAAAATAATAGCGTTTGGCTTTCATCATACGAAAAAGCTGAATTACCTTGCTGGTCTTGCGACGACAAAGTGATCAGCGTTTGGATTAATGTAGGCGCTCTGCATAGGCTTTGCAAGTTAAGTAGAGAGAAATAACGCAAATAAATCAATTATTTTCGCGACTGTAAAATCAATTCAGCCAGCGTTAAATCTTCGGGATAGGTAATTTTAATATTATCGGAACGGCCTAAAACCACCTGTACTGGTGCTGAGATATATTCCAATGCACTGGCTTCATCCGTGACGCTGACTCCGTCTGCCAATGCCGTTTCCAGTGCATGCTTGAGTAAGCCGAGTTTTGAAATTTGTGGCGTTTGTGCTTGCCAAAGTTGCTCACGACTCACCGTGTGTGTGATCGCATGATCAGCACCAACATGTTTCAGGGTATCGCGTACGGGTGTGGCTAAAATTGCACTGTGCGCTGTGTCAATGGCGGTGTGCAGTAAGCCGTCCAAGTTCAATGGTGCAACACAGGGCCGTGCTGCATCATGTACCAAGACCCAATCTTCAGGGTCAGCCATTTTCATTAAATAGTTCAATGCATTAAGTACAGAATCAACCCGTTCAGCCCCGCCTAGGCAAAAGTGTGCTAGCGAGCGTGTTGATAATTGCAGTGTCGCTGCAAAATCATCCTCTGCGCCCAAGGCCAAGACATAACCTGCCAAGGGCAAATGATTCAGCGCCTGCACACTGTGCTCAAGCACAGTCTGACCGAGGATCACTTGATATTGTTTCAAATCCGTTGCAGAAAAACGACGACCAGAACCTGCTGCGGGGATCACCGCCCAAAGTTTAGGGGAGTTCGGGTACTGGTTCATCATCTTCATTGGTTCTTGCATCTACAACTGCTGTTGGATCTACATAAATCGGTTGGTACTGTGTACTGATCGTAGACATTTGGACAAATGTTTCGTGTGGCTTAATCAGACCGAGATCTAATCGAGCATGTTCTTCGATGGCTTCTGCGCCATTCTTCAGGTCATAAACTTCGGCTGCTAGAATTCGATTGCGTTCTTTGAGTTCTTCGTTCTTGTCCGTTTGATCCTGAATTTGTTGCAGCAGAGTCTGGTGAGGGAGATAACCGCCCTCACCGCTCCAGTAGTGATATTGCAACACGGCGATAATAATCATCGCCGCTGCTAAAATCACTTTACTTGATGTCGTTCTGAATACTTCAAACATTTTTCATCTGAAAATTAGTTTAATCCTTTGAATTCAGCTTTACCGCGATAAACCGCTTGAGTCAACTCTTCGATGCGAAGAAGTTGATTATATTTCGCTACGCGGTCAGAACGGCACAATGAACCGGTTTTGATTTGACCCGCTGCAGTACCCACGGCAAGATCAGCAATCGTTGAATCTTCAGTTTCACCTGAACGATGTGAAATGACAGTGCTATAACCATTGGCTTTGGCCAAATAGATTGCATCTAGGGTTTCAGTCAAGGTGCCGATTTGGTTGTATTTGATTAAGATCGAGTTACCGACTTTTTCATCAATACCACGTTGCAAGATTTTTGGATTGGTTACGAATAAATCATCACCAACCAATTGAATCTTGTCGCCAAGAATTGAAGTCAAATAGCTCCAACCTTCCCAATCAGACTCATCCAAACCATCTTCGATTGAAATAATCGGATATTGCTTTGCAAGGCCTGCCAAGTAATCAGCAAATTGATTGCTGCTAAATGCTTTGTTGCCTTCGCCAGCAAGGATGTATTGACCATTTTTATAAAACTCAGATGCTGCACAATCAAGCGCCAACATAATATCTGAACCCGCTTTATAACCAGTCAATTCAATTGCTTGAAGAATTACAGTAATGGCTTCTTCATTTGAACGTAGGTTCGGTGCAAAACCACCTTCATCACCCACTGCAGTATTGAGGCCTTGTTTCTTTAACACTGATTTTAAAGAATGGAAAATCTCAGCGCCTGCGCGTAAGCTTTCTGCAAATGATGTAAAGCCAACTGGCTCAATCATAAATTCTTGGATATCAACAGTGTTATCTGCATGCGCACCGCCATTGATGATGTTCATCATTGGAACAGGCATGCTGAGGGTAATTTGACCACGTAGATCTGCGATGTACTGATAAAGCTCAGTTTTTTTCTCAGTTGCTGCGGCACGTGCTGCTGCAAGAGAAACGGCTAGAGTCGCATTAGCACCTAATTTTTCTTTGTTTTCAGTACCGTCAAGCGCGATCATTTTCTCATCGAGTGCTTTTTGTTCAAAAACATTTTCACCGACTAAAGATTCACGAATATGAGTTTTAACATTCTCAACCGCAGTACGTACACCTTTGCCTAAGTAACGTGATTTATCACCGTCACGTAATTCTAGTGCTTCACGCGAACCTGTAGATGCGCCAGACGGTGCACATGCACGGCCTACTACGCCAGATTCTAAGATTACGTCTGCTTCAATGGTTGGGTTACCACGAGAGTCCAAAATTTCACGTGCACGAATGTCAACGATTTGGCTCATGAATAATTCCTCAGTAGAAAAAAAAACAAGATGCTGATTACAGCATCAATGAGTATCTAACTTTTTGAATCCTTTGACTAAAGTATCCAATTCTTTGATCTGGGCCAAGAATGGCTCCAGTTGTGATAAGCGCAATGCACATGGGCCATCACATTTGGCTTTTTCAGGATCAGGGTGTGCTTCTAAGAACAAACCTGCAAGTCCTGTGGCCATGCCAGCGCGAGCCAAGGTGGTGATTTGTGCCCGACGTCCACCCGCAGAGTCACTACGACCACCTGGGGTTTGTAGCGCATGGGTCACATCAAAAAACACTGGCACTTGCATCTCTTTCATGCTGTCAAAACCAAGCATATCAACCACTAGGTTGTTGTAGCCAAATGCTGAACCACGTTCACACAGAATCAATTTGTCATTGCCTGCTTCTAAACATTTGTGCAGGATATGACGCATCTCATGTGGCGCAAGAAATTGGGCTTTTTTGATATTAATAATCGCCTGGGTTTTAGCCATCGCTTCAACCAAATCGGTTTGACGACTTAAAAATGCAGGTAATTGAATAATATCGGCCACTTCAGCCACAGGTGCAGCCTGATAAGGTTCATGCACATCTGTAATGATCGGCACATTAAAATGTTTTTTAATCTCCGCCAGCCATTCCAAACCCTTTTCCAGTCCAGGACCACGATAAGAGTTGAGGCTAGAGCGATTGGCTTTATCAAAACTGGCTTTAAACACATAAGGAATGTTTAAACGTGTACAGATATCCACATAGGTTTCAGCAATTTCAAAGGCGAGGTCTTTAGACTCCAGCACATTCATGCCACCAAACAATACAAATGGCAAATGATTGGCCATTTCTATATCACCTAAACGGATGATTTCCTGCGCTTGCAACTGTGACATTTAAACTTCCTCATAGGTCCAAGAACCCTGGTTTTAATACGATCACTCGCTCAAGACCAGGGATTCCTTATCATCATTAAAGACGATTAATCAGCAAGATGGTGCTTTTTCGCTGCTGCGATAAAGCTGGCAAATAATGGATGGCCATCACGTGGTGAGCTGGTAAATTCTGGATGGAACTGTACCGCTACAAACCATGGGTGATTCGGAATTTCAATGGTTTCAACCAAATGTTGCACTGGTGAGTAACCAGAAATCTTCATACCCGCTTCTTCAATCGCAGGAATGAAACGATTGTTCATTTCATAGCGATGACGATGACGTTCGATGATCTCAGTATTGCCATAGATTTCAGCAGTTTTGGTACCCGCAACCAATTCAGATTTTTGCGCACCTAAACGCATAGTGCCGCCCAAGTCGGACTGCAGACTACGTTGCTGAACTTCACCGCGCTCATCTAACCATTCGGTAATTAAACCGATGAGTGGGAATTTTGTTGAACGGTTAAATTCAGTTGAGGTGGCTTCTGGCATACCTGCAACATGACGCGCGAATTCAATCACTGCCAATTGCATACCCAAGCAGATGCCAAGGAATGGAATACCATTTTCACGTGCATATTGAATGGCTTGCATTTTGCCTTCAGTACCGCGCTCGCCAAATCCACCTGGCACCAAGATCGCATCTACATCTTGTAACAGGGTCGCTGGGTCATTGCCCTCTAGCTCTTCTGCGTTGATATAGTCAATTTCAACTTTGACACGATTTTGAATACCCGCATGCAATAAAGCTTCATTGACAGATTTATACGCATCTGGCAATTCAACGTATTTACCCACCATTGCAACGCGAACGGTATATTCAGGATTGAGCAGCGCTTCAACCACATTGTCCCAATCTTGCAAATCAGCTTCGACTAAATCGTTATAGCCAAAACGCTCACAGATCAGATCATCAACATCTTGCTCATAGAAGGTACGTGGAATTTGGTAAATAGATTTAGCATCTTTACACACCACCACCGCACGTGCTTCCACATTGGTAAACAATGCAATTTTACGTGTGGTCTCTGCATCTACATCATATTCAGTACGACAAATGAGGATGTCGGGTTGAATCCCGATCGAGAGTAATTCTTTAACAGAGTGTTGAGTCGGTTTGGTTTTTAACTCTTTGGCAGAGTTAATATATGGCAACAAGGTCAAATGCATCAGCAAGGTACGCTTATGACCAAGTTCAACCATCAGCTGGCGCACAGCTTCCATGAATGGTAGAGATTCGATATCACCAACCGTTCCGCCAATTTCGACAATCGCAACGTCATAGCCTTCACCTGCGCGAAGTACACGTTCTTTAATGTTGTCGGTAATGTGCGGAATCACTTGCACTGTACCCCCGAGGTAATCACCACGGCGTTCTTTGTTAAGTACGTCTTGGTAAACACGACCAGAAGTAAAGTTGTTCAATTTGGTCATTTTGGCACGGCGTAAGAAACGCTCATAATAGCCCAAATCTAAATCGGTCTCGGCACCATCCTCTGTGACAAATACCTCGCCGTGCTGAAACGGACTCATTGTACCTGGATCTACATTAATGTATGGATCCATTTTAACCATGGTTACTTTTAGTCCACGGGCTTCTAAAAGCGCAGCAACAGAAGCAGCTGAAATACCTTTACCTAGTGATGAAACCACACCACCAGTCACGAAAATAAAATGGGTCATTGAGTCTCTCGTACGATCGAGCCTAAATCGGCTTACAATGTTGCGCAATTTTACTTTACCTTGCACCTATAAAGCAAAGTCAATCCGCATCAATTCAAAGAACTAAAAACAATTGATTATTTTATCTACATTTCCGATAAATTATTTACATAAATTTAGTCAGATTTTATCGATAATTTTACTGCTATAATGCTTTAACATTTTTGATTCAATCTTCTTTGAGTAATTATGAATAAAAAACTTTTAATCTGTGGTGCTATTGCTGCCACCCTATTGGTCTCTGCATGTGTGAAGAAAAAAGCACCTGAAGATGAACAAGAAAAAACTGCTGCAAGCGTTTCTGAACCTGCAGCTCAATTTGAAAGCTTAGAAAGTGTTGACCATTCGAACAAAAACACCTCGGTTGAAATCCCAACCCAAGTGGAACCATCGCCGTCGATCAACAATGCTGCCAATACCTCATCGAATGGCAATACGCTTGCAGGTAGTATTGCAGCTCAACCTGCTGCGGTTGAAGCAATGCCTGCTGCGAGACCTGAGTCGAAGCCTGAGCAAAAACCAGAAGCGAAGCCAGCCAAAGCAGAAGCCGCACGTCCAAGTACAGAGACTGCTGCTAGCCCATCTAAATCAGCAACAGCTCAATCTGAAGATGATGCCGTAGCTGCTGCCATTGCTGCTGCGACCCCAGCACTTAAAAACTAAGCTTTTTTAAGTGAAAAAGCCAATGTACAGTAATCTGTCATTGGCTTTTTTTGTCAGTGTTGTTTTTGTCTGCGGTGTAAATCCTCAATACTTCATGCTGTAACGCAAACCAGAATTTAATCCTCTATTTCAGTCTACATCCACCACATCGGCATATTGTGCATTTAAGACTTTTATCAAGGTATTAGGATCAATACCGATATCCAAACCGCGTCGCCCTCCACTGACATAGACCTTGTGCAATGCAGTTGCACGCTCATCAACCACAGTCTTTAGGCGCTTTTTCTGACCAAAGGGACTAATGCCCCCCACCAGATACCCCGTCAGACGCTCAGCATCTTTGACATCCGCCATATGCAGTTTTTTACATTTCAGTGCAGCGGCTATCTTTTTTAAACTGAGTTGGAACTGCACCGGTAATATCGCCACAAAAAAATCTTTGCCATCCGTGACCAAAAGTGTTTTAAAGACTTCATCAACATCCAGACCGAGTTTTTCAGCAGCTTCAAGACCAAAACTTTTCGCACTCGGGTCATGCTGATATTCATGAATCGAATAGTCAATTTTCTGCGCTGCTAACAATCTGCATGCTGGAGTCATCGGAATGCCTTTTGATCAAAACTGAACAATTATAACCAGTTCCATTCATTTAGTCGTATAAGTTCTAAAATATTGCCTAATAAATACAGCAGCATCTGTACACGTGCCACAGCTTTTGCCATGCGCTGCGGCTATGAGTGGTCGATTGTGACACTTTGAAGACAAACTTTTCTGGTCTGCCCAAACTAATTAGTCCTATAATATCGACCTTTCGTAATTACCGCTTTTAATTTGCCAACTTGAGCATTTCTACCCTGGAGAAACAATGTCACTTGAAACGATCAATTTCCAGTTATTTGACGTTCTAAATGCGCCAGCATCCGCCAGTCCTGCAGATATCAATATTGCAATCTTCATGGCCAATGACACCCTCTATATATTGATGTTGTTTCTGGTATTGGCATGGTTCTTAGGAAGTTATCATTCCAAAGCATTGGCATTGAAAGCGGTACTGACAGCAGCAGTGGCATTATTGATCGGCTATGTGATCTCATTGGGCTATCACCATCCACGGCCTTTTATGCTGGAAATGGGCAACACCCTCATCAAACATGCACCCACCTATTCATTTCCAAGCAATCATATGCTGATTTTTAGTTCGATCGCATTTTCATATATCTTTGCCCAAAGAATGAAGCTTGGATTGATCTTGTTTGGCATTGCAATCATCGTGGCATGGGCCAGAGTTTATGTAGGCGTGCATTTCCCACTGGATATGTTTGGCGCAATCTTGGTCGCAGTGCTGACCAGCGTATTGATGCAGTATATTTGGAATCAATACAAAACCCCGATCATGGCCTTTGCTCTCAAAATCTACCAATTTATTTTTGCTGTGCTGCTGCAAAAAGGCATCATCCGCTAAATTTTTTAATATCTGAGTTTTAATTTTAATCCTCACCTTGCCAATTTGGCCTTGTAAAGGCTTTGAACCAAAGCTCAAATCAAACATAACTCAAGTGATATCCTCAATATTACTTGAGTTATTTTTATAAAAATGCTTAATATTCCGAGATTATTTTATATTTACAATAAGCATGCCTTCTATTTACCAACTCAAACCTGCTTTTCAAAATGCGCTAAGACCAGTGGTGAAAGTCCTCTATAGGCGCGGTGTGAATGCCAATCAAGTCACCTTATTGGCTATGCTGATTTCAGTGATACTGGCGGTTTTTTTTATATTTTTATTTTTTAACCCGCCCAATCTCATGGCTGATCTTGCTGTTTCCGCTATGGATGCTCTGTCGTATGGCCTTTAACGCGATTGATGGCATGTTGGCGAAAGAATTTAATCAGCAATCTCAATTGGGTGCCTATTATAACGAACTCAGTGATGTGATTTCTGATAACGCACTGTACTTAAGTCTTTTGGCTTTTGCAGTGCTTTCAACGCCACTGTTGCTGTTGATGGTTTTCATGGCAATTTTATCTGAATATACCGGGGTAATGGCACCACTGATCGGTGCTGAACGTCGCTACGATGGCCCAATGGGCAAAAGTGATCGTGCCTTTTGGCTCAGTTTTCTCAGCCTGATGATCTGGGTGTTCCCGTGGATCTCAAAGCAACAACAGATCTTGCTATACCTTGCCAATGGATTGCTTGGCTTGATGAGCGTGTTGTTATTACTCACCATCTACAACCGCATTCACAATAGTTTAGATCGCTCCGTATCTCAATAAACACTTATTTTTCAAAAAACACTCTTCAAAATCAGCTTTATCAAAACCAACTTTATTACAACATCAGCTTATTTGGGAATCCAATATGTATAACAATCGACAAGATAGCTTTATCAGCCATGATGGCACCGCACTGTTTTATCAACATTGGGCCAGCAGCCATAACGATGCTAAAGCAACCCACAAAAAGCCAGTATCTAACGAAAAGAAAGCTATTTTACTTTTTCATCGTGGCCACGAACATTCTGGCCGTATGGCGCATTTGGTTAATGAGCTGAATTTAGCAGAGTTTGATTTTTTTGCATGGGATGCGCGCGGCCATGGTCAATCCCCTGGTCAACGTGGCGATGCACCAAGTTTTTCTGCCTGTGTCAAAGATATTCAATATTTTGTACAACATATTGAGGCTCATTATGACATTCATCCTGAAAACATTGCAGTAATTGGTCAAAGTGTAGGTGCGGTACTGGCCGCCACATGGGTGCATGATTATGCACCGAAGATTCGCGCCCTATGCATGGCCTCTCCCGCCTTTGATATCAAGCTCTATGTGCCCTTTGCACGTCCAGGATTAACGTTGATGAATAAACTGCGGGGTAACTTTTTTATCACCAGTTATGTCAAAGCAAAAATGCTCACCCATGATACCGAACGTGCTGATAGTTATGACACTGATGAACAGATTGCACGTGCGATCTCTGTGCGCATGCTGCTAGGCTTGTATCAAGCGGCCGATCGTATCGTAGACGATGCACAACATATATTTGTACCGACTCAGGTACTCTGCTCGGGGGCAGACTTTGTGGTCAAGCAAGCCCCACAACGTGAGTTCTATCAAAAACTGCCACATCCGCAAAAAGAATTTCATGTCTTGGATGGTTTCTACCACGATACCTTGGGTGAAAAAAATCGCGCCAGTGCGGTCGATAAAATCAGACGCTTTATCTTGCAAAGTTTTGCCACACCCTATCAGGCGCCCAATGTATTAGACGCCGATAAAATCGGTGCCAGTTGTGCCATTGCAGAACAACTCAGCGCCCCACTGCCAGCAAATTCGATGAAAAATAAATTTTGGCAACTCACCAAAAAAAATCTAAAAATCGGCAGTCTCTTTTCACGTGGCTTAAAAATCGGTGAAGACACTGGATATGACTCAGGCAGCACCTTAGATTTTGTTTACCGTAACAAAACCGAAAGTAGCAACCCCTTGGGTAAAATCATCGACCGCCAATACCTCAATGCCATTGGCTGGAAAGGCATTCGTGTCCGCAAACAACATATCGAACAACTATTACAGAAATATGCTGCACAGATTCATTCGCAACAGCAGGCTTTAAATATTCTGGATATTGCTTCGGGTCATGGGCGCTATATTTTGGATGCGGTTAATGGCTTCGCACTACGCCCGAATTCTATCTTATTACGCGATTATAGTGAGCTCAATGTTGAAGCGGGCCGTAATATGATTGAGTCACGCGGTTTGGCTGATATCGCACAATTTGTTCAGGCAGATGCATTTGATCGTCAATCTCTAGCGGAGATTGAACCCAAAGTGAATTTGGCGGTGGTGTCTGGGCTATATGAATTGTTTAATGATAATGCACTTTTACGCCAATCCCTTGACGGTTTAAGTCAAGCCGTGAGTAAAGGCGGTTATCTGATTTATACCGGTCAGATTTGGCATCCACAACAAGAATTTATCGCTCGGGCGCTCACTTCACATCGCCAAGGAGATGCGTGGGTGATGCGTTTACGCTCACAAGCAGAAATGGATGCACTGGTCGAACAGGCAGGCTTTAAAAAAGTAGATCAATGCATCGATGAATTCGGTATTTTCACCGTTTCAGTTGCCGTAAAAATCTAAGCCTAGAGCACTAAATTCGATGATTGATAAATTGACACCTCAGGGTGGGACATGGAAATGGGGCTTGGGCTGTCTGCTACTTTTGGCACCCTTTTTCTTTTTAACTTATGGTTTTGCCAATCAATATGCAGCCAGTCTAAGCCAAGTTCCAAGCATCGTCTTTGCTTGGGAACATGCTATTCCACTGTGGCCTTGGAGCATCGTACCCTATTGGTCGATCGATTTATTTTATGGGCTGTCATTATTACTGTGTTGGAACAAGTTTGAGTTAAAACAGCATTTGCTTAGGCTATTTTCAGCGCAAGTGATTGCCGTCAGTTGCTTTCTGCTCTTTCCATTAAAGTTCAGTTTTGTCCGCCCAGAATTGGATGGCTTTTTTGGCTTATGGTTTGATATTTTGATGGGTTTTGATCAACCGTATAATCAAGCCCCCTCATTACATATCGTCCTGTTGGTGATCTTGTGGGATTTCTATCGTCGGCATAGCAGCGGCGCTTGGAAATGGTTGGTAGATTTCTGGTCTTTTTTAATTGGGCTTTCGGTGTTGACCACTTGGCAACACCATTTCATCGACATCCCTGCAGGCCTGATCGTCGGGGCATTGTGTTTATGGTTATTTCCTGTTCAGAGCAAGTCGCCTTTTATCGCAGATCACCTACACCTGCGCTCAGCCAAGCATTATAAATTGGCGAGCTATTATCTGATTGCGACAATCCTATTGACTGCAACGGCCTTAACTTTAAAAAGTAGCGCACTGTGGCTACTCTATCCTGCAATCAGCTTGAGTTTGGTCGCTTTGGCCTATGCACTGCAAAGACCACATTTTTTCCAAAAACAACGCAATGGCAAAATGACAGCGGCCAGTCTAATGCTGATGGCTCCCTACTTTGCCTTTGCTTGGCTCAATAGCCGACTGTGGACATTGAAACATCCTGAAGATTCTTTGGTACTGCAGATTCAACAAACACAGATCTATTTAGGCCGTATTCCTACAGCGTCCGAGCGACAAAACTACCATCAGGTCTTTGATTGTTGTGCCGAATTACCGAGCCCACTGGATGACTTAGATCGACAATATTTAAGTTTGGATTTAATCCCTTTAAACACAGCTCAACTGTCTCATGCAGCGGATCAATTCAATACTCTTTTTCTTGAGCAGCAACAGTCTGTCCTAGATCATGAAAATCCTGAGCATTCCAACAACTCAGTAACCAACACTAATCGAAAGATATTGATCTATTGTGGCTTAGGCTATTCAAGAAGTAGTGCGATCTTGGCTGCATGGATGTACCAACAGCAGATTGTGATTAGTGTAGAAGAAGCCATACAAAAGATTGAAACGGCACGACCATGGGTGGTGATCAAACCCAAACAGATTGAGCAGATCCAATCGCTGAACATCAATCTGCCGAGAGGTGCATCCCCATGCAAATGAAATTTCAGCTTTTAGCCAACCTATTGTCCAATACTCGAAGTTTACTGTATTCGGCTTATGTTGCGCTGTGTTTGTCGGTGCTCAGCATATTACTAAAAGGCTGGCTCAACATCGAACTGATCAGCTATTTAATGATCGTATTTTTACTCTGCGCTATGCAGCATTATATTTCCATTCGACTGAAATTGGATGCGGATTTACTCAAGCACCTCGCAGAACAATCAGTGCAGAAAACAGTTGCGCAACTCACTAAGGAAATGGATCAAGCCCTGTTGTATTTTAAATTGATGCCAGCAAAAAAATCAGCGCGAGATTGGTCAATTCGTTTTCAAGGCTGTATGAAATTATTCAAAATTCAAATTGGATTACTGTTTTTGCAGTATTTTATTTTAGCTTTGCTGATTTTTAAACTATTATCACTATAGATTTTATCTAGATTGTAGCAAGCATTTAAAAATGCAAATCTGGATATTTTAATTTTCGTATTGAAAGACTAATAAAATTGGGTTGTCTACATGAATCAAATCACCACCCCACCTCAGCAGCCTACGCCCGTACAACAAAAAAAAGGCAATATGGCCAGTCACTCTGCTGCCCGCATGTTGGCATTTATCACGCGTCGAGGAGCACGTTTACTCACTGGTGCACGTAGTTTATGGGTGGGTTGCCAACCTGAAATGAAACAGCGCATCTATTATGCCAATCATAATAGTCATATCGACTTTATATTATTGTGGTCTTCATTACCGAAACAGATGCGTAGACAAACACGCCCCATTGCCGCATCAGATTATTGGAGTAAAGATGGCTTACGCCGTTTTCTGATCCAAGATACCTTTAATGGCGTCACGATTAAGCGTAATCGAGAAAATAATGCCGACCCCTTACAACCGGTCAAAGATGTACTCGCTGAAGGTTATTCGATTATTTTCTTTCCAGAAGGTACACGTAATCTCAATGATGATGTGGAATTATTAGAGTTCAAAAGTGGTTTATATAATCTGCATCAACAGTTTCCAGAGATCGATATCGTTCCCGTTTGGATCTCCAATCTAAAACGTGTTATGCCCAAAGGCGCTTTTATTCCATTGCCTTTATTGTCTACAGTCTGTTTTGGTGCACCCTTAGAAAAAAATACCACCCAAAGCAAAGCTGAATTTTTAGCCAACGCACGACTGCAACTACTTGAGTTAAAAAAGGTTGAAAACCAATGAGTCCAGAGAATTTACAGCAAACCTATTGGTTTTTCGCTATTTTTGCGGGGATTTTAGTCTTTGCATCGAGTGTCGGTTTTGTCTTAAAACAACGCTCAAAGGATCAACCTTCCGCAGTAATTGAAAATTTAAATGCACGTATCAATGCATGGTGGATCATGTTGATTGTGATCGGTGCAGCCGTCTTGATTGGTAAAGTCGCATTTATTGTATTATTTGGAATCATTTCATTATTCGCATTACGAGAGTTTATTAGTCTCCTCCCTACAAGACGTGGCGATTATTTCCCACTGCTGATCGCCTTTTATTTTGTCATTCCCTATCAGTATTATCTCGTCTATATCGATTGGTATGGCCTATATTCAATCTTTATCCCTTTATATGTTTTTTTACTGATTCCAATTGCCAGTTTAAAACAGGAAGATACTACGCATTTCTTAGAGCGTAGTGCCAAGATCCAATGGGGTCTGATGGTCACAGTGTTCTGTATTTCTCACGTCCCTGCTTTGTTAAATTTAAAACTTCCAGGTTTCCAAGGTGAGAAAATATGGTTGGCGATCTGGTTAATTATGGTGGTTCAAGCTTCAGATGTACTGCAGTATGTTTGCGGTAAGTTATTTGGAAAACATAAAGTCGCTCCGTTGCTATCCCCCTCTAAAACAGTAGAAGGTTTATTAGGTGGCATTATATTGGCAACTGCGCTGGGTGTATCAATGGCTTGGCTCACGCCTTTCAATTATTGGCAAGCAGCATTGATTGGTTTAATCGTATGTATATTTGGCTTCTTTGGTGGATTGGTGATGTCGGCCATCAAACGCGATCGTGGTGTTAAAGATTGGGGACAATTAATCCATGGTCATGGGGGAATGTTAGATCGTATCGATTCTATTTGCTTCTCCGCACCGATATTCTTCCATATTTTAAGATATTGGTGGAGTTAATTTAAATTTGACTCATGGTAAGTGCTGTGTACAACTCACTCTAAATACAAGCAACAGATACACAGTATTTACCATGGACAAGTTACTTAATTTTCTTTACAGCTACCAAGGCAAATTTTGCTTAGGCTATTCTAAAAACAAGGATCTTATTCAACTGCAACCTCAATCAATAGGCCCTAGCTATAATTTAAATCTAGCATCCTGATGATCAAGTTTTTAAAACTTAATTAAGCGCCTTTAAACAGTCATATAAACTTTCAAAATAATAACTGGCTTGTCCAAGCATCGCTTGATTTGGTGCCTTAATATCTTTGATTAAAACAGTAATCCCACCAGCTTTATATGCAGAACACAGCCCATTTTTAGAATCCTCAAACATCAAACAAGCCTTCACATCTAAATTAAGTTGTTCTGCTGCGGTTAAAAAGATTTCCGGATCTGGTTTCCCTTGTTTGACATCTTCACCACAGATTAATAAATCAAAAAAATTAGTTATATTTGCATTCTTTAAATACGCTTCTGCAATTTCACGTCTGCTCGATGTCGCAACAGCCATACTTAGTCCTGAGTTTTTTAATCGTTCCAATAGCTGTACCAATCCATTTTTCATCGGTACACCACTGTCACGTATATATTCACCTTCCAATTGATCAGAGCGAATACGAATCGCAGTATAAGGAATATTTTGGCCATATATTAATTGTGCTAATTTTTTTGATGAATGCTCACTTAAACCTAAACACTGCATCAGATAATCCTCAGAGAACATAATACCCATCAGTTCTTGAGACGCTTGTTGCAAGGTTTGAAAGCGTAATCGCTCAGTATCAAACATTGTCCCATCCATATCAAAAATAGCACCGTGTATTGGGTGATTCTGAAATATCAGCATGAATACCTCTTTATTTATTGAGTGTTCGAGCAATAAATGCAACATTAACGCTTATTATTCATACTACACTTCAGTTTTTTTGTTATTTAGCAAAGCATATCTTTAAGTCTATCCTTTATCAGGCTATTCAATTCAGCCAATAAACTAAATTATATTTTCTCTTTAAATATAAATTTTCCGCAAAAAAAAACCCCCCGATCCGATAGATCGAGGGATTTTTAGGAATAATGAGCTGGCGATGACTTACTCTCACATGGGTAACCCCACACTACCATCAGCGCAAAGA
>NZ_SLVJ01000018.1 GCF_004345325.1 Acinetobacter calcoaceticus
ATGGTAGTGTGGGGTTACCCATGTGAGAGTAAGTCATCGCCAGCTCATTATTCCTAAAAATCCCTCGATCTATCGGATCGGGGGATTTTTTTATGGGTAAAATTTATATTGAACACATCAAATAGTGCATTTTTAAGGCTATCTGGAAGTAGAATGCTGATTTTAAGGCGTTGAAAAGACTTTTTTCACATGGCTACCTAATGTCATACTCTCAATCGATGCGATGAATTTTCCAGTATTGGCATCACGACCTTGTAGTAAATATTTTGTGTTGGTTTTATGCTCAGATTGAGCATTATGTTGTTGTGCTGCAATTTTAGAAAGTTTGATGATGTCTTGATCGGATTTGCTGAGACGATTGATAATGAGAACTTTCTGCATGTCTTTAAAATCCTGCATCATATTGACATCACCTCGACTGTCTCCTGCGACCAATAGTGGTCCATAACCATAGTGACTGACTAAAATCTTTTCAATTGTCTGGGTTTTTCCTTTTCCTAAGGTTTGAATATAATCATTTTTTAAGCGTGGTTTGATTTTATGCTGTGGATCACGCTCTAATTCGAATGCAAATACATGCTGCTCAGGAATATTAAAGCCCATGAATGGATTGGTGGCCATTTCTTTGACCACTTCACTAAAAGATGCTGAGCAAATATAAACATCGAAGCCATTATTCTTTAAGACCTGATAGAGATTTTGCATTTCTGCAAAAGCTCGTAGCCCATTATTCCAGGTTACCTTGACCAACCCTGATCGCCCAGCAAGGGTTGTTGGTGAAGTCCAAGTAATTTGCTCAATTGGACTATTTATTTGTTTTAAATAACTTTGATGAGTAATGTCCCGAACTTCTTGATTTTCAAAACCCGCAAAGAGGTAGGTGACCCAGGCATATGCGGTTTCTTGCTCAAAGCTTTCTCCTATGGCTTCATAGAGATAACGCATTTTGGTTCTAAAATTATGATAATGCGGATTAAGTTTAACCTGTTCTAAAGATTGAGTTCCTTTTAAACCTTGGTAATTTAGGTAAAGCCATTGATAACTCTGAATAATGTCAGGCGCAATTTTATTAATATTTACAGCTTGTCCGCTGAGATTATTTGAAGAAGAACTAAAGTTATCCGATGAGATCCCTGTACGAATGATTGAGTTTAAGCTTTTAGGATCAACTTTGAACAATAAATTTTCAAGTTGATAAATAAAAACAGCTTCTTCGATGTCTAAAAAAATTGAGGTATTGTCAAAATCAAAGACCACATAGGGAGGATGATCAGGGTTATATTTTGAGTTTTGATTACCATGTTGCGCAATCAGCTGACTTAATTCAGCATGATTAAAAGAGTCCCAATTGGCTTTTTCTAAAATGACCTGACTTGAGCCCATTTGAGTAGTGGCTGTGTGGGGGAGAGTGGGCTGATCGTTGTAAGCGCAACCGCTTGTTATAATAAATAAACTTATCAATATGATTGATATTAAATATTTTAAGCGCGATTTTAATGTCATTGTTTAATCCTTATCGCATATTTGATTTGAACGAGATTGTAGTTGTAAGATTGATAGCTTCAAGAGAAAACCAAATCTAATCCATTTTAAGATAAAGGCTTGAAGATTGATTTTTCGTTAAAGCTAGAACACTCCTTGTTGGTGTTGGATACAAAATTTGAGTTCGATGGTGATTCTTGTACGTAGACTCATTTCATGTAAAAGAAGTCAGTTTTTAGTTTGGAGCTGTTATTTATAGCTAAATAGTCTAATAAAGCCTGATTTATTACCTCGAAACGTACATTGCATGATGTGAATTTGATAAATTAGCTGCTACATAAAATAGGATTTTTCTATGTTTAAGTCTAAGCAAGTATCGAATAAATCAGCGCATTTTGCCTTTAGTTTAGGGCTGATTGGCTATATGGCAGTGACAACAACTCACGCCGCACCACAACAAGACTTAAAGAAAATTGTTGATTTAGAAAAATCAGCTTATTTAGAAACTTTAAAGCAATTGGTAAACATAGAATCAGGTAGTAAAGATCTAGAGGGAACTCAAGAAATTGCTCGCCTCGTTGCACAGAAGCTTAAAGCAACCGGTGCTGAAGTCAGTATCTTAGAAAGCAAAGATATGTATCGGATGGATGATACCCCTGCGCAAACTGGGCCGATGGTGAAGGCCGTGTTGAAAGGGCAGGGCAAAACCAAGATCATGCTGATTGCACACATGGACACTGTGTATAAAAAAGGCATGCTCAAAGATCAGCCTTTTCGGATCGATGCGAATAAAGCGTATGGTTTGGGCATCCTCGATGACAAACAAGGTGTTGCCGCAGTGATTCATGTGCTAAACACACTGCAAAAAATGAACTACAAAAACTTTGACACGATTACTGTATTACTGAATTCAGATGAGGAAATTAGCTCACCTAGTTCACGCAAGTTGATTACTGAGACTGCAGCCAATCAAGATGTGGTGTTTTCATTTGAGGGCGGTGGTCAAGATGGCAGTCTACGCTTGGCGACCAGCGGAATTGGTGCTGCTTATTTAGATATCCAAGGTAAAGCCTCGCATGCGGGTGTTAAACCAGAAGCAGGCGTCAATGCGCTCACCGAATTGGCACATCAATTACTACAGATGCAGGATTTATCCAATCCTAAAACAGGGCTTAAGTTGAATTGGACGGTAGCGTCATCGGGTGCGACACGAAATGTGATACCAGATCGTGCTACAGCACAAGCTGATGCCCGTGCATTAAGAGTTGAAGATTTTGATTTGCTAGAAAAAAACCTACAGGAACGGGTCAAAGTTAAAAAATTGACTGACAGTCAAGTTAATCTGAAGTTTGAAGTGCGTCGCCCACCTTTAGTGGCCAATGATGCCGCGATATCGCTGGCGCAACAAGCTCAGAACATTTATAAAAATGAACTTAATTTGCCAATGAATGTGGTTGCTACTGCTTCAGGTGGTGGCACAGATGCGGCTTTTGCAGGACTCAAATCTAAAGCAGCTGTGGTTGAGGGCTTTGGGTTGTCTGGTGATGGCGCACATAGCAATAATGCAGAGTATATTTTGATCGATAGCATCGTGCCACGATTGTATTTGACCACACGATTGATTATGCAACTGGGTGAAAGTAAATAAACTCAGGCAAGCTCGACTCAAAAAACAAAAAAAGCCCATAACGGGCTTTTTTTGACTACAGCATTTAGATTAACTTAATGCCTTGTTGCCCAGCAGGTGTCACTTTAAAAATTTCTACTTCAAAGGTGATGTTCTTACCTGCAAGTGGATGATTAAAGTCGATTTCAGTAATAAATTCATCAACTGATTTCACCACACCAACCAAACTGGTTTTAGCCTTGTCTTCAAACTCAATCATTTCACCAACACTTGGCAATTGTTCAAATTTGACTGTGTCAAAGCGCTGCACATTTTCTGGATTCCACGGGCCGAAGGCTTCTTCTGGCGGTAAACTCACGGTGCGACGATCGCCGGCACGCAAGCCAAATAGGGAATGCTCAAAGCCTGGCAGTAAATTACCATCGCCGATGGTTAATGTAACCGGCTCATCTCGACTGCGGGTATTATCAATTTCTGCACCATTTTCAATGGCGACTGAAAAGTGTAAATCTACTTTCGAACCTTCAGCGATTCGTATTTCATCATTTGGACGAATAATTTCAGTCATGTTGCTGTTCCGCACGTAGGATACGCTGCTTTTCTAAAAAGAAAGTATCGATCAATAACAGGACTACGCCTAAGCTAATCGAGCTATCTGCTAAGTTAAAGGCAGGGAAGTTCTTATCTTGGTAAAAGACATGGATGAAATCAACCACATAGCCCAAGCTTACCCGATCGATTAAATTACCAATAGCTCCGCCTAAGATCAGGGCGATCGCCAGTGGTAAGATCAGCATATTCTTTGGCATACGCATGATCCAGACGATAAACACCACTGAAACGACTGCTGCTAGAGAGGTAAATAAATAGTGCTGCCAGCCACCTGCATCGGATAGAAAACTGAAAGCTGCGCCATAGTTATGCAGCAAGGTCCAGTTTAAAAATGGCAATACAGGTACAGGATCTGAATAAATCAAATGCGTGCTTGCGATCGATTTTGTCCACTGATCCAACACCACGGCCAGGACACTCAGTCCCAGCCAAATGATGTTGCGTGGATAAAATTGAAATAAGCCCTTTTTATTTTGAGGGTTAGGCATATTTTCTCACTTCGCCACTGCCGGTGACGTTTAGAATACAACGACCACATAAACCTGGATGAGCCGCATGTGTATTCACATCTGGCAGTACATGCCAGCAACGTGCACATTTTTCACCATCGGCTGCCGAAATTTTGACACGTAGGCCAGCAAGATCTGTCGCTTCCCCTTGTTCCGCATAGTCATACACAATCGCTTGTGAGGTGATTAGGACAAAACGTAGTTCATCATCCAATTGGTTTAATACCTTTTGTAAATCTGCATCTGCCCATAGCTCAACTTTTGCAGACAAGTTACTGCCGATCAGTTTAGCGTTACGTGCAGCCTCAATCTGTTTATTAATTGCAGACTTAACTTGGATTAAACATTGCCAATCTGCTTCTGAAATCAGATTTTGGCTGGCTGAAACAGGAATGTCATACCATTCAGTGGTGAACACATAAGTTTCTGTTTGCTCAGGAATCAATGGCCATGCTTCTTGAGCCGTGAAGCTCAAGATTGGGCTGATCCAACGCACAAAGGCTTGAACGATATGATATAGCGCAGTTTGAGCAGAATGGCGGGCTTGAGAATCAGCTTTACCGGTGTATTGACGATCTTTGATGATGTCGAGGTAGAAACCACCCAAGTCATTGATACAGAAGTTGGTGATTGCAGTACACACCACATGGAAATTCATGTCGGTATAGGCTTGCTGGATGGTTTTTTGAACCTCAGCTGCGCGTTGCAAGATATATTGATCCAAGGCAATCAATTGATCGACTGGCAAGCAATCTGTACTTGGTGCGAAGCCATTTAGGTTGGCCAACAAGAAGCGCAATGTATTACGAATACGACGATAGCTATCGCTGACGCGGCTGAAAATTTCTTTACTTGCTGCGATCTCATAACGATAGTCACTTGATGCGACGTAGAGGCGTAAGCCATCAGCACCAAGTTGTTTGACAATATCTTCGAGTGGAATGAAGTTTCCAAGCGATTTTGATAATTTGCGACCTTTTTCATCCACAGTGAAACCATGGGTGAGCAGGGCTTTATACGGTGCTTTACCTGTAACGGCAACAGAGGTCAGCAGTGAAGACTGGAACCAACCACGATGTTGATCTGAGCCTTCAAGGTAGAGGTCAGCAGGCGCTTGTAATTCAGGACGTTGTTTCAACACACCTGAATGGGTTGTTCCAGAATCGAACCATACATCTAGGGTGTCACGGACACAGTTGTAATGTTCGGCTTCATCACCAATAAAGTCTTTGGCTTCACGGTTAAACCAAGCATCAATCCCTTCTTTCTCGATCAATTGAGCCACTTGCTCAAGTAATTCTGGGGTACGTGGATGGAGGGCATTGGTATCTTTGTGTACAAAGAACGGAATAGGTACACCCCAAGTCCGTTGACGAGAGATACACCAATCTGGGCGACCATCGATCATTGATTCAATGCGATTTTTACCCCAATCTGGGACAAACTGGATGTCATTTTCAATCGCGTCTAAGGCTTTTGCTCTGAGATTTTGAGCATCCATGCTAATGAACCACTGTGGGGTTGCACGGAAAATAATCGGTGTTTTATGGCGCCAGCAATGCGGATAGCTATGCTGAATGGCATGATGTGCCCAGAGTTTGTTGGCTTGTGCCAAAGTCTCAATAATTTGTGGGTTGGCTTTGTAGATATGCACGCCAGCTAACATTGGTGCAGTTGGGAGATAAACCCCATTACCACCGACTGGGTTTTCGACTGCCAAGTTATACGTTAAACCGACTTTATAATCGTCTACACCATGGCCAGGTGCGGTATGTACAGCACCAGTACCACTACCAGCAGTCACATGCTCACCGAGGATGACAGGAACTTGACGTTCAACCAATAATGGATGTTGCAGACTGAGTTTTTCGAGGACATTCCCAGTAAAGTCAGCCAAGACACGCGGTTGCTGTAACTTATAGCGTTCACAAGCAGATTCAACCAACTCTTGTGCAAGAATCAGGTTGTGGATGCCATGTTCAGTATCGACTTGGATCAATTGATAATTGATTTCTGCATGCAAGCTAACGGCTTGGTTGGCAGGTAAGGTCCATGGTGTCGTGGTCCAAATCACCATATCGGTTGGATGGGTCACTTCGACGCCAACACGACTCGATAAATCTTTGAGATCGACCACAGCAAAACCGACGTCGATGGCATCAGATTTTTTATCTTCGTATTCAACTTCTGCTTCAGCCAGTGCTGAACCACAGTCCATACACCAGTTGACTGGTTTTAGACCGGGTTGGATGTGACCTGCTTTTTGGATTTCACCCAAGGTACGCACGATATCGGCTTCTTGCTGGAAATTCATGGTGAGGTAGGGATTGTCCCAATCACCAATCACACCCATACGGATAAAGTCTTTTTTCTGATGGTCAATTTGGGTCAGCGCATATTCACGACAGGCCTTACGGAATGCTGAAGCATCAATATTGACGCCGACTTTACCGACTTTTTCTTCTACTTTGAGCTCGATTGGCAGACCATGACAGTCCCAACCTGGGACATAGGGTGCGTCGAAGCCATCTAGGGTGCGACTTTTAACAATAATATCTTTTAAAACTTTGTTGACCACGTGACCTAGGTGTAATGAACCATTGGCATACGGAGGGCCATCATGCAGAATGTATTTTTTCTTTCCAATTCGCGACTGACGAATCTGCTGATAAATGTTGTCGGCGTACCATTGTTCTAACCATTTCACTTCACGTACCGCCAGATTTGCTTTCATTGCAAATTCGGTACCTGGTAAGTTGAGGGTGGCTTTATAGTCCACTACATTTTCAGGAGTTTGCTTATCGCTCATGCAAGTTTTCATCCAATTTAATCAGCCACGCGCTGACACGATTTTCGATCAATATAAAAGTTAAAAAGGAAATTCTGGCGTATTTTGGCGAAACTCCAATAGTTTCACCACGTCATCATCTATTCCTTTACGAAGTGCCTCTAAAGACGGGTAATTCAACTCGCCATGCAGATAACTTAAAAATGTCACCCGCATGAGCAAGCCATACAGATTAGCAGAAACATCGGGAAAATGAACTTCTAATCGCCATTCAGGTTGCTGTTGTTGGATTGCAGGTCGAGTACCGACATTTGCAGCACCAAACAGTGCCTCGGCTTGATAACCCGCAACACCCTTCAGCTGGGGATGTGCATTGCTGACGATCTGGGTTAATGCCGCTGTTTCGCAGACCACTTCAACGGCATAAATACCTTGTAAGCAGGGTCTATGACGATTCATCGCCACATTAATGGTGGGGAAGTTCAGGGTACGGCCAATTTGGTCGCCGTACTGCACTCGACCAATCATGCTGTAGGGGCGACCGAGCAATTTGGCTGCAAGCGCCAGATCGCCTTGATTGAGTACATTGCGGATACGGGTTGAACTGACCCGCTCGCCATTGAATTCTACTGTTGATAAGTTGGTGACTTGAAAGCCATATTGTTTTAAAAATTCACTATTGCCCTGACGATTTTTACCAAAATGGAAATCGTCTCCCAATACCAGGCTGTGGGCATTGAGTTGAAGTTTGAGTAAATCGGCAAAGGCTTGTGCACTCAGGCTGCGGAAAGTATCGTCAAATTTGGCGATTGCGATGTAGTCCACACCGAGCTCAGTCAAGTATTCAACTTTTTCTCGCAGCGAACTGATGCGAGGAGGGGCTTCATAGCCTTTGAAAAATTCTAAAGGTTGCGGTTCAAATATAATCACCATCGTCTTCAGCCCCAAAGGCTGAGCGATATTTTTCAACTGCGAAACCATGGCCTGATGTCCTAAATGGACGCCATCAAAATTACCAATCGTGATCGCAGTTTTTGGTAATTGTAGACGAGGAGATAAGGCATTAAGGCGGAGCAGCTTCATGATTTCAAAATCGGCTTAACATTCGAAAGGAGATATTTTGCCATAATCTCATAATTTCGTCTTGTTGTTGCGTTTTTACTCAAAAAAATTCATTGCCAACGCAGTTTATTGCTTTCTTATCAGTATTGATTATTAATGTAATAAATATAAATCAATTTTACTTATTATGGAATACTATTATCATCATTGCATCAGCTTTGATGGGTATCAGCATAATGAAAAAGCCACTTTATCAATTAAAACAGCCACAAGACATTATCCGTCAATTTACCCCAAATTGGTTTGCCATGGTCATGGGAACCGGTGTTGTTGCATTGATTTTGCCTGAGTTTGCAAATGGTCATCAATATGTCTGGCAATTTGCCCAGTATTTATGGTTATTCAATACACTATTATTCACGCTCTTTAGTGTGCTTTATTTATTGCGCTGGATCATATACCCAACAGAGGCAAAACAGATCTTTAAGCATCCGAGCATGTCTTTATTTCTCGGCACCATTCCGATGGGCTTAGCGACCATTATCAATGGCCTACTCAAGTTCGGTTTGCCTTTATATGGTGATCTTGCATTAAACATTGCGCATTTTCTTTGGTATGTCGATGTCACTTTGGCAGTACTTATCGGAATTGCTGTACCATTTTTCATGTTTAGTCAGCAACAACATCAATTGCACAGCATGACGGCGATGTGGTTATTACCCATTGTGGCCTGTGAAGTTGCTGCAACATCAGGTGGGTTATTAATTCATTATCTCCCCGCAGATACCCAGAGCTTGGCGATATTACTGGGAAGTTATGTACTTTGGGGCATGTCTGTATTACCCGCATTTGCAGTACTCACGATTTTAATGTTGCGATTGGCTTTGCATCAATTGCCTGCGAAAGAACTCGCCATCACCGGGTGGCTCGCATTAGGGCCAATTGGTACTGGGGCTTTGGCCTTATTGGTTCTAGGTGCAGAAGGCGCACCGTTGTTGCAGCATTTTGGTTTGGGTCAATTGGGTGAGTTCCTGCATATGGCTGGCTTGTTCAGTAGCTTTATCTTGTTGGGTTTTGGCTTGTGGTGGTTCGCAATTGCCGTTTTGATCACGCGGAGCCACCTAAGAACAGACTTACCTTTCAATCTGGGTTGGTGGGGATTGACCTTCCCTTTGGGGGTCTTCACCTTGGCGGTGTTGAATTTAGCGCAGCAAAGCCAGATTGGCTTTATCCATAGCATCGGTTTGGGTTTTGCAATGCTGTTGATTGGGTTGTGGTTACTGGTGATGTTTAAAACCTTGCAAGGCATGTATCGAGGCAATTTGTTCTTTTCACCGTGCCTAAAAAGCTTTTTGGAAAATCATCCCGTTGCGCTAAAAAATGCCGACTAAGCTGCTAGATTTGGCTCTGGGTTCAGCCTAGATCAATGCTCGAATGGCATTGTTGGCAAAAGTGATGTTCTGTACTCAACAAATGCGAGCAAAGCATTCATAATGCAGCATGAATTAGAGTTAGGCGGAAAGATGAAACCACATATTGAACTTATCATGGCCCTGCCAGATGAATCACAGGGCCTATTTGAGCAGGCAGGCATACAGGTGCATTACAGTGGGATTGGTAAGGTCAATGCGGCATTTAAAGCATTTGAAGTGATCCAAAAAACCGGTTGTAATGCGATCCTCAATTTGGGGAGCGCAGGTAGTTCAGTATTTGCTACCCATGATCTCATTGAAGTCAGCAGCTTTGTGCAACGTGATATGGATGTTTCCCCACTTGGTTTCGCAGTCGGGACGACGCCTATGGATGATGAATATGCAGCTGCGATAGATTTAGAGCGCTATTTTCAGTCCTTAGCGCAGGGTATCTGTGGCACAGGGGATAGCTTTGAAACTGGCCCAGCCCGAGTGGCATGTGATCTGGTTGATATGGAAGGGTATGCGCTGGCCAAAGTCTGTAAGAAACTCGATGTCGCATTTTGGTCGGTGAAATATATTAGTGATGGGGCGAATCAAACTGCACATTTAGATTGGCATGAGAACTTAGCCATAGGTGCGAAAAAATTATTGGCGTTATATCAGCGATATTTATGAGTTGTTATAAGTTGTGTGTCATTAAAGCTTTTTGGCGACCATAGGAGTTCTATGGTCGTATGCCAAAATCAATTGGAATCATGATTCCGATAAATTTGGCTGCTCTCTTGGTAAGATGCCATATAGGATTAGATGTACGGTATGTTCGATACTGCGTTGATACATACTGCGGTTGCGTAAAGTTTTACCTGTGACCATCTCGATTTGGGTACTAAAATCGGCATAATTTTGCGTCAACCCCCAAATATTAATAATCAATAATTCAGGATCGATTTCTGCTGAAATCTTGCCTTGTTCTTGCCAACTTAAAATCACTTTTGCTTTGCGTTTAAATAACTTTTTTAAAGGCCCCTTTAAAATCGCTAATATATGTGGCGCACCTTGGATCACTTCTAAAGCATATAATTTTGACGCCTTAGGTTGATGGCGAGAAACATCAATTTTTTGGATCAGATATTCACTTAATGCTTCGGCCGGTTCGAGTTCAGCCTTAAGCACTTGCAGTGGCGCCAACCATTTTTGCATTACAGTGGTTAGCACTTCTACATAGAGGGCTTCTTTATTTTCGTAGTAATAGAAAATATTGGATTTATGCATTTCGGCAAGTTGTGCGATTTCATCTAAGCTAGCACCGTTAAAACCATATTGGGAAAATACGTCAAGTGCTGCAGCGAGAAGTTGATGCCGTTTTTGTGTACTCTTTTTTTGTTCCATCTCATATCAATACAGTTACCAAAGGGTGGGTAAATTGTACGGTAAAAAGCTAGATTTGTTGACATGAGAAAAGCTTATTTTATGAATATTACGATGATTTATTGTGAAGTAAAATTAACTAAACTTGTGTTTCAATCAGGTGTTTTGTTTATACTTTAATCGTTTGCGGCTAAATAGTTTTAAATTCAACCAATTTTACAATGAATAGTGTCATTGAACATTTGCCATGTTTAGTTAATTTACACAATCTTGATCTTTGTTAAATATTTAAGATCAATAACTTATTTAAAATTATTGACCTCAGACCTTAAGTGGCAAGCACTGCAGCCAGTACCTTTTGTTCTATTTCTGTAAAAACAGCATCTTTTTTTCGCGGTCTAGACAGTTCAACTTTGAACTGTTGTGCAATTTTCCCTTGATCCAATAAGATAATTCGATCAGCCAATTGCACTGCTTCATTAACATCATGGGTGACGAGGATGGCGGTAAAACCTTGATCACGCCAAAGTTGTTCAATTAAGCTCTGCATTTCTAAGCGGGTTAAAGCATCTAATGCACCCAATGGTTCATCAAGAAGTAAAATTTTAGGCGTATGTGATAGAGCACGTGCCAAGGCTGTGCGTTGACGTTGTCCTCCTGAGAGTTGAGCGGGCCAATATTTAGATTTGCTACTCAATCCAACTTGATCGAGCAGGTTGTGAGCTTTGGGGTGATACCGCTTTTCTAAACCTAACTGGATATTTTCGATAATTGTTTTCCATGGCAATAAACGAGGATCCTGAAACATCACCCTGATATCTGTAGTAATAATCCCTTCTCGAAAATTTTGTGCAGATTTAAATTTAATTTCCCCGTAGCTAGGTTTCTCTAAATCTGCAATTAAACGTAATAAAGTACTCTTTCCGCACCCACTACGCCCAACAATGGCAACAAACTCACCCGCCTGGATATGTAAATCAAGATCATGTAAGACCTGTACATCACCATAAAACTTATGTAATTGTTCGATTTGAATTTCGACACCAATGACCGGCTGAGGATTGACCTCAGCTAATGGTACAGTGTCGAAATCATTGACATAGTTTTGAATACTTAAATCAGTCATTTTGAACACCTCATCAATGTTGATAGCCTGAATGCCAACGTAATAAATATTTTTCTAAAGCCACTGCAATTATATCGGCGAGTTTACCCAGTAATGCATAGAGTAATATGCCGACCAAAACGATATCTGTTTGTAAAAATTCTCGTGCATTCATGGTCATATAACCGATACCAGATTGAGCAGAGATGGTTTCAGCCACAATGAGCAATACCCAGACCAAACCTAAAGCAAAGCGTAGCCCCACTAAGATCGACGGTAGTGCACCAGGCAGGATAATGTTTTTGTACAATTGCCAGCGATTGAGGCCATAACTCTTACCCATTTCGATCAATTGTGGATCTACTGAGCGTATCCCATGGTAGGTATTGATATACATGGGGAAAAACACCCCAGTCGCCACTAAAAATAATTTTGCAGTTTCATCGATGCCAAACCATAAAATCACCAATGGAATCAAAGCCAATGCTGGAATATTACGGATCATTTGTAAGGTGGTATCAAGCAGGGTAGAGGCGATTTTTGAGGAACCGTTGAGTAAACCAAAGAGCAGCCCTAAGCCACCACCAATGAACAGCCCGAGCAATGCTCGGCCAGCACTGACCTTGACGTGTTGCCATAAATCACCACTGAGCAGTAATTGCCAAAAGGCAGCAACCACTGCTGTTGGGGCGGGCAGTATGCGACTCTGTAACAGACCCGTGACGGCAACCAACTGCCAAAGGCCAAGCAATAAAATAGGCACTAACCATGGCAGTAAGCTTCGAGTCAGGTGTTTGGTTCCACGTGAAAACATTTTGGTTTGGGGCGGAACGAAGGACTTGGTCATGGTCACTCCTAGGCACCAACGCGGGTTTTGGTCTCATCGGCGCTATAGTTGTTCGCGACGATTTCACCAAAAGGACCGGTTAAATTGGGTTGAGCTAACTTTTTCTGGATGGCTAATGGCAAAAGTGGAAAGACCAATTCTGCAAAACGGATAGATTCTTCCAAATGCGGATAACCAGAGAAAATAAAGGTATCGATGCCTAAGTCAGCGTATTCCTGTATACGTGCCGCCACTGTTGCAGGATCACCCACCAACGCTGTACCTGCGCCGCCACGAACCAGACCGACACCTGCCCAGAGGTTGGGGGAGACTTCGAGTTTGCTACGATCACCTTGGTGCAAGTCCGACATGCGGCGTTGGCCGACTGAGTCCATTTGCTTAAATTTCTTTTGTGCAGCAGCGATGGTGGCATCATCCACGTATTGAATCAGCGCTTCAGCAGCTTGCCATGCTTGCTCATTGGTCTCTCGAACAATGACATGTAATCGAATACCGTAGTTAAGGCTGCGTCCTTTGGCTGCGGCTTTGGCTCTGACATTGTCAATTTTTTCTTTTACTGCTGCAGGGGGTTCACCCCAAGTTAGATAAGTATCAACCTGATTGGTTGCCAGTTCTACAGCATCATCTGAAGAACCACCAAACCATAATGGCGGGTAAGGTTGTTGTAGCGGTGGATAGAGTAACTTTGCATCATCGACCTTTAATCGTTCACCGTGGAAAGTAAAGGCTCCACCAGTATGGGAGCGGGTTAATATCTCGCGCCAGATATGCACATATTCTGCAGCAGTTTTATAGCGAGTAGCATGATCTTCGTAGACACCATCCCCTTGCAGTTCTTGCTCATCACCACCCGTGACCAGATTGAGCAGCACACGACCGTTGGAGAGTCGGTCAAAGGTTGCAGACATCCGTGCTGCAAGTGCTGGTGTGGTCACGCCAGGTCTTAAGGCGACTAAGAATTTAAGATTTTTGGTGGCATCAATCAAGCTGGCTGCTGTGATCCATGGATCTTCACAAGAGCGTCCAGTGGGAATTAACACCCCTTCATAACCCAAGTTGTCTACTGCAACAGCAATCTGCTTCATATAGGCAAGATCAACTTGTCGAGCGCCTTTACTGGTTCCTAAATAGCGACTATCGCCGTGGGTGGGAATAAACCAGAAAATTTTCATTGTTTCATCCTTAGAAAGTGATTTGTCTGCCTTGCCGATCCTGATTATGGGAGGGGTAAGATGGCAGCTTGGATATTGATTTTTTTTGGAATCAGCTGTTGTTGAAAAAAAGCATCTGCGACAAGCTGTTGTTCTTTGGCGACAGCGGGAGAAATTGCTTGTACGCCAAAGCCCATACGTGACACCGAGGTTTTCAGGATCTCTAATGAAAGCCCGGTCGGTTTTTCGAGTAGTTGTGCAGCATCACTCTGATTGCTGGCGACCCATTGAGTCGTGTTGTTAAGCTCAGTGACTAAGGCTTTGAGCAGTTCGGGATGTTGCTCAGCAAACTTTCGATCTGCCAAGTAAAATTGATGATTGCTGACCAAATCTTTACCTGTGGCGATCACTCTTGCACCAAGTTGTTGCTCTGCAGCAGCAAAGAAGGGATCCCAGATGACCCATGCATCCACAGCACCTTTTTCAAATGCAGCACGTGCATCAGCAGGCGGCAGATAAACCACGTTGATGTCATCCAAATTAAGTTTGTTGGCTTGCAACAGTTTGAGTAATAAATAATGGACATTAGAGCCTTTATTCAAGGCCACGCGTTTGCCCTTTAAGTCTGCTATGGATTGAATCGCAGAATCTTTGGGTACGATCAGTGCCTCAGCCAAGGGTGCTGCAGGTTGATTGGCCACATAGACCAGATTTGGACTGGCTGCTTGGGCAAAGATCGGGGGGGCTTCGCCTGCCTCACCAAAGACGACGCTGCCAACGGTTAAACCTTCAAGCAGTTGTGGACCTGCGGGGAATTCGACCCACTTGATCGCTACGCCTTGGGCCTGCAAGGTTTTATCGAGTTCACCACGCGCCTTAAGGATCGGAAGTAAACCATATTTTTGGTAACCGATATTCAGCGTGGTCTTGGGGTCTGATTTTGGCGTACATGCGCTGAGTAGCATGACCACCATGAGTCCCATACTAAAGATCATGAATTTAGACAGATGGGAAAATGGGGGGCGTTTCATACTCAGCCTCAGTCGCATAGGGATTGAGTTGCTAAGCTAATCGGCTTTTGATTTCAAAAAAAATAAAAAATTAGCCTTTGTTATTCTTAAATTAAGATAAAACAATATCTGCTGAACTTATGTATGAAATGGATTTTAAATATTGATATTGGTTGATATTTTAAAACTTAAATCTTTGAATCTTGAATTTTTATTTTAGGTTTAATTTGATAGGCATGAAATGCAATCAGGCGCTTTCATTTAAAAACGCCGTGATTTAGCGAGTCCAATATATCCTTAGTAGAAATTGAGCAATTAGGCGGTAAGATACCGCCGCTTCAAGCAATGGGTTTTTTAAACACCATTGAATTACGTTGGAAGTTATACAGCGCTTGGCGCGCTTCAGGTAACTCATCTACATTGGTTTGATGAAAGCCATGCTCAATAAACCAGTGTGCGGTGCGAGTGGTCAGCACAAACAACTGTTGTATGCCTTGTTGGCGGGCTTTGTTTTCCAAAAAATTCAAGATTTGGCTACCACGATTGGATTTACGATAACTCGGATGTACAGCTACGCAGGCGATTTCAGCTGAAACCATTTGATCGGAGGCATTGGGGAAGGGATACAAGGCTGCACAGGCCAAAATCATGCCATCACGCTCGATAACCGCAAATTGTTCAATTTCATTTTCTAAGCGTTCACGTGAACGATAGACCAATATGCCTTGTTCTTCGAGTGGGCGTAATAAATTAATCAAGCCTCCGACATCATGAATATTAGCCATACGAACATCTTCATAATGCGCATCAGTGATCATGGTGCCGATGCCATCACGGGTAAACAGCTCTTCAATCAAGGCACCATCATAGGCATAGGAAATCAGATGTACCCGATGCACGCCTTTGAGTGATGCTGCTTTGGCAGTATGTAAATACAGGGCGATTTCTGGGTTGGAATCTTTATATTTTGCAATATGTTGGTCAAGTTGCAGTGGGGAAATCTCACGAAGTAAGTTGCCAAACTCATCGAGCAAGCCTTGTTGATTACCCAAGAAGATCAACTTATCTGCAGCTAAATCGATAGCGGCTTTAGTGGCGACTTCTTCAGCCAAGAGATTAAATACCTCACCTGTGGTCGAGTAACCTGTTGGGCCGAGCAAGACAATATTGTGATTGTCCAAATGTTTATGAATGGCTTCTACATCCAGCGTTCGAACTTCGCCTGTGAGCTGAAAATCAATGCCATCATGAATGCCATAGGGTTTAGCTGTAATAAAGTTGCCAGAGACGACATCGATACGCGCACCAAACATCGGTGAGTTGGCCAAACCCATGGACAGTAGCGCTTCAATTTCTAAACGGATGGAACCCACCGCATTCATGACGCAACTGAGTGATTCGCGAGTGGTGATTCTGCGTTGTAAATGAAATGGGGTCTGTAGCTGTTTTTCTTCTAAGTTACGATTGATTTGCGGGCGAGCGCCGTGGACCAAGATCAGGCGTATGCCGAGCGAATGTAATAGCGCAATATCATGAATAATATGTTGAAAATTTTGGTGTTGTACCGCTTCACCACCAAACATCAGGACAAAGGTTTTGTGGCGATGCGTATTGATATAGGGAGCAGAGTGACGAAACCAATGTACATATTGCTGTGTAGTATGGTGTTTTGCTTCTAAAGAATCCGATTGCATGCCGACTCGACGCTAAGACTGTGGTGATTGGGTGATTCTAAACAAAAAAATGCTCAAGTCATACCCACAATTGCAAAAGCCCAAACTGAGTTTGGGCCGTTGGGTCTAAGTTAAACTTTGAATTTAGCCAATCACACGCAGGATTTTATGGTTTTGAGTGTTGACCAAAACATAGTCACCATTGACTTTGTACCATTGTTGATTGCGACCCGGTTGAGGGAGTTGTTTATACTGTCGATAGTCGACACGATAGCGCGAGCTATGATATTGACTTGGAAATGATTGACCGCTACGCCATTGAGCATGGTGACTCGCTACAGGCTTGGTGTAATGTGCTGAACTTTGATTATGGTGGTCTTGGCGTTGTTGTTGACCATGTTGTGTATTGGGTGAGGCGATTGCAGATGTTGCCATTAACGTGGTGATCGAAAATGCCACTGCCGTGATGATCTTATGCATATGCTGAACTCCATTTGAACCGTTTTTATTGACCAGATCAAATTAACCAAGCATTGGAGAGAAAGCGTGAAGTTCAGTTTTTACAAGTGTGAAATTAATGGATGTATCATGGAGCCTCACCTTGTAACCAAGGCTTGAGCGCTTATTGGCCGCGAATTTGAATAATATTATTATTGTCTGCATCGACCAAGATAAAGTCATTATTGATTTTATACCACTGTTGGTTACGGCCCGGCTTTGATAGGTTGTAGTCACGGTATTCGACTTTATAACCATCGCCTCGATAATGTTGTGGCATCACATAGCCCGCTTGCCATTTGTGTTGTTGCAAACGGCGTACCCCACGTTCTTCACGTTCACGACGTTTTTCTTCTACGCCATTCTCATCAGAAGATGCATTTTGATATGAGGGACGTGCCTGTACATACTGACTTGAAATCATGAGATTCAAGGCAATTGTACAAATCGCTATCAACTTATTCACGGCTCATCCCCTTTTAATTTACATGGTTTTTCACGGTTATAATGTACTGTGGAAATGCAGAGAAACTGTGAAGGTCAATCTGGAAAATAATTAAAATTGCAAGATGTCATGGTCAGATATTTTAGCGCAGCTTCAAAAAAACTGAAAGCCGACACAATTGATATTTTACAAAGAGTTACGCTGTATTGCATGATTTCATTATAAATCTTATTAATTCAAGTTGTTGATTTTATAAACTTTGATCTATATGGTCTGCGCGAACTGCAAATTTACAAAAAAACCGATCAAAGCACTGGGCATATCACTTTGATCGGGTTTGTTTTTAAGCTTGAGCGTCAATACTGGCGCCATTTAAACTCAGACTATCTTCACCCATTAGATACAAATAGGCAGGCATAATCAGTTCTGGTGTGGCTAAGGTCTTTGGATCTTCTTGAGGGTAGGCTTGGGCACGCATTGCAGTACGTGTCGCACCTGGGTTGATACAATTGAAGCGAATGTTGGGATATTCATTTTCAGTGGCGAACAAAGTACTGACGGCTTCGATGGCAATTTTCGCGACGGAGTAGGCTCCCCATTTGGCACGTGCTTCGCGACCTACGCCGGAACTGGTGAAAACCACAGAGGCTTGTTCTGATTTTTGTAATAACGGCATTAGTGCCTGAGTCAGTACAAAAGGGGCGCGTAGATTAACCGCAAGGACATCATCCCACACATCAACTGGATAATTGGCCAGTTCAGTGCGTTCACCCAAGATGCCTGCATTGTGCAAGATCCCATCTAAGCGACCAAATTGTTTTTCTAAAGTGGCCAAGAGCACTTCATAATCATGTGGAGAGGCGGTGGACAGTTGTAATGGCAGTATGGCGGGTTGAGGTGCACCAAGCCCTTCAATTTCGTCATAGATGACTTCGAGTTTGTTCAAGGTTCGTCCGTGTAACACCACTGTTGCGCCATGCAGTGCATAACTCAGTGCTGCAGCGCGCCCAATACCATCACCTGCGCCTGTGATTAGAATGATTTTGTCTTTGAGTAAGTCTGGGCGAGGTTGATATTCTGAAAAATTCATGTAAACGCTCCACTTCTATAATATTGTTTATTGAGATTATTAACTATTCTGTCGATTCGATTTGACTCAGTGCTTTAGGCACTGAGTTGTAACAGGCTTTGGATTTTTTGCTGTAATTCTTGGACATTATTGACGATGGAATCTGCTTGCCAAGCATCAAGATCATCTTTGTATTGCACAGGCAAATAACCATATGCCGCCAAGATGGTGTACATATTGGCATTGCGACCAGCATCGATATCTCGTGGATGATCACCAACATAAATAATGTCAGTGGCTGCGAGATCGATCTGCTTCGCGGCCAAATACATCGGTTCTGGATCAGGTTTGGTCAATGTGACATCTTCAGGGCAGACCAAAACGGCACAGCGTGAGGTCAGCTCTAAAGCATCAAGCAGAGCTTCGCTCAACCAACGCGGTTTATTGGTCACGATACCCCAAGGGATATTCTGTTGTTCAAGTTGGGTCAACAGTTCAGGCATCCCTGCAAACAGGTCGGTATCCACAGCAATCTCTTCGGCATAGAGATCTAGAAAGTGTTGTCGATGCGCTAGAAATACCGGATCACTTGCATCGAGTTCAGGATAAACCAGCTGCACCATGGCGCGAGCACCTTCCGATACTTGTGTGCGTATTTGATCTGCAGCAACGATTTCTCGTCCTGCAGTGCTGCACATGGCTTGGATGATCCGGATGAAGTCTGCCGCGGTATCTATCAGGGTGCCATCTAAATCAAATAAGACCGCCTTCATGCCTGACCTTCATTGATCGTGTAGACCATATAGTTCACATCGACATTCGGTGCCAACCAATAATGTTTGGTGAGCGGATTATAGTGTAAACCGGTCATATCTTTGAGGGTCAAACCTGCTTGGCGTATATCATGTGCCAATTCAGAAGGTTTGATAAATTTATGATAATCGTGGGTGCCACGTTTCAGTAGGCGTAACACATATTCAGCGCCAATGATCGCAAATAAATAGGCTTTTGGATTGCGATTAATGGTAGAGAAAAACACATGGCCACCGGGTTTGACCAGTTTTTGGCAGGCTTGGATAATTGAGGCTGGATCTGGAACGTGTTCCAACATTTCCATACAGGTCACGATATCGTATTGACCTGCTTGTTCTTCGGCCAATTGCTCTACAGGGATTTGGCGGTATTCGATATTTTGCACATTTTCTTGCTCTGCATGTAGACGTGCAACATTGAGTGGTGCTTCACCCATATCAATGCCCAATACATCTGCACCACGACGTGCCATGCTTTCAGCCAAGATCCCACCGCCACAGCCGACATCAAGAATCTTTTTACCGCTTAGGCCACCCGCATGTTCATCAATCCAATTGAGGCGGAGTGGATTAATTTGGTGGAGTGGTCGAAACTCGGATTGCATATCCCACCATAAAGCGGCAAGCGCTTCAAATTTTGCGATTTCTTGTGGATCTACGTTGAGTTGCGACATGCCCGTCACCTCTGGTTAATTTGTTTGACATCTAAAATTTTTTCAAGCCGTTCTTAGTGTAGCGTTTATTCAAAAAAAAGCGATCAATCATGAAAAAAAGTTCACATAACAAAAACGATTTTACTGTATTTGTTTTATAGTGAATGCATAAGCTATAGCAGTTGAATCATGAGGATAATTAAGTCAATGAAAAAATTTATATCTAGTGTTGTGACAGCAATCGTCATGACGTTTTCCGTTCAGGCCATGGCAGCAGACTATGTTGCTGGTAAAGACTATACTGTGATTCAAAATCCGGGGAAATCGGAAGTTGCAGGTAAAATCGAAGTTCGTGAGTTTTTTTCGTACAGTTGTGGGCATTGCTTTAAGCTTGAGCCTTTTTTGCAGACTTGGTTAAAGAAATTACCGAGTGATGTTCATTTTGTTCGTACGCCTGCAGCCATGAACAAATCTTGGGAGATAAGCGCACGCGGTTACTATGTGTCTGAAGCTGCAGGCATTCGTAAAAGCACCCATATTCCTTTGTTCAATGCCATTCATAAAGATGGTCAACAAATTTTTGATCAAGCATCGCAAGCGAAGTTCTTTAGTCAATATGGGCTTAGCCAAGCAAAGTTTAATAGCATGTTCGATTCTTTTGCGATCAGTGCAAAAGTTGCTGAATCCAATAAATTGGCGCAACAATACCAATTGACCGGTGTACCTGCAGTGGTGGTGAACGGCAAATATGTGGTCCAAGGTGATCCAGACCAGGTCCCTAAAGTGATTGACTATTTGATAGAAAAAGAACGTAAGACCAAATAATAGTTTATGTGATGAATACTGTTTAGCTTATAAAGAAAAACCTGCGATTGCAGGTTTTTTTATGACATTTTTATCGGATTACGGCTGAGGGGATCTTTCCCAATTGGAAATACCGCGAAAAATCAGTTGGACTTGGGTGTGGGCTTGATCTCTCAGTTGCTCTTTTTCAGCAGCTAAATCAGGACTAGCAGGGGTTTGACGCAGTACGCTAATCCACGACATGGCCCAGGTGAATGATAAGTTGATGAGAATATTGGCCAGCACTTTAAAATCCCGATCATCTTGGAAATGTTGAATACTTTCCAACTTTGCTAAATCTTGACTGAGGTCTTGATTGAGAAAATCAATTTCTCTGGCGATGGCGAGCCTTAAGACATTGGCACCGCCCCAACGCTCCGCAATCATAAAGATCCAGGCTTCAGGATGTTGTTCTACAGCAGAAAAAAATAAATTGATGCTGGTGATGATCTTGGTATCAGGTTGATTGATATAGTTGCGTGCGATCTGGTGCAGGATGGTCTTGAGATGCAGGGCGACTTGATCGACCAACTCCATACCCAACTCATCCATATCTTGAAAATGCCGATAAAAGGCGGTGGGGACCAACCCAACTTCACGCGCAACTTCTCGTAGACTGATACTTGAAAATGAACGTCCTGAAGTACTTAAACTTAAAGCGGCATCCAATAAGGCCTGACGACTTTGTTGTTTACGTTCTTCACGAATTGACATTCTGGGTTCCAGCTCAAATAAATTGCCAAGAGTTTAGCAAAAATTCACACTAATTAAACGACGAATGTCAGTGTACAGGTGTTGACTGAATTAAGAAATCGAGTATAGTGTACAACTGTTCACTCAAGAAATAGCCAGCACAAAGAGGAACCTGATATGAGCGAAGTTTTAGAGTACCAACCGCAATGGGTCCGAGAAGATTTTGTCGACTTCATTGCTGAAAAAATTAATCCCCTTTGGGCTTGGAAAAAAGTTAAAGCACAAATTGTGTCTACACAAGCGCTGAGTACAGACTTTTACCAAATTCAACTGCGACCCAATCATAATTTTAAGCAAGACCAATTGTCGGCCGGACAAAGTGTATTGGTCAGCGTGGTGATTGCAGGCGTGAGTCAGCAACGCAGTTACTCTGTGGTCAAGGTGTTGAACAATGGTGATCTGATCATCGCTGTGAAACGCCAAGGGCAGGTGTCTAATGTGCTAACAGCTCTACAAGACAATGATGTGGTTGAGATTTCTCAGGGCCAAGGTGATTTTGTATTGGGCAGAGAGACTGCACCGATTTTACTGATCGCTTCAGGGAGTGGGATTAGTGCCATCTATGCCTTGCTCCATGCAGCCTTAGCCCACAATGTTGAAAATGTTGCCCTGATTTATTTTAGTCGTGATCAGGCCTACGATGATGAATTACAGGCCTTGGCTCAGCAGCATGCCCATTTTCAGTATTATCCGATCCATACCACAGTGCAAAAACAACACTTAGATGAAGCCTTGTTAAAACGCTTGGTTCCTGATTTTCAGCAACGTACCACTTATATTTGTGGGGCGCAGAGCATGATGAACAGTGTGAATGCGCTCTATCGTGGATTCGGTATTGAGCATCAACTCAAGCAAGAATATTTTCAAAAACTGATTGATGAGAATTTGGCGGCGCAACCGGTGGTCTTTTTAAGATCTCAGCAAAGCTTTGAAGCGACGACCAATCTTCTAGAGAGTGCAGAGCAAGCAGGTCTAAGACCCAGTTCAGGTTGCCGGATGGGCATTTGCAATACCTGCAGTTGTACCAAAGTCAGCGGTTCCACCAAAAACTTACTCACGGGTGAAATTGAACATGGCAATCAGGTGCAAATTAAATTGTGCATCAGTCAAGCCATCAGTCCTGTGGTGATCAACCTTTAAGCTGAAATGAACCCGTCATAGACCCTAAGCCAGGTATCGGAGAAAAATAATGAATATGGTATTAAAATTCCCTAGCACGTCTAAATCCAAACATCTGAATGCTGAACAAACCGCCGAATTCGGACGTCGAGTGGAACAGATTCGACTTGATGTTATGCAAAGTATCGGTGAAAAAGATGCCGAATATATTTATAAAATTCGAAATTTCGTGCGCTACAGTGAAATTGGTTCACGTGGCATGCTGATGATTGCAGGTTGGTTACCCCCAGTATGGTTGCTCGGTACGGGCTTATTGGGCTTATCCAAAATCGTCGAAAATATGGAGTTGGGACATAACGTGATGCATGGTCAGTTCGACTGGCTTAATGATCCAAGTCTCAATGGCGCCAATTATGATTGGGATACCATCAGTACTGGCGATGATTGGAAACATACTCATAATTATATTCATCACACCTATACCAATATCGTTGGTAAAGATCATGATGTGGGCTATGGTCTGCTACGCGTCAGTGAATCCCAACCTTGGGAGCCACGGTTTTTGTTTAACGTGCCGATCGCAATGCAATTGATGCTGTTCTTCGAATGGTATGTGGGCCTACAAAACTTACATCTTGAAGATGCACTGATTTATAAAACCAAATCATGGAAAGAGGTTTGGAAGGATGCAGCTAAACTGCGCTTGAAAATGCGACGTCAGGTGTTGAAAGATTATGTGTTCTTTCCCTTGATCGCAGGACCGAACATGCTGCCGGTATTTGCAGGCAATGCTGTGGCCAATATTATCCGTAATTTGTGGTCATCTGCTGTGATCTTTAATGGTCACTTCACAGAAGATACTGAAACATTTGAAGCGGACAATGTTGAAAATGAATCACGTGCTGAATGGTATCTACGCCAAATTCGCGGTTCAAGTAATTTTACCGGGACAGAATGGTTACATATCCTGAGTGGCAATCTGAGTCATCAAATTGAGCACCATTTATTTCCAGATATGCCAGCGAATCGTTATGCTGAAGTGGCACCCAAGATCCAAGCACTGTGTCAAGAATATGGCATTCACTATAATCAAGCCAACTTTATCCAACAGTTTGCCAGTGTATGGGTGCGTTTAGCCAAACACTCGCTGCCGAATCAGTACAGTTTGAAACTCAGTGCATCTTGGAAACGTATTACAGGGCTCTTTGCTCAACCTTATTGAGTGGCCTAAAGATTCAGCTCAATGCATTTATCATCTACTTAGACTGCAGCCCATGATTGGGCTGCAGTGTGTTTGAGTCTAAATAATCGCACTAGACTGTTGGCTTTTTTACATAAGCGATCCTGAGTGATCAAACCTTTGAGAATGCATCTGTTATACTGATCCGCAATTAATTTAAGCCACTATAAGGATGATTTATGCGTATCGACCAACGTGCATTAGAACAATTACGTGACATCAAAATTACGCGTAACTATACACGCTATGCTGAAGGTTCTGTCTTGGTAGAATTTGGTCATACCAAAGTACTGTGTACTGCCAGTATTGAAAATTCGGTACCACGCTTTCTAAAAGGTAAAGGTCAAGGTTGGGTTACAGCTGAGTACGGCATGTTGCCACGTTCAACACATACTCGTAGTGATCGTGAAGCGGCACGGGGTAAACAATCTGGCCGAACTCAAGAAATTCAACGTCTGATTGGCCGTAGTCTACGTGCCATGATCGATATGAAAAAATTGGGTGAGAACACCATTACTATCGACTGTGATGTGATTCAAGCTGATGGTGGTACACGTACTGCAGCGATTACGGGTGCTGCGGTTGCTTTGGTCGATGCCATGAATGTGTTACTTGAACAAAAGAAAATCAAACATGATCCATTGAAAGGCCTCGTGGCTGCGGTTTCAGTGGGGATTTTCCAAGATCAAGCACTGCTCGATTTGTGTTATGAAGAAGATTCAAACTGTCAAACAGATTTGAACGTGGTCATGACCCAAGCAGGTGAGTTTATTGAAATCCAAGGTACTGCTGAAGAAAAGCCGTTCACTCGCGAACAGTCTGACCAAATGTTGGATTTGGCAGCCAAAGGAATTCAAGAGTTAGTGAAAAAACAGCAGCTCGCTTTAGGTTGGTAAGTCTTAGATAGACTCAATAAAGGCGCTTTATAGCAGCAGATCAAACGCATCTTAGGGTGCGTTTTTTTTATGAGAAAATCTCTACAAAAATTGAGCCTCAGCGATCTATCACTAATTTGGAGGTTTTAAAGGTCATCAAGTTGACATTAAATCATCATCGCACTGTCATCTGCATTCTATTGAATGTGCATACCTTTTAGCATTGGACGGCAGTATGCGCATTTTTGTTTACACTCTTTTAATACTCAGCGGCAGTGTACTGCTGAGTGCTTGTAACGATGACAATGACAACAACATCGATAATCCACCTACTGCCTCCACCGCATGTAACGTTCACTGCGCACCATAATCATAAAAACAATAAGGACCTTAAGATGAACCGTCGTGATTTTTTATTAAATTCAAGTAAAACCATGTTTAGTGCTGCAGCACTTGCCAGCTTTCCCGCCAGTATTCAAAAAGCGCTGGCGATTGATGCCAAAGTTGAAACGGGCACCATCCAAGATGTAAAACATGTGGTGATACTAACCCAAGAAAACCGCTCATTTGATAACTATTTTGGCACCCTAAAAGGGGTGCGTGGATTTGGAGATCGCTTTACTATCCCTCTGAGTGATGGTCGCCGTGTATGGGAGCAATATGATGAGAAAAAAAATAAGATCTATCCCTATCATTTAGATAGCCGACTCGGCAATGCACAACGGGTCAATGGGACGCCACATGCGTGGCGTGATGGCCAGGATGCTTGGGATATGGGGCGCATGGGTGATTGGGTAAAGCATAAACGACCACACTCAATGGGCTATTATAAAAAACAAGAACTTGAATATCAGTTTGCCTTGGTCGATGCATTTACAGTCTGTGATGCCTATCACTGTGCCATGCATGCAGGCACCAATCCAAATCGTAAATTTATTTGGACTGGAACCAATGGTCCAACGGGTGGCAATGTGGCCAGTGTCAATAATGAGTTTGATAGTATCGACTCATCAAAGACCGGTTATCAATGGACCACTTATCCAGAGCGATTACAACAGGCGGGAATCAGCTGGAAGGTTTATCAAAACATGCCAGATAACTTTACAGATAATCCCTTGGCAGGCTTTAGACAATACCGCCGTGCCAATGAGCAATCTGGTAAACCAGTGAGTAATTCTGGGGTGTGTCCAGAATATGATGTAGCCATCGATGCCAAAGAGCCTTTATATAAAGGCATCGCCAATACTATGCCTGATGGCGGTTTCTTAGGCAGTTTGAAGCAAGATATTGCGGCAGGAAAACTGCCACAAGTCAGCTGGATTGTAGCGCCGGCGACCTATAGCGAACATCCTGGACCATCAAGCCCAGTACAAGGTGCTTGGTATATCCAAGAACTACTCAATGCCTTGACTGATAACCCTGAATTGTGGAGCCAAACGGTTCTGTTGGTGAACTTTGATGAGAATGATGGTTTCTTTGACCATGTTCCTTCACCGAGTGCACCTTCACGTGATCAAGCAGGGAGGATTCACGGTAAAACGACTTTAAGCGCTGAACAAGTGTCCTATGAATACTTTGATCATGGCAAAGCTGAGTTGTTATCAGGCCAACCCAAGCCCGATGGCGGTGTTTATGGCCCTGGGATTCGAGTGCCAATGTATGTGATTTCGCCGTGGAGTCGTGGTGGTTGGGTCAATTCACAAGTATTTGATCATACCTCGACGATACGCTTCTTAGAAGAACGCTTCGGAGTGATGGAGCCGAATATTAGTCCTTATCGACGTGCGGTCTGTGGGGATTTGACCTCAGCCTTCAACTTTAAGACGCCAAATATTTCAGCCTTGCCAACCCTACCAGGGCAGAAAACCAAGCAAGAAGTTGATGCAATCCGTGCAGCACAGCAAGCGCAAAGTCAGGTGAAACGTCCTGATGCTCAGGATTTCCCGAAGCAAGAATTTGGTATACGCCATTCAAAAGCATTGCCCTATATCTTGCATTGTAGTGCCTTGGTTCAACAAGATGCGACATCGTCAGTCAAATTGATGTTTTCGAATACAGGAACTGCAGCGGCGGTATTCCATGTCTATGACTGCTTGGATTTGAATGCCATACCACGTCGCTATATGGTTGAGCCTGCAAAGCAGTTGGATGATGTCTGGATTGCACATGCAGGCCGTTATGATCTCTGGGTCTTGGGTCCAAATGGTTTTCATCGCCATTTTAAAGGTGATGTTCAGAAAAAAGCGCAGCTTGAATCCTTCCCTGAAATCCGCGTGTGTGTGGAAGACTGCAAAGCTGCATTGACCCTCAAAGTTCGCCATGATGCAGGCACGAAGCCCGTGAAATTGATGGTGCAGTCGAATGCTTATTTACCGCATCAATTTTGGAATCTGGAAACAGGAAGTGCCGAAAAGGAATTGAGTTGGGATATGACCGCATATGGGGGCTGGTATGATTTCACTGTAACCTTAGCCAATGATAAAAGTTACAGTCGTCGTTTTGCGGGACGTATCGAAACCAAACAAGATTCGATCTCTGATCCTTATATGGGCTTTATCGAGCCATAATGCGGCAATGTTGTGATGCAAGGTCGTTATGCAATACGTTTAAGCGATGTCGTTACGCAATGTTGTTAAAAAAAGCGCCGTTAAGGCGCTTTATTTACATCCATACAACTTGAGATACTCAAAATGCTCATGGAAATTGCAATGCGTAACACAACATCCAAGTTTAGACCACGTTCATTGCCTAAGGTCGTTTTTTAAATTTTTTGTGACAATGCTGATGAATCTATTGATGATCTTAATGGCGGTGATGACTTTTGTCTTTGTGATTGCCGATCCTTATCGTGATGAAGCACTCACAAAGCAAAAGATCAGTGCTGAACAGATACAACCAAAACAATCGTCTTCGGTTTCTCATTCTCCACAACCAGGTCCAGAAGAGCTGAGTTAATTTGCATCACAATGTCAGATCAACGGATGGCTGTGATGCAGTGGCTCAACAGGGGAATATTTAATGATCTTGTGCGGTTTTCAAAAGTTGATAAGTCCAGTTTTTGCCATTCAACACATCCATATTGAGATCTGCATAGGCATTGTATAACTGGGTAGCGTCTTGTGGACAGGACTCAGACTTGCTGACCCCAGTTTGATGAATCCCTTTATAACAATTGCTGACCTGATCGATAAATCCATAATAAGGTGAGCGCGGAAGGTTTGCGGCAGTAATGATTTCACTGGCTAGAAAATGTGCAGGAATATAATCTTGAGTGAGTTGTTTACGGTCAATTGGAAAGTTACTCCAGACCGAAAGTGGCGTTTCAAAGCGCTTTAATTGTACCTTTTGGGTCTTGTCTTGTTCTGAGGCGAAATAGCCATAATCATCATAGACTTTCTGTAGATTAGGCAAATGGTCACCAAAGAAGACAATCAGGGTTGGACGGTCTAATTTTTTTACGGTTTCAATCAATTGTTTGAGTTTTTGATCTGCACGATTCATACCCATCAAATAGGTATTCAGCTGACGTTTGGTTGAGTCACTGACCCCAGCTTTGGTAATCGGATACCCGTCTTTACCAAAGCGATCATCGTTGTACATCGGGTGATTTTCGACACTAATGGCATAGATAAACTGCGGTTGATCAGTGTTTTGAAGTTGTTGATGAATACTGTCATAAAGCAAATCATCATTGGCCCAACCGGCTTGGTTAATATAGTTTTTTCGATCCGCAGCATTGACCATATTCTCTAATGAGATAAAGCGTTGGAAGCCGAGATTTTGGTAAACCGCACTTCGGTTATAAAAGTATTTACCGTTGTTGTGCATGGCGGTACTGGCATAACCGAGTTGATTAAAATAACGTGCCAATGAGTAGGTCGGACGTTTTAATTTCGAAACATAAAGCAATTCATTTTGGTTTAAATACACATTTAAACTGGTTAAAACTTCAAATTCAACATTTGCAGTTCCGCCCCCAAAACTTGGTGAGAGTAGGGTAGACACCTGTTGTTGATTAATGGTCGGGGTAATGTTTTTCGGGATTGAGCGATCAAGTTGGGTGGCATCCCAATGTGATTCACTCATGATAAATATAATATTCGGTTGTACAGGTGCAGTTGCTTCAGTCTCAAGGGGGGCGCTGTGCACAACTGAAGCTTGAGCTGCTGTTTGCTGTGCTGCGACCACTGGCTCAGCTAAGGTTTCAACTGGGAATAAAGCTTGAATTTGTAGTTGCGAAACATTTTTGGCCTGGAAGATTTTATTGTTCAGATTATCTACCGATTTGGAAAAGAAAAAGGTGCTAAAGCCCAAGGATTTGATCGTGAGATGATCACCCACCCAATCACCACGGGTATTGGGTAAATAGCCAGTGTATTGGCACAGTTGAGAATTGACGGTTGTTGAGCAGTATTCGAAAAAATTATTTTTAAAGTTGGCAGTGACAAAAAAACCGATGATAGAAATCGACAATGTTGCATTGATCCAAAGCAGGCGTTGTGGTTCTCTGGCTTCTTTTTTATAGAGCCAATAGAACAGCGCTAGAAATATTGTACAGCCAGCAAAGACCAGCACTTTCAATATGAAAGGTGAGGCAGTCAGTGTTTCACTGATCAACAGAAAATCACTTGGCACCAAACTGGCAGCGAGATATTGCTCTTTTTGGATGTTGATAAAAGTGAGTAATAGCACCACAAATTGACTAAGGACGATGGTCAGCCAAGTTTTTCTGAGCAGCAGATAAACACCAGAAATCAGTGCGTAATTGAGTAGAATAGAGAACCCATATTTAAACAAACGTGCCGTTCGCGTGACTGGATGCATGGCCATGAAACGATTTAAATCCTCTTGGTATAGGAAAAATACCAAGACCGATAAGATGGCGACCAGTAAGAACACGAGTTGCTGTTTCAAGAGTGACATTTGTTTTAATTTAGGCGTCGAGGATGGGCAGACATTATAGGCGAGACAGTATTATTTACAATGCTGCCGATCAATTTTTATGCAAAAAAGACAGATTTCGGCATCAATCTCCTGATTAAATGGAGGAGATTGATGTATTTGAAGTGTTTAAAAATTAAACCGTATTAAACGGCATTAAAGCGCATTGATAAGTCGATGGCCTGAACATCTTTGGTCAATACGCCCATTGAGATGTAATCCACACCTGATGTCGCGACTTGACGTAAATTGTCGATGGTAATATTACCTGATGCTTCGAGTTTGCAACGGCCAGCCACATAATTCACTGCATCAATCATTTGTTGTTGGCTAAAGTTATCCAACATCACAATATCTGCTGCTGCATCGAGGGCTTGATTGAGTTCATCCCAAGTTTCAACCTCAACTTCAACGGGCTTGCCTGGCGCAATTTGTCTGGCTTGGGCAATGGCCTGAGCAATACCACCGGCAGCCATAATATGGTTTTCCTTAATCAGAAAAGCATCAAATAAGCCGAGGCGATGGTTTTGACCACCACCGATGGCAACGGCATATTTTTGTGCAATTCTTAGGCCAGGCAGGGTTTTGCGTGTATCAAGCAATTGGGTCTGTAATCCCTCAAGTTGCTGTACATAGGCCGCGGTTTTGGTCGCTACCGCAGACAGGGTTTGAATAAAATTCAATGCAGGGCGTTCAACGGTGAGTAAGCTACGTGCAGCGCCTTTTAAGCTCAGAAAGACTTCATTGGCTTGAACCTGTTCGCCATCCTGTTTGTGCCAGACGATTTCAACCCTGTTGTCGAAGGCTTTAATCAGTGCATTGACCCAAGGTTGACCTGCAAGCACCATCGCTTCACGACAAAGTATCGCTGCAGTGGCTTGTTCATGTTCGGGAGTCAATAACGCGGTAATGTCACCGTCACCAATATCTTCTTGAAGTGCATGTTGAATATTGATTTGAATCGATTGTTCCAGCAAAGCCTGAGGTATCGTCATTAAATATCCCTATATGTGATCGCCTTAAAATTGGGCATTATTCTAGCACTGCCGACCAAGCGATGGAGAAGTTTTTATTTTCAGTTGTTTTTTGAGTTAATGTTTATTAAATGTTCAGTTAAGTCAGCATAAGTGTTGCAGATTGCGTAAAATGATCGGTTGGAGAAGCTTCAGCATTTTTATCGTTAATCAGAAAAACAACAGAGGTACAGCATGCAGATAGCCGCACAATTTCAGTTGGTCGATGGACAACTCCATGGCGCAACACAGCATGCGACTCCCAACTTTAATGCACGACCTGATGAGACCGAGATTCAACTGATCGTGATTCATAATATCAGTTTGCCACCCTCTCAATTTGGAGGTGGCTATATCGAACAATTTTTTCAAAATCAGTTGGATTGGTCGGCACACCCTTATTTTCAAACCATTCAAGGGATGCAAGTGTCTACGCATCTACTGATTCTGCGTACAGGTGAAGTACTGCAATTTGTCAATTTTAATGATCGTGCATGGCATGCCGGTCGATCGACTTATCTCGGCAAAAAAGAATGTAATGATTATTCGATTGGAATCGAGCTTGAAGGCAGTGATGATACTGATTTTGAAGATGTTCAATATCAAGCGCTCAGTGAAGTGGTGTTGACGATCCAACAGACCTATCCGAAAACGGCACAGCATATTGCAGGGCATTCTGATATTGCACCACAACGTAAAACAGATCCAGGACCACATTTTCAATGGGAGTACTTTCGTGACCTATTAAATCAGAAAAAACAAAACCTTCTACATGATTGAACAACGAATTTTTGATTCAGTTTGATTACAATAGCCACTTTAAAATAATCAGGTGTTGACAATGGCGCTATGGCGATCGACCTTTGTAGTCAGTGCAATGACCATGCTTTCACGGGTGCTTGGCCTGGTTCGAGATATGGTCCTGCTCAATGTCTTTGGTGCAGGAAAAGACTTTGATACCTTTGTGGTTGCATTTCGGATCCCGAACTTTTTTAGGCGTTTATTCGCTGAAGGGGCATTTTCACAAGCATTTATACCGGTATTGACCGAGTATAAAACCCAACGCTTGCATGCTGAGGTGCAAATACTGATCAGCCGAGTCTTTGGTTGCTTGCTGTTGGTGATGTCCTTACTGACCTTGGTGGCGATGATTGCAGCACCGGTGATTATTTATGCCTATGCCCCTGGTTTTCATAATGATCCTGTCAAATTTGATTTGGCCGTGGATATGTTTCGCTTAACCATACCGTATTTATTGTTTATGTCTTTGACTGCTTTTGCCAGCAGCATACTGAACAGTTATGGCTCATTTTCAACGCCGGCTTTCGCCCCCGTACTATTAAATATCACCATGATTGCTGCGGCTTGGTGGCTCACCCCTTACATGGCTGAACCGATTATGTCCTTGGGTTGGGCGGTTGTGGTTGCGGGGATCTTGCAATTGGCGATCCAAATCCCTGAACTGTGGCGAAAAAAACTGCTGATCCCACCTAAAGTTGATTTTAAGCATGAAGGGGTGGAGCGGATATTAAAATTGATGCTTCCTGCGTTGTTCGGTGTATCTGTGACGCAGATCAATTTGCTTCTGAATACGATTTGGGCTTCGTTTATGCAAGATGGCTCAGTATCGTGGTTATACAGTGCAGAGCGAATGACTGAGTTACCATTGGGGCTGATTGGCGTTGCCATCGGTACGGTGATCTTGCCGTCACTTTCGGCGCGACAAGCAGAACAGGATCAAGAAAAATTTAAAGGCATGTTGGATTGGGCGGCACGCGTGATTGTATTGGTCGGTGTCCCTGCCAGTATCGCCTTATTCATGTTATCTACACCGATTATTCAAGCTTTGTTTCAACGTGGTGAATTTAGCTTGCATGATACACAAATGACCGCAATGGCACTGCAATGTATGAGTGGCGGGGTGTTGGCCTTTATGTTGATCAAAGTATTTGCGCCCGGTTTTTATGCGATACAGGATACCAAGACCCCAGTGAAAGTCGGTTTTATGGCTGTAGCAGCTAACGCGATCCTGAATATTATCTTTATCGGTATTTTTAAATTGATCGATTGGGATGCAGAGCATATGGCGTTGGCGATTGCTTCGTCAGGTTCGGCTATGGTCAATGCGGGCATGCTGTATTACTACTTACACCATAAAAATATTTTCCGTTTTGGTGCGCATTGGAAGAAACTCTTTGTGCAATTTGTGGTTGCTAACTTAGTGATGATTGCTGCGCTGTATTATGGCTTGATGTGGTATGACGGTAACTTATCGCAATGGATGCGCATCCTAGAGGTTGCTGGTCTATGTGTTGCAGGTGTGGTCGCTTATGGGGTGGGTCTGCTGGTGATGGGTTTTAGACCGCGTCATTTAAAGTACTAATTCCAGAGCCAAAGTGCAAAAGAAAACATCGCTAAGGCGATGTTTTCTTGTCTTCAATACCGCGATTGGGTGCGGACAATGATGAGAGACTTAAGGCAGGATTTTTAACAATTCCACATCGAAAATAAGTGTGCTATTGGGTTCAATCGCATCACCTGATCCAATCTCACCATAGGCCAATTTGGCAGGGATAAATAAACGATATTTAGCCCCTTCAGGCATCAGTTGCAGTGCCTCAGTCCAACCTTGGATCACTTGGCTGACATTAAACTCAACTGGTTGATTACGTGCGATTGAACTATCAAATACAGTGCCATCTAAGAGACGTCCTTCATAGTTGACCAATACCGTCGCCGTGGCTTTGGGTTTTTTCCCATTACCTGCTGCAATGACTTGATATTGCAGGCCAGATGCTGTTCTCACTACACCGGGTTGTTTTGCGTTATTTGTTAAAAACTCTCCACCTAATTGATTATTTTTTAAAGCAACCTGTTTAAATATTTCGAGTTGTTGTGCATCAGTTTGTTGTTTATATACAGTGAGGACCTTGGTCATCTCCTCATCCGTTAAATTCGCTTTTTGTCCCGCTGAGCCTTGTTTAATTCCTTGAGTAAATGCATCTAGATCAACATCTTTTAAAATTTCAGCATTACCACGACCCAAGACATAGCCATAGCTATATCCAAGCTGAGATTGGGGTGAACTTTTATTGCTAATCGAGGCTGCAAGACTACTTGAACAGGTCACAATAAGGCTGATGTAAACGAGTGTTTTTTTCATCTTTTTCTTCCAAGAAAATAGAGCGAAACTGCGCTCAGCGGATGTTGGTTATTTCACTTTAATCAATTCGATGTCAAAAATTAAAGCACTATTAGCAGGAATATTCCCCGGTACACCTTGCTCACCATAAGCCAGTTTTGCAGGAATATACAAGGTTGCTTTACTACCTTCTTGCATCAACTGTACACCCTCAGTCCAACCTGGAATGACTTGATTCAGTTTAAACTCAATCGGTTCGCCACGATCAAAAGAACTATCGAAGACCTTAGCATTGAGGAGTTGCCCTTTGTAATGTACGGTAACCGTAGATTCAGCGGTTGGTCGCTTGCCTTTTCCTGTTGCAGTAATCATGTATTGCAGACCTGATTTTGTGGTGATTACACCAGGTTTCTTTGCATTCTCTTTAAAAAATGCTTGATTCACTTGCTCTGCCGCTTTGGAATCAATTCCTTGTTTTATTTCTATTTCTTTTTGGAATTGTGTGTAGGCCAGTTTTAATTCCTCTTCAGTGTAGCGAGCGTCTTTACGTGCATGACCATCACGAACCCCTTGAATAAAGGAGTTTAAATCGATTTCTGCTGGTGTTTGGCTTGCAACTTCATAACCAATGGCATAACTCACTTTTTCAGCTGGCTTGGTCATATCTGTCGGGGCTGCAAAACTGGCACCGCTGCTGAGTAATAATAAAGTCAGTATGTTAATTTTTTTCATGTCTATTCTCAAAAAAATGGAGAGCAAAGGCTCTCCAATGGATGATGATCTTATTTTACTTTGATGAGTTCTACATCAAAAATTAAAGCACTATTTGGTGGAATCCCAGGTACACCTTGAGTACCATAAGCAAGTTTAGACGGGATATATAGTGTAGCTTTTGCCCCTTCTTTTAGTAACTGGAAGCCTTCGGTCCAACCTGATACAACTTGATTCAATTTAAACTCAATAGGCTCGCCACGCTCAAAAGAGCTATCAAACACTTTGCCATCTAGTAATTGCCCTTTATAGTGCACTGTTACAGTGGATTCGGCAGTCGGCTGTTTGCCAGTACCTTGCTGGTTAATTTTATATTGCAAACCTGAAGGTGTGGTTTTGACATCCGGTTTTTTTGCATTTTCCTCGAAAAACTTTTGACTTAAAGCATCATTGCTTTTTGCATCAGTAAGTTGCTTCTGTTGGTTTTTTTTGTCTTCAGTTAATTGTTTTTGTTTCAATATTTCTTGAAATTCAACATATGCCGTTTGTAATTCTTCATCCGTGTATATGCGATCTTTACGCGCATAGCCATCGCGCACACCCTGAATAAAAATATTTAAATCAATTTCTTCCGGAGTTTGGCTAGCTACTTCATAACCGATTGCATAACTAATCTTTTCAGCAGAAGTGGCGTTTTTATTGATCGCGATCGTGCTGACCTCAACAGGATTTTTAGTCGCGTAATAAACAGGGATAAGCGCAGCACCGCCTAATAAAACTGCGATGGTTATCGGTAAGGCTTTACTCATAAGGGGGTCTCAATTCTAATCTTAAATAACAAATTTATTTGACTTAGTTTAATGATTGCAGCCAAAGTCGTCTATATCAGAAGCTTGATATCTCGAAAGTTAAAACAATTTAAAACAAAGCTTGCAGCCCAATAAATAGTTAAAAAAAACTAGATCAGTGATCTAGTTTTTTTAAAAAATTGATTTTAGTCATCTTTGGTCGAAGTATAGGCATAGGCATAATTATAACTTGAACTACTACCTGGCAAATGTTGGATATCATTTAGAATCACACCGTTGACCTTAGAGCCAGCCTGCTCAAAACGATTCAGTGTAATTTCCAGCTCCTTGATTTGGGTTTTGGCATAACGTGCCACAATCAAATTAACCCCGCAATATTGAGAGATAATAATACCATCTGTCACAGCCAAAACTGGAGGTGTATCCATAATAATATGATCATACTGATTACTTAGTTCTGCAAGCAATTGACTAAACTGATGTGAACTGAGTAATTCTGATGGATTATTTGGATTTTTACCACGCGCAATGAAGTCTAGGTTGGCAACCTCAGTTTTAAAAATCGTTTGCTCAAGTGTAACTTCACCACTTAAAAGTTCAGTTAATCCGGGTACATTTTCTCGATTAAAGTACTTGTGTAGGTATCCGCGTCTTAAATCAGCATCGATTAAAAGCACTTTTTTATTGCTTTGCGCCAATATGGTGGCCAAATTGGTGGATATAAATGACTTACCGACTTCAGGTGCAGGGCCAGAGATCGAGATGATATTGTTCTTGGCATTGCTGAGTGCAAAATGAATCGTGGTTCGGATACTTCTTAAACTTTCAACGGCGATGTCTTCAGAGTTTTTGACTGCTAAAACTGGAATAGATTTTTTCTTCTTCAATAACTGAATACGACTCTCTTGGATCGGAGAGCGTGGCACAGTGGCATAAACAGGCAGATCGAGTTCATTTTCAATCTGCGCTGAGTCTTTAATGCCTGTATGCATCATTCCACGTACTAAGGCGATGAGTACACCAATAAAGCCACCGACAAATATCGACAAGAAGAGGATAATTAGTTTTTGTGGCTTAATTGGTTTTATAGGTTCCACAGCAGTATCAATAATCCGTACATTGCCAATTTCACCTGCTTTTGATATTTTAAGTTGCTGATAACTATTAAGAAGAGAGGTGTACAATTCTGTATTAACTTTAACATCGCGATAAAGTTGCAGGTAAAGACGCTGTAATTCAGGTAACCTTTTTAGAGTGCTATTGAGTTCAGATGTCTTCGTATTAATTGCGTCAAGTTGTGAATTGATTTCAGTCATCAATGGATGATCATTGGTATATTTGGCAGTCAGCTCAGCTTGCTTTTGTTTAAGTTCAATTTTAATTTTTTCAAGTTCGATGTTTTGCTTGAGCAGTAACTCAGATTCTTGGGTTACATCGAAAGTATTGTGCTGCTCACGAAATTTATTGAATTTAATCTCAGAGTCAACTAGTTGTTGCTTGAGTTCTGGCAATTGTACATCTAAGAAACTTAAAGTTTGCTTCGATTCTAAAGATTTGCGTTCAATATTCTGTTGATGATAGGTGCTCACTACACTATTTAAAACTTCGGTAATATGTGATTTATCATTACCCGTATAGCTCAAGCCAATTACACCCGCCATTTTGCCTTTTTCAGAGACTGAATAATTGGCTAAAAAGTTTGCTACAGCAGTTGGTAAGGATAGTTTGTACAGCGTTAGGTTAGGCTTCGATGTAGATTGTGCATTGATATGTACTCCCCATGTCCCCTTGCTGTCACTGACTTGGTTGAGATTATTAAGATTCCCAGTAAATACCACTTGATCTTTGTAGCTTAAGTTAAATTTGTTGTTTTTAATGAAACTAAGCTTAAGCGGTTTATCAATATAATAGGTAGGTACATCCAGTTTTTTGATTTGTACCGAATCTTGATTATTTTGGAAGATGACTTGATCTGGCGTATAGCTTAGTTTGGTCTTATCCAAAGTGGTGAGACGATAGAAAATGCTATCATCATCATCCGTAATCTGAATATTTAAATTAAGCTTTTGAATCACTTGTCCAAGTACGAGTCTAGATTTTAAGATCTCGATCTCTGCATCGGCTGGGGATTTTTGGCCCATACCACCAGATAAGTCTTTCAGCTGCCCCAGCAGCGCGGCAGATGCTGCACTTTTACCATCTTCAACCTGAACCAATGCATCAGTTGAATACGTTGGTGGAGTAATGCGTAAATAGAGCAACGCACAGATGATACTCAGTACTACACAGAGTAAAATGACTTTCCATTGAGCGATCAAAGAGAAAAATAATTCTTTAAGATCAATCGTATCATCACTTGTTTTCGATTTTTGATTCATAATTAACAGCTAATTTAAATATTTAAAGATGAGATTGCCAATCTAAGGCATAGGTTTGAATCAGGCGGCAAGTTTCTTGGAAAAATGCTTGATCATGTTTATAAGGGTCCGTTACATTTTGACCATGCCAATGACCTAAACGAAAGACTTTACCTTTGGCAAAAGGCCATGTTTGCTCAATATGTCGAAGTTGATTATTGCTCATGACCAAAATCAAATCTGATTGTTTAATTAAATCAGCGTTAATTTGCTTTGCAACATGCTTTCGCATATCTAGGAGATGACTATCCATGCATGCAATAGCTTTATCATCAGCTGAATGTCCAACCATAGCTGCCAGACCAGCTGATTCAATATTTAGCTGAGGGTATTGTTGTTTAAAAAAATACTCCGCCATTGGGCTACGACAAATATTCCCAACACAAACGATTAATATATTTTGAATATTCATGTTGGTTACTTACCCAATTGATCAAAACTATAGAGTGCACTAGAGAACGGTATGATCTGATTGATTATGCGCTGCCAACGGGTGAGCCCAGTGGCGTCGATATAGACAATATCATTTTTTTGCATATGAAATTGATTGGCGAGCGCTAGATTGCCAAAGCTACTCAAGTTCAGATGATAAATCGTTGAGGTTTTGGTATTTAAATCAGTGCGCATTACAAATATTCGTGCTGCACTGGCGGAGAGGGGGTTGATGCCTTCGCTTTCCCCAAGGACATCACTTAGGGTCATGCCTTGATCACGTATGGGTAGTGCCTGACTACGACTGGACTCTCCCATGACATAGAGTTTTTGATTCAGTTTGGTGTTTACATAGAGTGTATCGTTGGCTTGGATGAGTAGATTGTGCAAAGACAAACCTTGTTTTTCCAGTGCAATCACATTGAGGTCATAAGTTAGGCCATTTCGAATCAGTTGGATATTGGTATTGTCACCAGTTTGGGTGTTAATACCACCAGCCATACCAAGTGCAGTATAGACACTGATGGGTTGATCATTAAGTGTATATTGGCCACTTTTCAGAACTTGGCCATTAACAAAGTAGCGTCGTCCTTCATATGACAATACACGAGCAACGACATCAGGATGTTTGAGATAGCGTGCAAATTGATCGCGTATATATCGATTTGCTTCAGCCAGCGTTTTACCTGATATTTGAATTTGACCGACTAATGGTAGTTGGATATTACCTTTAGAATCAATTTGATATCCGGTTGCATTAACATTTGTTGTCCCAACTTGTGCAGGTGGGGTAATTTCTGGATAGGCCCAAAGTTGGATGGACAGAATATCACCGGGACTTAATGTATATGCTTTTTGACGGCTTTGAAAAAGTGCCGTGATTTGATTCGAGTTTTGCTGAGTATTAAACGATGTCGTTGGAATATTTTGTTGGGTCAATTGGACCACTGATACTTCAGCGCCTTCTTCTGTCTTGTACTGCCCTTGAGCTGGCAAATCATAAGTTTGTAAACCAGAAGTGACTGCGCAACCTGATAGAATTAGAGAAACCGTCAAAAAACATGATATGCGCTTATACTTCACATTCAGAACCTTTAGTTGTAATCGTTTGTACTTAAAATCTTTCAGTTCGAGATTGTATTCTATTATTTAAGCATTGGGTATGCTTTAAAACATAATTTCAACTTTAAAAGTTGATTGAAATCAGCATAAATTTAAGAGAATTCAGTTACTTTTTACATCAATCTTGGGTTAAAAGAATGTATGAAAAATGAGCGTGCATCAATTACATAATTCGAACTTTGAATTTAATTAAAAAAATTGAATTAAACTGTATTGTTAAGCTGGAGATCTTTTCCAAGGATAATCATTTTGTTCATCAGATTTAGGCTGTAAAAAGCTATTTAATGAACTTGAAGAGTTAATGAGCATGAAGGGTAAACAACCATTGCATAAAAATATATGGAATTGTTTTTTTAATCTAGTTTTTTTCGATGAGCGTAAGTTTTAAAGTTTAAAAAATAATTACTGATATTTATTAATAAAAATTATATGTTTAATTAAATGTAATTCTTACAGTAATCTTACTTGATTAGGCATGATTCGATTGTCGGGAAAATAAGAAGTAATATTGATTTTTTGGATCAAACGTTTAAAAATCTCTAGCTTGAATTTATAAAAATAATAACTAGGGGATAACTGTTATGCAATTTAATGTAAAAAAATATACGGCTACTGAGAGATATTTGTGGAATAATTTTATAGTACAGTGTAAAAACTATCACTTTATGTTCCACCGAGACTTTATGGAATATCATGCTGATCGATTTCATGACTTTTCATTAATTATTACAGATGGAAACCAAAAAACGATCGCTTTAATCCCAGGGAATATCTCTGAGGGTGTCTTTTATAGTCATCAGGGGTTGACTTTTGGTGGGTTTTTAATTGATAAAAACATTCATGCAATTGATGTAATGCAAATCTTTACAGAGGTTAAAAAGTTCTTAAAAATAAATAAGATAAACAAAATTATTTATAAACCTATTCCTGTCATTTACCACCAGTATCCAGCTCAAGAGGACTTATATGCTTTATTTAGAAATGATGCACAATTACACCGTAGGGATATTAGTTCATCAATCTTGATTCAGGACGGGTATAAGTATTCTCGCGGGAAAAAATCAGGAATTAATAAGGCGAAAAAAGAGGGAGTCGTTTGTAGAGAGGTCGATAAGCCTAGTCTGGTTTGGACATTGATTCGTGAAGTTTTAGCTGAGCACCATTCTACCAGCCCTGTTCATGATGAAGTTGAAATAGATTATCTAAAAGAAAAGTTTCCAAACAATATTAAAACTTATGCTGCATTTTATAATCAGAATATTGTCTCAGCCTGCGTGACCTTTGAAACAGCTGAAGTTGTGCATACCCAATATCTCGCATCGAGTAAAATAGGGAGAGAAATTAGAGCATTGGATATGTTGATTGATCATGTGATTTGCACCTGTTCCGATTATGCAAAAGTATTTGATTTTGGAATATCGAATGAACACAATGGTAAATATCTAAATAGTGGGCTAATTCATCAAAAAGAAAGTTTCGGTGCACGAGCTATTGTATATGACCTATACAGTATGGATATAAATTGAACATTTTAAAAATGTGATTAATTCAGGCTAAATCTTATTCAGCTAGAATATTGATTTTTTTATAAGTGTTAAGTTAAAAGAGTTTTTTGCAAGCTCAAAAGTGAGGGGGGATCAATTTAAAAATTATAACTCGAGGTGTATTTTAGTTTTATTTTTTTTATAAAACACTTAAAATTCGTGTGCGTAATTCTGGTTCTTGATGAATTGGCAAATGTATTTATCAACCACTGTTCTTTAATTTTCTGCTATATTTCCCTAGTTATATTTTCTAAGCAATCACTACCACCCAAAGACCTTCTGAGTTAATGGCATATGTTACAACTTAATCAGCTAAAAATCGCAATAATTGGACTAGGTTATGTCGGTCTACCTCTAGCAGTAGCTTTTGGTCAGAAGGTGACCACGGTTGGCTTTGATATAAATATACAGCGTATTCAAGAGTTGAAAAGTGGGCAAGATCACACACTTGAAGTTAGCCCACAAGAACTTAAAGATGTAGAGCGTTTAAGCTTTGATCACGAGTATGAAAGTTTGGCTCAATGTAACTTCTTTATTGTCACAGTTCCGACACCAATTGATGACTTTAAACAACCTGATTTAACACCGTTGATTAAGGCATCTGAAACAATTGCTCAAATTCTTAAAAAAGGTGATGTTGTCGTTTATGAGTCTACTGTTTACCCAGGTGCAACCGAAGAAGTATGTATACCTGTTTTGGAACAATATTCTGGGCTGAAGTATAATGAGGATTTCTTTGTTGGCTATAGCCCTGAAAGAATAAATCCTGGTGATAAACAACGTCATGTCACAAATATATTAAAAATTACCTCTGGCTCTACACCTGAAGTTGCTGCATTCGTAGATCAAGTTTACAAGTTGATTATACAAGCAGGGACTTATCAAGCACCAAGTATTAAAGTGGCTGAAGCCGCAAAAGTCATTGAAAATACCCAGCGCGATGTGAATATTGCATTAATTAATGAGTTTTCCTTAATTTTTAATAAAATTGGCATTGATACTGAGGATGTACTTAAAGCGGCAGGGACCAAGTGGAACTTTCTACCATTTAGACCAGGTCTAGTCGGTGGTCATTGTATTGGGGTTGATCCTTACTATCTCACCCATAAGGCCCAATCTATAGGCTTGCATCCTGAAATAATTTTAGCTGCACGTCGCTTGAATGATCGGATGGGAGAATATATTGCGACACAACTGATTAAAGAGATGCTGAAAAAGCGTATTCAAGTTGTTGGTTCGAAAATACTGGTGATGGGCTTAAGCTTTAAAGAAAATTGTCCTGATATACGTAATACCAAAATCATCGATATGGTCAATGCATTAAAAGAATATGATTTGGATCTGGATATTTATGATCCTTGGGTTGACCCCCTCGAAGTTGAAAGGGAATATGGCCTAAGACCCATACATAATATTGATATTCAGGTGAAATATGATGCAATTATTTTGGCTCTTGCACATGATCAATTCAAGCAGATGACAGTAAATGAGTTTAAACAACTCGGTAAAGAAAAACATGTTTTATATGATTTAAAATATGTATTAGATCAAAGTCAAAGTGATATCAGGTTATAAAAGTTAAAAAATAGGTTTTTTATGAAAATATTAGTGACTGGCGGTGCTGGTTTTATTGGTTCAGCAGTGATTAGACATATCATTAACCAAACAAAAAATACGGTATTGAACTTGGATAAGTTGACCTATGCTGGCAATTTAGAATCACTAAAACAAGTTGATGAAAGTGATCGGTATAACTTTATACAGGCAGATATTTGTGATGCCGAAATCCTTGCACAGATTTTTAATCGCTTTCAACCAGATGCTGTGATGCATTTGGCGGCAGAATCGCATGTGGATCGTTCTATTGATGGCCCAGCAGCCTTTATACAGACCAATATCGTGGGAACCTATAACTTACTCGAAGTGGCTAGACAGTACTGGCAAGGCCTTGAGCAATCCAAGAAAGATCACTTTCGTTTTCATCATATTTCAACGGATGAAGTTTATGGTGACCTTGAAGGGAGCACAGATCTATTCACAGAAACCACCGCATATGCACCAAGTTCACCATATTCAGCGAGTAAAGCAAGTTCTGATCACTTGGTACGTGCATGGCAAAGAACCTATGGTTTTCCAACCATCATCACCAACTGCTCAAACAATTACGGACCTTACCATTTTCCAGAAAAATTAATCCCATTGGTGATTTTAAACGCTTTGGATGGCAAGTCATTGCCTATTTATGGCAAGGGCGACCAAATTCGGGATTGGTTATATGTTGAAGATCATGCACGTGCACTCTATAAAGTGGTCACTGAGGGGGAAGTCGGAGAGACGTATAACATCGGTGGGCACAATGAAAAACAAAATCTAGATGTGGTCAAGACCATTTGTAAAATACTCGATGAATTAAAACCACAAGCGAATTTACAGTCTTATGCTGAGCTGATTACTTTTGTTCAGGATCGACCTGGGCATGATTTGCGTTATGCAATCGATGCAAGCAAGATTGAAAAAACCTTGGGATGGAAGCCAGAGGAAACTTTTGAGAGTGGGATACGAAAAACTGTCGAATGGTATTTAAATAACTTAGCTTGGTGCCGCCGCGTTCAAGATGGTAGTTATCAAGGTCAAAGATTGGGGGTAAGTGCATAATGAATACCAAAGGCATTATTTTAGCAGGTGGATCGGGTAGCAGACTTTATCCAATTACCAAGGGTGTATCGAAGCAGTTATTACCGATTTATGATAAGCCGATGGTGTATTACCCTCTGTCTGTCCTCATGCTGGCGGGAATACGCGAAGTCCTGATTATCAGTACCCCTGAAGATATCGATGGATTTAAACGCTTACTTGGAGATGGTTCTCAGTTTGGTGTTTCGCTGAGTTATGCAGTCCAACCTAGCCCAGATGGTTTGGCACAAGCCTTTATCTTGGGTGAAGCTTTTATCAGTCAAAGTAATGTCTGTTTGGTGCTTGGCGATAATATTTTTTATGGTCAGGGTTTTACCCCGATGTTACGCCAGGCAGTTTCTCGTCAAAAAGGTGCGACTGTGTTTGGTTATCAAGTCAAAGATCCTGAGCGTTTTGGTGTGGTCGAGTTTGATGCTGAAAAGCGTGCTGTTTCACTTGAAGAGAAACCGGTTCATCCAAAGTCAAATTTTGCGGTGACAGGACTTTATTTCTACGATAATGATGTGGTCAACATTGCCAAACAAGTTAAGCCCTCTGAGCGTGGCGAACTAGAAATTACCACAGTGAATCAGATGTACTTAGAACGTGGTGATCTCAATGTCGAGTTATTGGGACGCGGTTTTGCTTGGTTAGATACAGGTACCCACGCCAGTTTGCTAGAAGCGGCGCAATTTGTTGAAACCATCGAAAAACGTCAAGGTTATAAAGTGGCCTGCTTAGAAGAAATTGCCCTGCATAATGGCTGGTTGACCAAACAACAAGTTTTAGACATTGGTCAAAGTATGTCTAAGAATGATTATGGGCAGTATTTGATTTCGCTGGTGGAAGAAGATTAATGAGTTTAGTGAAATTACTTGATCTACCTAGCTATGGAGATGACAGAGGAGGGTTGGTGGCAATCGAGTCTAATCAAAGCATCCCGTTTGAAGTACGGCGTTTATATTATATTTTTAATACTGCAAACCAAGCACGTGGCTTTCATGCGCATATTGATTTAAAGCAAGTTGCAATCTGTGTAAAGGGGAGTTGCCGCTTTATATTGGATGATGGATCTAGAAAAGAAGATGTGGTTTTGGATAATCCACAACAAGGATTACTGATTGAAGGCTTGGTTTGGCGTGAAATGCATGATTTTTCCGAAGATTGTGTATTGCTCGTTCTGGCCAGCGAGCATTTTGATGAGGCGGACTATATCCGTGATTACCAGCATTTTATGGATCAGGTACAAAAGCCATTTATACATCCACTATCTGATGTGAGTTCAAAAAATATTGGGTTAAATACTCGGATTTGGCAATATAGTGTCATTTTAGCCGATGCCGTGATTGGTGAGGGTTGTAATATTTGCGCGCATACATTGGTTGAAAGTGACGTTGTCATTGGAAATAATGTCACTGTGAAATCAGGGGTATATCTGTGGGACGGTCTTCGTATTGGTGATGAAGTATTCATAGGCCCAAGCGTTACATTTACCAACGATAAAAAACCGCGTTCTAAGCAATATCCTGAAGAGTTCTTACAAACCGTTGTTGAACGTGGCGCAAGTATTGGTGCAAATGCAACGATACTGCCGGGAATTCGTATTGGGAAAAATGCCTTGATCGGTGCTGGAGCTGTTATCACCAAAGATGTACCAGCGAATGCAATAATGGTGGGTAATCCTGCTTATATAAAAGGATATGTAGAACAATGATCCCTTTTTTAGATTTAAAAAATATAAACCAGCAATACCGTGATCAACTCATCGCTGCATGTACGCGTGTTATTGACAGCGGTTGGTATATTGATGGCATAGAACTTGATTCCTTTGAGAAAAACTTTGCAGCTTATTGTGGTGTTGAGCATGCCATTGGCGTTGCAAATGGTTTGGATGCGTTGATCCTGACCCTTCGTGCTTGGAAAGAATTGGGTAAATTAAAGGATGGTGATGAAGTCATCGTTCCTTCAAACACCTATATCGCCAGTATATTGGCAATTACTGCCAATAATCTTACCCCAGTTTTGGTTGAGCCGGATCTGCACAGTTTTAATATTGATCCACAAAAAATAAAAGCCGCGATTACCCAGAAAACCAAAGTGATTTTACCTGTACATTTGTATGGGCAACTTGCAGATATGTCTGCAATTATGAATATTGCAGCTGAGCATGGCCTATTGGTTCTTGAAGATTCGGCGCAGTCGCATGGTGCAGAGATTGAAGGTAAAAGAGCTGGTGCTTGGGGAGATGCTTCGGGCTTTAGTTTTTATCCAGGTAAAAATTTAGGTGCCTTGGGCGATGCGGGTGCAATCACTACCAATGATCTAGAACTTGCCAATATGCTCAAAGCACTACGTAATTATGGTTCGCACGAAAAATATAAAAATCTTGTTCCTGGGGTAAATAGTAGATTGGATGAGATTCAAGCTGCAATGCTCGATATTAAACTAAAATCTTTAGAACAAGACGTTGTACATCGGCGTCAGATTGCTTCCTTATATTTGAACAATATTAATAATCCACTCATTCAGCTGCCTTTGACTAAAATAGATGCCACCAAATACCAGCAACATGTTTGGCACCTATTTGTGATTCGCACAGAACATCGAGAAGCACTACAAGCCTATCTTACTGAGCATGGTGTGCAGACTTTAATACATTATCCAATCCCACCACACAAGCAACAGGCTTACAGGGAGTGGAATGACCTCAGCTTACCGATCTCTGAGCAGATACATGCGGAAGTATTGAGTTTACCAATCGACCCAACGATGTGTATAGAAGATGCTGAAAAGGTATTTCAGCTCTGTAATACATTTAAAGTTTAGGTTCCAATGAATCTGCTTAAAACCAGTGTACTGAACGGAGTTGCCGTCTTAATCAAGACGGCAACTATGTTTTTACTTAATAAAATTTTGGCTGTCTACGTTGGACCTGCAGGCTATGCTGCGATTGGTCAATTTCAAAACTTTATCCAAATGGTAACGACCTTTGCGGGAAGTGCTATCAATACTGCGGTAATAAAATATACCGCTGAGTATCATGAAGATGAAACTAGGCAAAAAACGATTTGGAAAACAGCTGGGACGCTAGTCTCGATTTTCAGTTTCGTATTCACTATTTTGGTCATGATATTTCATCAACAATTATCATTTTATGTTTTTAAGTCGATTGAATATGGCTCTGTATTTATTTGGTTCGCTGTCTTTCTGATTTTCTTTAATTTAAATGCATTGTTACTTGCGATACTCAATGGCAAAAAAGAAATCCTGAAACTGGTTGTCGCAAATATTGCAGGTAGTCTTTTTTCGTTAGTGATTACAGGTTTATTGGCAGTAAAGTTTGGTTTGTATGGTGCATTAGTCGCTCTTTGTATTTATCAATCACTGAACTTTATCGTCACCTTAAGCTTATGTCTAAAGTCACCTTGGTTTAGTTTTTCAAATCTTGTTGGGCGTATAGATAGAGATGTCTCGCATAAATTTGCTGCATTTGCTGCGATGGCTTTGGTTAGCGCAATCTGTCTGCCTTTATCACAAATGGTGATTCGAGGCTATCTCGTTAATGAATATAGTGCGACATATGCTGGTTACTGGGAAGCGATGATTCGCCTAAGTGCAGCATACCTAATGTTGGTCACGACGACATTGGGGGTCTATTACCTGCCCAGACTATCAGAACTGCAAGAAATAGCAGATATAAAAAAAGAAGTATATCTCGGCTATAAATTTATTTTTCCTTTAGCTGTATTGGGTGGTGTCGTTGTATATCTATTGCGAGACTGGATCATTCAGCTGTTATTCACAGCCGATTTTTTGCCAATGCGTGAGTTATTTATCTGGCAAATGATTGGGGATACGCTAAAAATCGGCAGTTGGATTCTCGCCTATCTGATGCTCAGCAAAGCCATGACACGACTCTTTATCTCGACAGAAATAATATTTGCCTTTAGTTCTATTGGTCTGACTTATATCTGCACTCAAGTGCTTGGTTTTGAGGGGGTCTCTATAGCACATTTAATAAACTATGGGATGTATTGGTTGGTGATGAGTATTTTTATATTTAAAAGTTTAAAAGAACGGGGATAGTATTATGGAAGTGAATAATCAGCCTTTGGTTTCAGTCGTTATCCCTAGTTACAATCATGAACAATATGTTCAGGACAGCATACAAAGTGTAATTGATCAAGCGTATGAAAATATTGAACTGATCATAATAGATGATGGTTCTAAAGATTCATCTGTACAGAAGATAGAACAGATGGTGGATGCTTGTACGCAAAGATTTAGTCGGTTTGAATTTAGATCTCGACCAAATAAAGGGCTCAGTGCAACATTAAATGAAGCACTAGAGTGGTGCCAGGGGGAGTTTTTATCTCCATTGGCCTCTGATGATAAAATGTTTGATCATAAGACTAAAAGGCAAGTAGAGTTGTTGGCTAATCAAAATAATTATGTTGCTGTATTTGGGGCGGTTGAAATAATTGATAATAATGGTGTTAAAACAGGTGAAATAAGACAAGAGGATAAGGTTTTTAACTTCAATGATCTCATCTATACAGATCGATTCCTACCTGCGCCAACTCAAATGATTCGATTAAATAGTTTACGTGCCATTGGGGGATTTGTAGAGGGAATGCTTATCGAAGATTGGTATATATATTTAAGGCTTTTAGAAGGTGGTAATAGTATCCTTTATAAGGATGAGATTTTTGCATATTATCGTAACCATGGTGGAAATACGTTTTCCAACCCTTATAAGATGGCATTAGGGCGGTTACAAGTACTTAATGAATTTAGTCGTCATGAATATTTTAAGAAAGCGTTTATTAAAGCCAGTTGGGATAATGTGATCGAGATTACCAGAAAAGATTTTCGACTTTCAATTTTGATTCTTATACATCGTATTTCTCATAAAATTAAGATGATTTTCAGTAGAATGGTGAGAAAATAGGAAATTATTATGAAGAATGTCTGTTTTTTAATTGGTGATATAAACTTATCGGGTGGTACTGAGCGTGTTACTACACTCATTGCAAATGCCTTAGCGACAGAAAGTAATTGCAAAGTAAATATTTTAAGCTTGTCACATGGCAAACAACCTTTTTTTGAAGTAGATAAACGGATCCAATTTCATTCACTATATAAAGAACAAGTGTCAATGAAGAAAAATTATATTTCAGCCTTGTGGAAAATTAGGAAATACATTCTACAGCATGAGGTTGATACGTTAATTGTGGTTGATAGTATTCTTTGCATGTTTACAGTACCAGCACTTATGGGTTTGAAGACAAAGCATATATGCTGGGAACACTTTAATTTTAATGTTGATCTTGGAGTGTCATTTAGACGTATTGGTCGAAAATGGGCCGCTAAATATTGTGATTATGTGGTTACTCTGACTAAACGAGATAAAGAGCTCTGGGAACAAGGTTTAAAAAATATCAAAGCTAAAATCATTCCGATAGCTAATCCAACACCCTATGAGAATATAGAAAACACACCAAAATTAGACTATAAAATAGTTTTAGCAATGGGACGTCTAACCTATCAAAAGGGTTTTGATTTACTCTTAGAGGCTTGGTCTGAAGTTTGTAAAAAAAATAATGATTGGACCTTAAGAATTATTGGGGGAGGTGAGGATGAAGGGCGACTAAAGGAGCAGGCAAAATTTTTAGGTTTGGTTGAGCGCATTGATTTTATTCCCGCATCTAAACATGTGGAGCAATACTATAGATCGAGTTCTTTTTATTGTATGAGTTCGCGGTTTGAAGGTTTGCCAATGGTATTACTCGAAGCACAAGCCTTTGGACTTCCCATTGTGAGTTTTGATTGTGATACTGGGCCATCAGAACTAATTCAAAATAATATAAATGGTTTTTTGGTTGAAAATAAAAATACTCAAAGTTTCGCAGAAAATATTTTAAAATTGATTAACTTGAATTCGAAAGAATATGATGGTTTTGTTCAGTCGTCGCGTGATATTTCAAAAAAATACGGCTCTGAAAGAGTTGTGAATTGTTGGCAAGAGTTGATACTAAAATGATAGCTTTAAAGCGAGAACCTGGTATTTTCTTTCTATTGCTACTATTGCTATTTTACTCTCTAGATGTCCAGTCACCAATAGCATTCTATGGTACACAATTTATAGGATTGTCTGCCTTAGTTATATATCGATTTTTTGTTTATCCTCAGCTCTCACCAAGTTGTTTAAGATTACTCATTTTTGTGGTAATTTTTTTAGAAATTTTATGTTTAATACAATATACATATATTAATGAATCTATATTGGTTTTGGTTTATCAGAAAGTTGTTTTCCTTTTGTCTGTTGCTATACTTTTATATGATTACCTCGCTAAAGTTAATACGCATACTCTTAAAAAGGCGATCGCTTTATTTATCTCTGCTTTGTCACTCGTTGTGTTATTACAGTTTGTTGGATTCTATTTTTTAAATTTAGATAGAAGTGTACTTGATTTTGGTATTCTTTTGGGCGGAGAGCAATCACGAACATGGTACTCCGGAGATTGGATTTATCGTCCCACAGGTGTCACATCTGAACCTGCAATTTTTGTTGGAGTCCAATTTGGATTGTTGGCACTGCAATATGTGATCGATAAGGAAGCGGTATACTCTAGGGCAATTGGCATTATTTCTTTGTGTTTATCAATGTCATTTTTAGGGTTGTTACTTGCTGTTATTTTTCTAATGGTTGTATATTCTAAGAATATTAAAAACTACATATTTGGTGCTATCGCTCTTTGTGCATTTTATTTTTACTCCTTTGACTTAATTAATGACCGGATCAGTCGATTAAATAGCGGTGATGATGGGAGCAACAACGTTAAGGTTGAAGCATTTCAGTTTTTTACATCGAGTCCAGAAATTATTTTGTTGGGGTATGGTCATTTATTTCCCTCAGAAAATTCTCCTCAATTCTATGATGCCCTAGGTGATTTAACCTTTTATATTAATATGTTTACGATTTATGGGCTATTATTAGGTGGCTTGATTTTATTTGTTTTTTTTAGATACCTAATCAAGTCTGGGACCACAATAAAAGAGAAAGTTGTCATTCTAATGGCACTCATAAAGCTTTCAAATCCATCGGTATTATTCTTCTCCTGTTTTTTTCTGCTATTGATTTCATTCATTAACATGAGAAAAAAATTACGATGAAAATACTGTATGTGATCACTGGGCTGGGTGGTGGTGGTGCTGAAAAAGTGGTTGCTGATATGGCAGACCAAATGTATCAACGTGGTCATCAGGTAAAAATAGCCTATTTAAAGGGCGAAATTGTCGTGCGCCCTAAACACCATGAAATTGAATTAATTTATTTAGGTCTTGAGGGGTTGAACTGCTTTAAACATGCCTATATGAATTATAAGTTATTAATTCAAAAATTTTCTCCGGATGTTTTACATGCACATATGGTTCATGCAAATATTTTTTCTAGACTATCAAGAGTTTTTTGTCCTGTCCGCAAACTGATTTGTACCGCACATAGTAATAACGAAGGTGGTAAATTACGAATGTTGGCTTATAAGCTCACCCATTCACAGGCTGATCTGACGACAAATGTTAGTTATTCAGCATCAAAGTGTTTTGAGGAGTTGGGTGCAGTACCCCGAAATGGGATAAAAACTATCTACAATGGTATTGATTTACTTCGATTTAATAATAAAGTGGCCACTTTAGATAAAAAAGAAAAACTCAATATAGACCCAATTACGAAGATGTTTTTGGCTGTAGGTAGATTTCATCAGGCAAAGGATTATCCAAATTTGATATTGGCATTTTCCATTTTAAAAAACACATTAAAGCCAGCGGTACTGCCCAAACTCTATATTGCAGGTGATGGTGAGTTAAAAAATACAATCAATACAATGATCATAGAGCATGATTTAGCTCAGGATGTCATCTTGCTCGGTCGGCGTGATGATATTCCGAGTTTATTGGTTGCTGCTGATGTCTTTATATTATCATCTTCGTTTGAAGGTTTCGGTTTAGTTGTTGCTGAGGCAATGGCTTGTGAAACTTTTGTAATCGCTACTGATAGTGGTGGTGTTAAGGAAGTGATGGGGGGGTATGGTCTTTTAGTCGCCCCTGAAGAATCATGGGCATTAGCAAATGCGATGAACGAAGTATTGAAGATGGATCAGCTGGAAATTCAGCAAAATAACAGCAATGCCCTAAATCATGTGCGTCAAAATTTTGATTTAGAAATGATCATAGATCAATGGTTAGAAATATATGCAGAAAATTAAAAAGATTGTTTTAGTCGGCACGACAGGTGCAAGTTTTTACGGTTTTCGTGCTGATTTAATCGTTGCGATGGTGGCTGCTGGGCACAAAGTTTATGCTTTTACTTCAGAGTATACGGATGCTTGCTTAGAAAAAATAATAGCACTTGGTGCCATCCCTATCACTTACAATCTCAGTCGTGGCGGCTTAAATCCGTTTGCAGATATTGCATCTATGTTGGAATTGACACAAAAATTTAAGCAAATTAAGCCTGATATTGTCTTTTCTTATTTTGCCAAACCTGTCATTTACGGGAGTATTGCCGCTAAACGTGCGAAAGTTCCGCATATCATTGGAATGTTAGAGGGCTTGGGGTATACCTTTACTGATCAACCTAATGGGCAAAACTTTAAAACTAAGCTCATTCGTTTAATTCAAGTTCAGCTGTATCGCTTTGCTTTGCCATGTTTAGATCAAATGATTTTTTTAAATCCAGATGATAAGAAAGATTTAATTGATCACTATGCTTTAAAAGTTGCTAAAACGCATATTCTAGGCGGTATCGGTCTAAATCTGTCTGAGTATAGCTATTCAGTGGCTAGTAGTGAGCCAGTAGCGTTTTTATTTATGGGGCGCTTACTCAAGGAGAAGGGTATTTTTGAATTCGTTGATGCAGTGCGAATGGTCAAAGCCAAATATCCACATGCTCAATTTACGGTTCTAGGTGCAATCGATTACCAAAATATGGGTGCATTGACGCAAGATACGCTAGATCAATTCATAGCTGAGCAATTGTTTACATACCCAGGTCATATTTCAAACGTAAAGGACTGGCTCAGGTCATGTAGTGTCTTCGTGTTGCCTTCATATCGTGAAGGTGTACCTCGGAGTACCCAAGAAGCAATGGCCATCGGGCGTCCAGTGATTACTACAGATGTTCCAGGTTGTCGTGAAACCGTCATTGATGGGATAAATGGCTTTCTAGTTCCTAGATGGAACGCAGAAGCCTTGGCAGAAAAAATGTGCTATTTTATGGAAAACCCAAATCAAGTGAATAGAATGGGGCAGGAAAGTTATAAAATAGCTTTGCAACGGTTTGATGTGAATGTAGTTAATAACAGGCTCTTTGTTATAATGGGTTTAGATGAATCTTATGAAAAGATTAGTTGATATTTGTATTTCTCTGACGGCACTTATATTGTTATCTCCGATATTTATATGGGTGGCTTTGAAAGTGAGAAAAAACTTAGGTGCTCCGATATTTTTCTATCAGGAACGTCCTGGGAAGAATGGTCAATTATTTAAAATGATTAAGTTTCGCTCCATGAAGGATGCAGTCGATGCTCAAGGTAATCCCTTGCCTGATGAACAGCGTATGACACCTTTTGGCCTAAAACTGCGATCGACCAGTCTCGATGAAATGCCACAACTGATTAATGTCTTAAAAGGGGATATGAGTGTAGTTGGTCCTCGTCCAATGCTTAAAGAGTTCGTTGAACTCTACTCACCTGAACAAGCGAGAAGACTTGAAGTCCGTCCTGGCATGACGGGATTAGCACAAATAAGTGGTCGTAACGATCTCGACTATGAAGAACGTTTTAAATGTGATGTTTGGTATGTCGACAACCATAGTGTAATGGTTGATTTCAAGATCATGTTTAAGACAGTATCTGTAATGGCGAATCGCGATGGCATCAATGCACCAGGTCATATCGGTCCTTCATTGTTCAAAGGCAACGAATCATCTAAAACTAAAGATGAAATCAAGTCTTAATTTTTACGTTTCAAGAAATTGTGAATTATGATCAAAAAAGCAATACTTCCAGTCGCAGGTTTAGGGACCCGTTTTTTGCCTGCAAGCAAGTCGATCCCCAAAGAAATGGTCACCGTAGTTGACCGCCCAGCCATTGAGTATGTGGTTAAAGAAGCAATTGCTGCAGGAATCGAGCAGATCATTTTTGTTACACATAGTTCAAAATCATCGATAGAAAATTATTTTGATCGTAATTTCGAACTTGAATCTACACTTGAGCAAAAGCAGAAATTCGATCTACTTGCTGAAATCACACAAATTGTACCTGCTCATGTCAGCATCATTAGTGTGCGTCAACCGCAACCCCTTGGGCTTGGACATGCTGTGTTATGCGCCAAAGATGTGGTGGGTGATGAAGACTTTGCAGTACTCCTGCCAGATGTACTGGTTAAAGCCACGCAACAGAGCCATGACTTGGCCAATATGATTGCACGTTTTGAGCAGAGCCAAGCGGCGCAAATTATGGTTGAAGCGGTGCCTGATGAGATGGTGGATCAATATGGCATCGTGGATGTGGGCACATCACCGCAAGAAGGTGAAAGTGTGGTCATGCGTGGGATTGTTGAAAAGCCAGCAGTCGGTTCTGCGCCTTCCAATCTGTCTGTGGTCGGACGCTATGTCTTACCTCGTAAAATTATGCAATTATTGGCTCAGACACCGAAGGGTGCTGGTAATGAGATACAATTGACCGATGCGATTGCCAGTCTGCAAAAAATAGAAAATGTTGAAGCTTATCGTATGCTAGGTCAAACTTTTGATTGTGGTAGTAAGCTCGGGTATTTAAAAGCGGTATTACATTATGGTGTTGCCCACCCGAAACTAGGGCTTGAGTTTAAAGCATTGATTCGAGAGTTAAAATTATAGTATGAAAATAACAGTTTACGGTGCTACGCTTCAATCAAGGGTCATCGTGGGTTTAATGGCGGAGTACGGACATCAGGTATTCTGGTGTTTAGATCCACTACAAAATTTACAACCTAATTTATGTTATGGACAAGATGAGAATCTAAATCATTATATTGAAAAACAAATTAATAATAATTTTCTTGAAATAGTAGATTTTAGTGAGACACCTCCAGATAGCGACATTTACTTCTTAGGTTTTCGCCCAACAGAGTGTGACTTGGCGAAACAAGTTCTGAGTAAATTAGCGCTACAAAGTATGATTCATCCAAAATTAATCATTAATGGGTCAACTTTTGGGCTACACAGTACTGAACAATTAAAGCAAATCTTACCGCTAGATCATTGGGCTTATTTACCCGATGTGGTGCAAGAAGGGAATGCTATACAAAGTATTCTACAAATGAAGCAGATTGTGATTGGTATCGATTCAGAGATGTCGGCGAATATAATAACCGAATTATTTAGACCGATATTTCCTGCTAAGCATCAGTATTTATTTATGCCAATCTTGGATGCTGAATTTACCAAACTCAGCATCTCTGGCATGTTGGCCACTCGAATTAGTTATATGAATGATTTGGCGTTGGTCGCTGAGAAGTTAGGTATAGATATTCTCAATGTACGTCATGGCTTAGCGGCAGATAGTCGTATTGGTGCGACATATTTATCGCCTGGTGCAGGCTTTGGTGGTGAAAACTTTTCCCATGATATCTTGACCCTGTCTGGGACCGTATCTGAAACTGGGGTAAAAAGTCGTCTGCTCAAGCAAGTTTACGAGATCAATGAGCAGCAAAAAGAAATCATGTTTAGAAAGCTGTGGAATTATTACCACGGTCATCTCAAAGACAAAGTGGTTGCGATTTGGGGCGCATCCTTTAAAGAAAATACCTCGAGTATTCAAAATGCGCCGATTCATGTGATGCTTGAAGCACTTTGGGCGCAAGGGGCGATTGTCAAACTCCATGATCCTGAAGCATTACATGAGATCTATGCCGTTTATGGTGCACGCAAAGATTTAATATTATGTGATGATCAGTACCAAGCTGCCCAAGATGCCGATGCATTGTGCTTGATGACGGCATGGAAGCAATATTACAGTCCTGACTTTAAACAACTACAGCGCATCATGGCACATCCTTATCTTTTAGATGGGCGTAATATTTATGATCCTGTGTTTGTCAAAGCGCAAGGATTTGCTTATGCAGGGGTTGGACGCGCATGAATCAACAACTCTCCAAACTATTTAAATGTGAACATGTTTCTGATCAACAATTAAAGACATTGGCAGAACAACATCGAAGCATCCATTTAAATCAACTGTTCCACACCGACCAAACACGCTTTAGTCAGTATTCAGTCCAGTTTGATAAAATCGTTTATGACTTCAGTAAACAACGTATCGATCAAACTGTGGTCGATGCCTTGTTTGATTTTGCTGAACAGAAGCAGCTTTCGACTTGGATTGAAACGCTATTTTCCGAGCAACAGATTAATTGTACTGAACACCGTTCTGCGATGCATTGGGCTTTGCGCTTACCTAAAAGTGACCCATCGGCATTGGCACAGCAGGTACATACCCAATTAGAGCGCATGTACACGCTGGTTGAGAAGATTCATGCCGGACAATATCGTGGTGCGACGGGTGAAGTGATTCGCGATGTGGTCAATATCGGGGTGGGGGGATCGGATCTTGGCCCACTCATGGTCAGCCATGCATTATCTGATTTTAAATTGGTAACTGAAAAACCAGTCAATGTTCATTTCGTGTCGACCATTGATGGCAGTCAGCTTTCAGATCTACTGCATACATTTAGACCTGAAACCACGCTATTTATTATTTCATCAAAATCATTTGGCACCATCGATACCCTGTCCAATGCACAAACTGCACGTTGTTGGTTAGAAAAGTCCTTAGGTCAAACCCCATCGGTGTTGCGCTGCCATTTCGTTGCTGTATCGACGAAGCCAGAAAAGATGACTGAATGGGGCATTGCTGCAGAAAACCAGTTTCTACTTTGGGATTGGGTCGGTGGGCGATATTCTCTCTGGTCATGTATCGGTTTGCCGATTGCTTTAACCATTGGTGTGGAGGGCTTTAAGCAGTTATTAGCAGGCGCTCATCACCTAGATCAACATATTCAACATGCACCATTTAAAGAAAATATACCTGTGCTCATGGGGTTGCTTGGGGTATGGAACAATAACTTACTTGAAATGCAGACCCATGCGGTACTGCCTTATGATGGTCGATTAAAATATTTTGCTGCCTATTTACAGCAACTTGAGATGGAATCCAACGGTAAGTCGATCCAAAGAAATGGTGAGAAGACGGCTTGGGATACCTGTCCAATTGTGTGGGGTGAAGTGGGACCCAATGCACAACATGCCTTTTATCAGTTGTTGCATCAAGGGACACATTCGGTCAGTTGTGACTTTATTGCGCCGGTTAAGCGTTATAACGCCAACCACTTTACCTATGCGCAAAGTGCTGAAACCTTAATGGAACAACATCACTTGGCGTTGTCGAATTGTCTGGCGCAGTCACGCTTATTGGCTTTTGGTAATCAAGCGCTGCACCCAGATGAACTCACCGATCTACCCGCCTATAAACAATATAGTGGTAATCAGCCGAGCAGCACCCTTCTGCTTTCTGAACTTAATCCTTATAACTTAGGCATGTTGATTGCGCTTTATGAACATAAGGTTTTTGTGCAATCTGTGATTTGGAATATCAATCCATTTGATCAGTGGGGCGTAGAAAAAGGCAAAGATATCGCCAATCAATTGCTACCGATCTTAAATGGCACAGCGCAAGATATTTCACAATTAGATGCATCTACTCAAGGGTTGATTCGAATTCTATTAGGAAAATATCAAGATTAGGAATAACACATGGCGACGATTTTAGTAACGGGTGGGGCGGGTTATATTGGTTCACATACTTGTGTGGAACTGCTCAATGCAGGGCATGCGGTGGTGGTCTTAGACAACTTGTGTAATAGTGCTGAAGAAGCATTAAACCGTGTTCAAGCATTGACGGGCAAGACCTTGAACTTTGTACAAGGTGATATTCGTGATGCGGTGATCTTAGATCAAGTCTTTGCTCAACATCGCATTGATGCAGTGATCCACTTTGCGGGTTTAAAAGCCGTGGGTGAAAGCCAAGATCTACCCTTAACTTATTTTGATAATAATATTGCAGGCAGTATTAGCCTCGTCAATGCCATGCAACGTGCAGGCGTGATGACTTTGGTGTTTAGCTCATCTGCAACGGTTTATGATGAAGCCAATACTTCACCGCTGAATGAGACCATGCCGACGGGTATGCCGAGCAACAACTATGGTTATACCAAGTTGATTGTTGAGCAGTTATTGGAAAAATTTGCATTGGCTGAACCACGTTGGTCGATTGCATTGTTACGCTATTTCAATCCTGTCGGGGCACACAAAAGTGGTCGTATCGGTGAGGACCCACAAGGGATCCCAAACAATCTGATGCCTTATGTGACTCAGGTTGCGGTGGGTCGCCGTGAGCAATTGGCAATCTTTGGGGATGACTATGACACGGTAGATGGTACTGGTGTACGTGATTATATCCATGTGGTGGACTTGGCCAATGCACATCTCTGTGCCTTGAATAATCGCTTGAGTAGCCAAGGGTGTCGTGCTTGGAATATTGGTACTGGTAATGGTTCTTCAGTATTGCAGGTCAAAAATACCTTTGAACAGGTCAATGGTGTCAAGGTGCCTTTTAGCATTTCCCCACGTCGTGCTGGTGATGTGGCAACCTCATTTGCAGACAATGCACGTGCTGTCGCAGAACTAGGATGGTCACCGCAATATACCTTGGAAGATATGCTGGCAGACAGTTGGAATTGGCAAAAACAAAATCCAAATGGTTATCGCCAAGACTAAGTCAGCAGCATCTAATCAAAATAAAAACCAGCCAGATTGAATTGCACCCCATAAGTTGGACACAACCTATGGGGTTTTTTATGGATTTAGAATTTAAACAATCAGTTCAACGTTTGATTTTATGACTGAATAATCGCTGTTAACTCATCCACATAATATTGCATGGGGTGTGGATTGCGATCTTTACGGCTTTCGATATTCAAACGTAACAATGGTTCGGTATTAGAGGCGCGGACATTGAGACGCCATGCGCCAAAGTCCAAACTGACCCCATCGGTGTAGTCAATTTCAGGTTGCTGTGCTTGGAAATGGTCAAATATCTTTTGAATGGTGACTTGGGTGTCAGTGACTTTAAAATTAATTTCACCACTGCACGGGAACTTCTCAATCATCCCCTCAACCAAACTCGACAATGACTGCTTGGTTTCAGAAAGCACCACCACCGCCAAGAGCCACGGAATCATGCCACTGTCACAGTAGGCAAAGTCACGGAAGTAATGATGTGCGCTCATTTCACCACCATAGGCAGCATTGTGTTCACGCATCACATCTTTAATAAAGGCGTGACCAGACTTGGATTGGACTGCAACACCTTTATATTGTTCTAAAATATCCAGGGTATTCCAGACCAAACGTGGGTCATGAACGATTTTTTCGCCCTTTTGTTTGAGTAAGAAGGCTTGAGCCAGTAAGCCAACAATATAATAGCCTTCAATAAATTGGCCTTTTTCATCAAACAAGAAACAGCGATCGAAGTCGCCATCCCATGCAATCCCCATATCTGCTTTGTGGATCAGGACTGCATTGCGAGTACTTTCACGATTTTCAATCAATATTGGGTTGGGAATCCCATGTGGGAACGTACCATCGGGTTCATTGTGAATTTTAATAATTTCAATAGGCACATTGAGTTGTTTTAGCTTAGCTTCGATCGCATCCACCACATGACCTGCAGCGCCATTGCCTGCATTCATGACCAATTTGAGGGGGCGGATCTGTACAGGGTCGATATAACCCATTAAGTGTTGGATAAATTCAGGCAGGATGTTGTATTTTTCGCAGTGACCTTTGTTGGCAACGTCAATAAACGCAGCACTTTCAGCCAAAGCTTGAATGTCCTTGAGGCCTGTGTCCGCGCTGATCGGGCGTGCATTTTCACGGACCAATTTCATGCCGTTATAATCCATCGGATTGTGGCTGGCAGTGACTTCAATGCCGCCTTGGACATCGAGATGGAAGGCGCCGAAATAGACCTCTTCAGTTCCCGTCATCCCTAGATCTAATACATTGACCCCAGCATCATTCAGTCCACGGATGGTGGCTTGTTTTAAGTCTTCACTGCTGAGTCGCACGTCACAACCGACCACAACGGTTTTCGGTTGATAGATTTGTCCATAAGCACGGCCAATGCGATAGGCAATATCTTCATTCAGTTCAGTGCCGAGTTTGCCTCGGATGTCATAGGCTTTAAAACAGGTCAGTGGCGTGGTCATTTTTTAATTTCTAATCATCACAAAATCTTGAACTCTTATATAGCACAAATACGAGTTCATTAAAAAATATCCCCTCTTTTAATCTATAAAAGAGGGGGCTGAGGAGGAACGTGTTGAATTTAATTAAAATGGAACGCGGCGGTAGCTACGGTATTCTGGTTTCCAGAAATTACGCTCGATGTTCTCAAGGATGGCTTCATCACTGATCAATGCTGCAACACCATCGGCCATCGCTGCTTTAGCGACATGGAAAGCAATGAATTTAGACACCTTTTGAATACTATCCAAATCAGGAAGTAAATCCGCATCTCTGTCTTGCAATTTTGGTGAGCAATCGGCCAAGGCTGAGCTAGATGCAATCATCATGGCATTGGTGACACGTGTGGCCTGTACCGCAATCACGCCTAGACCAATACCTGGGAAGATATAAGCATTGTTACACTGCGAGATATTATAAGTTTTACCTTGGTAGTTCACAGGTGCAAATGGGCTACCTGTCGCAATCAAGGCTTTACCATCGGTCCAACGCAAGATATCGGCAGGGACGGCTTCTACATGCGAGGTTGGATTGGACAATGGCAACACAATTGGATGTTCGCAGTTTGAATTGAGGGTTCTGATGATTTCTTCAGTAAAGAGGCCAGCTTGACCAGATACACCAATCAGAATGCTCGGTTTGGCATTTTTAACCACATCGTGTAAAGAAATATGATCTTCAGCATCTGCCCATGGCGATACCACATCCGTTTTCTGCGCCAAGGCGCGTTGGAAGTCACGTAGGTTCGGTTGATTGTCGGTAATCAGTCCAAAACGATCGACCATGAACACTTGTTGACGTGCTTGTAGATCACTTAGACCATCGGCAACCATTTGTGCGATGATTTGCTCTGCAATACCGCAACCTGCTGATCCTGCACCCAAAAAGGTCACACGTTGATCTTTGAGTTCGATATTGGCTGCGCGACAAGCAGCGATCAGACTGCCCACCACCACAGCAGCAGTACCTTGAATGTCATCATTGAAACAGCAGTATTGATCGCGGTATTTTTCTAACAGCGGCATCGCATTGTTTTGGGCAAAATCCTCAAATTGGATCAGTGCCTTCGGCCAACGACGTTGAATGGCCTTAAAAATATCATCAATGAAATCATAATATTCATCACCGCCAATCCGTGGTTGGCGCCATCCCATATACAGTGGGTCGTTAAGCAACTGTTGGTTATTGGTCCCCACATCAATGGTAATTGGTAGGGTATAGGCTGGGCTAATACCGCCACACGCGGTATACAGCGAAAGCTTGCCGATTGGTATGCCCATGCCGCCAATACCTAAGTCACCCAAACCTAAGATACGCTCACCATCGGTAATGACGATGACTTTGACATTCTTACGATTGACGTTTTGTAAGATATCATCGAGGTGGTCGCGGTCTGGATAAGAAACGAACACACCACGGTGACGTCGATAGATATCGGAGAAACGCTGACACGCTTCACCCACGGTTGGGGTGTAAATAATCGGCATCATTTCAGACAGATGATTTCCGATTAAGTGATAAAACAGCGTCTCATTGGTGTCTTGAATATTTCGTAAATAAATATGCTTATTGATGTCTTCATTGAAAGAAGTGAACTGTTGGTAAGAACGTTGATGTTGTTCTTCAATGGTTTCGATGACCTGGGGGAGTAGGCCATGCAGGTTAAAGTGCGAGCGTTCATCTTCGGTAAAAGCTGAACCTTTGTTGAGTAAAGGTAGCTCAAGCAAGGTATAGCCTGCATAAGGGGTATAAAGTGGGTATTGGGTTTTTAAATTCTGAGTTGTCATTTCCCTTCTCTATAAATGGATATTGATGAATGACCTAGGTCTGTACCTCAAGTACGAATGCATCGGAAGTTGATAAGCTTAAGCCTATTTTTTGGCAAACTGGTATTTATATATTTGATAATCATAATAAGTCTATTTTAACACTTGATAGCCGACTGTGAATAACAGCTTTATAAAGGGCTTTTGAGCCAGAAAAACCCCGCTACATTTTATTGTGCAAATGCACTCACCTAAAGCATGTGAAATTTGCTATATTTGCTGTTTTTCTGCGACGTTTATTTTTCGATAGATAGATTATGAATACGGCCATACAAGCAGCGCTTAATCATGCAGTGCAATCCCTTCAATCTGAAGGCGTTCTTCCATCTGATTGGAACAACAATAGTAGTTTGTCTCGAACCAAAGACCGAAGTCATGGAGATTTCGCTTCTAATATTGCCATGATTGCGGCAAAAGCTGCGGCAATGAAACCGAGAGATCTGGCTGAGAAAATATTAACTCACCTGCCTGAGGTGAGTGAAATTAGTAAAGCCGAAATCGCAGGTCCGGGCTTTATCAACTTTTTCTTAAATGCCGACCAACGTTTCAGCGTACTCGATCAAATCCAAGCGCAGAAACAGCAGTTTGGTTTTAGCCAAGTCAATGCAGCGAAAAAAGTACAAATTGAATTTGTTTCTGCTAACCCGACATCTAGCCTACATGTGGGTCATGGTCGTGGTGCAGCATACGGTATGACGGTCGCCAATCTGTTTGAAGCGACAGGTGCAACTGTAGAACGTGAATATTATGTCAATGATGCTGGGCGTCAGATGGACATCTTGGCGACATCGACCTATTTACGCTATCTGCAATTGCTGGGCTTGGAACTGGTGTTCCCGAAAAATGCTTATCAAGGCGATTACGTTAAAGAGATTGCGCAAAGCATCATCGATCAAGATGGTCATGCTTACAGCCAAGAAATTGCAGCGGTATTTAACCAAGTTCCTGCAGATGTTGAATATGCGGATGAACTTGATGCTGATGGCAACAAAGTGGTGTTGTCTGGCGACAAAGAAAAACATATTGATGGTTTAATTCAGAATTCACAGCAGTTACTGGGTACAGGCTATATGGTGTTTCACCAAGCCGCTTTAACGGCCATATTAGATGACATTAAAGATGATCTAGGTGAGTTTTCAGTTAACTTTGATCGCTGGTTTAGTGAAGCGACTTTGACTGAAAAAATTGAGGAAGCGTTACAAACCCTCGATCAACGTGGCTTTCTATACGAAAAAGATGGCAACATCTGGTTTAAATCGACCGAATTTGGCGATGAAAAAGATCGTGTAGTCAAACGTCGTAATGGTCAAACCACCTATTTTGCATCAGATATTGCTTATCATCTCAACAAGCTACAACGTGGCTTTACTGATTTGGTCGATGTCTGGGGTTCAGACCATCATGGTTATATCGCCCGTGTAAAAGCAGCGATTGATGCCATGGGTTATGACTCATCGAAGTTGACTGTGTTGTTGGTGCAGTTCGTGAGCCTATGGCGCGGTGGTGAGATGGTGCAAATGTCATCTCGTTCGGGTCAATATGTCACTTTACGTGATTTACGTAAGGAAGTCGGCAATGATGCAGCACGTTTTTATTATGTGATGCGTAAATCTGAGCAACATATTGATTTTGATTTGGATCTTGCAGTATCTCAAAGCAAAGATAATGCGGTATATTACATCCAGTATGCACACGCACGTGTTAACCGTATGGTCAATAAAGCGGCTGAGAAAAATGTTGCCTTTGATCGTGAAAAACTGAATGATTACGATGCATCATTGCTCTGTCTCGATGCTGAAACTGAGATCTTAGCCAAGCTCGCAGCTTATCCTGAAGTGGTGATTCGTGCAGCCAATAGTTATGAACCCCATCAAGTGGGCAATTACTTAAAAGAACTTGCAGCGCTGTTCCATGGCTGGTACAACCTTGATAATTTGAAAATTCTTAATGATCAGGATCTTGCTGTATCTCAGTCACGTTTGCTGCTCTCAGTCAACGTACAGCAAGTGCTTAAAAATGGTCTGACATTACTGGGTGTATCTGCACCGAATGAGATGTAACAATAAACCATAAGTGAGGGTTCCAGGTGTTTGGAAAAACGCAACGCGGTGTTTCAGAACGATCAACAAAACCGACCAAGCCATTGATACCGAAATGGTTAGGAACGTTGGTGTTGGTTTTAATCGTAATATGTGGTTTCGTTGCATTAATGCTCTGGAAACCTTGGGCCCCAGTTGCAACTAAAAACCAAGTAACTTCTGAACATTATCAAGAAGATACCAATAAAGATTATCGTTTTTATGAACTGTTGCCTCAGCAACAGGTCACCCCAATTCCGCAGCAGGCGGTACCTGAGGCACCTGTCAGGACTCAACCGGTTATTGTTGAAGCGCCAACTACACCTCAACCGAGCCTGAATGAGGATGGAGAGACGGTAATAACCGCTGCTCCGATTCAACCGTCTTATATCCTGCAAGTGCGCAGTTTTTCTGATCCAGACAGTGCTGATGCACGTCGTGCAGAGATTTTGCTGAATGGCTTGTCGGCTGAAGTGGTGAAAAGTAGTGAAAATGGTCAAACATGGTATCGCGTGATTTCAGGACCTTATGAGTCACAAAATGCAGCTGTGATTGCACAGCAGACTTTACAACATAGTGGCATCGACTCGATCGTGGTCAAGCGTTGAACATTTGACGCATAGTGCATCATCTTATAATGATAAAAAAACGCATCCTCGGATGCGTTTTTTGTATTTCAATATCGGCTCGATGCGTCCGTGACTCAACAGTGTTGAATCGACCCTAGCTATTTTTAACTTGCTTTAACTGCTTATAAACTGAGGATTCTTGGCCATCTTTATAGATATAGCGGCTAATGGTTCCTTTATCGGTGACAATCTTCATTGAGATTGCATCAGATCCTTTAAAGTCCGCCATGATATCCATTGGGGTGATGATGCTGCTATTGGAACGATAGTTGCCATAGACAAATTGTTTTAAGGTCGGTGCGATGGGGGTGAAGCTATGCGATTTTTGACCATTTTCAAAACTTATACTTTGAATATCATAATAAATCGTTGGGTTGTCCAACAGTACATTGACTTTGAATGTAGAGAGATCTTGTTCATTCCAATTCACTTTAACGATCGGGCAGATCTCATTTGGCGCACACAATAGTAAGCCACGGGTCGAATTTTGTTCTGTATTTTGCACCGTCGCACAGCCTGTCATGAGCAGTGTTGCAAAGCTTAATATGGCAATTTTTTTCATACTATCGATCCCAAATTTCAAAAACCTAAACCAGCAGGCCGCTTAATAGAAGCTTATTCTAATGATAAAAGTGATTAAATAGACAGTCATTTAAATAAATAACTGTCTAGTGCATAGATTTGAGCGTCATCCTATACTTTTTCGGCTAAATAGAATGATTATTTGGTGCCTAAAAATGCAAAAGGTTGCGTTTCAACAAAGCTGCTATTGGCTTTACCTGCATAGACATTGGCTTGGTCCTTACCAAGATCAAGCTTGAGGGTTTTGCCATTATTAAAGTTGATATCCTTTAAATCGACCCAGAATACATTGGGCGAAACAGCCGATTCAAAGAAATATAATTGACGTTTATGGTCAATCACCGTTCTCCAGCGGGTCGAGGAAATATTCGGTTCTTCTTCAGTGTTTAAGCCATAAGGGACTGAAACATTTCGGATCACACTAAAGACACTGGCCAATGAATGTTCAGCTGAGGCTTCTTTGGGAATGGCATTGATATAAAACGAGGCGCGGGCAAAACGGTCTGCTGCACGATTGGTGCCTGGCAACATGGTGGTGCCACCGATTTGTTTCCAATAACTATTGAGGGCCAATTGCTGATCAAACGTTGGTGAGTTGGTCATGACCTGATAGTTTTTATTGTGGTGTATCACCGCTTTACCGTTGATATATTCAATAATCGCACTGTCACCGCTGCTGTCAGAGATGGATAAATGCAAGGTGGCGAGGCGTTTTTCACCAGGGACTTGATCCGTGACCACGATGAAAGGCTCTTTTTCAAGTGCTGCAACGGCTTCATTAACTGTGGCAAAGTTGTCTAATACATATTGTGCCCACAACGAAATACTCAGGGTCTTATTTTTTGATTTTGCCACTTCTGGATATTCAGATTCGACCAACCAAAGTAAGTTTGCCACCAAGCCTTTTTCGTTGACCCCATCGGTACTGGCGATGTCATAGCCTGAAGCGATAACACTGCCATATTTTGAGGTCCATTTGATCGAGTTCGGTCCAGCCATCCCCGTGCGTGCCACTTTATTCGGCAGAATCCACAGGTTGGTGCCAACATCGCTTTTCCAATCCATTGACCGTGCCGTAATGACATCATTTTTACCAATAAATACTGCGCGTGTGCAGGCATCAGCTAAGCTGCTGAGCATCAAACTTGACGCGATAAGACTTTGACATAAGATTTTTTTCATAATGACGACCTTTAAAAGATGGGAAGATTTAGGCCGATCACCGGACCATGTTGTTTGATTTCCCAATTGAAGTTGTTGCTGTAATGATTTTGTGCAAAGTAGCGATAACCCAATCGAATATTGATTGCGCGATCGAAGATCGGTTGACGATAACCCACATAGGCTTGGGCGGAGCGTGTATCTTCAGCACCAAAACTGAGTTCCGCTGCTAAATTCCAAGGTGAATCAAAATTATATTTAAATCGACTGCCCCAAAAGAACTCATTCCATGAGGTACTGACTTCTGAGCTATGGTTCAAAGCCGCAAGCGTTGCATCGACTTCAGTACGGTGTACCCCAATCGTTGGTTCTACAATAAATCGCGCGCGCTGGTTTTTATTGCTGCTGAGGTTGCTGTCTTTGGCTGAGTTATAGGCTTGATAATACAGGCCAATACTGCTTTGTTTCAGATCAGTGGCGAGGGCGATAGGCACTTGCATGAGCTGTTTGGATTCGCTGGTTTTGACCACTTGAGTGTCCGCATAGGCACCCCAACGGCCTTTGCTCAGATCGAGATTGAGCATATAGGAGCTGTCTAAATTTTTGAGCGTTTCTTTAAAGGGTTGATCCACTTGGTAATCAATTTTACCTTTGCGTAGTGTGCCATCGACGTCGGCGGCAAAGGCATAAACATTGAGGTTGAGTTTCACTGGGCCTTCCCAGGTATTTTCAACATTGCTGGTATTGGCATATGCAAAAGCGGTCGGAATGAAAGTGAATATAGAGATCAAGCTGATGACATATGATTTCATAAAGATTCCAGGGCTTTAAATCATTGAGGTATTCGTTTTTATCTACTTTCACCAGACAAGATGATCAGTATTGAAATATGTAATTCATATTGGGTGAATATGTGAAAGTTCTGCATGAAACTATAACATTGTGCAGATTGCTTCACAGCACATTATGTAATATTTCACACAAAAAACAGTCTGGTGCATTGAATGAAAATTATTCAGAATGTGTATAGCTAAAGGCTTTCAACCTGAAAATTTCACTTCATCGCACTTTAGTCTATATACAGTCGTTATGGATTGAGGGACAAAAAAAATCCCCGAATTTCGGGGAGTGGAGAAAGGCGTGAAAACATCTCACGCAAGGCGCTTATACTTTGATTCTAGCGCTCTCTTAAGGCTTCTTTGGCCTTATTAAATGGTTTAAGTAGATAATCTAAAATAGTTTTTTCTCCAGTACGAATATCAACTGTGGATACCATTCCTGGTGTGATACTAAAGGCTTGGCCGGCTTTGTTGAGTAGCTTATCTGAGTCCGTCCGGATATAGACGCGATAGTAAAATTGATCCTGTTTAACTTCATCTCTTAAGGTATCTGGGGAAATGGTGGTGACCTTGCCCTTGAGCCCACCATAGATCGAGTAGTCATAGGCGGTGATTTTGACCAGAGCTTCTTGGCCCGGATGAATAAATGCAATATCACGTGGTGAAATTCGCGCTTCAATCAGGAGTTGCTCATCGAGGGGAACGATGGTCATGAGTTTGCCATTTTGCGGTATTACGCCACCCAAAGTCGTAACGGAAATCTCTTTGACCACACCACGCACAGGTGCTTTAAAGACTGCACGATTTAAGGTATCACTACGACCATTGACGATCTGTTGTTGGGTTTCGATATCGGTATTGGCTTTGGAAAGTTCTTCTCTTGATTTGACATAGTATTGGTTGCGGATATCGCTCATTTTATTTTGTAATTCATTGGCTTGACGTTTTAAACGCAAGACTTCGACTTCACTGGCTGCACCTTTAGCAACCAAAGGCTCAGTCATGAGCAATTCTTGTTGAACCAATTTGAGTGCTTGTTGCAAACCGGCGATTGATTCATCTAAATTGGCACGCCGTGAATGATACAGTGCGGTTTCCTCTTGAACTAACTTCGGTTCTTTTTTGACTGCTTCTGGGAAGTCCAGTGTAGCGCCAGTCACTTCAGCTTTTAAGCGTGCTGAAGTTGCTTGAGCTGAGGTCAATAAAGATTGAGATTCACCGACGCCAGAGGCAAAGCGGGTCGGATCCAGTTGCGCTAGAACCTCACCCTTATTCACGATATCTCCCTCTTGTACATTGAGTTTGGTTAAAATACCCCCTTCTAGGGATTGGATGACTTGTTCCTTAGATGACGGAATCACTTTACCAGTACCGGTTGAGACTTCTTCAAGTTTGAACGCCCATGCCCAGATCAACAGGATGATCAGCCCAATACCAATAATCCAGATCACCAAAGTGGCACGTGGTAAAGGCGGCTCTTTAAAGGAGGTTTTCATGGAGCGGTTTGTGAGGGGTAGTTGAGTACTCATGATTCAGCTCCTTGTTCGACTTGCTGTGCGGGTCCTGATTGATTGAGGATTTGATCACGAGGTCCATCCATAACGACTTTTCCTTCATTGATCACAATAATGCGGTCAACCAGAGCAAGAACTGCGCGGCGATGGGTTGCAACAACCAGGGTTCGATGTCCCATCCATTGTTTTAAATGGTCAATGAGCTGTTTTTCAGAGATTTCATCGAGTGATGCTGTAGGCTCATCTAAGAGTAAAATATTGGGTTGGCGTAGCAATAAACGGGTCAGCAATAGGCTCTGGCGTTGACCACCAGATAAGCCAACACCACCTTCGAGCAGTAGATGATCTAAGCCTTCTTTTTTTTCTTGGACAAAGTTTAAAGTACCCGTCAGCGTTAAGGCCGAAAGTATGTCCTCATCACTGACTAAAGGCGCACCAAGACTTAAATTTTCACGAATCGTCCCATAAAACAGGTGTGCATTTTGATTGAGCAAGCCCATATCGCGACGTACATCTGCAGGATCGATCATCGACAGATCTAGACCATCAAGAAAAACTTTGCCTTTAATGGGGAATTGCATACCCGATAAAAGCTGTAATAACGTTGATTTACCTGCGCCATTTCGACCCAATATCGCGACCTTTTCCCCAGCTTTAATCAAGAGCTTGGAAATACTTAAACTTGGCTTTGGGTCATCTTCTGTGTACTGAAAGACCAAATTATGTAAGTGATAATCCCCATAAATCGCAGGCTTATGCACCAAATGAGCGTGATCAGGCTGGTCGACTTCGCGGCGCATCAACTCATCCAAACTGGTTTTGGCAACCTTGGCCTGTTGTATACGTGTCAGTACGCCAGTGATTTGAGCAATCGGGGCCAACATGCGAGAGGACAAGATCGAGCAGGCAACCAAGGCACCTGTGGTCATATCGCCCTTCATCACTGCAAAGCAGCCCACCAGTACCACGATCGCAAAGGTTAGCCCTTGAATTTTTTGTGTCCACGCCGTGAGGATGCCGACAATCTTGCGTTGCTTCATACTGATATCAGCAGAAACTTCATTCATATGATTCCATTGGTTTTGGAAGCGTGATTCAGCGCGGAGTAATTTGATATCTTCGATGCCTTGTACCGCCTCAACCAAAATTGCATTTCGGATTGACGATTCACGCATCCCTTCTTGTGCCAATTCAGCTAAGCGTTTTTGTACCAAGATCCCAGGCAAGATCATCAAGGGCACCACCACCAACATGACCCAAAACAGGTTGCCGCCGATGAACCAGAAAATGGCCAAGAAAAAGAAGAAGAAGGGTAGGTCAGCAATAGCACTAATCGTGGTGGAGGTCACCAGTTCGCGAACGCCTTCGAGTTCACGAATTTGGGAAATAAAGGTTCCTGTGGATTTGGAGCGTTGGTTGTTTTTAATGCGCAGTGCATGACCAAAGACACGGTCTGAGATTTTTAAATCTGCACGTTTACCAATGATATCGGACAAATAGACTCGAGAAATACGCAGTACAAATTCAAAGGTTGCTGCGATGAGGACGCCAGCGGCTAATACCCATAAAGTGGGTATGGACTGTGAAGGCACCACTCGATCATAGACTTGCATCGAAAAAATAATCGTGGCCAAGGCCAATACGTTGGCCAATAACGATGCAAACATGATGTCGACATAGCGCTTCCAGTCATGTAGCACGATGCTCCAAAACCAGCTGGCCTCATAGGGTTTAATATATTCATCAACCCGTGCATCGGGTATCGATGACTCTGGGCGTAATATGTATAGCGATTGAATTCTGGATTGTAGTTCTTCAACCGAAAAGGTTTGTGATAAGCCCTGATCACCACTCAATTGAATGCTGACATTGCCTTCGCGATCCGCTTTATCGATCACACCGACTTGTCCATCTTGTAATCCAACGATGACAGGGAGACGCCATGGGTCAAGTAGATCAGCACTGAAGGTGGTTTTTTTTATACTCAGGCCCATTTGTCTACACATGAGCGAAAGTGCTTCATCGATATTTTTGTGTTGATTCCAGTCGAGCTGCAATCGAATACGTTCTTCAGAGGGTTCGATACGGTAGTGCTTGGCAATCGTGGTGACAGCTTGCAACCATGGTTGATATAGAAAGGCTTGACTCATGGTTGCACCTCGAATCCTTGAATTGAAATATTATTAAGATCATAGGCTTGGCGAGAAAGACCCGTAGCGCCAATATACTGAGCTAAGCTGCTATAAATATCGTAGCGCGCGTTCTCAAGTTCACTGCTTGCGCTATGAATGGCGATTTCAGCATTGAGTAGGTCTAAGACTGTACGGGTGCCTAATTTGTATTGTTCTTGGTAAAGTTCACGGGTTCTCACCGTAGTGTTCTGACGAGCACTTAAGACCTGCATTTGGCGTTGTTTATTTTCAATGGTTTCACGTGTAGTTCTAATTTGATCCAAGACGGCGAGATAGACTGCATTGACCTTGGCTTTGGCCGCTTCTTCTGCAAAGCTTGCTGCGCGAACACGTGCCGTGGTTGCCCCGCCTTGATAGAAATTACTACTGGCCTCAAACATAATCGACTGATCGAAGCGATCGCCATTGTTGTTATTGGGATTGTCACCATTAATGGCCTGACTGATCCCTCCCTTAAGAGATAACGTTGGATAGCGAGTTAAATCGGTTTGTTTTTTTTCAGATTTTGCAATTTCAATTTCAGCCTGAGCAGCAATCATGCGTGGAATAATATTAAATTGTGGTTCGGCATATAAATTTGAAGCCGCGATCAATTGATCAGGAATCACCCACGATCTTTTTGAAACATCAAAGCCAAGCAATAGACTGAGGCGTTGTTGATATTGTTGTAACATCGACTGTTGTGCTATCAGGTTGGATTGTGCAGATTGTAAAAATGACTCGGCTTGAATCGGGTCGGCTTGACTACTGATCCCTGCTTGAGCACGTAAGTTGGCAATCTCTAAAATATGAGATATCCCTTTAATTTGTTGTTCCGCAATTTGAATACCGCTGCGATAGCGTTCAATATTGACGATCGCAAAACTGACTTGATAGGCGATATCATCAATACTGACTAAGACATTGGCCTGTTCAAGGAAGACCTTTTGCTGTTGGGTATTGACACTAGATTTGACTTTGCCAAAGTCATAAACCATTTGCGTGGCATTTAAGCTCAGCACCTGCCGGCCACGATTACTGGACATCAAATCTCCAGTACCTAAACCACCAGAAATTTGAGGGTAATATTGCGATTTGGCTACGGTAACATTTGAGTTTTGAGCCGCAAGTATGGAAATACGTTGGGCGATATCAGGATTACGTTGCAAGGCAAATCTCACAGCCTGAATCAGACTCATTGATTGACTCATCTGATTGGCAGGATGGATTTCTAATAAATTTGATTGGTCATTTCGAAAGTTAGTTAGTTGCTGCAGCTGTGCTGTTTTAAAGTTTTCATCCGGTTGTGGGCCTAAAAAACTCACAATTTTCTCTATGAAGCGAGTATTTGACTGTTGTTCCGCATGAGCAAACGTACTGGGCAAACAAAGTAGTACACATAAATAACTCCATTTAATCGTTGTGATATCACTGCTAATGCAGGATGTTTGTTTTATAAAATATTTTATTTTCAATGACTTAACTCTATTTTTAAAATAATCATTTACGGCTTAAGTTGAATATTTTGTAATTAAAATTATTGAGAGGTTTAAATGTATAATTTAATTCAAATGAATATCAGCTTAGGCGAAATTAAAATTTTTAAAAACTCCTATTATTACTAAAGTTTACAGTTGGTAACTTAATGTCAAAGTATTTAATAATTTAAGAATAAACAACACTTTTTTATTTTTGACTACGAAGGTGTTTTTAAAATAAAAATAACTCTAAATATCTAATTGAATTTAATGGAATTTTTTTAATCAATATGTTGAGTTATTATGATTTAAATAGTTGTTTTTTTTAAATGTAATTTGAATTATTTTAATTTTTAACAAATTTTATATCTGTTTTGAGTGTTCGTAAATTATGTGTAATTTTAAAATTTTAGTTGTAGTAATAAAATTACTTTATTACTTTATATATAGGTGGTTTGCAGTTGGATATGAAGGGAAGTTTAATAACCTTATGAATTAATTATTATATTTTTTATAAAACTTCATTGAAGTCAAATAAAGTCTTATTTGTATTGGTTAAAGAATTTTTTAGGATTTTATTTTTTTAATTTATATTGTTTTTTTAAGTTGGAAAGTTTTTTATTGTGAAATCAATTTAATAGTCGATCTAGTGTTTTTGTTCGCATTAAAACTGGAGTTATAATTTACATGAAAATATGCTGAATTAATTAGATAGATTTAAACTATTTTTTTTAAAATTTTTCTTATGTACTTTTTTAATATTAATGAGGACTCAACTTTAGTATGACTTATTTTGGTTATGAATCCTTAACAGCAGTGACCAATCAAAGTGATCTCGATTTAACCTTTTTCTGATCACATTGGGTTGAAATTCAGAAGAAAATTTATTATTAAAATAAATAATATAAGAAAACTTGTATAAAATTTAGTTACAGCTGATAGGACTAACGATTGCATAGCTTGTAAAGATTTTAACCATCTATTTCTAAAAATACAATATAGATTACCTTCTAATGCATAAAAACTCATAAAGGTGTCGATAAAACTATGAATTTAATATTCTAAACATATGATTTAAATTTTTGTTTAAATTGTTGATATATTTAGTTTTTTTTTAGCTTAAAATTTCCTATTAACATATAAAACGTAGATCAGAGTCATTGAGTTAGATAATGAAAAAATGGAAATGCCCAAAATGTAAAAAATATAAACCAATAAAACACAGCGATACGAAGATTGGCGATATAATTTTTTTTTACATTGATAAAATAAAGGGTTCCAAAATTGAAAAAATATTAAAAAGAGGAGATGTTATCGGAATTCAAAATAAAATAGTGTCTGTAAACTACTCTGGTGGTGTTTATCAATGTGATATTTTAAATACTTATCCATTTAGAGCCCCAGCACAAATTGTTTATAATATTTTTGGAACTTGCTGTTGTGATGAATGATTATTCTAATAAATAATAGAGATTATAAAGTTTAAGTTAATATTATTTGTAAATATAATCACCAAATATTAGTAAAATAGGTTTAAAACACAGATTAATACATATGGTTATTTTTGTTCATGTTTTTTTTATGTTCGAAATTGTATATAATTTCTGTGGCTTTAATGCATTTTTGGTTTTTAGTATTGGGTTTTAATTCTATGCGTACATATGCCTATGTTAGAAACGATCCTGGTAATGAGTATGATGATATTAATTATATTTCATATTTTTATAAAAATGGATATCAAATTCCAAAACAGAGATTGATATTCGAAGAGGTAACGGTTGATACTTCTATTATATATAGAGATAAATTTATCAATTTAATCAACTATGGCTTGGAATCAGGTGATTTATTACTGGTCAAAGGGATTGATTGTTTGGGGCGAAATTTTGAAGAAATTTACAATATCGTAAACAAAGTCGATCAGAAAAAAATTAGATTGGTTTGTTTTGATTATTCTAAAAATGAGATTAGTGGTGATCTGAAAGTGTTTTTTTTCCATTTTTTAAAAATTTGTTTTGAGTTTGAAGCGAAGTTTAAAAAAACAAATAAAAGCTACCCTACCAATAATTTTGTAAAAAAAGTTGGTCGTCCAGAGATACTTAATCCAGAACAAAAGAAAGAAGTGATTAGCAAATTTAAAAAAGGCTATAGCGTCTATTCTCTGGCTAAAGAATATTCTGTGACACGGACAGTCATTAATCGATTACTTGAAAAAGCATCTCAAGAATTTAATTAATTTATCTGTCAGTCGATATTTTTTGAAAATCGGATCTAAAATTTATAATGGCTTATTTTCAATAAAAATGAATTTAAGCCGCTACTCAATTGCTTTTCTGCGTCTTAGGTGAATTAAAAGTCATTCAAATGTTGCAGATATAGAATTAGGATGATGCAATTAATGAAAATTCATTCTTTAGATTTACGCCAACGTGCAATTATGGCTTGGAAAAAACTCGCTAATAAATCACAAGTGTGCGAAATATTTGGGATATCTCGCCCTACTTTGGATCGGTGGATTGAACTTGAAAATACCGATGCCTTCGATCCTAAAAATCGTAAAAATAAAGGTGGGCGGCCAAGCAGTATTCGGGATATCGAAGCCTTTAAAAGTTTCGTTGAAAAAACTGAATTTGTCAGTATTTATGATTTAGTTCCTTTGTTTGAGCAACACTTTGGGTACCCTGTTGCCTATGAAGTGATTCGTAGAACCTTAAAACGCTTGGGCTGGTCACAAAGTAAAAGAAGTTTTATCGTTCGTAAAACAAAAAAAGTGGAGACCCCAGCTTAATTTTAGCCAGATAAAGCTGTGTGGGATCCAAGACTTAAAACCCGCTAGTGAATATTATAAAATGTTACAACAGAAATCTATGTATATAAAATATGGATGACTAGTAAGTCACTAAGTTAAAGCGGGTTTTAAAAAGATATATGACAATAAAATGACGACACTCATTTTTTGGAATTTAACTTAAATAATGTAAAATCAATCACATAAAACAATTAAGACTTTGCTTCAAATATCAATTTTTTAATATACATTGCACTTAATCACATTATTGGGGATTAATTTATCTTAATAACTGCTGTAGTTGACTGAAAAATTTTTAATGATCGATAAAAAAAATCAGTCAGCGTATAGTCAACCGAGTAAAAAAAATTTATATTACAATTCTTTAATAATACTTTGCTAATTCCAATGACATACCCAGTACATTTTAGAAAGAAAATTTTAGCCAAGCTAGAACAGGGCATGACCTTCCAAGAAGCAGCCGAAAAATTCGAACTCAGCCCAACAACGATTCAACGTTGGAAAAAAAGACTCGAGCCTAAAACTACTCATGATTATAAACCTAGGAAAATTCATGATGATTTAGTCCTAGAGGATCTGCTTAAATATCCAGATGACTATCAATTTCAACGTGCTGAACGCTTAGGTTGCTCTAAATCAGGTATTCAAAAAGCGTTAAAACGCTTAGGTGTTAACCAGAAAAAGAGTCAAAAAACCACTAAGCTGAAGGCCGTTGCAGCCTAAAATTATGCATCTGAATCTGCTTTGCAATAAAATTCTTTATTAGAATTTGAACTTGTTCACTATTATTTTGATGAAATTTAAGACAGACCTGATCGCTTCGGACTACCTAAGTGAATAATAAAAATGTCAAAATAAAAAGTGAAAACCTGAAGCATCTATTTATTTAATCAGCCTGAAGTCAGGCTGATTTTATTCTTGATTATGAATTATGATTATCGAGTTATTGTAAAGTTTAAGGCATGCTGCCTACGATAACTCGATTAGAAATAATTGTGTAGATACCTATTCCTTAAAAAGGAGAGGGCTTTAATGTGGTGAGGTTGCTAAAAGTCATATGACGTTTGTAGATAGACCGTACGAGATTGACCTGCGAATTTACCGCCATTGGCATCTGATGAACGCGTGAAGTAGTTTTTATCAAATAAGTTTTTCACACCGACACCGACCTTTAAACCCTGTACATGGTCATTAAAGTCGTAAGCCGCACGTAGTGAAACGATGCCAAATCCAGGTATAGATCCATACATGCCATTGGCATCTTCTTTGATTGAACCTTTTGATGTTGCTGCGACTTGACTGGATTGAGCAAAGGTATCGGCATTCAAACTCCATTGTTCGCGTTTATAGGCGATGCCTAAGTTGCTGACCCAACGTGAATAGAAAGACAAATCTTTGTCCTTGCGCGGTCCAGCCGCGGCTGTGGCGTGGGTATAGGTCAAATTGCTATACACCGAGAGGCCGTCTAAGCTTTCATTGATTGAGCCAAGATCATAACTGATGCCTGCTTCAAGGCCTTTGTGCTTAGTAGCCCCAAGATTGGTCCAACTTTCTAAACCTGCTTGATTGAGGCGTAACAGTTCCTGATCAAAATCGATATAAAATGCTGTGAGTTCAGCAGTCAATGCATCACTACGATAATGCGCACCCATTTCATAGTTGGTGGCTTTTTCTGGGCTCAATCCGTTGACTTGCGAGACCGCATTGTTGGCACTGTCAATCTTGGCCATTTGGCTATATTGCTGCGGGCCAAAGGAAATCCCGTAGTTGGCAAAGAGATTTAATTGATCATTGACCGCATACTGCACTGAAAAGTTGGGCAATACCTCGTTGGATTTGACTTGGGTATTGACCTGATTTTTAATGCTGTTGTTTGGATTGAGTTTATAAAAATTTTCACGGGTTTTAATTGACTCAAAGCGTAGACCTGGGGTAAAGGTCCATGCACCGATTTGAGTACGGTTATCGATGTATAGGGCATGTGCGGTGGTGTCTCCATCTGCTGAACTAAATCCACCGACTGGCTGCGGTGCAGAACCATCTTTATACCAAGCACTGCGACCGATATATTCTTTACTGTCTTCAACCAGATAACGATACCCTACCGCAACTTCATTTTGGCTGTTGGCCACTTGATAAGTACGAGAATAACGAGGTTCAAAGACGGTCACTTTATATTCACGTGGTGCAGTACGCAATTGACGTTGGCCAGCGGTCTTATCATGCAGTTTTTCCATAACGGCATCACGGAAGGTCTGGGTGTGATAGCCCAAGACTTCGAAGGCGTTAACCTCATCTTTATAGCTATATTTGAGTGAACCTGCTGTGCGGTCACCGACAAAATAGTCATAAGGACGTGTGGATTGATAGGGGTCGGCTTGGTATTGCGCAACAGTAAGGCCACCCGGCATTTCGGCCTTGGCATCATAGCGTTGTAGGCTGGCTTCAAGTTTGTGCTGATCATTAATATTGTATTCGGTCTTGATCATCACATCGTTGATATTGTTATCAGCATTGTCTTTGCGATAGCCATCACCTTGAGTGCCCGAATAGAGCAAGGCCAGTCCAAAACCGTTGTCTAAGGTGCCGCCAAGGAATAAGTTCGGGCTAAAACGTACATTGCCATTTTTAGCAAATTCACTGGTTAAGCCTAGGCTGCCTTGAAATGTTTCAGGAATGGCGCGGGTATTGAAGTTAATAATCCCACCGACGTTTTGTGGCCCAAAACGCACTGAGCCTGCACCACGGATCACATCAATCGATTCGATATTGCCCAAACTGGTCGGCGCCAATGACAGTTGTGGTTGGCCATAAGGCGCAAAGGCCAAGGGCACACCATCGATGAGTACTGTGGAGCGTGGAGAAAAGCGTGAAGTCAGTCCACGTACCCCAAAGCTCAATGATAAATCACTGCCTGCCGTTCCTGCATTGTCTTGAACCTGTATACCAGGGACCATTTTTAAGGCATCTTTGATCGAGGTGGCTGCGGTGGCATCCATGCGTTCGCGATTGAGGATGGTACGTGCGCCGGCATGTTGTTGGACTTTTTCTGCATTGACCTCTTCAAGCCAGTTGCCTTGGGCTTGGAACACCAAAGTTGGAAGTTGAACGGGTGTGGTTTCAGTTACAGTGCTTGGTTCTGCCGCAAGCGCTAGTGTAGAACTGAATAGAGTGAAAGTGATGGCGAGGCTCATCGGTGTTTTTTTAAATCGAGTATTATGTTGAATGTTCACGTATGTTAGAGCCCTGAGTATAAAAGTGTTTTTAAAATTTTAAGGCGATCTTAAGCGCAGTGAATGATTTTATAAATAATAATTATTATCATTTATACCTATTAATGTGCTCACGTTGATAAGAATAATTAAATAAAAATGATCATTTGTGCCATTTAACTTAAGTGTTTTATGTATTGAGTAGCATGCTGCAATCGATACAACTCTAGATTGCTTAGACGCCGAGATTGAAGTCGCTAGGCTGCTCATGTCATGCATGTTGAGGAGTTGGTGAAGATCTAAAATGGTGTGAAAAAGCATGTATTATTTAAATAAATTAAACAATGTGCCAAGTTCTATTCCAACCTGAGAATGTGGAATGCAAATGAGCATTTATGCCAATCGATTGAACTTAGAGTGCTTGCTGATCGTTGTTTTTATCACCGATTTAGACACCATGTTGCGCTAAAAAGTGCATTAGCAAAGAATGGGGAATTAAATTTATAGACTAAATCTGCAGTATTTTCCTGTTGTACTTAGCTTAAATTAAAAAAAACGAGATAAAAACCACTATAAATTGTGTGGGCATTTGATTAATTTAATCCATTGATTCGTCACTGCAGTGAGCAATTCGAGTAGGCCTAATAGGCATTAATTCGCTCAGATACTCGATAGATCCTAAATAGCACTTGGTGTAGTTTATCTAAATGAAACCTAAACTCCGCATCTGACCTCATTTGTTTGGGTCATCTGAGCATAATCAGATTCATCTTGGTTTATTTTGATTGCATTGAGCCTGAACCTAGCATTGTAAATATAGCAATACGGTTATTAAGAGCGCATAGCCCTATTTTACTGATAATCCACATTGATATTGGCTATGGCTTTCACATTTCCAGGTCGTACTGGCATTTGGGTCGAATGGTAAGCAATTTTAAGTGGGTAGCTGACTTGTCTATTATTATCTAGACTACCAAATTCAAAGCTATATTCTGCATTAATACTGCTAATCGGCAGTGGTTGGTTATTACGATCTAAAATGATCACTTGCACATTTGAGCCACCTTGCGCTTGCGGAATCTGATTACTGAGTAAGCCCATTCTATTTTGTTGTGCTTGAGGCGAAGTGTCGGTTAGGGTAGCATTAAATCGAGTTCCACTGAGATCATCAGCGCAGCGCATGGTCATATTTAGATTTTGGATTTTTAAGGTTTGATTAGCTGCAGTAAATTCTCGACTGAGTACATTATCAAGTTTGACCATATAGTTTTTTTGATCCAGTACACAGGTGGATTGCTTAATTTGGAAACTAAATGAAGGTGAGAGTAATACGTTGACTGGACCTATGGTGGGTCCAGATTGACTGCCAGTGAAACGAAATGATCGGGCAACAAGCTCTCCAATTTTGAGTGCGCCTGTACTGTATAAACCTGGGACTGAGTTTTGATCGATAATAATATAGACATAGATTTTGTCGATTGCCATGCCTAAAGAAAATACAAATGTATTTTCCTCTAGCATTCTATATTCAACATTGGGTTCGGAAATGATCAGTTTATTCTCTGGTCTAATGGGATCATAGATCGAAAATGACATATATATTTTGGGTGAGCTGGCACCTGCAGGCTTGTTGATATAAGGCGCGGTGATGGCAAGAAACTTACGGTCTCCCTGGGGCGTGGGGAAGACTCGGCTGTCATTGGGATTTAAACTTGAATCAGCAGTTAAGCTAAAATAAGAATTACTTCTTTCGATTGCACCCAAACAACCAATAAAGATCGCACCCGAGCGATCTGGATTGGGTTGAGCATCCATAAAGATGGTTCTTTCATGACTATGGTCGGTCATTTTATTCATCGTCAGAAAGTTTCCACCTAGGCTGAAGCTCACTGGGTTTTGAAATATGTTGCACGTTGCAAATAGTGGAGTGCAACTCAGTAATAGACCCACTGCTAAGATGATTTTAAAATCTGGCATTTTATTTACACTCCACTGAGATGATTTGGAATGATTGCTGTTTTTTGTTGTTCAGTACGGGTAGTTGGATCTGACAACTGTTTTGGCGCTGCGAGCCCCAAATCAGACTAAGTACGTGATCACTTTGCGGGTTATAGCGATTTAAAATCACCTGATTGGATTGGGCCAAACGTCCGAGTAACTGTTGATCTAAATTGCGAACTTCGGTACCCATGGGGAGTTGGCCATGAGGGCTGGTTATTCTGAGTACATAGATTGTGCTCTGTTGCGCGCTAAAATTAACCATGGTGGCGCTGTAGAGTCTTGGGATCACTGTGGCCTGATTAGATTGCAAGGTTGAGGTGATCGGCATTTGATCAGGGTCGATTTGAATGAGATTTTTGTTATAGGGCGAGCTATTGCTATAAATTGCATTACCAAAGCGGTCTAAGCGTATACCCCAAGCATTGCTGATTCCAGCATATTGCCCTTGATCCACATGCACAATCGTATAGGTGTTAGGGATGGTATTGGTTGCGGTGAGACCAAGTGAATGTGCCACTATAGCGCCTTGCGCAGATAAGGAATATTGGGTCTGCTGACGATCATGGTTTAAGCTTGCACCTATGTTTATGACCGGATGCAAGTAATTTACATGAGCATTTATCGCGGTATTTTGCTGTTGATTGAACTGGTTTTGACTGAGCCCAACCCCAAAGTTGATCTTATTGTCCTGAGTTAAACTTCCGCTTAAATTTATATTGGCATTGGTAGAATGAGGCGCATAGTCGGAATGCTGAAGTTGACTGCTGAGGTAGAGATTATTTTTTTTCCAATCCAATGGCATTGAGATACGGGCATAATAGATATTGTATGGCTGTTGGTTTAAGCGATCCTTACTACGATTGAACCCTAGACTATAATTGAGGCGTTTATATCGATTTGAATAGCTCAGCATATATTGATTGTAGCCAAGTGGATCTGACCAATATTCACTGCGATAAATACTGCCTTGTATTGAACCTAAACCAGAATCGCTAAATGATTTGCTGATGGATAAACCATATTGGTTCTTTAGATTATTTTTAATCCAGAAACTCCCATACGCGCCAACTTAAATTGATCGCTTTTCACCCACGCATCCAACCAGTTGAATTATGTAGTAAATTTTGTCTGTTAGTTGCTGTAATTGCCTTTTCCTCGACCTTTCTGATAGGCTTTTTAAGCAGTCCTGTAAATAACTCGGATTGATTGGAAACTCTGCGATCAGTCCAGATTTAACCTGCTCATGTACGATATGCAAGAGGCGCCACGGACTTAATATCCTACCTTCGTTAAATTCACCAACACTATGATTCTCAAAGCGTTGTGAGTAAACTCGTTCCAGTAAAGTGGCATATAATAATTTACCCAGTAGATATACCTCTGCTAATTTACTGTCTTTCTTGGCTCGTAATAAATCAATATTTAATATACTTTTCAATCGTTTAATTGATAGTTCAATTTGCCACCGTGCTTTATAAAGGTTTTGAATGTCGGCAGTGTTTAAGATTTTGGTGGGTATAGACGTAAATATGAGCATCCAGCCTGACAAATAAATCGTCAATTCTCTTGGTTTTCTACCTTCTTGTTTTGCCACATTACTTAGATTTCGACGCTCTTTAGCTGCATAAATAGAATTTCGTGGAAGCGCATGCACATAGCCCTTAATGCATTTATTACCTTTAATCATATAAGCTTCAATCACTTGTGATTGATTTGGA
>NZ_SLVJ01000019.1 GCF_004345325.1 Acinetobacter calcoaceticus
AGCTCTTTCTCGCATTGCCAGTGAAACGTCAAAAGAAAAGTGTGCAACTTAGTTGCACTACGGAAACTCGATTGCTTTAGCATCGAGTAGTTCATCCCAGCAATGTCTAGTCAAATCTTGATGGAGGATATGCCTCAGTTGCAGCACCTCCATGAAGTTGATTTTTGGCATGATGAACGCATGCCTTATGTGGAAACGCGTAAGGCATGTCACAGTCGGATTTGTTATAAATCACATAGTCACCCTACTTTTTCAATCGGCGCCGTGGATCTGGGGCAAAGTCGTTTAGCTTTTCATGACCATCCGATACAGATCATCCGTGCAGGTAGTGTGGTCAGTATCCCTGCGCATCTTGAACACGGTTGCAATCCATTGTCTGAGCAAGCATGGAGTTACCAGATGATGCATCTGGACATGCAGTGGTTAACGCAACTTATTCAAGAATCTGTCACAGAAAATCAATGTGACATAGCTGCCATTCCTCAATATAGCGCTCAAGTCTTGAATAATCCGCAATTGTACCAAGCATTTACTCAGCTTAATCTCGATTTATTTGATCCTCTGAAAACCATATTTGAAAAAGAACAAGCTCTGATTGAGGTGCTGAGCCAAATTTTACTTCCGTCATTGGCATGGCAAAAAATTGATTTTAGTCGCGTACATCAGCTGCAGATTCAGCATTTGCTTGCCTTTATTGGTCAAGCGGATGATTTTGTAAGGCTTGAAACATTGGCTGAACAGATTGATGCCAGTCGTTTTGTGGTGATTCGACTATTTAAACATTTTCTTGGTCTAACCCCACATGCATTTCAACTCAATAATCGTATTCATCAAGCCCGTGAATTAATTAAACAGGGGCAGAGTATCCTCATCGTGGCGCATCATTTGGGTTTTTGTGACCAAAGCCATTTTCACCGTGTGTTTAAAGCCCATACGGGTGTGACGCCAAAGCAATATCAACAGAAATTTAAATCCGCAATTTAATACAAGACCCTCAATCAGCGTTTCATTAAAGTCAGGCTCCCAGTTGAGGAGTTAGTGATGGACATATTCTTGGTCATTGCATTGACCCATTTTATCGCCTTAGTTTCACCAGGCCCCGATTTCTTTTTATTATTGACCACCTTACTTGGTCAGGGACGTCGTGCTGCGATTGGGGTGTGCTTGGGTATTGGTCTTGGAAATGCGTTACTGCTTTTGTTGATCTATGCTGTGATGTATCTGTTGGGTTCACTCGATCCAGTCTTGATCTTGTTAATGCAGTATTTAGGTGCTGTTTATCTGATTTATTTAGCCATCTGCTGTATTCAAGCTGCGCGACAACCGATGCAATTACACGCTGAGCCGCCTATACGCCAGCAGATATTGCTGCCTGATTTAAAATATCTACTCTTGGGTTTACAGTCGAGTTTGTTAAATCCAAAAAATATGCTGTTTTACGGTAGTTTGATCTTGCTGGTATATGGGAAGTTTGCAGCTTGGCAACATTTGTTGCTCAGTATTTGGATGGTTGCTGTGGTGATGATCTGGAATGTACTGCTATTAAAATTACTCAGTCGCCAGACCTGGCTTGATTGGCTAAAAGCCAAACTGGCTTGGATCTATTATTTATCCGCTGCTTGCTTTGTGATTTTTGCCAGTGCTGGATTGCTGCTGCAAATTTAATCCTTCAGCAATGCTTAAAGCTGTCCATAAAACGATCTCAGTAAACGTGAAAATGGATGGCAATTCTTTCATTACCATCCATTCAATGCTTATAATCGCCTAAGTTAATTGCTTAAGTCAGTCGCTTGCTGAGTATTAAAAATCTCATTCAGTTGATTAGACGCTGTGTTGACGGCGCACCAATTGCTGTAATACCGCGACCATCTGATCGATCTCGTCCGTGGTATTGTAAAAGGCCAAAGACGGTCGTACCGTTTGCTCTACACCAAAGCGCCTTAAGATCGGTTGAGCACAATGGTGGCCAGAACGGACTGCGATACCATGTCGATTTAGGGCTTGTCCAACTTGTTCAGTTGAGTAGCCTTTTAATATAAATGACATTACCGAGGCTTTATTCAAGGCTGTCCCAATCATGCTTAAGCCAGGCACAGCACTGAGTGCATATTGACCATAAGCCAATAAATCATGTTCATAGCGCGCAATATTCTGCATACCAATCGCTTGAATGTATTCCAATGCTGCGCCTAAACCGACTGCATCCGCCACCTTCCCATACCGGCATGCTTTCGAGCAGTTCTGGTTTGGCATAGACAGCACCTATACCGGTAGGGCCAAAGACCTTATGACCAGAAAAAACAAAAAAATCAGCATCTAAGCCGCGAACATCGGTGGACATATGCGATACAGATTGGGCACCATCCACCAATACTCGTACATTTTTGCCATGCGCGATCTGAATGACTTCGGCAACAGGTGTCACTGTACCCAAAGCATTGGACACCTGAGTGATCGAGATCAATTTAGTGCGTGGTGTGATCAGGTTGGGCAAGCTTTGCAGCATAATCTGACCAGTATCATCCACAGGAATGACCTTGAGTTTGGCCCCAGTTTGTTGACATAACTGATACCAGGGTACGATGTTGGCATGGTGCTCTAGATGCGACACGATGATCTCATCACCCGCTGCAATGTTCTGCACGCCCCAGGTTTTGGCAATCAAATTGATCCCTTCAGTGGCACCACGTACAAAGATGATTTCTTGACTGGACTCGGCGCCAATAAATTCAGCCACGACTTGACGTGCATGTTCATAGGCATCGGTGGCTCGTGCCGCCATAGTGTGTGCTGCACGATGAATATTGGAATTTTCATTTTGATAAAAATAACCAATACGATCGATCACTTGTTGTGGCTTTTGGGTGGTTGCAGCATTGTCCAACCACACCAAGGATTGACCATTGATTTGTTGTTGTAGGATCGGAAAGTCGCGACGAATTTGCTGCACATCTAAAGCCTGTGTGCTGGTACTGATAAATTGCGTCTGCGGTGGCTGATACTGTTGTTGATTGGCTTGAGGCTTAAGATTTAGCTCGGGCAGATCCAAAAAGTAATAAGGTTCAGTCTGAGCCGAAGCGGTATTACTTTGATGAGAGGGCAGCGAGTGCTGTTGGCTAGCAGCTTGTTGCTGTTCAGTCCATGTAGATGACTCTGCTGCAACTGAGGGTTGCGCTATTATTTCTGCTTCAGATGCTGCAGGTGATTTAAATTCATTGATGAAATAGAACGGCGAAACAGCCTCCGAATGCCCCTGTTTTAGATCTGAGGTCATGATCGGACCGACCTGATCTCTAAATTGAGGAAATTGTGGCTCAAAGGGTGGTTTAGGTAAATTTGCCCCACCGATGACAGGGGCAGATGCCATTGCCCGCCGTTCAGGATGATCGGGATAGTTGGGAATATGCTCTGGAAAATCAGGATTTAAACTTTTTTCAAAGCCGATGTTCGGCGCACGTTGTCCCAATGCAACCAAGGGTTCAGCAGGTTGAGCCACATGCGGTGGATGAGCAAGATCGGGACTGACATCAAAATTCAGCCCATGCGTGGAGGTGTCGGATTGATTTGGCCATGCACTAAAAAATTCATTGGCAAGACGAGCAATGCTGGCGACATCGGGGAAATTGGGCGGTGCTGTGACACCGCTCAATTCTGGTGTCAACTCAGCGCCGTGTAGATCACTTGAAGTTGATTGTATAGTCATGATATTTATCCACCTCCACATCTTCTAAGATCGCTAAAGCATCATCAGTCAAAACTGCAAGTGAACAATAAAGTGAAATTAAATAAGAAGAGATGGCATTACGGTTGATGCCCATAAATCTGACTGAAAGCCCTGGGGATTGTTCACCCGCCAAGCCGGGTTGAAATAAACCTACGATCCCTTGTCTTTTCTCACCGACCCGCAGCAGAATAATTTTGCTCTTGCCATCTTCTACAGGGATCTTGTTGGAAGGAATCAAGGGGATACCGCGCCAAGTAATAAACTGCGAACCAAAGAGGCTGACTGTCGGTGGGGGTACGCCGCGACGAGTACATTCACGACCAAATGCGGCGATAGCATCAGGATGAGCCAAGAAAAATCCGGGTTCTTTCCATACTTTACGAATAAGGTCATCGAGGTCATCTGGGGTTGGTGGGCCATTTAAAGTGGAAATACGTTGGGTATCCGCAGCACTGGCCAATAAACCATATTCCGGGTTATTGATTAGCTCACTTTCTTGGCGTTCTTTAATGGTTTCAATGGTCAGACGTAACTGTTCTTTAATTTGGTCATGTGGGCTGCTGTATAAATCAGCAACGCGCGTATGTACATCGAGTACTGTGGAAACGCCATTGAGGAAATATTCACGCGGTTGAGCGTCATAATCTACAAAGGTTTGTGGGAGTGTGGCTTCATCACGTTGGGTACAGGCGACTTGTATATCATCGGTATTTGAGACTCGGTTGACTCTATAGATACCTGCTTCAACAGGGATCCATTGTAATAAATGGGTGAGCCATCTTGGGGTAATGGTTGAAAGTTGCGGAACCGTTTTCGTCGCATTGGCCAGTTGTCTTGCTGCATGATCCGCAAGGGCAAGCTGGCTTTTATCGGTATGCTTAGCCATAACTCTTTTTTCCTATTTTGTTAGCCTTTTTAGAGAGGCTTTAATCGTAATTTGATTTTCTAATTGAGACGGAGTGTCACAGGTGAAGGGTAGAGCTTGTTGTTTTAATTATTAAATATCAATATATTATAAACTAAACTTAATTTTCCCTATATAACTGATAAGAATATCTTTATAATTAAAACAAGCAAAGCCAGAATAAAACATTTACTAAAACCCACCAATAAATAATCTTAAGTTTTTGTTTTATTTTATTTAATTTTCTAACATAGGTTTTAAATGATTTAAACTGTAGGCGCTTGTATTGGGGGAACATGAGCAGCGGAAGGAGACTGTAATATATGGCTGCCAGCGGGAACGCTATGGGTCAACCAAACATTACCACCTATCACAGAACCCTTTCCGATACAGATACGTCCCAGAATGGTCGCGCCCGCATAAATCACCACATCATCTTCAACGATTGGATGGCGTGGATAATTCTTTTTTAATGCACCTTCTTCAGTTAATTCAAAACGTTTAGCGCCTAAAGTCACCGCTTGATATAAACGCACATGTTGACCAATGATGCAGGTTTCACCAATCACCACACCTGTACCATGATCGATAAAAAATCCTGCACCGATTTGAGCACCAGGATGTATATCAATTCCTGTACTCGAGTGCGCTGATTCAGAAATCATTCGCGCAATAAAGGGCACATCTTGATAAAGTTGATGTGCTAAACGGTGGTACATAATCGCCATCACCCCTGGATAACACAGCAAGATTTCATCAACACTGTGTGCAGAAGGATCTCCTTCATAAGCGGCGTAAACATCGAGATCAATCAGGCGCCGAATATGGGGAAGTTGATTGGCAAAATTTTGTACAACATGTTCAGCACTGGGTCGATGAGTGCAAATTGCTTCTGGATCTAAACGTTGTGGATCTAAACCCTGATCTTGCACACCTTGATGAAGTGCAAGGACGACTTGGCTATGTAATTCATTTAGCACCCGTTCGAGGGTATAGGCGATATAGTCATCTTCACTTTCCTGACGTAACTCAGATGGGCCTAAACGCATCGGAAATAATATACCGCATAAATCTTCCAAAATTAACTTTAAAGCTTGCTTTGAAGGAAATTCCCGACCACCGATTTCTATGCTGCGATGTTGGCGTTGACGCCATTGATGTCGTGCCTGTTGTAAACCCTGTATGACAGGATGAATGTTCCATTGAGTCACTTTGATTCCTTATAAGTGTTCGCGACAGGACTATTTTTATGCGGTTTGATAGAAAAAACAGCTTAATCTTGTTGCCAAGGTAAGTGATGGGTTTTCCAACCATTGGATTGATTGCGTTGAAGTGACTGATTTAAATCACCTTCGAAACCTTCGAGTACATTATAAATATGTTTAAAACCTGCATTGAAAGCAGCTTCGGCAGCGAGTGCTGAACGTCGTGCACTACGACACAGCAGTAAAATGTTTTGATCTTTGCCTACTTTTGTTTCTAGTTCTTTAATAAATCGAGGGTTACGATTAAATGCAGTTCCTGTCGCCCATGGGATGTGGACACTTTCGCTGACATAGCCAACAAATTTACGTTCTTCATTGGTACGTACATCGACCAAAATCGCTCGATCCAATTGCACCAGTTGCCAGGCATCTATAGGGTGAATACTTCCACTAAAATTGAGCTCATGTTGCTGTGCATAATGCTGTGCATTGGTGAAGATCTCATCTGCATCTAGAATTGGATGCGTGGTCTCAGTTAAGCTAGCTGAGTCATGTAATAGGTCAATTTTGGCGTTCATAAATTCATCCTTAATGTTCACAATATCAATATGATCCGACCAATTGATGCTACGCTGCTTTATTTATCCATAAAAATAATCAATATCTATTTAGATATCTTATATTGTTAAATAAAGCTTTAGTCATTTTATAAGTTTTTGATATTCATTTAAAAAAAAGTTTTATTGCGCTGGTATTCAGTATTAATAAACTGAATGTTTACAGGATATTTACTTTGAGGCCTGTCTTTCGAGTGTTTGGGTTTATAAAACTTGATTGAACTAAATGTTTAATAATTCTAAAATTATCAACAATGTTAAATTGATCTCATCGTTGTTATCTGCATTGCACACATGGCGCAAGACGGATTAAACAAGGCGAGATCCTATGCCGTGGTTGATATATCCTGATGATCGTACGTGATAAAAGTAGTGTGTTTAATCTGTTGTTTGCTTGGCAAGGCACGATTTTACCTAAGGTTTTACCTGCACTGATCGTTGTGGTGTGTATCTCAACCTTGTTGGTTTATCTCAGCTTACAGCATATGTTGTCAGTGCCTGAAGTACCGGCCATTGGTTTTACGATTTTCGGGATTATTCTTTCGATATTCTTAAGCTTTCGCAATAATGCGTGCTATGACCGCTGGTGGGAAGGACGTAAATTGTGGGGGGCGCTGATTGCCAATTCACGGCATATCTCACGTGATTCACATGTGTTAAGTGCCAGCAGACGGCAAAAAATCATCTATGACGTGATGATGTTTAGCAAATTACTTAAAGATCGATTGCGTCAACAAGATTCCTTTTTTGAAACTGAGCAGGCACAACACGCGCTTAGCTCTGAGTTGTTTGAGGATCTCAAGCACAATATTAATGCCTCGCAATTTATTTTAGAAGAAATCCAAAAGGATCTGGTTCAAGCACTACGTAATCAAGAGATTAGCGATATTATTTATAGCACCTTAACCAAACATATTGTGGCCTTAGGGGATATTCAAGCGGGATGTGATCGGATCGTGAGTACACCATTACCCTTTGCATATTCAGTGTTGCTACATCGGACCGTCTATTGTTTCTGCCTGATTTTACCTTTTAGTTTAGAAGCCAGTTTAGGTATTTGGACACCGGTGCTGGTCGGATTGATTGCTTATTTGTTTTTGGGACTCGATGCATTGAGCACCCAACTGGAAGAACCTTTTGGTCTGCAGGAAAATGACTTGCCGCTGGACTCGATTGTGCGTTTGGTGGAAAGGGAAATGTTAAGTTCACTGGGTGAGGAGTTACCTGTTGCGATTCCGATTATCAAAGGCAACTTAAGTTAAATTTTTGGCATTGATCGGATATTGGTGTTTGATATTTAAAGCGAAAATCTTTTCATTGCCGATATTGGTTGAAATCCGTTTAGGAGTTCTGAGATTGTGGCATCGGAATTGCGGTATTATTTTTTGAGTGTTCACTCAAGGTAGCTCGAGGCATTATATTCGCCGATGGGTTGGGCTCAATATTTAAATGGTTTAATTAGTGGTTTAAAAACAATCAGAAAGGCTGTATCGCTGACCGATAGTCGTCTGAATAATTCAAGGAATAAACAATGATAAAAAATCGTGATCAAGTGACTGAACAAATTTTGGCGGCCAAAGTAAGCAAAGGGTTGAAGTGGCGTGATGTGGCTGCAAAACTGGGTTTATCCAAAGAGTGGGTGACTGCAGCCTGTCTGGGTCAAATGACCTTTGATAAAAGCCAAGCTGAAATTATTGGTGAGATATTTGAACTTTCGGATCAAGCCATTGCATGGTTACAGATCGCGCCCTATAAAGGTGCTTCATCGCTTGCTGCACCGAGTGACCCTTTGATCTATCGGTGGTATGAAGTGGTCAGTGTCTATGGGCCTACCATTAAAGAATTGATTCATGAAGAGTTTGGCGATGGCATCATGAGTGCGATTGATTTTAATATGGATATTCAGCGAGAAGCCCATCCCCATGGAGATCGGGTTAATGTGGTGCTCTCAGGCAAATTTTTGGGGTATAAACCCTTTTAGATCTGTATCGGTCTGTGCGAGAGGATGGTTGGTTATGGCGGATGAAGTGAATCGTGATTGGATTGGAATACTGCATCAAATCACCGGATTGGCTCAATCGGGATTGCATTATAGTCAGGATATTCATGATCAAGAGCGCTATTTGCAGCTCTTAGGTCATGTCGAACAATTACTGAAGGTACAGCAAGTCAATACCGATTGTTTTCAGCACAATATTCTACAAGATGTCGGCTATGCCACACCGAAAATCGACGTACGTGCGGTTGTATTCAAGGACAGGCAGTTGCTATTGGTGAAAGAATCCAGTGATGGACGCTGGTCTTTACCGGGTGGTTGGGCCGATTCGGGATATTCAGCAGCTGAAAATACCGTTAAGGAAGTTTTGGAGGAAACAGGATTACATGTGCGCTGTCAGCAATTAATGGCCTTGACGGATATGCGTAAACATCCTCATCCTCAAATGTTCTTACATGTGTATAAGGTTTTTTTCCGCTGTGAAATCCTCGGCGGGACTTTAAAAACCAGTGCTGAAACCACTGATCTGAATTTTTTTAGTTTAGACAATTTACCTGAGCTCTCGACTGCACGAGTTACTTATCAACAAATCAAACAATGTTTTGATGCGCTAGATCAACCGAGTCATCGCACGTATTTTGATTAAGTGATTTGACTAAGTGAATTGATTAAAATTTTTATTAAAGTTAATAGCCAATATAAAAATGCCTGAATCAGGCAAAGCAGATTCAGGCATTGAACACGGAGTTATAATCCAGGCTTATTTGGTTTTAAACTGTACGATTGGTTTTTTGTTGCTATCGAGCAGTTGTAACTGGGTGTCAGTGACTTTATATCCTTCAACACGACCTAAAGCTTCAGTAAAGCGTTGTGGAAGATCAGTTGCATTCAAACACATCATTTTAGTCGTCGCTAATTCAGAAAGTTTTAAGCTTGTTCCTTGAACAGCATAACCACCCATAATGCGATTACAACCATCTGAACCACTTAATGCAAGGTTACTAAACTTAAGAGAAGGGCTATTACCAGCGGTAGCGTCGACCTTATAAGCGACATCACCAATTTGAGTTAAAATCCAATCTTTATCTTGTAACGCTGCTAAATCTTGTGCAGCTTTTGATGTGTGTGGATTTCCTGCACAGCCAACAACTGCCAAAGTAGATGCAACAACAGAAGCTGCGATGATTTTTTTTAACATGTCAAATTCTCTCTTATCAGGTGATTTTATGTTTAATGGTTAAGCTATTGAATCGTCTCTATAGTTTGATGCTTCAAGTAGATTTGATGACCCCATCTAATCAAAGCCCATTTAAAACAAATTGAATACTGGGATGTCTTTTGTTTTAAATGCAAGGCAACAAAAGTGGATTAATCTCACTTTTATTCAAGTTTATTATGCCTATTTTTTTTTTTTTTTAAGTTTTAATAACAGTTTATCTACAAAAATACGGCTCAAAAAAAAGCGATTCAGCTTAATTAAAGATAATTTTTTGATTCACTTGGATAAATTTAATAAAAATTTAATCATAGATTGACTTTATTTTTTGGCGGGGAAAAAAATTAAAAAAAAGTTGTTTAAAATATTAGCAAATCTTCAATAAACCACCAAAAAAAGAGTTTAAAAACGTTTTGACACAATATTTTAGTCAGTATGAATTATGTCTTAAGAGGTCAGCATGACAGGCATATCATTATAAATTTCACTCAACTGACAAATAAATGACCGAAATTGAGAGTCTATCGTGATGTGTCCATAACCAAATAATATAAAAATCAATTTGTCAAACAATTTTATTGTTAAAAAAATGTGATAGAGTTATCATTACTGTGGGTTATTTGTTAATTCAATTACATTAATTGCAAATAAACTTAACAATTAATCGATAGATATAACATTTACTAAACAATAGACCTTGAGAGAACTCGATATGAAAACTTTTGCTAAACTCATTACAACTGCAGCAATTTTAACCAGCGTTTCAACTTTTGCAGCTGCTGATATAGCAGGTCAAGTTGATGTTAAATTAAATATTTCAACTGGCTGTAAAGTGAATGGTTCTGAAGTTGATGGCAATATTAATAACTTTGGTACTTTAGATTTTGGTAAAACTTCTGGTACATGGACCAACGTGATCACTGCAGAACTTCAATCAAATGGAACCAGTGGTGATTTAGAAGTGGTTTGTGACGGCGCAACCGATGTTCCTTTTACCGTTGAAATCGATGGCGGTACGCGTGGAGATCGTACGCTTGCTTCTGCTGATACCACTATTACTGACAAAGTTAACTACAGTGTTTATAAAGATGCTGGCCGTACAGCTGAATATGTTGTGAATACGCCTGTAGATTTCACGGCTGTGGCTGGTCAATCCACTAAAATCCCAGTATTTGGTTCAATCGCGCCAAACACAGTTGAAAAAGCACAAGGCGAATATAAAGATACGCTATTGGTTAATGTGTCTTTCTAATCTAGAAAAAATTAAATCAGTATAGGCTTGATCATTCAAGCCTATACCACTTAATTCAAGATTAGAGGATGTAAGCATGCAACGTGATCAATTTATAAACTGCACAGTCTTTATGGCTTTATTAATAAGCTCAAATGCTTATTCTGCAGATCAACTTCAAGTCAAACTAGATACTCAGATTGAATTATTACCTGCATGTATGATCAATGATCAACATTATGACGATGGTACATCTGGATTAAAGTTTGGTGTTCTAAATTTCGGTGAAGCTACTGCAACACATAATGGTGTGATTGATACTGCACTTAGTGGTGGAGTAAATAGTGCTATTAAGATCCAATGTAATGGATCATCTACAATAAATATTAAATTTGGCTCTGGGAAAAATGATGCTCAAGTACCGAATGAGGTCAAAGCCAATTATTACAGAGCGATGAGTAATGGGACCAATTATGTGGGTTATAACTTGCTTTATGGTACGAATAAACAAGTATTAAAACCAGAACACGTGATTAGTTTAAGCAATAATGGGCAAGCTCACCATTTAGAGTTATACGGTCAGGCAATATTAAAAGGTCAAACCATTACTTTAGGGACCTATAGCGATATTATTCCAATCACCATCGAGTTTTAAAGATAGCCATGGAAAAATTCTATATTAGTCTTTTAACTTTATTGGTTTGCGCCTCTAGTTATGCGACTACACCAACAGCTGAGTTTAAGTTAACTGCGACCATTGCAAAAGGATGTGTATTAAGCAGTGATACTCAAACTCTGGATTTTAGTCAGCATTCTTCAATCTCCCAAGAAAAAGTAACAGCCAATATCGTGAACAGTGCACAAAGTTGGAACATACGCTGTACTGAAACGATGCCAGTGAATATTGCGTTAAACGGTGGTGAAAATTATTCAACTAATCAATGGCGTATGAAACACCTTCAAGCGAATCAATTTGTAAATTATCGACTTTACCAAGATGCAGCTCAAGTGAATGAATACCCAGTGGGAAAGCAAGTCGCTTTAACACCAACCACGACTCAAGATAATATTTTAAAATTTTCGATATATGGTGTCGCTGATTTAAGTAATAACAATCAGTCGCGAGCAACCGGTATATATAAAGACAGTATCGCAATTACAATCTCATGGTGAAAAAAATGAATCTTAATCAAATTACTATCAAGTCATATGTTCAAAATTCATTGGCTGCATTTTTATTATCAACTGTGAGTGCAAGTGTATTTGCGCAAGCGACATTTTTGATTTGGCCGATCTATCCTAATATCGAATCAAATGAAAAAGCCACAGCAGTGTGGCTGGAAAATACCGGTAAAACCGATGCTATGGTGCAGGTTCGCGTATTTAAATGGTCGCAAAAAGAATATAAAGACAGTTTTGAAAATCAATCTGAAATTATTCCTAGTCCGCCTATCGTTAAAATTAAAGCGGGTGAAAAAAATATGCTTCGCATTACACGTGCGATTACACCTGAAGCAAATACAGAACAAGCTTATCGAATTATCGTCGATGAATTGCCGATTAAGTTGGAAGGAGATCAAACCGAAGCTAACTCTAAAGTGAGTTTTCAGATGCGTTATTCGATCCCTTTATTTAGCTATGGCAAAGGTATAGGTAGTGGTTTAAACGAAGCTTCGATTAAAGACAATAACAAGAACCCACAGGCAAAACCGATACTGAGTTACTGGGTCAAAAAAACAGCTGGGCAATCTCAGTTATTTATAAAAAATAGTGGTGCTAAATTTGCTCGAATTTCTGGCATACGCTTAAGTGAAAATTCGAATCAACTAGATATAGAAAGTATGTCACTCGGTTATATACTACCGAATAGCACCATGTCTTTTGATATAAAAAATGAGTTATTTAATCAATTGGATGCAGCAAATATTTTATATAGTCAAGACAGTTCAGGGACCACGGCTAAAAGCATAGAATTAAAAAAGGCTGGGTCTTAAGACATGAAGGCTAATATCAGATTTCAACCCAAACCATTATATTACTGTTTAACTCTGATTATGTTCGCAAGTGGATCTGGTCATTTGGTTTCACTTGCATCTGCGGGTAAATTACCACCGCCACCAAGAACTGAGGCAGATCTCAATCAAGTCTATAAACTTTACCTTGAATTGGTTGTGAATGATTATTCGACTCGTCAAATCGTGCCTATACTGGTTAAAGGGGATGATTACTATATAGAGGCAAGTAAAATTGCTCACTTAGACATTACACTTCCAGAAAGTTATCTAGACAATAGTCAAAAGCCAGTGAATCAGAATGATATTTTAGCGCTCGGTTTCGCAACTCGACCTAGTGACTGGGTGAACTTGAGCAGTTTGAATGAAGCAAAGTTTGAATATCTAAGTAGCCGTCAAGTGCTGGTCCTGAACTTGCCTCCGACTTGGATGCCGACGCAAATGTTAGGACGTGACTCATGGTACAAACCTGAGAAAGGTCAATCAGGTATTGGTATTTTAAATAACTATGATATTTATATGAACCGCCCAGATCAAGGTGGAACCAGTACCAATGTATTTTTAGAACAACGATTTTTTTCACCGTATGGTGTATTAAAAAATTCAGGTATTTATACCCGAAATGAAAAAGTCACGGGTCCAGATAGCGAACGTTTTGAAAACAAAAATGGCTATCGTCGCTATGACACCAATTACCAATTCGATCATCAGGATAGTGCCACCTCAATTCTAGTGGGTGATGTGATCTCGGGAGCCAAAAATAGTTGGGGAAATTCGGTTCGTCTTGGGGGGATACAAATTAAGCGTGATTTTGGCACGCGCCCAGATCTAATCACTTATCCTTTGCCGCAGTTTATGGGACAGGCAGCACTACCCAGCACCATTGACCTCATTATTAATGGCCAAAAGTCACAAAGCACCGATGTTCAATCGGGCCCCTTTGTCATCAATAATTTACCTTATATGACAGGACGTGGTGAGGCAGTCATCGTCACCACTGATGCTGTTGGTAGACAAGTATCGACTGCGGTTCCTTTTTATGTTTCAAATAGTTTGTTAAAACCTGGCTTGATCGATTATTCGGTCAGTGCAGGACAAATACGTGAAGATTTTGGTTTAAAAGACTTTGCCTATGGTCAATTTGTGACATCCATTGATGCACGTTATGGTATCTATGACTGGTTAACTTTGGAAAGTCGTGCTGAGATCTCTCAAGATATTCAATTGGTGGGTTTAGGCTCGGTGATTAAACTTGCCAATTGGGGCGTTTTAAGCAGTTCCTATGTGGATACCCGTTCCGATGCGGCACTGTATAAAAATGCAGATAATCCAAACGAGTCTGGTAAACGTGGTGCTCAATATACTGTTGGTTATAGCTATAACCAGAATAGATTTGGTTTTAGTGTCAATCATACCAATCGTGATGCAAAGTATGCAGATTTTTCTAGATTAAATGCGAGTGATCTGATCAGTATAAACAGTAATAAAATCACCACGGCCCAAACCTATTTCTCGACTAGTAAATCAGGAACATTTGGGGTGGGTTATATTGAAACATCGGCACAAGATTTTGAAAATAAATTACTCAATCTTTCTTGGGCACCGGTATTACCATTTTATATGCGAGGGTCTACTGTATCTCTAAGTAGCAGTCATGATTTTATAAAAAATGCTTGGAGTGCAGGTATACAAATATCGATTCCATTGTTTAAAGATGCTGGTACATTGAATACTGGTTATACCAAAGACTTTGAATCAAATTATGGCTATGTGAATTATAATCGAAGCATTCCTTCAGGTGGCGGTTTTGGGGTTGATTTAACGCGACGCTTTAATGAAGACAAGGAAGATTTAAACCAAGCCCGCTTAAGTTATCGTAACCAATATTTATATACAGATTTTGGTGTCAATGGCATCGACAATAACTACAACTATTGGCTTGGTTTATCAGGGTCATTCGTCGCGATGAGAGAAGGCGTCTTTGCTTCGAGCCGTTTAGGTGAGTCATTTGCTTTGATTGACACCAATAAAGTTGCGGATATTCCAGTTAAATTTGAGAACTCACTGATTGGACGTAGCAATCGTAATGGTTATATTTTTGTGCCTTCTGTGACACCTTATTATACTGGTAAATATAGCATCGACCCACTGAACCTCCCATCAAGTTATAACGCGACTCTCGTTGAGCAGCGAGTTGCAGCTAAGCGTGGTTCAGGGATTAAAATCGATTTCCCAATCAATCACTCTATATCAGCAAATGTTTATTTACTTGATCAACACAATCAACCACTCCCTGTAGGCTCAGTGGTACATCGCGCTACACAGCAATCGAGTTATGTCGGAATCGATGGGATTGCCTTCTTAGAAAACTTAGAAAGCACCAATCAAATTACGGTCCAATTGGCGGATGAACGTATTTGTAAAGCTGAGTTTGAAGTTGATATTAAAAAAGCCAAAGATCAAATCGTCATGATTGAAAATGTCATCTGTAAAGAGGTTGCTCAATAATGAAACTCAAACATATACTAAAATCATTTATTATTTTATCTTCATTCGTTTTACTCAAGCAGGTACATGCCGATTGTTCAATCTATAATGGTTCAAGCGATTTAGGTAATTATAGTTCCATTGAAATGGATGAAAGAGGGGTAGATCGAGCAAGTACAATTTCAGGATTAAGATGTAAGACAGGCATAAATCTTTCTGTAAGAACATTTATCAAGTTTGAAGTAAATGATATACCAGACACTCTTGTTTCAAAAGACACCACAGATAGTTTAAAAATATACTTTGAAGATATTAATGGTTATAGGCTTTTTGTGGGCGCAGGCAGAGAATATAAAGAATATAATCTTCTCAGCCTCTTTTCCAAAACCAATAATGACTTTATATTTCTAGCCACTATTCCAGCAGGACAAACCGTTGCCCCTGGTCGATATAATTTATCAACTCCAGCAAAGTTGAGATGGTATTATGCTGTACCAAATGGAGGAATCGGTTGTCGTTTTGTCAATTATGACAAGAGTCCTGGGGTAGAACTTGATTATTGGCATTGCGTGATAAAGAACTGGGGGAGTGGTTATCCATCGGCAGTTAATTATTCACTAACGATCTTGCCTGATTGTCGTATTGCCACTGAAGATGTTAATTTTGGTACATCCGCTTTTGCTAATGCATTTGAACCTGTAAAAACCACGTTAGGTGTGAGGTGTGCAGTTAAGACCCCTTATACGGTGGGGTTAAGTAATGGCCAAAATGGTGAGCGACGTTTGCGAAGTGGCAATAATTATCTCAACTACGAATTATATAAAAGTCCTGCTAAACTTCGTTGGGGCGCAAATGGCGCTGAACGTTGGAGCAGTACTGAAGCCACTACCAATCCTGGTGTGCATGATGGTAAAACCCAACAAACCTATATATTAGAGTCTGAGATATTAAAAAGTAATAATCCAAACCTGCCTGCTGGTACTTATACCGACAAAGTCACGGTGGATGTGAAATTTTAAAGTCGACTTAATCCAACGACTGTTATAAGCCTGATCTAAGGATCAGGCTTTTTTATGCAAGAATCTTTAAATTACTTTATTGGGGTCTAATCGGTTCAACTTTTCGCATTGCATTCGGTGCGATTATCAATTGCACGCGTCGAGTCGTCGATGATAGACCTTCCATGTCACCATCTTTTAAACCATATCGAATATTGTCTGCACTAAAGTTTGAGCCATCATGACTGAGTGAAGCTTGGCCAATGAGCCTAATTTGTAATTTTGTTGCATCATATAAGACTTTATTTGCTTGCCCATAAGCCATCTTTTGACTTTGTTGTTGCTGTTGCTGAAATTTGACGGGTTCTCCTGTGAGAACAATACTTTGCAGTCCACCTTGTTCACGGTTTGATAACACAGTCAATTGATCTGCCTGGATTTTAATACTGCCTTGTATAAGCACAACATTGCCTTGATAACTTAAGCTATCCATTTTAGCTGTACTATATTTTGCATAATCTCCACTAAGGTGAATCGGTTGATTAAAATCATCATCTAGAGCATGACAGTTGATACTCAGTAGCGAAAACAATATAAAAAATGAAAATTTCATTTAAGTCTTGTCGTTTATGTTTAAAGTTTAGTTTTGATCTTAGCTGAAGCTAGCTTGGTGTTTTAATCATTATCTAAGTAATGAGTAACAAATCTTAAGTTATTTTATTGAGTGGTCAAAAAAATGAAAAAGCAATTTTAAAAAGCAAGATTATGCATGCAAGGTTCGGCTTACAATTTGTTAGAATTTTTCCATATAACACTTGTCAAAGGCTATAACTGCGGGTATTGTTATCTGCAATGACACGAGATTCAAAGCTAAAATGACACAGCAACAGCATACCTCAAACCAGTATTACTTTTGGCAATATTAATATTTGCCTAGATAGATTCGGGCAAATAAAATAGTTGCCCATCAAGTTTATACCTGATCGGCAACCCCGGTCAGGTTTTTTTATGCGTGTAAATTGTTGAATGCCATTTTAGTTTTTTGATTTAGAGATTGAATGCAATCTAGCATTTATAGATAGGATTTGGAGAAGCAGATGAACATTTTTAAGTATTCATATTTTAGTAACTTTTATTGGTTTTACTTTCTACAAATGACTTCAAAAACACCCGAACATACAAGATCGCAGACGCTCAAATAAAAGATCGGACTGTATAGACCAGTCCAAGGAAAGTCCTATGAATGCTTTAAATACAATATTGAATACAGCTTCTCAACAGGAAGCCAGTTTGAGCTTACCGCAGCAATTAAAAGCTCAATTTAAACTACAGCCACATTTGGCTGAGCAAATCCAACAACAAAGACAAACCGTTCAAAATATTTTAGCGGGGCATGATTCACGTTTACTGGTGATTGCAGGTCCATGTTCAATCCATGATCCCAAATCAGCACTGGAATACGCAGCTAAATTACAAATACTGCAACAACAAGTTTCAGATCAAATTTTTTTGGTCATGCGCGCCTATATTGAAAAACCAAGAACAACCGTGGGATGGAAAGGCTTTCTTTATGATCCACAATTAGACGGATCGGCAGATTTACAATTAGGTCTAGAACAATCTCGACAACTCTATTTATCGATTATCGAAATGGGCCTTCCGATTGCCAGTGAAATTTTAAGTCCTATGGCGACCGGTTATTTTGATGACTTATTGGCATGGGGAGCGATTGGTGCACGGACCAGTGAGTCACAAATCCACCGTGAAATCGCCAGCCATATGCCCTACAGCATCGGCTTTAAAAATGGCACTGATGGTTCGATTCAAATTGCTTTAGATGCAATACAGTCGGCAGCACATAGCCATCAATTTTTGGGAATGAGTCAAAGCGGTATGCCTTGTGTACTACAGAGTACGGGTAATCCTTTGGCGCATTTGATCCTACGCGGTTCAAATACCGGAAGTAATTTTGATGCACAATCGATAGCAGCGATCCGCAGCAAACATGCACAACATTTTCCTGCATTGGTGATTGATTGTAGTCATGGCAATAGTGGCAAAGATCCATTACGCCAACCTGAAGTATTAAAACAGATTATCGCAGAACGTCATCACACCCAGGTGCGTGGGGTCATGTTGGAAAGTCATTTAGTGGATGGTCAACAGAAGATCAGCGCCCAAATGAACTATGGCCAATCTGTGACTGATGGTTGTTTAGGTTGGGATAAAACCCAAAGCTTATTAATGACCATGGCTGAACAATTGGCTGAGTTAAAGTTTAAACAAACTGCTTAATCAAATAGCTTAAACAGTAGTGAACATCAACAAATGGAAGTCTAAGCTTTAGACTTCCATTTTTTTGAGCTTATATCTCAGCTTGTAATTTAGGCTTTATCTTAGATCGTATTTCAGGGTTTATTAGTTGTTGTATTTTCGCTTGCATGTCTAAATATCTTTATGATCTAGACGGTATATTTCCGACTTAATCCCATCTCTGCCAATAGCCGTCTATATAAGGTTGATGATCGGTCTGCTTCAAAATGTGCCTCCATCATTAAGTCCAAGGGCAGTTCTTCGGGTTTTTGTGATTCGATAATGTCTTGGTCTTCGGCAAAGATTTGCGCATTAAAATCATAAACGGCTTGTAGATCACCTGTGGTATCAAAGTTTCGCGTCAGCGGAACAAATAGCCGAGTTTGATTATATGAGACTGGGCAACAGGCATTGAGTATTTTTAAGATGCCTTGACGTGGAAAATGCACGGTTAATATGGCGCTGAAGGGTGGGTAGACATCAAATACCCGACGCCAAATAAAACCTTCGGGGGCTAAATGCTGCAATCCATGCGGGTAATTACTGACACTACTGTCATATTCACTGTGTAGCCCATAACTTGTCCTTTGGCTTGTGTAGCGAGGCACGATTTGATTGTCTCGATCAGCAAAACTCTGATGATGGACCCATGCAAAATGCGCCACATCAATAAAGCCCTCCAACTGGCGACCACTAGAACCCGCTATATCGACTGGAGGCGGCAAGATCGCTTGATGATCGGCATGCGTCCAAGTGTCCAAGTCTGGGAAATTGGCCTGTTGTTGCTGGCGACTTTGAATACTGGTCCATACCAAGCCATAACGAACCACCACAGGAAACGAGGTCAAACTAAATCGATCCGAAAATGTGCTCATTTCAGGTTGGGCTGGGATTTTAGTGCATTTTCCAGCAGCATTAAAATGTAAACCATGATAGGGGCAGACCAGCTCTTCACCCTCCACCCATCCCTTACTGAGCGGTACGCCACGGTGCGGACATAAATCTCGAACCAGTAGAATTTGACCCGACTCAGTTTGATAAATCGCCATTTTCACATCAAGTAATATCACTTGCTGTGGTTGCGTGCTGAGGTCTTGTACACGCGCCACAGGATACCAATGTTGTGAAAGGATCTCCCAATCCTCTGGATCAAATTGACTATGACAAGGTTGATTTACAAGATTAATGATTGGGATGGCATTCATGGTCAGGCCCTCTATAGCGACTCATTTTGAACAAGTTTTAAACTATGCAACTTTGAGACCATGTTGCTATTTTCGTTTAGACGCAGCGCTGTCTTTAGTGCTGGACTTCATTCTGGATTTAGCTCTGGCTTAAGGCTCATGCTTAAGATTGGCATGTAAATCGCTTAGTGATGCCCAAAGTCATGTAGTGGAGTCAAAGGTGGTCGCAGAATATTTACAGGGTCAGGCATTGATCGACTCGATCCAACAACAGGATTATCCGCGTGATTTGATTGGCTACCATGGTTTGCCGCCGCATGCAGCATGGCCAAATCAAGCGCGTATCGCAGTGCAGTTTGTACTCAATTATGAGGAGGGCGGTGAAAACCATGTTGAACATGGCGATGCTGGCTCTGAACAGTTTCTATCGGAAATTATCGGGGCGGCCAGTTATGCAGATCGGCATATGTCGATGGATTCGATCTATGAATATGGCTCACGCGTCGGATTTTGGCGTATTCATGATGAGTTTAAACGGCGTAATTTGCCGATGACCATCTTTGCAGTGGGGATGGCCTTGGCACGTAATCCCTATGTGGTCGAAGCGATCCAATCTGCTGAATATGATGTGGTTTGTCATGGTCAGCGTTGGCTGAATTATCAAAGCATTGCGCCTGAATTAGAAAAACAACATATGCATCAAGCGATCAGTGTATTGGAAAGTTTATTCGGTCAAGCGCCATTGGGTTGGTACACCGGACGTGATAGCCCACAGACGCGGCAGTTACTGGCAGAGTTCCCGCAGATTGAATATGACTGTGATTATTATGGAGATGATCTGCCATTTTGGACCCCACTCAGCAATGCACAGGGGCATACTCGAGCGCATTTAATTATTCCTTATAGCTTAGACAGCAATGATATGAAGTTCTGCTCCGCAGGTGGATTTAACAACGCTGAACAATTTTATCAATATCTCAAAGATGCCTTCGATGTGTTGTATGCGGAAGGAGAGACTGCACCGAAAATGTTATCTATTGGAATGCATTGTCGTATTTTGGGGCGTCCAGCTCGTTTTCGTGCCTTGCAACGTTTTTTAGACTATGTCCAAAGCCATCAACATGTCTGGATCTGTCGCCGTGGCGATATCGCCGCACATTGGAAGCAGTATCATGCTGATTAGGCGCTGTTGACCATTTATTTATCACATGTCAACAGGCCCTCGTCTGATGGTTGGATTTTGAGATCAATATCAAACAAGTCTAAGCTCAGTAAAGTTGGCATTGTTATTGCAAAATCTACGATATCGCGCAAAGAATGATTTGAACATGATGTCAATCGCACAATTTAATCAGAAGGATATCAGTACCCAGCGCAGTATGTTGCGGCATTGTGTGCCGATCGACTCTTGGGTAGAGGGCTTAATTGCACAGCAGCCATATACCGATCTAGAGCAGCTAAATGCCGCTGCTTACCGATTAGCCCAATCATGGACTTGGTCCGAAGTCACAATGGCATTGGATAAGCATCCACGAATCGGGGAGAAAAAAGCCCAGCTCGAATTGAGTCACGCAGAACAGGCCTCCTCAATGCAGGAACAGGCGGGGCTGAATTTAGATTACAAAACTGAGCAAGCCTTATTGGCGGGCAATGCAGCCTATGAACAAAAATTCGGATTTATATTTTTGATTAAAGCCGCAGGTCTGAGTGCAGCCGAAATCTTGGTCGCTTTAGACTATCGCTTGCTTAATGATGTGGAAAGTGAACGAAAAATAGTCACACAACAATTGCGCGAAATCGCCTTACACCGTCTGATGCAGGACCTTCAGCCATGAACAACATCAAGATCAGCAGTCATATATTAGACACCCAAATTGGTAAACCTGCGGCCAATGTACAGGTCAAGCTATATAACAGTGCAGGCCAGTGTATCGCTGAAAGTCTCACCAATGCAGATGGCAGAGTCAACGCATTTGAACATACTGAAACCGCTGCGGGACATTATCGATTGGTCTTTATGACTGATGCTTATTTCCAATCTTTGGGGATTGAGCATTTTTTTGTTAGCGTCACGATCGATTTTTTTGTGAATGATCCGACGCAGCATTATCACATTCCTTTGTTACTGAGTCCTTTTGCATATTCAACCTATAGAGGCAGTTAGGCCAAGTGAAATATGCAGCATAAAAGAGAGGAAGCCAAATGCGCCAAGTACAGCCACAACTTTCATCACAACAAAAAACTGAAAATGCACCTGAGCATGTGTATTTGGGTGCGGGCAAAAGTTTAGCCTATGGTTTGCAGCATGTACTGACCATGTATGGCGGTATTATTGCACCACCGCTTATCGTTGGAACAGCTGCCGGATTATCCGCTGCTGAATTGGGTTTACTGATTGCCGCGGCGTTATTTGTCGGTGGTTTGGCGACGATATTACAGAGTGTCGGGGTGAAATACATCGGTGCCCAATTGCCAATCGTGCAAGGGGTATCCTTTGCTGGGGTCGCGACCATGGTGGCAATTATTACCACGGGTGGTGGATTGCCTGCCGTCTATGGTGCAGTTATGGTTGCCTCATTGATTGGTTTATTTTTAGCGCCTTATTTCTCTAAAATATTACGTTTTTTCCCAGCCGTGGTGACAGGCTCAGTGATTACCATTATTGGTTTGTCGTTACTGCCTGTGGCCGTGCGCTGGATGATGGGCGGAAATGCTAAAGCGCCAGAATGGGGCAGTGTTGCCAATATCAGTCTGGCCTTGCTCACCCTGGGTCTGGTGATTTTACTCAATCTGACTGCTCGACCTGCGATCCGTAGATTATCGATCTTATTGGCGATTATATTGGGTACTATTTTTGCCTATGCATTTGGATTTGGGGATTTTTCCAAAGTGGCTCAGGGCACTTGGATACAAGCACCGAGTATCTTCGCTTTTGGTGCGCCGGTATTTGAGTTAAGTGCAATATTATCGATGCTGATTGTGACCTTGGTGATTATGACTGAAACCACGGCGGATATTATTGCTGTTGGTGATATCGTCGGATCAAAAGTGGATGCCAAGCGTGTCGCTGCTGGGGTACGTGCGGATATGCTCTCTAGTGCGGTGGCCCCTGTGTTTGGTTCATTTATGCAAAGTGCATTTGCTCAAAATGTCGGACTGGTGGCCATGACAGGCGTTAAAAGTCGTTTTGTGGTTGCAGCAGGCGGTGGGATCTTGATTGTTTTAGGATTATTACCGGTCATGGGGCGTTTAGTCGCTGCGATTCCAATGCCGGTATTGGGTGGGGCGGGCTTGGTTTTGTTTGGATCTGTGGCAGCAAGTGGGATACGCACGCTGTCAAAAGTTGATTTCAATGAACAAAAGAACCTGATTATCGTTGCTGCGTCGATCGCCGTGGGCATGATTCCAATGATTGATTATAGTTTCTACGCTCATTTCCCTAAATGGGTACAGACCCTATTTCATTCGGGTATCAGTTCAACCTGTATTATGGCGATCATTTTGAATATCTTGTTTAATCACATGCCAGCCTTGAACCGCAAAGGCCATTCCAAAGTATTAATTAAATCCAAGCCGATGGTCGATCATTCGCATTAAAATAATATTCGAATCTTTAATCTGCTGATGCTCATCCTCAACCATGAAGATGAGCATTGGTCATTTAAAGAGATGCACCATCATCCACCTCAAAATAGCCTAAGCAATATAGATGTCGTGCTTAGGGATGGTTTTAAAAATAAAGCATTGATTTTAAAAGGCTGATCCGACACAATTGCGTTGATTTGTGTGGGAAAATTTTGCAGTTTCGACTCGAAAAGAAATCTATCAACATGTCGTTAAAGTGTTTGTTTGCTTATCTTTGTTGAGTACTCTTTGGATGTTCTTTATCAGTGGCTTTAGTTTAAAGAATCTATATTTCGCTGTAGCTATGATCTGCATAGGTGCTTTTCTGAGTATCATTGCGCATGCATATGCCAATAATAACAAGCCTCCATCCCAACGAAATTAATCATTTTCATAAAGGAGAGTCGGTGAAGCGTTTTATTTCTCTGCTGATCATTTATGAATTGTCACCAGGCCCTAACCTGAAATGAGAGAATTAAAATGAAACCGATCTATTTATTTTTAAGCCTGATGATTCTAGGCCTGACTCAAGCTTATGCAGTCGAACCGACCCTCAGCTACGATGAAATGAAAGCCAATGCTGTAAATTTTGAAAATGCATTATCTGAAAAAGAAAAATCGAATTTAAACTTGGCTTATGCGACTCCTTTACTCGAATCCTTTGCACACTGTTTACAGTTTGCGAGAGCCACAACTTTTGAGATTATTTCTTGGGTCGATGAAAAAGGCACGATGACCCAAAACTGGACCAATACTCAGGGGGTATTTGCAGCATGCATGTCTGATCAATTTCAAGGACGGTATTTGTATCCAATTAATCAAAAACCTTATTATGCAATATTGAATTTTGATTTAACCACAACTGAGATTGATGATACGCCAGAAAACCCTTTGTAGTTTTTAACTCACAGTGCGAAATTTTCCACCTATAATCTTTCTTGCGAAGCAGTTGTAGTGGTTTAATAAAAGTGGACACAGTTTTAAGTTTTTCCTCAGTTGCCTATGCGGCAGTAAACCGCCAGCGTATTCAAAGCGAAAATATAACCACTTTCTAAGCTGCCTATACGGCAGTGAACAATCAATGCTGTACGATTAAAAAACAATCCAAGCCGATGGTCGATCATTCGCATTAAAATAATATTTAAATCTTTAATGTGTTAATTATTGACCACTCTGGTGGTTTAAGCATCAGCAGTGAATATCGGGGCATCATCATCCAAATCAAAATAGCCTATAATATGCAGTTTAAATGCTTGTTGGCTTATATCTGTTCAGTATTCTTTGGAGGGTCTTTATCAATGCTCTTCAATTAAATTAAGTAGTAGATAATACAGGTTGTTCAAGTGACTATTGGTTTCATGGAAACTGGTATTGTTTGGCAAATAGATGTATTTAAATGATCTTTCGGAAAATTTTTCATCATCTAAATAGTCTTGAATTGTTAGATTACCATTGTTTAGTGAATTAAATGATTCGGTCATAAAACTATCAAAAATTCGAGCGGTATAATCCATATAAAAACAATATAGCTTTTCATTACTCTTGGTTTTGTAGCAAGCGTCTATTTGAGAGATTGCACCACTCATACCTGAATCTTCATAAGTACTAAAAAAATCATTTACTGATTTTTGCATTAAGACGTTGTCATCTAGAATCGGTTTAGAGTAAGCACCCATTGGAATCAGCAAAGCCAGAGTTAAACCTAGATATTTTTTCATACCACCACCAATTCCCATAAATCTAAATGTAATGATGCACCATTGTGAGCTCAATGATTAAATCTCTGCATAAGGTCTGTAATAAACCCGTTTAAATCTGCATCAGTTGTTGTAAAGCCTTGCGCTGTAACTCAAAACGCTGGGTGAATATATCATGCTGCTCGGGGCTATTTAAACATTGTGAAGATCGATCTGAAATTTCATCGTCGTTAAAATCATCAGCATAATGTAAAAACACCACGACTTCTTTTTGTGCTGGGCCTATTTTAAAGCAACCTTGTTCTCGGCAGATTGCAAGGGCATTGATGAGGCATTGCTCATAGTGTTGTCTTAATTGATCATAGTCTTGATCAGTTTCGATACTTGCTAATATTGATTCTAAATAATGGTATATATGATTGGTTGCCTTGCCTGCATAAGCCCATTCAGAGGGAAACCATGCATAGGAACTCACATCATCCTCAGACTCAATCATTTTATCTAGGGCTTCGATGCTATTTGCCACAGTAAAAAAGCCAGTAATGTCCTCAACCAATCCCAAGGCAAAAGCATACAGCGTAGTATTTGCAGTCTGCTGTTTAATTTGCGCCAGATTATGCTGTATTTCATCTATACAGAGTTGAGTTAAGTGTTCGATTTGAGATTGATTCATAGAAAACCTAAATAGTTAAAATGTTAAAGGCCACAGTGAAGTGGGGACCATGGTTTGATTGTTTCTCTTTAAATAGGTTTTTGATATTTTCATTACAGAGCTGTTTCATGTTTATACTGCATTTTTTCAAATACTCATGCAAAGGATTAAGGACAAGCTATTGTGAGTGAAGTTCCAAGTTTTTTTAATTGATAATTTATATTCTTAAGTTTTCGAGAAGCATTAACCAAAGCTTTTTCAAATTTTGGATCTTTTTGTGCTGAGAGTTTAGTTTGTTGCTCTCTAAGAATCATGGCTTGTTGACATGATTCATTTAAATAACGACTGAGGTCATTTTTTTCAGTGTCTTGATTAATATTTTTCAAAGCTTCATTTGGTTCAGCGTAGTCATTACTGATTAAATGAGTGAAATTTTTATCAGTGAGTTTGTCTGCATAGGTCATTGTTGACCCCAATAATAAAGCTAGGGCAAGCAGGGAAGGATTTAATTTCATAAGCTTATGTTGTTTCTCAGATAATTCAGTATAGCATTCTGTTTTAGAGCCATTAAACCCTAGCTTTAGTTGATGGTGGTAATTATGCATTTTAGATATATTCATAGATATTTACTGCAGTATCTTCCAATGACGCAGCACTTGACGACTTGAATCCGCCATCTAAAAAGCTTAACCAATGCGCATTATTTTGGCTTGGATCAACTTAATAGGGAAATATCAAAACACCTGTTTAAAGGCAAATCGTAAACTGGTTTGGCATTGCACCGCAGAGCGGATGCAACGAGAAAGCATAGAAGCTACTTATGGGCAGTGAACCATGATCTGTTACCTGACGAATTAGTCAGTCTTGAGAATTATCTTGAAAGATAACTCTGTGATTAAACTGATTAAGGTTGGTTTTTTTCATTAAAGATTAGTATCTTGTTTAAAATTATTTGGACTTGATGAAATGAAACAGCTTTTTTTCTTGGCGATTATTGTTGGGTTGGTCGGGTGTGGTAAATCGGAAGATCCAGAAAAAGGACAATCAGTTAATACACTACCAAAGCCAATATCGGATGATCCATACTGGAAATACACCAAAGAAGACTTCCCTCGATATTTTGAGCAATGGGGGGAAGATGGTGTTAAGCGGATTTCTGAAATTGAAAGAGCAGCAGTGGCAAAAATAGCTAACACTCAGAATAGTTGTGATCGTATTTCAATGGCTATGCTTTCAGAGGATCGCAGCACACCCAAGTCTAATGTTGTTGTGATTGTGGACTGTGATAACAAGCAGCGATTCTATGTTTCAGAATCAGCGTTAAACATTGGCGCACCTATAAAATCTCAATCCGAAAAATCTATCTCACAAGCAGATGCATTTATCAAGTGCCAAGAACTGGTTAAGTCCAACGCTAAATATCCATCATCAGTCGATTTTCAGTTACTTGATAGCAGCGGGTTTAAGGCAGAAACTACGGGGAATGTCGTGGTTAATTTAGGCTTTAAGGCAAAAAATAGCTTTGGTGCGGAAATTCCAGCTAAAGCACGTTGTGTATTTCCACCAGATAAAACACCTGAGATAACGATTTCAGAATAAATAAAGTAAACAATACAACCGCTACTAGGCGGTTTTTTACATCTAGAGGATTGTCATGAGTACAAAATTATTTCTGAGCTAATTATGGGCAGCTAATTAAAAACCTGAATTCAGGTTTATGACTTTCTAAACTGCCTATGAGGCAATGAACCTAGGGTGCTTTTTTAATCTCATGATTTTCGAGAATTCTCAGGTTCTCCATGTCTACAAAATCCGTAAGTTTATAGCCATGGTTTTTGTACAGATTAAATCTAAACTCATCCAGATATTCAAGTTGAAACTCTGGGTGACATTTATCGAACCAATTTACAAACATGGTATTGGCATCAACCTGACCAATCCTTCCATCGCGCTGATCTTTTGGAATGTTTTTGACTGGTTTGTGGTGCATAACGAACGGTCTCAAACCAGGAATATCACCATCTTCATCACAACCAACAAGGCAACAACGGCAATCATTATGAGTTTTGGCAAGTCTGTTCGCTTCTGCAACTTTAACTACAGTACCATCAAGACATGCACAAATTAAACAACTACGACCATCTAAAACACCAATCAATTTAACCCAATCAAAACCAAGCACCTTCCAAGTTTCGATTGATGTTAGGGGTAATTCCATTTTATTTACCATTTAGTAAGTTTTAAGCGACTCAATACTAACACCCAACACATTCTTTTAGATCGTGTTTTTATATAAAAAATATTAGTGAAGGACTATTTGAATACTGCACAAACCTAGATTTTCTAAGCTGCCTATACGGCAGTGAACAGAAGCCATTCACGGCGCACTTGCCAATCTGTTTTCTAAGCTGCCTATACGGCAGTGAACTTCATTTTGACCGTCTAAGCTATAGCAGCAGTTTTCTAAGCTGCCTATACGGCAGTGAACATGAGAATCATTGGCGTGAATGCTACAAATTTTTTCTAAGCTGCCTATACGGCAGTGAACTACGAAATAGCCTATGCCGTCCAGTGGTGCAATTTCTAAGCTGCCTATACGGCAGTGAACAAAACAATCTATGATATCATCATAGTTGATGATTTCTAAGCTGCCTATACGGCAGTGAACTAGGGTATTTAGTCATTGCAGAGTTTTTACCTTTTCTAAGCTGCCTATACGGCAGTGAACTTGTCTGTGATCCTACTGAGAAATTTGAGTTTTTTCTAAGCTGCCTATACGGCAGTGAACTCAAAATTCATTGATGAGTTCTCTGGTGTTATTTTCTAAGCTGCCTATACGGCAGTGAACCGCCTGCCAAGTAACTGACTGCAATCACAAAATTTCTAAGCTGCCTATACGGCAGTGAACATTTCGCTAATGGCGTGAAGAATGCATATAATTTTCTAAGCTGCCTATACGGCAGTGAACCTCCGCAGCTTCAAGAAAAGCCTCATCATTTTTTTCTAAGCTGCCTATACGGCAGTGAACGGCGCGCTTCTAGGGGCTGCTGATGACCATTGTTTCTAAGCTGCCTATACGGCAGTGAACTTAAAACGGGCAATCGCTGCAATAGTTGGGTTTTTTCTAAGCTGCCTATACGGCAGTGAACATTGGCGGGCAGCACACGCTAAGACTGGCTAATTTCTAAGCTGCCTATACGGCAGTGAACAGAACTTATAACTACTCACGTTCTTAGTCGTTTTTCTAAGCTGCCTATACGGCAGTGAACGGTCTTAGGCGCTTGGTGTTGCTTAGCGATGTTTTCTAAGCTGCCTATACGGCAGTGAACCAGCCATGATTTAATTCTCTATATTTTAAAATTTTCTAAGCTGCCTATACGGCAGTGAACATGCCGAATCAAGGTCATCAACAATTAATATTTTTCTAAGCTGCCTATACGGCAGTGAACTTTGTGGTACCAAGATTCAAAAGGTGGGGTATTTTCTAAGCTGCCTATACGGCAGTGAACTAATTCGTGCGGGGTCGCGCCCTGCTTCATCGTTTCTAAGCTGCCTATACGGCAGTGAACCATCTGCCTCACTTTCTTGGCTTCGGTTGAACTTTCTAAGCTGCCTATACGGCAGTGAACGGCGCCCCCGGAACCTCCGAGGGCCATACGCATTTCTAAGCTGCCTATACGGCAGTGAACTAGATATGATCGCCCCAGGTGCTGCGGTGTTTTTTCTAAGCTGCCTATACGGCAGTGAACAATGATCCCAAAGAACCGATCATATTCATCGTTTTCTAAGCTGCCTATACGGCAGTGAACGTGGCGGGCTTGACCATTGCGGCCCGTGAATACTTTCTAAGCTGCCTATACGGCAGTGAACTGTGAGTTCGTCTTACAAAACTATAGCAAATTTTTCTAAGCTGCCTATACGGCAGTGAACCGATTAAACGCGGGTATTACATCCGTATCTATTTTCTAAGCTGCCTATACGGCAGTGAACAACTTGCAAAGCGCACGAAAGCACTGACAGACTTTCTAAGCTGCCTATACGGCAGTGAACTCCGCGGATGTTAGCGCGATATTTCTATCGATTTTTCTAAGCTGCCTATACGGCAGTGAACTTAGTGATGAAATAACTGATCACCCTTATGTTTTTCTAAGCTGCCTATACGGCAGTGAACGGCTTCGGCTGCGCAAGTAACAATGCTATGTATTTCTAAGCTGCCTATACGGCAGTGAACAATGGTCTACAAATCAAGAGCAACGAGATGCATTTCTAAGCTGCCTATACGGCAGTGAACTGGGCTTACAATACGATTCAATTGCCCTGATTTTTCTAAGCTGCCTATACGGCAGTGAACAATCACAACAAAAACTGTTGTTAATAATGGTTTTTCTAAGCTGCCTATACGGCAGTGAACTCGGGCAATCATTTGATAAATCTAGCTTAAATTTTCTAAGCTGCCTATACGGCAGTGAACTCGTACTCGGTATACTCGGTATACTCATACTCATTTCTAAGCTGCCTATACGGCAGTGAACTCGATAGTTTCGCTGTCTACTCGATAGGTTAATTTCTAAGCTGCCTATACGGCAGTGAACCGCACTATCCTAAAGTTCCTTAGAATGCAAATTTTCTAAGCTGCCTATACGGCAGTGAACCAGAAGAGTTTGTAAAATATAAAGCAGATAATTTTCTAAGCTGCCTATACGGCAGTGAACTATAAAATTTTAGCAACAAACCATAATATAACAATGAGATAGCTTTTAAAAAGCCCAAATACCCAATATTTTTACATGGGTTGTAAGTTATTGATTTTAATAAGCTGTTAAAGAGTGTTTAAATATTGGGGTAAATTGAGATCGATGTCAAAATAATTCTGCAGATAACTAAAGTCTATTTTCGTTCTTACTGATCTACTGGATTTAACATACTGCAAGTTTAGTTGACTGGTGTTGATACAGCATCTAGGGAAATATCAAAACACCTGTTTAAAGGCAAATCGTAAACTGGTTTGGCATTGCACCGCAGAGCGGATGCAACGAGAAAAACCTGAATTCAGGTTTTTTCATTTTCTAAGTTGCCTTGCACTTCGTTTTAAAGAAGCACTTTAAAACTCACTCAAGCAAGGTCATAAATCCATTCCTTTACGCAGTAGCACGGCTCATTTTTGTCAACGGATGGTGCATTACGTATCAAATAGTCATTGATTTCAAAGGATTTCCTTCCTTCCCCAAAGGAAGCTTAGGATGGATTCAGGCTGAAAGCCTTAGAGGTCAAGACTTAGCCTGAATAGGATTTTAGTGATACTGCTCTGACGACTTGAATCCGCCATCTAAAAAGCTTAACCAATGCGCATTATTTTGGCTTGGAGCAAAGCGACCTATGAGCAGTGAACATCCATCAATATCGATACTGAGGAGGTGAAGGTGGCATGATTAATTCTTGCTGATCACCTAGGCATGATCCAATCAGTAGCGTTTGTCCAAACATAGTTTGACTGGTCAGTTGCCAAATTTAATGCTGTAGATGTTGTGGTGAGCTCGGTGGATTCGAGTCGCGGCTATAGCGTTTTGTGGTTACAGTTTTTGCATTGATAATATCTGCAGGGGTGAGTATATTTCCGTCCAAAGCCTTGCCTTGGTGAACCATTTCCCGTAATTGTGTCGGTATTAATCGTACCAAGTCAGGGCTTTTTTCTGCATTTAAATATAATAAATTCCCTTTAATCGTTTGATTTTTAATCCAATTTTAAAAGTTAGTCTTATCGTAAACACTGGCGATGTCTTCCACCTGACGATGCTTCTTAATCAATAGTAAATGAATAATCGCATTTACGGGTTTGCCTACACAGCCTTTCAGGGTGTTAATCACCAATTATGCCACTAGCCATATTTCTAAGCTGCTAATAAGGCTCTGAACTTTTTTAAAAAACCTGAATTCAGGTTTTTTCATTTTCTAAGTTGCCTTTTAGATGTTGATTTCAAAGGATGAGTGGGGCTCCCGCGCAAGGAATGCTTAGACAAATATGAGCAGCACTGCTGCGCAAGAGGGGAGATTTACGGTATAAAAACTTAGATTAAATAATCGTCGAAATCCACTCCACATCACACTTTGTACCACTTGCAAATATCAATTTATTTGAATATGAATATTGATCATAAATAAGAATGGCTTGATCGCCATAGGCATATTCATAACAAAATTTCGTCTTAATTATGAGGTTTGAATAGGTGTCGATATATAAATTACGGTCTTCTCGATTCACATAGACTTTATAAAATTCGGCATTTGCGAGAGTAGGTATCGTTGTTGCTGTTATTGCTATCATTAGCGTAATTATTTTCATGGCAGTAACTTTTTTAGAAAGCTCTATGCTGAAGATTAAAAATTTAAATCTTCAAGGTCAAGAGCTCATCTGAGTCAAATAATACTTACTTGTGTATCATCTTCAAACGCAAATACATCGCAATTATGGCCGACTCCGATACGATCGACCACAGCAAACAAGCTCGGTGCTTCAAGGGTCAGTAGTGGGTGATGCCAAGTTCCTGCACGATAATTGACACCTTGTGCACCATGACTGATAAAAGCCTGTAGTTTGCTCAGGTCAGGTCGATTCTCATCCAAGTTTGGTGCAACCACAATAATAAAAGCCTGACCCTGCATCGGAATAAAAGCCTGTGACCCCAAGGGATGCCGCTCTAGCATCTGGATAGTGCAGGGCAGTTCGGTCAGGATGATATTACGAAATAGGCTAATGCCCAACTTTGCTGATGCATCAACTTGGGTCAGTGCCAGGTCGTGATAGCGCTCTGTCTGTGCGGCATTAATATGAAAATAATCATGATCCTCACAGCCAATCACCTCACCATATGCAGAAAAACCCTCTGAAGTGAGAGGTTGTAGGGGAATCTGTATCCGTTTTGGCATAAGCTTTTGCTCCATATCAGACTAGGCAGAAATGCTGCCCCAAAGTCTGATCCGGCTAATGCCGCCATCGGGAATCATATTGACGCGGATATGCGAAATTTTCTGATCGGACAGGATCTCTTTGATATAAGTATGCATATGATCCATACGCATATCTTGGGCAGCTAATAAATACGGCCAAAACATACTTTGAGGAATCAGTTGAGCATCGGTGGCATCTTGAACATACAAGGCTTGTATCGAGACTTGAGCTGGATAATTGCCCTTAAAGTGCGCGGTGTCGATTTCAATTTTTTCAATATTGCCTGCTTGACCCAAGCCCAAAACACACCAATCAAATCCAGGTTCACGGCGGCGTTTGGTTTCCCAACCATCCCCCATATTGATGCCACGACCAGGCTGAATCAAATTGCGTGGGTGCCCAAAATGCGCATCACTATAGGCAATGACCCGTCCACCATTTTCAAGTGCTAATAAATCCAGGACTTGACCGCTATGTGTAGGTTGAATCTGCACTTGGCCATAGACTCTAAAACGTGCAATCCCGCCATCAGGATAAATGTGTAAACGTAAATGACTAAAGACCTGATCAGAGTTAATGCTCAGAAGATGATGTTGGCTAGGCCCCAATACGTGGTTGGGTAATATGCTGTGCCATTCAGCTTGATCCAAATCTTGATCGCTGCTCAAACAACCCTCTACGGCAGCCGATGCTGGATAATTACCACTAAAGAAGGTGGTATCTATATCCAGTGCTGAGATTTTCCCTGCGACGCCCAGTTTTATAATCGCCCAATCTGAACCCGCATAGCGTTTACGCTGGGTTTCCCAACCATCCATCCATTTTCCATGATCATCAAATTGATCCTCGACAAATATTGGTGGGCTAAATTGCAGCATACGGTTGGCTTCAGCAAAAAACTCATCTGAACAACGCAATACTTTTGCACCAATTCGGGCATCTGCCAAGTTGGTGAGCTGATTAATCTGTGTAGGAAGTTCAAATACGGGTGCAAGTAAAGTCGCCATAGTGCTCGATTCAAATCGGTTGCTGTTATTTGATCTGAATGCACAGCTTATGCCAACTTGCAGTTTATTTTTGCCCAATGATTGTGAAATGGCACGGTTCTCGCATTTTAGCCCAGTATGAATAGGGCAATAGTAAGGAAATGCATATGCAGATCGTCATAATTGGTGCAGGAATTGCAGGATTGACCACAGGCATTGCACTGAAAAAGTTCGGTCATCAGGTCACGATCTATGAGCAAGTACAACAAATTCGACCGGTCGGGGCAGCGATATCATTATGGCCCAATGGGGTTAAGTGCTTAAATTACCTCGGCTTAACTGAGCAGGTGGCACAACTCGGTGGGCAGATGGATCATTTGGCCTATGTCGATGGTTTAAGTGGCGAGACCATGACCCAATTTAGTTTGATGCCATTGATTGAAGAGGTGGGACAACGACCTTACCCCGTTTCTCGTGCAGCACTACAAAATATGTTAATGGATGCGTTCGGCCGCGAAGATATTCATCTGGGCAAAAAGATGATTGCACTCAGCGAAACAGCCGAGCAGGTTGAGCTGCAGTTTGCCGATGGCAGTACAGTGCAAACGCCGTTGTTGGTCGCAGCGGACGGGACGCATTCGATCAGTCGAAACTATGTGCTCAGTGAGCAGGTGCAACGTCGCTATGCAGGTTATGTCAATTGGAATGGCTTGGTTGAGATTTCAGAGCAACTGGCGCCGGCAGATCAATGGACCACATTTGTCGGTGAGGGCAAACGGGTTTCGGTGATGCCGATTGCCCAGCAACAGTTTTATTATTTCTTTGATGTGCCGCTACAAGCAGGCTTGGAAAATGATCGCCTAGAATATAAAAATGATTTAAAACAAAATTTTAAGGGGTGGTGCCCGCAGGTTCAATATTTGATTGAGCAGATAGATGTGGAAAAAACCAATCGGGTGGAGATCCATGATATCGATCCTTTTAGCCAATTTTATAAAGGTCGTGTGGTGATGGTGGGGGATGCCGCACATAGCACCACGCCGGATATTGGTCAGGGGGGGTGTCAAGCCATGGAAGATGCGATTTATCTGGCTCGGGCTTTACAGATTAATACCTTGGGGTTGGAAGATGCCTTAAAGCGTTATCAAAATAAACGTAATCAACGTTGTGAGGAAATGATACTACGGGCACGTAAACGTTGTGATATCACCCATATGAAAGATCGTGCCTTGACTGAACAATGGTATGCCGATCTACGCGTAGAACAAGGCCCGCATATTATGCAAGGTATTATCAGTAATATCGTTGGCAATCCTTTGGATTAAAACCGCAAAGCCTGGTGCTATAGGCTTAAAATGTCAACAAGCACTGCTTTGAGCCGTTATAATGCCTTATTCGCTGGTCTGGGTTGTTGTACGGTATGACTTTAAAACAAATTAAAAGCTTTCTTATCTTGGCGCGAACTTTAAATTATGCCCATGCAGCCATTGAATTACATATTAGTCAGTCTGCATTAAGTTTAACCATTAAGGCGCTTGAAGAGGAACTGGGCGGCAAACTATTTAAGCGCAATACCCGCAAAGTAGAACTGACTGAAGAGGGACGTTCATTATTACCCTATGCCCGACGCCTCATAGCAAACTGGGAAGAAATGGATTATGACCTTAAGCAGCGTTTTAAGTTCAATCGCGGTAGTTTATCTTTGGCATCGATGCCATATATTACCCATGCATTATTGCCCAATATTATTCAGCAGTTTCTACAGACCCATCCGAATATTAATTTCTCCATCAATGATATTACCAACGAAAGCGTGATTGAATTGGTTAAGGATGGCATATTTGAAATGGGCATTTGTTTTGAACCTGAGTTTAAGGATCAACTTAATTTTCAGCCCCTATTCGAAGAAGATTTTTTGGCCTTGGTCAGTGTCGATCACCCCTTGGCACAGCAAGATCAAGTGTCTTGGCAACAACTCTGTGTCAATCGATTTGTGACGCTGCAAAAACCATCCATCGTCAGACATTTGGTTGATCAATATTGTCAGCGCCATCAGATCACTTTGGATGTGCAGATCGAATGTCATCAGATTACCTCCATGTGCAATTTTGTCGCCGTGGGTGCTGGGGTGACGGTTATTCCACGCCATTTTCAAGCATATATCGACAACAAACGCAGTGTCGCTATTGAAATGAGTGGGGAGAAATTATCTAAACCTGTAGGCGTGATCTATAAAAAGAACTTTGAAATATCCAAAATATCGGCTGAGTTTATTGATTGTTTGGCGCAGTACCCGCAAGCGATCAATACAGATACAGAAACGAAAGCTGTGAAGCCAATATAAAAATAGTCATCTGCCTAAGCATTATTATTTTTCAACATCTCAAGGACGCGGTTTTAGCAATGCAACGCTGAATCGACATTGATGAAAAAACCAAAAGATTGCTTGCTGCTGGTTTGGCAGAAATGCCGATGATGATTGCGCTAATCCAATTTATTGGGTAAGTAAATTACGATGATCAAGCCTAAAATAATGTAATTAATTTATAAAACTCATCAATCGATGAGAAGATTTAATTTCTCTTTGTATTTTTATAATGCTAAAACAAAAGGATTAAACGCGATTCACTGTAGGGAAACAATAATATGAATAAGGTTTTTTCATCCGCTCAAGCTGCACTGCAAGATGTGGTTGCACATGGTCAAACTGTTGCTGTAGGTGGCTTTGGGCTTTGTGGTATCCCAGAAGCACTGATTGAAGCATTGAAAGATACAGCAGTTACTGATTTAACTTGTGTCAGTAATAATGCCGGAATTGATGGTGTGGGTTTAGGCAAATTGCTGGAAACCAAGCAAATCAAAAAAATGATTGCTTCTTATGTGGGTGAGAATAAAGAGTTTGAGCGCCAATATCTCTCTGGTGAGCTCGAAGTTGAATTGACCCCTCAAGGGACTTTGGCTGAAAAATTACGTGCTGGTGGTGCTGGAATTCCTGCATTTTATACTGCGACAGGCTTCGGTACTTTAGTGGCTGAAAACAAAGAGTCACGTCAATTTAATGATCAAAACTATATTTTAGAGCATTCGATTGTGGCTGATATTGCCTTGGTCAAAGCCTATAAAGCGGATAAGGCTGGCAACTTGGTATTTAGAAAAACCGCACAAAACTTTAATCCTGAATGTGCAATGGCTGGCAAAGTGACCATCGTTGAAGTCGAACATGTGGTTGAAATCGGTGAAATTGAACCGGATCAGATCCATTTGGCGGGTATCTATGTCAATCGTATCGTTCTCAATGCAAACCCTGAAAAACGTATTGAACAAAAAACCCTATCTACAAATTAAGCAAACGATTTTGCAAACATAGACGCACAATGCTTCTGCAAACATCGATGCAAAACGATTTTGTAAAAAATGAAGCAATCGACTACTAAACATTGATGCAATCGATTTTGCAATCCACAAAGAACTGAGGGATTAGACATGGCTTGGAATAAACAACAAATGGCGCAACGCGCTGCGCTAGAGTTACAAGATGGTTTTTATGTCAATTTAGGCATCGGCTTACCGACTTTGGTGGCGAATTATATTCCTGAAAATGTCAACGTATGGCTACATTCTGAAAATGGTTTGTTGGGTATCGGTGCATTCCCGACCGAAGAAACCGTCGATGCAGACTTGATCAATGCGGGTAAGCAAACGGTTACTGTGCAAAAAGGCGGTGCATTTTTCTCTAGCTCTGAGTCTTTTGCCATGATCCGTGGTGGTCATATCAATTTGGCGATACTCGGTGCGATGGAAGTCTCTGAGCAAGGTGACCTTGCCAACTGGATGATTCCGGGTAAGAAAGTTAAAGGTATGGGCGGTGCAATGGATCTGGTTGCAGGCGTACAACGTGTGGTGGTGTTGATGGAACATTGCACCAAAGATGGTCAAGCCAAGATCTTGCCAGAATGCTCACTACCATTAACAGGTAGTCGCGTGGTACACCGTATTATCAGTGACTTAGGTGTATTTGATGTGACCCCTGAAGGGATAAAATTGGTTGAATTGGCAGATGGCGTTGATTTTGATATGGCGCAACAGGGCACAGGTGTCACCCTGATTCAATAAGCACCTGCAGTAGATATCAGGCTCAAGATCCAGCTTAGGCAAAGCTTTAGCATTGCGGTCGAGATCCAGCATTTAGGCAACAATCAAAGCATTTAGGGAAAGATGTCATGAAAGATGTATATATCGTCAGTGGTCAACGTACTGCAATGGGTGGATTTCAAGGTGCATTGTCCAGTTTGACCGCACCGCAACTCAGTGCCGTCAGTATAGAAGCCGCTTTGAAGCAAGCAGGTTTAATTGGGGATGATATCCAAGAAGTGATCTTGGGTTGCGTGTTGCCAGCAGGTTTGAAGCAAGGCCCAGCACGTCAAGCGATGCGTATGGCAGGTTTGCCCGATGCAGTGGGTGCAACCACGATTAATAAAATCTGTGGTTCAGGCATGAAGGCCGTGATGCAGGCCAGTGATGCGATCAAGGCAGGAAGTGCCGATCTGATCGTGGCGGGTGGTATGGAGTCGATGAGTAATGCACCTTATCTGATGACCAAAGCTCGTGCTGGTTATCGCATGGGACATGGCGAACTCAAGGATCATATGTTCCTTGAAGGTTTGGAAGATGCTGAAACTGGTCGCGCGATGGGAACTTTTGCACAGGACATGGCCAACCAAAAAGGCTATAGCCGTGAACAAATGGATACCTTTGCGATTCGTTCTTTGCAACGTGCCCAACATGCGATTGAAAATGGTTATTTTAAAGCTGAAATTGCAGCGGTACAGGTCAAAACCCGTAAAGGTGATGTACTGGTCGAGGTGGATGAGCAACCGTTTAAAGCCAATATCGAAAAAATACCGACCCTAAGAGCGGCGTTTGCCAAAGACGGTACAATTACTGCGGCCAACTCCAGTTCGATTTCGGATGGTGCATCGGCGTTTATCGTGGCTTCTGCGGATACAGTCAAAGCAAAAAATCTACAGCCTTTGGCGAAAATTGTCGCACATAGTACCCATTCTCAACATCCTTCTGAATTTACCATTGCACCTGTGGGCGCGATTGAAAAATTATTACAGAAAACCGGTTGGGCAGCGCAAGACGTTGATCTATGGGAAATCAATGAAGCCTTTGCCATGGTGACCATGGCGGCGATGGATGCATTTCAACTTGATGCAGACAAAGTCAATATTCAGGGCGGAGCTTGTGCGCTTGGACATCCGCTAGGTTCTTCAGGTTCACGGATCTTATTAACCTTGATCTATGCACTCAAACGCCTCGGCAAACGTAAAGGTATCGCGACCTTGTGTATCGGTGGCGGTGAAGCAACAGCGATTGCGATTGAAATCTGCTGATCGCATTAACTGATCCAATTTATATACAGTGGCTTAGTGGGATGAACTTAAATCCCGCTAGGCCAAAATGCATTCTGACTTATTAAAAAACGCAAGCGAGCATTCAAAAAATATCAACTTAATCGATCACAGGCTGTGATCAGCTCGAAAGCCAATCTTTGAAAATATCTTCAAAATGGATGGGCTTTCGGCTTCTGTACTAAAGGGAAGAAAATATGATTCAACAAAAAACCGGATTTTTTGAAGGCCTCGCAGTATCGATCAGTAACTGGTCTGAGAAATGGTTCCCAGATTCCTATGTATTCGCATTGCTCGGGGTGATTATTGTCGCCGTGGCTGCTTGGTCGATTGGCGCACCTGCAACCTCGATTAGTGGTGCCTTTGGTGATGGTTTTTGGAGCTTGATTCCATTTACCTTACAAATGACCATGCTGATTATCAGTGGTTATGTGGTCTCAGTGTCCAAACCGGTCGAAAAGTTTATCTATGCCTTGGCGCGTATCCCAAGTGATGGGCGTATGGCGATCGTTATGGTGGCTTTCATCAGTATGAGTATTTCATTGGTGCAATGGGCCATGAGTACGGTATTGAGCGCCTTGTTGGTGATTGCGCTGGCCAAGCGTAAAGATTTAAACATGGATTATCGAGCTGCCGCGGCAGCCGCTTTTGTTGGTATGGGTGCTACCTGGGCATTGGGACTTAGTTCTTCAGCGGCACAACTACAGGCCAACAAAGCCAGCCTTCCAGACAATATTTATCAATTGACAGGGGTGATTCCATTTTCAGAAACCATCTTTCTTTGGCAGTCGATGGTCATGGTACTGGTATTGATTGTCATCTCAGTTGCGATTGCATACTGGTCTGCACCTAAGGGCAATAACGTCAAAACCCTACAAGATTTTGATATCCAATTTGATGAGGAAAAGCCTGAAGATACTCCGAGTCAAACAAAGCGTCCCGGTGATTGGTTAGAAACTTCACCCTTGTTGACGATTATCGTTGCGATCATTGGTTTGGTCTGGATATATATGCAGTTTAGTCAGAAAGATCCGATGATTGCGATTTCTAATCTGAATACATACAACTTTTTATTTTTAATTCTGGGCTTGATCCTGCATGGTACACCACGAAATTTTTTGAACGCGGTATCTAAAGCGGTTCCTGCCTGTTCGGGTGTGCTGATCCAATTTCCATTGTATGGCAGTATCGCTTATATGATGACCAAAGCGGTGAATGTGGATGGTCACTCGGTATCGCATTACATTGCCAATTTCTTTGTGTCGATTTCAAATAAAGAAACTTTCCCCGTGATTATGGGTGTTTACTCAGCGGTGTTGGGTTTCTTTGTACCTTCAGGTGGTGGTAAGTGGATCATCGAAGCACCGTATGTCATGCAAGCGGCCAATGATCTTAAAGTCCATTTGGGTTGGTCGGTACAGGTCTACAACGCTGCTGAGGCCTTGCCGAACTTTATCAATCCGTTCTTTATGCTGCCGATGTTGGGCATCTTAAAACTTAAAGCCAAAGATGTGATTGGCTTTACCGTTACGCAGTTAATCTTCCATTTACCAGTGGTGTTATTCCTACTGTGGATTTTGGGTCGCACTTTAACTTATATTCCACCGCAATTTTAAAATGATTCAGGCGGCGTAATGCCGCCTTTATATGAGGCTGTATCTGCAACAGCAGTCTCATTAAAATAGCCTAAGTAATATGCATCTAAAACGATTTAAATCGAAACCCAGTAGAGGACAACGTCGGCAGGACGCTGCCCGAATTCGCAATCACTCAACAGTATTACAAAATTGCTTTCAGACGTTGTACCACTTGTTCACATTGCGCCAAGTCTGCAACCAAAGCCATACGGACATGGTTTTCACCCGGATTGCCCTCAGCAGTATCACGCGATAGATAGCGACCAGGTAGCACTTTAATATGTGCCTTTTCCATCAACATCTGGGCAAATTTTTCATCATGATCGACTTTGAGCCAATAATAGAAACCCGCATCTGGTTTTTGCAGTGGCAAGAGGTGACCGAGTTCAGATTGGAATAAATCAAACTTGGCACGGTACTGGCGACGGTTTTCTTCGACATGCGCCTCATCATCCCAAGCCGCAATCGATGCCAATTGATGTTGAACCGGCATTGCAGCGCCATGATAAGTACGGAATTTTAAATACGGCTTAAGGATAGTGGCATCACCAGCGACAAAACCCGAACGCATTCCCGGAAGATTCGAGCGCTTCGACAATGAATGGAATACGATACAGTTTTTATAATCATCACGGCCCATTTCCGCACAGACTTCAAGCAAGCCAAAAGGCGCCTGATCGAACCACAGTTCCGAATAACATTCGTCAGATGCAATCACAAATCCATATTGATCAGAGAGTGCGATTAGCTTTTTAAACTGTTGCTTAGACAATACCGCACCGGTCGGATTTCCCGGTGTACAGACAAAGACCAAAGCGGTTTTTTCCCAAACAGCAGCAGGGACTTGATCAAAATCACCCAGGTATTGGTTGTCTTCAGTGCAATTGACAAAGTAAGGGGTTGCACCGGCCAACAGTGCTGCACCTTCATAGATTTGATAAAACGGATTTGGCATCACCACATAAGGTGCATCATCACGATTAATCAAAGCTTGTACCAAAGAGAAGATGCCTTCACGGGTCCCGGTGACAGGGAGGATTTGTTTTTCCGCATCGATGTGATTGAGTTTAAAGCGTTGTGTCAGCCATGTAGCGATACTCTGTCTTAAACCCAATAAACCTTTGCTGTTGGGATAGGTTGAAAGGTGTTGGAAATTTTCCACGATCGCATGTTTAACAAACTCGGGCGCAGGATGCTTAGGTTCACCGATGGACAGTGCAATTAAAGGCATATTGGCGGGCTGAATATCCTGAAAAAGGAGATTTAATTTTTCAAAAGGATAGGGATGCAATAAGTCTAAACTCGAGTTCATAAAACAATTACCAACAAAAACACATTAATGGGAATGCACAATTTGATGAGATGCCTCATCCAACGCAGCTTTTAATTGTTGCGCAAAGAGTTGTGCCTCTTCAGCGCTCATCGGAATGGCATCTTGTTTGGTGACAAAGAAAATATCTTCTGCACGTTCACCCAATGTTGCGATACGAGCTGAATGTATATCCAGTCCTTGCATCATAAATAAGCCGCCAATTTTGGCCAACAAACCTGGATGATCCAGGGTGGAAATTTCCACCATATTCTGCAACAGTGCAGCATTTAAGGTGATATCTACAGTATTTTCAATATCAAAATGCCGTAATTGACGCGGGATCTTACGTTGCATGAGTCCCGGATATTGATCAGATGCACTCAAGGCTTTGACCAGAGCATGTTTAACGATATCTTCACGCTCAGGATCTGTCAGTAGAGTACCAAAGCGATCGAGTACCACATAGGTATCTAAACTAAAGGCTTTTTCTGCGGTAATAATCCGTGCGTCTTGAACATCCAGATTCATCCGATCCAGCACCGCGACGGTGGTGGCAAATAAGTTTGGTTGATCTTGGGTGTAGATAAACAGTTGTACTGCATCTTGAGCGGCATTACGGTGAGCGCGGAACAACACCAAGGGTTCGAGATGATTGCCATGTTGTAAGATGGCACGGGTATGCCATGCAATCTCATTGGCTGATTCTTTAAGGAAATAATCATCGCCCAATTCACGCCAGACACTTTCTACTTGTTCTAAAGAAAATTCATTGACCAACAACTCACTGGCTGAAAATTTGGTTTCCTCGATATGCATCTGATAATCGACTGGGCGATCCAAACCCATCCGAATCACATCACGCGCATGGGTATACAGTTGACGCATCAGCGACGAGCGCCAAGTATTCCACAGCTTAGGATTGGTGGCGTTGATATCAGCAACCGTTAAACTATACAGATAGTTGAGATGTTCCATATCACCGAGTTTGTCGGCAAAGTCCTTGACCACATCGGGATCGGATATATCTTTTTTCTGTGCAGTCAGTGACATGAGGAGATGGTTGTTAATCAACCAAGCGACCAAGTTGCATTCACGTTCACTAAAGCCATGGGTGCGGCAAAACTCAATCGCATCGACTGCACCGAGTTCACTGTGATCACCGCCACGACCTTTGGCAATATCATGGAAAATGGCGGCCATCATCACGATGTCACGGCGCAATAGGCGTTGGTATACCGAACTCACCACCGGATAATCTTTAGCAAATTCAGGCTCTTTAAAGCGATTAAGATTACGGATCAACAATAAAGTGTGCGCATCTACGGTATAGATATGAAAGAGGTCATATTGCATCAAGCCGGTAATTTGACCAAATGCAGGAATATAATTGCCCAATACCCCATAACGTTTCATGGCTAACAGGGTGTCATAGAGGCGATAAGGTGATCGAATAATCGACATAAACAGCGCTTGATGCACTGGGTTGTCACGGTAGCTCTTGTCGATCCGTTTCGCCGCCAAGATCAACAGGCGTAGCGTGCGTGCGCGTATGCCAGTGACTTCAGGACGATTGGCCAAGATATAAAAGATTTCTAAAATGGCACTGGGTTTTTCTGAAAATATCTTGTGATGTTGTACGGCGAGTTTGCCATCGACCAATTTAAAATGGTCATTGATCTGTTCAATCTGACGTTCATAGTTGGGCAAACGCGGGGTAATCACTGACTCACTAAAATAAGCCAGCAACATTTCATTGAGGGTTGAGACTTGTTGTGCGGTTCGATAATAACGCTTCATAAACTGTTCAATTGGATAATTGAGCGGTTTACCTTCTTGTTTGACATAGCCAAATTTGGCGGCAATATCACGTTGATAATCAAACAGCAGACGGTTTTCATCGCGTTGAGCAATACGGTGTAAATGGTGGCGAATTTCCCAAAGGAAGTTTTCAGCTTGCTCCAAGACCGCCAATTCAAATTCGGAGATAAAACCCAAATGCACCAGATCATAAATACGATTGACCCGAAAATGCCGTTTGGCAATCCAACCGATTTGATTGATATCGCGAATCCCACCGGGGGCGTTTTTGATATCAGGTTCGAGGTTGCTCTCGGTATGATTATGCTGAGCATAGCGCTGTGCTTGCTCTTGCATTTTTGCATCATAAAAGGTTTTGTCTGTCCAAGTCTGTGACACCACACGGCGCGGCCATTTGGCCAATTGCGTATTGCCGATGATCATGCGTGCTTCGATCAAGGTGGTGGCAATGGTCAGATCGGTCATGGCCTGTTCAAAACAACTTTGAATGCTGCGTACACTGACCCCGGGTTTAAAATTACCCACATCCCATAAAGAAGAGATAAAACTGGAAACCTGTTGTTCTTGCTCAGTCGTCAATTCATTTTCGGATAACACCATGATATCGACATCTGAGCAGGGCAACATTTCGCGGCGGCCGTAGCCACCAACTGCAAATAAACTTAACGGAGTTTGATCAAGACCAGCATGATTCCAAAGGAATTTTAATGCTTCATCGATGGAATGGCTACGTGCATGTATCACATCACGTATCGGTTGGCCTTCACTATAGGCCAGTTCCAACTCAGTTTCGACTGCATTACGCCATTGGTTGATCGCTTGAATATCATGCAAATCAGTCACTGTGTCCAATAGAGGCGTGGTCTTGATCATAAACAGGGTTCCAAATGTAGTGGCGAAAAGGATGTTAAAAATGTTGCCTTAGCGATCGGTGTTTTCTAGAACGTGAATCTGTTCCACCACCTGTTGCGCCAATTGACGTGCTTGCTCAGTATTTTCAGCACGAGCCGTGGCAACACCCATACGACGACGTTGAAAACCTTCAGGTTTACCAAATAATCGTAGATCGGTATCCGGATGCTGTAAAGCAAGATTCAAGCCAGTAAAGCTGAGGTTCTTGGCATCCACACCGGCATAAATCACCGCACTTGCTGCAGCACTATGACGATGGGTGTTGACCGGTAGTCCCAAGATCGCGCGGGCATGTAACTCAAACTCACTTTGGAACTGTGAGGCCAAAGTCACCAGGCCAGTATCATGTGGGCGTGGTGAAACTTCACTGAACCAGACCTGATCACCTTTGACAAATAACTCAACTCCAAATACACCACAACCCTCTAAAGCTTTGGTGACTTTATTGGCAATGCGTTTGGATTCTTCAAGTGCCGCAGCGCTCATCGGTTGTGGTTGCCAGCTTTCGACATAGTCGCCATCTTGTTGACGATGCCCAATCGGGTCGCAGAAGTGGGTCTCGATTTTGCCTGTGATCGGGTTCTTGGCGCGTACCGTGAGTAAGGTGATTTCAAAATCAAAATCAATTTGTGCTTCAACGATGACTTTGGCTTGATGAACACGACCACCGGTTTGCGCATATTCCCAAGCCGCATCTACTTCTGCAAAGGCTTTGACTCTAGACTGACCTTTGCCAGATGAGGACATCACCGGTTTTACAAAGTTTGGATAGCCAATATCATCACAGGCCGCTCTAAAGCTTTCTAGAGAATCAGCAAAACGGTAGGCAGAGGTGGGTAGGCCCAACTCTTCAGCTGCGAGAACCCGGATACCTTCACGGTTCATGGTCAAACTGACTGCCTTGGCTGAAGGAATTACTTGAACATTCTGATTTTGTTGGATCGCATTTTTTTCGATCTCAAGCAATACATCGGTTGCGATGGCTTCGATTTCGGGCACGATTAAATGCGGTTGCACCTGTTCGATCAATTGTTTTAATTCAGTTGCATCCGCCATATTCAAGGTATGTGCATAGTGTGCAACTTGCATCGCGGGTGCATCCGCATAGCGGTCGGCGGCATGAACCTCTACACCCAGTCGTTGTAAGGAGATCACGACTTCTTTACCTAATTCACCTGATCCAAGTAATAAGACTTTAAATGCAGAAGATTGAAGAGGAGTACCGAGCGTTAGACTCATGCGAATCATCCATGTTGTATTAAACGTGGGTTTTAGCATAGCAGAACTCAGCACGGTGTTAAGACTTGATTAAGATAAAAATAAACAAATATTGTGCAACGCGCTGGGTAAAACAGCAAACTCAGCACTTTGGTCGCCATCATGCTGTCACATGGTTTAAGATGTGCGAAATCGTGTAGGTTGTGTAGCAGATATTCTAAAAACGCTGCGCATAATAAATGGAATATTTTAATGGGGTTGTTATGAATCGATATTCTCGTCTTGCTCTCTTGGGGGCGCTGATGATTGGATCAGGTGTCAGTTCTGCAGACAACAATCTTGCAGGAAAAAATCATGCAAGCAAAGCCACTGTGGTCATGCAAAAAAAGTTTGATGCTGAGTTGGTACAGTTTTTAGAATGTGAGAAAGCTTATCAACAGTTTGATTCGCAACGTTTTAATGATGATGAAGCTTGGCTTAAAGCAGGTTGGACCAAGAGCGATCACGGCTATCAACCCAAGCGTAATGTAAAGGTCTATGGTCACCCTGTGCTCGAAGTTCGACCGTTGATTTATGGTTTAAATGCCATTGTTGGTGTTGATGCCGTGGTACTGGCGAAACAATTAAAAATGCCAGATGAAAAGGCAAATGCACTTGGTAAAACCTTTCACTTACAAGTAAAAACCAAAGATACCGATCTCAACCATGATGGTGAAAAAGCCAAGCGTATTTTTACCTTAGGTCGTGAGCAAGAAGCGGGTCAGACCGTGAATATGGTGGGCTGCACTTGGCTAGATGAGCAAGATGAGCGTCAAGTGAAACAATTCAATAAACAGTTCGAAGAAATGAAAAATTTTAAGTTGATCGTTGAAGAAGAACAGTACTGAATCAATGCCGTAGAAACAAAACGCAGGCTAAAACCCGCAGCAGTTAGAACGGAACTTGGTCCTTGCGTCATAGCAACACTCAATCGACGGCTTGAACTGATATTTGTTCAAACAAAAATTAAAAACAAAAAAATGAGCAGCTGCAACTGCTCATCATGGTGCGTCGATCAAAGTCTCGATCAAGCTGCTAGATTACACTTGTTTCGACTTTCATATCCATTAAATAACTAAAATTTTCTAAACGTTTTTCAGTATCGTAAATATCACAGGTAAAGATGAACTCATCGACTGCATATTTTTGCAAGAGTTTTTCCAAACCCGCTTGAACGGTACTGGCGGAGCCAATTTGCGCCATGGAATACATATTATCTATGGCGATTTTCTCAGCAGGTGAGTACAGCCCTTGCATCGTTTCGACTGGTGGTTGGAGTTTTAAACTCTGACCCCGTAATAATCCGAGTGCGCGTTGATAAGCACTGCTGGCTAAATACTCTGCCTCAGCATCTGTGGCAGCAACTACTGTCGGCACACCCATCGATACATAAGGTCGGTCTAGATATTCAGAGGGTTCAAATTTTTCACGATAGAGTGCAATTGCAGGGCCGAGCATCTTCGGTGCAAAATGCGATGCAAATGAATACGGCAGTCCAAGATTGGCAGCCAATTGCGCACTAAATAAGCTTGAACCCAATAACCACACCGGTACATGGGTGCCTTGACCCGGTGTTGCCTTGATGCGTTGCTGAGGCGTGGCATCATCAAAATAATGTAGGATTTCTAGGACATCGTGTGGAAACTGATCTTCGGTTTCTTGGCGACCGCGACGTAATGCACGCATGGTGACTTGGTCAGTACCCGGTGCTCGGCCCAAACCCAATTCAACCCGCTTTGGATAGAGTGTGGCCAAGGTACCAAATTGTTCAGCCACCACCAATGGGGCATGGTTGGGGAGCATTATACCGCCCGAGCCCAGTCGAATACTTTGGGTATTGGCCAGTAAATAGCCCAGTAATACTGCGGTAGCAGAGCTGGCGATTCCATCCATATTGTGATGTTCTGCCAACCATAAACGGTCATAACCCAATTGTTCAGCATGCTGAGCCAATTGCAAGGCATGTTTGAGTGAAAACTCTACGCTCTTATCAGATCGTACAGAGGCGAGTTCTAAGATAGAAAATTTAGTATTTTGAAGTGATCGCATAGGCTGTGCTCAACTGAATGAATATCGAGATAGTACGATATATAAAGCACTTTGTATATCGATTATTTTCGATATACAGTCGATCAAAAAATCAGACTTTGGTAGAGGGGAACGTAATAAAGCACCAGAAGGTGCTTTATTTATATTCATGTGGCGAATAGGATCATCAAGATGATGCTCAATAGACCCCGAAATTAACGGTGATGTCTTTTGTAACGTTTTTTGTTTTGGTACTGGGTTTGATGATTGTCTTGGGAAATTTTATTCCCCAGTGCAGAACCACCTGCAGCACCTAAAGCTGAGCCGATATAGCCACCTGAAGTGCCACCCATATTTTTACCAGCAACATAACCACCTGCACCACCGAGACCACCACCAATCGCGGCTGAGGTACGGTCACGCTTATGGCTTGCTGCTGCAGCACCACCGGCACCCCCCACAGCTGAACCGATGATCGCACCAGTATTACCACCCATCTCTTTACCTAAAGCGGTACCGACCACACTACCGAGTGCTGAGGTTGCAGCGACACGACCAGTATTGTCTGCATGGGCCACTGTGACCATTGCAGCACTCGAGAGGATGACCGTGGTGACAATTTGTTTGATGGTTTGAGTATTGAACATCTTAGAACCGAATATTTTAGAATTGAACATTGCCGCTTACTCCATGTCTTGTCATGTCAGACGTATTGTGTTGTTGCGGCAAATGTAACAAAACGAGTCTTTAAAAATGTGGAGATCGACTTCGTGATTTGTTCGCTTTGGTATTTAAATGTAGAACTTGATTAACAAAAACCACTAAACGGGCATATATAGCAGAAATAAAGTAGAACATTGCTTAGATAAACAGCGGAACAAACTTTAGCCAGCATGATTAAGCTTGGCATTCGTGCTGCGATCTAGCGGGGCTTTACTGGTGAAATACGGGGCTTAGGGCTAAAGTTTTCGCAGCAGATATGTCTTTTAAAAAGCATAATCTGTACACTATGCGCAATTTTGAAATTTCCTGCGTTGTCGTAGCACCATAGTGTAGCGACACAGTGATACCGATTGAGAAGCGATATAAATGAAAGAATCGTTACGTTTACGATTAGACCAATTGTGTGATCGACACGAAGAATTAACTGCGTTATTGGCTGACATTGAAGTGATCTCAGACAATAAACGTTTTCGTAACTTATCCCGTGAACATAATGATTTAACAGAAATAACCGAATTTTGGGGTAATTATAAACAAGCTGAAGCGGATATCGAGACTGCGGAATCGATGTTAAGTGATCCTGACTTTAAGGATATGGCGATCGAGGAAATCAAAGACAACAAAGCACTACTCGAAAAACTCGAAAGTGATTTGAATATCTTGATGATTCCAAAAGACCCCAATGATAGTAATGCTGCCTATTTGGAAATTCGCGCTGGAACAGGTGGTGATGAAGCTGCGATATTCTCAGGTGATTTATTCCGTATGTATAGCAAGTTTGCTGAAACGCAAAATTGGCGCATCGAAGTGTTGTCTGAAAATGAAGGTGAGCATGGCGGTTATAAGGAAGTCATTTGCTTGATTAACGGCGAAGGGGTATATGGTCGCTTGAAGTTTGAAAGTGGTGCGCATCGTGTACAACGTGTGCCTGCAACCGAATCACAAGGCCGTGTGCATACCTCTGCCTGTACCGTGGCGATCCTGCCTGAAATTGATGTTGACACCAGTGTTGAAATTAATCCTGCAGATCTACGCATTGATACCTATCGCGCCTCAGGTGCGGGTGGTCAGCACGTCAACAAAACGGATTCTGCTGTTCGTATTACCCATTTACCCACGGGTACAGTGGTTGAGTGCCAAGAAGAACGTTCTCAGCACAAAAACAAAGCCAAAGCCATGGCATTGCTCGGATCACGTCTGGAAAATGCCAAACGTGCTGCACAAGAGTCAGCGACTTCTGAAATGCGCCGTGACTTGGTTGGATCGGGTGACCGTTCAGAACGCATCCGCACCTATAACTATCCTCAAGGTCGTATGACCGACCATCGAATTAACTTAACCTTGTATAAGTTAGAAGCAGTGATGGAAGGCGATTTAACCGAATTACTCGACAGTCTGCATCGTGAATATCAAGCCGATCAATTGGCTGCACTTGCACAGCAAAATGGTGGTTGATGAATATTGCTCAAGCGTTGGCTGTCCGTGGTGAAATTGAGAGCTATCAACGTCAAGAAAATGCATGGTTATTGCAGCATATACTGGGCATTGCCAATGCACTTGAACTCAAGATCAGTGCTGATATTGAACTCAGCATTGAGCATGAACAGCAATACCTTGCAGCTTTAGCGCGGATTGAGGCGGGTGAGCCCTTGGCTTATGTCACAGGGAGTCAGCCTTTTTGGACTTTGGATCTCAATGTCACAGCCGATACACTGGTTCCACGACCCGATACCGAAGTTTTGGTGGAAACGGTACTGCTACTGGCTTTGCCTGAGAACGCACGCGTGGTTGACTTAGGCACTGGGACGGGTGCAATTGCACTGTCCCTTGCCAGCGAACGGCCGTCTTGGCAGGTGGTTGCCACCGATATTTATCCACCGACCTTGGCAGTTGCACAGGGCAATGCTGTCAAACATGGACTCGATCAAGTGCAATTTGCATGTGGTGCATGGTTGGATGCCTTTGATTCTAGTAGCTGCGCCAAATTTGATCTCATCGTTTCCAATCCGCCTTATATTGATGCAGATGATGTACATATGTCTGCATTGGCTTCAGAACCTGAACGTGCCTTGGTTGCAGCAAAGCAGGGCTTGGCTGATATTGAGCAGATTATCCAACAAGGTAGAGATTGGCTCAATCCAATGGGTTGGATGGCGATAGAACATGGTTATTTACAAGCTGCTGATGTGCAAGCCATATATCTACAGGCTGGTTTTGAGCAAATTCGTACTGTTCAAGATTATGGAGGCAATGATCGAGTGACTTTGGCAGTGAAGACGACATCGAGTTAGCTAGATGTCGTTCATTTTTTTAAGATATCTAATAAAAATTAGTTTTGTTTTTGATGCTGCTATTTTTGAGTAAAGATAGTGTAATGGTCTATTTTAGGGCATTAATTAAAACTAACTCTTGCGAATGAAACAATATTTATAAAAATTGATAAATCTTGTATTACATTGCAGATGGCATTGCTGTTTTATCGTAAAATAAAGCTCTTTGATTGTTAATACAAATTAAACAATATATGAGATACCTATCCGTTATTTTAGCTTTGGCTACATTTGTAGCGATAACTGTTAATTTATTAAGCTATATTACATTTTTTTCTTATAGTTTTAAGCTGTGCTTGGCTTTATTAATCCTATTTTCAGTACTTACATTCTTTACCCTACCTAATTTAGAACGTGCAAAGGTCAAAAATGGTGAACCTCTACAGTTTTATTTGAAGTGGCCGATGCAATCTAGAGTCATCAGCATCGTGTTGCTGGCTTATGCTATAGGTTCAGGAGTCATTGGTATCTACCTCCTCAATGATAAAAGTGTAGTGCTTCTCAATGAAAAATTCATGCTCGAAAAAGATTCTGTATTGATCAAACAAGTGTCTTTAATTGAATTTGAACGTTATGAACAACGTGTATCGCGAATATTTAGTGCAGCATTAATGCTGTTTTATTTTGCACTGTATAATATGAGTCGTTATAACCGCATTACTGCATGATATTTTAATACTGAATTTCGTTTAGGGTTTAGGGCACAGCATAACCTTGTAATGCAGCTTGCTTGTACCAATGTTTGGACTGTCTCACATTTTTGTCAACGCCAATGCCATTCTGATACATATTGGCCAAATTATACTGGGCATCAGCATCGCCTTGCTTCGCTGCTTTGGCATAAGATTCAAAGGCTTTACGATGCCACTCATAGGCAAGTCGATCACTTTGTTGTACACCCACACCGTCTTGATACATGACTGCTAAATTAGATTGTGCTGTTGAAAGGCCTTGTTTGGCTGATTTGCTAAACCAATAAACAGCTTTGGCATAATCACGTGATGTACCTACAGCATTTTTATAACGGACAGCTAAATTATTTTGTGCTGAAGCATGGCCATTTTTTGCAGCGATGCTATACCAAGCAAAGGCTTTTTGATCATCTTGCTGAATCCCGAGTCCATCTGTATACATCAGCGCAACGGTATATTGGGCTTCGTCATGGCCGAGGAAAGCCGCTTTTTGATACCATTCAAAGGCTTTTTCATAGTCCAATTTGATGCCTTGGCCATAATAATAGTGCGAGGCTAAGCTGAGCATTGCAGGTGGGTAGTTTTGATAAGCAGACTTGCTTAACCATTCTAGTGCTTTGGCTTGATTTTTAGCGACTCCCGTTCCTGTTTGGTACAGTTGGGATAGGTTGTACTGCGCCAAATCGTAACCACTTTCGGCGGACTTCAGATAAAGTTCAAAGGCCTTTTTAGGATTGGCTTCGACGCCATAGCCATATTCGTAGAGCACTGCCAGATTATTATCAGCAATTGCAGAACCTAGCTTCGCTGCTTTGCGATAAAATTGCAGCGCTTTGGCATAATTTGTTTCTACCCCTAAACCTTTTTGATAGATGAAGCCAAGCATGATCTGCGCATCGATATGACCTTGGTTGGCGGCTTTGTTATACCATTCAATGGCTTTGGCATTATTCTTACGCACACCGTAGCCGACTCTATATTTTTCCGCGAGTTGATACTGTGCATCTGCATTACCTTGCTGGGCAAGGGCAACAGTATCATCGAAACGCTGATCCGCTGCTGCAAGTGACATACAGCTGAGAAGTGAACTTAAAATGATTGAAGCACAAAGTATATGGATGAGTTTCATAGTGGTGCAAAAGTATATTTTAATTGCTGATATTATACGCAGATTTAAAGTCCTGAATTTATTTCTAGGGAAAACAATAAGAAAAGCCCTCAATCGAGGGCCGTTTCAGACTGGGTACATTGAAATCATCAAATCATCAAAGCTTCAAATCAATACAATTAACTCGAATGTTCTGCTTTCTCGAGTAAAGCTTGATTAGTCACTTCAGCTTGATTTGATAATGATCTTAAATCTAGACCCGAAGGGGCTTGATAGAGCTTTAATCCAAAAGCCGGAATGATTGCCAAGAGATGATCAAAGACATCAGATTGAATTGCCTCATATTCAGTCCATGCAGTGGTCGAAGTGAAGCAATAAATCTCTAAAGGAAGACCTTCGCTAGTCGGTTGCAGTTGTCTGACCATTAACGTGCTTTGTTGAGAAATCCCTGGAAAATGTTGCAAATAAAAATCGATATAAGCACGGAAGGTTCCAATATTGGTCAATTGGCGCATGTTATAAACCGATTGGTTTTCAAACTGCTGATTGAAGCTTGCTAGTTCAATTTGTTTTTCTTCAAAATACGGATTGAGGAGCAGAATGGCTTTGAGTTTTTCAATTTCATTTTGCTCAAGAAAATGGATGCTATTTTGGTCTATATACATAGAACGTTTAATCCGACGCACACCCGCCTCAGACATCCCGCGCCAATTTTTAAAGGTATCGGTGACCAATTTATTGGTCGGTATGGTGGTAAAAGTCTTATCAAAGTTCTCAACGGTCACCGTATGTAATGACATATCCATTACAGTGCCATCCGCATTCAGGGAAGGCATCTCGATCCAGTCCCCGATGCGTACCATGTCATAAGACGAGATCTGTACTGAAGCCACCACAGACAAAATGGTGTTTTGGAACACTAACATCAGTACTGCAGCCATGGCACCGAATCCTGCCAAGATGGTAAATACATCTTTTTTCAAGAATGTACCGATAATCATCAATCCACAGACCACATAGATAATGAGCTTTACCAGTTGTAGGTAGCCCTTAATGGGTTTGTTTCTTGATTTAGGATTACGCTTATAAACGGCATTAAACACATTCAGTGATTCACTGATGGTCAATGCAATGGTGAGTAATATAAATGCTTGTGCTGCCATCTGCACAAGGGTGATTATTTTGGTGGGGAGATGAGGTACCGATGCGATCCCGTTTAAAATGACGGTGGCAGGAACAATATTAGCAATTCTACGAATGACGCTATGTTGTTCAAAAATTTCTTTATTTACAAATTTGACCTTTGACAACAGTCGACGTAAGCCACTCACTACTACTTTTTTCGCAATAAAATTTGCGATGACGGCGAACACCAATAGGATGGTCAGTGAACCCAGCATTTCAAGCCAAGAAAACTGATCTACCCAATCACGAAAGTCTTGGATAAAGTTAAATTTGTCCAAAAGAAAATCCCCTAAATAAATATCAGTGCCGATTTTATGTAAATTGGATCACTATAAACTTATAAGACACCTTTTATATACACGATATGATCAAGAACTTACTTGATGCTTTAAAAAAACTCGATGCTGTGTTTGCTGCATTTGTGCTGAAAGCCAGTGTTTGAAGCATTGTTTGCGTTGATCTTGTTCAAAAGGCGTTGCAGAAATTAGCAGATAACTGGTTTGATCGGTGTAGATTTGCGATAGTGGTTGTAATATTAAATATTCTAATTCTTTCTCAATCATATAAATTGAACAGATACTGGCGCCCAGTCCAGCCAGGCAGGCTTCAAGGCATAAATAAAAATGCTCCAGTTGTTTGGGTTTAACTGTAGCGAGTGCTTTGATTGCTTGAGGATCAGTTTGTTGATATCCAATAAAAGTTTTCCAGATATCAGGTCTTGAGCTTGAGATATACATGCTAGTGATCGCAGGATTTGGAGCAGGTTTGGCGACGCAACACATATATTCATCCGCTATTTTCTCAGCATAGAGGTGCTGTTCGATTTTAAAGTCATTTCGGCGTAATGCTAAATCAATGCCTTGTGTATGCCAATCGACCGGACCGCCTGCGGTGCGTAGATTAATCTCGATATCTGGATATTGATGATGAAAATCAGCCAGTCGTGGGATCAACCATTTCATGGCAATTGTCGGTTCGCACGACAGTACCAAATTCGCTTGTTTTTGATCAGCTTGTTGAAGTTGGGTCAGGCATTGCGCTAAGTGCTGAAATATGCTTTGAGTACAGTCATAGAGTTGTCGGCCGTGTTCGGTCAAGATCATTTTCTTTTGTGCCCGAATAAACAAGTCTAGACCTAAACCTTGCTCAAGATTGAGAATTTGTTTACTGACCGCACCTTGGGTTATGCAGAGTTTTTCTGCTGCCAGGCTGATCGTGCCGTATTGGGCAACAAAGTGAAAAAACCTTAAGCCTTTTAAATTGAGTTTATCCATCATTTTGTCTACTCATTGATATCCAATTTGCGACACTGAGTTGCTTCAAATATCAATGCTTTGACACAACTCTGTCCGTTTGTGTATTCCAAAATGGCATACTTGAACATGAAAATAAATCGATTTTTTTCAAGCTGATTTTCATTAAAAATAAGTACTTTAGTTTCTGAGTGCGACATATGTATGAATTGGCTTTAGTCATGGTAATGACAATACTGGCAGTGCTGAGTCCAGGTGCAGACTTTGCATTGGTCACTCGAAATAGCTACCTTTATGGTCGTAAACATGGTGTGGCGACTGCATTCGGGATTGCGATGGGAGTCTGGGTTCATGTGGCTTATAGTAGTATTTTGATCTTATTTTCAATGTTCTATCTATCAACACTATTGATTTGGGTGAAGTATTTAGGCGCGTTGTATTTAATGTATTTGGCCTTTAATACGTTTTTTCAGCGACCAGTTGAGGATATGACTTCGACTGTAAAGCAATCTGTATATCGGACATTTCAGCAAGGCATATTAACCAATACACTAAATCCAAAAAACCGCTTTATTTGTTATGAGTTTGATGAGTCAAAGTATGTCTAGCCAATTGCACAATTCAGCATTGTTATTACTGGGCGGTTTTGTTTCAGGGATGCATTTGCTTTGGTTTGCAGCTGTAGCATGTCTGTTTTCAAAACCCTCACTGAGAGCCAGAATGTTAGAAAAACAGCAGTTGATCAATCGGGTGATCGGTCTGATTTTGGGTGGATTGGCAGTATTGTTGTTTGCAACTTAATTCCTGCTAAATTCCTACCAGATTCCTTCTCCCTTTGAGAAAGACGAGGATCAAACCTCACCAGATTCCTTCTCCCTTTGGGAGAAGGCTAGGATGAGGGGCGGCTACCACATTAAATCATCAGGAATAACATAGGCTGCATATGGATCTTCTTCATCGGTGACTTGCTCATTTTTCTCTGAGTTATCTACGATGATAAAGCCCTGCATTTTTTCATTAATTCGTTCTGCCAAAGCCTTAGGCAATACTGCATAACGGTCTAGGTCTTTGGCGATCACCAAGCTGCCAGAGACCAATGCATTATAGATTTGCTGATTGATATAGATCTTCTTGATTTTGGCCTCATCGATGAATTGATACGTCACATCGCCATTGATGTCAGTGATTTTGTGTTGACCAATCATTTGTATGATTGACGCTTTTAAGGCTTTTTCATCCAAGACACGTTTCTTTTCCAGATCTAAAGATTGATCCTTGAGTGCTTTTTGTTTTTGGTCTTGCTCAATTTTGGCTTTCAATTCAGCTTCATTACTTTGACCGGTACGTTGCTCATGTTGTGCTTGCTTGGATAACTTTTTGGCTTTTTTGTTGTCCACCAAGCCTGCTTTTAGCAACTGGGCTTGCAATGCATTCTTAACCATAATAACAACTCAACTCACAAAATTACTGTTTTGAAAAGGGATGTAGGCCATATAACACGACCCAATAAACGATACACAAGGCCAAACTTAGCCCAGCAGGAATCAAGAACGACTGTAATTGTAAATAAGGATAGATCACGGTTGCAATCACCCCACCTAACAAAAAGCCAATTAAGATCAATAAATGTAAAATCACCCGTCTAGGCTCGATAGTTAAGCCCTTGATACGGTAGCCTAGGGCCAGTCCAAGATCGGTGAGTACACCAGAAAGGTGGGTGGTTCGAATGATCGCACCCTTATAATGGCTGACCATGGCATTTTGTACACCCATCGCAGCCGAGGCCCAGAGTAAGCCATAACGCGGATACTCAGGCAAAAAATACCAACATAATAAGATAAAGGCCGCCACGAGACCCAAAGGTAATCCGTAGCGTTGGCTTAACTGTAAATGGCTATTTCCAAGGATAAAACCACTATAACTGGAGCCTAAAACATAGCAAAGGATGACAAAAAATAAAAAAATCACCTGATCAAACTGAAAATGCACCAATGACATGGCCAATAAGCTGGCATTTCCAGTCATATGGGACACGGATTGGTGCAATAAGCTAAACATACCAAGTACATTGATCATGCCAGCATTCATTGCTAATACGAATGCGGCAATTTGAATCCACCGTGGAAGATGTTGTATGGGCATAATCTTATCTAGAATACAGGATCAAAAAAATATATTGCCGATCAGTATATTACTTTTTAGACAATTCAACAGCAGCGGTAAATAAAACATCTGTAGATGAGTTTAAAGCCGTTTCAGCCGAGTCTTGGATCACACTGATCACCATGCCAATTGCAACCACTTGCATGGCAATATCAGTTGGAATGGTAAACAAGCCGCAAGCAACAGGAATCAGTAGCAAAGAACCGCCAGCCACACCAGATGAGCCACAGGCCGTAACCACTGAGACCACAGAAAGAATGATCATGGTGGTGAGACTTACATCCATGCCTAAGGTATTGACTGCAGCAAGGGTCAAAATGGTAATGGTGACAGCAGCACCCGCCATATTGATGGTCGCACCGAGGGGAATGGTGACACCTGCGATGGCTTCATTGATACCGAGACGTTTCGCCAAATCTAAGTTGACTGGAATGTTTGCAGCAGAGCTTCGGGTGAAAAATGCGGTAATCCCACTTTCTTTAAGACACTTGAGTACCAAAGGATAGGGGTTTTGGCGCATCACCATCGCCACCAAAATCGGGTTAATCACCAGTGCTACGAACAACATGGTCGCCACCAATACCGCGATTAAGTGCGCATAATTGACCAATGTCTCTAGACCTGATTGAGCAAACGTCACCACGACTAAACCAAAGATCCCGATCGGCGCAAAGTTGATGACGATTTTGATGATGTGATTGACCGCATCTGAGAAGTCACTGATCACTTGCTTGGTGGTGTCTGCGCTATGGCGTAGAGCAATACCCAATCCAACCGCCCAAGCCAAGATGCCGATGAAGTTGGCCTCACTAATCGCCGCTACGGGATTGGTGATGAAACTCAGTAAGAGGTTTTTTAAGATTTCAGCAACATTGCTCGGTGCTTGTAAATTGGTATCAGCAGCGATATTCAGCAGCAAGGTACTTGGGAACATCATACTGGCCACCACCGCACTCAGCGCAGCCAAAAGCATGCCCACCACATATAAGCCGAGGATCGGTTTAAGGTTTTGTGCACCATGGCTGACTTTAAAGTTGGCGATCGAGGCGAGTACTAAAACGAATACTAATATTGGAGCAACCGATTTAAGGGCTTTAATAAATAAATCACCCAACAAGCTGACATAGGGTGCAACTTGAGGAAATAAATAAGCAACACCACCACCTAATATGATGGCGATCATAATACGAGATACGAGACTAGTACGTGCCAGGGCTGAAAACATCATCGAGCCATAAACCTTATAAAAATTTTAGATATAAGCGGCTATTCTATACTTAAGTTTATAGATTCTATAAATAAATTTATTTCTTGGTGCTAAACCTATTAAATGTAATAATTTTTTGTTAAATAGGCCACTGCATTGGCCCACGATTGATAAAGCTAAGTGCTAAGCCACAGCATTAAATATGAATATAATGATCTAGGTCGTGCTGTAAGGCATTGACTGCTTGGTAATGGGTTAAAAATACCTGACCATGCAGTTGTAAAATCAATTGTGATTGATTGAGCCGATCCATGACTGGGCCTTTGACCTCTGAAAAATGCAATCTCACCCCAATGTTGTGTAACTCCGTATTGATGTCTTCTAGCATTTCCAGCGCGCTCAGATCGATGTTGCTCACACTGGAACAGTTTAAAATCACATGCTTAAGTTCGGTATTTTGACTAATTTCGCTGATGATAAATTCATTCAAACTATTGATGTTTAAAAATGTCAGACTCTCATCAATGCGTACTGATACGATTTCAGGGCGGGTCATGACTTGATGGCGATGGATATTTCGAAAATGTTGGGTACCTTCGATCAAGCCAATCACCGCGATATGCGGACGGCTGATCCGCCACAGCAGCAATACAAAAGTAGAAACGATACCGATGATCAACCCCGTCGAGATATCAATAAACAATACCCCGAAGAAGGTTACCCACATGGCGATCCCATCGGCTTTGGAATAACGCCAGGTCTGGATAAAGGGTTTGAAATCAACCAATTTCCAGATCGATACCATAATCGTGGCGGCCAATATCGCTAACGGCAGCTCACGGAATACACCAGTAAAATATAAACTGACAATCACGATAAAGATCGAGGAAATAACCCCCGCCATCGGTGTTCTAGCACCCGCATCGGCATTGACCACGGTACGCGACAAACTGCCCGTCACAGGGAACGAGGAAGAGAGGCCAGCACTGAGATTGGCCAAGCCCAATGCGACCAACTCTTGGTTACTATTCAAGGCGCTGCGGTTTTGAAATGCGGTGGCTTGTGCGATCGAGATCGACTCAACAAAACTGACCATAGCGATCATCAATGCACCCGGAAGCAGTTGCATCACCAAGTCCCAACTCCAAAATGGCATGTTGATCGGTGGGAAACCTGAAGGAATATCTCCCACGGTTTTAATGCCATAGTCTTGTAAATTGAAGCGCTGCATCACCGCCAAGGCCAGAAAGATCATCAATAACGGCAGCGCTTTGATAATGAATGCACTATAGGAGGCGGATATATATGGGCTCAACCACGGACTGCGTAACAGGCGTGGGACAAAGATCAGAAACAGCATGCCGATACTGCCCATGATCAACGGTTCAACATGGATATAAGGCAGGTATTGCCAAAAACTCAGCAGGAACACACTCAGATTATCAATCTTTAATGGCACATCGATTAATAAGCGCACTTGGCTAAGGGCGATCAGTACTGCTGAAGCAATAATAAAACTCTTAATCACTGGATGGCTGATTAAACGAATTAAAAATCCAAATTTAAATATCCCCAGCAAAAGGGAAATCACCCCAACCATGACCGCCAATAAACATGCTGCTTGGATATAGACCGGTGAACCGACTTCAAATAAAGGGTTGAGGGTGGCGAAGGTCATCATCGAAATCAAGGCCACTGGGCCGATCGATAAGGTGGGGCTACCACCGATCATGGCATAGATGATCATCGGTAACACACTGGCATATAAACCGGTAATCGGTGGTAGGCCAGCCACGATGGCATAGGCCATGCCTTGCGGAACCAACATGGCGATTACGATCAGAGCAGCCAATAAATCTGCTTTAAATTTACCGCCGTGATAGTGCTGTAACCACCGCCAAGCGGGGAAAATAGATTCAAGGCGGGGCTTTAGAGGCTTCATAATAATTGCTTAGCAGATTTTGATATATATTATGCACAAAAAGAGATAAAAAGACAGTCAGCTGATTCCTTTTCGCTGTGCTGATTGCCACAAGGCATGTGCAGTGATGACTTGGGCGATTTTAGCGTGTTCAGCATGTCTTTTTGAGATTAAAAATAAATTTTTCAGGAAGTCTTTTTTTTCCAAAGTATATCGTATACGATATATAAATATTGTTTTTCACCACTATGCAAAATTGCAGTTGATTTAAACGTTTTTAGATTGCTTGGCAAGTGGCTTATTTTGTTCGACTTGATTGCAAAGGAATAATTATGAGTAATATTTTTACAGGATGTATCCCGGCCTTAATGACCCCATGTAAAGCCAATCGCGAACCTGACTTTGATGCATTGGTCAAAAAAGGCCGAGAACTGATTGAGGTGGGAATGAGTGCTGTGGTGTATTGTGGCTCAATGGGGGATTGGACTCTGCTGACGGATGCACAGCGTCAAGAAGGGGTTGCACGTTTGGTTGCAGCGGGTGTGCCAACGATCGTAGGAACTGGCGCAGTCAATACCAAAACAGCAGTGGCCCATGCTGTACATGCAGCGAAAGTAGGCGCACATGGCTTAATGCTTATTCCACGGGTGTTGTCTCGTGGGACATCGATACCTGCACAAAGAGCGCATTTTTCTGCCATTTTAACAGCAGCGCCAAATCTCCCTTCAGTCATTTACAACAGCCCGCATTATGGCTTTGCTACTCGTGCTGATTTATTTTTTGAACTCCGTGATCAACATTCAAATTTGATTGGATTTAAAGAGTTTGGTGGCGCTGAAGATATGCGTTATGCCGCTGAATACATCACCTCCAAAGATGAAGCAATTACCCTTATGGCAGGGGTAGATACCCAAGTATTCCATGGTTTTGTCAACTGTAATGCGACAGGTGCGATTACTGGAATTGGTAATGCGATACCAAAAGAAATTTTACATTTGGTGGCCTTGAGTAAACAAGCTGCTGCAGGAAATGCCAAGGCGCGTGGTTTAGCTGAAGAACTCAGCGCAGCCTTAGTGGTATTGTCTTCCTTTGATGAGGGGGCGGATCTGGTGCTTTATTATAAACACTTAATGGTACTCAACGGTGATCTTGAATATAGCCTACATTTTAACGAAACCGATGCATTGAGTGAGTCGCAACGTAAATATGTTGAAACCCAATATCAGTTGTTCAAGACTTGGTATAGTCAATGGTCGGCTGAACTCTAAAGATTAGGATCTGATGACAATTCATAAATGAATTGCGTTATAACGATTTAAAAAAGCGATTTCATTTACCCCATGAAGTCGCTTTTTTAATGGTGGAAATGAATGGTTTAAGTGCTTAAGCGCCAGGGCGCTATCGCACTATTTTAAAATCAGATTGAGAAGGTCGTATTTAGAAGATTGTATTTAGAAGATTGTATTTAGAAGACCGCATTTAGAAGATCGTATTTAGACCATCAGTTTTAGATGATCAGCTTCAACTCATCAAATCAGGTTTTGCGCTATGCCTTGGATATTCTGATTAATATTACTTTCTAAAATATCAAATAAGCGTTGTTGGGCTTCATCTGTTGCCCATGCAATATGCGCAGTGATCAACACATTGTCATGCTTAATATTGAGTAATGGATGATCCGCGCCAGGCGGTTCCTGAGTTAAAACATCCGTGGCAAATCCTGCAAGTTTTTGCGATTCAAGTGCTCGGACTAAATCAGCATTATTCATTAATCCGCCACGGCCGACATTGATCAATAGGCTGTCTTTTTTCATATGATTGAGAACTGCATGATCAATGAGATGCTGTGTTTCTGCGTTTAAGGCGCAGTGTAGCGACAACACATCGGCTTGAGGGATAGCTTGATCAAAAGGGACATAACCTGCACGACAGTGCTGTGCATGTTTTCTTTCACTGAAAATTACATGCATCCCAAACGCTTTGGCTTTTTGCTCGAGTGCTAATCCGATGTCGCCCTTACCGATGATCACCAGTGTTTTGCCCTTGAGTTCACGCATAGGGCCTGCGAGATAAAATGCCTGATTGCTTTGCGTCCATCGGCCTTGATCCACAGCAGCAATTTGCTGCGGGAATCGCTTGATCAAGTTCATCATAAATGCAAAGGCATGCTCAGAAACAGCATCCGCTGCTTGGCCACGAATATTGCAGACCTGAACACCATGCTGCTTGAGTAATGCTAGATTAATGTGGTTATAACCTGTAGAGCACAAGGCAAGCAGTTTTAAATTTGGATTATTGCTCAAGATCTGCTCATCTATATCCAGATCACTCAAGATAATCACGTCTTGACTGTGAACCAGTTGCGTAAATTCATGTTGGTTAAGTTGTTGATATTCAGTATATTCGTGCGGAAAATTAAATTTAAACTCACGATCAAGTAAGAGGTACTTTTCAGTACAAGTGATTTTGAGCATGATGATTCGAACTCCTGAGTTGTTATTAAAAGACATAGATATAAAAATTATGCCCATAACAATTCCATTTTACTTGATGCGATTCGAACAAAAACACGACGATTTCAGCAGCATAGGAGCAAGATTTTTATTGCTAAATGGTATAAGGTATACCTTACTGATTTGGGTGATCAGCCCAAGCAGTGATTGGTCGTGTATTCAGTTTTAAAAATAACAAGTATTAGATCACGACTACAATGGTTTGAATATTGAGTATTTTAATGAATAACTGTGATATATCCCGCTATACTTGGGTTGCAGTTATATGGCCGTAATTTTATTTAATTAGAGTATATGTTTGTGGCACTTCCATCTTTTAATATCTCCGACCTCGGTGCAATGCCCTCAGTTTCAGAGGTCATTGTAAAATATATTCGCGAGGCGATTATTGCTGGGCATATCGCGGAAGAAGATCCCATCCGCCAAGATGAAATAGCCAAGTTGTTTAATGTCAGTAAAATTCCAGTACGTGAAGCATTAAAACAATTGGAAGTAGAAGGCTTGGTGGAGTTTAAAAAAAATCGCGGTGCGATTGTGACGCGTATTTCCGAAGAAGAATTAGCGCAGATCTTTGAAGTACGGGTGATGCTCGAAACAAAATTGATTCAACTTGCCGTTCCCAATATGACCGAAGAAACATTTAAAAGAGCGGAAGAAATCTGTAGTAACTTTATTGATAATATGGATATTGGCAGCTGGACCACACTCAATTGGCAATTGCATGCCTGTTTATATGAGCCGGCTCAAAGACCCTATATGTTAAGTATGATTCGTTCTATTTTTGATAAAATCGAACGATATTTAAGACTGCAAATGAACGTCTCTGAAGGTAAAGCACGTGCCAATGATGAACATCGGGAAATCGTTAAAGCGTGTAAAACTAAAGATGTTGATTTGGTGGTACGACTGATGGAGCAACATATTAATGGGGTATGCCAAGCGTTATACGCCCATTTGCCAGTGCATCAAGCAAAAAAATAAAGCGCTACTGTCCATGTAAATAAGCTGCCAGTATCGAGAAGGTCTGTTGATATTCATCACTGGAATATCAACAGACCTTTTTATTTGTGTGGTTGAGTCATTATGCCGTTGAGTCATGGTGAAGTTGAGTCATTATGTGATTGAGTAATCGAGCAATTGTGCTGATTTCGTCATGCTTTACTGGCTAAAGTATCAAGCGAATCGCTTGGCATTGCGTCATGCTAAAAAAAATAGCAAAGGGTATTGCGCATGCACATGATCAAAATATTGGACTCACACACCGGTGGCGAGCCAACTCGATTAATTCTCGAAGGATTTCCAGACCTAGGCCAAGGCGACATGCTCAGTCGTCGCGATCTGCTGGCTGAACATTATGATCACTTTCGCACCGCTAGCATGCTTGAACCGCGTGGTAATGACGTGTTGGTGGGTGCATTGTTATGTACTCCAGTCAATCCCAAGGCCAGTGCAGGGGTGATTTTTTTTAATAATACCGGTTATCTTGGCATGTGTGGGCATGGCACGATTGGCTTAGTGGTTTCCCTCGCACATCTTGGAAAAATAGAGATTGGAACACATTTGATTGAAACCCCAGTGGGTGATGTTTATGCAACCCTGCATGAAGATTATTCGGTGAGTATTCGCAATATTCCATCTTATCGCTATCAACATAATGTTAGCGTTAATGTGCCTGAACATGGTGTGGTGGTGGGTGATATCGCATGGGGAGGCAACTGGTTTTTCTTGATCAATGAGCACGGGCAAACCGTCCACAGTGACCATATAGAACAACTTACGCAATATGCATGGGCCGTCGCTCAAGCACTAAAAGCACAAGGTATCACCGGTGAAAATGGTCAAGAAATTGATCATATTGAATTATTTGTACCAGATAACAATGCCGATAGTAAAAACTTCGTCCTGTGCCCAGGCAAAGCCTATGATCGCTCACCGTGTGGAACAGGCACCAGTGCTAAGCTTGCGTGTTTGGCCGCAGATGGAAAATTAAAGCCCGGTGAGATCTGGAAGCAAGCCAGTATTATTGACAGTCAATTTTTGGCCATGTATGAGCAAGCGGGTGAAAAGATTATCCCGACTATTTGTGGCACTGCATTTGTGACTGCTGAGACGATGCTCTATCTCGACGAGCGAGATCCATTTGCGTGGGGTATCAAATGATGAAAGCGGATGTCATCGTCATCGGTGCTGGGATCGTGGGGGCAGCCTGTGCTTTCGAACTGGCACATCAAGGTCTGTCGGTGCGAGTGATTGATGCACGTATTGGGGGGGCAACCGCTGCTGGAATGGGGCATTTGGTGATCATGGACGATTTACCTGCTGAATTGGCATTAAGTCATTGGTCGGTTGAGCTTTGGCATAAACTAGGTGAAAAACTGACTGAGGATTGTGCCTATCATCGACTGCCGACGTTATGGTTGGCCAGTAGTCCAGCAGAAGTGCAAATTGCCAATGAAAAATATAAAATTTTGCAGCAAAAAGGCGTGCGATGCCGCTTAGTAAGTGCAGCGGAAATACAACAGCAGGAACCGCATTTAAAACACGGCTTATGCGGTGGATTAGAGGTGCTGGACGATGGGATTTTATATGCACCGAGCACAGCTGAATGGTTGTTGCAGCAATATCCAGCGCTGATCCAGGTTCAACATGCAAAAGTCATTGCGATACAGGACAACCAGGTTCAACTCAACGATGGCACATGGCTTGAAGCGGAACATATTGTGTTGGCCAATGGGATTCATGCCACTGATTTTTATCCAGAATTGCCAATCCAAGCTAAAAAAGGCCATTTGGCGATTACGGATCGCTATCCTGAGATTCAAGTTAAACATACTTTGGTGGCATTGGCCTATGCCGCGGGAACTCAAGCCAGCAGTGGGATTTCAGTGGCCTGTAATATTCAGCCGCGTCCCACTGGACAACTATTCATCGGCTCGACCCGACAGTTCGATAGCCTAGATCCTGCGGTGGAACCTGAAGTATTTACCCGAATGTTGCGCGAGGCAGTGGATTACTTTCCTGATTTGGCTGGATTAAATGTGATTCGGGCATGGACAGGGTTTCGCGCTGCGACCCCCGATGGATTGCCGATCATTGGTCCACATCCAGATCACCCATCGCTGTATTTGGCCGTCGGTCATGAGGGTTTAGGGGTGACGACGGCGCCAGGTACTGCGCGATTAATTGCAGCCCATATTTGTGGAATTGAGTTTGAAATTGATCCGCGACCATTTTCACTGCAACGTTTTAGTTGAGGGCTGTGATGATTGAATTGATGATTAACGCGCAGCTTATTCGCGTGATTGAAGGCACCACAGTAGCAGCAGCCTTGACGCTGGCCCAGCAATGCAATAGCCGATTATCGGTAACAGGGCAAGTGCGCGAACCCTTTTGTGGCATGGGGGTGTGTCAAGAATGCAGGGTCAGTATTGATGGCAAAAGAGTTCTGTCTTGCCAGACCTTATGTCGCCAGGGAATGAAGGTGGAATCAATAGCATGAAAAAAAGTTTTGATATAGTGATCGTGGGTGCGGGACCTGCGGGATTATCGGCTGCGTTGGCAGCGGCAGAAAGTGGTCAACGTATTGCAATCATTGACAGTAATCCGCAAATCGGCGGGCAAATCTGGCGAGCAAGTCCTCATTTCACTGTACCCGCATTGGCCCTAGCGCTCTATCAACAGATTGCTTCAGCACCTAATATTGAAGTCATTGCCATGGCAAAAGTCGTGGCTGCACCGCGTACAGGGCAATTGTTGATTGAACGTCCAGATTCGAGTTTTTTACTTGAGTATCAGCAATTGATTTTGTGTACCGGTGCTAGAGAATTGTTTCTACCCTTTCCGGGATGGACTTTGCCTGGCGTAACAGGTGCGGGGGGCTTGCAGGCTTTGGTCAAAGCAGGCAGTCAAATTAAAAATCAACGGATCGTGATTGCAGGCTCCGGCCCCTTATTATTGGCCAGTGCCGAGACTGCGCAAAAAGCGGGTGCTCAAGTACTGCTGATTGCTGAACAGGCCAGTAAATCATCTGTTCGACATTTTGGTTTGAAGTTGTGGCGTTGGCCAGCAAAAGTTTGGCAAGCATTGTCCTTACCGCATCAGCTCTACCAACCTAATCAATATGTTATTGAGGCACTCGGTCAACAACGGCTAGAGGCGGTCAGAATACAAACTGCGCAAGGTGTCGTTGAAATGGCTTGTGATCGATTGGCTTGTGGTTTTGGGTTAGTGCCCAATATTCAACTGGGACAATTGTTGGGGTGTCAGATTGAGCAACAAGCGCTCAGCGTTGATGACTTTCAACTGAGTACTAAAGCCCAGATCTATGCTGCAGGTGAATGCACGGGCTTTGGTGGCAGTGAATTGTCCTTAGTCGAAGGGCGCATTGCTGGTTATGCCGCAACACAGCAGTTGCAAAAAGCTGCAGGCCTATTTCAAAAACGTCAAAGTTACCAATATTTTGCTCAGTTACTACAGCAGCATTTTAAATTAAGAGATGAGCTGAAACAGCTTGCTAGAGCCGAAACCATTTTATGTCGTTGTGAAGATGTCAGTTATGCAAAAGTTGCAGCAAGAGCCAGTTGGATCGATGCTAAATTGCATACCCGATGTGGTATGGGCGCATGTCAGGGCAGTACTTGTGCGACAACAGCAGCGTTTTTGTTTGACTGGACGTTAGCACAATCACGACCACCGTTATTGCCGACACGTGCTGAGAGTTTAATCGCGATGTCAGACTGTTCTTTAAGCGAGGAATCAAATACACTTGAGGAGGTAAGTTATTAATTTTAGGTGTGTTCTAGTCTATGTCTGTCCTATGTATTCCAAAACTGAGCACGACTTTAACGGATTTTCTGAGTAGCCTTGAAGCCGTAGAACCTTTATTTGATGCCTTGTCTACAGCGGTTTTTTTCATCAAAAATACCGAAGCACGTTATGTCTTTGTTAACAATACCTTGGTCAAGCGTTGCGGCTTAACGCTCAAGTCTGAACTGCTTGGGAAAACCTCTGAACAGGTTTTTCCGCAATCCCTCGGTCAGATTTATACGGCGCAAGACCTACAGGTGCTGCGCCGTGGCAAAAAACTCACGACACAATTGGAACTGCATTTATATGCTCAAAATCAGTCTGGCTGGTGTTTGACCTATAAGGAACCGCTCTACGATCAACAGGGGGAGTTGGTGGGGATCGCGGGCATTTCTCAAGATATCAACGTCCCCGAACATACCCATCCTGCATTTTATAAAATGGTTCAAGTTGAACAATATATTCAGCAAAATTATGCCGGTCACATTAGTTTGGCCGACCTGACCGCAATTGCAGGGGTGTCTGTATCGCAATTAGAACGCTATTGCAAAAAGATATATCATCTCACCCCAAGACAAATGATCAGTAAGGTACGCCTGCAAGTCGCTACCGAATTGTTGGCAAGTACCTTAGCAATCACTGCCATCGGTTTACGCTGTGGATACACCGACCACAGTGCTTTTTGTCGGCAATTTAAACTGCATACAGGCATGTCCCCAAGCCTATATCGGACCTCTATCGCCAAGGCGCGACGAGAATAAAGTTGAATTGAGTTTTGCCAAACTCAATTCAAGAAGATTTAGTTTTTAAATGCCAGAGATTTCCCTTTGGTTTCTTTGACCAACATGATCGAGCCGATCGAAATCAGACTGGCTACCACCAAATATACGGCTATGGGAATAGAGCTATTAAAGTGCTTGAGTAAACTGAGTGAGATTAAAGGGGCTAAAGATCCTGCAAATATAGGCGCAATCTGATAACAAAATGATAAAGCGGTATAACGGATATGGGTGGGGAAGAGTTCAGTCATTAAGGCTGAATAGGGCGAGTAGGTCATCGATTCAATAAATAACCCTAAAATAATTGCCAACATAATTAGCCAATTATTGCCTGTATCCATCAATGGAAAGCCAATGAACCCCCAAAATGCAGTCAATACTGCACCCACAATATAAATCGGTTTACGTCCAAAGACATCACTCAAGTGGCCCATGACGGGAATAATAAAGAAGTGCACCAGGTGCGCAGCAAACATCAATAATAATATTTCAGCGGTGTCTTTGTGCACGACCAGTTTTAAATAACTAATTGAGAAAGTGACCACCATGTAATATAAGATGTTCTCTGCAAAACGCGCTCCTATACCTGCGACTACAGCCCGTCTGTGATCACGCAAAACTTCGATAATACCGAGTTGTTGCTTTTCCAATAACAACTGCTTGGCTTGTGCCTCTTTAAATACATCGGCATCATCAATATTTTTACGGATCCATAACCCAATCAACACCACCACAGCAGAGAACCAAAAGGCACAGCGCCAGCCCCAATCTAGAAATTGTTCTGGTGACAGATTTTGTGACAACAGCAATAGCACCAAAGTGGCGACCATATTTCCTAAGGGCACACCGGTTTGTGGCCAACTGGCCCAAAATCCACGTCGATTGTCTGGGCTATGTTCTGCCACTAAAATGACTGCGCCACCCCATTCACCTCCAAAAGCAAAGCCTTGTATTAAACGCAGCAATACCAAGAGAATCGGGGCGCAATAGCCGATTTGATGAAATGTAGGCAGACACCCCATGAGAAAGGTGGTTATACCGACGACGATCAAGCTGATCTGTAATAGCTTTTTGCGACCGACCTTGTCACCATAATGACCAAAGACCAATCCACCGAGCGGTCTGGCTAAAAAACCCACCGCATACAATGCAAATGCCGCCATAATGCCATCTATCGCACTGCCGGTCTGTTGAAAAAATAACTCGCCAAAGACCAATGCTGAGGCCGTACCATAGAGAAAAAACTCATACCATTCTGCAACGGATCCAACCATGGATGCTGCGACAACTTTTTTTAATGCACTCATTGTATATATCCTTATATACGGAAAAAATTGAGTAAAATAAAGATTTTGAATCGTTTAAAAGCATTTAAATTTTGAAAGGCTTGAGCTCAATCGGCTCATCATTTCTGTATGAGCCGATTGAAGGAAATATCTAGAGCTTGGCTGTGCTAAGCACACCATTGATCAATCGTTGAATACCAAGCGGATTGGCATTTTGTAGGGCAGGTGGCAACAGCTGATCGGGATAGTTTTGATAGCACACTGGGCGCAGGAAACGATCTATGGCCAAACTGCCTACTGAGGTGCCGCGAGCATCTGAAGTGGCCGGATAAGGACCGCCGTGAACCATGGCATCACAGACTTCAACCCCCGTTGGATAGGCATTGATTAACAGACGGCCTGATTTTTCTTCCAGTATCGGCAGTAGATTTGCAAACTCGGTGAGATCTTGAGCCTCAGCAATGAGCGACGCAGTGAGTTGGCCTCTTAAATTGTTGAGTGCGTGTTGAAGTTGTGCAGCAGACTCAACCTCGATGATGATCGTGGTTGGGCCAAAGACTTCTTCTTGTAGCAGGGCATCTTGCTCGAGCAGCATGTTGACATCGGCTTTAAACAATTGAGGATAGGCTTGATTGCCTTGCTGAGTCTGTCCTGCTAGATGGCTAATCTCGGCGTGGGCCAACAATGCATCTAAACCATGCTGATAACTTTTTAAAGTACCTCGGTTAAGCATGGTCTGTGCGGGTTGTTGTGCCATTTGATCCGAAAGTAAATTGATGAATTGACTAAATGCTGCTGATTTAATTCCGATGATTAAACCGGGATTGGTACAAAATTGACCACAGCCCATCACCACCGATGCACACATGTCTGTTGCAATCTGAGCCGCGCGGTTTTCCAATGCTTTGGGTAGCAAAATCATTGGGTTAATGCTCGACATTTCTGCGAATACAGGTATAGGTTCAGCACGTGCCGCTGCCATGGCACAGAGTGCATTGCCGCCTTTTAAGGAGCCAGTGAAACCAACAGCCTTGATAAATGGATGTTTGACCAAGGCTTCACCTACACCTTGTCCATAAATCATGCTAAAAATCGCCGCAGGCATTTGGCATTTTTTCAGTGCGGTACTGATTGCATTGGCTATGTATTCAGCAGTGAGCATGTGACCACTATGCGCTTTCACCACTACAGGGCAACCTGCCGCCAGTGCAGCAGTGGTATCTCCACCTGCAGTTGAAAATGCCAAGGGAAAATTACTGGCACCAAAGACCGCGACAGGGCCAATGCCAATTTTATATTGACGTAGATCTTGCCGAGCCATGGGTTGACGATCAGGAAGCGCTGGATCGATACGCGCAGCTAAATAATCCCCACGGCGTAACACTTGAGCAAAAAGCCTCAATTGCCCAGTCGTGCGTCCACGCTCTCCCAAAATACGGGCTTTCGGCAAAGCGGTTTCTTGACAAACGATCGCAATAAATTGCTCATCTAAAGCATCAATTTCGTTGGCTATGCTCTCTAACAATAAGGCACGTTGCTCCGGCAAGGTTGCTCTAAACTGCGGATAGGCGACATACGCTGCCTGAACCGCTTGATCAATTTCAGCGGTGGTGGCTTGATAAAATGAATAGTCTAAAGCCTCACCCGTGCTTGCATCGTAGCTATAGACAACTTGCTTGCCTGAGTTTAAACGTTGACCTGCAATAAAATTTTGGCCGGTAATTTTCAAGATATTCATCCTCATTGGTTTTTACGAAATGATCTGCTTGATCTTCTGATCAAGCTTGAACATAGGATTGTTTAAAAAAGGTTAATGGTATTTCGTATACAATTATTTAGCTCAGAATGCTGCACTGAAATAAACCCATTGTTAAGCCTGTGATCCTTTAACTCAATGTTGCTTTAGGCTTCGTCATCATTTTTAATCAATGCTTTAGGCAATCCTGTATGGGTGCCCCAGTAATAACAAATCAAGGCAATGATCATCACCACGATGTTGTCGAAAGGTTCTGTAATGAGGTGGCTTGCACCCTCGCCAAAAGTGCCTAGATATGAAGCAAGAATGATCAAGAGATAATAAGTAATTAGCCAAGCGGATGATTTAATTTGCTGGGCTAAACTGACTTCATGGGTCGGCACAAAGCGACTAAAGACGATATAGAGGATAAAGAGAATGATTTGTGAACCTAATAACCACGAAATGACATTCCATCCAGACCAATACAAAATAAACGAGGCAATGGTAAAGGACAACGGGCCAAGTACAGCAAAGCCTTTGACATAAAAGGGACGTTCCAAATCGGGGGCGTTACGGCGTAATGCACCCACCGTGACAGGTGCAATGGCATAACTCAGCACCAAAGCCGCGGAAACAACAGTGATCATTTTCTCCCAAGATGGGAATGGCAGGGTCCAGAAGATGGATAATGCAAAGGTTAACCATAAGGCATAGCGTGGAATGCCCGATTTTTGATGTACACGACTGAATATTTTGAAGAAGGTGTTGCTGTTCGACCAAGCATAAATGACACGTGGTGTTGCAGCCATATAGATATTACCGCAGCCCGAAGGTGAAATAATCGCATCACTGACCACAAATAGCGCCAACCAACCTAATCCTAATATCATCGCAATATCACGGTAAGGAAGCGGGAAGTGCTCATTAATGCCTTGCCAGCCATTGGCTAACATGTCTGTTGGCACTGCACCCAAAAAGGCGATTTGCAGGGTGACATAAATTACGGTCGCCAGCACGATGGATAATATTAAAGCGAAAGGTATGGTGAATTGTGGACGTTTAACTTCACTGGCGACAGATATGATCGGTGTAAGACCTAAATAGGCAAAGATGATTCCGCCTGCAGATACTGCGCCTTCTACGCCACGCGCACCCATTGGAGCAAACTCTGTGGCTGTGAAATTGGCAGGTTTAAAGTGATATAACAGCGCCACGATGACCAGTATAGGGACGGCAAATTTCAATATACTGATTAAATTATTCGCGACAGCGAAGGTTTTGATACTGTAATAATTAAGTGCAAAAAAGAAGCATAATAAAGCAAATTGAAATAGCCATCCGCGGGTACTTGGAGATCGTACTCCATCTGAGATGACGGTCAATGATGGGAACCATGCTGCGGCATATTCTCGTGCTGCCACCACTTCAATGGCGATTAAACTGGAGAAGGCAATCACGGTAATCGAACCGAGTAAATAACCTTGCAAAGGCCCATGAGAAAATACTGGATAGCGGATAATTCCTCCAGCACGTGGCAATGCTGCGCCTAATTCACAGTACACAATACCCAAGATGAGTACCGCGAAACCACCAATCAGCCATGAAATAATACCCGCAGGTCCAGCCTGAGCTGCAACATGACTTGCGGAGAATAACCACCCCGAACCAAAGATGGCACCTAGACCAATAAAGGTCAGATCCATCAATGATAATTGTTTTTTAAATTGTCCTGTCATTATGTCGTCCTTAACTTATGATGCGATACTTGGCAATTTTAATAATCGTATACGATATAATATGCTGAGTAATTGAGTGAATTCAATACAAATTTAAGAAATTTCATGCATCAATATTTATTTTTTTAATTTCAAGTGGAGAACATAAAAACTTGTAAAACATATGGCAGTCGATTTGGTAAGCCGAAACAAGATAGATGTGTTTGTTGTATATGGGCTTGGATAGGTAATGCTCCCTAAAAATAATTGAACTTAAAAGTAGAAAATCTAATACCCTTGATTTAAGGAGATTTTCTATGAAAACATCTAAGTATTCCGA
>NZ_SLVJ01000020.1 GCF_004345325.1 Acinetobacter calcoaceticus
GTCAACAACGAAGGTGCTAAATACACAGGTCCGATCACAAATGGCGATCACATTACCAATAAAACCTATGTAGACGGTAAAGTGGGCGAAGTTGCGGATACCCCATTAACCTTCGCGGGTAATAACGGTACCCCAGTTCAGAAAAAATTGGGTGAAACATTAGATATCATCGGTGGATTAACGGACGGTAAATCGTCAAGTGCTGAAAACATTCGTACAGTCACCAATGACAAAGGCCAATTAGAACTTCAATTGGCGAAAAACTTGACCGGTCTTGAGTCGGTTACTGTTGAAGATGCTAATGGTAATAAAACCTATATCTCTCCTACAGGTACAAGCGTAAGAGATGTATTGGGTAACTCATCATCAATGGTTGCTGGTGGTACCGTTGTAGAGGATATCGCTGGTAATCGCACGACTATGAGTTCTGGTGTCGTTAACATCAAAGATGGTCATGGTACTACGATCGTTAAAGGTGATGGCTTAACCATCAATGATGGACCAGCATTCACCTCGTCTAAAGTTGATGTCGCTGGTAATAAAATCATCAATGTAGCAGCAGGCACCAACCTGACTGATGCAGTCAACGTGAGTCAGCTTAAAGAAGCAGGCAATGAATTAACCGCGAAAGGCTTAAACTTTGCAGGGAACAGTGGTGAATTCCACCGTGACTTGGGTCAGAAAGTGACTATTAAAGGCGAAGGTACTAAAGGCGATGACCAATACACCGGTCAAAGTGTGAAAACCATTGCTGATGCCGATGGCAACATCACAGTCATGCTCGACAACAACTTCAAGTCTGAAACTGTGACCACCAACGAAATCACATTGGCTGGTAAAGACGGTATCAATGGTAAAGACGGCATCTCGCTTAAAGCAAGTGATGGTGCACCTGGTCTAGATGGTAAGCCTGGCAACAGCCGTATCATTTATAAAAAACCAGATGGTTCAACTGAAGAAGTTGCAACACTTAACGATGGCTTGAAATTCAAGGGTAACCAAGGAAAAGCAATCGATAAGAAACTCAACCAACAGTTAGAAATCGTGGGTGGCTTGGCTGATGGTAAAACATCAAGTGCGGAAAACATTCGTACTGTAACCAACGATAAAGGTCAGTTAGAAATTCAATTGGCGAAGAACTTGACAGGTCTTGAGTCTGCAAAAATTGGTGACGTGTTCATTAATGGCAAGACCAATACTATTGAAGGTCTAAGCAATAAAGACTTCTCTGCCAAAGACTTTGCAACCAAAGGTCGTTCTGCAACTGAAGAACAATTGAAACTAGTCAAAGATGCTCAACAAGAGACCGATGACTATGCAGTGAAGTACGACAAGAAAGATGGCAAAGTCAATCGTGACAGCGTGACTTTGGGTGGTACAACTGCGAATTCAACTCAAGCAACTGATGGTCGTATTACTACGACTGGTGGTACCAGCTTGAGCAACGTTGCAACTGCTGGTGATTACACTGATGTTAAAAATGCAAGCAACGGTGTAAATGCAGGTGACTTGAACAATGCAGTGATTGATGTCACCAACAAAGGTTTGAGTTTCGCAGGTAATAGTGGTAGCCCAGTTCAGAAAAAACTCGGTGAAACTTTAGACATCGTGGGTGGCTTAGCTGATGGTAAAACATCAAGTGCGGAAAACATTCGTACTGTAACCAACGACGAAGGTCAGTTAGAAATTCAATTGGCGAAGAACTTGACTGGTCTTGAGTCTGCAAAAATTGGTGAGGTGTTCATTAATGGCAAGACCAATACCATTGAAGGTCTAAGCAATAAAGACTTCTCTGCCAAAGACTTTGCAACCAAAGGTCGTTCTGCAACTGAAGAACAATTGAAACTGGTCAAAGATGCTCAACAAGAGACCGATGACTATGCAGTGAAGTACGACAAGAAAGATGGCAAAGTCAATCGTGACAGCGTAACGCTTGGTGGTACTACGGCTGACTCGGTGATCAATGATGAGGGGAGTGATCTTATTACCACGACTGGTGGTACTAGCTTATCCAACCTCGCAAGTGCTGGTGACTACACCAAACTTGAAAATGCAAGTAAAGCTGTAAATGCCGGTGACTTGAACAATGCAGTAGTTAATGTCACCGACAAAGGTATGAGCTTTGCAGCTAATACAGGTTCTGTGAAGAAGAAACTGGGTGAGACTTTAGACATCGTTGGTGGCATGGATTCGAAAGAAGAAACTGCTGCAAGCGCTGAAAACATCCGTACAGTCATGAATGACGAAGGTCAATTAGAAATTCAATTGGCGAAGAACTTGACCGGTCTTGAGTCTGCAAAAATTGGTGAGGTGTTCATTAATGGCAAGACAAATACCATTGAAGGTTTAAGCAATATCACTTTAGGTGGCGATGATTTTGCAACTAAAGGCCGCGCTGCGACTGAGGAACAGCTGAATTATACTCAACAGAATTTGGCGAATATTTTTGGTGGCAATGCAGTTAATACTGGTGGAAATGTTACGTTTACCGATATTGGTAATACCGGCGAAAAAACTATCCATGATGCGATCTCTTCGATCAATGACAAAGCCAACAATGCCAATCAAGGTTGGAATTTATCTGCAAATGGTGAAGGTAAAACTGCGGTGAAACCTGGTAGTACTGTTGACTTTACGGGCGATGGTAAAAACATCAACGTCAGCAAAGATGACAAAAATAATATCAAGGTGGAATTGGGCAAAGATATTGACCTCGGTAAAGATGGCAGCATCAAAGCCGGTGATACCACGATCAATAAAGATGGTATTAAAACGGGTGATACCACGATCAATGGTGATGGCTTAACCATCGCTGGTGGTCCAAGTGTGACCAAAGACGGTATTGATGCAGGTGGTAAGAAAATCACAGGTGTTGAAGACGGTACTATTGCTGCAGGCTCTAAAGATGCAGTCAATGGCGGTCAATTACATGACGCGATTGGCAAAGCAACAGCAGAAGCTAAAACTGAAGTGAAAGCGGGTAATAACATCACTGTGAAGAAAGACAAGGGTGCAAACGGTCAAGATGTTTATGAAGTTGCTACATCTGATGATGTGAAATTCAAAAATGTTGAGACAGATAACCTGAAAGTCGGTGACGTTAACATTGGCAAAGGTGGCATCAACGCCGGTGGCACTGTTATTAGCGGTGTTAAAGATGGTGCAGTGAATAAAGACTCTAAAGAAGCGGTGAATGGTTCGCAGTTAAATTCGTCGAATCAGAAGAACGCAGAGTTCTTTGGTGGTGGTACCAAGTATGAAAATGGTGAATGGACTGCACCAACATACAACGTCAATGGGGGTTCTTATCACAACGTTGGCGATGCGCTTGGTGCGTTGAACGAAGCGGACAAAAACTTAGGTGATCGTATTACCAACTTAGGTGATCGCGTCGATCAAGGTTTCTATCAAACCAATAAACGTATTGGTGATGTAGAGAAAGCCGCCAATGCGGGTATTGCAGCCGCGATGGCACTGGAAAGTGCGCCATTCGTAGCGGGTAAATATACCTATGCAGCGGGTGCCTCTTATCACGGTGGTGAACAAGCGATTGGTGTGACCTTGCGTAAAACTTCTGATAATGGCCGTTGGTCTATTACCGGTGGTGTTGCCGCGGCGACTGAAGGCGATGCAAGCTTCCGTATCGGTGTCAGTGGCGTTATTGACTAAGTTGACTAAGCAGCGTTGCGTATGAGGGAGGGGCCTTCGGGTCCTTCTCACTTGCAAGCATTTTAGAGTAGCCATTTTAGAGTAGATCATCATGAAAAATATTTTAAAAACATTGTCGATCAGTGTGATTCTGGGGCTGTCTGCTGCAGCTTCTGCAGAAACAGTGGATATCGCAGTAGCAGAAGATGTGGTATTTCCAGAAATTTCAAAAAGTTATTTGAAACAAGTCCATCGCTATGAATATGATGATGTGGCACGTTTAGCGGTTGGTTTAACCAAAGATCAATTGCGTCATCAATTGGGTAATCCGCAATTTAGCGAAGGCGTATTCTTTGTGAAAACATGGAACTACGTTTTGGATATTCGTATTCCAAATACCCAAGACTACAAGCGTTGCCAGTTAAGGGTAGATTTTGATAAAGATACCTTGTCTGAGCGTTTGTCATGGAAGGGTGAAGATTGTCAAAACTTCCTTTACCCTGAAACCAAATTGGTTGCAGCAGTACCAGCGGCACCGACTGAAATTTTTAACCTCAGTGCAGATGCATTATTTAAGTTTGATGGGGCGACGTATTCTGATTTATTACCGCAAGGGAAAAGTGAGTTGAATACTTTGGTAAACGCGATTGGTTCGGGTTATGCCAACGTCAGTAAGATTCATTTGGTTGGCCATACGGATCGCTTAGGTTCTGATGCATACAACAATCAACTGTCATTACAACGTGCAGAAACGGTACGTCGTTATTTAACTGAAAATGGTATTCCAGATCAAGTGATTAGTACTGCTGGTGCCGGTAAAAAACAGCCAGTCAGTGCGGGTTGTTACGATGTCAAAGCCGGTACAGCACAAAAGGCCTGTTTACAATCTGACCGTCGCGTTAGTGTAGAAATTACCGGTTTAAAAAAGCAATAAGTCATTAAAACGCATTAATAAGCAGATCCTGACTAAAAGGATCCCTTTTTAATACAGCCATGTAATATTGAATATTACATGGCTGTTCAAGGACCATTCTAAAAAAGAAGGTTTTAATCATATTAAATTTGTTCAGCGCAAAAATTTGATTAATAACATCTATAAAGCTGTCTTACATTCGTGTGGGGCAGTTTTTTTGTGTATGGGTAGAATCTCGGCGTGAACTTTGGTCGAAGAGCAGACAATGGTCATTGACCGATGGGGTAGTAACAGCGGCTACAGGTGAAACGAGTATCCAGAGTAGGGATTTAGCCATTTATCAGTCCTCAGAATGATAAAAGATGATCAGATATCATTAAGCTATTGTTAAGCCATACTATGTCTGTATTTTAGAGCTCAAAGGCTTAAAATTGCAGAAATAAAAAATAAAGTGTTGGATTTCAGTTTTTTAGACACCGCATTTGGACGAAAATGCAGCGATTAGGAAATACCCTCTTGCAGATGTAAATGGTTATTACTATCATCTATTTTTGGAATTCAATTCCTCACAAGCTATGTGGCACATTCAAACCCAGTCTAGGAGATATCCTAGACTGGGTTTGAATGATTGCTATCGGCATTTATTTACTTTCATCGAGTACGGTCATGAAGACGACATACCATCCAAAAACAAGTCAAAATTTAGTGATTTCTGAACCTTCAGCTTTTTCTCTCTCTGCATTGACTCTATGTATTGGCACATTTATGTTGAGTGGTATGGCTCAAGCCAGTCCTATTGCCCAGCCAGTAGCGCAAGTACAGCAAGCTGTGCAGTTGCCAGTCATCAAAGTCACCGCGCAGCAAGAAGCAATCAATCAGCTCAAAATTGACCGTGAACAACTTGAGCGCAATGGTGCCAATGACATGGCAAGTATTGTCAAGTATTTGCCTTTGGTGTCAGCACCTGCAGCGGTGAGTGGTAGCGGTAATGCATGGGATGGTTCTGGGACCAGTGGTTATAATATTCGCGGTGTGGATGGTAATCGGGTCGGGATCGATATCGATGGTGTCGATCTTGCGTCAGGCGCACCTCGTCCAGATTCGTATAAAACCACGACCAGTGGTGTGGGGCGTGATTTTATCGATCCTGAAATGATGAGTCAGGTCGATATCACTTCAGGGACTACGGGAGCACACAGTGATGGTCTCGGTGGACGAGTTTCATTTAAAACCAAATCACCCGATGATTATTTAAATACAGAACTAAATAAAAATAAAAACCTCTATGGTGAATATAAAGCCGGTTATAGCTCTGCCAATGATGCATGGTTAAATTCTGTGACGGCAGCAGTGGGTAATGAATCAGTCAAAGCCTTGGTTGCATATGCACATCGCCAAGGTAAAGAAACCAAGAGTGAGGGCAAATTAAAAGAAAACCCTGTGGATTGGAACTCTGATGCGATCCTGTCACGGGTGTTGTGGAATATCACCCCGCAACAGCAATTGGGTTTTACTTTTGATTATTATACCCGCGACACGGATCGTTTTATTGATGCAAATACATTGGGGGCTAAAAGCTATCCTAAAGGTGGTACCCAAGCTGAGGTTGCAGAGCGTACCCGTTATGCATTGGATTATAGTTTAGAGCAACAAACCATTGCTTTTGATGAACTCAAAGCACAAGCTTATTATCAAAATACCAGTAATGAAAACCGCTTTAATACCTTCTATATCGGGCGTGAAGGCGCATATAACCGAGAAATTAATAATGATTTCAAAAGTACAGTCTGGGGTTTAAAGCTCGATGCCAATAAAACCATCCAGAACCATGAGCTACGTTATGGTTTAGGGGGGAGTACCACGACAGATGATCGTCCTTGGGTAGAACACAATTTAAATAAAGGCAGCTCATTTACGCAAAACCGCATGGTTAAAGCGGATACCGATAAGTATTTCGCCTATATCAGCGATCAAATGAGTTTTAATGTGCTGAATCGCAATTTAAAAGTGACACCTGGATTGAGATATGAATACCAGAAACTCACACCTAAGAATAACAATGTCTATTCTGCTGCAGATAAACAGGCACAAATTAAACAAAATGATAGCGATTATTTTGCACCAAGTTTAAATCTGAGTTATCAACTTGGGCAAAATTATCTGAGTTATTTTAATTATAGTCGTGGGGTGCGTATTCCGAGTGCAGCGGAAATGATGGGGAGTTATGAACCAGGAAAGTATTATTCTGTATTGGGCAACAGTAATCTGAAAAAAGAAAGCAGTGATGCATTTGAGTTGGGTTTTAAAACCACACCAATCAAAGGCTTAAGCATCGATATCAATGGTTTCTATACCCAATATAAAGATTTTATTGATTATCGAGTGGCAGATCAAAAGGCCAGCAACGATGATTGGTTTACCTTGCAGTTGGATAATATCGCTGATGTGAATATATGGGGTGGAGAACTTGCAGCACGATTAGAACTGGGTGAATTCTTCGATCAATCCCAAGGCTATAGTGTGAATTTCACAGCAGGTAAGGCCAAAGCCAGTGGCCAAAAAAATGATGGCTCTAAAGCCGTCATCAATTCAGTACAACCTGAAAAAGCCAGTTTGGCATTCAATTATGATGCACCTGATCAAGTCTATGGTCTGAGTCTTAAAGCCACTGCTGTTGGCAGTCGACAGGCGGGTGACGATGAACTCCGCGTTCCAGGTGGCCGACCAAATCAGCCCTATAAGAATGTTGCAGGTTATGCCGTGGCAGACTTATCTGCATATTGGAATGTTAATAAATACACCACAGTCAATCTGGGTTTAAATAACATCTTTGATAAAAAATATGCTGATTATGCCAAAGTCGGTCTATTAACCAAATATGATGCAGTCGGCCAAGCCAACCTGATTGACCGTGCCATCGAACCAGGTCGTAATGTTGTGGCCAGTGTGCAGTTTAAATATTAATCGCACTCGCTTATTGTTTTAAATACCTCAAAAAAAACCCGCATCATGCGGGTTTTTTTTAACTTAATTTTGACTTATTTTTGACTTGCTTTTGACTTAAGTCTGAAGTGAAGTGGAGTGGATTATTTGCCATCATCGGGCAGTGGTTTAGATTTACGATTTTTGAGTACGTAGGCCACAGCCAAACAAATCAACCAGACTGGGATCAGCATCACGGCGATGCGCATACTCGGGGTGATCCACATAATCACCAAGATCGCCAGCATAAATACCACACAGATATAGTTGGTCAGTGGGTAGGCAATACTTGGGAAGGTGCTGACTTTTTTCAGCTGCAACATTTTTTGTTTAAACTTGATATGAGTCAGAGACAGCATCATCCAGTTAATCACGATCGCAGAAACCACCAAACTCATGAGTAATTTAAAGGCTTTTTCTGGATAAAGAAAATTTAACAATACACAGATTGCCGTGACCATGGCCGAGCATAATATGGCGGTGTAGGGAATCCCACGCGCATTAATCTTGGACAAGATACGCGGTGCATTACCTTGTTCAGCCAGACCCAATAACATACGACTGGTGGCATAACTGGTGCCGTTATAAACCGAGATTGCTGCAGTTAAGACAATAAAGTTGAGTATGCTGGCAACCCAAACACTGCCCAGTGAATCAAAGATCAGTACAAAGGGGCTACCGCCTTCGGCAATTTGATTCCACGGATATAGGGACAGTAATATAAAAATGGTGCCCACATAAAACAGTAAAATACGGTAGACGATTTGGTTAATCGCTTTAGGAATGGTTTGAGTCGGGTTTTTAGCTTCTGCTGCTGCGATACCCACCAATTCAATCCCGCCAAAGGAGAACATAATAATCGCCATGGCCATGATTAAACCCGTGACCCCATTGGGGAAGAATCCACCCAAGGCCCAAAGATTGGATACCGACGCCGTTTCACCTGCATGACCACTGGCGAGTAAATAGGCTCCAAAAGCGATCATGCCGATAATGGCCAAGATTTTAATAATTGAAAATCCGAATTCAATTTCACCAAACACTTTGACGTGCATGAGATTGATCACATTGACAAAGATAAAGAACACCAATGCAGAGACCCAACTTGGAATTTCGGGCCACCAATATTGTACATATAGGCCGATGGCGCTGAGTTCTGCCATACACACCAAGACATTGAGTACCCAGTAATTCCAACCCGACATAAATCCAGCAAAGGGATTCCAGTATTTAAAGGCAAAAAAACTAAATGAGCCACTGACGGGTTCTTCAACCACCATCTCGCCCAATTGACGCATCATAAAAAATGCGATTAAACCCGCAATGGCATAGCCTAAAATAACCGAAGGGCCAGCGAGTTTAATGGTTTGGGAAATTCCCAAAAATAGCCCAGTACCGATGGACCCGCCCAGTGCAATCAACTGAATATGTCGATTACTGAGTTCGTGTTTTAATTTGCGTTGCGGTTGAGATGACATAGTTAATCCAATTGAACAGGCATTTAAACCCATTCATGACTCATGATGCTGAGAAAATACTGCCAATATAATAATTATTTACCAAATATGAAAATTTTATTTTCCAAAAGGCGCTAATTAGACCTGATCTCTACGAAAATGGTTCAAATTTGATTCGATTATGAATTGGCAAATGCGGCATGGAGAGATTACCATAAGCGTTGCTTACCCAAAAGATTGGCTCATGATTGTACAAGCCTGGTGCTCACTTAGAAAATTAGTCTATAACTATTTACATAACGAAGACTATGAAACACCGCTGACACGCGGATTAAATTACGGATTGGTGATATTAATTGTCGGTAATGTCATTGCCGTGATTTTAGAATCTGTGGATTCTATCTATCTCGCATACAAAGTATTTTTCGATGGTTTTGAGTATTTTTCCATTGCCGTGTTTAGTGTGGAATACCTGATGCGCTTTTGGAGTATTGTTGAGAAAAACCCTGAACAATCTGCTTGGCGATCACGTTGGCAATGGATCACCAGTGGCGCTGCGATTATCGACCTCTTGGCGATCTTACCTGCCTATCTCAACTTCTTTGTGCATATCGACCTGCGTTTCCTTCGAACCCTAAGATTATTACGCCTGCTTAAACTGACCCGTTATTTTGTTTCGCTACAAATATTATTAAGGGTGTTTGCGCGTGAAAAAGGTTCCTTCCAAGCGGTGATATTCATCTTAATCATACTCATCGTCATGGCTGCGGCTGGGATGTATGTGGTTGAAAATAAAACTCAGCCTGAAGTGTTTAGCTCGATACCTGCCGCCTTATGGTGGGCCGTGGTGACGCTCACCACGGTGGGCTATGGCGATGTCACACCAGTGACACCACTCGGAAAATCCCTCGGGGCGATTATTACCATTTTAGGGGTAGGTTTTGCGGCATTACCAGCGGGTATTTTAGCCAATGGTTTGGCCAATGAACTCGAAGCACGTAAGCAGGAGTTAGAGTTAAAGTTTCTCAACGTGTTGCAAAACCATAAAATCGATCTGATCGAGGATCATAAGTTGATTGAGGATATCCGTAAACAAGTCGGATTAACCCCAGAGCAGACCCGAGAGATTGTGTTGCAAATGATCCGTGAACAGGATGGGCAGGAGCGACAGTCTGAAAAACATCAGTATTGTTACTGCCCCCACTGCGGCAATAAATTACCTGAGTAGGGTAATGCGACGCTGAGCCATTCATTTCACCGCCATCTAGATTTGAGTAGATGGTTGCGCTCTGCGCTGTATGGTCAAAGCCATCCATAAAATAATCAAACCACCGAGGCTCAAGCCAAAGCCCACCCAGATCGGAGCGATCCAGCCCATCTGTTGATGGATGACCCAGCCGCCGAGAAATGCGCCTAAGGCATTGGCAAAGTTAAATGCCGAATGATTGAGTGAGGCGGCAAGGGTTTGTGCATCCCCTGCGATATCCATTAAGCGGGTTTGTAAGGCACCGCCCAAGCCAAAGATGCACATGCCGATCAGGAACAGCGCCAGCAAAGCGCTATACAGCTGTTGCATCAACATACTGGCCAAGACAAAACTCAAAGCCGAACTGATGAGGATGCCGATCATGGTGCGATTGAGATTTTTATCGGCCAAACGTCCTGCAACCAGACCGCCAATCACCATGCCCAAACCCAAGATCGATAAGGCAATCGGCACGATTTTAATATCAGCTTGGGTGTATTCGGTCAAGATCGGCGAGGCATAGCTATACACTGAAAATAACCCACCAAAACCAATCGCACCGATCGCCAAGGTGAGCCACATATTGATATTTTTCAAGCCCGCCAATTCGGTTTTCATGCTCGCCGTGGCATGAACTGCGATCTTGGGTACGCAGGCAATAATGGCGATCAGACTGCAAATGCCCAGTGCTGCTGAAAGTTGAAAGCCCGCACGCCAACCAAAATGTTGTCCCAACCAGGTTGCCAGTGGCACTCCAATCACCGTTGCGATGGTCAGGCCCAGCATGATCTGGGAAATGGCAGTGGCACGGCGTTGTGGTCCGGCCAGTTCAGCAGCCACCAAACCTGCAATACCAAAGAATGCCCCATGCGGTAGACCAGCGACAAAACGCGAGAGCAATAACAGCTCAGCTTGTTGCGCAAAGGCTGTGGCGAGATTGGCCAAGGCATAAAACAGCATCAGACCGATCAACATGGTTTTCTTGGGTACTTTGGCAGCAACAATGGCGATCACGGGCGCACCGACCACCACACCTAAGGCGTAGGCACTGATAAAATGCCCTGCTTCAGGCACTGTAACTCGGAGATCTGTGGCAATTTCTTGAATCAACCCCATCGCCACGAACTCGGTGGTCCCGATACAAAAGCCACCTAAGGCCAAGGCAAAGATCGCCCAAAACAGGGAGTAGCTTGTGGTCGGGGGCAGAGCTACGGGGGAGGTCGATGTATTATTTTGCTGAGGTGATACGGATTGATTCATAGCGGGCTGTGCTTGATTGCTCAAACACGATCTGAATTAAAATTTGCTAAATTTAATCACATGCTTGGATAAAACTCACGTAAAACGTTTTTTGTTTTAGCAAAGCAGAAATCAGCACAGTGTCATTTTAGAAAAGTGTAACGCTGTGCAATCAAGCGAATATATTAAATTAATCAGTGCTACTATTTAAAATATTGGTGGTTATGAGCTATGTCATATAACTTCATTGCCATTCTATGAATAACAACCCTTTATTTAAATCAAAAATATCTGCAATAACATTTCAATCTTGACTTCAATACAAGATACATCGCGCAGAAATACAATACTCTAGGACTTTTTATGAATTTTCAGGTAGATGCGTTTGGCACTATTATCATTGCAGTCTTGGTCCTGTTTGTGGGGCGATTTTTACTGCAAAAAATCAGTTTTCTGAGAAATTACAATATTCCTGAGCCCGTCGCCGGTGGTTTGGTTGCAGCTCTATTGGCCTTTGTCCTGTATCGATATTTTAATATCAGTGCCAGTTTCGACGCACAAATTCAAAATGTCCTCATGTTGATGTTCTTTACCTCCATCGGTTTGAGTGCCAGTTTTACCAAGCTCAAAAAAGGCGGTAAATCCCTATTGGTCTTTTTGTTTTGTGTGGCAGGTTATGTCTTGGTGCAAAACGCAGTAGGGATGAGTCTTGCCACGGTATTGGGCCTTGATCCACTCATCGGCTTGATCGCAGGGTCGATTACCTTAACAGGTGGGCATGGAACGGCAGGAGCTTGGGGCAGTATCTTAGAGCAGGACTATGGGATTCAAGGCGCTGTGGTCTTGGGCATGGCCAGTGCGACCTTTGGACTGGTAATCGGCGGTATTATGGGAGGTCCCGTTGCTAAGTTTTTGATTAAACGTCATCAATTGGCTGATGCGAGTAACAGCAACGATGGCAGTGATGATAATGATGACCTGCCGCAGACCGATGTTGCTACATTCGAATATTCAAAGAAAACCCGTCTAATCACAGCCAGCAACGCCATCACTACTTTCGGGATGTTTGCAGGCTGTATTTTTATGGCAGACTTGATGAGCAATTTTAGTGCTGGAAAATGGTTTGAATTGCCGACTTTTGTCTGGGCGTTGGGTTCAGGGGTGTTGTTGCGTAATGTGATGGAGCTTGGACTGAAGCAGAAAATATTTGACCGCGCCATCGATGTGTTTGGTAATGCCTCTTTGTCGCTGTATTTGGCGATGGCGTTACTGTCGTTAAAATTGTGGCTTTTGGCGGATCTGGCTGGGGCTCTGGTGGTGATCTTGTTGGTGCAAGCCTTAGTCTTGGCATTGTATACCACTTTTGTGACCTTCAATGTTATGGGCAAAGACTATGATGCAGCCGTCTTGTCAGCAGGGCATTGTGGCTTTGGCATGGGAGCGACTCCGACTGCAATTGCCAATATTCAGGCAGTGACCAATATGTACGGGACCTCGCACAAAGCCTTCCTGATCATCCCACTCTGTGGCGCATTTTTTATCGATATTATTAATGCGATCGTGATTCAGAGTATTTTAAAATTTTTCTAATCCTGCTTGATTTGTTTTAAGGTTAAATTGACTCAGGCGATTGGCGCGCTTAGTCTTCCTCATCCATGGCATTGCTATAAAATTTCTCACCCAAACGGATGCGATCACGGCCTTGGCTCATACGCCAGCGGTTGGTGTCACGTAGTGAGTACACGCAACCACAGTATTCTTGTTGATAAAATTCTTCACGTTTACTGATTTCGATCATGCGACTGGCGCCACCTGCCTTACGCCAGTTGTAGTCCCAGTAGCTGATCTCTGGATAATGTGCTGCGGCGCGTAGTCCACAATCATTGATCTGCTTCATGTTCTTCCAGCGTGAAATCCCCAGTGAACTGCTGATCAGGCTATAGCCATTTTCATAGGCATAGAGTGCAGTGCGTTCAAAGCGCATATCAAAACACATCGTGCAACGAATGCCACGCTCAGGTTCATTTTCCATCCCCTTGGCACGTGCAAACCAGTTGTCGGTGTCATAATCGCAGTCGATAAAGGGAATATTATGCTTCTCAGCAAAGCGGATATTCTCGTCTTTACGGATCAGATATTCTTTCACTGGATGAATATTGGGATTATAAAAAAAGATTGCAAAGGGGATTTCAGATTCCAGTAATGCTTCCATCACTTCACCCGAACATGGCGCACAACACGAATGCAGTAATAACTGCTGATGACCATCTGGGAGTTGGAGTTTGGCACGTACTGAAGCGGACATAACACTGCATCACATTGTTAAAGGGCGATGCTAGATATTATTGCAAGTTGGGTGGAGGCTGGGTAATGAATCTTTTTCAGTTCAAGATGAAGATCATTCAGTAAAAAAACCGCATCAGCTGGCTCATGCGCTATGCACTAAACTTATATTATTTTGTGGTTTTAATTATTCTGTAGTTTAAATTATTTTTTGGGTTTAATTGTTTTTTGCGTAAGTTGTCCGCGATGAGGCGCTGTGGATCGACTTGCTCAGCATCATTAAATATTTTTCAAGTTGAGGCAAACTAAATAATTTAACTGTATACTGAATAAAATTCATTTGTGCGATACCTCATGTTAGAATTCCGCCATCTTAAAACCTTAACTGCCTTGCGTGAGCATGGTTCATTGGTTGCAGCAGCCAACGATCTTTGCCTAACGCCATCTGCTATTTCTCATCAACTCAAAGAGTTAGATCATTGGTATGGAGTAGAGGTGGTCAATCGTCGCAGTCGACCGGTGACTTTTTCTAACGTTGGGCAGCGCTTACTCAAGCTTGCGGATGATGTACTGCCACAGATCCAAATCACCCATTCTGATATTACCCGTATTGTGCATGGTCAAACGGGACGGATCATCTTTTCATCTGAGTGCCATAGTTGCTTTGATTGGTTAATGCCATTACTGAATCAATATCGCCATCAATATCCCGATGTGGATTTGGATTTTGCTTCAGGTTTTGAGGCCAATCCACATGAGTTGTTGCAAAATGGCGAGTTTGACCTATTGATTACTGCTGATCCCATCAATTTAAAAGGCATCGAGTATTTTCCTATATTTGAATATGAATCGCGCTTGGTACTCTCCAATACCCATGCCTTGGTGCGACAGGAAAATATCTCAATCCAAGATTTAGCCGACCAAACCTTGATTACTTATCCCGTGGATAAGCATCGTCTGGACATCATGGCGCATCTGTTTATCCCTGCCAATATACTGCCCAAGCAGATTCGAACCACGGACTTGACTCAGATGTTAATCCAATTGGTTGCCAGTGGACGAGGGATTGCGGCATTGCCGGATTGGGTGGTGAATGAGTATGAGCAAAAGGGTTGGGTGACCTCTAAACGTCTGAGTTGTGCATCACCACAAGGTCTGCGCCGTAGTCTGTATGCAGGTTATCGAATCGAAGAAAAAGAGAAGAGCTATTTTGAGGGCTTCTTAAAACAGCTGGAGAAATTCTCACTGAAACGACATAGTTATTATTCACATTAATGGGGAATGCACGCAGGCAATGGCCGTGCGCTCAGCCTATAAATACCCAATTGTCAGCCGGGTTTGATGCCGATTAACAATGACAATAGGCCTGCTGCAATCAGTGGGCCGACCGGTACACCGCGCAGTACTGCCACGCCTGCCACCGTACCAATCAATAAGCCTGCAACTACATCGGGCTGATTGGACATGAGTTTTACCCCACGACCACCAAGCCATGCCACGGCTAAGCCGATGCCGATTGCCAATAAGGACTTCCAACTTAAAAATGATTTGAGGATCGCTTCACCCGGTAATTTACCACTGGCGATTGGGGTCAACACGCCAATGGTCAAGATGATAATGCCAATATGCAGGCCATAATTTTGCAGATAGGGAAAGTATTCACTCAATGGTGTGATTCTAAAAATGATCAATACTGCGGCAGCAATGGTGATGGATGAATTGTGACTGAGTACACCACAGGCCAATAGCACGATTAAAACGATCAGGTTTAAATCCAAATTGGATAGGCTCATAACAATGCAGGTCATTTTGAACAAGTAGGGCGGCATTATAGCCCTAACTGTGCCGTGAAATAACAGCGCCAGTCGTGCATTGATCGATACTGGGTCTAAGTGGGTGGTCTAAATAGGTCGGCATATATTGTTTCAGGTGGGTGCACGATGATGAGCGGTGATGGCTGTTATGCGGTAGAATAGCCGCTCTTAAGATGAGGGTATCGCTATGCTGTTGGAAAAAATGTTGCAATCACAAGGATTTGGTTCGCGAAAACATTGCCAACAGTTGATTAAATCTGGCGCAGTCAGCATTGCAAATCAAGTGATCAGCGAGCCTAAATTTAAACTCCAACTACAAGATTTACAGTTTCGAGTTTATGGCAAAGACTATTGCTACCGTGAAAAAGTCTATATCGCGCTGCATAAACCTGAGCATTATGAATGTTCACATCAATCCACCCATCATCAAAGCGTATTTGATCTGTTTGATGAGAGCTTGATTAATCGAGGTATTCAGTGTGTAGGACGCTTAGACCAAGACACGACCGGCTTGTTGCTGCTCACCGATGATGGTCAATTTTTGCAAGCCCTGACCCATCCGAAGAAGCATGTGCCCAAGGTCTATCAAGTTCGAACAGTAGACCCGATCCCACAGCAGCAACTCGATGATCTCAGTACCGGCGTAGAACTACGCAATGAAAAGGGGATCTATGCAGCAACTGATGTAACGCTTGTAGACAGTCATGCATTGCAAATGACCATCCATCAAGGGGTCTATCATCAAGTTAAACGCATGTTGGCTGCCGTGGGCAATAAGGTTGAGCAACTGCATCGTGCCCAAGTGGGACAGTTACAGTTGCAACAATTAGCGCAGGGTGAATGGATGTATTTAAACTTGGAGCAACTCGAAGCGACCAAGCAGCAGTCTGAAACGGGGCTGATTATTATCTAAATCTTTTGGGTACTCAATTTGAGCACTGCATTTGGTCTAAGTTCATTTTAAAAAGCAGTGATAACTCTGAAACGCATCATCTTTAATAAAACCCATCTTTTCATAGAGCTTATGCGATTGGATATTACTCTTTTGGGTTTCAAGGCTGATCCGCAGTGCTTGTTCCTGTCGAGCAAATAAGATCGCCGTGTCAATCAACTGCTTGGCAGAGCCTTGACGCCTAAAGTCAGGGGTAACATAGACATCATCTAGGATGTAGTAACGAGCGCAGGCCAGAGAGGAAAAACCTAAATATAACAATACAAAACCAGTGATGGTTTCATCCTTGAAATGCACGAAAATTACACTTTCTTTGTTCTGGAAACGTTGTTTTAGAAATTGGAATGATTCTTGGATATTGCTTGATGCGCCATAAAATTGGCGATATTCATCAAATAAAACAGCAAGTTGCTCTAAGTCTTCAACGGTTGCGCGACGTACAATCATAGTTGCTCTCTTTGCCATTGTTATTCTGTCGTGCAAAAGAGCATAGCGAACTCAAGCTGTTTTAAATAAGCCGTTTATGTAACATGGACTGGGTTTAGTCGAGTTGTTTGGACTCACCAAGTAGGGCATTTAATTCAGCAAAAATATCTTCATCTTCATTGAGTGAGTCTGCATCGCTGCTCAGTGATTCTTGATGATGTTCTTGTTTGATTTTTTTCAGTTTTAAGAGTTGATCCATATTAATGCTTTGATTTTCGATCGCAAATGGAATCGATTTGGTCAGTACGACCTGTTTGAAAAACAGACGTACAGCTTGTGCGGGGGTAATCCCCAGTTGTTTAAAAACAGCAAAGGCTTGTTTTTTTTCTTGTGAATCAAGGCGTACTTGATAGACTTCTGTTTTTCTCATGAAAGAACCAAACAACATAAAGTTGGAAAACATATTTTAAACAAAGCCAGTGTAATTTCAACGCCTATTCAACGAAAAGCTGAGTTTTTTGTCATTACATTGGAATTATAGCGCCAGATCAAAACCCGATTGAAAATGCATCGCACTGTCACTGAGTGGATCGTGAAATGTAATGTGTTTTGCCAACAGTTGCAAGGGTTTGGAAAAGTCATCGTTGGCTTTGTGCTGGATCTCGGGATAAAAGGGATCATAGCGAATCGGGATTTGTAAATGGCTAAGATGTACGCGCAGTTGATGTTGTTTGCCAGTGTGGGGCTTGAGACAGTACTTGGCCCAGCCATCGTGATGTTCGAGCATACTGATTTCGGTGCGGGTATTGGCTAGACCTTCGACCACGCGCATGGTGTAAAACGGATCTGATTTTTCCATTCGCAGTTCAATCAAACGGGGCACTTCTAGCTCGGGACGATAGGGTGCAATCGCATGGTAAGTCTTATGCACCTGTTCACGTGCAAACATTTGTTGGTAAGCGCCACGCGTTTGCACCCGTTTTGAGATCAGCACCACGCCTGCTGTTTCACGGTCTAGGCGATGGATCGGGGTGAGGTCAGGATTGCCCGTGGTTTTTTTTAAGCGCACCAATAAAGTTTCTTGTACATATTGACCAGTTGGACTCATGGTTAAAAAATGTGGTTTATCAACCACCAACAGATCATCAGTTTCAAATAGGATCTGCTCGTAAAATGGCACATGGATTTCATGCGCTAAAAAACGATAATAATAAATATGTTGTTCAGCCTGATAACCGCTGCTGATGCTCAGCACATGGCCATGTTGGTCAAAAACCAATTGATCATCAAAGCGTTGTCGCCATTCGGCAGCATCAATGTGCGGAAAATGCTGGCACAGATAGGCAAAAACCGTGCTGATCGGCAGATTTAAGCGCGGTAAAAATACCTGACTGGCACTGACACCATCACGCATAGGCGGTAGAAAAGGGGGCTCAGCGGGGCTTGGCTGCATGGGTATGACTTCAATATCAAAATGTCTGGTTTATTCGCATAACTTATCACCCAATTACCGTACTGAGGGTGAGCAGCTTAAATACAGTAACGTAGGTTTTAAAGCGCGGTAATGCTATCATATTCGCTGTTTAGAATCATGTTGTGAGCGCGATGCAGTATTCATTTTTATATCCATTAAACAGTGAAAAGGATACCCAAAACTTGGCACAGTTGTTGGCCAAATATATCGATCAAGGGGTGATTTATTTGATCGGTGATTTGGGTGCAGGCAAAACCACGCTCAGTCGCTATTGGTTACAGAGCCTTGGGCATCAGGGTGCGGTAAAAAGCCCGACCTATACCTTGGTTGAACCTTATCAAATCAATGGCAAGGCGATCTTTCATTTTGACCTTTATCGCCTCAATGATCCCTACGAACTTGAACTGATGGGGATTCGTGATTATTTAGACACAGATCATGCGCTATTTTTATTTGAATGGCCCTCCAAAGGCGAAGATGAAATCCCCGAGGCAGATGTGGTGATCGAGATCCGCAAAACCGATGATGAGCTGCAACGTGAAGTGCATTTGAGTTTCAATGCTGAATCTTTGATGCAGGCCTTAGCCGCACTTTAGATACACTTTAGCTGTACATGAAAATCAGGATATATATCGACATTAGCATCAACTCAATTTTAGATAGGCAAAATGCATGCAGCAAGAGATGACAACCAGACGAATCCGTAGCTTAGATCCTGCTTTGGCGAACCAAATCGCTGCGGGAGAGGTGATAGAACGCCCCTCATCCGTAGTGAAAGAATTGGTTGAAAACGCCATCGATGCAGGTGCGACTTCTCTGATCATCCGTATTGCGCAAGGTGGTAGCACCTTGATCGAAATTATTGACAATGGTCGCGGCATTCATGTGGATGATCTGGCGCTTGCTGTTACACGGCACGCCACCAGTAAGATCCAAAGTGCCGATGACCTACATGCCATTGTCAGTCTAGGCTTTCGTGGAGAGGCTTTGGCATCGATTGCAGCCGTGTCGCGCTTAAGTCTGAGCAGTAGTCAAGATGACAGCGGTGTGGGCTATCAAGTTGAGGTCAATGGTACCGCCATGGATCATCAGCAAATCCAAGCCATTGCCATGCAACAAGGCACCCATATACGGGTACAGGACTTGTTTTTTAATGTCCCTGCACGGCGTAAATTTTTAAAAAAACCCAGTACCGAATTTGGCCATATTGAAGAAATCGTGCGCCGCATGGCCCTGACCCATTTCGATATACGCTTTGTACTCGAGCACAATGATAATATTCGTTTGAATCTTCCCGTTGCAGATAGTGGCGAACTGCGTTTCCAACGGGTGCAACAGTTGCTCGGTCGAACATTTACCGAAAATGCCTATTGGATCGACGCAGAAAGTATCAATTTGCGCCTATCCGGTTGGTTGGGGCATCCTTCGGATGCGCGAGCGCAAGCAGATTTGCAATATGTTTATGTCAATGGCCGAATCGTCAAAGACAAAACCATTGCACATGCGCTGCGTATGGCCTATGACGGTATCTTGCATGGTCATCAATACGCAGGGTATTTGTTGTTCCTAGAGGTTGATCCTGAGCAAGTCGATGTCAATGTGCATCCGACCAAACATGAAATCCGCTTGTTAAATCAGCGTGAAGTACATGAATTTGTCAGACATTTTGCTAAACAGACCCTGTCGCAGTTCCAAACGGCTGCGGTTGACTTGGCTCAAGCCATGAAAGCCGAGCAAACCCAGGCCGAAGCAGCAGCGCAGGCGATCCAACCGCGTTATCAAGAACAGTTTTCCTTACATCGTAATGCCTCTGCAGGCGTTGACTCTGTAGAGTATGCTGCACAGCAATCTGCTCGTAATGCAGAGCAGCAACATGATGCCGATAATCAAACATTAAGTGACTTTCAGACAGGGCAAGCGCAGTCGGTCAGTCCGCAGTCCAACTATCCCCAGTCACAGTCTGGACATCAAGCAGCACAAACACCGTATCGACCCTCATTACAAGCCAATCAGGCGCTGAAACAATATCTGTCCCCTTTGCGTGAAAACGATGTTGGGAACAGTTCAGATCTCGATCGCAGTGTTTATCCGAGTGCGGTAGATGAATTTCCACTCGGTATTGCGATCGCGCAATTACACGGCATTTATATCCTTGCGCAAAATACTGAAGGTTTGATTATTGTCGATATGCATGCTGCGCATGAACGTATTTTGTTGCAACAAATGAAGTCTGCTTGGGATAAGCCAGAGTTCTGGACATCGCAACAGTTGTTAATCCCCAAGGTGATCTCAATTAGTCGGATGCAGGCCACACGGGTCGATGCTTTAAAGCCGCAATTAGATCGCTTGGGACTAGAGTTGGATCAATATGGTGATGAACAAGTCATCGTAAGGGGTGTGCCTGCAATCTTACACAAGGCCGATTTTGCTGCCTTAGTTGCCGAATTGCTTAATGACCTCGATCCGAATGATGAGGCGCAGGCGCTACAGCAAAAACGGGATCACTTATTGGCGGGGATGGCCTGTCATGGGGCGGTTCGGGCGCATCGGATGTTGAGTCTGTCGGAGATGAATGCCTTGCTGCGCCAAATGGAACAAACTGAGTTCGCCAGCCAATGTAACCACGGTCGTCCGACATGGCGCGCTTTTCCATTGTCACAACTAGATAAATTATTTGCTCGAGGAGAATAGGGAACAATGTCAAATCAATTGCCCGTTATTAATCTAATGGGACCCACTGCAAGTGGTAAAACAGCATTGGCATGTGAACTCTATGAACGAGGCAACTTTGAGTTGATCTCGGTTGATTCCGCCTTGGTTTTTCAGGAGATGGATATCGGCACAGCCAAACCAACCAAAGCTGAGCAGGCATTATATCCACATCATTTGATTGATATTATTACCCCAGTACAGGTGTATTCGGCTGCAGAGTTTGTCGAAGATGCACATCGACTGATCGATGAGATTCATCAGCGTGGAAAAATCCCCATTTTGGTGGGTGGTACCATGATGTATTTCAAGGCCTTGTTAGAGGGCTTGTCCGAGCATCTGCCCAGTGCTGATCCTGTGATCCGTGCGGCAATCGAACAACAAGCGGCTGAATTTGGCTGGGAACATGTTCATGCAGAACTGCAACGAGTTGATCCATTGGCTGGGGAGAAATTTAAAGTTTCAGATCGGCAACGGATTATTCGGGCGCTCGAAGTTTATCGATTGACTGGTGAACCAATTACAAAAATACAAGCAAATCAAACTAGAAATATAAACTATCGTTACATATATCATAATTATACTTTACAACCTGACCGTGTAGAATTGCACAAGCGAATCGAGCTTCGGCTCAAAAAAATGTGGGAAATCGGATTTTTAAATGAGGTCGAATATCTTATGAAAAAATACGATTTAGATGAAAACTTACCCGCTTCACGATCTGTTGGCTATAGACAAGCCATAGATTTTTTGAAAAACAGTGACCAAAGCCATAAAAATAGGTGTGTAATGGAGGAAAAGTCATTATTTGCAACACGACAATTGGCAAAACGTCAATACACTTGGTTACGGTCTTTGCAAGATGCTCACCATTTTCAAAACTTTTCTTCAATAAAGCAAGCTCAAGAAGACTTGCGAAACTCATACGGATAAAGCAAAATTTACCCACTATCTTATTTATAATTTTTTATAAATTTTAATTGAAAATAAAGATAGTTTTTGCGCTGATTTTTTTTAAATTTTTTGGAGTATAAAATGTCTAAAGGTCAAACTTTACAAGATCCGTTCTTAAATTCTCTCCGTAAAGAACGTATTCCAGTTTCTATATTTCTTGTAAATGGCATTAAGTTGCAAGGTCATATTGAATCGTTTGATCAATATGTAGTGTTGCTCAAAAATACTGTAAGCCAAATGGTTTACAAACATGCAATCTCTACAGTTGTTCCTGCACGTAATCCACGTCCAGTGGGCGCACCTGCTGGTGGTGCTCAAGCGCCAGGCGGATTTGGCGGTCAAGGCGGTGGCTTTGGTGGTCAAGGCGGATTTGGCGGTCAAGGCGGTGGCTTTGGTGGTCAAGGTGGCTTCGGCGGTCAAGGCGGCGGCTTTGGTGGTCAAGGTGGCTTCGGCGGTCAAGGTGGCGGCTTCGGCGGTCAAGGTGGCGGCTTTGGCGGTCAAGGTGGCGGATTTGGCGGTCAAGGCGGTTTCGGCGGTCAATCTACTGGCGGCTTTGAAGGCGAAACTAAATTTGAAGATTCTCAAGATGACGAAAACAACCGTTAATCTTTGATTAAGAGTTTGATATAAAAAGGGTGCCTATTGAGGCGCCTTTTTTTGATCCCTGTATTGATATAAAAAAACCTCATTGCGCGCAATGAGGTTTTTTTAATGAGAGAAGAAATTATTTCTTCGAAGTGTTATGTTCCGCTAAGCTTGGATCTTTAATTTCAACATAGGTGCTGGTACGTAACTCTCTTAACCAACTATCTAGCTCAGCATCAAATTGACGCTCTCCCAAGGCTTGTCTAGCCATACGTTGCTGATATTCTTTGGTCATATCTTGTTGACGAGTATCGGTGACTTGCAAGATGTGATAACCGAATTGGGTTTCGAAGGGTTTGCTGACTACACCTACAGTGCTGCTTTTCATGGTTTGGTCAAACTCAGGCACCATCATGCCAGGGCTTACCCAACCTAAGCTACCCCCGTCACGTGCTGAACCTGGGTCGCTAGAATAGGTTGCAGCCAGAGTAGCAAAATCTTCACCTGCTTGAATACGGTTATAGATGCTTTCAATCATCTGCTGCGCATTTTCTTGACTGACCACTTCAGAGGTTTTGATCAGGATATGACGAGTTTTGTACTGTGGCACCAAAGCTTTTTGGTCGTTGCTTTTGCGCTCAAGTAATTTGAGTACATGCGCACCATCTTTAACTTGAATGATTTCACTGGTTTGGCCAGGGTTAATACTGCTGACACGAGCCGCAAGTTCGCCTGGGATGCTGCTCAAAGGTCTAAGACCCATATCGGCAGCATCAACTTTGATTTTGTCTTGATTAAATTTTTTCTGAATCCCTTTATAGTCATCACTTTGATCTAACGCTGCTTTGATATTTTGAGCAGTCTTGGTCAGTTCGGCAGGTGTAGCATCACCAGAAACACGCAAATGCAATACACGGACTTGACTGCCAACAGCAGCCTGGCCCTCAGGTGATTTGAGGAAGTTTTCAACGTCTTGATCACTGATTTTAATACGAGACATGACTTGTTGCTGGCGTAAACGCTGGATTTGCAAATCATTGGCTACACGACTACGCAGCACTTCATAGGTCCCAGGCGCGACAGCATCGAGTTTTTGTTGGAAAGCACTCAGACTATTGACACCTGATTGTGCTGCGACTTTAAGTACCGCATCATTGAGCGTGTTTTCATCGACTTTAATCCCATAGCGCTTCACTTGTTCGAGTTGGGCATTTTGTAGGATCAGTTGATTAAGAATCTGGCTGCGTAAAACTTGTTCAGGGGGTAACTCTTTTTTTTGTGCTTGTAACTGGTAGACAGCTTCAGCTACGCCTTGATCTAAATCACTTTTTAAAATCGCACTATTGCCGACAACCGCAATGACTTGATCGGTGGGTTGAGCAAAAGACGGCATAGAAGCAGAAATAGCTATGGCAAAGGCAGTGACTTTAAAGAGTTTTTTTAAATTGTGCGTCTTCATTAATGTGTCCAAGATTGGTTAACTTTGTCAAAGCCAAAGATTCGATTTTCCAGTAATGAGCTTAATTTATTGTTTAAGCCCCCTAATCCTTTAAGTGTAAATTCGGCCATGACAGCGCGTTTAGGTTTGGTAGATGAGTCCTCTACATTATCTAAGTCATTGTAATAAGAGCGTCCGTAAACAGACACACCCCAGCAACAGGATTCATAGTTTACGCCAACGAGAAAGTCGCGTGTGACATTGTTTGTTAGATCATATTGTACATGGCCCATCATACGCCAGTTGTTATAAACAGGCTGTACAAATGATGCAACGACTTGATCGTAGGCTTGTTGGCGATCAGGCAATAGGTCACGATAGAAATAGCCAACGCTATACATGTTTCCAGTATCACCGGTAAAGGCAAACTGTAAATCACGTTGGACATTGGTGCCACTGGATGACCAAGCTGAATTTGAGGAGATGCTTAAGTTTTGTGAAATTTGACTGCTAAGACTCAGGATCGGTCCAGTCTGTTTCTGGGTGTCAAAATCATCATTGGCTTTTTTGAGCGTTACTTTACGGTCATCAAAATAATAACTTTGACCTAGGCCTAATCTAAGGCGTTCTAGTCCAATGCTGTCAAACAGGCTATAACTGACCCCTAGAGATAAAAAGTTGTTGTCTTCTAAACGGTCATGACCATAAAAACGATAGGGGTTAAACAGTTGGTCATAGTTAATAGAAGCCGAGGTGGAGTCAAAGTTTGGATATCCATCTTGATTTTTATGTGGCGCATAGGCATAGAAGGCACGTGGGGAGATGGTCTGTAAATATTTCCCTTCACGTTCAAAGGTTAAGCCCGTATCTAAAGTGAATTGAGGTACCACAACCGATTTGCTTTTGGTATCTGAGCTAAATTGGGTATTGCGTTGGGTATCTTGATCGTAGATGGTCTGTATCGAGCGTACTGAAACTTCTGGGATGACAAAAGCCCACTGATTTCTAAAGTTATAGCGCGTTGATAGGTGGTTATAAAAACGTGTACCATTCGGTTGAACTTTAGCTGTAGCGTCCTCGTTTGGTGGAATATCGTTGATACTTTTTCTGAAGTAGGCGGTATCACTATTAAATTCGTACTCAAAGCCCAATGGATTACCACCCACATAGTTGACCAAGAATTGCGGTAAACGCGCATAAGGTCGATCCACTTGGGGAATACTTGGGTCTAGGGTTTGGAAGTCCTCAACGCGCAATTTGGTTTTTAGCCCTGGTATGCCATTGGCATAATTGAGTTCCCATGCCCGACGTTGATTCAGTTCTGTTTTAGAATTCGGGTTGTTATCAAGGTCAGCAAAAAAGTCTTTATCGGAGACATAGTTGTATTCAACATTGGTTGACCATTGCTCGTTGATTAACCACTCATGGCTAAAGTGAAAATCTTTACGATCTTGATCTTTATAGTCACGATCCGAGGGTAAATAACCGCCCCAAATTTTACCTTGACCAAAGTTTTCCGTCATATAGCGAAGTTCACCATTGAGCATCACCCCACGACTGCTATACAGCATTGGGGTGAGTGTTGCATCATAATTGGGTGCTAAATTGAGATAGATCGGAGTGTTGATTTGAAAGCCACCTTGGTTGCTATATCCAAAGCTCGGGCTAAGCAATCCTGTGGTTCTGCGATCATCAATGGGAAAGTTAAAATAGGGGATCGCCATGACCGGCGTATCTTTAATATATAGCTTGGTATTCTTGGTAATACCACGACCGGTTTCTTGATCGAGTTCAATACTTTTGGCTTTAATTTGCCAAGTCGGTTTTTGCTCTGGTGGACAGGTCGAATAGGTTGCATCACTCATCACCACATTGGTCGGTGAGGTACGCTCAATTTTGCTGGCATGCCCATGTGCATGGGTATCTTCAGAAATATAGAAACTATTGTTCAGTTGGCCGGTTTGATCTTTTAAATTGTAGTTGATCTGATCACTTTGTGCGATTAAACCGCCTTGTGCCAATTGAACATTGCCTTTGGCATTGGCATAAGTTTGGGTTTTATCAATGGTCACTTCATTGGCGCGGATCATACGGCCTTGTTGATCAATGATTACATCACCACTTAAGATCGAGTCACCATTGGGATTGTAGTAACCATGGTCAGCGGTAATGACAGAGCTGCCATCGTCTGCTGAACCCTGCTGCGACTCTGCGCTAAAAGGGGTGACCCAAACGCCCTGACACCAACGGTTGGTGGCAGAGTTGACATCTCTTAATTGGGATTGGGCTGCATCCTTATCGACATAATATTCTGCAAAGAAGTTTTGCCCTGGGTAGCTTTCCTTGATCGCGGACTTGAGCTGTTGATTGTCAGTTTCTGCATCAACCGTTACAGATTCTGCATAACTTGATAATGAGCTTCCGCAGAGTAAGGTCAAAATAGCAGTCGCTAAAGGATTAAATTTAAACTGTTGCTTCATTTGTGTCCTTAACCAAGTGTGCAAATCGCAATTAATTATGGTGGCATGATAGAGAAAAAGTCCATAAGTAGCTACACTTAGTCCTTTAAAAATTCTGCCTGAATTAGATTTTATAGCAAATGAATACACAACGTGAACAATTGATACACCACTGGGTTGCCTCAGTCCTGCAATCAGATAAATTCGAAATCCACTTTTTAGCAGGTGATGCCAGTTTTCGCCGTTATGCCCGAATCAAATTGAATAATAAAGCCTTTATGTTGATGGATGCACCCCCGGATAAGGAAGATTGTGCGCCATTCGTGAAAATTGATGAATTTTTCGATCAACATAATGTACGTGTCCCGCACATCTTTGCCAAGGATTTACAACAGGGTTTTCTGTTGTTAGAAGACTTTGGTGATGTGCTGTTGTCTAGCCTACTCAACGATCAAAGCGTAGATGCTTATTATCAACAGTGTTTTAAACAGTTGATTCATCTGCAGTCTATTGCCGCGGATGAACATCTTCCTGCCTATTCGCATACCAAGTTGATCAGTGAAATGCATTTGCTGACCGAATGGATGTTACCGGCATTGGCGGTGCAAACCACAGTTGCAGAAACCGCGATGATTGAGCAGGCGTTTGAGTTTTTGGCTCAAGCGGCGTTGTCACAACCCCAAGTGATTGTACATCGTGATTTTCATAGCCGAAATTTGATGCAATTGGCTGATCAAGCGGATTTGGGCGTGATTGACTTCCAAGATGCGGTGATCGGTGCAGATACTTATGATTTGATTTCTTTGACGCGTGATGCCTATGTGCAATGGCGACCTGAACAAGTAGAGCATTGGTTTGAAATGTTTTATGCCATGTTGCCAGATGCCGCCAAGCAGCAACGTGACATTCTACAGTTTAAACGCGATGCCAACCTGATGGCCTTACAACGCCATATCAAGATCTTGGGTATATTTGTGCGTTTGTTTGAGCGTGATGGTAAGTCAGGCTACTTAAATGATCTCCCTCGGGTGATGTGGTATGTACTGCAAGAAAGCCAAGGCATCGTTGAGTTACAGGACTTTATGCAGTTTATCCGTGAACGTGTCATGCCAAGTTTTGCAGCGAAATATGGTCACTACGAGGGCGTACTCTAATGAAAGCAATGATATTGGCGGCAGGCATGGGTAATCGCATGCGTCCGCTGACCTTGCATACCCCGAAGCCCTTATTAAAGGTGGGGTCAAAGCCATTAATTGTCTGGCATATTGAAAAGCTGCAAGCCATCGGTGTGACTGAGATCGTGATTAATACGGCATGGTTGGGTGAGAAATTGCTCGCTGAGCTCGGTGATGGTTCTCAGTTCGGGGTCAACATCCTCTGGTCACATGAGGGCGAGGGCCTAGAAACAGCGGGTGGAATCGTCAATGCCTTGCCATTATTGGGTGATGAGCCTTTTATTTTGGTCAATGGTGATGTCTGGACGACCGCTGACTTTGCAGGCTTAAAAACTGTGGAACTGGCGGACAATTTGGCACATTTGCTTTTGGTGTCCAATCCACCGCAGCATCCGCAGGGTGACTTCATCTTGTCGGCAGGGCGCAGTTATCTATTTGAACAGCAACAATCGGGTGAAGCGCTGACCTATAGTGGGGTTGCTGTGTACTCTCCATTAATGTTCAAAGGTTTAGAACAGGGTAAGCGTGCGATGTTACCGTTATTTAAACAGGCGATGTTGCAGGGTCAAATTAGTGCTGAAAAGCTGGTGGGCACATGGGTTGATGTGGGTACGCCTGAACGTTTGGCTGAACTTGATCAGCAGATTTTGGCAGGCATGTTTGACTAAATGCATATTTACTCGTCACTCTTAGCTGTTCCACGCGGCAGAAATCGGTATACTTCGAACTAATTTCTGTAAAAGTTACATACTTATGCATCCTTTTTTTCAAGCGTTAAAGCATGATAGTCAACAACTGGGCCTTGAACTCAGCGATGCGGCGCTGTCTGCTTTACTCCAATATCAAGATGCTTTGCTGTTGTGGAACAAAGCCTATAATTTGACAGCAATCCGCGAACCCAAAGAAATGTTGGTGAAACATTTGTTGGATAGCTTGAGCATATTGAACGATCTTCCTCAAGGTCGTTTGCTCGATATCGGAACCGGTGGTGGGATGCCAGGCATGATCGTTGCGTTGACGCAACCCGAACGTGCGTGTGTGTTGCTCGACTCGAATGGTAAAAAAATTCGTTTCTTGAAGCAGTTGATCGCTGATTTAAAATTACAAAATGTGATCGCAGTGCAAACCCGTGTTGAAAACCAAGACAGTATTGCCAGTTTAGGTCAATTTGATGTGGTGACCAGTCGCGCCTTTGCGTCATTAACTGATTTTGTTGAGGCCGCTCAACCTTATATGCATGCAGAAAGTCAGATTGCAGCGATGAAAGGTTTGGTGCCACATGACGAGATTGCAGCACTGAAAGATCAATGGCAGTGCAAAATCATAGAATTAAGCGTGCCACGTTTAGATGAGCAACGTCATTTACTTGTATTAAAAAATATTAAAAACCGTATTTAGGATTGGGAAGACCATGGCTCAAATTATTGCAATTGCCAATCAAAAAGGCGGCGTAGGTAAAACCACCACAGCCGTAAACTTGGCAGCCTCACTCGCTGTATTAAAGAAACGGGTGTTGTTGGTGGATATGGATTCTCAAGGCAATGCCACCATGGGGTCGGGTATACAGAAGAATGAACTGCAGTATTCTGTGACCGATGTCATGTTGGGTGAAGTGCCGATCAGCACCGCGATCCATCAGTCTGAAGTGGGCTATAAAGTATTGGGTTCTAACCGTGACTTGGCTGGGGTGGAGTTGGCGATTGCCGATCAAGAGGGTCGTGAGTTTATCTTGCGTGAAGCGCTAAAGCAGGTCGAGAAAGATTTTGATTATATTCTGGTCGATTGTGCGCCAAGTTTAAGCCTGATCACAGTGAATGCTTTGGCTGCGGTGCATGGGGTGATTATCCCAATGCAATGCGAATATTATGCACTCGAAGGCTTGGCTGATCTGACCCAAACCATTGATAAAATCCAGCAAGCATTAAACCCTGGGCTTGAGATCGTCGGTGTGGTGCGGACCATGTATGATGCGCGTAATGCCTTGACCCGTGACGTTTCAGCAGAATTAGAGCAGTATTTTGGTAAAAAACTCTATGAAACTGTGGTGCCACGTAACGTACGTTTGGCCGAAGCACCAGCGCATGGCTTGCCGATTATTTATTTTGAAAAAAGCTCTAAAGGTGCTATCGCCTACCTGAATTTAGCAGTAGAAATCTTGAAAAAAACCAAAGTGAAAAGGAAATAAAACATGACCATAAAAAAACGCGGTTTGGCAAAAGGTCGTGGTTTAGATGCGTTACTTGGTTCGATCCAAAAAGAGAAATTGCAACTTGACGCGCAAGGCGTGGATCATGGTCAGTTAAAACAGATTGACGTCGATCAACTCAAACGAGGCGCTTATCAACCACGTCGTTTTATCCATGAAGCTGATTTACAAGAATTGGCGGCATCGATTGAAAAACATGGTGTGATGCAACCGATTGTGATTCGTCCAGTCGATGATGCACAGTATCCCTACGAAATTATTGCGGGTGAGCGTCGTTGGCGCGCCGCACAAATTGCAGGATTGAAACAAGTTCCTGCTATTGTGCGCGACTTGACCGATCAAGTGGCCATCGCTTTGGCCCTGATTGAAAATATTCAACGTCAAGACTTGAACCCGATTGATCAAGCCATGGCGCTACAGCGCTTCCATGAAGAGTTTGGCCTGAGTCATCAAGAAATCGCTGATACGGTGGGTAAAGCCCGTACCACGATCAGCAACTTGTTGCGCTTGCTCAGTTTGAGTGAAGAAATCAAGCAGTTGATGCTAGAAGGCCAACTGGATATGGGCCATGCGCGCGCTATTCTGACCTTAAAAGCAGATGCACAACTTAAAATCGCCAATATCGTCATTGAGAAGGCATTGTCTGTTCGTCAGACTGAACAGTTGGTTCGTGATTGGAATGCGCCACAAAAAGCCTTGAGCAAAGCGGCTGTATCTAGTGATTTAGAGCAATTGACTCAACAGTTGTCTGAACGCTTTAGCGCAAATGTTAAGATCGATCACAATAAGCAAGGTAAAGGTAAATTGGTTATTCATTATCATTCTTTGGATGAGTTGGATGGCATTTTAAATATCTGTTTGGCTGAAAAATAGCTCTTGCATGACATGATGCTGATCTTAAATCAGTATCATGCACCACCTATACCCATGTTAGACTCAAGCCCAATATTTTGCTGTGAACGTTTAGGCGCTTTACACTTTACATGGATGAAGTGCCTGAATTAACATCAGCATCGCTACAGCTCGATTGCAACGTTCTTTCCCGAGGTTATTTACGCGTGAATCAAGATTTTAAGGTCTATATTCGTCTGCTTTCCTATTTAAAGCCGTATTGGGGCATAGCCTTATTGGTCCTGTTGGGCTTTGGAATGAACGCTGCAACTGAAGTCTCAGTTGCGAAGTTACTCAAATACATTATTGATGCCATTCAAGACGGTAATCGTACAGACCTCGATTGGTTTCCAGCCCTGATCGTGTTGTTGATGTTCTTTCGTGGTCTCGGTCTGTTTATGGGGGGCTACTTTACCGCGGTGATTTCACGCAGCTTGGTGTTTAGTATGCGCCAAGAGGTTTATGCAAAATTATTGCGCTTGCCTTCACAGTATTATCTGGATAACTCATCTGGCCATATCACGGCCAAGTTGATGTACAACGTCGAACAAGTTACGGCGGCATCTTCTGAGTCATTAAAAGCCATCGTCAAAGATGGTTTGATTACTTTAGGTTTGTTGGGCTATTTGTTTTATAGCAACTGGCGATTAACCCTGTGTATCATCGTGTTTTTACCTGTGATTGGCTTGATCATACGCAAAGCCTCTAAGCGTATGCGTAAACTGTCTATACAGGTGCAAGACACCATGGGCGATGTCAATCACATCGTTCAAGAGAGTGTCAATGGCCAAGCAGTGGTCAAAAGTTTCATTGGTGAAGGCTATGAACAACAACGCTTTTATAAGTCCTCTCAAGAAAATCTAAAGCGCAGCCTGAAAATGGTTGTGGTGCAGAATATGAATAGTCCGATCGTACAATTGGTGATTTCGGTTGCCATGAGTTTGATTGTGTGGATTGCATTACGTCCACAAATTTTTGGTGATACCTCTGCAGGCGAGTTTGTTGCCTATATTACTGCTGCGGGTCTATTGGGCAAGCCAATTAAAAGCCTGACAGATGTGAATGAAAAACTACAACGCGGTATGGCGGCAGCCCATTCAGTGTTTGAGCTTTTGGATCTACCTGAAGAACAAAATCAAGGAAAATTGACACCGAAGCTGCAAGGTAATATTCGGTTTGATCAAGCCAACCTAAGCTATCGTGGTGATATTCAAGCGATTCGTGACTTTAGTCTGGACATTAAGGCGGGACAGACTGTGGCCTTGGTCGGACGATCAGGTGCAGGTAAGACCTCTTTGGTGAACATGCTGATTCGTTTTCAAGAATTGAGTTCTGGTCAGATCTATTTGGATCAAGTGCCGATTCAAGAAATTGAGTTAATGTCGTTGCGTTCTCAAATTGCCATGGTCAATCAACAAGTGGTGTTATTTGATCGTACAGTACGTGAAAACATTGCCTATGGTCAGTTAGAAGGTGCTTCGGATGAAGCGATCATTGCAGCAGCCAAAGCGGCTTATGCACATGATTTTATTATGGCATTACCACAAGGCTATGACACCCAACTCGGTGCGCAAGGCCTATCGCTTTCAGGTGGACAACGTCAACGTGTGGCGATCGCACGTGCGATTTTGAAAAATGCAACGATCTTAATTTTAGATGAAGCCACCAGTGCCTTGGACAATGAGTCTGAACATTTCATTCAAAAAGCCTTTGATGCGGCAATGGATGATCAACATCGCACCACGATCGTGATCGCACATCGACTTTCAACCATTGAAAATGCAGATTTGATTGTGGTGATGGACAAAGGTCAAATTGTTGAACAAGGCAATCATCAGCAATTGATTGAAAAACGTGGTGCTTATTATCAATTGCATCAACGTAATTTCGAGGAATAATTAGCATGAGTATTGCGCAACATCTGCAAGATGCTTGGCAGCGCCAAGCCAAGTGGTTGCTGCTGTTGCGTCCATTGTCTTGTGTCTATCGTTTGGGATTTCTCATCAATAAATACCGCTATCAAGCGGGTTGGAAGCAAAGTTATCAGGCAACAGTGCCCGTGATGGTAATCGGAAATATCACCATCGGGGGCAGTGGCAAGACCCCCTTGCTGATCCAATTGGTCAAATATTTACAGTCCCAATCGGTTCGTGTCGCTGTAATCAGTCGAGGTTATGGGGGCCAAGGGCCTTTTCCTGCTTTGCTTAGTCGTGCTTCTACGCCCGCTGTCGTCGGTGATGAGCCTTGCCAAATTGTACAAGCCACTGGGGTGGCAATGGCAGTAGGGCCAAATCGTCAAGCCAGTATTGAGCTGTTATTGGCTCAAGGTCAATATGACCTGATCATCAGCGATGATGGCTTGCAGCATTGGGCCTTAGAACGGCAGTTAGAGTGGATTGTTTTAGATAATCAGCGTGGACTCGGCAATGCTAAGTTGTTGCCTGAAGGTTATTTGCGCGAACCTGCCTCACGACTAGAACACAGCACGGTCATTGAACATGCACTCGACCCGCAACGCGAATTGCATATGCATTTGGCAGTGGCCCCACCTTATTTGCTCAATCCACAAGTGCTCGATGAGCAGGCCATATTTAATCCTCAAGCACAGTTTAACCCTCAAGCACAGTTTAATGCTGTCGTGGGGATCGGATTTCCACAACGCTTTTATCAGACCTTGCACAGCATGGCGGTCAATGACTTTCAGGCGCATGCTTTTCCAGATCATCATGATTATCAAATCAGTGATTTGCAGTTCGAGCAGCAGTCGCCATTGATCACCACTGAAAAAGATGCGGTGAAGCTTGCAGTATTGCTACAGCAGCATCCTGAATTTAAGCTGCCGATCTGGGTGGTGCCTGTAGAGGCAGTGTTATCAAAAGCCTGTTATGACTTACTTGAGCAGCAATTGTCTGCACTGGGAATTAAGTTTTCAGCACAATCGGATACGGCTGTGATGCATCAAGATGCCACTGAAAATGCTCAACACAGTCGCTAAGCGGCCTATGCAAAACTCGGCCAGTGGTATCGACCTTGGGTTTGAGTTTTTAAAACAGATACAACAGATGAATCAGATTTCTTAAAATAGGTATTCCATGAAACACATCGTTATCCCTGCACGTTATGCAAGTTCTCGTTTACCCGGTAAGCCGCTGTTAGAGATTCATGGTCGCGCCATGATTTTAAGGGTGGTGGATCAGGCTCGAAAAGTGCAAGGTTTTGATGATCTTTGTGTTGCTACAGATGATCCACGCATTGTGGCACTCTGCCAAGCAGAAGATGTTGATGTGGTTCTGACTCGCGCAGACCATCCCTCAGGTACTGATCGCCTCAGTGAAGTGGCGCGAATCAAGGGTTGGGCAAGCGAAGATATTATTGTCAATGTACAAGGTGATGAACCTTTGCTGCCTGCGACCTTGGTTTGCCAAGTGGCTGATCTATTGTTGGCCAATCCAGCCTGTTCAATGTCAACCTTGTGCGAAGCTATCCATGATGTGGAAGAGTTTCAGCGCGATAGTATCGTCAAAGTGGTGATGTCGAAAAAACAACAGGCCCTATATTTTAGCCGTGCTCCGATTCCTTATGAGCGTGATGCGGATAAAAAAGCCAGCCCATCATTACATACCCAAGCCTATCGCCATCTCGGACTCTATGCCTATCGGGTGGGGTTGTTACAACAATATGTGACTTGGGAAATGGGGACACTGGAGCAACTGGAAAGTTTGGAGCAGTTAAGGGTGTTGGAAAATGGTCATCACATTGCCATTGATATCGCGCAGGCCAATTTACCACCGGGCGTTGACACCCAAGCGGATCTAGATCGTTTAAATGCAATGGATGTCGCACATTTTGACTAAAGCCGACCCATCTATACAGGATATGAATGTGGATATCAGTAATGCACAGCGTTATCCTTGGCAGCAACAGACCTGGACTACGCTGACAGGACGTTTTCCACAAATCGGTCATGGCTTGTTGTTTTATGGCAAAAAAGGCTGTGGTAAACATGCGTTTGCACAGCTTTTCGTGACATGGCTATTGTGCACCCATAAGCAGGGTGATGCTGCCTGTGGTCAATGCAATAGCTGTTTGTGGTTGAAGTCGGATACGCATCCGAATTATGTCTATATCTCGACTGATGAAGACAATAAAAAAGCCAATGCCAAAATTAAAATTGAGAAGATCCGTGATTTACAACCTTTTGTTCAACAAACGGTAGATGGTTGGCGGGTGGTGGTGATCGATCCTGCCGAAGCACTGAATATTGCCTCATCCAATGCTTTGCTGAAAACTCTAGAAGAACCGGGTGAGCGCACTATTATTATCTTGTTGGCTGAGCATTATTTAAAACTTCCGGCAACGATTCGTAGTCGCCTGCAACATTTTGCTCTCGATCGCATTGAGCCTGAGATGGCGCGGGAATATTTACAATCGCATTTGCAGAGTTCTGGGCCGGCCCAAACCCAATTGTTACTCAATCTCTCTAATCAAATGCCGCTGTTGGCCTTAGAGTTAGTGAATAGTGCATGGTTGGGGCGTCGTAGCGAATTCGCTTCCGATTGGTTGAAATTGGTTACGGAAAAAAATCGACCAGTCTACTTTGCCAGTAAATGGAATAAAGAGCTGAACTTTGCAGATTTTATTACGATGTTTGAGTATTTGCTTTCGGACTTATTGGCCTTGAAGCTTCAGCATAGTGTAAAGAATACCGATTTAGATTTGACCGCCTTGGCTGAGCAGTATGCGCTTGAAAACCTGTTTGATATTTATGATGCATTACAACAGGGCAAGCGATTATTGAATCAAAACGTACAAAGTAATTTATTGTTAGACGAAATATTTATTCGCTTAATGAATGTTTCATAATTAAAGAGAATAATGCTGATCAGAGAACTCGCGCTCAGCGTCCGTACTAAGAGCTCATGCTTAGAACGTTCATGCTAAGCACTCATATAAAGAGAGCAACGATGCAAACCGATAGTGGGGCTTTGATACAATTTAGCATTCAAGATACAGCGATGTTGCAGGCTTGTTATATGCCCTATGTGAAAGGTGGCGGATTGTTTATTCCTTCATTACATCAAGTGCAGATGGGGGAGTTGGTTAAGCTCATGGCCCGTTTGGGTGATGATGAGCGTAATATTGCTTTGTCTGGTGCTGTGATTTGGATTTCACATAAAGCCATGGGGGTTAAACCTCAAGGTTTTGCGATTCAACTTGGTGGAGCGGGTGCAGATGGGTTTAGGGCTAAAGCGGAAAAAATACTCGCCAGTGCCACACCCTCAACGCGTCCTAGTTTCACGCTATAAATTTTATACTTTCTAAAACTGCAGGTAATACACGTGTTTGTCGATACGCATTGTCATTTAACCCTCTTAAACTTAGACGCCTATCAGGGCAGCATCGATGCTGCATTGCAGGCTGCACGTGAAAATGGTGTCTCCAAGTTTATGGGTATCTCGGTCAGTCTGGAGGATCATCTGGCACTGGCTGAGATCGCTGCACGACATAGCGACGTCGGCTACAGTGTGGGTGTACATCCTTGTGAGGATGAAGCTGCCATGAAAATGGCCACGGTTGAACGTTTGGTGGCATTGGCGCAGTCTGAAAAAGTCTGGGCCTTGGGTGAAACTGGCTTGGATTATTTTCACAGTACTGACTATGTTGCTGAGCAAAAGCAATGTTTTGCACGACATATCCAAGCTTCAAAATTGCTTAAAAAACCTGTAGTGGTGCATACCCGTTCTGCCAAGCATGACACTGTCGATATTATTCGGGCGGAACAATCGAGTCACGGAATCTTGCATTGTTTTACTGAAGATTGGGCCACAGCCAAAGCGGTATTGGATTGTGGTTATTACATTTCATTTTCAGGCATCGTCTCATTTAAAAATGCCCAAGACCTGCGTGACGTCGCTAAACAAGTGCCTTTGGATCGTTTATTGATCGAAACAGACAGTCCTTATTTGGCGCCAATGCCTTATCGCGGCAAAAGCAATGAACCAAAATTCGTTCCATATGTAGCGAAAGCCCTAAGTGAAGTATATGATAAGACCCTCGAAGAGATTGGATTAATCACAACACAGAATTTTGATAATCTTCTGAATTTAAAGTGAAACTGTGGGTTTGTAGCAGATAGAAAAGTGAGTGAACGGGTGAAGATGGATCGTCAGGCTCAGTTTAGAGCAAGAGAAGCATTAATTTTTCAAGTTGCTGAACAATTACTGTTAGAAAATGGTGAATCAGGGATGACACTTGATGCGCTGGCTGCAGAACTCGATCTTGCCAAAGGGACGTTGTATAAACACTTCCAAAGCAAAGATGAGTTGTATATGTTGCTGATTATTCGTAATGAGCAAATGCTTTTGGAAATGATCCATGATGTGGAAAAAGGCTTTCCAGAGCATTTGGCATTTTTTATGCTGCATCATTTACATCATCCTGAACGTGCGGTGTTGTTTCATCAGATCGAAGAGCGTTTGGCAACCACGGCTCAAGGCATTCAAGATTTATTTTATTCGCTTTATCAAATCCGTAAGCAACGCCTGCGTATTATTATCCGCATGACTGAGCAGTATCTTGAGTCGACTGAAAGTTTGATGTCAGTACGTGATTATTTGGCCTCGATTTGGGCGATTACTCAAGGCGGTGCTTCGATTTTAAATTCAAGTTTTTATCAACGTTATTTGGGCGCTCGTGACACATTGCGTGTGGCGTTGATCGACCAGGCACTGGCAATTCCGACGATTTCACCTCCTGTGGCGCAGCCCGCTTAGACTTAGAACACTCCCTTATGAATGGCAGACCCACATTGAGCAGTTCATCGTTAAAAAATCAACATGGGTTTACCTTAATTGAACTGATGGTGGTGATCGTCATCATTGGGGTGTTGGCCTCTTTGGTGGTCTTTAATGTGGATGGCGTGGATCAACGTAAAGCTATGCAAGTTCGAGAGCTATTGATCTTAGATCTAAAACGGATTAATCGCGAGGCCAATGACCAAGCTCGTGTGTATGCGCTAGAAACGCAGGCCATGACCGATGTCAGTTCTGGATTGTATCGAGTGATTGAATACACTCAAACACCAAGCGCCAATACGCAGAATGGCCAGGCAGGGCAGTCCAGACAAAATAGCTTGGCGGTCAAACCAAGCTGGCAGGTAAATACTCAATTTAGTCCGCGTGAATTGCCTGCTCAGGTCAGTTTGCAGATTGAAAGCCAAGAACATCGTTATCAAAATGCCAATAACACCGATTTACTCGGGGCCAATGCACCTAAGTTGATTTGGTTGGGCAATGGCGAGGCGAAACCGGTCAGTATTCAAGTTTATTTTGCTCAAAAACCTATTGGTGCCCCAGTCCTTGTTGATTATCTAGGTAAAATCGATGCGCAATCTTAAAGGTTTTACCCTGATCGAAGTGGTGGTTGCCTTGGCGATCTTTGCTGTTGCGGCAATGGCCTTGACCAAAGTGGCGATGCAATATACCCAATCTACTGCAAATTCAATTTTACGCACCAAGGCGCAGTTTGTGGCACAGAATGAAGTGGCGCAGATGAGCATCAATCGTGAATGGCTGACTGGGACTCAATCCAAACAGGTCACATCACAAGGTGAGACTTGGCAGATCGACAAAAAATCAGAAGCCACCATCAGTCCAAATGTACAGCGCATCGAGGTTCAGGTGAGTCTGTACAATGTGGATTTGGGTAAAGTGGAATCGGGCATCACCAGCATGGTGTTTTTTAATTATCCAGAAAAAGAAAAAACCTCATGAGTACTACTAAACATCGCATGGGATTCACTTTGGTGGAGTTGTTGGTTGCGATCGCGATTTTTGCAGTCTTGTCTGCCTTAGGCTGGAAGGTATTTGATTACATGGCCAAAATCAAAGAACGTAACGGCATGCACGAAGAAAATCTAGAACAACTGCAAGAGGCTTATCAACAAATCCAACGCGATATGCTGCAGGCGATTCCAGTCAGTGCCAATGTGGGTGGGCAAGTTAAGCCGGCCTTAGAACTGGGCAATAAATTACTCAGCCTGAGCAAGACAGGGGTGACTGATCCACTCAAACAAGGGTTGGCCCCCAATGAGCGGATCGAATATCGCTATAATGCTGAAGAAAAAACCCTTTATCGATTGAAATATGCTCAACTGAATAGCACTCGAGCGGAACAGCCCTTATCCAGTGTATTGCTGCGTAACGTTGAAGATTATCAAGTGCTGGTACTCAATCCCAATGAGGTCAATCAATGGCCAGCAGGGGTGGTCAATCTCAATGATCATGTGGCGTTAAAAACCTTACCCCGCGGGATCAAGTTTAACTTTACGATTCAAGGGGTGGAGTATGAATGGCTACTCAGTTTGCTCAATACTGACTTCGTCACTGCAAATGTTCGATTGAATCGACCAGACTTGAATCAACAACCTGTATTCAATCGCTTCAACCCCGCATTGCTGCACATGAATGTTGTGGATACTAATCAATCTGAGTGGGCTTGAGCATGAGGCAACAGAAAGGCATTGCGCTGATTACCATCTTGGTGATGGTGGCTTTGGCGACGATTATTGCGGCCACGATTGCAAAACGTCAACAACATACCTTTGATAACACAGCGTATTTAATGCGTCAAAATCAGGCATTGCAATACGCCAAAAGTGCGGAATCATTTATTTCAGAGTTGCTGGTGCAGGACAGTGAAAACAGTGCCAATGTGGATCACTTGCAAGAATTGTGGGCACGACCTATGCCGCCATTTCCAGTTGAGGATGGGGTGATCTCAGGCCAACTGCAAGATGAGTCCGGAAAGTTTAATCTGAATACCTTGATCAAGGCGGATGGTACGCCAAATGAAAATGCGTTGAAGTTATTTGAAAACCTCTTACTGCGTCTGGGATTGCCGACCACACTCAGCCAAGCCGTGATTGATTGGCAAGATCCAGATGATGTGACTATAGGCGCAATGGGGGCGGAAAGTGCCTATTACCAAGGCTTGCCACAGCCTTATATGGCGGCCAATCAAGCGTTTAATCGAGTCGAAGAATTACGCATGGTGCGTGGCTTTGAAGGCAAAAACTACGAACTTATTCTGCCTTTTGTTGCTGCACTGCCAGATATAGGTACAAAAATTAATATCAATACTGCTGCACCGATGCTATTGGCCAGTATCGACGCAAAACTCGATGTCAATGCCGTGGCGATGGCACTGAAATCCAAGCAAGATAAAATGGAACATTTCTCCAATGTATCCGAATTGATGGCATTGCCTCCTTTTGATGGTGCAACACCTGAAGCTAAAATTTTGGCAACCGCATTGTTTGATGTGAAATCTTCTTATTTCAAAGCCAATATTGAAGTGGTGCTATCAGAGCGCAAACGACAATTGACCAGTCATTTGATGCGTAAAAATAAGCGTGTTCAGGTTTATGCACGTAGCCTTGCGCCATTTTAAAACAGATAACATGCCGTGCTGAAGGCGCAACTCATTTTACAACTCCAGATAAGCGCAAATTTTAATGCGTCTAGCGGTGATCTGTTCTATAATCAATTTTCTTAACGTTTTGTTGATATATTTGGCACATGTTAATTCGCAAGTTATTTAAATTTGAAAACGCACATATCGTCCGTAATTGTACTTCGGATCGGTGTAAGCGCTCTATTCATGGGCATAGCTATAAAGTTGAGTTACTCCTCAAGGCGACCAAGTTAGATCATGGTCAGATGGTGTATGACTTTGGCCTGCTCAAAGGCATGATCAAAGATATTTTTGACAGCTTTGACCACGCCATTTGCTATTGGCAGCAGGATGATCCTGCCTATATCCAAGCCTGTAAAGATTTTAGTGCACGATGGGTGTCGTTACCTGTGTCGCCTTCTGCAGAACAATTTTCTCGGATATTTTTCTTTTTGGCGCAGCAAGTCTTGCAATCGACCGTTACCCAAAATGGTGAAGGTGATGTCGAGGTCTATTCTGTGATCGTGCATGAGACAGATACCGGCTATGCACAAAGTTTCCAAGAAGATATTGATAATGTTCAAATGGGCACACTCAGCCTAGAGCAGATTGAGTTTTCAGAACAGGTGATGTCGGAATGGAACGATCCGAGCATGTACGAAAAATTAACACAGGGGATTAAATTTCTTAATCCAGAAGTCGATTTACAGGTGAAGCTCTAACTTCCCACGCAAGATTGGAAATCATAGATCTAGGATGTCATCAACAATGAACTTAACTGAACAGGAACTGACAAAGCTGAATCAAATACGTTTGGATCAGAGTTGGAAAGCTGCTTTGTCTGACTTTTTGTTAAGCCCAAAAATGGATCATTTACGTGATTTTTTGCTACAAGAAAAATCTGCAAATAAAACAATTTACCCGCCGAGTAATTTGATATTCAGTGCCTTAGATACCACGCCATTGAATCATGTTAAGGTGGTCATTATTGGTCAAGATCCCTATCATGGGCCAAATCAAGCCAATGGTCTCAGTTTTTCGGTACAAAGAGGCATTGCTTTGCCCCCGTCTTTGCGTAATATCTTTCATGAGCTGCACAGTGATTTGGATATCCCTAAATCAGTTCATGGTGATTTGAGCAAATGGGCAGAACAAGGTGTTTTATTGTTAAACAGCGTATTGACTGTGGAAGCCGCACAACCCACATCGCACCAAAAGCAGGGTTGGGAGGATTTCACCGATACGGTGATCGATGTTTTAAACCAACAACGTGAGCGAGTGGTATTTATACTCTGGGGCGCTTATGCTCAGCGTAAGGGACAACGCATAGATCAAGATAAGCATTTGGTATTAAAAGCTGCACATCCATCTCCGTTGGCAGCAAATCGAGGCGGATTCTTCGGTTGTAAAGTATTTTCAAAAACAAATCATTATCTTAAACAATATGGCATAGAGCCAATAGACTGGCAGTTGGACGCATGACAAATTTACTTCATACAAATAATTATCATCTTGATTTGATCATAGAAGAAGCAGCAAATGGCTGGCGAATTATTCGCTTGAACCGCCCAAAATCATTACATGCACTGGATGAATCGATTGCATCTGCATTGTTGAAGGTCTTTCAAGATTTTCATAATGACGACAGTGTCAAAGCCATTTGGTTGGATTCAACCACCCCTAAAGCCTTTTGTGCTGGTGGTGATGTACGCAAATTACGTCAACTGGTGATTAACAACGAAGTAGAAACCGCCAATCAATTTTTTGAAAATGAATATGCGCTGGATTTATTACTGCATAACTATGCCAAACCTGTGGTGATTTGGGGTGAAGGCTATGTCATGGGTGGTGGTCTCGGTTTGTTTATGGCTGCACCATTCCGTTTGGTTACTCCATTTTCAAGATTAGCGATGCCTGAAGTCAATATCGGTTTATACCCGGATGTGGGTGCAAGCCGTTTCCTTGCGGATCGTGGCCCAATTGGGTTGTTTACTGGCTTAACCGGTTCGATCATGACCGCTGCTGGTGCTTATGGGATTGGTTGGGCAACGCATATCTGTGATGCACAACGTGATGTGGTGTTGCAAAAATTGATTGACATCGACTGGGAACATTATCCAGCGGGAGATTTCCGTGCCCTTGATGACACATTGAATGCCTTACATCGTCCAGTACCACCGGGGCCTTTGCAAAATTCCTTGGATGTGATCCACAGTGTTTGTCGTGGGGTTAACTTTGAACATGACTATGCGGCAATCATTGGCCTGAGTGATGCACGCAGTGATTGGTTGCGTCAAGCCAGTGAAAATCTTCAAAAAGGTTCACCAAGCACTGCAGCAATTACCTGGTTACTGTGGCAGTGGGGACGTCAAGTGCATCCATGGCATGAAGTATTTGATCTGGAAACCCAGATTTCGGATTGGAAAATTCGTCATCCTGACTTTGTGGAAGGGGTGCGCGCACGCTTGGTGGATAAGGATTTATCCCCAGAATGGGAACATGCCGAATCAATGTCTTTACAGGGGATCTTGTCTAAAAATCCACCTGTTACCAATATTGAAAGTTGGAATGCATTGTTAAAACATTATCAAGTGATCTAATCGCTGTGTGTTTCAAGCTTTGAGTTAAGTAGGTCGTTATTTAGTCCATGTCTGAAAATATCAATCAACACGATGAATACTGGATGCAGCTTGCATATGCGCAAGCTGCATTGGCAGCGTCTATGGGGGAAGTCCCAGTCGGTGCGGTCATCGTCAGTCAAGGTCAAGTTTTGGGGCAGGGTTATAACACGCCCATCCATTTGCATGATCCTACCGCACATGCAGAGATACAGGCCTTAAGACAGGCGTGCCTAAGTCTGGAAAATTACCGACTTCCGACAGATGTGACTTTATATGTCACTTTAGAGCCTTGTACCATGTGTGTGGGTGCATTGATTCATGCGCGCATACAGCGCGTGGTTTTTGCCACCACAGAACCAAAAGCCGGAGCGCTGGTCAGTGCACGCAAACTTTTAGAAAGTGGCTATTATAATCACAGCTTTGAATTTGAAGGGGGTTGCTTGCAACAACAGTGTGCGCAGCAATTGTCTGATTTCTTTAAAATGCGTCGTGAACAGAAAAAACTGCAATTGCTTGAGCAGAAGCAATGCAAATCTCCAATAAATTCCGCTACAATAGCCAAGCTTTAGTGACAATGCTGATTGTCTGAATGGTTGTCTAGATACTTGGCGGTGTTTCTCAGTGTATATCGGTAACCATCATCCATATCATGATCGGCACGCTATTGCGAACACATCATCACGCTCAGCGATGCGCTCAAAACAATGATACTCAATAAAAGGATGCAGCATGAAATCGATTAAAATTACTCAAAAGTTTAATGCCCCGGTTACTGAAGTGTTTGAACTGCTGTCTAAACACGCGACTTATAATACCGCTTTTGCACCCATCCAAGTGGTTCGAGTTAAAGATGCTGCTGATCCTGAGCGTCCAGACGGCGTCGGATCGATTCGACGTATGGGCTTTGGTCCAATCAAACCCATTCAAGAAAAAATTACGCGATTAGAGCCAAATCAACGTATTGAATATAAATTGATTCATAATCCGTTGATCAAGCATCATCTCGGGGTAATTGAGTTTGAGGCGTTGTCTGAGCAAGAAACCATGGTGAGTTATCGCATTGAATTGCAAGCGCGTGTACCAGTGGTCAGCAAAATTATACTCAAGCAATTAAAACTGGCGATTCGTCGTGGGTTATCGAAACTAGCAAAATCGTTTAAATAAATAAGAGGGTGCAATGACAATTCATATCATTACAGTAGATGGACCAAGTGGGTCGGGTAAGGGAACCTTGGCGGCTAAACTAGCGGCGCATTACCAGTATCACTTACTTGATTCAGGTGCGATTTATCGTTTGTTGGGTTTGTCATTACAGCAACTACAGTTATTGAGTACGCTGCAAGAGCCAGAGGTACTCAAACAAAGCGTTACAATTGCAACAAACTTAGATATTGCCTTTCAAACAGGTCAAGCAGGTATCGAAATACTTTTAAATGGTATTGATGTCACCCAAGAAATTCGTACCGAGCAGGTGGGTGAGTATGCTTCAAAAGTGGCTGCAATTCCTGAGCTTAGAACAGCACTTTTCCAGCGTCAGCGTGCCTTTGCACAGCAACCCGGTTTGGTTGCAGACGGTCGGGATATGGCCACAACCATTTTTCCGGAAGCCATTGCTAAGATTTACTTGACTGCTTCTGCACAATCACGTGCAGAACGTCGAGTAAAACAGTTGCAGGCTATGGGCCTCGATGTTAAAATAAGCGACATTTTGGGTAACATACAAGCTCGTGATCAGCGCGATACAGAACGAACTGTGGCACCGCTGAAGCCAGCAACTGATGCTTATCTTATCGATAGTTCAGATTTGAACATCGATGAAGTCTTTCAGTTAATGATAGATTACATTGATGCTCAGTTAGCCAAATCTTAAATATTAGCAAATGCATAGCTTGATCAGTCTTATACGGACTATGTAAATGCGTAACTAAACCGGCCTTGTCTGATCCAAGACCGCTGACTTTACTAGGTATATCATGACCGAATCTTTTGCAGCCCTCTTTGAAGAAAGTGAATTAAATCTCAACGTTGAAAAGGGTGCAGTCATCCAAGGTGTTGTTGTTAGCATCGACTCTGATTGGGTAACCGTAGATACAGGACTTAAATCAGAAGGCGTGGTTTCACGTTCTGAATTTTTAAACGAACAACGTGAACTTGAAGTTCAAGTTGGCGATTCTGTAGATGTTGTTGTTGAAGCACTTGACAACGGCATGGGTCAAACAGTTTTATCACGTGAAAAAGCAAAACGTGCTGAAACTTGGACTAAACTTGAAAAAATCTTTGAAGATGGCGAAATCGTTACTGGCGTTATTTCTGGTAAAGTAAAAGGCGGTTTCACTGTTGACATCGGTCCAGTTCGTGCGTTCCTACCAGGTTCTTTGGTTGATACACGTCCAATCCGTGATACTACACATCTTGAAGGCAAAGAGCTTGAGTTTAAAGTTATTAAACTTGATGCTAAGCGCAACAACGTTGTTGTTTCTCGTCGTGCAGTCATGGAAGCTGAATCTTCAGCTGACCGTGAAGCTCTTCTTTCTCAATTGGAAGAAGGCCAAACTGTTACTGGTACCATCAAGAACCTTACAGATTACGGCGCGTTCGTTGATCTAGGTGGTATTGATGGTCTACTTCATATCACAGATATGGCTTGGAAACGTATCAAGCATCCATCTGAAGTGGTTGAAGTGGGTCAAGAAGTTACTGTTAAAGTACTTAAATTTGACAAAGAACGTAACCGTGTTTCTCTAGGTCTTAAACAACTTGGCGAAGATCCATGGTTAGCGATCATGAACCGTTATCCTAAAGGTTCTATCGTTAAAGCTCGCGTAACTAACTTAACTGACTACGGCTGTTTCGCAGAAATCGCTGAAGGCGTTGAAGGTCTAGTACACGTTTCTGAAATGGACCACACAAACAAAAACATCCACCCATCTAAAGTTGTTCAGATTGGTGATGAAGTTGATGTTATGGTTCTTGAAGTTGACGAAGAGCGTCGTCGTATTTCTCTTGGTATCAAACAAACTCGTGCTAACCCATGGGAAGAGTTTGCTAAAGCACATGAGAAAGGCGAAAAAGTTTCAGGTACTATCAAGTCTATTACTGACTTCGGTATCTTCATCGGTTTACCAGGTGGCATCGACGGTCTAGTACATTTGTCTGATATCTCTTGGAACGAACAAGGTGAAGAAGCAATCCGTCGCTTCAAGAAAGGCGATACTGTTGAAGCCGTTATCCTTTCTGTAGATGCAGAAGGTAACCGTATCAGCCTTGGTATCAAACAATTGAACAGCGATCCGTTCAATGACTTCCTTGCAACCAACGAACGTGGTGCTTTGGTTAAAGGCGTTGTAACTGCTGTTGATGCTCGTGGCGCAACTGTTAAGTTAGCTGACGAAGTAGAAGCTCAATTAAAAGCTTCTGAAATCAACCGTGACCGCGTTGAAGATGCAACTAAATTCTTGGAAGTTGGTCAAGAAGTAGATGCTAAAATCATCAACGTTGATCGTAAATCTCGTTCAATCAACTTGTCTATCAAAGCCAAGGATGAAGCTGAAGAGAAAGAAGCTGTTGCTAACCTACGTCAAACGACCACTACGCAAGAAAATGGTCCTAAGACAATCGGTGACTTGATCAAAGCTCAAATGAATAACTAAGTTGATGTAAAAAAAGTATTGTTAAATGTAACTAAATAATGCTTTTCTATACAAAAACTGTAAAGGTAGCGTAGTATTTAAGCACTGCGCTACCTTTTTGTATTTAAACAGGTTATTATTTGCAAGTCACTCAAGTAGTATGATAATTAAAGAGGTCATAGATGACTACTGAAGCATTGAATAAGTCTGACTTAATAGAACGAATCGCGATTAAAAATCCGCATTTAGCAGAGCCATTGGTCGAAGAAGCTGTTAAAATAATGATCGATCAAATGATCGCATCACTTTCAGCTGACCATCGCATTGAGATTCGCGGATTTGGTAGTTTTGCTCTACATCATCGTGATCCTAGAGTTGGACGTAATCCAAAAACGGGCAAATCGGTTGAGGTTTCTGCGAAATCGGTTCCACATTTTAAACCTGGTAAAGCGTTACGTGATGCAGTGAACGAATCTTCGAATCAATAAAACTTAAAAAGGGGTGCTTATGCGTTATATTTTAGTCGTTTTACTCATTGTTATATTTGGCTATGCTTTAGCGCTGGTTCTGCAAAACGGAACTGAGCTCCCAGTAGACTTATTGTTTACACAAGTTCCAGCAATGCGGTTGGGTTTATTGCTGTTATTGACGATGTCGATCGGTGTTATATTTGGCTTGCTTTTAGGTGTACTGATTTTCCGAGTCTTCCAAAACAATTGGGAAATCAAGCGTCTGCGTAAAGATATTGAATATCTTCGTAAAGAGCAAATCCATACTGCGCAACTTGCAGCGGCTGAGGCTGCAGCCAATGTAAGACATGAAAAAACCGTATTGGACATTCGTACAGAAGATAAAAATTCACTCACTTGATTGTCAATAGACAATCTCGCTGTGTAGTGAAAAACGCTCTTTACTGTTAAACAGTAAGGGGCTTTTTCTTTTTGGTATGTTAATGAATAACGTGTTTAAGCCATGCAAATTCAAATTGAAAACAATCGCATAGAAAAAAATGCGCAACGCAGTCAATATGTCTTTGGCGGCTTATTTTTGTTGCTGTCCATGGTCTTGTCTGTGGTGTCATGGCGGGAAGCGCTGCTCGCTGGCTTGATATGGGTGCTTATTTACCTGCAAAGATGTGTATTGTGTCGTATACGCTCCAAGAAATTATCTGTAGTTCATATTGCTGAGACAGAACGGCATGGAGTAGCAAAAAACCGCAATCTGAAGATCGCGATACAGGTGATCCTGATCTTAGCTTTGATCAGTGGCCTTTGTTATATGCTGAATCTCGAATTTATTTATGTATTGTTATTATTGATTTTGTATGGCGTTACAGCTTTGCTGTTTAAGCGCCACAGCGCTATCGCATCAGTTCAGAGCGAAGTTTTTGTGCTCAATCCGCAGCAGTTGATTTGCCTGCATGCTGAGCAAAATGAATATAAGGGTTTTCAGCTGAACCCATTTCATTATAAAAAAACATTTGCCTTTGATCAGATTGATTCCATTCATTTTAAAAATAGCCATATCCTCATTGCTGTTTCAGATAAACTGATTATTCCTCGAGCATTATCAAAGTATGATGTTTTGCAAATACAACAATTTATCATTCAATATTATCCCAATTTAATCGATGAACAACGCATGCAAGAGTATCTTGAAACGCGTAATCAAGTTGATTACTTAAAATTACTTTTTGGGCTACTTGTCGTTTTGACGGCGATCGCAATTTATTTTCTAGCGGATAATGGCCGTGATGTATTTAAGACCTTGCTGTGTATGAGCGTGGCGCTAGTTTTACTGTTATTGGTTTTTGCTTTTCAAAGATTTAAAAATAATCGTTAATCTCTTGATTTTAGCACCTGAGTAAGGGGTAGGGTTTTGCAGCGCTAGGCAAAGCCCTTTATAATACGCTCACTATTTTTGTGTTGGATGAAAAGACGCTTGAGTATCATTGTAGCCTTAGATGCCAAAAGCCAAGACGATGCCTTGAAAATGGCAGATCAACTTGATCCGCAATTGTGCCGCGTTAAAGTGGGTAAAGAACTGTTTACTCATGCTGGACCTGCGATTGTTAAAGCCTTACATGAACGCAAATTTGACGTTTTTCTCGACCTAAAGTTTCATGATATTCCCAATACCACCGCCCAAGCTGTATGTGCTGCAGCTGATCTTGGCGTATGGATGGTGAATGTACATGCTTCAGGTGGACGAAAAATGATGGAAACCTGTGTCGAGCGTTTAAAAGCGGGTCACTATGCCACTCAACTGATTGCAGTGACGGTATTGACCTCTATGGGGCGTGAGGATTTACGTGATTTAGGTTTGGATATAGAGCCTTTTGAGCAGGTCAGTCGCCTTGCCAAACTTACTCAAGAGTCTGGTTTGGATGGTGTGGTATGTTCAGCGCAAGAGGCAAAAATGTTGCGTCAAATACTGGGTCAGGACTTTGCTTTAGTAACACCTGGGATTCGCCCTGCGGGTGCCAATGCCGATGACCAAAAGCGTATCGTTACGCCAAAACAAGCCCTGTTAGATGGTTCTACGCATTTGGTGATTGGCCGTCCAATTACCCAAGCCTCGAATCCTGCTCAGGCGCTGAAAGATATATTGGCTTCAATTTAAGCGGCATAGACAGACTAAAAAACCAGCACTATGTGGCTGGTTTTTTACTTTTGGGTATTTTCTGCTGTAAATCACTGCGCATCAGCGCTGATCTTGATTGTTGTTCGTGATGCTTGTGTAGTTCGGGTTGTTGGTAATGTCAGTGATGCTAAAGCGCAGCTAAGATACTGATTGCGATCGGTGCGAGGATCGAAAGTACAAAACCACTCACCATGGCATGCGGGATAAAATCATTACCACAGGCTTGTTTTACCATAGGTAAGGTCACATCCATCGCAGTTGCACCAGCTGAGGAGATTGCTGAGCGTGGATAACGCCAGCCAATCAAATACATCAATAAGATTGCAAATATTTCTCTGAATAAATCATTCATCAACGCGATGCTACCCAATTGGGCATTTCTGAGTTCGGTCACCACGATGCCAGTCATCGAGTAAAAACCATAGCCTTGGGAGAGCATAATCAGATCGAGTAATTTGATTTCTGTCAGCACCAAGGCGCTGACCATAGCACCAATGACAGAGCCAATGATGCAGCCAAGCGGAACCAACAAAATTTTCCAATTGAGCCATGAGCGGTCGAGAGGTGAATAGGCCAGATCGAGCCCAATTAAGAACATAAAAACCAAGAGCAATTGCCAGGTACTGACATGAAAGCCAAGATTGAAGTGCTCGATCAACATGGCCAATACATAGCCGATAAATAATGCCACAAAGGCATAGCTGATATTGATCAGTGATTTAATCATCAGACCTGATGATAATTTGCCTTGCATCGGTTGGTAGCCGATCAATTTAAAGATGATGTAGCACACCACAAAAGCACCCATCGAGGTGCTAAAGGATATGATCAGTGCAGCCGATAATATTTGCCCTGTAGAGGGCATACTCTGTAGGGTTTGTGCAAACTCCATAGCAATGGCAACGAGGAGTAAGTAGGTGAAATAGGGCAGTATTTTAAAGCCCAATTGTTCGATGCTGGTTGGAATTCGACGTGCCAATACAAAACCGAGGAACAAACAAAATAGCAGTTGGAAAATTAACCAAAAGGATTGCATAAAATATAATCAGCAGGAAAATATCTACTGATTATAGCGTTTAATTTCAAATATGTTGCTTATTTTTTGATGCTTAATTCGCCCAGAAACTGATAATCCTCAGCTTTGACCTGACGGGTTTCGAGCCAATAGCGCCAAGTGTAGTTCGGCCAGAGTGCAAAGTTTTTGCCGCCATCTTGTTGATACCAACTGACACATCCGGATTGCCATACGGTGCCTTGCATTTGTTGTTGCACTTTGTCATTAAATTGATCTTGGATATCGTCCCGCACCACCACGGCTTGATGATTGGTGCTGTTGACCATTTTGATCAATTGCAAGATATAGTTGACTTGAGACTCAATCATGAAGATCACAGAGTTATGTCCAAGTACCGTATTTGGACCCAGCAACTGGAATAAATTTGGAAATTGCTTGGTGGATATACCATAAAAGCTTTCTGCACCCTCCCGCCATGCTTGCTTGATTTCTAAACCATTGAGGCCGTAGCATTCAAAAGATTTAAGGTAGATCCGTGGATCAGTGATAAAGCCTGTGCCATAAATCAAGCAATCAATTTTTCGATGAGTTCCATCCTTGGTGACGATGCTGTCTTCGGTGATTTCTTCAATCGAATCCATCACTAATTCGACATTTTTACGATTGAAAGTTGGATAATATTTGTTGGAAATCAAGATTCGCTTACAGCCCATGACGTAATCAGGCGTGAGCATTTTAGCAGTAGCCGGGTTTTTGACTTGAAAACGAATATAGGCTTCAGCGAGTTTCTGGCCGTATTTCATAATTTGCGGTTTAACGATGGGCACCACGCGTGATTCATTGGACCAATACAGGCGTGCACGATGAATTTTTCTGAACCAATCGAATCGACTAAACAGATGTTTATCTAGACGACCATAACTACGTTCATCGCGTGGAATCACCCATGCAGCTGTGCGTTGAAAGACGTAGAGTTGATTCACTTTTTCTGCGATCTCAGGAATGTACTGGATTGCACTGCCACCTGTACCGATAGAGGCAACTTTTTTATCATTTAAATTATAGTCATGTTGCCAATCAGAGGAGTGAAAAACTTTGCCTTTGAATTTTTCTATGCCTTTAATTTTAGGTATTTGAGCGACATGTAAGGGGCCAGATGCGAAGATCACAAATTGACTTTCGAGGCTTTGCCCATTCGTCAGCTGTAGTGTCCATTTAAACTGATTTTCATCATAGCGGATGCTGCGTACTTCTTGATTAAACTGAATATACGATTTTAATTGGTAGTTTTTAACTAAATCTTGGATGTAATCAAAGATCTCAGGAGCTGCTGCATAACGTTTTGACCAGTCTGTTTTAGGAGCAAAAGACAATGAATACATATGTGATTGCACATCACAGGCCGCACCTGGATATTGGTTCTCACGCCATGTGCCGCCAACATCACTGGCTTTTTCTAATATTACAAAATCATCTATGCCTGATTGCTTTAAACGGATGGCCATCGCCAAGCCACCAAAACCAGCACCAATAATGACGATACGTGTTTTTGTCAAGTTTTGCGATTGAGATAAGTCCTGAGTCATGTTTTATTATCCTGTGCTTTTTTGATGTGTTATAGCTTAAGTGGTATTTTCTGCAAACAACATGATCATATTAACGAAACTATTGATAAATTCGGCAAACTCTTACTTACCAGAGGCTGCTTTTTAAACTCCTTTTGAGTCAGTTACCATTAAGATGAAACGTTCTATTTTAAGTTTAATCTATTTAATCAACGGTATGCGCAAAGCCGGTATCGATGTTGATGCGCGTTTGGCCGCTATAGGAATTAAAGCGGATGCGCTCGACCCAAGTGCTATTTTTCATCATAGTATTGAATGGAGTATACAAAATATTATTGGCCGAGGGATCGCGCCAGAAATCGGCTTAGAGGTGGGGCGACATTATGCCTTGGCTGGTTATGGCCCCTTATTAATGTTATTACTGAGTTGTGAGCGTATTGAAGATGCCTTGTTATATGGGGTGAAATTTCAGAAATTGACCCATCTTTACGGTACTTTGGCACTCTCGACCAATCAAGAACGTATCGTGCTGAGTTATCAGCCTATTGATTTTGATGGTGAAATAGGGAAGTTTCGCGCCCAATGTGAAATATCGGGAACCTATAGATTTATTCTTAACCTTTATAAAATGATGGGTTTAAATGTACCCCAACTACGAGTGGCTTTGCCTTTTCCAAAACCAACAGACCCACAACTGCTTGCTCAATATCAGGACGTTTATGCGGAGAATGTCGAGTTTGATCAAGCCACTGCGCGTTTTGAACTCGATCGGCAGATGCTAAGCATTAAGATTCCTTCAGCGGATTCAATTACTTGCCGTTTATATGAAGAGAAATGCCAGGCTGAAATCCAACGCTTAGAAAATCCAGTGTTTGGCAATGGTTTAATTGAGCGCGTGACGGATTTTCTTGACTTACAGTTGGGGGCCATGCCGACGATGACGGAAACTGCGCAAGCGCTCAATCTGGCTGAGCGCACCTTGCGCCATCAGTTGCAGCAACAGAACACCAGTTATAAAGCCATCCGCGAACAGTTGATACAGCGTAAGGCCTTAGCATTGATTAAAAATAAGGCCTATCCGATCGCTGAAATTGCTGAGCGATTGGGGTACTCAGAAACGGCCGCCTTTAACCATGCCTTTAAGCGTTGGTTTGGCCAAAGTCCGAGTCATTATGGTAAATAATGGCTTGTATAAATAGCCTAAGTAATTTGATCGGGTGCCGCATAGCGCTATTGAGTCATCATGCTATTGAACCATGGTCAAGTGAAGTACTTCGCTGTTGCTCATCATTTAAGCATCAGTTTTACAGGCATTAATGCCAAAGTTTTATAGATCACGGCGAATATTTCGCTATACTTCCACCAGCCCATAAAAGTACATGAATGCTATGACAGATCAGAATTCCATGCTTCACACTGCCTATGCTCCTTTATCGCCTGCAGAGCAATATGCGCAAGCCTTAGCCTCAGGTAAATTTATGCCGGATGATGCTCAAGCGCTTGCAGTACAAGAACTGGAGCGTGTTTGGCAAGAATTGATGAGTCGTTATAAAGCTTCAAAAAAAGCCTTTCGTCGTTTTCGTCGCCAAACTGCACCCCGCGGCGTCTATATGTGGGGTGGTGTGGGTCGTGGTAAGACCTGGTTAATGGATCGTTTTTTTGAGTCGGTACCATTTCGCCGTAAGACCCGTATGCATTTTCATCACTTTATGCAGTATGTGCATAGAGAGTTAAACAAGTTATCTGGACAACGTAATCCCTTGGATTTGGTTGCAGATCAAATTTATAAAGAAGCGGTAGTGATTTGTTTTGATGAGTTCTTTGTATCAAACGTCACCGATGCCATGATCCTCAGCGATCTATTTCAAAAACTGTTCCAACGTGGCATCACGCTGGTTGCCACCTCAAATATTGAGCCCGATGGTTTATATAAAAATGGTATCCATCGTGATCGCTTTATACCCACCATTGAAATGGTCAAACAACAATGCGTGGTATTGAACGTTGATGCCGGTGTAGACTATCGTTTACGGGTACTTAAACAAGCACAATTATTCAAAACCCCATTAACCCATGACAATAATCTTTGGATTGCAAAACGCTTTACTGCTTTGACCCATTCTCAAAGCGTATCTGAAGAGCCGATTATTATTAACAGTCGTATCGTGGATACCATTGGTCATACCGAAGATGTGTTGTGGTGTGAGTTTTCAGAGCTGTGCCTCAAGCCACGTAGTCCTGCAGACTTTATTGAAATCGCCAATATCTACAATACGGTGTTGGTGAGTAATGTCCCACATCTGACCGATTATCTATCTGAAGGTACACGTCGTTTTATCTATTTGGTTGATGAGTTTTATGACCGCGGGGTAAAACTACTGTTGACCTCTGAAGATAATATTATCGAAATCTACAATGGCGAAAAGCTGGCATTTGAAATTGAACGAACCCGTTCACGTTTGTTGGAAATGCAATCAGATGAATATTTACAATCTGCACATCGTCAAATCAAGCAGTCGGAGCAAGCGCTAGAGTCTTAATACGATTGATCTGATGCGTTGTTTAAAGCTGTAAATTAAAGAAAGATCAAGCACTCTACGGAGTGCTTTTTTGTGGTTTTTTTATTTTAGCGCCCTCATCTAAATAGTCGACTTTTATCATAATTCATGGCTTAATCAAGGAGCACCTAGGGCTTTGAACCTTAGTTTTTTTAATCTTAGATCCTTAACTTTGGTCTAATTTCGCCATTTGAGTAAGGTAATACACTGAATGAGTTGAGATGTTTTATCCTGTTGAATATTAAGGTTTCCGTAATGTTTTAATTTCAAATTGTCAAGTATAGTCACCTAGAAAATGCTTACTATTTAGGAATGTGATATTACTATTCAGCAAAGTTTAAATCGGTATACTAAACATCTCTTGTTATAAAAAATAGCCATATCAGGAAAGACAATGACTGCACGTATTCAACAAGGTAAGTTAGCAATTGCTAAAGAACTGTATGATTTTATCGAAAACGAAGCTTTACCCGGTTCTGGTCTAGACAGTAAGACCTACTGGAGCAACTTTGAACAAGTCGTTGTGGATCTTAGCCCTAAGAATAAAGCGCTGCTTGCTAAGCGTGAACAGATTCAGGCTCAAGTTGATCAGTGGCATCGCAACAATAAATTTGAATTAACCGCTTACAAAGCGTTCCTTACTGAAATTGGCTACTTATTACCAGAAGTTGAAGATTTCAAAATCAGCACAGAAAACGTCGATGAAGAAATTGCACTCTTGGCAGGACCCCAATTGGTGGTGCCAGTGCGTAACGCACGTTACTGTTTAAATGCTGCCAATGCACGTTGGGGTTCACTCTACGATGCACTTTATGGCTTCGATGTCATCTCTGAAGAAGGTGGCGCTGAAAAAGGCAAGGGCTATAACCCAGTCCGTGGCGAAAAAGTCATTGCATTCGCTAAAAACTTCTTAGATGAAAACTTCCCATTGGCCCAAGGCTCACATGCTGATGCAACCCAATATGTGGTTGATCATAATGCATTGGTCGTGACACTCAAAGATGGCAGCAGCACCACTTTGGCCCATGCTGCATTATTTGTTGGTTATAATGGTGAAGCTGCACAACCTACCGAAATCGTATTTAAAAATAATGGCCTACATGTCATTATCGAAATTGATGCCAATAGCCCGATCGGCAAAACTGATTTGGCTGGGGTTAAAGATCTGGTTTTTGAAGCCGCTGTGACCACCATCCAAGATTTGGAAGATTCGATCGCTGCAGTTGATGCTGAAGAAAAAGTGGAAGGCTACCGTAACTGGTTAGGCCTTATGCAAGGGACTTTAGAGGAAAGCATCGAGAAGAACGGCAAAACTGTTACGCGTTCGCTGAATAAAGACCGCACGCATAAAAACTTGATCGGTGGTGTAACTTCGATCCATGGTCGTTCATTGATGTTATTGCGTAACGTTGGCCATTTGATGACCAACCCTGCAATCCTTGTTGATGGTGCTGAAATCTATGAAGGCATCATGGATGCATTGATCACGCCATTGCTTTCTTTTGCGGACATCAAAGGCCAAAACGAGATCAAGAACTCACGTAAGGGTTCAATGTATATCGTTAAGCCGAAGATGCATGGTCCTGAAGAAGTGGCATTTGCAGTCGAGTTGTTCGAACGTGCTGAGAAAGCTCTGAACTTACCTGCGAAAACCATTAAAATCGGCATCATGGATGAAGAACGTCGTACTTCTGTGAACTTGAAAAACTGTATCGCTCAAGCCAAAGACCGTACCATCTTCATCAACACCGGTTTCATGGACCGTACTGGTGATGAAATCCATACCTTTATGGAAGCGGGTCCATTTGTTCGCAAAGGCGAAGTTAAAGCACAAATTTGGTTCCCAGCTTACGAAAACCGTAACGTGATGGTCGGCCTACAAGCCGGTTTACGTGGTAAAGCACAAATTGGTAAAGGCATGTGGCCAAAACCAGACATGTTGCTCGACATGTACAAAACCAAAACCGAACATCCTGATGCGGGCGCAAGCTGTGCATGGGTACCATCACCAACGGGTGCGGTGATTCACGCGATTCACTATCATCAAATCAATGTGGCACAACGTCAACAAGAGTTGTTGAATACGCAAGCATTGCCATTGGATGATTTGTTGACGCCACCACTTGCAGCAGACACCAATTGGACGGACGAAGAAAAGACCAAAGAACTTGAAAATAACTGTCAAGGTATCTTGGGCTACGTGGTTCGTTGGGTTGATTTGGGCGTAGGTTGTTCTAAAGTACCTGACATCAACAACGTTGGCTTGATGGAAGACCGTGCAACTTTGCGTATTTCTTCACAGCACGTTGCCAACTGGTTGCGTCACGGTGTAGTGAGCCATGCTCAAGTTGCAGAAGTAATGCAACGTATGGCGAAAATCGTCGATCAGCAAAATGCACATGATCCACTTTATACCGCGATGTCACTTGATTTTGAAAACAACATTGCTTTCCAAGCAGCGTCTGATTTGATCTTTAAAGGTGCTGAACAACCTTCTGGTTATACCGAGCCGTTATTGCATGCAGCTCGTTTAAAACTCAAAGGCTATACTGGAGACTAAGCATTTCGCTTAACCCCTGAATCGCTTTTGGTTTTGAAAGGCCTCTCATTGAGAGGCCTTTTTTTGTCTGTGTTTTGGACTGTGTTTTTGTCTATGTATTGGATTGTGTTTTGGATTGAGCTATCGGTTTAACCTATCTTAAGTGACTAAATTATCAATCAATAAACCCTGTTGAATGGTCTTGACCTCAAGTTAAGCTGAGGTTTTATAGTGGCGGCACTTGCTGTTGTCTACGTGGGGCATAGGGGTATTTATGCTCGGGGTGTTTATGCTTTAGCTGTGCATGTCCCCACGTTTGATTGCCAACTTCATCTTGGGGAATTGTAATGCCACGCTATATACAGTCTTTATTACGCAGTCCAAAACTCTGGCTTGCAGTACGCTGCATGATCGCCTTGTTATTTGTCTATTCAGGTCTAGAAAAAGTCCTAGATGTTGAGGGGAGCTTTGCTGAAATGCGCGCTGCAGGGCTGAACCCTGCATGGTTGTTTAACTATGCCAGTGCCTTGGTGTTGTTGGGGGGCAGTTATTTTATCTTGTTTGATAAAGCCATCTGGTTGGGTGCAGGAATCTTATCCATCTTCTTGGTCTTAACTATTGTCGTGGTGCATAGCTTTTGGAACATGTCAGGTCTACATGCCATCATTGCACTGTATTTTGCCCTTGAACATGTTGCTGTAATCGGTGGCTTAATGGCGGTTGCGATGACCAGCCATTATCGCCAATTGCTCAAGCAATATGAAACAGGAGCCATGCTTGGATGAATAGTAAAGCTCAGATTCAGAAAAAAACCTATCTGTTGATCAGTGTGGTCGTGCTGGCGATTCTACTTGCCATCGCCTTGTATTGGTATGTCAAAGCCAACCCACCGGCCGCAGCCACCTATGCTTATCCAGCAGTCAAAGTTGCATTGGCCAAGGTTGAATCTCGTGAAGCACCGCGTCGTTTAAGTGCAGTCGGAGAACTTGAGGCGGTGCGCCAAATTCAAGTGGCTTCGGAAGTGGCAGGTCGAGTAGAGAAAATTTATTTTCAGTCTGGTCAGTATGTACAAGCAGGACAATTGCTACTGCAACTCAATGACGATGTTGAACAGGGCGAAATCGCACAGTTAAAAGCAAAATTGAAGCTGAATGAAACCGTCTATCAGCGTAGCCGTGAGTTGCTGCAAGTCAATGCAGTATCCAAAGAAGAAGTTGACAATGCCTTATCAAATCGAGATGTGACCTTGGGGCAAATGAGCCAGCTCAATGCCAAGATTCGGCAGAAGGCGATTCGGGCGCCATTTTCGGGCAGCATCGGCATTCGCAAAGTTCATCAAGGCCAATATATCAACATCGGCGAAGCCATCGTAAGTTTGGTGGATACGCAAAATTTATTGGTGAATTTTAATCTGGATGAACGCATTGCACCGCAGATTGTGCAAGGTCAGTCACTACACGTGGCCTTAGATGCCTTTCCTGATCAGATCTTTACTGCGCATGTCAGCGCAATTGATCCGTTGATTTCGAGTTCACGAACCATACATGTCCAAGCACAACTTCCCAATGCTCAGCAGCGTTTTAAAGCCGGGATGTTTGCCAGTGTGATCATTCAACAGCAGGCACCGGGTCAAGCGACCACGGCATTGATGATTCCTGAAACAGCGGTGACCTATAGCGCCTATGGCGAAACCGTATTCGTGGCGGTGCAAGATAAAGATCAGCTTTTGGCCAAGAAAGTCGCGGTCAAAGTCGGTGAACGTGCTGAGGGCTGGGTTGAGATTAGCAGCGGTCTGCAATTGGGCGATCGTGTGGTTACTTCGGGGCAACTGAAACTCAGTGATGCTATGCCAATCGAAGCCTTGGCAACTGATACCTTAGCGGCGACTGCGCCAGTTGTGCCCCAAGGCGCTGCTCAGCAGGAGTCCAAATAATGAAATTTACTGATTTATTTGTACGCCGCCCAGTGTTGGCCTTGGTGGTCAGTACGTTGATCTTGCTGCTTGGGTTTTATGCCTTTCAGCAATTGCCAATTCGTCAATATCCCTTACTTGAAAGCTCGACCATTACTGTACGCACTGATTATCCCGGTGCCAATGCCGAATTAATGCAAGGCTTTGTCACGCAACCAATCGCACAGGCGGTGTCTTCAGTCGAAGGTGTGGATTATCTATCCTCTTCTACGGTGCAAGGGCGCAGTACGGTCACATTGAGGATGGAACTCAATCGAGATTCTACCCAAGCTTTGACTGAGGTCATGGCCAAGGTCAATCAGGTTCGCTATAAACTCCCTGAAAAAGCTTTCGATCCTGTGATTGAGCGTTCATCGGGGGAATCGACTGATGTAGCCTATATCGCATTTTCCAGTGACAGTGGTAATTTGGCTGAGTTGACGGATTATCTATCACGGGTGGTCGAGCCGATTTATTCGACCATTGAGGGTGTGGCCAAGGTGCAGACCTATGGTGCGCAACAACTTTCCATGCGGATCTGGCTTGATGCTGACCGTATGGCAGGACGCAATATTCATGCTGCCGATATTGCCAAAGCCATACAGATGAATAACTACCAAGCTGCACCCGGTCAGGTGAAAGGCGAATATGTGGTATCCAATGTCAATGTCACGACCGACTTGAGCAGTGTCAATGACTTTAAAAACTTGGTGGTGCGTAATGATGAAAATGGCATTATTCATTTAAAAGATGTCGCAACGGTTGAACTCGGTGCAGCCTCGACTGAAACCAGTTCGACCATGAATGGTAAACCTGCTGTGATCTTGGGTTTGCAGCCAACCCCGAAAGGTAATCCATTGATCATCGTGGCTGGGGTAAATCAACATTTGGCAGCGATCGAGAAAACCTTGCCGCCAGGAATTAAAGTCGAGTTGGCCTTTGAAACGGCGCGCTTTATTGAGGCATCCATCGATGAGGTGATTCATACCTTTATTGAAGCCTTGATCATCGTGGTTTTGGTGATCTATCTGTGTTTGGGTTCATTACGCAGTGTGCTTATCCCGATTGTGACCATTCCATTGTCCTTGCTGGGTGCAATGGGCATCATGCTGTTGTTTGGATTTAGCATTAACTTACTGACGTTGTTGGCCATGGTCTTGGCAATTGGCTTGGTGGTGGATGATGCCATTGTGGTGGTGGAAAATGTCCATCGGCATATTGAAGCGGGAAAATCACCGATTCACGCGGCACTGATTGGCGCACGTGAAGTGGCAGGCCCCGTTATTGCCATGACCATTACTTTGGCTGCAGTCTATGCCCCGATCGGTTTAATGGGCGGATTGACTGGATCCTTGTTTAAAGAGTTTGCCTTTACCTTGGCCGGTGCTGTGGTGGTGTCTGGGGTGATTGCACTGACCTTATCGCCAGTGATGAGTTCTTATTTGCTTAACGCTCAGCAAAATGAAGGCAAGATGGCGCAATGGGCAGAGCAATTCTTTCAATGGCTGAGCAAAGGCTATGGCAACATGCTGAATTTCAGCTTAGATCACCGTTGGATCATGGCAAGCGTCGCCGTGGTGATCTTTGTCAGTTTGCCATTTTTATATCAAATGCCGAAAAAAGAACTCTCACCGACTGAAGATCAGGCCAATGTGTTGACGGCAATCAAATCACCACAACATGCCAACCTGAACTATGTGGAAAAATTTGGCCTGAAATTGGACCAGGTGTTTTGGACGCTGCCTGAAACCGTTAATAGTTGGATTGTCAATGGCACCGATGGACCCGCAGCAAGTTTTGGGGGTGCAACCTTAAGTGCATGGGGCGAGCGTGAACGTAATGCCTCTGAAATCCAACAAGATTTGCAAGCCAAAGTCGGTGATGTGGAAGGGAACAGTATCTTTGTATTTCAACTGCCGGCCTTGCCAGGTTCGACAGGGGGCTTGCCCGTGCAAATGGTGTTGCGTAGTTCGCAAGATTACACCGTGTTGTATCAAACCATGGAAGGCATCAAGCAAAAGGCCCGTGATAGTGGCTTGTTTGTGGTGGTGGACAGCGATCTGGACTATAACAATCCGGTGGTGCAGATCAAGGTGGATCGTGAAAAAGCCAATAGTCTGGGGATTCGTATGCAAGATATTGCTGAATCGTTATCCATCTTGGTCGGTGAAAATTATATCAACCGCTTTGCGATGCAGGGTCGTGCCTATGATGTGATTCCACAGAGCATCCAAAAGCAACGTATGAGTGCTGAGGCTTTGGCCCAACAATTTGTACGCACAACCTCTGGACAATTGATTTCCTTATCCACGGTGGTCACGACGTCGATCCAGGTTGAACCGAATAAATTGACGCAATTTAATCAACAAAATGCCGCAACCTTTCAAGCCATTCCCGCCGCTGGTGTTTCTTTGGGGCAGGCACTGACTTTCTTGGAAGCGACCATGGCGGAATTACCGACTGGGTTTAGCTATGACTGGCAAGCTGATGCACGACAATATATGCATGAGGGCAATCGCCTGATGTGGGCCTTTGCCGCGGCTTTGATCGTGATCTATTTGGTCTTGGCGGCGCAATACGAGAGTTTAGTTGATCCATTGATTATCTTGATTACGGTGCCGTTATCAATCTGTGGGGCATTGATTCCTTTGGCATTTGATTTGTCTAGCATCAATATTTATACCCAAATTGGTTTGGTCACCTTGATTGGATTGATCAGTAAACACGGCATATTGATGGTGGAGTTTGCCAATGAATTGCAGGTCAGTGATCACTTGAGTCGTCGAGAGGCGATATGGCAAGCGGCGAAGATTCGTTTACGTCCGATCTTGATGACCACAGCAGCGATGGTATTTGGCCTAGTACCGTTATTGTTTGCGGCAGGTGCTGGTGCCAATAGCCGTTTTGGACTGGGAGTGGTGATTGTCTGCGGGATGTTGATCGGGACATTGTTCACTTTATTTGTGTTGCCTACGATCTATAGTTTATTGGCGCGGCAACATGCAGCTTTGTCGCAAAGCAAACGCTATAAAGAATTACAAAGTATTGATCACGATTCGCTGCATTGAATCTAAGCCAGCACCACGGATATGCGCTTGATATCCGTGCCTAAATTAAAATTGAGTGCTTCAAGCGCTGAACCGCAGAGCAATGATGTTTAAGATTGAAGCTTTAAACTTTGTGGCTTAAGGCTTTGAAGTTGGGTATTTGAGACCAGAAGCGTTGTTCGGTAAATGAGCAAAAATGTGCAATGGGAGGGGCTGTATTGCAGCTAAAATGCTAAGGATATTTTGTGAAGTGTAATGCAAATTTTGTGATTTATATGCGCTTCAATGCGGTTGTATAGTAATCTAGTGTGTCGATGCGGAGGGAAATAGCAAACGTGTTTTTTATTCCTTTTCACATTTATGACCTCAAATGTGGTTTTACACAATGATGTCATATTCAACCGCTATATTCATGCTGTGATGATTTTAAATTGCAGCATGAATCATTGATTATGCTGCAATGGTATAGTGCTGATGTCACATCAGCAGTTAAGTGTTCCAACTCTACATGAGTGAAGTGTCAGTCATTAGACATCAGTTTTAAAAAGCAGTTACAACATCAGTTCTCATTTTCAATTTCATGCACGGCATTAAATACCTCTATCGGTTCAATACGCAGTAGTTTTTTCCCGAAACTTCGCAACCACCAAATCAATTGAGAAGTGAATGGGACTTTAGCGCTGATTTGATAGAGGTTGCCGTTGAGCTTTTTAATTTTTTGCTCTTTGCTGAGTTGACTCTCGGTAAAGTATTGCGCGTCAACTTCATCCATGACCAATTGTAGCTCGACGTTTTGAGTAGGTTGATTGAAATCGACACGGAAGCCCAAAGCACCCGACTCGATATAGGCATCGATGTCAAAGTTGGTCGGATGTAAAGCACGTAGGTCGAGCACATTGGCCGATTTAAAGCGATGCAAAGCAAAGGTCTGTACATCTGATTTATCATGGCGAGTACAGATCAAATAGATAATTGAGCCTTTTTGCACCAATGCCAAAGGATTTAAGGTGTATTGACGGTCCTCTCCCTGAGGGCCACGGCGTGAACGATAGATACATTCAATTTGTTTGTCTTGTAATAAACCTTCATAGATCGCTTGTTGTGCTTGGCGTTCAACCACAGGTGGAATCAAGGGCTGGGTCGCAGGAACGATACGGACGCGATTGATCCATTGTCTGACATTGTTATTGCTCGAAAGATTACGCCGTGCCAGATCAAACCAAGGATTCATTTCTTCGATTAAACTCGGTGGTAGCAAATGCTTGAGATGTTCTTCCACCATCATAAAGGTGACTGCTTGGGAGCTGGTCATATGCGGCAAGCTTTGGATCGGGGCATCGGATTGCCAACGCCAACCTTGGGGCACAGTTTTATTGCTTTCAATCGGAAAGCGTTGCGAAATTTGATTTAAATCACGCTGTATGGTGCGCAAGCTAATATCGATACCTTCGCGTTGCAGGATCTCCTGCAGTTCACGGGTGCCCATCCATTTTCCCGTACTCAAACGAGAAAGGATTTGCCACTGGCGATAGAGACTGTTGGAGGTTTCTTTTTCTTGTGCAGACATAATATATGTGTGTTAACTCAGTAGGGAGGTGAATGAGATACAGCGATACAATAAAAAATATCACAACTTTTCGCAAGGGCTATGCCTAAATCAATCTCTAAACACAAAAAATACTGAAATTTGGCATCTTTATTGCTTAATTATTAACGCAATAAATAACAAATAAAAGAGGTGGGTATGCTGAAAGAGAGTCTAGATACAGATATAAAAATTGAACCGATACCGATGCCTGTTATTGAAAGTAAATTGGCGGCAAATAACCAAGTGAAGTTGCTTGTGAATGCTGAAAACACTCAGCACGATACCTCTTTACAATTACTGAAGCAGCTAAAATCACAGTTTTTTAATGAATTGACGGATGACAAAAGTTTAGCGCAGGAGACCACATTACAAATCGAACAGTGGTTATCTCAACATAGCTTGAGTGAATTGCACAGACTCAATCTTTGTGCAAAAGACCATTTTCTCTATCAAGGGATTACGTTTAATGTCTATGCAGAAGCCAGTGGCATTGAACGTACGATTCCTTTTGATCTGATCCCACGGGTGATCGCACGGCAGCAATGGAACAAAATTGCGGCGGGCTGTACCCAACGGACTCAGGCCTTAAATCTGTTTTTAAATGATATTTATCATGATGGCCAGATCTTAAAAGAGCAGATTGTGCCTGAGCAACAGGTTCTGAGTCATGATGCTTATCAGCCGCATATGATCAATCATCGTTTAAATGGTCGGATCTACAGTCAGATTAGTGGTATTGATATCGTCCGTGATCAAAAGGGTGATTTTTTTGTCTTAGAAGACAATTTAAGAACACCTTCTGGTGTCTCTTATATGCTCGAAAGTCGCAAGATGAGTCAGACCCTAATGCCAGATCTGTGTCAAAAACAGTTGTTAGGGGTAGAGCATTATCCGCAGTTATTACGCGAAATATTAGAGGAAAATGCTTACGTAGATCGAGCCTTTATCGTGGTACTCACACCAGGGCGTTTTAACAGTGCCTACTATGAGCATGCTTTTTTGGCCCGAGAAATGGGTGTGCCTTTGGTGACGGCACGGGATCTGTTTGTGGATCACAATCGAGTTTATGTCAAAACCATACGCGGGCGTCAGCAGGTGGATGTGATCTATCGTCGCCTTGATGATGCCTATCTCGATCCCTTGTGTTTTAAAGCAGACAGTACCTTAGGCGTGGCAGGGCTGATGTCAGCTTATCTGCAGAACAATGTGGTTATCGCCAATGCACCGGGTACTGGGGTGGCTGATGACAAGTCGATCTATCCCTATGTCGATAAAATGATTGAATATTACTTAGATGAATCACCGATACTGAATAATGTTCCGACCTATCAATGTCGTGATGCAGATCAATTGGATTATGTACTGCAGCATTTGGATCAATTGGTGGTCAAAGAGGCACAGGGATCAGGTGGCTATGGCATGTTGATCGGTCCGCAAGCCACTGAACAAGAAATCGAAATATTTAAAAGCAAACTTAAAGCTGCGCCACAACACTATATCGCACAACCCACTTTACAATTGTCCGTTGCGCCGACTTTAACAGAACAGGGCATAGCAGAGCGGCATATCGACCTGCGGCCCTTCATATTAAGTTCACCGCGCCGTGTAGAAATCGTGCCCGGCGGTCTAACCCGTGTGGCGATGCAGCAAGATTCCTTGGTGGTGAATTCTTCACAAGGTGGTGGCATTAAAGACACCTGGGTGCTTGACCCGCAACAGCAGTTTAGCTTCAGGAGCGCATAATGATTTTACTCCATTCCAATGCACAAAATATTTTCTGGTTGGGGCGTTACTTGGCGCGGATTGAATATTTATGCCGCCATTTTCCATTTAAAGATCATCAGCTTGCTCAGCAATATGCCCGTGGATTTGTATTGGACGCTGAGGATGCGGACGGTCTAAATACAATATTGCTTGATTCCCAGCAGTACTGCTCATTTCAACAACTGTTTAGCTGTGCAAAAAACAATATCCATGATCTGCGTGGGGTGTTATCTGCAGGGTCATTTGCGGAGCTAAATCAACTGTTTTATCAGGCAGAGCATCAAGCAGTCTATATTTGCGATATTGCAGCGGATTGTAATGCTGTATTGGAAGCAGAAGAAAGTACTGATTTATTTCTATTTTTTAGTTTGGGTCAGCAACTTGAGCATTTGGATCGTCAAATCCGACTGCAACAACGGCATGATCAAACCTTGCATGATATCGATGGATTATTGTTATTGTTGGCCAACTTTGGTTGGAAAACCCTTGCCGAAGATTGGGCATTGTTGCAGCAGAATCCGGACAGTACACATTTTTCCCATTTTAGTGATTGCGTACAACGTTTTTTTGACTTGGATCGCCTATGAAGTTGATGATTAATCACCAAACCCATTATCAATATACTCAGCCTGCAGTGCAGAGTATTCAGTCGATTAAAATGACACCGCAAAGTAATGCCCATCAACGGGTTCTACACTGGGACATAAGTGTGCCAGGTCGTCAGCATCAAGGTTTGGATATGTTCAAAAATATCTGGATCACCAGCAGTCAACAGCATGCCTACCAACAATTGACCATTATGGCGCAAGGGGTGGTGGAGCTTGATCCAGATACGCGACAGGGGATCGCACTGCAACGTTCACCTTTGTTGTTTTTGCAGGTCACTGATGCCACAGGGTGTAGTGCTGAAATGCTAGATTTCGCTCGGCAATATGTCGATCGGCCCTGCCTGAATCAACTCGAGGCTTTGTCTGCTGCGCTGTTACTACGCATGCCATATACCCCAGAGAGTACCTCGGTCACGCATACAGCGATGGCTTCATTTCAGGCTCGGCAGGGCGTGTGCCAAGACCATAGTCATGTCTTTATCGCCATGTGCCGTGCACTGGGGATACCCGCACGCTATGTCTCGGGGTATTTATATGTAGCGAATACACCACACTTGGCCAGTCATGCTTGGGCTGAAGCTTATGTCGACGGTGCATGGGCATGTTTTGATATCAGTAATCAGTGCATGCAATTGCATTCGCACATCTATGTGGCAATCGGGCGCGATTATTGGGATGTTGCTCCAGTACGGGGCATGCGCGCTCAAGGCGGCGAGGAATCAATGTATTCAATCGTGCAGGTTCTTGCTTGTTAAACGCTCAACTTAATCTTAAAATAAGTGTTGCTTTCATCTCTCAGTATTACTGCTTAAAGGTAAACAAATGACCTATTGTTGCGCACTACGATTAAAACAAGGATTGGTATTTGTCAGTGATACGCGTACCAATGCTGGTGTGGATCATATTGCTGTATTTCGTAAGCTCTACACTTATGGCGTTGAGGGTGAACGCTTTATTTGTATTCAAACTTCAGGCAATTTGGCAACCACTCAGGCCGTGATCGGTCATTTAGAAAATCAGTTAACCCTGAAAAATGAACCCAACCTGTTTAGTGTCAATACCATGTTCGAATTGGCTGGGCTGGTGGGGCATACGTTAAAAGCGGTAATCGAAGAAGTCACCTCAGATACGCATGAACAAAGTAATTATTATTGTAGTATTTTGGTCGGCGGCCAGATTAGAGGTGAGGAGATGCACCTTTATAATATCTACCCTCAAGGCAATTTTATTTCTGCGACCAGTGACACACCCTATTTTCAAATTGGTGAAAGTAAGTACGGTAAACCGATTTTAGATCGGGCCCTGAGTTATGAGATGCCGCTGGATGAAGCTTTACAATGTAGCTTGATCTCATTTGACTCTACCCTGCGCTCCAATGTATCGGTGGGCATGCCTTTAGATGTGATGATTTATAACAAGGATTCCCTACAAATGCCACGAGGGAAACGGATCACTGAAGATGAACCGTATTTTCAGCATATCAGTAAACAATGGTCGGAGACTTTGCGCCGTGGCCTGCAGGAAATGCCAAAACCCACAGCTGATTTTTTTGAGTAGTCGCAGTGGTGTGGTGGATTTTAATCGATATAAAACTTTAAAAAATAACAAAAATAGCTTTTACTGCAGAGGTGTTTTTTTAATTGATCGTAAAAATAAAAGATTTGGGGAATGTTCAGCTATGCGCAGTAAAAAATTAAAACTAGGGGCAGTGATCGCGTTGACGGCAATGTTAAATGGATGTGCGACCTTGAGTACTATGGGGAATATTGATCATGATCCATCGTATAAAGTTAAAAATCTTTATAAAGATCAGCTGATTGCCTATGGCATGCCGAAGCAACCCGTGACGGATTATGAAAATGCATTGGTGATCCTTGGCACAAAAAACAACTATCTGATTGAGCCTGCAGGCAGTGTTGTAAATCAACACATATTACTGGATTTGGTCACGCAATTGGATCTGAAGTATTTGTCTATTGCATCGGTGGAAAACGTTTTATCGAAGAATTTTCAGATCACGCTGCAAAATCCAGAATCAGTGCTCAGTGATCTGATGTTGATCCAGTATGAAAAACCGCTACAGCAGATCAGTGCCAAAGAAAAGCAATTGTTGGGATCATTGAAATTTGATTGTAAAGAAACGATCAGCAACCAAATGCAGTTTTACGCCTGTAGCCAACAGTTAAATTACAATATTTATCCGATTAAAAAAACTGAAAACCATCAAGCGCTGCAGCATGCATTTCGCCAACCGATTCAATTTGAAGTGAATCAAAAAGTGAAGAGCAGTCAGTTAAAAAATGTGCCGTATTATATGCTATTACCACTGACGGTGGTGGTCGATATCGTGACTTTACCCATTCAACTGATTGGATTTTCTCAGGCAATGTCTCAAGGGCACTGATATTCGATCCGAAGCAGCCATTCTATGTGGCTCGGTGATTAGAACCGATACTGCAATCCAATCAAAGCAGTGTAATAGCGGGAGGAGAGGCCACCCCCATTTTTACTGCTGGAGTTTTGTTGTTGAGTATCGGTTTGACTTGCCGTGGTCGTGCCTTGGGCGATGTCAAAGTCCGTCCAGCTTATTTCAGTAAAAAATTGACTGTTCGGGCGTAGCCAATAGCCAGCATTGAGTGTGAGTGCTGTATATTTTGCATTTTTGGCTTTGGTGCGAAACGTCATCCGACGTGCATCATGTTGATCGATATCTTCAGCAGTCACCCAAGCACTGTATTTGAGTCGTGCGTTGAACTCTAATTTCTCTCGTCTATATCGACCACTCAAGCCGACATAGGGCAGTGTATATTGCTGCTGATAAGCGACCACTCGACGACCTGCGGCAAAGTCGCCTCGGTCTTTACTGGGGTCGAGTGCATTATAATTGCCATTATTGTCACGGATCGCATATTGATAGCTGCCACCATGCGCCTCCCAGTTGAATTGATTGCGCTGTAGACCGAGTACCGCATTGACTTGATAACGTGTGCGTTGTTTCAGGCTATAGCTGAGATTTAAATCGATTTGGCTGGCTTGATTCAATTGAGTGTCGGGATGAGTGGACCAGTGTGTCACGATGTTGGGGTGATTGCGGTCAAGCCAATCATAGTCATCCATCTGAGAGGCTTGGGCGGATAAGCTATGCCAGCCATTGATATTGAATTGTATCTGGGGATTGAGTTGCCATGAGAGATCGGCCTTGATGATCGGTGTTTGGTCAATCTTCCAGTTCAGTTGGGATTGTTTTTGATTGCGGCTAAAGACATATTCAATACTTTCACCACCTGTTAATACGCCAGTGGATAGGCTGGCCTTGAGATCTTTTGTCGGTGCTTCGGCCCATTTTAATGGTGCTTCGGCGAAGACGTAGGGGGATGCCAACACTGCCATCAGCATGATCGGTACGTTCATGATTGATCCTTTATCATTCTGTAAAACAACTTGAATACTGTGACTGGGGTCAATTCGGCACAGCAGCTGAAACCTCAGCACAAGCAGCGAGCGCAATGCTCAAGTTATTCGCTACATTGTTAAATTTTACTTAATAATAAGGGCTGAGAAATAATTCCTCGATGAGTTGCCTCATGTTGATTCATTTTCAATGCACCAATAGCTGCTAAGCCCAAGAAAAAAAGCAAAAACGCCGTTTATCTGGAATATTTTTCCTGCAGTACGGATTTGAACAAAACTAAGAGCGCATTCTCGCTCTTTTAAGGGCGAGTTAGCTCTTTTTTAGGGACATGGATTTTTTAGCATTTTTTTCTGATGTTGGT
>NZ_SLVJ01000021.1 GCF_004345325.1 Acinetobacter calcoaceticus
TTTGCTAAGCGCTTGTTTATCAACAAGTTTTAATCAACATCACCGCCGATGGATGTGCATTATAGGCGAAATATTTTCAGGCGCAACCCCTATTTTCAAAATAATCTAGAAAAATTCATTTTTTAGCTCTAGATGTCTACTTTTTACCCCAAACCGACTTTACACTTAAATTTTAAAACTGTTTTTATGCCTCTTTATTAGTTAAAATGTCTTCATACTCCTTATTTTTAGAATATTCTTTGAAGTGACACATATAAACAAAAAATCTTTTTTTGCCCTACTTGTGTATTTATACACAATGCCTGTGTTCGCTAACTCTACACACAATATATTTGTGACCACTTTTTCAATTTTAAGTTATGCTCAATGGAACCCCGCAACCTCTATACCCACACTATGTGTAATAGATAATGCTGACTTGGCTGAGCAATTTAAAAATGTGACCGCCCAACAAAGATACAAATACCAAATTCAATCAATCAACCTCAACCATTTAGTTAAAACCTCTTGTCAGGCAATATTTTTTTCTACATTCACACCACAACAAGAACAGAACATCCTCAACAAACAATTACACACCCCCATACTCTCGTTCAGCTCTAACAATACGGAGTGTGAGGTTGGCAGTACATTCTGTCTATATAAGAAAAAACAACTGACCTCTTTTAAAGTTAATTTAGATAGTTTAGCCCAATCCAAAGTTCGCGTTGACCCCCGCGTCTTATTACTCGCCAATTCAACGGAGCAATAATGATCGGGCAATTTTATAAAACCAATTCTTTACAGAACGTATTTAAACGCTCTCAACTGGCGATCTTTGCACTTACCTTTGGCATTTGTACGCTTATTTTCGTGGTGATTTCAATTTACACCATGGAAACTTATGCTCGACAAAGCCTCAGGATTCTCACAGACGCACTCAGTGAGCGTATTCAACCTGCAGTGGTCTTTAATGACAAAGTCACAATTAATCAGATATTGAGTGAATACTCAGAGCAATACCCCATTCGCTCCATACAGGTGTTAGACCAGTTGCAACAAGAAATGGCTAAAGTCGATATTACTACGCAATACCTTACACCAACCACCTCCATTTTAGATTACTTGTTCTTTGGAGAACCCGTTCGAGTCAAGATAAAACACGATCAGAAAGATTATGGCACCATCATCGTATTTGGAAATTCATCAAGTATGGTTGATTTTTTCCACAAAATTTTCATCGGCCTAAGTCTAGGTTTTTTTATCGTTCTTATGGCATTGTTTTGGTTTGTACGTTCTATATATCAATATTTAATGAATTCAATTCATCCAATGGTCAGCACTGCTCGCAGCATCGGTTTAGAAAAAAACTACCAACTCCGCCTCCCCCATTCCCCAATTAAAGAGTTTCAAGACTTAAATAAGGTCTTTAATGAATTAATCGAAATCGTTGAACACTCAAATCACCAACTTCAAACTGAAAATGATAAACTCGCACATCAGGCACGTCATGATGAACTCACCCAACTCCCAAATCGCAACTACTTTTACCAAACCTTATTTAAAATGTATGATTTTTCACACCAACAACACTCTGCATTAATGTTTATCGACAACAATCATTTTAAAGCAATCAATGACAAGTATGGGCATTTAGCTGGCGATGCCGTACTCAAAGAAATGGCTAAAAGGTTGAAAACTAATTTAAGACACGATGACTTCATTGCTCGACTAGGAGGGGATGAATTTGCGATCTTGTTAAAAAATATAAAGAAAGTAGAACACCTAATAGCGATTAGCGAACATCTACTCAATTGTTGTAAAAGCCCACTTTATTATGAAAAAACTGAAATTCATTTTAGCTTTAGCATTGGTATTGCGTTTTTTAAATGTTCTAATTCACCTGAAGATCTTATCACAGCAGCAGACAGTGCTATGTATACAGCTAAAATGTTGGAACGGCATTGGTATATAGCACCATGTAAGGACGTATATAGTGAAGACATCGTTTAATCATTTTTTTAAAATATCGATTATATTTTTAATTGGGTTGAGTTTAACTGCGTGCATGAGCTTAGGGCAGCTCAGCTACAAACAAGCACGTATGCTCAAAAAAGAAGGTTTCACATTGACTGAAGAAGGCTGGACCCTCGGCTTACCAGAGCGACTGTTGTTTGAGTTTGATCAATCAGAAGTTAAAGAAAAACAAACCGGTGAATTGGTTCGCCTTTCCAGACAACTCCATCAATATAAGCTACAGAAATTAAAAGTGATCGGCCATACCGATTCAACTGGTGAAGCTAACTACAACCAACAACTTTCTGAAAAACGTGCACAAACGGTGGCAGTGGTCTTTGAAAACAATGGCTTTAAACCTGAGAACATACAGGCTATAGGTCGCGGCTCCTCCCAACCACTGTTTGAAAATGACAGCGAAGAGCATAGAGCCAGCAATCGACGCGTTAATATTATTATTATCCCCTAGGCTTAAGCTCTAAAGCTAAAACCCACAATCAAGCACATTCAAAATCTTCCAAATACCCATGCATTATTAAGCACTGTATTTAGTTCACCCAAATACAGTGCTATTTAATTAAGTAACACTTAACTTTATATTTTAAGACTCTGTTGAGCAATCTGATCAAGTACAGTTTCAACTTCACGCTCAACCTCTGAGATCACCCCCAAGCATAATTCCTGCTGCTCCTTTAAAGCACCTATGGTTTTATTTTTATATCCTTCAGGCACCAAACCAGAATAGAAAGTTTTATCTAATTCTGCTTGTGCATCTTTACTGATCCGTTTTCTTAAACGAACCCCATCCTTGCTTTCAATTTCAATCTGAATCTCATATTGATTCAACCTATACTCATTCCGCTGATTAAACTTAAACTCCTTACCCTGCTGATCAACGATACTCTGCACTTGATTACGTTCTTCCAATTTTCCGGCTTTATAATAAGTTTGGTAATCAATATAAATGTGGACATCAGATGCACCGCTAGTGCTCAGTGTAAAGGGGTAGGATTTAAATCGATCTTGAATTTTTGTCTTAAAGCGTTCGGACAAGCGTTGATGATAAGCACTACCACACTGATCCTCTCCGCGCTCTTGATCAAGAGTATATGCAATATGAATCATGCCTTTATTTTTTGCAGTCGCTGCAAGGCTCGCAGCATTTTTATAAGCACCATAAGGCTGATAGACCGCTACAGCTTCGCTATATAATTTTGCTACGGTTCTAAAGTCACCTTTCAGTTTAGCCGACTTTTCTTTCGAGGCCGCTTGAGACATAAACTGTGCTGCCGCATCAGCACGCCACAATTGATCATATTTAACAAATAACGCCTGAGCATCTTTATACTTCCCATAAGCTCGATATGCATCAACCGCCTTAGAAAAATTTTGACTGGCATTTTTATAATCTTTATTTTTAACATCCAACTGAGCTTCGCGGTAAAAGTCTTCTGCTAAACGTGTTGAATAGGCTTTACGATATTTTATAGCGAGATCAAGCATATCTGCATATTGCGCAAATTCTAGACCTGTTTGATATGCCTCAGCTTTCTCTCGATAACTCTCAGTAGTTATGAGTTGAACACGGTTACCTTTTTCATAATACAACTTAGCAATATCAAGTTTTAACTGCACCATCGGATAACGTTGATTAAAGGTTTCAAATGCATTGGCATAAAATCCCGAGCCAACAAGGAGTCGTGCTTGATGAATTTTTTCAAGACGTTCAATTTTCTGCTCCAAGCTCATGGCTGGGAGACTTTCAATTTTATGTATAGATAGATGTACGGTATCTAACCAACTTTTTTTCAGCGCACTTCGGGGATAATCTTGTTTTTGATTAAGTCGATCCGTTATGGTTTTAATACTCGCAATATAATCACCCTGCTGGTAATTTTGCGTCGCTTTTTTTAAGGTACATGCGCTCAATATCACCACAAAGCACACAATACTCACTACACGAAGAATGCGAAGGTTCAGCATAGCCAGTCAATTCAATCATCTATTTACATAGCGCGTGATTATACGTTAGAAATCAGATAATAAGCTCATGTATACAAAAGAGGTTATCTTTAGAATGAATGATGGATATGGTTTAAAAATAAAAAAGTCATGATTATAAAGCGATTAGTATTTTTAAATACTTGATATGAAGAGGGCAGATTTGGAATATGGGTAGATCAGTATAAAGAAGATAATGAGTTTTAATTCTGCTAGATAAGCAATGATTATTTTTATTTGAATTCCCTGACGGGACAATCGACTTAGAAAGAAATCATACCAATGATATGGGTAGATGATTTTATTCAGTCTTTTAGAAAATGGTCGGAGCAGTAGGATTCGAACCTACGACCCTCTGGTCCCAAACCAGATGCGCTACCAGGCTGCGCCATACTCCGAGTACTAGCCGTTCTTTATGAAGTGGGGTGAATGACGGGATTCGAACCCGCGACAACCGGAATCACAATCCGGGGCTCTACCAACTGAGCTACATCCACCATCATAAATATTTGATTCTTAAATATCAAGCAACCATTAGATGGTGCGCCTGACAGGATTCGAACCTGTGACCATCCGCTTAGAAGGCGGATGCTCTATCCAACTGAGCTACAGGCGCATTGTAAAGATGATATTAAAATATCAAGCGATACATTTTTGCCTTGAAGAATTGGTCGGAGCAGTAGGATTCGAACCTACGACCCTCTGGTCCCAAACCAGATGCGCTACCAGGCTGCGCCATACTCCGATTCGTCTTAGCTTCTTGTATCACACATCGTGCGGTACGGTGTGCATTCTAGGCGTGACGTCGTACCACGTCAACACCTAAGATCAAAAAAATATTAAAAAACGGTTCAAATGTATATTTATCAAACGTTTTGACTAAATATCAAGCTTTTAAAGCCGCACTGAACTGTAACATGCGGTCTAAAGGCAGTTTTGCACGCTGTGCCAACTGCGGATCAACCTCAATAACTTGATCAGCATGTTGCAGTACATGTAGTATGCCATCGAGCTCATTCATCGCCATCCACGGACAATGTGCACATGAACGACAAGTCGCCCCCTCACCTGCAGTTGGCGCTTCAATCAAAGTCTTATGTGGTACTGCTTGTTGCATTTTAAAGAATATACCCCGGTCCGTTGCGACAATGAGGGTGTCATGCGGCAAGGTCTGTGCAGCTTTGATCAGTTGTGAGGTACTGCCAACAGCATCAGCCACATCCACAACTGATTCTGGGGACTCTGGATGCACCAATACTGCTGCATTTGGATACAGTGCTTTCATATTGGTGATCCCTCGAGCACGAAACTCCTCATGCACGATACAGGCACCATCCCAAATCAACATCTCTGCTTGGGTTTGTTTTTGGATATAACGTCCCAAGTGCTGATCTGGCGCCCAAATGATCTTTTCACCTAAGCTATCAAGGTGTTCAATAATTTCGACAGCACAACTCGACGTTACCACCCAATCTGCGCGGGCTTTGACTGCTGCTGAGGTATTGGCGTAAACCACCACAGTATGATCCGGGTGTGCATCACAGAAACGACTGAACTCATCAACAGGACAACCCAAGTCTAAAGAACATGTCGCTTCCAAGGTGGGCATAAGAATGGTTTTTTCAGGAGACAGAATCTTTGCCGTCTCGCCCATGAATTTCACCCCAGCCACAACCAAGGTAGTTGCGGGATGGTCTCGACCAAACCGAGCCATTTCCAAGGAGTCAGATACACATCCACCGGTTGCCTCAGCCAACTCTTGTACATCAGGGTCACAATAATAATGTGCGACTAGAACAGCATTGCGTAGACGCAATGCGTCTGCGATCTGTTTAAATTTTTGCTGTTTCAGCTCAGGATCTAAATGTTTGTCCTTAACTTCACCTAAACGATCTAAATGCGTTTGCACAATCGATTGAGCATCGTTGGCAATTAAATGGCTCGCATCTTTCATAACAGGCCTTCTCTATCCTTTACGCTTGCGCTATGGCTTGCTTTTGCACTCGACAAATCGCAATGATTTATCTTTTCAATGACGATATAAATTCGCTTTTAAAATTAAAACAAAATCAGAAACTTCAAACACTAAAATTCAATGACGAAAAAGCCTCACAATGGAGGCTTTTTTTGATGTTCTATGAACGATAGTCTGCATTGATTTTGACATAATCATACGACAAATCACAGGTGTATACCGTGTCTTTTGCACTTCCACGACCAAGATCAACGCGTACCGTAATCTCTGCTTGCGCCATCACCTTCGCACCTGCCTGCTCGGTATAGTCCGCAGCGGCACCCCCATCTCTACAGATCTGCACATCATCCAACCATACTTGGACTTGAGTGACATCAAGGTTAGGGACGCCGGCATAACCGATTGCACACAAGATACGCCCCCAGTTCGGATCTGAAGCAAACATCGCCGTTTTGATCAAGGGTGAATGGGCGATGCTATAAGCCACATCACAACACTCTTGAGTATTTGCACCACCTTCTACAGTAACGCTAATAAATTTGGTCGCACCCTCACCATCACGAATGATCAATTGAGCAAGACGTGCCATCACGCGATTAACGATGGTCAACAGTTCGGCATAACGTGGATCATCGATTGATGTCAGTTCTTGACCACCCGCCTGACCTGTTGCCACCAAGATACAAGAATCGTTGGTTGAGGTATCTCCATCCACGGTAATGCGGTTAAAGGATTGATTCACGCTCTCATTTAACATCTGCTTGAGCACATGCTGACTGATCGGAACATCGGTGGCGACAAAGCCAAGCATGGTCGCCATATTCGGACGGATCATGCCAGCACCTTTGGAAATTCCCGTAATGCTGTATTGAATGCCATCCAATTCAAACTGCTCAGATGCACCTTTAGGCGTGGTATCTGTGGTCATAATCCCAGTAGCGGCATCTAACCATGCATTTTCATTTAGATTCGCCAGCGCAGCAGGCAGGCCAGCAATTAAGCGTTCAATCGGGAGTTGCTCACCGATCACACCAGTTGAAAATGGCAATATTTCTGTGTTGGACACGCCTGCCAACTTCGCCAGTTCGTTGCAGCTCAGCTGAGCATTGTCTAAACCGATTTGCCCCGTCGCTGCATTGGCATTGCCTGTATTAATGACCAGATAACGTGCATCGACTTGGGCAAGGTGAGATTTCGACACTGTTACAGGTGCGGCACAAAAGGCATTTTGAGTAAATACACCAGCAACTTTACTGCCTGGTGAAAACTCAAATACAACTAAATCACGTCGATTCGGATAACGGATATACGCTTCAGTTGAGCCAATTTTCACCCCTTTTACCACATGCATATGTGGCATTGCCACGTCACCTACAGCCATTTCTAAATGTCCATATTTTTAATAAAAAAGACAGCTTAGAACAAAAGATGAAAAAAATCGAGCATATCTAAAGCGATTTAGTAGATGCCCAATACAACAATGCACCGAGCCCATATAAATTCAGCTCAGTGCATTTAATGTTGTTATTGAATCAGGGTGTTACTGTGCTGCCGCCACGGTGCTTGGCATCGCCAATAAAGCTTGTTTGGCCTTTTCTTGACTTGCTGCTGAAAGGGCTGGATTCGCAGCCACTACACGATTGGCAGTTGCAGGTGTAACAGGTGCAATTGCTGCAGTTTTAAGAATAATTTCTCGACTGCCAGTATCACCTAAGTTGTAACGAATCCCCGTACGTGGACTAATCACGATAGTGGTCTCTTTTTTCACTTCAGTCTGTGCTGCAACGACACCGGTCGCTGCTTGGACTTTAGCCACTGTGGTGGTTTGTGGTGCTGTGTTTGCGAAAGCAAACATTGGAACAGCGATAGCCGTAAAGAATAAAGTTTTTAATACTTTTGTCATTGTCTTCTCAATTTTTCAAACAGAATGTGCAAGTAAATAACATTTAATTGATTTAGCCGCAATGAATATTCACTGACTGTAAACTATTGTAAAAAAAAGCAGAACAATTGTTCTGCTTTTTCAGCACAGCATAACGATATTAAATCTTACCGTGACACTGTTTATATTTTAATCCTGAGCCACATGGGCAAGGTGCATTGCGACTTTCTGGTGGCGTAAACACCAATTCTTGGTCTGGCTCTGGGTTTGTGGTTACTTCACCCGTTAAGCCATCAACATCATCATGGGCAAAAGAAAGCTGCATAGCATCCGCTTGAGCTTGCTGTTGTGCTGCCATTTCCGCGAGCTCTTCAGCCGTTGGGATGCGCACCATAGACAAATCAGTCACCACATCGGTTTTGATCGCGCCGAGCATATTTACAAACAAGTTAAAGGCTTCTTTTTTGTACTCTTGCTCAGGATTTTTCTGAGCATAGCCACGCAAATGGATCCCTTGACGCAAATAATCCATCGCAGCCAAGTGCTCTTTCCAATGGCGATCCAGGGCACCCAACATATAGTGACGTTCAAGCGTGGCTGCTGACTCTAGTCCCATACGATCACGACGCTCACGGTAACGCGCGACCAACTCATCACTGATGCGTTCAACTAGTGCCTCTTCATCAAGACGACGGTCTTGGTCGAGCCACTCAGCAACAGGCAGGTGTAAATCCAATTCAGAAGCTAAGGCCTGTTCTAAACCTGGTATATCCCATTGATCATGAATTGATTCTGGTGGAATAAAGTTTTCGATCAGACCTTTGATGACTTCACGATGCATTTCTTCCAAATAATCTTGTAAAGTTGCTTCTTCGAGAATTTCATCACGTTGAGAGTAAATAATTTTACGCTGTTCGTTATTGACGTCATCGTATTTCAATAGATTCTTACGAATATCAAAGTTACGTGCTTCAACTTTACGTTGTGCATTTTCAATCGAACGCGATACCATTTTATGTTCAATGGCTTCATTCTCTTGTAAACCCATAGCACGCATCATCGCAACCACACGGTCACCAGCAAAGATCCGCATCAAATCATCTTCAAGAGATAAGAAGAAGCGAGATACCCCTGGGTCACCTTGGCGGCCAGAACGACCACGAAGCTGGTTATCAATACGACGTGATTCATGACGTTCAGAACCGATGATATGTAAACCACCCGAACTCAACACCATTGCGTTGTTTTGTTCCCATTCTGCTTTGAGACGTACTTCGTCTTCTGCAGTATGATCTTCAATCTTGGCCAGTTTTGCTTTCCAGTTACCACCGAGCAAGATATCAGTACCACGACCTGCCATATTGGTGGCGATGGTAACCGCTTTCGGCGAACCGGCTTGCGCAATAATATCGGCTTCACGCTCATGCTGTTTGGCATTGAGCACTTCATGGCTGATTCCTGCTTCACGCAATTTATCAGACAAGATTTCACTGGCTTCAATGGTTGCTGTACCAATCAAAATCGGTGCAACACCCGCTTCATGAATCTTTTCAATTTCTTGAATAATGGCGTTGTATTTACCATTACGATTTAAATAGATTAAATCGTTTTGATCTAAACGCACCATCGGACGATGGGTTGGAATGATCACGACATCTAAGCTATAGATCTCTTTCATTTCCGCAGCTTCAGTATCTGCAGTCCCTGTCATACCAGACAGTTTTTTGTAGAGACGGAAATAGTTCTGGAAAGTCGTGGTCGCAAGGGTTTGGTTTTCAGGCTGTACGTTTAAGCCTTCTTTGGCTTCAACTGCTTGGTGTAAGCCTTCAGACCAACGGCGACCTGGCATAGTACGGCCAGTATTCTCATCAACAATAATCACTTCACCATCGTTAACGATGTAATGCACGTTACGTTGATAAAGGAAATGCGCACGGATCGCAGCAGAAACATGATGCACCAAGTTCAGATTAGCCGCTGAATACAAGCTTTCGCCCTCAGCCAACAAGCCCATTTGGATTAACTCAGACTCAACTGTTTCATAACCCACTTCGGTCATTTCCACAGTACGTTGTTTTTCATCAATCCAGAAGTGACCACCATCAGCAACTTTTTCTTCTTTTTGCGGGGTCAACTTCGGTGGAATCGCATCGATTGCCACATAAAGCTGAGAAGAATCTTCGCTTTGACCTGAAATAATCAATGGTGTACGCGCTTCATCAATGAGGATAGAATCCACCTCATCGATAATGGCATAGACTAAACCGCGCTGTTTTTTCTCAGCCATGGCAAAAACCATGTTGTCACGTAAATAGTCAAAGCCGAATTCGTTATTGGTACCATAGGTAATGTCGGCGCGATAAGCATCTGCTTTCTCATAAGGAGACTGCATGGAGTAAATGACCCCAACGCTTAGACCGAGGAATTCATACAGTGGACGGTTTAACTCAGCATCACGTTGTGCCAAGTAGTCGTTCACAGTGATGACGTGTACACCGGTTGCAGGAATGGCATTCAGATAAACTGCCAAAGTACCCATCAGGGTTTTACCTTCACCTGTACGCATCTCTGCGACTTTACCTTCGTGCAAGGTAATACCACCAATCAACTGTACGTCATAGTGACGCATACCCATGACGCGCTTACCCGCCTCACGACAGACAGCAAAAGCTTCTGGCAACAATTGATCTAGACTTTCGCCCTTCAAATGTCGTTGTTTGAATAGTTCCGTTTTTGCAGATAAGTCTGCATCGCTTAGTGCGGAAATCGTCGGCTCGAGCGCGTTGATTTTATCAACAATTTTTCTCATTCGCTTGAGTTCGCGCTCATTTTTGGTACCGAAGATTCCTCCGATCAGACTTGCCAACATGAATAGACTCTCTAAATCTTGCTTGTCAAAATAATTTTTTACTCAGACGTTATTATGGAGCTAGAAATTTGAACTACAAGGCTTTTGCACAAATCCCGTAAAAAAATAATGTTCAGTATCGCTAACAATTTCAATCTAAGGCGCACTAATGTAGCAAATTTGAGCTTTCAATACATCGAATATCGACAGGATTAATGAATTATTTTTTGTGGCTGTTTTGAATCTAGCATCCTTTTTATATGCATTATTTTGATAAAGAAAGGCGAAAACACTATTTTTAAATCTTAAAAAACGATGTGATAGTGAGCTTCAGGCCCAATCCCTTCCCATAATATGCTGCTCACTTAAGGAATACTCATGGCTTTACACCTCGGCGATATCGCTGCAAATTTCGAACAAGATTCAAGTGAAGGAATCATTAATTTTTACGATTTTTTAGGCGACAGTTGGGGCGTGTTATTTTCCCATCCTGCTGATTATACGCCAGTATGTACCACTGAATTGGGTTACACCGCCAAGCTACAAGATGAGTTTAGCAAACGTAATGTAAAAGCCATCGCCCTCTCTGTCGATGATGTTGCATCGCATCAGGGTTGGATCAACGATATTAATCAGACCCAAAACACCACAGTTAACTTCCCTATTCTTGCCGACCAAGATCGTAAAGTCTCAACCCTATACGACTTTATTCATCCCAACGCCAGTGAAACCTTAACCGTCCGTTCGCTGGTGATTATTGATCCGAACAAAAAAGTGCGATTGATCATTACCTACCCAGCCTCGACGGGTCGTAATTTTCACGAGATTTTAAGAGTGATCGATTCATTACAACTCACAGATCAATACAAAGTCGCAACGCCTGCCAATTGGCAACATGGTCAGGATGTGGTGATTGTGCCTTCGATTAAAGATGAGGATGAAATCAAACAACGTTTTCCCAAAGGCTATACCGCAGTAACGCCATACTTGCGTCTGACACCTCAACCCAATCTAGATCAAAGTTGATTTTGAAAAATCAATTTTACGTCTTGATCACGCTGCAACCGCTCCTTCACCTGGGCGGTTTTTTATTGTTATCGTTTGGGGGCTGTTGACACAGCATCTATGGTTGCGAATGAGACCAAAATGACGGATGGCAGAATTAAATTTGGTGATTTATCAAAATTACGTTATAAAAAAGACCTTTGGCTTAACCATAGCACTGCAGGCGTTCACATCCAATGAAACTTGCTGTGATGATATTGAAGCCCTACTCTTGAAAAAGTTTGAATCAGAATGAAAAAATATCTCATCTCAACTGTATTGATCAGTAGTATCACCCTCACCGGTTGCATCACCACGCTGAGCCTTCCGGCAGATCAACGGCCAAATCATTGGGGTCAAGTCATATCGACATCGAATAACTTTTACCAAATTAGCCCAACTGTATTTAGAAGTGAACAACCTGATCACAGCCTACTTCCAGCGCTTAAGCAACATAAGATTAGTCGAGTAATTAATTTACGCCAGCGTAATCCAGATCAGAAAGTCTTTGAGAACCAGCCATTTAATCTGACACATATTCCCATTCAAACCTGGGCGATTGATCGTAATGACCTCTTACAGGTCATGCAAGCCATCCAATTGGCTGAGCAGAAACAAGAGAATGTCTTGATTCATTGTTATCACGGTTCGGATCGTACTGGGGTCAGTGTGGCAATGTATCGGGTGCTGTTTCAGAACTGGTCACGTGAAGATGCACTCAATGAAATGAAACACGGTGGCTATGGCTTCCATCCGATCTGGACCAATATCGAAAAATTGATGAGTGCTGAAAACATCCAATGGACACGCGCGCAACTCAACCACAGCAAGGTTATAACGACCAACACCTTAGCCCATTAAGTCAATAAGCATTTGGGAAACATCAAATCAGGATGTAGTAGATCAATTCTGGATCAGCTGGGTCCAGTTGATCAATACAACCATTGGCCTTAAAACCTGCTGCGACATCTTGTGAAATCGCAGCACAAAAACCTAATCAGCACTCAACATGAAATATCAACGTTGATCCAAAGGTACCCAATCGATCACCCATGCAGATTTCATATTCAAACTTGCATCATTGTTAATCTTTTTACGAGTCGCATCAGCGGCTTCACGATTTTTAGACGGTCCCACCATGATCCGCACCCCTTTAGACGTTTGGCTTTGTGTGACTTTATAACCTTTGGCTCTCAGCTTAGACGAGACTGCATCTGCATTGGCCTGATTGGCGGCTAATGCAACTTGCACCATCCACTGCTTGTCACCATTTTCCAGCAGCTCACGGGCTTTTTCAGCTTCAGCCTTTTTCTTGGCATCTTCTTGAGCCTTACGTTTATCTTGCTCTTGCTTACGCTTGGCTTCTTCTTTACGTTTCTGCTCAGCACGCGCTTTGTCTTCGGTGGCTTTGCGATCCGCTGCAGCTTTACGCTTTTGCTCATCCGCTACACGTTGTTGTTCAGCTTGCTTCTTTGCTGCACTCTCACTTTGCTGCTGTTGCTTTTTTTGCTCAGCAGCTTTTTGGTCTGCTTGCTTCAGCTCAGCTGCCTTTTTCTCAGCAGCGATTTGTGCTGCAGTTTTTTGTGCATTTGCGCCATTGGCTTTGGCTGGGTCGTTGATCAGTTCAGGTGGAATGTTGTCAGAGCTTTCCTGAGCACTTTTACGGCGCGCATTCTGTGCAGCATACTCTTCAGCAGCCTTACGTGCAGCTGCAGCCTCAACCTGTTGCTGGGTGCGAAGGAACTCAGCGGCTTTGGCTTCTTGTTCAGCCACAGCCTTTTCACGTGAACGTTTTTGTTCTTCCAACAGACGTTTTTCAGTTGCAACATCGACTGTCAATGGCTGTAATTGAATGACATCACTGGCGCTATTTTGTTGATCTGCCTGACGGGCTTTTTCAACAGGATGCGCCATTTGCGGTTGTGCGCCATCTTGTTGTTGAATTTCATCATTTCCTTTGAGAAGCAATGCCGCTAACAGCACACCACCCCCTAATAAAACAACACCGCCCATCCAACGCTGTTTATTATTCATTGACATTGTTCTAAATACTCCCAGATCGCTTCTAAGGTATGAAACGAACCACACACCAAAATCAGCTGATTATTTTTTGTTTCTGCAAGCGCTGACTGAAATGCTGCATGTATATGATCAAATTGCTCTACAGTCTCATGTTCAAGTGCGGACTGTAGCTGCGCCAGGTCTGCTGCCCGAGGCGCAGATAACTCGGCTATTTTCCACTTTAATATGTGACCTTTCAATATATTTACCACGGAATCGATGTCTTTATCGGCTAACATCGAGAAAACTGCGATAATTTCCGTGTACTGTTTATGATATTCCTTGAATTTCTGCAATTGATTTAACAAAAACTCTACACCATGAGGATTATGTCCCGCATCGAAGATCACTGTTTTTTCAGCGACTTGGCGTATGTCAAAACGACCTGGGAGGACCGCCTTGCGAATACCTTGAGCAATCGATTGTACCGAAACCACCAAACCACTGTGTAAGATCGCGGCCACTGCTGCTGCACTATTGGCCAAGGCCAAGGCACCCGTCGGAAGTTGCATGGTCGTGCCTGCACTGGCGAAATTCCAACTTTGGCCATCGACACTGAGTTGGTAAAAATAATCTTGGTTTAGGCATGAGAGCTTGGCTTGGCAAGCCTTTACTTTGTCTTGAATCGCTTGAGGCAGAGTCTGTTCACCAGCGAAGATCACCGGAATTTCAGGACGAATAATCCCCGCCTTTTCAAACGCGATTTGTTCGATGGTATCGCCAATCCAATCAGTATGATCCAGACCAATGTTGGTAATTACCGCCACATCAGGATCAATGACATTGACCACATCTAAGCGACCACCGAGTCCAACTTCAAGTACCCAGACATCACATTGTTGTTGTTTGAAAATTAAAAAAGCAGCCAATGTGGTTGCTTCAAAAAAAGACAGACTGAGATCACAAGCACGACGGGCTTGATCAACCAAAACAAAGGCATCAATCAGACATTGATCGTCCACCTCTATGCCTGCGAGTTTGACCCGTTCATTAAAACGATAAATATGGGGGGATTGATACAGCCCCACCCGATAGCCTTGCGCATTTAAGATGGCGGCTAAGGTGGTGGTGGTCGAGCCTTTACCATTGGTACCAGCAACGGTAAAAACTTTGGCATCAGGTCGAGTGACGCCCAGTTTTTCAGCCACAGGAATGACTCTTTCTAAGCCTAAATCGATCCCTGTAACGTGAACATGGCCCCAATAAGTGAGCCATGTTTGTAAATGATCAGTTGCGAGTGGTGCAATATGATTCAAGGTAAGTTCATCAGTTTCGCTACGATACGGTATACAGTATCACGTAATGCATGACGATGGACAATTTGGTCGATTACGCCATGATCAAGCAAAAATTCAGCACGTTGGAATGGTTCTTGTAGCGTTTCACGTACGGTTTGTTCGATGACACGTTTGCCTGCAAAACCAATCATGGCCTTCGGTTCAGCGATATGCACATCCCCTAACATCGCCAATGATGCAGTCACACCACCGTAAACAGGGTGAGTCAGTACCACGATATAAGGCAGACCTGCATTTTTTACTTTTTGGATCACAGCAGAAGTACGTGCCATTTGCATCAAAGACAACATGCCTTCTTGCATACGCGCACCACCTGAAGAGGCAAAGCAGATCAAAGGCAAGCGTTGTTCGATTGCACGTTCAGCAGCTTGAACAAAACGGTCACCGACCACAGTGCCCATAGAACCGCCCATAAAATCAAACTCAAAAGCCACCGCCATCATATTGACGCCTTTGAGCTGACCTTGCATCGCCAACAATGCTTCTGTTTCGCCAGTCTTTTTTTGCGCTTCTTTCATGCGCTCTGGATACGGTTTAGAGTCGGTGAAATGCAGCGGATCTTTGGCTGCAAATTCTAGACCGAGCTCTTCAGTCACTTGGTCAAAAAACCAATTCAAACGATCACGTGCCTTCATACGCAAATGTTCGTCACATTGCGGACAGACAAAAACGTTGAATGACATGGCAGTGCGTGTAACCAATGCATGACATTCTGAACATTCAATGGTCGGCTCTGTAAACGTGGCCTTTAGGCTCTGTTGCTCATCTGGTGCCTGAATACCCGGCACAGAACGATCCGTCCACGGTGTAGTTGGACTCAGCACTTTCCCTGATTTTACGACTTGATTCATACTAACTCATCGAGCGCTGCTCGAAGCTCCTTGACTTTATTCACCGTTTGTACCACGGCGTGTTCTGGTGCTAAATGTTCAAAGTTTTTAACAAATGCAGACCCAACGATCACAGCGTCCGCAACTCGACCCATGGCTTTGGCAGAGGCGGCATCACTGATACCAAACCCTACACCCACTGGAAGATCAGTTACGGCTTTGATTTGTTCGATACGTGCTACAGCTTCAGCCGTATCTAAGCTTGCAGATCCAGTCACCCCTTTGAGTGAAACATAGTAGATAAAGCCACTGGCTTGATCTGCGACGAATTGGATACGTTCAGGGGTAGAAGTCGGTGCCAATAAGAAGATCTGATCCATATCGTATTGCTTAAGGATTGGATCTAACTTGTCTGCTTCTTCTGGTGGTAGATCAACCAAGATCAGACCATCAACACCGCTTTGGTGCGCGATTGAAACAAATCGCTCATAACCAATCACTTCCACAGGATTGAGATAACCCATCAATACAATTGGGGTCTCTGTGTCTTGTTGACGAAATTGTTGCACCATACTGAACACATCAAGAGTGCTGGTTCCAGCAGCCAAAGCGCGTTCACCGGCAAGGGCGATCACGGGGCCATCAGCCATTGGGTCGGAAAAGGGCAACCCGAGTTCAATCACGTCCACGCCAGCCGCAACCATCTGATGTAACAAAGGAACCGTTACCTGAGGTTGTGGATCACCCGCCATGACATAAGAAACCAGCGCTTTACGCTGTTGAGATTTAAGCTGTGCAAATCGAGTGGCTAAACGAGACATAGGGTTGTACTTTCCTTGAATTGTTAAAACTTGAGGAGTTGCTTGAGTAAACATACAAGAGGCTGCATTGTAACGCTATTTTTCCTGTGTTGAACAGTGTACCGCAGCGCACAATCTCATCCTGTTTTTTGCTTACCACCCAAGTGCTACATTTATCTATATTTTAGCCATCGGCACAATGATCAAAGCTTCCTAAATTTGGCCTTTTTCAGAGGACCGTGGCTGTTTAAAAATTCCACAAATATACTCACTTCAAGCTCAATCTATCAATTCAACTGATTTTATTTTTATGAAATGGCTCAAGCTATTTTATACTAGCGCGATTGATTTCATTATTCTCCTGATTATGACCACAGATTCTCCGGGCAAAGTGCCAGCTAGCGCGCTCGCACTCTTGCCCTTGCTTGTTTTTTTAATCCTGTTTTTGGGAAGCGGTATCTATCATTCACTACTGGGCACGGAGTTCGCCTTTTACCAAATGAAAGCACCGGTTGCTGCCTTGCCTGCGATTATATTGGCAGTGCTGATTTATCGCGGCCCCATGAACGCAGCGATTGAAACATTTTTATCTGGCGCACGGCATGCCAACCTGATCTTGATGTTTATGGTCTTTATGCTGGCAGGTGCCTTTGCCAGTGTATCCACGGCGATTGGGAGTGTTGAGGCCACCGTGCAATTTGGCCTTTCGATCATCCCAGCCAGCTTTGTGTTGCCCATGTTGTTCATCATTTCAGCATTCATCGCCACAGCCATGGGCACCTCCATGGGCACTATTGCGGCCTGTGCGCCGATCGCCTTTGGCTTTGCCAATGCCACTGATATCACGACGGCTTATGCCATCGGTGCTGTGGTCGGGGGGGCGATGTTTGGTGATAACTTGTCAATGATCTCGGACACCACCATTGCCGCCACACGTAGTCTCAATGTTGAACTGCGGGATAAATTTCGGGTCAATATCTGGATCGCGCTTCCCGCTTCGGTGGTGACCTTATTGATCTACATTTTCAATAGTCATGACTCACAAGTCATCGCGCATCAGAGCTATAACTTTTGGCTAATCCTGCCCTACCTTGCGGTATTTTTCTTGGCCTTTAGCCGTCTGCATGTCTTGGCAATTCTCACCATTGGGATTGTTTTATCGGGCTTGATGGGGCTGTATAACCAACCTGATTTTGGCTTACTGAAACTGAACAATGCGATTTATACTGGTTTTGTTGGCATGTTTGAAGTGGCATTGCTGTCAATGCTGCTCGGTGGCCTATCCGCCATTATGCAAAAAGAAGGCGGTCTAGAATGGCTGATCCAACGTATTTACCGCCTAACCGCGTTATTTAAAGTCGGCCGTGAACGTGCAGGCGAAATCGGGATCAGTTTCTTGGTGATCTTTTCCAATATGTTTGTGGCCAACAATACTGTGGCGATTATCTTATCTGGTGATATGGCACGTGAGGTCGCCAAGCAATATGGCGTCAATCCAAAACGTGCAGCGGCATTATTGGATGTGTTTTCTTGTGTAGTTCAGGGTCTGATCCCCTATGGCGCACAGTTGCTCTTGGCCTGTTCAATCGCACAAATTTCTCCAGTCGAATTGATTGGCAATGTCTACTACTGTTGGGTGCTGGCCATTTTTGCAATTGCTGCCATCGCGCTGCGTTATCCACGCATCTCCCACAGCAATGCCTAAAGCGAAACGCCTAAAGCAATGCGCTGACACAGATCCAATCGGCTCGCGTGCATCAGTGCAAGACTGCCTCAACCCAGAATAGCCCCTAGTGCAATTGTTGTTTTTTTTGCATCAGGGTCTGTCCGGCATAGGCCTTGTAAGCACGCGCCAATGCCGACTGATCCGAATACCCCAACTCCAAAGCAATATGGGTCAAACTGAGTTTTTGCATCAACAACGCCTCACAACGCAGCATACGTGCTTGCTCCAATATCTGCTTAAAGCTTGTACCGAGTTCAGCCAACTGACGTTGCAACGTCCGAACCGAAACAAATAACTCTGAGGCGATATCACTGATTTTCGGTGCTTGATGCTGTAATTTTAGATATTCAGCAATGATGAATTGTAGTTGTAGTTTGAGATCGCTTTGCTGAGTCCGTTGCGCCAAGTCCTCTTCGGCTTGCTTGATTAAGAATTGAATCAAATTTGGATCAGCCTGTTGCGGCTGCATCTGTAGAAAATCTTCTGAAAAAATCATCTCATAGTGCGCTTGTTCAAACTTGACCGTGCATTGAAAAAAATCGGCATAGTCACTTAATGGCATCTGAGCTGAATGGACAAAACTAATCTGTTTCAATGCCATCAGATCATTACCGACAAACTGCCTAGCCAATTGCACCATGGCGGCTTGGGTCAATTCATGCAGAAATATATGTGAAGCATCGATTAGCTCACAGTAGACCCGTATATTTTCACCCTGATGTTGATAGTGCATTGACGATACTTGTGCACTATCCACCACCAAACGATTGAAACGCAGTACATAGAGTAAGGCTTGAGCGATATTTTCACTGCGTGAAGCCATATAGCCCAATAGGCCAAAGTGCTCAGGACGTATACTTTGCGCCATGGCCAAGGCCAGATCAGGCCGATCCAATGCGCGTCGAGTCTGCTCAATCAACTGTATAAACACGCCATAACAGGACTGTTGATCAATCGGTTGCGCCAAAATCTCGATGATGAGTTGACACTGCACAGCACTCAAGCCCACATGATGCACATCCAGATTCTGTTGCTGTAAAAATGCCTGCCAGAGATGAAAGTAGCCGTTGGATATTTTTAATTGTTGTTGCATAGCGACATACTCATTTTGAAATGATCGATTGTCAGTTGTCATAAAATGTATAAAGAATGGCAACAACTGTCAAAACAAAGTCCTGTCCTGTCGACATACTAGCGTTCAATGCCATAGAAAAAGTACAGCAAATGAATGCACCTGTTCTCTATCAAGTTGATCCCGTGGTACGTCGTGACTTGGACTTTCAGCTGGATCAAATTCCTCGCTATTGGTTTGCAAATGACCCCTTTCGCACACGGATGTTTGATGCATTGAGTCTGACCTTTCCTGATGGTGAGCGTTATTTTATCCAATCTGTACGCTTATTCCGTGATCAAATCCATGATCCGATCTTGCAACAGCGTGTCGCCGACTTTATCAAACAAGAGGCTCAACATGGCATTGCACATGACAAAATGAATCAGGTCATGAGACAGCAAGGCATGCCCGTGGATCAATTCATCCACTTCTTGACCAAAATGTTTAAATTTGAATTGGAAAATCGTTCGCCACAGTACAACATCGCCATGACTGCCGCAGCAGAACACTTAACCGCGTTGATGGCTGAAACATTTTATAGCCACAAGATCACCTTGGTCGAAGCCCACCCCTATGTACGCGCACTACTGGCGTGGCATGCGATCGAGGAAATGGAACATCGTGACGTGGCCTTTGATGTGATGCGACAAATCGCGCAAGTACCAGAAAGCACCCGTAAATTTGCCCTACTTTTCACCACCTTCATGATGTTTAACTTCACCCTCTACCGTACCCATGTGATGCTCAAACATGATGGTTTTGGCCCATGGCAGCGCATCAAAATGACCTACCAAGGCTTGCCGTGGTTCATCGGGAAAAAAGGGATTTTATCCAGAATGCGTAAGCCCTATATGGATTGGTTTAAGGCGGATTTTCATCCTAGCCAACATGCCGTGATTGCTCAATATAAAACTTGGCTGGATACTTTGGCGCAAACCGATGATCCGATTGCAGCAGGTGAAGCTTTTTGGCAAGCGGGACGATAGTCAGCATACAGCACTCAGCATTGTTACCATTTGGCATAGTGCTGTTCTAAGAGCGCGTATTCTGCATCAAACAACACTTGTTCGCCCTTTAGACGCGGTGCTAACGCTGCTGCGACCTGAATGCTGCCCGTGACCTGTGACTGCCATTGGCTAAATTGACTGCCGACCAAGCGTAGATTGAGGTTTTCATAGCGACGCCAACCCGTGACCACTGTGAGGTCTAAGCCTGCATCCAAAGATTGGATATGCCAAGTGTTGGCATCTTGCTGTTGGAACAACACATCAGACAATGGCAACAGCTTGCCATTGACCCATAGCGCATTTTCATTGCCGAAGCTTTCATTGACCCCAGACGCTAGATTGAGTCCGATCCGATTGCCCTGCTGATCCCAAAAATTGCACGACAACCAAAACCATGAGGTTTCTGGACGTAAAAAGCCACAGGTATCATCGAGTGAGGCCAAAGTTTTGTCATCAAAATCAATTTTTTGTTGCCCGCGATTAATAAAAAAACCTTCGACCGCTAAGCTGGTTTGCTTTTGGGTATAGGTCCAGCCATTGATGCCTGTTGGACTACACATACTGAGCGGATCAGTGCCCGCACAAAAGATTCGGGCTTTGAGCTTGATCTCATCGTGCTTTTTGACTTGGATATAGCGCACCCCATGTGCATGCTGCATTTCGAGCTTAAAAGGGGCTTTGCTAAAATAACTTTGGTTGAACTGTGGTTGTTCATCGACTGAGGTGTGACGGGCAAGAACTTGAATTGCATTCCATTCCACAACCTGTTGAGTGGCATGATTATACACATAGATAAAACCATGACCTGCCCATGCAATATCGGCAATCGCAATCCCAATGCTATAGTGCTGATGCTGGATACTACAAAACTTAAATTTTTTGTATTTTAAAGACTTGCGCCACCCCGATAGGGTTTTTCCATAAGGTGTTTTATATACATAATTGTCAATATGGATCGAAAGCGGTAACTCCCGAAAACGACCATAATTAGGTTGACCATTTGTTTGTATTAAATCCATTTCAGCAATCCAATCTCGTAACCGAGCTCTAATACTTTAGTCTGAGATGTGATTATTACCGATTTTGGCCATGAAGCAAAGTCATTCAGATGATTATTTTTATAAGTAATTTTAATAGCTTAGATTAACAATCCTTGTATTTATGTGCATTTTTACAGACTAAAAATAGTCAAACCACCCTACTTAAACTACACCACTCGCCAATCTGCGTTGCTTGATATTGGACAGAAATGACTATTTAGACCACTCGATTGTGATCAATGCCTTGCATATTCAGATTGATATTTTGATTGAGGATATGAAACATGCGCTGCTTTGCCTCAAAACTCGACCATGCAATATGCGGGGTTAATAGCACATTCAGACCCGCTTGCAGTAAGGGATGATCCTGAGGCGGCGGCTCTGGCTGAATCACATCGGCCGCATAACCTGCTATCAACTGATGTTTTAAGGCCCAAACCAAATCATGCTCATTGACCAAAGCGCCACGACTGACATTGATCAGATAACAGGATGATTTCATACGCAGCATACAGTCTAAGTCAATCATGGCCGGACGATCTTTTTGCAGCGGACAATGCAGCGAAATTACATCCGCGATTTGAATGGCATCATTAAACGGCATATAACCTGCACGACAACTTAAGCAACCTTTACGCTCGGCATAGATCACCTGCATACCAAATGCAGTGGCTTTTAGCGCCAGTGATTGACCAATCTCGCCCTTCCCGACGATCACCAGTGTTTTGCCTTTTAAATCAAAGATAGGGAAATCAGCCAGACTAAAACTTTGACTTTTATACCAACGTCCATCGATCACGGATTGATGATAAGACATTAAGTTTCGCATCAGGCTCATCATCAATAAAAATGCATGTTCAGCAACCGTATCTGCCGCATATCCGCGGATATTGCACACCTTAACGCCCTTATGCTGCGCCAGTGCCAAATCAACTTGCTCATAACCTGTGGAGCAAAGTGCGATCAATTTCAAATTTGGATTGTGCTCAAAGATCGGTTGATCCACCATTAAGTCATTGACCACCAGAATATCTTGATCATAGATGTCTTGATGAAACTGCTGCTGGCTCAGTTGTTGGTAGCGGGTAACCTTGGCATCAAAATCAAATTTAAAATTGCAATTAAAATCATCAGGGCTGAGATATTTTTCTTCAGTGTAGGTGAGGTTTATGCGCTGCATCTTGGGTACTCTCTTTTAGTTTTGGCACTCAATTTCATATGGAATCACGTGTATTTATTATTTAAAGTAATTCGGTTTGTTTAATAAATGAATGGAGCCGTGCATGATTGGAGGCCAATAAATTTTCTGGTGAATCATTGACCACAACTTGACCATTCTCCATAAAGACCACCCGATCTGAAATTTTAAAAGCAAAGCTCATTTCATGGGTGACGATAATCATGGTCAAGCCTTCATTGGCTAAGTTTTCCATCACTCTGAGCACTTCAGTCACCAACTCTGGATCTAAAGCCGAAGTCGGTTCATCAAATAACATCACTGAAGGCTTCATCGCCAATGCACGGGCAATCGCCACACGTTGCTGCTGACCACCTGACAATTGATGCGGATATTTATGGATGTGCTGTTGCATACCAACTTTTTCCAACAATGCCATAGCCTCCAACTGATGCTGCTTCACATTTTTAGCCTGATGATACTGCGGTGCCAAGATCACATTTTCTAAAATGGTCTTGTGTGGAAAGAGATTAAAGTTTTGAAATACCATCCCAATATCCACGATATGTTGCCGATAGGATGGCGTTTTATGCGGTAGGGTTTTACTATTTAAAAAGGCTTGCCCCATTAACTTAACTTCGCCTTGATTTAAAGTTTCCAAACCATTCAAGGTGCGAATCAAGGTGGTTTTACCTGAGCCTGAAGGCCCAATGATGGAGACCACCTCGCCCCACTTCACCTGCAAGTCAATCCCTTTGAGTACCTCATGTTGCGCATAAGATTTATGGATACCGATGGCTTCTAAGGCATAACCCGTCTGAGTCGCTGGGCTTGGGCTTAAATACGGCGGGCTTAATGCGCTGGCACTGGGGTTGTTATGAATCAGATTGGACTTGATGCTTTGAAAGAGTGCCTCATCATTGGCGGCTGCATCTTTTTCAACACTGAGCACGCTGGTTTTTTGCATCACATCCAATCGTTTTTCAATCCAATTGATGATCAACCCAAATACCGTGACGATAAATACATAATAAAAAGCCACCGCAAGCATGGTTTCCATAACCAAAAAATTCTGAGTAAATAAGCGCTGCCCAACCATTAATATTTCAGTCAATGAAATTACTGAAACCAGTGAGGTCAATTTAACGATGGTGACAAACTCATTGCCCAGTGACGGGATACTCACCCTTAATGCCTGTGGAATCACAATCAAACGCTGTATACCAAAGTATTGAATCCCTAAGGCCTTGGCAGCTTCAGTTTGACCTTTGGGGATCGAGATTAATCCACCGCGATGTATTTCAGCAATAAATGCGGCTTCGCATAGAATCATTGCAATCAAACCTGAAATAAATGGTGTAGCCAATAATGTGCTACTTGCGGGATAGATCTGCGGTAAGTTGAACACGAAGATCAACAACACCAATAAGGGAATACTGCGAAAAAACCAAATATATAATCTGGAAAATTTATTTAATAATGGCTGAGTAGATAACTTGGCAAGCGCCAACAACAGGCCTAAAACACTCCCAACACTCCAGACCAAAACACTTAACTCAATCACCGTTAAGGTTGCCATCCAAAAATCGCGGTTGACCAATAAACCCAGGGTATACGTCCAATTAAAGTCCATAAAAAACTCCTTTTTATATACAGCGATGACATACAGTCGCCACCAAGTATTCCATCTGTCTAAGTGACATGCGATTCATCATCGGATGCTTTATTTTTTAAATTTTATTGTTCTTAATCTGATTGTTCTTAAATTCCATCAATCGGCTCAATCAGTTTTTTTATTGACCCCAGGAAGTATGCACAACATCTCAAATAATAAGTTTGCACCCAGTAAAGCGGTATTTCCAGATGTATCGTAGGGTGGACTCACCTCAACCAGATCAGCACCGATAATGTCCAGTCCCGCGCAACCGCGAATAATTTCCAGTGCTTGGATCGTGGTCAAACCACCGACTTCAGGGGTGCCCGTACCCGGTGCCCACGCTGGATCAATCCCATCAATATCAAAGGATAAATACACAGGCCCGCCACTGACTTTGGCTTTGATTTCATTCATCAATGGGGTCAAAGACTGATGCCAGCATTCTTCTGCCTGTACCACTCTAAAACCTTGCCTGCGACTCCAATTAAAATCATCTGCACTATAGCCCTGTGCACGTAGGCCGATTTGTGCCACCCGCTGACAATCAAGTAGACCTTCATCCACGGCGCGCCTAAAGGTGGTGCCATGAGCAATTTTCTCACCAAACATTTCATCATTAACATCAGCATGCGCATCAATATGGATCAATCCCACCGGGCCATATTTTTTATGTAATGCCCTTAAAATCGGCAATGTAATCGTGTGATCCCCGCCTAAAGTCAGCGGGATAATATTGTGTCTCAGGATATGATCGTAGGCTTGCTCAATGATCCGAATCGAATCCAGCAAGTTAAAGGTATTAATCGCGACATCACCGATATCAGCAACATTTAAACAATCAAAAGGTGCTGCTCCTGTCGCCATATTATATGGGCGGATCATCACTGACTCTGCGCGGATTTGCCGTGGCCCAAAACGTGTACCAGCACGTAAGGAGGTACCAATGTCTAAGGGTATACCGATGAATGCGGCATCGAGTTGCGCCAAATCTTGCTCTAGTGCCGTTTGCGACAAAATCGGCAACCTCAACATCGAGGCAATACCGCCAAAACGTGGCATTTCATTTCCGCTCAACGGTGCATTGAATGTGGTCGGCATAGGTTGGCCCCTTGTTAAAATAAGTTCCTCATCTTTAGCAAAGTTTTATTTAGGATTAAATCATCTAAGCCAAATATTCAGTTTTGATTTTTCTAAACTAATCGCGCTACTATCAAGCTCAACCTGAGCCTACATTTTAGGGTGCATATGCGTCAAATACCTGAGCTTAAACTGATCAAAATATTCACAATAATCGTTAAAAATAAAGGCTTTAGTAACGCACAGTATGAATTAAATCTATCGACATCGGCCTTAAGTACCTACATGAGCCAATTAGAAACTGCGCTGGATATGAAACTGTGCCATCGCGGTCGTGGTGGATTTTCATTGACGCATAAGGGGGAGTTGTTCTATCAAGAAGCACTGCGGATATTGCAACAGTTTGATCAATTTGTTTTGCGCAGCGCACAAATCCAAGGCAATTTAAGTGGCACATTAAAAATCGGACTGATTGACTCAATCGTCAGTGATACCAATATTCCATTAGATTTGATTATTCGACATTTTTCTGAACTCTACCCTCATGTCTATCTTCGACTGCAAGTTCAATCGCCTTATGAGTTGCAACTGGCCGTACTCGAAGATCGACTAGATATTGCCATCGGCAGTTTCTTTAGCAAAATGAGTGGTCTGATCTATCATCCCTTACACCAAGAACAGCACTGGCTCTATTGTAGTGATCAACATCCTTTGTTTGCTCAGACCGAACTCAGTACTGAGCACATCACCGGAGAGAACATGGTCAACCGTGGGTATTGGAGTCAAACCGAGTTGGCTAAACATGGCTTTCAATATTCAGCTGCAACCGTAGAGTCGATGGAAGCACAATTGATCCTGATCTTATCGGGGAAATATATCGGCTATCTGCCTGAACATTATGCCCAGCAATGGGTTGCACAAAGCAGATTAAAACCATTGCTGCCCAATACCTTTGGTTATCAAGCGCCATTTTCCCTCATCACCCGTAGGGGACGTATGAAAGAAAGTATCTTACACAGCTTTAAAACCATGCTGCTGGCAAAAATGCAATCCAAAGACTAGCGACAATAATCCTGCTGCTGATCTTCAATCAAAGTCAGCGCTGCCTGCCAACCCAATTCGATGATTTCTGTTTCGTCATCCAATTCAAATTGACGCGCTGTAAATTCACACAGTTCGGCCGTTGGGTAAATCAACTGCCCACCGCCCTGCGCTTTGATTTGAATCTGGCAGGCACGCTCTAAAAAATAAATCTCTTGAAAGGCATGCGCCAAACTGCGGCCTGCCACCAATAAGCCATGATTTCTTAAGATCATGGCATGATGTTGCCCCAGATCCGCCACCAGTCGTTCACGCTCAGCCAAGGACAAGGCGATGCCTTCATAATCATGAAAAGCCAATCGACCATAAAACTTTAGTGCATGTTGTGAAATAGGCAATAAACCCTGCTCTTGGGTTGAGACAGCAATCCCATCGGCTGTATGGGTATGAATCACACAGTTCAATTCAGGTCGAGCTTCATGTATGGCGGAGTGAATCACAAAACCGGCCTGATTCACTTTTTTAGCTTGATCCTGCGCATCGATGATCTGCCCTGCATGATCTATTTTGACCAAATCCGAAGCACACATTTTTTCAAATGCGACCCCATAGCGATTAATTAAAAAATGCGCTGGCTGATTGGGCAGTCGATAGCTGATATGGGTATCGATGAGATCTGTCATTTTATAATGCGCAATCAGTCGATATAGCGCGGCCAATTCACAGCGCGCCTGCCATTCCACAGTAGAAACATCTTGATGGGCTACATTCATATTCGACCTCTTTTATTGGAGTAATTTATTTTGCTTTGTGGTTCGGTTTTAAATATTCTGCTTTGTGCTGCTGCGTTATTGCTTCCGCGTGGTCAGCATTCAATCCTATTTATATTTATATTCAAATTTAGCGTCGATGTGGACTCGCCGACGCTCAGTCCAACTCATGATTGCACGATGATACTACAGCATCTGCGTTTAGGATTAAATTGATTGGTCTAGGGTTTTAAACACTTGTGTTCCTTGCAATGATCACGCATTTATACGATTTAAAGAACTAAATTAAGCAAAACGTTAATCAAAACATTGATCAAAATGTTAATAACCACGCTAGTTACAAGGTTATAGGCTGCATCCAGAAAAATCAAAGCGGGTGCGTATTTTTAAATATCTTATTTAAACAACATGCCCTACTCATTATAAAAAAACCACTGTATCTTTTAAGGAATAATAATATGAATCTCAGCAAAGCCCTGTACGCAACGACTCTCGTTTTGAGTTTAGCCACCCTCAGCGCCTGCAGCAAAGAGCCCGCTCAGACCCAAACCAATACCGATCAGGCCAAGACAGAAACCGCAAATAAGACCGTGACCGTGGGGATGGATATTGCATTCCCTCCATTTGAATATATGGAAAATGGTCAACCCAAGGGCTTTGATGTGGAGATCATGAACCAGATTATGAAGTCAACAAATGCTTCAGCACAGTATATTGATACGCGCTTTTATAATTTGATTACGGGCATTAAAGGGAAAAAGTTTGATGTGGTGATTTCTGGCCTCTATGTCACCCCAGAACGTATGCAACAAGTGGATATGATTCCGTATTACAAAACCACTCAAGCGGTGGTGGTGAAAAAAGAGGGCAACTACAAACCTAAACTCAGAGATGATCTCTGTGGAAAAACCATTGCCACGCAAAAAGGCACCAATTTCCCAACACAGCTAAAATCGATCTCAGAACAAAATTGTATTGCCAAAGGTAAAGCAGGAATCAAGGTGCTTGAATTTGAAACCTCTCCTCAAGCCATTCAAGCTGTGCTCTCCAATGCCGCTGATGCAGACTTTGACGACATCGTGGCACTGCGCTTGGCGGTCGAAAAATTAGCGGATCGTATTGAAATCACCTCGACCGATCCTTTTTTTGCGATGTATGGCGGCATCGTCATCCGTAAAGGCGATACAGCAACCCACCAATTGGTCAGTCAAGGCTTGGAAAATATAAAAAAATCGGGTGAATACCAAAGTACTTTGGCAAAATTTGGCTTGTCTGAACCCTCTGAAGACGAGATCAAAGCCATTTACGCCTCTGCTCAAAGCAAATAGAAGCTTGAGTTTTTAGCTAGTCGTTTTACTGAGTAGTTATACCCAACGTTTTAACTAGCAGTTTTACCCAGCGTTGTTAAGACTGGTTTGAGCCTTCGATGGATGCAGGCCACTGCCCCTCACCCAAGCCTTGACCGACAAAATGATAGACCGCTTGAGAGCGTGAAAATTTAATCGGCAAGGCCAACTGCGCTTCGGTCTGTGCATCATCGGTGGCAAATGGCACCTCCACCACCCAAGCGCGTTGCTGTGCCAAAGTTGAATGCAAGGCTTCATCCAAACTCAATACAGGTTCTACGCAGACATCCAAGTCTGCAAACAGGGCCTGCCAATGTGCCAAAGGTTGAGTGAGAATTTTCTCTTCCAAGGCCGCTTTGAGTTGGCGGCGGTCTTCTCGATCAAATGAACCACCCTTTTCCAAGATGATGGCGAGGTCCAAGGCTTGCGCCAAACCTTGCATAAATTGCGGCTCTAGACTCCCAACCGACAAGTAGCGTCCATCTTGAGTCTGATAATAATCATAAAATGTACCGCCATTGAGATGCTCACGTTCGGCGTGTTGCATTTGGCCCCCTGCCAAACTTGCTGCGGCAGCCATATTGTTTAGACTGACCACACAATCCGTCATCGAAATATCGATAAACTGCCCCAACCCACTACTGTGGCGTTCGATCACGGCGGTCAATATGGCGATCACGGCATGCATCGAGCCACCAGCCACATCTGCAACTTGAATGCCCAATGGCGGTGGGCCACTGTCCTGTCGACCACTGTGCCCTGCAATCCCAGACAAGGCGATGTAGTTAATATCATGCCCCGCCTTGTCCTTGTACAGTCCGTCTTGGCCATAGCCTGTGATCGAACAATAGATCAGCCGAGGGTTGATTTTGGCTAAAGTGGCATAGTCTAAGCCCAGCCGTTGCATCACTCCTGGTCGAAATTGCTCCACCACAATATCAAATTCGGCGACTTTCTGATGGAGCAGTTCGATGCTGCTGGAGTCCTTCAAATCCAGGGCAATGGACTGCTTATTTCTATTGAGATAACGATGTGCCGTGGCCTGTCCATGGACGTATGGCGGGAGCAAACGGATCAGGTCGGGGCGGGTCGGCGACTCGATATGGATCACTTCTGCACCTAAATCTGCGAGGTATAAAGTCGCAAATGGCCCTGGGAGTAAAGTTGAAAAATCCAGAACTTTCAATCCCTTTAAAGCGGCTGTATTCATTGTTTTTCCCAATATAAGGTTGCTTTTAAGAGCATAGTAGAAATATAAAATAGCCTGCACAATGTCATGTTCAGCCATTTACCTTGATCGTTTCGGCAATTTAACATGTGAAAAATGGATTTGCCTTGTTGTAAATCGCCAACTTAACAATTTTTAGCGTCATTTAGGTCAAACATTCGTGAATATAAAACAGACTGAAGGATTTAACGTGAGTCGGGATACCATCAGTATCCATTTCGTCAACGCCGCATTGACGGGTGTCAAACGCTTAGGCATGGATGTCGATAGCCTGCTGGCACATGTCGGTATTGAAGCTGAGCTACTGCGTCAAGCGAAGGCGCGTATTTCCCCTGAACAATATACCCGTTTTGTACAAATGCTGTGGATGGTCACCCAAGACGAGCATGTGGGCTTTGATATACAGCCACGTCGTCTAGGAACCTTCGCGATCATGTGTCAATTGATCATTCACTCCAAGACCTTGGGTGAGGCGCTAGAATTGTCTTCACAGTTTTACAAGCTGTTTGGAGATGAATGGTCGGTGTCTGTTGAACGTGATCAACACGAAGCACGTCTGGTGCCGTTGATTCCAAGAACGATGGACCCTGATCACTTCATCACGGAAAGCATGTTGATGATCTGGCATGGCTTGGCATCTTGGTTGATCGAACGCCGTATCCCCTTGGAACGTGTACATTTCAACTATCCGCGCCCAGGTCATGCAGATGAATACGATGCCTTATTCTTTGCCCCAGTGATGCAGTTTGATGCACCACGCACTGAGATTACCTTTGCTGCAGACTACCTTGACCTGCCGATTCGTCAAGATGAAAACACCTTAGAAGAATTTTTAAAAGCAGCACCAGCACAGTTGTTAGTGAAATTTAAAAACAATAATTCACTGACTTCACGCATCCGTGATGTACTCAAAAGTCAAATTGGTGAGGAGATGCCAACGCTTAACGATGTGGCATCGATGCTTTATCTATCGCCACAAACTTTACGTCGTCGTCTTGCCGCTGAAGGCAAAAGCTACCAAGGGGTTAAAGATGCACTGCGCCGTGATGCGGCGATTCATCTGCTACTCAATCCAGTTTTAACCTTAGAAGACGTGGCACAGCAAGTTGGCTTTAGTGAAACCAGTACCTTCCACCGTGCATTTAAAAAGTGGACTGGGGTCACGCCAGGCTTATATCGCCAACTACACGGCTATCATTGATCTCGCGATCCTCTAGCACGAGGTCAGTCGCTAACCCTTACTCCGCCCAAGTGATTATTCACTTGGGCTTTTTTTTGTCTGCTGGGTTTTGACACAATCCTTCAACCGAATTGGCGGAAAATGCCACTGACCTGACTCGTTCTCGTCATTGCACTCTTAACTTGTTGCTTTACACTCGAAATCATTGCCTATTTTTTAAAAGATAAAAAGGAACCATTATGAGCGAGGCTTACATCATTGATGCGATTCGCACGCCACGCGGAAAAGGAAAAAAAGATGGCTCACTCTATGAAGTGAAACCGATTCGTTTACTCACTATCTTACTCAATGAATTACAACAACGGCATCAACTCGATACAGCACTGGTCGATGATATCGTTCTGGGCTGTGTCACCCCGATCGCTGACCAAGGCGGTGATATTGCAAAGACAGCTGCGATTGCAGCAGGTTGGCATCATGATGTTGCAGGCGTGCAAATCAATCGCTTCTGCGCTTCTGGTCTTGAAGCGGTGAATATGGCAGCTCAGAAAGTGCGTTCAGGCTGGGAAGATCTGGTCGTGGCAGGTGGCGTAGAATCGATGTCACGTATCCCGATGGGATCAGATGGTGGTCCTTGGGCACTCGATCCAGAAACCAATTTAAAATCAGGCTTTGTTCCGCAAGGTATTGGCGCAGACCTCATCGCCACACTGGGTGGTTTTAGCCGTGAAGATGTGGATCAGTTTGCCCTACAATCCCAACAAAAAGCCGCGGCAGCACAAGCGCAGGGCCATTTCAAAGCATCGATCATCGCCATCAAAGACAAAGCTGGGGTGACCATCTTAGATCAAGATGAATTTATCAAACCCAATACCACACTCGAAGGCCTCGCCAAACTTAATCCAAGTTTTGAGATGATGGGGCAAATGGGCTTTGATGCACTGGCCCTGCAACACTATCCTGAAGCAGAAAAAATTAATCATGTCCATCATGCAGGCAATGCCTCAGGCATCGTGGATGGTGCGGCCTTGGTGTTGTTGGCCTCTGAACATGCGGTCAAAACCCAAGGACTCAAACCCCGTGCCAAAGTTTTGGCAACGGCATTGGTTGGCTCAGACCCAACCATTATGCTGACCGGTCCTGCGCCAGCAGCGCGCAAAGCCTTGGCCAAAGCCGGTTTAAGTGTCGCCGATATCGATCTGTTTGAGGTCAATGAAGCCTTTGCTTCTGTGGTGATGCGTTTTATGCAGGAGCTTGATGTGCCTGCCGAAAAAGTCAATGTCAATGGTGGTGCTATTGCACTGGGTCATCCTTTGGGTGCAACCGGTGCCATGATCTTGGGGACCTTACTGGATGAATTGGAACGTCAAGGCAAAAAACGTGGGCTAGCCACCTTGTGTGTTGGTGGTGGGATGGGCATCGCGACCATCATTGAATTGGTTTAAGGAGCAGAACAATGAGTGCAATTCAATTTGAAAAAAATGCAGATGGCATCGTCATACTGACCTTAGATTCGCCAAACCAATCCGCCAACACCATGAATGCGGATTTTCGTGATGCCTTAAAAGCCGTAACCCTACAACTCAAAGCAGAATTAGAATCTGGCGCAAGCATCAACGGTATTATTTTACGTTCGGCAAAAAAGACTTTTTTTGCTGGCGGTGATCTGGATGATCTGATCCAAGCACGTCCAGAACAAGCCACTGAGTTTTATCAGATGATCGAAAAGATGAAGCTGGATTTCCGTTTCATGGAAACCTTGGGTGTGCCTGTAGTTGCGGCTTTAAATGGCACTGCCTTGGGTGGTGGTTGGGAAATCGCCTTGGGATGTCATTATCGTATCGCTCTGAATGACCCCAAAAGTAAATTTGGTTTACCCGAAGTCACCTTAGGCTTGTTGCCCGGCGGTGGTGGGATCGTGCGTACAGTACGCCTGCTCGGTCTGCAAAATGCCTTTCCCCTGTTGCTTGAAGGCAAGCAGTTTGGGGTAGAGAAAGGCAAAAGTCTGGGCCTGATCCATGACACGGCGGACAGCATCGATGAGATGATGGACAAAGCCATTGCTTGGGTCAAAGCCCACCCTAAATCCCAACAAGTCTTTGATGTCAAAGGCTACAAAATCCCCGGTGGCGATCCGAAGACCCCTGCAGTCGCACAGGTATTGGCGATTGCCCCTGCCATGTTACGTGACAAGACCAAGGGCTGTTATCCTGCACCTGAAGCGATTATGGCGGCGGCAGTTGAAGGCGCCCAAGTCGATGTCGATACTGCACTGCGGATCGAGTCGCGCTATTTTACGTATCTTGCGACCGGCCAAGTGTCTAAAAATATGATCGGTACTTTCTGGCATGGATTAAACGCGATCAAATCTGGTGCCAGTCGTCCCAAAGATATTGCCAAATGGCAAGCCACTCAGGTCGGTATACTCGGTGCAGGAATGATGGGTGCAGGCATTGCCTATGCAACGGCGATCAAAGGCATCAAGGTCATCCTAAAAGATGTATCGCTAGAAGCGGCTGAAAAAGGCAAAGCCTATAGCCAAAAGATCCTCGACAAGCGCGTTTCTCAAGGTCGGATGGCCGCTGAAAAACGCGATCAAATCCTGAGTCTGATCCAGCCGACTGCGACTGCTGCGGACTTGCAGGGCTGTGACCTGATCATTGAGGCGGTTTTTGAAAATCAACAACTCAAAGCACAGGTCACCCAAGAGGCTGAACAGTATTTAGCGCAGGATGGTGTGATGGCATCCAACACCTCGACCCTCCCGATCAGTGGTTTGGCCCAAGCCAGTCGAAATGATCAGCACTTTATTGGACTGCATTTCTTTAGCCCTGTCGATAAAATGCAGTTGGTTGAGATCATTAAAGGTCAAAACACTTCAGCGCAGACTCTGGCCAAAGCCTATGACTATGTGCAGCAAATTGGTAAAACACCGATTGTGGTCAACGACAGTCGTGGTTTCTTTACCAGTCGTGTATTTGGCACCTTTGTACAAGAAGGCTTACGTCTATTGGCTGAAGGTGTGCATCCGGCCAAGATCGAGATGGCAGCGCTCAAAGCCGGCATGCCGATAGGTCCATTGGCGATCCAAGATGAAGTGTCACTCAGCTTGTCTGAGCATGTGGCCAATGAAGCGCGCAAAGCCCTACAAGCCGAAGGCAAAGACCTGCCACGCTCAGGTGCCGATGAGGTGATCGAAACCATGCTTCATCAGTTTCAGCGCAAAGGTAAAGCAGCGGGTGCCGGTTTTTATGACTACCCTGCACAAGGCAAGAAAAAGCTCTGGTCGGGTCTCAGTCACTGGCACAAGGCGGTAGAAATTTCTGAGCAAGAGATGATTGAGCGCTTTTTGTTTGTGCAAGCACTCGATACCGTTCGCTGTCTAGAAGAAGGCGTATTAACGTCGGTGGTGGATGGAAATGTGGGTTCGATCTTTGGAATCGGCTTTGCACCATGGACCGGTGGTGCCATCCAATACCTCAACCAATATGGTCTCAACAAAGCAGTGGCGCGTGCTCAAGTGCTTGAAGCACAGTACGGAGCACGCTTTAAAGCACCACAACTATTGCTTGATACAGCGAGATCGGGTCATGCCATCGCCTAAATACCCGCTCTCAGTATTCGTCTAAGACGGCCATGCCCATTGATCTTGTATTGATGGGTATGCTTTAAGTTGCAGTTACTAAATGATTTTTTATCAGTCATTTAATTTAAAAATCATATTTTTGAAATGGCTTGGTTTAAATATTACTCAATTGCTGTGTTATGATGAAGCCCATTTTGGCATCTTCACTTGGGAATCAACGCATGACACAAGCGATTTCACCTGAACATTCACCTGAAAAAAGCATCTGGGGCTGGAAAGGCGCCATTATTGCAACTGTATTGAGCGTGTTTTTCTTAGGCATCTTCTATTTGGCCATGTCTAATGAACCAGACTACATGCCAAGCCAACAGCAAAAAGCAACCCAACAGCATGCTTTTAAAACTGCACCTGCCATGTCTCATGAAGCAATGGCTGAAGCACAAAAACAGCAAAAAGCACGTGAAGCTGCTGCTGCCGCTCCTGTACAGAACACTGAGTCTGCTCACGGACACTAAGCAGTTAAGTCTTATCGTAGTTAAGTTCTGAAGCTGTACTGCGATTTCCAATATGGGTCATGGATGCACATGGCATCCACCCCGATCTCATTTCCTCTGCTTAATACTCTCGTGAGTTGTTGCAACTTGATTGTCTCTGTCTAACGCCCTCTGTTTGATTTACCCGACTTAACAGCTTTTTTTAAATATTCAGGCTTAACGGGCTCTGATTCATTGATCCTGCTTGATCAGAACGCTACGCTGAATCCGCTCCACGTGGATCATCCGCGCCAATAAGAACAAACTCAAAAGCTGAAGTGCGCCAAGACAAATAAAGCTACTTTCTAAGAATAAGGCATCAATCAATTGACCACCAAGCAATGCACCTAGACCGATACTGGCATTAAAAATAGCAACATAAATCGCTGATGCGGCATTGGCATCCTGCTGCGCCGATTTCAATACCCAAGTCTGTAGTGCCACAAATAACACGGCGATCCCTGCTCCCCATATACTGATCAAACTCAAGATCAGCATCTCATCGACCCTATATGCAAAACCGCCTAGCGCCATTAAACACAGAGCAACCAGCACGATCGAAACCCTAATGATCTGGAGTAGATAGCGATCTAAATATTTGCCCAAGAGCAAATTGGCTCCCAATCCAAACAGCCCGAAGCATAGCAATGCCATAGCGATTTTATTGGCATCTAAAACCAACACCTGCTGCAAGTAGGGTTCGATAAAGGTAAAAGCAGCAAAATGGCTGATGAGCAATACACTGGTCAGCAGAAACAATCCGCTGAGGGTCTTGTTGCCTAAGGTCTGCACAATAAAATTTGCTTGCAGCTTGGTTCCTTGAGCAATTCGGGGCAATACAATCGACATCATTAGGGCACAAACCAATGCCAAGACCGCAAGGATTAAAAATACACTGCGCCAACCGCTCTGCGTATTAATGATACTGGCGATAGGAACCCCAAAAGCGCTGGCAATCGAAACACCTGAGAACACGATGGACATGGCCAAACCGAGTTTTTCATGAGGAACTAAAGTGTATGCAACTGCGCCAATCAATGCCCAAAAAGCACCATGCGCCAAAGCACCGATGCCACGTGCCCAGAATATTGAATCTAAGCTTTGACTATAGGCAACCCATAGGCTTGAAGTCGCCAAGAGCAGCATCAACGAAACCAAGAGCCATTTTCTTGAACATTGGGTAAAGAGCAGTATGGATAGTAATGCTGCAATTGCGGCCAATCCACCATAAGCACTGACGATTAATCCCATCTGAGCTTCGGATTGATTGAAGTCTTGTGCCAAAGTCGTCATTAGACCCATAGGCGCCAATTCGGTGGTCACGATGACAAAGCAGCTAAAACTCAGCACAAATATAGCAAGCCAGATTCGGAGGCTTGCGTTTGGATTAGATTTCATAATATCGGTGTACTCGAGCAAGATTGAGCACAAGTATCACTTTCCAAAAACTCAATTTAAATACAGAATAATCGCAAACCATTTTTCAAAATTGGAAGATCACTGTGAAATTAAACTGGGATGATGCACGGATATTCTTGGCCATTGCGCGTACAGGTACGCTGACAGCTGCGGCTCAAAGTTTGGGTTTAGGCATTGCCACCATTTCACGGCGTCTTGATCGACTTGAACAGCTCATGCCCATGGCGCTATTTAGTCGACATCAAACAGGCTATCGCCTAACCGATGATGGCGAAGCGCTGCTGGTCTATGCAGAAGCCTTAGAGACAGCTGCACTCAATTTTAATCATGCCGTGCAAGCCCATAGCCAAGCAGAAGGTATGGTTCGACTGGCTGTGGCGGAGAATCTGGCCAATCGCTTGATTATTCCCTCTTTGCAGCGCCTTTATACCCAGCATCCAAGATTAAGAATTGAGATCAATACCGCAACTCAATTGACCAATCTACATCGTAGAGATGCAGATATGGCGATACGAACAGTTCGTCCTGAAGTCGGTAATTTGACCATTAAAAGTCTAGGCAAACTAAGATTTGGCTTATATGCCTCAGCTGATTATCTTAAACAACTCCAGCAACAACAGCGCACACAGCGTACTGCCCAAGCACAGTACATCGGCTGGGCAGAATCACAGCAACACCTCGATACAGCAAAATACCTCGATCAATATTGCAAAGGTCGAGGATATGTATTGCAAAGTAACAGTCTCTCTAGCCAAATTTATGCCATCGAAGCCGGTCTAGGTATTGGACTGATTCCACGCTTTATCGCTGAGGATTTAGCTTTGATTCGCATAGATGAGCAAGTGGAAATGTCTCAACCGATCTGGTTGGCTGTGCATAGCAACTTAAACCCAAGTCAAAGAATCAGAGCAGTGGTTGAACATCTCACCACGCTATTTGAAGGTCAACAGGATCAGCTTTAGCAGTAAATTATTTACACCCTCAATTATTACAAACTCATCGTCATATCGACATGGGGGATATTGCAATCCAGATACGTTTCACCCTGAACCTCAAAACCCAGTCCACGATAAAACTCAATCGCATGCACTTGTGCTGAAAGCACCAACTGCGAGCGTTGCTCAGTTTTGGCATATTGAATGATTTCGCGCATCACCACTTTACCGATGCCCTGCCCGCGATGACTTTTCAGCACCGCCACACGGCCGACATGATCATCTTTTAATAATCGTGCGGTCGCAATGGCTTGGCCTTGATTTGAGTCTTGATGTTGGCTCTGCCCCTCACTGTTACCTTGAGCATAAACCACGAAATGCACCGAGATCGGGTCTTGTTCATCCCATTCATCTGTAGGGTCAATCTCTTGTTCTAATATAAATACCTGTTCACGAATGTAACTTGCATCTGGCTTTAGGCTGGCCCAATCTCCTACCACGACGCGATATTTAGACATGCTTTACTCCTGATGGTTGGGTGGTAAATCGGGTTATCAATGAGGATGGGTTAGCATCCCTAGTGCATTTTTTAACATCAATGTAGCTGTCCAAGATCAGCATTTTTTGCCGAGGTCATGTTGCTGCCATTGATCATTGAGCAACAGTTCGAGCGAATGTTTTTCAATCGCATAATGCTGTTTCAAAGCTTGGATCTGCGCCAAGACTTCAGCATCAGGGCTGGTATAGTGTTTACGCTTGGTGGCCAAGATCATTTTGTTTTTACTGGTGTGTTCAAGCGCAACAAACTCAAATACCTTGGTGTCATACCCATAGGCTTTGAGCAATAAAGCACGAATAGTGTCGGTCAGCATTTCTGCCTGTTGACCGGCATGGATGCCAAATTGCAACATCGGTTTGAGTAATGCAGGACTTTGCATTTGTGGGCGTAATTCTTTGTGGCAACACGGCGCACACATAATGATCGAGGCATTGAGGCGAATGCCAGTATGGATCGCAAAATCAGTCGCGATATCACAGGCATGCAAAGCAATCATTACATCGGTATGTTCTGGCTGATAACTACGTACATCACCTTGGAAAAATGCCAATTGCTCAAATTGACTTTTGGCTGCGACATCTTGGCAAAACTGCACCATATTCGGATTAAGTTCTACCCCTGTGACCTGTGGGGTCTGTTGCTGCTTGAGCAAATAATCATAGAGGGCAAAAGTCAGATAACCTTTGCCTGAACCAAAATCCACCACCTGTAGATCTCGTTCTGGCTGTTCAATCTGACCCAGAGCATTGGAGAATATCTCGACAAATTTATTAATCTGCTTCCACTTACGTGCCATGCTCGGGATCAATTGTGCTTGTGGATCACAAATACCGAGATGTTGCAGATAAGGACTGCTTTGATCTAAAAGGCGTTTTTTCTCACGATCATGTGACTGTAACGTGTTTACGGCAGCCAAATCCTGAGTAGCTTGTGATGCAGTCAATGCCTCAGCAGCATGCTTGGCTTGAGCCGTTGCTGCGGTTTTACTACGCGCCAGCATGACTTTCTTTTTGGTTTTTTTGAGTTGCAGTTCTTCAGTTGTAGTTAATAGATTGGCCTGTTTGCACTGTGACAGCAGGGTTTGGATCTCAGTCATGGCCTGATCCAATGCATAGTTCTGAGTGACATCTTGGGTCTTATATTTATAGACGCAATTGAGCAGCACCTGTTCTTGGCCTTGCATCAAACGTAAACTAATCTTTTCCAGATGCTGCAACTCCCCCTGATATTGACTAAAAATCAAACGTTGCAAGGCATGTGAGGCAATCGCTTGCTCAACAGCAGTTAGAAATTGTTGTTCCTGTAGAGAAAGAGATGCCGCTGGCAACATAAGAAAAAAACTCATTTGGATGGATGGGTGGCATTGTAAAAGTTCTTACCAAAAAGGTAAAACTGCATTACTATACAAGTGTATTTTTAAATCATAAGCCGCCAATGACTGCATCAATATCCCAAACCTATGATCCACAAGAAGAAAAGATAAATGCGATCAGCCATGGCATCGGTACGCTATTGGCGATCATTGCTGGCGTATTGCTGCTGAACAAAGGCCAATACCTGAGCGCTGGGCAGTATGCAGGACTTGTGGTCTATGCAGCCAGTATGATTTTACTTTTTTTAAGTTCTACCATCTACCATTGGTCACAAGATGAGGCCAAACGACAGTGGTATAAGAAATTAGATCACACTGCGATTTATTATCTCATCGCAGGGACCTATACCCCCTTTCTCAGTATTGCCTTGCCCACCGCCAAAGCACATTACTTATTGATCGCCTTATGGAGTATTGCTGCGATTGGCACATTATTTAAGTTGGTGTTTATCCATCGCTTTGAAAAAATTTCACTGATCGCCTATTTGGTCATGGGCTGGCTAGCGGTTTTGGTCATGGATGACATGATGCATTACCTGAGTCGTGAATGTCTAACCTACCTGATTGCAGGTGGTTTGGCCTACACCATCGGTGCATTGTTTTATGCATTAAAAAGAGTAAGATATACCCATGCCATTTGGCATATTTTCGTATTGATGGGCGCTGGATTACACTTCCTCGCCATTTATCTTTACGTCTTATCATCCTCATAGGCTCAACGTTCAGCGAACCTGAACAAGTCACCGCAAGGATAGCGTTGTCATTTAAAAAAATTACGCCTTTTTTAGAGAAACTGCGCTTAAAAAACCAATACTTAATTATTCAAATTCTAAGGTATCTCATGGCGTCGTCAGCTCATATCAACCATCCAGAAGTACCAACCAATTCTAAAGCGCGGGTTCTTTTTGCCAGTTTGGTCGGAACCACCATCGAATTTTTTGACTTCTATATCTATGCAACCGCTGCGGTGATTATTTTCCCGCACCTGTTCTTCCCTGCTAGCACCGATCCGACGACTGCAACTATTCAGTCTTTGGCCACCTTTGCGATTGCCTTTATTGCGAGACCCATTGGTGCAGCACTTTTTGGTCACTTGGGTGACCGAATCGGACGTAAAGCCACACTGGTGGCAGCACTACTCACCATGGGTATATCCACAGTCTGTATCGGACTGTTGCCCACCTATGCTCAAATCGGCATTGCAGCACCATTACTCTTGGCACTATGCCGTTTAGGCCAAGGACTGGGTCTGGGTGGAGAATGGAGTGGCGCGGTACTGCTGGCCACTGAAAATGCACCACCAGGCAAACGTGCTTGGTATGGCATGTTCCCACAACTCGGTGCACCGATCGGTTTTATCTTAGCGACGGGTTCATTCCTCTTGCTCGGTGCCTTCATGACTGAAGAAGCCTTTATGACTTGGGGGTGGCGTATTCCCTTTTTGGCCAGTGCCGCATTGGTCATAGTCGGTCTATATATCCGTTTGAAATTGCATGAAACCCCAGCCTTCCAAAAAGTGTTGGATAAGCAAAAAGAAGTGAATATCCCCTTCAAAGAAGTTGTGACTAAACATTTCCCAATGCTGGTTTTGGGTACCATCGCTGCGATTTGTACCTTTGTGGTGTTTTACTTAACCACTGTTTTTGCCCTGAACTGGGGAACAACAAAACTGGGTTATGAACGTAATGAATTCCTCCAACTTCAGTTAGTTGCTACCTTGTGCTTTGCTGCATTTATCCCAATCTCTGCAATTTTAGCTGAAAAAATTGGCCGTAAAGCCACCTCTATCGGGGTATGTATCGCCGCAGCGCTCTTTGGTCTGGTTTTTTCGCGCATGCTGGAATCCGACAGTACCTTTGTTGTATTCTTATTTTTGTGTTTTGGACTTGCCATTATGGGTATGACCTATGGCCCTATTGGTACGGTACTCTCTGAGCTTTTTCCGATCTCAGTGCGTTATACCGGATCAGCCTTAACCTTTAACTTGGCCGGTATTTTTGGTGCATCCTTTGCGCCTTTAATTGCCACTAAGTTGGCTACTGAATATGGTCTTTATGCTGTTGGTTATTATTTGAGTGCAGCATCTATCTTGTCACTACTGGCCTTTATAGCCATTCGTGAAACCAAGCATGATGATGTCAATAATCAAATCTAATCCGATGCGTGTTTTCAGAGCCAGTCATCGTACTGGCTTTTTTATACTCATCAAACGCACATTAGGCACAAAAACAATAACCGCAGTTAAAAAAATAAAATTTTAGATGAAAATAAAAGGAAGTTTTAAATGCGCCCACTCAGTCCCCCTGAACGCGAACAGGTCCTGACTTTCATTGAGAAAAGTCAAAAAATTTTAGCCATCAAATATATTCGTAATCTATTTAACTACGGTGTATCAGAAGCCAAACGCGATGTTGAACAACTGATGCTTGATCCAGAATTTGAACCCGCCATGGCCATACTCGATACCTCAGCAGGCACCGACCATTACTACAAAGGCATCGAACTTGATCGCCATACACAACAAATTTTTATCGTGGCACAAGATGGAGAGAAATCACTTATTGATCAGCAACATCCAGGTTGGCACACCATCATGATGTTGCTCACTCAGCGCCAATTTAGCAATGAACAAGACTATTTGAATCAGATGCGTTTAATCCGTAATGCTGAAGATTTATCTCTAATGCAACAAGAGCACCATAAGCAACAAACCATCAAAGCCACGCAACAACAAAACTATCTATTTCAGGTGCTTCAAGCACAGGACAAGAAAAACAATCTGATCATTGCCAGTTCCACAGTGGTGATCGTCGTGATGTGTATTATGTTTGTCCTCAGTGCTCACTAGTTCAATTCTATTCAGATCAATTCAGTTCAGTTCAATTCAATAATATCGATGGTTGGTGGTACGCGAAAACGAAAAGGTACGCCAACCATACCGATACCAACAGTCACAAATACATCCGCATTTTCATGCTCATACAAACCACGTTTGTGCCCGAGTATCGATACTTTTTTCATAATATAGTTGGTGACCCACGGTAGTTCGACTTGGCCACCATGGGTATGTCCTGACAGCATCAGCGGGCGTGTCGCCAAATTCGGCACCATATCCACCGTGTCAGGGTTATGCGAAAGGATCAGCCACGGCTTGTCTTGGGGGAGATCGGGCATGTCACGCATATCGGTTTTACCCGCCCACAGATCACCGATTCCGATCAAGCGAAAGTCATCAAATTCAACAATTTTGGCTTCGATATCGATGACATTGTTATTCGCTAAGGCACGCTGCAGTAAATCTAAAATCGGGGGTCCCGGATACTGCTCATCATGATTGCCATTGACTGAGTAGATCGGGGCTTGGATCTGTTGTAATACTGCCAACTCTTGTTCAAGTTGATTTTCTGGCTCGTAGGTCCAATCCCCAGCCACCACAACAAAATCAGGTTGTTGTTGATTGATTTTTTCAACCACCAATTTTAATTGGCGCTCATGCCCGGAAAACAACCCCACATGTAAGTCAGCAATCAATGCCACCCGCACTGGTTTCTGAAAACTTTGCCCTGGCGCACTGAGCTTATAGCTTAAATGTCGCACATGGATAAAGTGGGGTTCTATAAAGCGTGCATAGATTAGCAAGGCACTAAGGAGGAATATAAAAATAGCTTGATGTAGTGAATAAAGTTGTGTCCAGCCTGCATAGGCGCTAAACAGGATCAACGGAAAGAGCAAATAGGATAGATAGAACGCCAGCAAATGCACAAAAGACTTAAATGGATGAATGGTTTCAGTACGTGATTGACTCCGCCACGCCTGCGCAATACCCCATAATGCAAGTAATGCAAAACTGATATAAAAGCACAAAATTACGTTATTGGTAGTCCACATACATTGTCTCTATTTGTGTCTCTAGTGTTAGGAAAATAAATCCTAAGGATACATGTTTATCTTTTGACCATTGCCAATTATACTCTGCCCATTGCCCAGCCTGAACAGATTATGTCTCGAACCTTCAATATTACTCTTCAAAACCATCAAAGCGACAACAAAGCTGCGCTCAATCATGCGGCAAAGAATATAACGTATTTGAATGTGCGAAGCAGCATAAGTATTGCAGTGATTGTGCTGAGCGGTATTGCTGGTTGCAGTACTTTACCGAAGCAAGTGCCGATAAAACCACAATACTCATATGACACTAGTACCACAGACACCACGCTTTCAAAAATCATTAGCCCGCTTAAAAATGAACATAGTGAGCTGACCGGTTACCATGTTTTATATGATCCACTTGATGCCATTGCAGCACGTATCCATCTCATCGATAAAGCTGAAAAAACCTTAGATCTACAATATTACATCTGGGACAACGACAAAATTGGGGCCCTCGCGCTGTATAAAATCATCCAAGCCGCAGATCGTGGGGTTAAAGTCCGCTTATTGATCGATGACAACAATGCCCAAGCCATGGAAAGCATCTATTTGGCGTTGGATCAGCACATCAATATCGAAGTGAAGTTGTTTAATCCCTATCGTTTTCGACGCCTGCGCCCCATTGATATGGTGCTAGACCTCAAACGCATCAATCGACGTATGCACAATAAGACCTTCACTGCGGATCAACAGATTGCGCTGATTGGCGGTCGCAATATGAGTAATCACTATTTTAACGTCAGTGATAACTATCAATTTTCAGATGTCGATGTGATGTTGGTGGGCCAAGCTGTCGATGATATTACCCATTCATTTGATGAGTATTGGAATGACAATTATGCTTATCCAGTCCTACAAATCGTCAATCCACAGCAGTATACCTTGCGTTATGAAGGCTTAAAGCAACAGCTGACTGAGCATTATGAATTGGTCACTGTGCAAAACTATCTAGACTTCAGCAATCGCTCCAATGATTTTGAAAATTGGCTCAACCATCATGCCAAATGGGATTGGGTCAAAGCAGAGGTGGTCAAAGACTCACCTGAAAAAATCAAAGACAAAGCCAAAAAAGAACAACATATTAATTTTCAAATGGTGAAAAATCTCGACATGCCACAAGACAATGTCGATCTAATCTCTGCCTACTTTGTGCCGCAAAAAAAAGGTGAAGAAAAAATAAGTGAATTAGCCGAAAAAGGGGTGCAAGTTCGAATACTCACCAACTCATTTAAAGCCAATGACGTGGCACTGGTACATGCCTTTTATGCCAAATATCGCGTCGACCTGCTTAAACACGGCGTAGAATTGTATGAGTTTTTGCCGGCCCTACCCGAAGAAGAGCTGAATGCTGAAAAGAAAGAGCTCTCCAAACAAGCCAAAATCAATCTAAAAGGCTTGAGTCGCTCTAGCCTGCATGCCAAATTAATGGCGATCGATGAGAAGCAAGTCTTTATTGGTTCATTTAACTTTGACCCCCGTTCTGCCAATCTCAACAGTGAAATTGGGGTCATCCTCAATAGCCCACCCTTAGCTGCGGAAGTGCATCGCACTATGGATGCCAATCTTAAAAAATATGCCTTTAAGTTGGTACTCGATGCTGAGAACAAGATCAATTGGCAGCGTGAAACGCCAAACGGCATCCGCACCTATACCAAAGAACCGAAAATGAAATGGTGGCAACGTATCGGGGTCAAGATGATTTCGTGGTTACCGATCGAAGGCTTTATGTAAGTACTGGCTTGTGTAAACCCTATCTGATCTAAGCGACAGCCACCAATGATCTAAGCGCCAGCCGCCGAGGTAGGCTTGACCCAAACGCGATCTAAGCCACCGATCGACTTAACCAAATACCGATGGATCAACTGGCTTGTTTATCGATCAACACATGTTGTTGTAACTCAGCCAAACCTTGGCGCATTTGACGTTGTACTTCATTGGTCAAGCTCTCAACACTATGATCTGCCACATGAATCGCAGGTAGGGTTTTTAAATGTGCCGTGACTTTAGGCATTTCCAATACCGCCAATACATGTTGGGCAAAACTGGTGTCGCCAATAAAGGGCGCGATACTGTCTAACTCCCCCGCTTGATTGACATAGCAAATTAAGCACACTTGGATTGGGCGTTGAGCCTCGATCGCAGCAGATAAAATACGACCATGAACTTTCTTAACTTGAGTGCCATCTGTGGTGGTGGCTTCAGGGAAAAACAACACCGGTATATCTTTTTTTAAAAACTGTGCAATTTGCTCACGGATGCGCACTGAATCGCCAGAACCGCGATTAATGAATAATGTTCCACCGCCTTTGGCGAGTGCTCCCAGTATCGGCCACTTTTCCACTTCAGCTTTGGCGAGGAAGAATACCCGTGCTCCTGATCCGAGTACAGCCACATCCAACCATGAGATGTGATTACTGACCCACAAGGCCGGCTCTCTAGGCATGTCACCATGTAAGCGGATTTCTAGATTGAATACATCACATAAACGGCGGCAAAAAAACTGCACATAGCGGGTATTGGCTGGGTTGTTGGGATCTTTATACAGTTGATGACGAAAGACCATATAGAAGCCTTCCGAAAGCACCAAACTGCCCGTAGCAAATTTTTTACCGTATAGGAATAATTTAGCAAGCTTACTTATTTTTTTGGGCGCAATGGCTGATTGTTGAGTCATAAAAATGTTCACTAAACAAGATCGTGTATAAAGGTTCCTCTGAATTTCAACCACGTTGAAGTCAACAAACCTTGGATAATTATCCGACACAATATACATTTATAGCAGAACTTGCAAAACTTTTGACAGCCTATCTAAACCTGATTAAGGCGGCTATTGCATCTGCAAACTACTGGACGATTCTCTTTCCACGATGAACAATATTTTTAATCTAAATCTGCATCTAAAACGATGTTTCTGATTTTAACCAGCAGTCAAATAATTGATTGCAATGGACATAACACTTTCGCAACACAATCAAACCGAATCACTAAATCTAGGTATTGCGATTCAGGCTGAATCTGTTAAAAATGTTGCATGCATCACAAATCAGATAAGGATGTAGCCAATGTCTATAGCAAAAACATCTCAAAATATTCATGCGATTCATCACCCTATACGCCTCACCAAGCTATTGGGCTACGCTATTTTATATTGCGGCAGCTTAGTACTGCTGTCGAAGATTTTTCTTGCAATTCTGTGATCACTTTTCAGCACTTGCAGATCAATATCCTTTAGAATGTCATATTAATGACATATGTGAGTCTGTATCTCTGTGGAATATTTTGATCGATACCAAGGTGGTGAACGCGCTATTTTGGTCAGTGTTAATGTACAAATATTACAAGACTTAGACGCTGAAGAGTTTCGATTATTAGCCAAGTCTGCAGGGGCAGAAGTCCTCGAACACTTTAGCGCACAACGTTATCGCCCCGATGCTAAACTTTTTATTGGGTCTGGTAAAGCGCAAGAACTCGCAGAATTCGTCGAAGCGCATGAAGCTGAATTGGTCATCTTTGACCATGCCCTAACCCCTGCCCAAGAACGTAACCTAGAACGCATCGTGCAATGTCGGGTTGTCGATCGTACAGGTTTGATTTTAGATATCTTTGCGCAACGTGCGCGTACCCATGAAGGGAAGTTACAAGTCGAATTAGCACAACTCGACCACCTCTCCTCACGCTTGGTTCGTGGTTGGACCCATTTAGAACGTCAAAAAGGCGGTATCGGCCTGCGTGGTCCGGGTGAGTCCCAACTCGAAACCGACCGTCGCTTATTGCGAATCCGTGTCGGACAACTCAAAGATAAATTAGAAAAAGTACGCCAAACCCGTATCCAAGGTCGTGCTGCACGTCAAAAGGCCTCGGTTCCGACCGTGTCTTTGGTCGGATATACCAATGCCGGCAAGTCCACCTTATTTAATATCTTGGCTAATTCTGATGTTTATGCAGCAGATCAATTGTTTGCCACCCTTGATCCAACTTTAAGACGTTTAGATTGGGATGGTATTGGCGCATTGGTACTGGCCGATACCGTGGGCTTTGTGCGTAACTTGCCGCATGCCTTGGTCGAATCATTTAAAGCCACCCTCGAAGAAACCCTTGAAGCGACGCTATTGCTGCATGTCATCGACAGCAGTAGCCCAGATGTCATGGAGCAAATCGAAGCCGTTGAAGCTGTGCTCAAAGAAATTGGTGCCGATGTGCCGGTGCTTCGGGTCTATAACAAGATTGATCAAAGTGGCGAGCAAGAGAAAATCATCTATGCCAAGGCCGATCTACCTGATCGGGTCTATGTCTCCGCACATTCAGGGCAAGGTTTAGACTTATTACGCCAAGCGGTACAAGAATGCCTCGTTGGTCAAATACAGGTGTTTGATCTGGTGTTGAAGCCTGCCTATGGCAAATTGCGTACCCAGTTATATGCGCTGAATGTAATTCAGTCTGAGCAGTATGATGACGAAGGTAATTTACATTTGGTGGTTCGCATCGCGCCAAACAAGTTGCAACAATTGCTTGGAAAAGCACATCTTCCACTCGAAGAAATATTGGGTGTAGCGGCAGAAAAGTTGCAGCGTCCACGAGAAGCATTTGAAATTAAAGATGAGATCGGTTAAAACGAGAGAAGTCACGTTTTAAAATTAGAATACAAATGGAATATTTAAAGCATATCGACTGGACCGCATGGGGCATGACCTTAGCACTGATTGTGTTTTTTAGGGAAGTCTCGGTCTGGATCATGACACAAGTCAATTTTCCTGAATTGGGCAACTTGGTCGGCTTACTCAGCTTATTGATCTGCTTACTCATTTGGCGAAAATACAAAAAAATTCCCCCGCGTCTACTCGACACCAACAACACGCTGATGAAAGAAAGTGCATTTGCTTTCTTGCCCGTCTGTGCTGGTTCATTGCTCACCCTAATCCATATGGGTAAAGAGATGCCGGCATTTTTATTCATCATGGCAGTCAGTACCCTGATTCCATTGTGGATCTACGCAAAAATGGCCAAGAGATGGCTCTAGGAGATCCGCAATGTTCAGTATATTGACTGGTTTTATGATCACTCTTGTAGCCTATTTACTGGCCAAGCCCATCAATAAACGCATCCCACAAATTCCACTCATCGTGATCGGCATGAGCTTTGTGATTGGCTTATTGGCGGTTTTTGGCGTGCCCTATACCGAATATGCCGAAGGGGTGAACAATTTATTTAGTCATCTGCTCGGTTATGTGACGGTGGCACTGGCGATTCCACTCGCTGCAATGCGTTATGACGATCTACCATTGAAATCAATCTTGGGGATCCTCGGCTTTGCCAGTATCAGTTCGGTGGCCCTGCCGATGGGTCTGGCCTATGTGCTGCACTTGTCTGAGCCGAGCATTATGGCCTTCGCGACGCGCGCAGTCACTACCCCGATTGCGATTAATATTGCGACACTGCTACATTCACCTGTCAGTTTGGCGATCCTGATTGTGATTCTCTCAGGGGTGATCGGTGCTGCATTCTCACCGTTGATTTTAAGAAATATCAATGACGAACGCGCTTCAGGTCTGGCTTTGGGACTCGCAGCACATGCCATTGGCACTGCGCAAGCTTGGCAACGTGGCCCTGTTGCTGGTCGTTATGCTGCATTTGGCATGGCAGTCAATGCGGTCTTTACCGCGATCTGGCTCCCGACCTTTATCCTGCTGATGAGATAAAATCGCATACTGCAAATACAAAAAACTGCACCGAGGTGCAGTTTTTTTAGGTTCAAATCTGAGGCTGCAATATCACGCTTGCCGCATCAACATCCGCTTCTACATCAAGATCCGCTTCTACATAAAGATCAATACAACGAGTCTTGTACTGGATTGTCCACGGCGAAAGACTGTTGATCTTCCAAGCGATATGCGATCAGTTGATGACCCCACACACAGCCACCGTCCACATTTTGAATACCTTCTGCCACAGCATTTCCCTGTAACGCAGCCCAATGACCAAATATAATCTGATGGCTTTGGGTCGCGAGTGAAGGATATTCAAACCAAGGCTGAAAGCCTTCGGGCATCGGCTGATCTAAGGCATCTTTAAAGCTAAATTCCAAACTGCCCTCAGCATCAGTAAGACGCATACGGGTCAAGTAATTGGTGATCACTCTCAAGCGCGTATTGCCCATCAAGGCCTCAGACCAACATGCAGGCTCTGCACCATACATGGCGCTTAAGTATGCATCGAGCAGCTCAAAGTCATCATTTCCCAAGACCGCTTCCACTTCTTTAGCCAAAGCCGCCGTTTGTTGTGCGGTCCATATCTGCGGTACACCAGCATGGGTGATCATGGTGCTGTCGTTGGGAAACAAACATAATGGCTGTTTGCGTAGCCAATCGATCAACACATCGCTGTCGATCGCATCGATGATGTCTTGGGTTTGATCCTTAGGTTTGGTTTTTTTAATGCCACGCGCACAGGCCAGCAAGTTCAAGTCATGGTTACCCAGTACGGTCGCAGCAGCACCTTGATCAACCATTTTCTTGACAAAGCGCAACACGCCCAAGGAATTTTCACCCCGTGCCACCAAGTCACCGGCAAACCATAAAAAATCTTGATCGGCATCGAACTGGATCTTTTTCAACAAGGCTTTGAGTGCCTCAAAGCAGCCTTGTACATCACCGATCACATAGTTATAGCGTGCCATTTAGCCCACCATTTGATCAGACAAAGCCACGAATTGTGCCAAACTTAAGGTTTCAGGACGCGCCATTGGGTCTACGCCAGCACGTTCAAAACCATCTTCAACCAACATGCCTTTTAAGCTATTGCGTAGCGTTTTACGGCGTTGAGTAAAGACATGACCCACGAGGCGAGCAAGATGCTTTTCATTATTCGCCACGATCGGTTTATCTTTATAAGGCTCTAAACGGAAAATCGCACTGGTGACTTTCGGTGGTGGATTGAAAGAACCTGGTGCCACTTCAAACAAAAAGGTCGGTTTACAATGATACTGGATCATCACCGACAAACGCCCATATTCTTTGGTGTTTGGCACTGCAGTAATACGATCAACCACTTCTTTTTGCAGCATAAAATGCATGTCTTTAATTTGACCACCAAAGGTCAAAAGATGAAACAGCAATGGGGTTGAAATGTTATAGGGTAAGTTACCCACCACGCGCAGTGGTTTGTCATCTATAAATAAACTGTTGTAATCAAATTTCAAAGCATCTGCTTCGATAATGGTCAGGCGCTCTGGGTGTGGCACACGACCCGGTAAGCCCGCAGCCAAATCACGATCCAGTTCGATCACCGTCAAAGCATCACACTCACCAATCAACGGTGAGGTCAGCGCAGCAAGGCCCGGACCAATTTCAACGATATTTTCGCCAGTACGTGGATTAACAGCACGCACGATTTTGGCAATTACCCCTTGATCATGCAGGAAGTTTTGACCAAACCGTTTACGAGCTTGATGCCCTTCATCTTTGGGGTTTAGGGCATTAATTTGATACATAAAATAGGTCCAAGCTGAGGGTTGTTATATAAGTAAAAGTAGCGCTGCCCAATGGTTTAGGCTTGGGCAAGGGCTAAGGCAAGATCAACAGCAACATGCAGACTAGAATGCTTTGCTCGTCCAGTACCTGCAAGTGCAAGGGCTGTACCATGATCGACCGATGTCCGGATAAACGGTAAACCCAAGGTAATGTTGATCGCTTCACCAAAGCCTTGCGATTTTAACACAGGTAGACCCTGATCGTGATACATCGCCAACACCGCATCAGCATGCTGTAAATGCTCAGGGGTAAATAAGGTATCTGCAGGCATGCTCAAACTGAGGTTAACCCCTTGGGCACGATAAGCCTCAAGCACCGGATTGATCACCTCGATTTCTTCACGGCCCAGATAGCCATCCTCACCAGCATGTGGATTGAGTCCACACACCAAGATGCGAGGCTGCGCGATTTTAAATTTGTTTTGTAAATCATCTAGCAATATATCAATGACTTGGATCAGACGTTGCGCGCTAATGGCATCTGCCACCTCACGTAGCGGTAGATGCGTGGTGACCAACGCCACACGGAGTGTTTTGGTGGCCAACATCATCACCACTCGATCTACACCAGCACAGTGTTGATAAAACTCAGTATGTCCACTAAAGGCAATACCCGCATCATTGATTACCGACTTTTGCACAGGTCCAGTGGCGACACCGACACTGGCACCAGACATGGCGGCATCAGCTGAGCGTTGTAACTGCGCCAAGACATAGGCGGCATTGTCAGGATTCAGTTGCCCCAAGACCACTGGACTGGCCAAAGCAATATGTTCGATATAGAGCTGACCCATTGCTGCGGCCTGAGTTTGGCCGGTGTATTCAATCAATTCGACCTTGAGGCCGAGCATTGCTGCACGTTGTGCCATTAAATCACGATCAGCCAAGACCACAATTGGATGATCATCTTGGCGTAGTGCCAGACTCAGACAAATATCCGGACCGATCCCGGTAGGTTCGCCACTGGTGACATATAAAGGACGCATTGCTCAACCCCAGATCTCAATATAAGTATGATTATAAGTTGAATTGGATCAATGCATAGCGCTTTTGCCACCGCATAGGCTAAAAATAGCTTTGAGGGCTGCTGTTATACGGCATGATCCCCGCACTCATTGTAATCAACATGACCAAGATCATCCCGACCAAGCCTAGACAGGCTATTTTTTGAAATCGCTGAAATCGTGCATCGGGCCAATTTGAGATCACATGGGCCAGCAGCATGACCACCATCAAAAACACTAGGTAAAATAAAATCATCTTGCTCACTAAGAGCAGGAACAGCCCCATCAACAACAGCATGAAGGCATCACCAAAGCCATATAACATGATTGGCTGGATGAATAAAATCAATATGGCATAGCAGTGGATCAGCCCGACAACAATCATAAATTTTCGTCGTTGTTTTGGGTCTTGTGGCGAGTCGGCTAAATGATTCATCGTCATCTATTTCCGTATGTTAAAAAAACTGACTGTGACGAGTCAGCTAAATAATTCATCGTTTAGAGCGAACTGTAGGATACGCTCTTAGCATTGTCTATTAAGTCAACCCCAATGCTCCGCGAATAATACTGCAAAGTGCGACCAGGACCAGCGCAATTAAAAGCAGCCTCCAGCCCTTATTAAGGAATTTTACAAAATTTTCAGGTGATAACTTCGATAAAGGCCAAGCCAAAATAAGGCCAAATAAACTAAAAAAAGCCACCAGAGTCGGGATCACGACCAGTCCTAACACACCTAAATACATCATTGCGAACCCTACCCCGTTATTCAACCCGTACCAGGCAATTCCAGGCGCCAGTAATAGACTAAATCCCCAGGCATTGGTTAAACCGACAATAGAGAAAAACTTTCCAATACGCGTCATGGGGACATTAGAGTTCACATCTTTTATTTGGCTCATTGTTATACTTAGAAAGTAAAAAATAGATTTGTTTTATAACATGTCTTATAACATTACCTTGTATATTTCACTTTTAGCTTTCATTTTCATAGATTACAATCTGTCCCAAAGCGACAATATGCTTTTCTTAGTGCAATTTATTGAAATTATTCTGCTTGAACCGCCTTTAAGCATTGTGATTGTTTACAGTTTAGTTTAAAATCTCGACTCCATTTTGTTTGGACAGGCTTTAAGGTCCAAACCAACTATAATAGGTAGTGGTTCATGAAAACTCTCAGCGCTAAGCCAGCTGAAGTTCAACACGACTGGTTCGTTGTTGATGCTTCTGGCAAAACTTTAGGTCGCCTTGCGACTGAAATCGCTCGTCGTTTACGCGGTAAACACAAGACATCTTTTACTCCTCACGTTGACACAGGTGATTACATCGTTGTAATCAATGCTGAACAAGTTCAAGTGACTGGTAAAAAAGCACACGATAAAAAATATTATCGCCATACTGGTTACCCTGGTGGTATCCGTGAAACTAACTTCGAGAAGTTAGTTGCTCATAAACCAGAAGAAATTTTCCAACGTGCTGTTAAAGGTATGTTGCCAAAAGGTCCTCTTGGTTTTGCAATGATCAAAAAAATGAAAGTGTACGCTGGTACTGAGCATCCGCACACAGCTCAACAGCCACAAGTTTTGGACATCTAAGGGATACTGCACATGGCTACTAATTATGGTACAGGTCGCCGTAAGACCGCAACTGCACGTGTTTTCCTATCTGCTGGTACTGGAAAACTTGTTATTAACAACCGTTCACTAGAGCAATATTTTGGTCGTGAAACTGCACAAATGGTTGTTCGTCAACCGCTTGAGCTTTTAGATTCTACGACTAAATACGATCTATACATCACTGTTAAAGGTGGTGGTATTGGTGGTCAAGCTGGCGCAATCCGCCACGGTATCACTCGTGCATTGATCGCTGCTGATGAAACGTTAAAACCTGCTTTACGTCAAGCTGGTTTCGTTACTCGTGACGCGCGTGAAGTTGAACGTAAGAAACTTGGTTTACGTAAAGCACGTAAACGTCCACAGTTCTCTAAACGTTAATTCGTTTACCGAACCGGACAAAAAAACCTCGGATTTTCCGAGGTTTTTTATTGCCTGAGATTTTGTACCCTATTTTCTTTTTTTCTCTTGGCTCGCTCGATCGCGTTTAGTGCAATCCATACTGGCATCACCGCTGGCATACTCAGTCACGATACAACCATTTTGCTGATAGCTACGCAGTTTCTTTGAAAACACATGATCCTTCGGCAGTGGCGCATCACAGAACTGATCGGTTTTCTCATCGACCATCCGCACAGGTCCATCATTATAAATCGTGACCTTGCACCCTTTGACCACATACTGTTGTTTGATCCCCCCATAATCCGCACCCGCATTACAGGCCGCAGCATGCGGTGAATCATCACATGATGCAGCAACCACAGTACAGGAACCACTGTCATCACATGCACTTAATGACCCCACCTCTGTATTCTGAGCGGCATCCTCAGCAGCATCCATCACTGCATAGGCTGAAACTTCTGCCTCAGCTGCGGCACTTGCCTCGCGCGCGATAGGCTTTGCAAAACTTGTGCTGCTCAACACGACACTCAACATTGCACTGAGTACTCCCCCACACAACAAAGCCAGTTTGCTTTTGGATTTTGTTTTCATATATTCCCTTAAATTCAATTCGTTGATTTTATTCAGGCGATTTTATCCTGCATTTATATGTGATGAATTGGTCAAAACTACCGAATTATTCTGGCAATCCCGACACATTAACTACGCGCACGATCGTAGCAATATCGCAGCTACATCTCAGCAATATCTTAATTACATCCGAGCTTTGCATTGTGGCGGTGCTTTTCATGTCAAACTTTAGTATTCTATATGATTCATTTGCTTAGTCTTGGAATATGTCTGTCGAAACCGCACCAGTTCAAGGAGTTACACTTTATAGCCATGCCGATGACTTTCGCTCACATTGGCTACGTTTTGTCCTTGCCGAAAAACAGATTAAATACCACCTGATTGTGGTTGACGAAGAAAATGAAGATCTAGCCAGCTTAAATCCTTATAACCAACTGCCGATGCTGATCGAAAACGATTTAAAACTTTTTAATAGCACCATTATTTCAGAATATGTCGACGATCGTTATCGTCAAAATAAACTCTATGCCGATGCACCCGCTTCACGGGCCGAACAACGCCAATATATTTGGCGATTTGAACAAGACTGGTTTAAGTTGGCGGATATTATGCTGCGTCATCCAGACAGTCTAGACCCCAAAGCCAAGCTACACGCTCAAAAACAACTTCGCGATACCTTGATTTCACTTACGCCCTTGTTCCAACATTATCCTTACTTTATGTCGGAAAGTTTTACAATTTTAGATTGCATGTTGGCGCCAATTTTCATACGGTTAAAACAGATGGGTATCGTTTTACCTGTACAACAGTGTCGACCAATCCTATTGTATTGCCAGCGTATTTTTAGTCGCCCTGCGTTCATCAAATCGCTGACGTTTGAGGAACAAAATCGATATCGCGAACTCCTCGCCAACCCATAGAGTAATGTCTCATGTCTGAATCAGAACTTAATCTCAATCCAACTCGCCCTTATCTTGCACGTGCAATTTATGAGTGGATTAGTGATCATAATCTTACCCCCTATCTCTTGGTTGATGCGACCCGCCCGTTTACCGATGTGCCAACTCAATTCATTCAAGACGGTCAAATCGTCCTCAATATCGCCCCACATGCAGTGCATCGCTTTAACATGAGCAATGAAGCGGTCAGCTTTTCAGCCCGTTTTGGTGGGGTATCTAAAGACATCTATGTGCCTTTTGAAGCCGTACTTGGACTCTATGCACGTGAAAATGGACAAGGTTTATTCTTTGATCCAGACGAATATGCCAATGTAAAACCGACTGAAGTTCCTTTAGAATCAAATACAACTGAAACATCAGAACCAGAAACAGTTAAGAAAAAACCAAGTTTAAGAATTTTAGATTAGTCCAATGGAGTAAAACATGGCTTTTGATCTCGTACACTATTTTGCTGAGCAGATAAAGATTCAAAAGCCTCAGCTGTTAAATCAATATCCAGCAGAGCAACGCCAAGCGCATCTGTTTGAGATCAATGCGCTGAGCTTAGGTAAAATTATTAGTCTATGGCGTACCGATTCCAATCATATTTATCAAGAAATTCAATCTCAAGACCAACTTTATATTCAAGAGATCGCACGTCATCTCACCACATCAGCTAAAAATGAATCAGAACTCAAACAAACTGAATTTGAACACTGCAGCAGCGAGATTCTGACCTTCCAATTTCAAGAACTGAAACAGTTAGATGACACCGGACATTATGGTCAAAATGGCATGCGTGAATTGCTATTGGGTCAGATTGAACATCTCTCTGGTCAAGCCAAAGATTGGGTTTGGTCAGTCAATGAGCTAAATGAATTGATTGGCTCACAACCGATCGTTGAAGAAAGCGTATCATTCGATGAAACAATGAAGGAGTTTAACCAAATGGTTCATACACAACAAAACCCTGTTGCAGTTGAAATTGAACACGATCAACCTGAAGTGATTGAGCGTCACCCGACTTGGGCGAAAGTCGCAGAACCGATCGTCGCGTTGGTGGTGCTCTGGGTATTGTGGAATGCCTTGCAGACTTATGTATTTGCCTAAGTTCTGATCCTCAAAAGCCAGTCCAGCGCCTAAAGCGATGGACTGGCTTTTTTATGCCACCTCAAACGCACATGCTTAATTGATCTTGAGCAACAGTTGACGCTTCTTCACTTGTTGGCCTGCGTGTACCAATAGGCTTTCAACCACACCATCCGCATCTGCTTTAACTTGTTGTTGGATCTTCATTGCTTCTAGAACCAATACGGTCTGGCCTTTTTTGACTGCCTCACCGAGCTGAACCTGCACCTCGATAATCGCGCCATCCATTGGTGCATGAATCTGCCCATTGCCTGCCACCGCCTGTACCTCAGCCACCGCATAACTGCGATTGATCACCATCAGGTTGCCATTTTGAGTATTTAAGTACAGGGTCTGCCCCTGTAATACATAGGCAATTGAACGTCGTACCCCATCGATTGCATAAATCAGTTGCTCACTGTCGAGCTGGATCAAGCTGATGCTTTGCTGTTGGCCACAACATTCGATCTGAAGTGCCTGACCCTGCTGCTGTAAATGCAGTTGTAATGCCTCCCCGTCAATTTCCAATTGCATCGGTCGACTTAGTGCAATGCCCGTACTCCACGGCTGTTGGCTTGTGCCATGGCTAAACAACAATGCAATGATCGCTAATGTATGCAGATCCGTACTTTGCGCTGACATGCTGACATCATTTTGAAAATGCTCCGCGATAAAGCCAGTATGGGTTTCTCCTGCTTGCACCTGAGGATGGCGCAACAAGTTGAGTAGAAACTGTTTATTGGTCGATACCCCAAGCAATACCGTGTCTTCCACGGCGCGCGCCAAAAGTCGCACCGCATCCTGACGGGTTTGTCCATAGGCGATAATCTTGGCCAACATCGGATCATAATATTCACTGACCTGATCTTGGGCATATAGACCATGATCAATACGCACATTGGGCAGATCCGCCGCTTGCCATTTCAGGATCGATCCCGTCTGCGGCATAAAACCTTGGCGTGGATCTTCGGCATAGAGGCGGACTTCAACCGCATGACCGGTGATTTTCAATTCGGATTGCTGTAGCGGCAAAGCTTCTGCATTGGCCACGCGCAATTGCCATTCCACCAAATCCACCCCACTGATCATCTCTGTCACTGGATGCTCAACTTGCAAACGGGTGTTCATTTCCAAGAAGTAAAATTCACCTGAACGATCCAATAAAAATTCAACCGTACCCGCGCCAACATAGTCACAGGCACGTGCTGCTGCAATCGCGGCCTGCCCCATTTTTTCACGTAAAGCGGGGGTCATCACTGGGCAGGGTGCTTCTTCTAGCACTTTTTGATGGCGGCGTTGGATCGAACAATCTCGTTCAAACAGATAAACCACATCACCATGGCTGTCTGCAAAGATTTGAATCTCGACATGGCGTGGTGCGATCACGGCTTTTTCCAAGATCAACTCGCCTGAACCAAAGGCATTTTCAGCCTCTGAGCGTGCAGTTTTTAATGCTTCTAGTAGCCCATCAGCACTGTCCACCAAGCGCATCCCCCGACCACCACCGCCTGCAGAGGCTTTGACCATCAAGGGAAATCCGATCTTCATCGCCTGCGCCGCCAGATCATCGATCTGTTGCTGATCACCTTGATAACCGGGAATGCACGGCACACCTGCTGCCAACATGGCAATTTTAGACAGGCGTTTCGACCCCATTAATTCAATCGCTGCCGCTGGTGGCCCGATAAAACAGATGCCATTTTCAGCGCAGGCTTGGGCAAAGGCTGCATTTTCAGATAAAAACCCATAGCCCGGATGTACTGCATCCGCTCCAGTTTTGAGACAGGCTTGGATAATCTGCTCAATACTTAAGTACGATGCAGAGACCTTGGACGCGCCGATACAGACTGCTTCATCGGCAAATGCCACATGGCGTGCATTGCGATCTGCTTCAGAATAGACCGCAACTGTTCGATAGCCCATTGCTTTGGCCGTTTGCATGACGCGAAGGGCGATCTCACCACGGTTTGCCACTAAAACTTTGCTAAATGCCATAGGATTGATCCCCATTTCTTATTGCTGTTTGGTTGTTGCTAAGTGCTGGATTGCTGGTTCTTAATACTGATTACTGGGTTATTGGCTCTTGGTACTGCTTGGCTTGGTACTGAGTGCTTGGTTCTTAATACTGAATACTTGGTTATTGGCACTTGGTACTGTTTGAATCTTGGTGCTGGACTCAGCTTGATCAATGCACCCAGTTTGGCGGGCGTTTTTGTACAAAGGCCATCGTGCCTTCAAGCCCCTCTTCACTGCTGACTGCATCGGCAAATTGTTGCGCTGCATCATCCAACAAATCATCCAAAGAAGCATCGAGCACTTCATTTACACTGCGGTGCAGTAAGGCTTTGGTGGCACGCGATGCCATCGGAGCCGTGCGCTGAATCTGTTTGACACAACGTGCTAATGCAGCAAAGAGCGCATCTTCGCCTTCAACCACCTCATGCACCACGCCCAACGCTAAAGCGGTTCGACCATCAAAACGCATCCCCAGTAAAGCCAAACGTCGCGCCTGAGTCAGACCAATACGCTTGAGTACAAAGGGCGCGATCTGTGCTGGAAGTACCCCTAAACTGGTTTCAGGCAAACCAAACTGTGCATCGTGTGTGCTAATCGCCACATCGGAAACACAGGCTAACCCAAAGCCACCACCGAGTACCGCACCTTCTAAGACCACCACCACCGTTTGCGCTGCATGCTCGACTTGGTTGAGCATGGCACCGAACTGACGGTTAAAGCTGACATAGGGTTGATTTGAACCCGACTCCAGCGCTGCATGGCGCAGACTTGCCATGTCTTTGATATCTCCACCCGCACAGAAATGGCCTTGGCTGCCACGAATAATCACGGCGCGTATCGAAGTATCGGTTTTGATGGCACTAAAGACCTGTTGGATCGCCTGTACCATGTTGAGATTCATGGCATTTCGTGTTTCAGGACGATTCAATTGTAGGGTCAATATCGCACCTGACTGGGTCAGGATCACACTTTCATCTAGGTTTAAAGTTGCAACAGCGTTACTGAGCATTGGGGGTCTCCTTTGAAGATACAACTGGCGATGCCAACAACGCTTAATGGCGTGGTTTTTTCGGCAAGATATCCATTAACTTACAAATGATGCCCAACATAATTTCATCCGCACCACCACCGATCGACCCTAAACGCCCATCACGATACAACTGTGATGCCGGGTTGTCCCACATAAAGCCATTGCCACCCCAATACTGTAAGCAACTGTCTGCCACTTCACGGGTTAAACGCCCTGATTTGAGTTTGGCCATGGAGGCCAATTGGGTGACATTTTCTCCTGCGATATGCAGTTCACAGGCTTGATAGGTCAAGGCTTTTAATGCCGCAACCTCAGTCATTAACTCGGCAAAACGGAAATGTACATATTGATTATTAATCAAGGGTTGACCAAAAGTACTGCGATCTTTGGTATAGGCAATGGTCAATTCCATACAGCGTTCTATACCGCCGATCGAATTGGCACAGGCCCAGAGGCGTTCTTCTTGGAACTGTAGCATTTGCATCATAAAGCCCATACCTTCTTGTCCCACCAAGTTTTTCTGCGGCACTCGAACATTATCCAAATACACTTGTGCAGTGCTACTCGAACGCATCCCCAATTTGTCCAAGGGTTCAGAAAAGCTAATCCCGGGCGTATTGGCAGGTACGATAATCATCGACTTATTGGCATGCGGATTATCATCTGAGGTGTTGGCCAATAGGCAGAAGAAATCTGCTTGCAGTGAGTTGGTGATCCACATTTTGCTGCCATTGATCACATAGTCATTACCGTCTTTTTTGGCCGTGGTCTTGATTGCAGCCACATCCGAACCCGCATGGACTTCTGACACGGCGATGGCAGCGACATATTCCCCACGAATCGCAGGTGCCAAAAACTCAGCCTTTAAGTCTTCAGATCCAAAGCGTGCCAATGCCGGTGTCGCCATATCGGTTTGTACCCCGATCGCCAATGGCACACCGCCACAAGCCGCCCGACCCAGTTCTTCAGCCACCACCAAGTTATAGGAATAATCCAGCGCCAAACCGCCATGGGCTTCAGGCTTACAAATGCCGAGCAAGCCCAGATCACCCATTTTCTTAAATACCTCATGGATCGGAAATTGACCTTGCTGTTCCCATGCCGGAATAAATGGATTCAATTCTGTTTCCACAAACTGACGTGTGGTACGACGAAGCGCTTCATGTTCTGCTGTAAATTTCATATATATTCCTTTAAAAGCCTTCTCCTTTCCAAGGAGAAGGTTGGATGAGGTTCGCCCTCACCTAACCTCTCCCTAACAGGGAGAGGGAATTAGAAGCGTGATACCCCAAAACGAGTCGGGTTCAATTGACGCTTTTGTGCTTCGGCAATGGTTTCGAGTAAAAATATCAAGAGTTTGCGTGTGTCACGTGGGTCGATGATGCCATCGTCATGCAACATGGCGGTGTTAAACAATGCGGTGGATTGCTGCTCAAGTTTTTGCTGTGTGCTCTGTTCCAAAAAGTCCAACATCTGTGGATTTGGCTCTAGCCCTGCCGCAGTCTGTTTGGCTTCAGCGACAATGCGCAATACTTTCCCCGCCTGCGCTGCACCCATCACTGCCACATGAGAATTGGGCCATGCAAAGATAAACTGTGGCGATAAACTACGACCACACATGGCATAGTTACCTGCGCCATAAGAACCCGCCACCACGATCGAAATCTTCGGTACGCTACAATTGGCCACGGCTTGGATAAATTTAGAGCCATGTTTGATAATGCCATTTTGCTCAGCATCGGTGCCGACCATAAAACCTGTGGTGTTATGCAGAAACAACAACGGCCGTTGAGTTTGCTCACACAGATGAATGAACTGCGCAGCCTTGGCTGCACCTTGTGGCGTAATCGGCCCATTGTTGGTGATGATCCCGATATGAAGACCTGCGATTTTGGCCCAACCACATACGGTGAGATTGTCATATTCAGCTTTAAATTCAAGAAAGTCCGAATCATCCACCAAGCGTGCAATCACCTCTTTCATATCTAAGGGCTGCTTGGTCTGACTCGGAATAATGCCCAACAGCTCATCAATGTCATAACGCGGTTCTGCATACTGTGCGCTATGCGGTGTGGTCTGTTCCTTCCAATTCAGATGCTCAAAAACTTCTCGTGCCATGCGAATGGCATCGGCATCGCTTTCAGCCAGATATTCTGCTGTGCCTGCAATTTGGGCGTGCATTTCCGCCCCACCCAAGGCCTCAGCCGTCGCCACTTCGCCAGTTGCTGCAAGCAATAACGGTGGTCCAGCCAACAGCATTTCGGTTTGTTTACGCACCGTGATCACATAATCAGACAAACCCGGTTGATAAGCACCGCCAGCCGTGGCATTGCCATGCACCACCGCCAACTGCGGGATGCCTGCCGCAGACAAACGTGCTTGATTGGCAAAGGTTTTACCACCTATGGTGAAGACTTCAGCAGCATAATTAAGGTTGGCACCGCCACTTTCGCTCAAACACAGCAATGGCAGTTTTTGCTCTAGGGCTATCTCTTGTAGGCGCAAGGTTTTATGTACGCCCATCGGTGAAATGGTACCGCCTTTGATCGCACTATTACTGGCAGAAATCAGACAACGTACCCCACTGACAAAACCAATGCCCGCAATGATGCCACCTCCGGCATCCGAGCCATCTTTATCGTCATGCATTTGGTAACCCACCAATCCACACAATTCAATAAATGGGGAATCAGCATCAAGGACCAGACTGACCCGTTCATGCGGTAATATTTTTCCACGACGTTCAAATTTTGCTTTGGCGGCATAAGATTTTTCACGATTCTTATTTTGAATCGCACGGACTTCATCAATCTGCGCCAACAATGCCTGCCGATTGAGTTGGTAATTTTCATCACCTATCGCGAGATCGGATTGCAATATCGTCATGTTTCAACTCCCTATTTCTTTTTTTAATCCAACTGCTGACGATTAATATCTTGTTGGTCTTTAACATGCTGTTGTGCTTGTTGCTCTTGAGCAGTTTGTAGCTCTTTAGCGGCTTGCTGCTGTTGCAATTGCTCAGGTGTTTTTAAGACATCTGGAATAAACGCCCGATGAAAACCATTAAATGACTCGCTGTTTTGTGCATCTGCCAGTGGATACATCCGTGTCCCCTGTGAGGCAGCACCATCGATTCTCAAGGTCACCCCCGATATAAATGAGGCAGCTTCAGAAAGCAGGTAGCAAATCGCCGAAGACACTTCAGACTCAGTGCCCATGCGTTTTAGTGGCACATTGCCCGCCAAACTCGGAATCACCACTTTGGCAAAGTCGCCACTATAATGGTCCATCCCTGAAGAGATAATCCATCCCGGCGCCACAGCATTGACACACACCCCAGACTTGGCCCATTCCACCGCAGCGGTTTTGGTCAAGTTATCAACCCCTGCCCGTGCCGCACCAGAATGCCCCATGCCCGGCATTCCTCCCCACATATCTGCGGTCATGTTAACGATACGACCACCATGCTGCCCCATCCATTGCTTATAGGCTTCATTCATCAGATAGAATGTCGCATGCAAGTTATTGCGCACCACAGCATCAAAACCATTGGCAGAGATGTTTTCCAGACTTGAAGGGAATTGTCCACCTGCGTTATTGACCAAGCCATTGAGTTTGCCAAATCGCGTGATCACTTCTGCGATCATGTCTTTGACTTGCTGCTCTTCACGGTTGTCACACACGATGCAATGCACCTTGCCACCATCTTCCAATATCTCGGCAGCAACTTTTTGCAGTTTTTCGATTTTACGTCCTGTGATAACCACTTGAGCGCCCAGAGCTGCCAACTCATGTGCAGTACAACGACCAATCCCAGAACCGCCACCGGTGATAATCACCACCTGATCGGCAAACGCATCTTGTCTAAATATCGAGTGATAACCCATTTTCTCTACCTTGTGGTTTCCTCTCCAGTTCAGAGGGGTATATTGCTTGACTCCTCTCCTGTTTAGGAGAGGTCGGGTGAGGTCATTAAACCCAGCGGAATTCGCACAGGCATATCTAAGAGTTGTTGTGCAAAGGCTTTACCTTGTGGATCGATGCGTAAGCTCGCCATTCCACCACCACCTAATGCATGTTCTAAAACAAAATTCAGCGCCATCAATCCTGGTAATTCATAACGGCTGACTTGGCTACGTTCAGGGTCAAGCACATGCTGCATATAGGCTGCAACCGACTCAGCACTGAGACTGGCGCGAATCCACGGTAGATATTCTGCGCGGCGTGCAATCACACCAATATTGCTGTGATTGCCTTTATCGCCACTGCGGGCATGCGCCAACTCAATCAATGCCACGTCAACCTCATCCCCTTGTAACTGGGCGGTTTCACTAGGATGAATCGTTGGGTGCTGCACAGCCAAATCTGCCTTGCAATCGACTGCAGTCAGGGAGCGATGGCGTTGTCCATCCAAATCAACCTCAACCTGTAGTTGTGATTTATCGATTAAAAATGAAAATAGTTTAATCACTGGGGACACTTTTGGTCGCCCACCGACGATTCCAGCCAAAGCAGGTGCCATACCGGTTGAGGCTTGGGCAATCTCTGAGGCAAAGAACTGACATGCGGGTTTAAGTGGATGCTGCACCGCCATTTTCACCACCACTTCACGGCTCGCAAGTGCTTGGGCATGTGCGCCATAAGTACTTTCGATCCCCAGAATTTCAACAGATTTTTGACTGAAACCCGCGACCGAACGCGCTGCCAAACCACGCTCTACTTTGCTTAAAATGGCATTGGAAATCACATGAGCCTTATCGACAGCCTCACGACCGGCAATCAAAAAACTCACCAAGACCCGATAACCATCGGGATAAGTTGCACTGACTTTATATTGCTGACTTGGCGCACGACCCAAAGCGCCAGTGACTTTGACCCGATGTGCTGCCAATTGTGTCAATTGCACCTGACTGAAATCCGCCAATACATCTGGTAATTGATAGGCTTGTGGATCACCGATTTCATAGACGATTTGTTCTGCAACGGTCGCTGTAGAGACCAATCCACCAGTGCCTTCAGCTTTGGTCACTACAAAATCGCCATTCGGCTCCACTTCGACGATCGGAAAACCCATGTTGTCAAAGCCTTCAACCAATCGCCAATCGGTAAAGTTACCGCCAGTACATTGCGCCCCGCACTCAACAATATGTCCTGCCAAAGCACCTTGCGCCAAGGTGTCATAATCATCCAAGGCCCATTGATATTCGTGCATTAGAGGGCCGAGTACCACAGCTGAATCCACCACACGTCCAGTGATGACAATATCCGCACCGAGGTCTAAGGCATCACGGATTGGCACTGCACCGAGATAGGCATTGCAACTGGCCAAACTGCTTGGCAACGCAGTATCACTGCTCATTTCACGGATCTGCTGGGTCTGTAAAGCGCGCTGTTGTGGCATCAAATCATCGCCCAATACCACCGCCACTTTTAAGTCCAGACCTTGATCTGCAATCAGTTTATTTAATGCATCCCTACAGGCCAATGGGTTCACTCCACCAGCATTACTGATCACTTTGATTTTTTTGGCACTGATTTTTTTTAATAAGGGGGCCATGACCACACTGACAAAATCCAAGGCATAGCCATGCTCGGCATTTACCATTTGAGCTTTGGCCATGATCGACATGGTTATTTCAGAAAGATAATCAAAAACCAAATAATTGATGTCAGACAAATGCACCAATTGATATGCAGCGGTATTGGTATCTCCCCAAAACCCAGAAGCACAACCAATTTTCACTCGGCGTTGTGACTCTTGTCGTTTGCTCTCCATGCAGCTGCTCTCTTATGCTGTATAAATTTCACACCCACAATACCAAGCAAGCGCTTGGTTTGTAAAGTGCAAAATGTTATAGTGCATTGACCAAAATGCTATTTTTTCTAATTCTTAAAAATCAGATTATTCCTAGATGCATTTTTAAGACCTGCACGATAAAATGCGCTGCTATAAAATAGCGACCGTACCATGCTTCATTTCATTGCTTAAGGATCATTCAGCAACATGATTGCCAGTTCACTCAACGAGATTCAACCGATTGCTTGCTTTGAAGCAAACCCACGTGGACGCTTGCTTTCAGCTGCTGCTTATCTGTTTAAAAAACAGGGCTATGACAAAACCACGGTGCGACAAATCGCGCAATTTATCGGCATCCAATCCGGCAGTTTATTTCATCATTTTGGCAGCAAAGATGAGATCTTGGCCGCTGTGATGCATGAGGTCATCATCTATAACCATGCTCAATTGAGTCAGGCAGCACAACGCTCCACCGACCCGACATTACAGCTCAAGCAACTGATCAAAGCCGAGTTGTCTTCGATTTCTGGAGATACTGGAGCCGCAATGACCGTGCTGATTTATGAATGGCAGGCGGTTTCAGCAGACAAGCAAAGTGAGTTGCTTGAACTGCGTGATCAATATGAGCAAATTTGGTTGGATGTGATTCAAAAATTAGTTGATCAAGGCAAGATCAAACAAGATGCCTTTATCTGGCGACGCCTGATTGCAGGTGCCATCGCATGGACGGTGAATTGGTATAAAGCCGATGGCGCAATGGATCTAGAGCAGCTAACGGAAATCGTTTTGGATATGGCCGTGCGGCATTAAACCCAAGTCATCAGGATGGAAAACCAAAGCGACCCATTGAGTTATATATCCGCCCACATCGGCTTATGATCCATTTCTTTTTTTATTCGATTATCTTTGATGGCCTTTCGACAACGAATCCGACGTGTTTGATGATCAAAATCAGCCATTCCCAAATCATATAATAGTGAATCCTGTAACTTCACATCCCCCCAACGCAACTTACGACCAATCTGTGTCACGCGATCAAACAACAACTCAAAGTCATCTTCAACCTCGATATCTAACTGCTTGGCCTTGGCATAGGCTCGAATCAGAACATGCACATCGGTCGCCTTGTCGGCTTGGATCAGTTCTGGATGTTGTCTAAACATTGTTTTCAATAGCGAATATTGTCCCTGATCGGCATAGGCCAGCAAGGCATTATAATAAAAGCCAGCCCCAATATTTTTATGTTTGCACAGCTTCAGCACATCAGCGATATTATTTTGGCTTGAAAATTTTTCGACCAAGATGCCTTTTAAAATCGCCAGTTCATAACGATTCCTTGAAGGCTTACTCAATTTAAAATACTTAAAAAACTGATCTACATCTGCGCGCAAAGCATAATATTTCAGCAAAATAAGATATCCAAGATCGACACTATCGGATTCATAAAAAATATGAGTACGTCGAAAATACCGAATAAATTGTAATGCTGCACTGATATCCTGCTGCACCACACAATTACTCACTACATGTTTCACGATATGGTTAAAGATAATGTCATTTTGAATCGATTGAGCCGAGTCAATGATCTGCTGCTCATCAAAATCAATCGCATCATATAAAATCACGATCGCATGCAGCCAATCTAGCGAGCAGTCGATCTGCCCCTGATCATGCGTTTTATACTGGCGAATGCAAGAATCAAAATCACCTCGCTCCCCATCATAATCATAGTCAAACAGCCCCAAGCCATGCCCCTGATCAGGTCGTTGTGCAATATTATGTAGTGTCGCCCAAACCATTGCCCCATCCCCAATCACTTGTTGAGTCCCTGCGATCGGGTGATTTAAGGCATCAATACAGCATTGAATTGCTTCTGCAAGCGCTTGTTGAATCTCCATACACGGATTCACCTGAATGTTATGAACTCATTATATACAGCATGTAATTCAATAGCCCAATTGTCGACTGGCCAGATCCTTCATGATTTCTTCAGCACCCCCGCCAATCATATTAACTTTTACCTCACGATAAATCCGCTCAGACTTGGTACCACGCATAAAGCCCATACCGCCTAAGGTTTGTACTGCTGCATCGGCACAAAATTGCATGGTTTGGGTGGCGATATTTTTCAGCATACAGATCTGAGCCACCAACTCACTCCCCTGTAATTGCGGTTGCCCCAAGCGATAAGCAGTATCCTCCAACAAGGCCAGCGTCGCTGTTAAACGTGTCGCCATATCCACCAACTTATGCCGCATCACCTGATGATCCACCAAGCGTTTACCAAATGTTTTTCGTTGCTGTGCCCATGCCAGGGCTTCTTCATAACAGGTCAAGGCAAAACCATAACTACTCGCAGCCAAGAAAAAGCGTTCCATATTAAAGTTACTCATGATCACCAAGAAGCCCATATTCTCAGCGCCGAGTAAATGCTTCGCGGGAACACGCACTTGATCAAAATGCAAATGTGCCGTATCCGATGCCCACCAACCCATTTTATCGAGTTTGGTTTTGCTGATGCCGGCACTATGCGCATCGATCAGTAACATGGAAATACCATTGGCCCCTTTAGCCTCCGGATCAGTACGCACCGCAACCGTATAATAATCAGCCCGCACCCCTGAAGTAATAAAGGTTTTTTCACCCGTCACGATGTAGTCATCACCCTCTCGAATCGCCTTTGTCTGCAAAGCTGCAACATCCGAACCACCACCGGGTTCAGTGATTGCCAAAGCCGATATTTTTTCACCAGCTAGGATTTGCGTCAAAATACTTTGTTTAATCTCTTCACTGGCAAAATGCTGAATCGGCGGTGCGCCGATACTATGCGATAGCAACGATGCACATAAACCACCACAACCAGTACGTGCCAGCTCTATGGATGAGAGCAGTACATGAAATGCATCCGTATCCGCGATCCCGCCATAGCATTCATCAAAACCTAAGCCCAACAAGCCAATGGCCGCCGCTTTTTGATACAACTCGCGTGGGAAAGTTTCGCTCTCATCCCAAGTATTGATATTTGGCATTAACTCTTTGTCGACAAATTTTTTTACCGAGTCACGAAAAGCATAATGTTGTTCTGTATAGTAAATTGGGTTGAGTCGCATGGTTTTAGCATCCTGGCTTTATTATGTGATCAATTTTTATAGTGACAGCATTTCTAAATATTGGAGTTGCATAAAGAGACAATAGTAAAAATAAAATGGAAACTATGGGCAATTGACTGACGATTTTTAAAAATCAAATACATCGTTTTTAAAATCGATAACAATCAAGTCAACAGTCGTATAACGAATGATCAAAAATGATTGGCCAAATACGATTAGAGCTGATTCTTTATAATTTTTTTAAAATTTCCACATAAAAAAATCCCCCGATCGGATAGATCGAGGGATTTTTAGGAATAATGAGCTGGCGATGACTTACTCTCACATGGGTAACCCCACACTACCAT
>NZ_SLVJ01000022.1 GCF_004345325.1 Acinetobacter calcoaceticus
TTTCCAATCAATCCGAGTTATTTACAGGACTGCTTAAAAAGCCTATCAGAAAGGTCGAGGAAAAGGCAATTACAGCAACTAACAGACAAAATTTATTACATAATTCAACTGGTTGGATGCATGGGTGAAAAGCGATCAATTTAAGTTGGCGCGTATGCCTTTGAATGGAGATACGAACCTAGGTTTTTGACTTGTAGAGTTCACTAAATCGAAAACCTCTATAGAAACTCTCATTCCATCTTTAACTTCAATAGGAGTAGTCAAACCATTACTTTTAGTTATTGCCTTTGAGTTGTTATCTTTAGGGTAAATTAAAACCCCACCTTCTCCAACAATTCGATAACAACAACCGTCAAAAGCCATATATCCATTCTGATTTTTGCTTTTGATTAAAAATTGAATTATAGCCATTTTATTTTTCTTCCCCTAGATGTTCTAACTGACAATCTAGATCATAGCTATCGAAGAAAATTTCGAATTTTTGTGAGGTTTCAGTCTCTATCAATTCTGTACGGCCAGCACTATCTGTTATTCCTTCAATTACTTTTCCATCTTCAAATACAGCAGTATATTTAATATTTCCCACACCTTCACAAAGACTGTTAACAACCTTATATAATCTGCTGAATTTACTTCTTGGATTTATATAACGTAAAATCGGCAATTCAATTTTATTTTGACTTACCCTCTCTCCACCATTAAACACATGCTGCCCAGCCTTAGATTCAAACACCCGATTGGTTGTAAACTGCACACCTTGACCACCAACTCGAATTTGCGAGTCCTTAGCCGTGATTACAATTTCTTTGGGGCTGCTGATATAGATGGTGTCTTCAGTTGAGGTAATACTGAGCTTTTGTCTTGAGATCAGCTCCAATTCTCCATTCTGAGCAATCACCGCCACCTTCTCCTTGGCTGCAATTACGCTTAAACCGTTCTGAGCCGCAAACATACTGAGTTTGTTTTGTGCATGTATAATAAAGTTTCTTTGAGTAGTGTAATTAATACTATCGCCTGCACTTTGGCTGATTTGGCCATCTGCAGAAAGATGGATATCTTCATTACTACTGAGCGCAATCGAATTTGGAGCGGATAAAATCAGCAATGCTTGCTTAAAGGCTTTGGCTTTTGATTCACTTTCATGTTCAATTTTATCTAAAAAAGCTTTCAGTTGATCTAGCACTTCCAAAGGATCGGTCTGCTGATTCTTCGCCACTTCACTCAGTGCTTTAGCACTATTGAGATTGTTTTCAATCTGCTGCTTGGCGGCTGAGGCATCGAGATGCATACCACTGGCTTGATCTTGAGCATGGGTTGTGAGTAATAAACCCTGGCCTGCACGCACTGCACCATACTGATCGGTGCGTAATTCAAAACCTTCACCACGCCCATTACTTTCCGCACTGTCTTTGGGATGGCTGAGATTACCTAGATTGAGTTGTGATGCGCCATGACTATTTTGCAATTGGCTACTGATCTGCCCAGTCGTATCATCAAACCTTAACTGACCGAAACCCTCACCATTGACTTCCTTTGAGCGTATACCACTGAGTTTTTTGGTCTCAGGTAACTGGCCTTTACGATCAAACTTTGTCGGTACACGTTGCCCTTCATGAACCCGTCCCAGCACAAAAGGCCGGTCAATGTTGCCATCAAAGAAATCAATCACCACGATCTCACCAACACGGGGTAAGAAACGTGCGCCATAGCCTTCACCCGCCCACGGGGTCAGTACATCGACCCATGCCGAGTCGCTGTCATTGTCATTGCTGCCGGCACCGCCATCATGGCTGTGACTTTCACTGCGAGTAAACAGAAAGCGGACTTTGATCCGCCCCCATTCATCTACGTGAATTTCCTCAGCATTCGGTCCAACCACTCTAGCCCGTTGCGGATGCGCAGTTGGACGATGCGCTAAAGGGTCATATGCTGGAACAACAGCAATGTTGCGGCGTTGTAAAGTAAGCTATTCGCCTGACGCTCATCGGGATTGGAGGCAGCTTTGATCCGCCATTGGCTTTGATCAACTAAGTTCTGCACCTGATCGTTGAGGTCTTTGGGGAGATTATTTTGGCTATAAAAGTCTTTTTCAGTAATGAGGAATTGCGTATCTGCTGCAGCATGTAAGTCTATTTCTGGGTGCCCAAGCAGCTCAAACCAATACCCAACTTGGGCATCGCGGACTGAGGTCTGGGCCTTAAAATGTTTCGCCTGTCCCGCATAATAATCACTGAGATTTTGATTGATGCGTTCGACTTGGCTATTGCCCGATGCAGTGGCCTGATCCTCGCCATTGAGATCTTGCATCCATGCTGGGCTGATGTGCCATGCTTGTTCTAAGCCTAGACTGGCATTGTCAATATTGTCACTGTGCTTATGCTTGGCCAATACACTGCCTGCACCTTCATCATAGTCCAAAGCATCCGCTTGCCAGCGTTGCACATGCACGGCTGTAGCTTGTAATGCGCGTTGTGCCGCAAAACCAAACATCGTATCGAGCCTTTCGGTGGCGTTGCTACGATGAAAACGAATACTACGACGGCTGAGCGCTTGATATTGGCTATTGTCATCGATTAAACGTAACTTCTGCGCTTGAATCGGGGCTAGCGGACTGTCTATGATTAGCTGAGCTTCATCGATTAACCAGTTAATTCCCTCCTGACGTAGCAAGCGTGTTAGAAATTCTGCGTCAGATTCATTGTGTTGCATAATGAATGGTCGTACATCATAGTCTTGCATGATACCACTCAGATCCAAACTCAGACTGGCGGCAAACAAGGGACTTTGCTGCTGCCATTCTTGAAATAAGATCTGCATGACATCCAACACCGACTTGGACATAAACACCCGTGAGTTACGGCGCTTTTCCCACAACGCGGTTGGATCTTGCAGTTTAAGCCTATAGAGGGTCAAGGCACCATCCGATTGACCTTGCTCGGCAGCAGTGATAATGCCTGAGGTCCGAAAATATTGGCCCTGATCCGTCACGCTATCCACAGCGACTTGGCTCCCGATAAATTGTTTCAGCGGGATAGCGGCATCTGTAGCCAAACACAATAGTTCGGCAGATAGACCTTGATTGAGAATATGCTGACCATCAATGCGTTGTAAAAAAACTGTCGCATTCAGAACAGTATTGGAAAATTGGCTATGTAGGGCACGTTGTTGGGCAGACAAACCGAGTTGCTGCAGTGCCAGATAAATATTGGCTAAAATCATTTTTATTTTAATTTATAGTTATAATCGAGCACGAGTAAAACAGAAAAATAGCTGTTTAAAAAGCCTAATTTCGTGATCAATTTTTTAATTATTATTAACCCTAAAGTATCAACAGCTTACATAACCAGACTCGGTTAAAACTTTGTTAAGCTCATTGCACCTGCTTAACACACACCTTAAACTTTTGATCAAAAGGCAAAACACATTACCTCAAACCACACCAAATCCACTCACCGAGCAATCTTTCTCAAAGCCTATTCAACATACAAAAAAAATCGATGATCACTCATCGATTTTTCTGCTCTAACTCGAAGTAAAACTCAGACTAAATTTAGTCTTCAAGCATCATTTCAGCGCTCATACCCACGGTATTAAAGCCTGAATCGACATACATAATTTCGCCAGTGATCCCGTTTGCCCATGGTGAGCACAGGAACAATGCTGCATTACCCACATCTTCGATAGTCACATTACGTTTCAGTGGAGAAACTTTTTCGTTCACATCCAACATTTTACGGAATGATTTAATGCCTGATGCCGCCAAAGTACGGATTGGACCAGCAGAGATCGCATTAACACGAATCCCTTCAGCACCCAAGCTTGATGCCAAGTAACGTACGCTGGCTTCAAGTGAAGCTTTGGCCATACCCATCACGTTGTAGTTTGGCATAACACGCTCAGAGCCTTGATAGGTCAGCGTCAACAAGCAACCTTGACGTGCAAGCAATAACGGCTTAGCAGCACGTGCCATGGCAACAAAGCTATACGCACTGATGTCATGTGCGATACGGAAACCTTCGCGATCAGTTACGTCAGTGAAATCACCATCTAAGGTATGTGCAGGTGCAAAACCAATAGAATGCACCACGCCATCAAGACCATCCCAATGCTTGGCCAGTTCTACAAAAGTCTGTTCAATATCAGCATCGACGGCCACATCACAAGGAAAAACCAAGGTCGAGTTAAATTGTTCAGCGAAATCATCGACACGTTTTTTTAGTTTTTCGTTGGGATAAGTAAAGGCAAGTTCTGCACCTTCACGATGTAGCGCTTGTGCGATCCCAAAAGCAATTGAGAGTTTACTGGCAACGCCTGCGATTAAAAAACGTTTACCTGCTAAAAGTCCTTGTGCCATATTCTTTCACCCAAATTTATTTCAAAGCATAATGCCAAGTTTAGACAAATTACTAAATTGCATAATGCACCTTTTTTTCAATCTGAGCCGTTTTTTCAAAAACAGCCCTATAAAAAGCACATCAAAGCAGTGTTACAACCCAATCAAGGCTTGAGTATGCCCCAACAAAAACGCCCTCAAGTTGAGGGCGTTTCGATCAGATCACGACACTAGCAAGTTAAGACCAGCGCAGTGCACATGACCCAATGCGATAAAAATCAATGTTTAAACTTAGTCATCACCACGTAATAGACTGAGTAAACGCAGGAATGAATAGTACATCCACACCAATGTCGCAAGCAGTGCAATACCACAAAGCCATTCGAATGCTTTCGGTGCGCGTTGTGCTGCTGCTGTTTCGATTAAGTCAAAATCCAAAATCAAGTTTAATGATGCAATGATGGCAACAAACACAGCAAAGCCTATGCCTAACCAGTTGCTTTCAAACAAGTAAGGGATGCTAGAACTAAACATCATGCTCATCACAAACTGCAGTACAAACACGATGGCAATCGCGATCCCTGCAGACATCACCACGGCTTTAAATTTCTCAGTGGCACGAATAATTTGAAATTTATACAGACCAAACATCACCAAAGTGGTGACAAAGGTGGCCAACAGTGCTTGTAAAGGTACACCTGGATATTTCAATTGGAAAATAACCGAGATCCCACCCAAAAATGCACCTTCAAACAAGGCATATGGAATCGCCAAGGTACGTGCCGTATTGGGTTTAAAAGTCGCTATCAGACCCAAGATCAAACCACCGACCGCACCCACGATTGCCGCAGCATAGGCCAGTGAGATATTTAAGGTCATAAAGCTGTAAATAAACAAACTGAGTCCAACCACCGCCGCAATGACCGTCAATAAAATCGACTTTTGGATCGCGCCTTGTACAGTCATCGGTTGACTGACATCGCTGAAGGTTTCGACTCTGGTTAAGATTGGGTTATTACTTTGCATAATTTTACTCAACTCAAAAATTTAAAAGTTTCGCGAAAGAGATTAAGATCATTTTTTCAACATAGAGCGCTGCTGCTTATTGTTCTCACTCAGATGCAGGTCTCATCTAGGCCGAGTATAACTGAAAATATCTCAATGATAATGACAAAAATTCTATGGGTGTCAGTCACTGATCACCCAGAAAAATCTTAAGGCCTATTAATCGTTATCGTGATTTTGGATAAAAAAGTACTCGCGATAATATTTTAATTCCACGATCGAATCGCGAATATCATCCATAGCCAAGTGTGACGCATTTTTCTTTAAGCCACTCATGATCTCAGGGCGCCAGCGTTTGGCCAACTCTTTGACTGAAGATACATCAAGATTGCGGTAGTGAAAAAACTGTTCCAACTCAGGCATCAAACGATGCATGAAGCGACGATCCTGACAGATCGAGTTACCGCACATTGGAGAGGTCTTTGGATTAACCCATTTCTTTAGGAATGCCAGCGTTTGCAGCTCTGCATCTTGTGCAGTCAACTTACTACGACGTACCCGTTCAATCAGGCCAGATTGGCCATGTTGTTTGGTATTCCACTCATCCATAGCATTGAGCAAAAGATTGGATTGATGCACAGCAAGCACAGGGCCTTCTGCCAGAATATTTAGATGATCATCGGTCACAATTGTTGCAATTTCAATAATAACGTCGTTGTCGGTATCGAGGCCCGTCATTTCAAGGTCGATCCAAATTAAACGGGTATCTGGCGTACTGCTCATAGATCTACAATCTTTCATGGCGTAAAAACCAAATATACTAGCAAATTTATCTGATATTCGCTGTAAATACTGCCGCCATCATGCTATTTTTGCGATTGAGATCACGAGGGTTAATTAGGATATGAATGGCTTTAATTCGTAAACGACGTCTCACTGAGCAGCAACAACGCCGCATTCAGAAGCAACAGCAGACACGTCAAGAAGAACTCGACACTTCAAATGATTTAGAAGGTTTGGTAGTCCAGCACTATGGGCGCCAACTTGAAGTACAGGCCCTTTCTATCCCTGACTCGCCTCCCATTCAACCACCAAGCAAGGACGGTGAAGCCGCTGCGTTTTGGAAAAACATCGAGCTAGATAGTGTGTGGCGCTGCCATACGCGGACCAATCTCGAGTTGTTGGTGACGGGTGACCGAGTGAAATGGCAAGCCGACCCCAACACGGGATTAGGCATTATCACCGCGATCCATCCACGGCGCTCATTACTGACCCGTCCGGACCGCTATCACAAAGTCAAACCGGTTGCAGCCAACATTAGCTTGATTGTGATCGTGATTGCACCACTACCCGAACCTGCACCGGGTTTAATCGACCGCTACATGGTGGCCTGTGCCGATGCAGATATCCCCGCACTGTTACTACTCAACAAAACCGATTTACTTAAAGAAAATGATCCCATTTTGGATTTATTGGCCGAATATCAAAATCTTGGCTATGAAACCATGCAGTGTCATTCTCTCGGTGACTTGAGTCCGTTGAGTCAACGCCTCGATGGTGAAACAGTGGCCTTTGTCGGTCAATCTGGTGTGGGTAAAAGCTCGATTATCAACAGTATCCTGCCGGATGCTGCGCAAAAGACCAATATCATTTCTGAGAACTCTGCATTGGGTCAACACACCACCACCTCAACCCGCTTGATGGGCTTTGGTGAAAATGGTGCCCTGATTGACTCGCCGGGAATTCGTGAATTTGGTTTATGGCATTTGAACTTAGACAAGATTGATGCAGGTTTTCCTGATATTTCAAATCTACTTGGGCACTGCCAGTTCCGCAATTGTACCCATAAGCATGAAAAACAATGTGCTTTAAAACAGGCGCTTGATTCAGGTGAAATTTTGCCTAGACGTTTAGAGAGTTATCTACGTTTAGTGGATGAAATTACCGAGCTGCAACAAAAAAATTAATTTTCTGTTCAGCTCACCTTGAAGCGGTGATTTAGATCACCATATATATACGCTATACTCTACGCAATTTTTGATTTGGATAAGGTGACTTGTGGAACGTTGGTTCGAATTTATGGGGAATCACCCGTTTTTATTTGGTATTTTAGCGGCGCTGATTGTGCTGTTCTTTGTATTTGAAGGGCAACGTAATGGTCGTAAAATTTCTCCACAATCACTGGGTATTTTAGTCAAAGCGAAAAACGCCATGTTGATTGACTTACGTGATGCAAAAGATTTCCGCGAAGGTCATATCAGTGGCAGCCGTAATATTCCGTTTAGCCAACTCGATAGTCACTCAGAAGAATTAAAATCTGCAGAACGTCCATTGGTCTTTATTTGTAATCTCGGCCAAGTTGCCGGAAGTGCATTACAAAAAATCGGCCACTCGGATAGCTATCGTCTCGATGGTGGAATCAGTAACTGGAAAGCGCAAGGCTTACCGCTCATCAAAGCCAAAAAAGCTTAAAGGAGTCTTAAATCATGACTGCTGCAGTCAAAATTTATTCTACAAATTCTTGTCCTTACTGTGTTCGTGCCAAACAACTGTTAGAACGCAAAGGTATTGCCTATACCGAAATCAACCTATCAACGGAAGCCCCTGAAGTCCGTATGGAATTGATGGAAAAAACGCGTCACCGTACAGTGCCTCAAATTTTTATTGATGAACAATTTATCGGCGGTTTTGATCAATTGTATGCCTTAGATCGTGAAGGCAAACTTGATCAATTTATTTAACTTTTAAATCTTGAACAAAGGAAATAAACAATGAGTGAAGAACAACAAGCACAACTTGCTTTAGAACGTATTTATACTAAAGACTTATCTTTTGAAGTACCGGGTGCGGGTGTATTCACCAAAGAATGGCAGCCTGAGCTAAACATCAACTTGTCTTCTGCAGCTGAAAAAATTGATGACACCCATTATGAAGTGTCTTTAAAAGTGGTTGTACAAGCCAACAATGCGGGTGAGACTGCATTTATTGTAGACGCAACTCAAGCCGGTATTTTCTTGGTTGATGGTATCGAAGAAGATCGCCTTCCATACATTCTCGGTGCTTATGCGCCAAATATTTTGTTCCCATTCCTACGTGAAGCGGTGAATGATCTTGTGACCAAAGGTAGCTTCCCACAATTGCTCCTTACACCAATTAACTTTGATGCTGAATTCGAAGCCAACATGCAACGTGTTCAAGAAGCTGCTGCTGAAGGCCAAGCTTAATCATCATATCAAAGTGCTCAGCGACAGTTCTACTGTACTGATCACGCAAAAGGACTGAATTTTCAGTCCTTTTTTATGCTTGATGCTCAACTGGATATCGGTTCCACACCTTCAGCCGACTGAGCTTCAATCATTCTAAAGGTCAAATTTATACGTGGCGCAAAGACCTTTTTTGTCGGTGGCAGGCGATGTAACCAGTGACTTTGAGTTATCCCTTTCATCATCAGCAAACTCCCCGTAGCCAGTTCAAGTTGGACTTTTTCATGAGTCCGCTTGTGTTTAAAGGCAAATACACGTTCAGCACCAAAACTGAGTGAGGCAATCGCGCCATTTTTCTTTAGATCACGTTCCGCATCACTGTGCCATGCCATACCCTCCTCACCACGATGATAGAGATTAAGCAGACAAGAATTGAACTGTTCTCCAGACACACATTCGACCCATGCTTTGAGTTGCAATAATTCCGCCGTCCACGGCAATGCGGTTTTGGTCATATTAGAATAAGTATAGGAAAATGCCCGATCGCCATACCATGCCACCTTACGTTTGGTGGTCAATGCTCGACCAAATATCAACGCCTGATCATGCTGCCATGCAATTTGCTCCAACAACACTTGCTCATACAGCGCTGCGGTGACTGCATCCATAATCGGACCAAAATAATTCACCTCGCCATCATAGGGCAAATAATTATATCGACAATCATGTTGTGGCTCCTCTGGATCACTCCACAACGGCAAATTGCTCGGCTCAATCTTGATCATCCGTCTGCGCCCCTTCCCAAGCGATCATGGCTTTTTTACGGGTTTCACCCCAACGATAACCACCGAGTTGCCCCGAAGCTTGGATCACCCGATGACAGGGAATCAAAAATGCCACAGGATTGTGCCCGATCGCCGTCCCCACGGCACGAGAAGCGCTGGGTTGTCCGATTTGTGCGGCAATCTGACCATAACTCGATAACTGCCCCATCGGAATATTGAGCAGGCTTTGCCAGACTTTAAGCTGAAATTCACTGCCTTTTAAGTGCAACTTAATCTGGGCAATCTGATCCTGAATTGGATGAACATGATCCGAAGCATCTGCTTGTTCCGTGTCTATCTGATGGCGATGAAAAATCGCTAAAGCATTTTGCTGCATGGCATCGCTCTGCTCGCTCAAACGTGCATGTGGAAAGTCTTGCCGTAATTGCTGCAATGCCAACTCCACAGGTTGCTCAAAAGACAAAAAGCAAATGCCTTGATCTGTGGATGCGATCAACACTGGGCCAAATAAGGTTTGATGCTGACTATAGTGAATCTCGACATTTAGACCGCCATTTTTATACTGTGCTGGGGTCATGCCCTCAATTTGAATAAATAAATCATGCAAGCGACTGGTGCTGGATAAGCCTGTGTCCAAACTGGCCTGCATCAAGCTCTGTTGCCCCGACTGTTTGAGCAGTTTTTTGGCGTGTTCAACACTGAGATATTGCAGAAATTTCTTCGGACTGGTCCCCGCCCATTCACTAAACAAGCGTTGAAAATGCGCAGGGCTTAAATGGATATGCGCGGCCACTTGCTGCAGGCTCGGCTGCTGCTGAAAATTTTGCTGTAAATAATCAATTGCTTGGGAAATACGTGCATAGTGACGTTGTGTATGCTTAACATCTAAGGTCATGATCAGCGATCTCATGCTGCTGGATTTCTCTACCTTAACAAGGCTGGCTCAGCTTGAAAATCCAAATCTTGCGCAGTTGCGTGAATACGCGCTTGACTGCCCCCTATAAAAAAATCCCCATGATTTATCTCAACCATGGGGATCTATTTTTGTTGCCAACAATCAGAGCGGATTAAGTATCCAATGCTGACACGTCTAAATGTGCATTTCTGCCAGCAGGCTGATGCTGCAAGCGTGCATCATGAATCGCTTCAACCAATTGCTGTGCGATATCTTGCTTGGAGGCTTTTTCGAGATCACGTTTATCCAGTTGATATTGGTCGGCAAAGAACACCGTCATGGCATTTTGATCCGATGCAAAACCGATATCCGGTCGAGATACATCATTACAGGCAATCATATCCAGCTTTTTCGCGACCAGTTTCGCGGCTGCATAGGCCTCGACATTACGCGTTTCAGCAGCAAAGCCCACCATAAAGGGACGTTTCTGTTGTTCCGCAATGGTCGCAACGATATCTGGATTTTTGACCAAAGAAATCGCCAACTCATCACCAGATTTTTTGATTTTATGTTCAGCGACTTCTGCAACGCGATAGTCTGCCACAGCAGCCGTGGCAATAAAGATGTCACAACCCGCTTCGAGCTGTAGCATACTTTGATCGAGCATTTGCAGCGCCGAAGATACATTGATTCGGCGTACACCATTTGGCGTATCCAGGCTGACTGGACCGGCCAGCAAAGTCACTTGCGCACCTGCCGCATAACATGCCGCTGCGATGGAAAAGCCCATCTTACCGGTACTGTGGTTAGAAATATAACGTACTGGATCAATCGCTTCACGCGTTGGTCCCGCCGTAATCACCACACGTTGTCCGGCCAATTGACCAAATTTTTCTGCAATGGCGCGCTGGGCTTTATGGAAATACTGCATCACTTGATAGGCAATGTCTTCAGGTTCAGGCATACGCCCCAGGCCTACATCTCCACAGGCTTGAGAACCTGCATCTGGCATGATCACATGCACACCATCATCAACCAAGGTATTCAGATTACGCTGGGTGGCTTTGGCTGCCCACATCTGTTGGTTCATTGCAGGTGCAATCCACACTGGAGCTTTGGTCGCCAAATATAAAGTACTCAGCAAATCATCCGCCAGACCCGCAGCAAATTTTGCAATGCTGTCACAACTGGCAGGTGCCACAAGGATCAAATCAGCCCAACGTGCCAACTCAATATGCCCCATGCCAGCTTCGGCCTCTGGGTTAAGCAGTTCGGTATGTACAGGATTGCCTGAGAGGGCTTGAAATGTCAGCGGTGTAATAAAGGCTTGCGCACCATGGGTCATCACCACCCGCACATCAAAACCATAATCTTTTAAACGCCGGACAATAATCGCACTTTTATAGGCGGCTATACCTCCAGTTACAGCAAGGATGATGTTTTTACTAGAAATTACGCTGAGATCAAAACTCACAAGCAAGTCACCTATCTGTTGCAGTGGCGCTCACAATAGCATTTTTTAAACTGACGCCCAAGCACTTCGACAGCAAATTTAATCCTCATCCCGATGGCTTATTGAGACAGGATTAGTACGGCCCAGAAATGCAGAATTTTTAATTGTGATGTAAGGCTTAATTCATGTTGACAAGCATCGAGGAACTCGACAAGATCATCAAAAATTAACGACTTAATTCACATGATAGTTCGTGAACAAAACGACATTTTAAAAACACTACTTTCATGGCGAGGCACCATTCTTCCCAAAATTTTGCCTCCCTTGGGTGTGGTGATGCTGATCTCTGCAATCGTCGGAGGAATTGAGTACACCAATATTTATCGTTTTCCAGAATTGCCCTTGGTGGGCTTTACCCTGATTGGTGTGGTGTTATCGATATTCCTCGGCTTTAAGAACACCGCCTGTTATGACCGTTGGTGGGAAGCCCGTAAACTATGGGGTGGCTTAATAGCTGCTGCGCGGCACTTTGACCGTGATTGCCGGATCTTACCGCAGGGTCGTCGTGAACGAATTATTCAACATGTGATCGTGTTTGCCAATGTGTTGCGTGATCGACTCCGCCATCAAACCAATAGTCCGGATTCACTCTTAGAAACCAGTGGACTGAGTCCACAGAGTATTGCCCAACTGTATAAACAAAATAATGCCCCGCAATACACCTTAAGCTTGATCCAATGGGAATTGATGCAGGCGCTTAAAGAAGGTGAAATTTCCGATATTATTTATACCCAAATGAATCAATATGTCACTGAGCTGAGTTTGGTTCAAACCGGTTGTGATCGGATCGCCACCACCCCACTGCCTTTTGCTTATTCGGTACTGCTCAATCGCACGGTGTATTTTTTCTGTTTTATGTTGCCGTTTAGCTTGGGATCATTATTGGGATTGGCCACTCCGTTATTGGTGGGCATATTGGCCTATACTTTTTTGGGACTTGATGCACTGAGTAGTGAAATTGAAGAACCTTTTGGCACTCAGAGTAATGACTTACCCCTCGATTCGATGGTCAGAACCATTGAAATTGAATTGCTGGGCACCTTGGGTAAACCGACCCCTCCACCGATTCAAGCCAGAGATCACAATCTACTTTAGTGCCTCACCCTAGCCCTAGCCCTCTCCTAATTTAGGAGAGGGGATTAGAAGGATTCCCAAATCCCGATTTGGCCTTCTTTCACCTGCGGGATGTGGCCGAGGTGAATCCATGGCATATAGTCACCATGAAAATCACTGCCCACTGAAACTTTGAGACCGAATTGCGCCACCATGCGATCAATCATTTGACGACTGCCCGCGGGCTCACTACGCGCTGGAAGTTCTACTGCATCGCCACCATGTTCGGCGAAGAGTTCGATCAGAAAGCGAATATTGGTTGCCGACAAACCATAACGGGTCGGATGCGCCAATACTGCAACACCTTGACTCTGATGAATAATATCAATGGTTTCTGCGATGCTTGGGCCATCAAATTTGACATAGGCCTTTTTGCCTTCTTTGAGATACTGATCAAAGGCTTGCTGGGTGCGAGTCACCATCCCCAAATGATGCATACTTTTGGCGATATGACTGCGGGTGATCCGATCCGGATGGCCATCTACTTGCGCCAAGACATGGGCATAGAGATCACGACCGGTTGATTTTTCCAACAAGGCACAGATTTCAATCGCACGTTCAGCACGTATCTTTTTTTGTTGGATCAATAAGGCTTCAAGCGGTGCAGGATGCTGCATATTCAAGGCGACGATGTGTACGCCATAGCTTTTTTTGGTCGATGGACGCGACCATTGACTGGAAATCTCGACCCCAGAAATTAATTTCAGTGCAGAATTGTGTGCAATTTCACCGGCTAAAGGCAGCCCATCCATCGTATCGTGATCGGTTAACGCCAAGGTATGTATACCTTTTTCGATTGCAGCTCTGACCAACATCTCGGGGCTATAACTGCCATCAGAGATATTACTATGCGTATGTAAATCGACACCAATCATGGATTGTATTATGCTATCCCATCACTTTTCTGACTGTAATGTAGCATGAAAGCGCTATTCGATTATCTACCGATTATTATTTTCTTTTATTTCTATAAAACAACCGATCCCAAAGACAGCCAACACCCCTTATTAGAATTGGTCGGAAGCACTGGAAATGCCGATCAGAATCATATCCTTGTCGCAACTTGCGCCCTGCTCATCTCAACCCTCGTGGTTTATGGTGTGTTGTTTTTTGCGCAAAAATTTCGCTTGGAAAAAATGCAATGGTTCATCGTGGTCATGTCATTGGTGTTTGGTGGTATTACTTTGGCACTCAGCGATATTACCTATATTAAGCTCAAAGCAGTCATCCTCAATCTCGGTATTGGACTGGGTTTTTTACTCACTCCGTTATTTAATAAAGAACGTACGCCGATAATTAAAAAACTACTCGGTTCAATGTTGGAACTGACGCAACAAGGTTGGCATCGTCTGAACTGGGCTTGGTCAGGTCAATTTTTCCTGCTTGCTGCATTGCACTATTTCTTTGGTTTTTTATACATGGAAGGCAAATACTGGGGAGAATTCACCGCATTTGGCGACATTATCGTATCGTTAAGTTGCCTTGCTGCTATACTCTTTTGCTTACGCCGACATTTTAAAACGACCGATTAAGAGTACGCTTATGCCTCTGTTTCTGATTACATGCACTGACAGTGAAAATTCTGTTGAAAAACGCCTTGCAGTTCGTCCACGCCATTTAGCACGCTTACAAGAACTCGATGCACAAGGCCGGTTAATCGTGGCTGGTGCCATGCCTAAACTGCATGACCAACCGCAAGCAGGATTTTATGGTAGTACCCTGATTGTGGACTTTGACAGTAGAGCTGAACTCGATCAGTGGCTCAGTGCAGAACCCTTCTTACTTGAAGGGGTTTATGCGCATATTGATGTAAAACCTTTTAATAAAGCATTCCCTCTTAATCAAGCACCATCTCAAGGATAAAACCGCATGTCTGCTTTGATTAAAAGTGTCGCACTTTCTGCTTTATTGTCGAGCAGTGCTTGGGCTGTAACGCCTGAGACTACTGCACCGACAACAGCTACGCCAGCAACAACCGCTTCACCTGCTGCAACAGCAGCCGCGGCAGCAACAACGCCTACAGCACAAGGTACTCCAGCCACGGGGCCTGTTGGCACAACTGCTGCAGCCAAACCCTTAACTGCTGAACAAATCGCTAAAGAGAAAGCCGCCAATGAAGCCAAGGCCAAAGCCTTAGTCAAAGACCAAGCTGTGCGCTTGCAACAATTGGAAAAAGCCAATCTTGAAGCATTGAGCCAAAACCAAGAACTGCAACTTAAAAATGACAACTTGGCCGTACAGGTACAAGTTCTACAAAGTGAAAGCAGTGCACAAATGTTTTTATATGGTGCGGCAACCATTGCGGTCGGTGTATTACTCGGTTTTCTGATCGCCAGTTACATCTATACCAAACGTCGTCGCCAATGGTAGGCTGTGCTCAGCAATAACGACCATTTGTCTTACGGGCGAAGGGCTTTATTGCTGAACCACCCTCATATTGTTTAAGTTTTAAGGGCTTTGCTACGTGTCTACATCTATACAAACGGCTGAACTCGAATGGCAAACCATTGATGGTATTGATGTTCCCATTTCTAAGCAGTTTGGTGATGTGTACTTCTCCAAAGACAATGGCCTACAAGAAACCCGACATGTGTTTTTGGCTGGCAATGATCTGACAGAACGCCTCTCTCACTTAGCCGCATATGATTATTTTTCTGTAGCCGAGACTGGGTTTGGGACAGGTCTGAATATTTTGGCGCTGTGGCAGTTGTGGCAACAACAACGCCCAGACAATCACAGTCATCTCCATGCCATCAGTGTAGAGAAGTTCCCACTCAGCCGTGAAGATTTGCAACGTGCATTGGCTGCCTGGCCCGAACTGGCCCCGCTTACTGAACAGTTATTGGCGCAATATCCCTTGCCGATCGCGGGCTGCCATCGTCTGAATTTTCCTCAAGAACGCTTTTCGCTGGACTTATGGTTGGGCGATGCTCAGCAAGTCTTTCCGAGCATGGCGCATACTCATGCTGTAAATGCATGGTTTCTCGATGGTTTCGCCCCTTCATGCAATCCCGATATGTGGGAAGCACAAGTGCTCGATCATATCGTGCGTATGTCGGCACCAAACACAACCTTTGCCTCATTTAGTGTGGCGGGGGTACTCAAACGTGGTTTAAAGAAACATGGCATCAGCCTGTCTCGGCCACGTGGTTTTGGGCATAAACGCGAGATGCTTAAAGCGGTGTGGCTTGAGAATCGCCCAGATGATCAACAACCTGATCCAGCTAAGCAACCTGATGCAGTTAAACAGCCTGATTTTCTTGAGCAGCCTAATGCAATTAAACAGCCTGAATTTCCTAAGCAGATCGCCAAGCCAAATGTCAGTAGCATCGTACAACGCCATCAACCACGGCGTATCGCCATCATCGGTGCGGGTATCGCTGGACTCAGCAGCGCATGGGCCTTAGCACAACGTGGTCACCAGATTGATCTCTATGACCAGACAGCCCCGATCAGCGGTGCATCTGGCAATCCCATGGCCTTGCTTAACCCGTATTTTAGCAACATTGAAAATGCTGCTGAGCATCTGATGACTTTGGCATGGCAATATGCGCTACCTTTTTATGCACAGTTTCAAGGTTTTCGATCGATTGCCATTAAGCAAATGGCTTTTCGGCATGCCGATGAGTTACTGGATCTGGCCGCGAACTACCCTGCTCAGATGTTGCAACGCCAACCTGCCAGTGCGCAGCCATTAAAGACCCATTTTGATTGCCTAGAAGTCAGTCAAGCAGGGACTGTTTCGCCACAGGCACTGTGTACACAAGTTTTGGCGCATCCCAATATTCAGCTACACATCGCAAAGATTAGCGCCATTCAGAAGATTGAACCATCCACTGCACCTCAGACGACAGCACTAACAACATCAACGACTACGACAGAGACAGCAACTACGTCATCAACAGCAACGACTGCAGCAACATCAAAATCAACGACTGCAGCAACTACGTCAGAGACAGCAACGACAGCAGTGAGCGCAACAGCGTATCGCTTGGTGACCGAGGCAGAAACCCAACCCTTAGCGAATACGGAACCTTATGATCAAGTGTTGGTGTGTTGTGCGCGAAGCAGCCCAGCCTTGTTTAGTCGCTATGCAGCGATCAAACCGGTACGCGGTCAAGTCAGTTGGATGCAGAATACACAGACCCCGATCGCAACCAGCCATGCCTATAGCTATGGGGGTTATTGCTTCCAATTGAATGCCGAGCAATTGTTGTTGGGCGCGTCGTTTTATCCCAACCGTGATGATGATCAGGTCTTGGAGGCAGACCATGTGCATAACTATGAACTTATCCACAATGTCTTCCCTGCGTTTGCCGAAGCCCTCCCACCGATCAGCCAATGGCAGGGTCGTGCCTCTGTCCGTGCCCAAAGCCCAGACTATTTCCCACTGCTTGGAAAGGTGGAAAATGACAGTGAGATTTATACCTTTTCAGCACTCGGCTCTAAAGGCTTTTTATTTGCACCACTGTGTGCCGAAGTCCTTGCCGCACTGATGCTGGCTGAACAATGTCCTATTTCACAGGATTTATTAAACAAACTCAGCGCACAACGTTTCTTTAAAAAACCACGAATTCGCAAGCCTTATTACGCAGGGCCCTTTAAAAAGTCCGACTAAACCCTCACTAATCATCACAGCCTAGACTGCGAATAATACGACTTATTTCGCGTGTAATTTGATCAAGATCAGTTTATGCAGAAATAAGTAACATAACTGGCTTTCAGTGCTGAAATCGGGGAAAATAACACCCTTTTTGAAGCAATTAATCAGCGAACTGTTTTTTCGCCATGATGTGGATACTCTATGAAGTTTGAAAAATTAGCACAGTCGGGCCGTGCCCGTCGTGGTCGTTTAACCTTAGAACATGGGGTGGTAGAAACACCTGTGTTTATGCCGGTGGGAACCTACGGTACGGTCAAAGGCATGTTGCCGCGCGATATCGAAGACATTAAAGCGCAAATCATTTTAGGCAATACCTTTCACTTGTATTTACGCCCCGGCCTAGAGGTGATTAAAGAACACGGTGGTCTACATCAGTTTATGAAGTGGGACAAACCGATTTTGACTGACTCTGGTGGCTTTCAGGTGTTCAGTTTAGGTGCGATGCGTAAAATCAAAGAAGAAGGTGTGACCTTCCGCTCACCGATTGATGGTTCAAAAGTATTTTTGTCACCTGAAATTTCGATGGAAATTCAACAAGTGCTCAATTCAGATATCGTGATGATTTTTGATGAATGCACCCCTTATCCAGCAACGCATAGCGAAGCACAAAAGTCGCTACAATTGTCTTTACGTTGGGCCAAACGTTGTAAAACAGCCCATGAAGACAATGCCAATCCCAATGCCCTGTTTGGTATTATTCAGGGTGGGATGTATGAAGACTTACGCGAAGAATCCTTAAATGGTTTACTTGAGGTTGGCTTTGATGGTTATGCCATCGGTGGCCTGTCTGTAGGTGAGCCCAAAGAAGAAATGCTGAAGGTTTTGGATTATCTCCCTGTCAAAATGCCGGAAGATAAACCACGTTACTTAATGGGCGTTGGTAAACCTGAAGATATCGTTGAAGCGGTGCGTCGTGGCGTAGATATGTTTGACTGCGTGATGCCAACCCGTAATGCGCGAAATGGTCATTACTTTGTAACTGATGGCTTGGTGCGTATTCGCAACAGCCAATATCGTCATGACCAAGGCCCGCTTGATCCACATTGTGATTGTTATACCTGTAGTAACTTTAGCCGTGCCTACTTATTCCATCTGGAAAAATGTGGCGAAATGCTGGGGTCAATGCTAGGAACCATTCACAATTTACGTTATTACCAACGCTTTACTCAACAAATCCGTGATGCCTTGGATAACGGGACTTTCGACGACTTTGTGACTGATTTTTATCAACGTCGCGGTTTAGAAGTACCGCCTTGCCCAGAAGATTGAGTGAGCAGCATTTGCGCTGTCTCTCAAGACAAGGTAAATTGCAAAACAAATTGATTTAAATGTCATTTGATATGACACCCATGATTTAACTTTAGGACATGACAATGAGCTTATTTATTTCTGCCGCGCAAGCTGCACCTGCTGTTGGCGCATCGCAAGGCCAAGGTACCATGATCAACTTGTTGATGATCGCCGTATTTATTGCAATTTTCTATTTTCTCATTTGGCGTCCACAAGCCAAACGTGCCAAAGAGCACCGCACCCTTGTTGAAAGCTTAGGTGTAGGCAGTGAAGTGGTATTTGCTGGTGGTTTAATGGGACGAATCACCAAACTTGAAGGTGATTTTGCCGTAATTGAATTGAGTCGTGGAAACGAAGTCAAAATTCAACGTGCAAGTGTGATTTCAGTTTTACCTGAAGGCACTCTAAATAACCTTTAATCATAAAATAGTCGTGTGAGAGCACGACTTTTTCATTTTAAGAAGAAAGAAAATGCGTTATCCGGCATGGAAATATCTACTGATTGTGTTTGTGATTGCAATCAGTACATTATATGCGCTGCCAAGTTTGTATCTCGATGAGCCAGCGGTTCAGATTTCAGGTGCTAAAGCAGGCACTGTAATTGATCAAAGCGTGATACAAAAAGCAGAGCAAATATTAAAGAGTGATAATATTGCCACTCACGAAAACACTTTTAACAACAATGCCGCCTTGCTACGTTTGGAGTCGACGGATGCTCAGCTTAAAGCGCAAGAAGCACTCCGTGTAGGCTTGGGTGAGCAATATGTGGTTGCGCTTAACTTGGCCCCGACCACCCCTGAATGGCTACAAAAAATCGGTGCTAAACCAATGAAACTTGGTTTGGACTTGCGTGGTGGTGTTCACTTCTTGCTTGAAGTGGATATGGATAAAGCCGTTGCGCAGCGTATGGAAACCTCAACCACCGATCTACGCCGTCAGCTACGTGAAGCAAAAATCAATTTCAACAGCTTGTCGCTGAACAATAACGTCATCACTTTGCAATTTGCCAATAATGATGACCGCGCTGCTGCTGCCGACTTTCTGCGTCGTGATGGGAATAAATATAACCAGCAAGCTTTGGCCACCACATCTGGTGCGACCCTTAAACTGACTTATAGTGATACCACCAAACAAGAAATTGAGTCCAATGCACTCAGCCAAAACTTATTGACCCTTCGTAAACGTATCAATGAACTCGGTGTTGCTGAAGCCTTGGTACAAAGTCAAGGTAGCAACCGCATCGTGGTTGAACTACCGGGTGTACAAGATACTGCAGCTGCAAAACGTGTGCTTGGCCGTACTGCAAACCTTGAGTTCCGTTTGGTCTCTGACCTTAACGATCAAGTCATCGATCCATCTACAGGCAAAGCCAGCGCAATCTTGCCGCCAGGCACTGAAGCCTTTGCAATGGATTCCTTAGACAGTGGTCGTGAAATTTTATTGAATCGCAGTCGTATCCTGTCCGGTGACCGTGTCCAAGGTGCTTCAACTTCATTTGACCAAAAAACCGGTCAACCGCAAGTTGCTGTGAATTTGGATAGTGCCGGCGGTAAATTGATGGCAGATGCCACCCGCAATAGTATCGGCAAGTTGATGGCGGTATTATTCATTGAATCTAAACAAAAAATTAGCACCATCACCGATCCTGCAACAGGTGAGATGACTGAAGTTCGTACCCCATATACTGAGTCCGTGGTGATTTCTGCTGCGCGTATTAACGATGTATTGGGTTCAAGCTTCGTGATCACTGGTCTGAATGTGCCCGAAGCCAATGAACTTGCACTCATGTTACGTGCAGGTGCACTTGCTGCGCCGATGTACTTCGTCGAAGAGCGTGTGGTTGGTCCGAGCTTGGGTCAAGAAAATATTGATAAAGGTCTACTATCGACCCAAGTTGGTTTTGCCTTGGTTGCAATCTGGATGTTGGTGTTCTTCCGCCTATTCGGCTTAATTGCTGACTTGGCCTTGATCCTCAACTTGGCCATGATCCTCACGGTAATGTCTTGGTTAGGTGCATCGTTGACCCTTCCGGGTATTGCGGGGATCGTGATCACCATTGGTATGGCGGTCGATGCCAACGTACTGATCTGTGAGCGAATACGAGAGGAGATCAAATGGGGTGCATCGCCCAAACAGGCCATTGTGGCCGGTTATGATCGTGCGTTTAACACCATTTTTGACTCCAACTTGACCACGTTGTTGGTGGCTGCGATCTTGTTCTTGATCGGTACTGGTCCAATCAAAGGCTTTGCTGTGACATTGATGATCGGGATCATGTGCTCGATGTTTACCGCAATTACGGTCACCCGTGCTGCAGTACAGATCATTTATGGCAAACGTCGTAACTTGAAAAAGTTGAGCATATAGGAGCTTTGATATGACTGATATGACTCAACCACCAAAGAAATACGGCCGTCCAGATGACGAAAAAGTCATAAATTTTATGAAGATTGCTACTCCGGCAGCCATCTTCTCCATCATCTTGACCATTGCCAGTCTGTTCTTTATTACAACGAAAGGGCTGAATCTGGGTCTAGACTTTACCGGTGGTATTTCTGCCGAGCTCAATTATGAGAAACCTGCCAACCAAGCAGAAGTTATTAAAGCGCTTGAAGCAGCAGGCTTTAAAGACACTGTGGTGCAAACCTTAGGTACGCAAAAAGATTTAATCGTGCGCATGCCTGAACAAGCAGACCTTAAAGTTGAAGACTTAAACAAAGCCATCACTCAAGCAGTACAACTGCCAAATAACTCAGTCAAAGTTGATAAAGTTGATTCCGTTGGCGGTCAAGTCGGTAATGAACTTTACCTACGCTCTGCTGGCGCTGTGGCATTGTCACTGATCTTGATGCTGGTCTATGTCACCATTCGCTTTGAGTTCAAATTGGCGATGGGTGCTGTGATCTCGTTATTCCACGATATCATTGTGACCTTGGGCGTGTTTGCCATGATGCAATGGCCATTTGACCTCACCGTTTTAGCCGCAATGTTGGCAATTATCGGTTTCTCACTCAACGATAACATCGTGGTTTCGGATCGTATCCGTGAAAACTTCCGTAAAATTCGTGGTGCGACCCCGATTGAAGTGGTCAATATTGCCTTAACCGAAACCCTACGCCGTACCATTCACACCTCGATGACCTTATTACTCGTGGTTGTAGCGATGATGGTCTTGGGTGGTGATGGCTTGAAATGGTTCTCGATCACCATGTTTGTTGGGGTTTTTGTCGGGACTTACTCGTCGATCTATATTGGTACAGCCTTCGCCCTATGGCGTGGTCTGAATCGCCAAGACTTTATCGTACAAGTGAAACCTGAGTTTGAAGAAGAAGAAATTCCTTAAACCTAGCCCCACTTCGGCATAGATCTTCTATGCCGATACAGCATAAAAAATGCCAGTCGATTGACTGGCATTTTTTATGCTTAACGCTGGTGGTTTGGACCGATACAATGGATCAGATACTTTCCGCTACTCACTTTTAACATACCACCGAAGTTATCCGTATTATTTCAGCCCGAAAAGCCACAGTACAGAAGCGAAAGGAATATGAGCAAAATTGTACGTTATAAACATAATCTTGATGATTTACCTGAGCTTTCAGCCTGAATCCATCCCAACCTTAATGCCAGTCAGATAGGCAAAAAATAATTTATCACTAAGTTAAATTATTGTTTTTTTAGCCAATATTTTTAATCCATCCCAACCTTCCTTTTAAAAAAGGAAGGAGCGTTGCGTATCCGATTAGGTATTGATTTCAAAGGATGAGCGGTGCTCCAGCGCAAGGAATGCTTAGACAAAGATGACGATAAGACTGATTCCGATGATTTTTTTCACGACGATATCCCTTCTAACAGCTCAATCCTCGGCGCTTCCCCTTCCCCCATGTCTCGCCACGCCACGCTGAGCATGGCATGCGGTAAACACAATTGTTGGTAATGAAATACACCAAGCTCTGGATGCACACAGCACCCGCTGTCCTGCTGCGGATGGCATTGGGTATGCAGTTGATTGAGGCTCATACGGATGCCAAGACCTGAGGCTTTGAGTATGGCTTCTTTCGCTGTCCAGACTTTGAACCAATAGATCGGATCTTGGTCACTCTCAAGCCAGTGTTGATATTCCTCGGCATCAAAGGCATGCTGTGCCAAGGCATCAAAACGCACTTTACGACCTAAGTCCTCGATATCCACCCCGATATCACTGCAATGCCTAGACATCCCTAAGGCATAGTGCTGTTGGCTATGTGAATGGTTAAAACCAATCTCAGGGTGATCAACTAAATATGGCTTGCCATGTTCAGTCCGTGCCAGATCTTGTGCGCTTAGGGCTTGCGCCAAAAACTGACTCAATAATTGCTGACGATGTTGATGGATACACTGGCTTTTATACTGGTTATAGGATTTTAAATCTGCAAAATCAGCACGTGGGGCTGGGATCATTTCGGTCAATGTGCCTAGATGGATTTGAATGGTTTTGCTGTTTATGCTTGGTATTGGATGTTCCATCTCAACCATTTTCCTTGATCCTGTTCATTTTTAAAAACCCGTATTCAGCCCATCAAGGACTGAATACGCAAACGCCCTTGAAGTATGCCCTTAGAATTTAACCAAGTCTCCTTTGAGCGCGACACTCGCCACGGCAGTACCCTTATAGCACTGATAAGTTGTGGCACTCTTGCTTTCGTTAGATTTGAAATAACTGACGATATTGGTCACCGAGTTGGCACCTTGGGCTTTGGCTGAGTTTTGCAGTTGGATCAATGCAGAACGCAGCACATGATCACATGAGGACTCCGCTGATTTGGCAAAGCCATTGGTTTTTTTGTTGGTCACACTATCCGCACTAATCAATTTACCGCCTGACTTGGTACCAGCTAAATAAAATTGAACTGAATTATCTAAAACGCCTTCAGCAACAGCGCGATCGACTGCTGATTTAAAATCAAAGTTATAGACCTTGTCTGCTGCATGCGCTGTTGCCAGACTCCCCACAGTGAACAATGTTGCAAGTGCTAATGATTTAATTGACATGTTGTTGACCTCTGTTATGTACCGTTTTAAAAATAAGAGACGTGTTAATACCACCAAAAGCAAAATTGTTGCTCATGATCAATTGGGCATCGAGATTTCTCGGCGATGCCAAAATATAATCCAAATCGCCACAACGTGGATCGACTTGGTTGAGATTGAGGGTCGGTAAAAAGCAAGCGCGCTGCATCATTTCAATACTGAGCCATGCTTCGATGGCACCACATGCGCCAAGGGTATGACCAAAATAGCTTTTTAATGAACTGATCGGCTTGCGACCCAAGATCGTTGCGGTGGCTTGGCTTTCTGCAATATCACCTTGATCAGTTGAAGTGCCATGTGCATTGACATAGTCGATCTGTTGGCCAGTTAGTGCCGCATCCTTTAAAGCCAACTGCATACAACGGCCCATCATCTCAGAACTTGGTTTGGTGACATGCTCACCATCGGTATTGCTGCCATAACCGACGATTTCGGCATGGATGGTTGCACCACGTGCCAGCGCATGTTCATATTCTTCCAAAATTAAACAGCCCGCACCTTCACCAATGACCAAACCATCTCGTGTCGCATCAAAAGGTCGCGGTGAAGTCTGCGGTTGATCATTCATACCACTGGTGGCCATGAGTACATCAAACACCGCAGAACCTGCAGCACTGAGTTCCTCTGCCCCACCTGCAATCATCACGCTTTGCTTGCCATATTTAATACTTTCATAAGCTTGACCAATGGCCATTGAGCCTGAAGTACATGCACTCGACGTCGGCAAGGTCAGCCCTTTTAAACCCAAATAGACGGTGAGATTGACCGCACTGGTATGTGACATCATTCGAATATAGGTGGTGGCATTGAGTTTGCTCATATCGTTTTGCAGCAACATGGCACCAAACTCAGTCACAGCATCGACACTACCGGCAGATGAACCAAAGGCCACACCCGCTTCGCCACTGCTTAGAATCGGATCGCCAATCAGTCCTGCATCCTCAAGTGCTTTTTCAGCACAGACCACCGACATCAAAGCCACACGGCCCATGCCTCGGGTTACTTTACGGGTAAAATGTGCAGGAACACTGAACTGTGGCACTGGCCCTGCGATTTTACAGCGCAAGTCACTATAAGCATCCCAATCAGGCATATAACGTATGCCACTCTGGCCCTGTTGCATGGCTGCAAAAACACTATCGGCACTTTCACCCAATGAGGTAATACCCGCCATACCGGTCACGACAACACGCTTCATTAGATCAATCCCCCGTTCACAGAAATCACCTGACGGGTGATATAAGCGGCCTCATCTGAGCATAGGAATTTGACCAAAGCAGCGACTTCATCCGCTTGTCCCAGACGTTGCAGTGGAATCATATTCAAGGCATGTGCTTTGACTTCATCACTCAACATTTCAGTATCGATCAGACCCGGTGCAACGCAATTCACGGTAATTTTTCGTTTGGCCAGTTCCAATGCCAAGGCCTTACTTGCCCCAATCACGCCAGCCTTTGCAGCGCTATAATTGACTTGACCGCGATTGCCCATCAAACCCGATACTGAAGATAGGGTCACGATACGACCGCCTTGTTTTAGGCGAATCATCGGCATAATCACTGGCTTGAGTATGTTATAAAAACCATCCAAAGAAATCGAAATCACTTCATCCCAGTCCGAATCGGTCAAGGCTGGGAATGCCCCGTCATGGGTTAAACCGGCGTTGAGCACCACTGCATAATACGCACCATGCTGCGCCATATCCTGCTCAAGTAACTGTAGTGCTTGCTCCCGATCGGTGACATCAAATAACAGCGCATGACTATTTCTCCCCATGGCCTGAATTTCAGCGACCACCTGCGCTGCAGCCCCGACACTGTTTCGTGCATGCACAGTGACATCAAAACCTGCTTGCGCTAACTGTAATGCGATGGCTCGGCCAATCCCTCGACTTGAACCTGTTACTAATACCCGTTTTGTCACAATAACTTCCTAAATATTTTTAAAATTTAATCCTACATACCCACGCTTAGGCAGTGCTTCAATCGATCTGCGTCAAGTCCGAATCTCCCGGCTCATAGACACTTAATACGGCGCTGATACAATGTTGTTGATCCTGAATTTCACAATGGAACTGCCCCAAACCCTCATGCAGATATTGCTGCTGAGCTGTGATCCTCAGCCGATGCCCCAATGCAAAATAGGCATAGGGCAAGGACAACTTACGCGTCCCCAGTAAATAGCCGATTTTAGGCGCATGACCGTGTTTTTTTCCCTGCATGCCTGCAAAGGCACTGATGGTTTGCGCCATCAACTCGATACTGGTCCACGTCGGCAAACCCTCTGCTTCACAAAATAACAGCTGCGAGGTGATCTGTAATTCTGCCACCACATAGTCATCGCCAAGTTCCACGATATGATCAACAAAAACCATTGGTGCTTTGTGGGGAATATAATCTAAAGCGATTTGCTGCATGCGCTAGTGGTCCCAAAAATTAGGCTAATATTACTGCCGCCAAAGGCGAAAGAATTACTCATCACATACTGAATCGGCTGCTGAGGCTTGGCTTCAACATTGGCTTGAATGGTGGCTTGGATGGTCGCTTGATCAACATAGTTTTGATCATCCAGATCTGGATCAATCACCCCAGCATGATGCAAAGGCAACCAGTCTTGATCGAGCAGCACTTGCCGACAAATAAATGCCTCCAAAGCAGCCGCAGCCCCCAAGCAATGTCCAGTTTGATGTTTGGTGCTGCTGATCGCTAAAGTATGCTCAGCAAAAACCTGTCGAATGGCTTTAATCTCCATCGCATCGTTATGGATGGTGGCCGTACCATGTAGGTTGAGATAATCAATCGCCGTAGCTGGAAGTTGCGCCATGTCCAATGCAGCCTGCATGGCTTTTACTGCGCCTAGACCCTCAGGATGGGGCGCTGAGATATGCCATGCGTCCATCGATTCACCTGCAGCAAGCAGCATGACCGGTGCCGCTGCACGACTGAGTAAAAATACACTGGCAGCTTCACCGATATTGATCCCATCACGCTGAAGGCCACAGGGCCGACATTGATCTGAGGATAAATTATCCAGACTATGGAAGCCATTTAAGGTCAATTTACTCAAGGTATCCACCCCAGCGACCAACACTGCATCGGCCAGATCGGCATTGAGCAACCGCTGTGCTGAAGCAAAGGCTTTGCCACTCGAAGAACACGCCGTCGAGACGGTATAGCTAATGCCTTCCCAGCCTAGGTAGCATTGTAAGGCCTTGGCGAGGCAACCCATTTCCTGTTTGTGTTGATAGATCTGCTGTTCAACATCACCTTGAAAATAAGCCCTTAACCCCGGTTCATTGTCTGCGATTCCTGAGGTTGAGGTCCCGACAATGATGGCGAGGCGGCTTCGATCAAAGCGGCCGACATAGTCTTGGATCTGTGCCTCAATCTGGCTCAGTGCAGTCAAAGCAAAACGTAGCTGTCGGGTATCGCAGTCTGCCAAGACTTCAGGTACTGATGCCAGCACGTCCTGTTGATAGGCACCGACCCAGATCGGTTGCTCTGGAATCAACTGATGGTCGAGGCTTAGACATGAATAGGTCTGGGTCAAACTGCGTTTTAGTTGTGCCGAATCTTGCCCGAGCGCCGAAAGACTGGCGGCAAATTGCACCCCAACGGCTGGACTTGCTTTGACAGATGTGACTTGTTTGGATCGCATCAACGTGGTCGTGGTCATTGTTGATCCTCTTGCAAGCTGTTCGCTATAGGACTGAGCGTCATTTCATAAGGGACTTGTACATTCTTCAATAGCGTGAGATCGGCTTGCTTTTCGATGAGCAAGACTTTTTGTTGTTGGATATAAATCTCAGTCAAGGGCTGCGCAGTTTCCGGTGATTGCAGTTGTTTTACATCGACTTGATCATGCTGTAATTGAGCAAAATCAGGATAAGTCGCATATAAAATGTCCCGTACCACATAATCAAAGGGCAAATGTTTCATTTGATCGATACGCTGTTCGACCTTGACCGTTTGCCCATCAAATTGCAGCTTAAACAATTGTTGCCCAGTCAAGCTCAACGCAAGAAAATCCACATTTTGACCCTGTTGTTGCTGATACAGCAAGAAACTAAAGCTGTGTTGTTTCCACTGCACTTCAACTTGATCTTGACGTTGATACTGCTGTGCGACCCACGCTGTACTGCTCAAGCCTTTGGCAGGCGCAAGCAAACCTTGACAGCCGATCAAACTGAGGCTCAGCCCGATCCCACACAGTATGCTGATGATCTTGCGCATGACTTAAGTCTCTACCTGTGCTGCGAGCACTTGGGTTACAGCTGCCTGTAGTGTGGCCGCTTGGGTTTCATTACGACACAGTTCAGCTAAGGTGTTGAGACGTTTTCTAGCATTGTTATAAATCGGGTTGCTTTCATCCCATGCATAACCCGCCAGCAATGACGCAATCATGCGGCGGATTTTTTCGTTCTGTTGGGTTGAAAACACCACATCCTGAAATTCACCATCGTACCAAGCTTCGACATAGGCACGAAATACCGCAATGCCTTTACGCAGTGGTACTTCATAGTCCTGCATCCAATCCACTGCCCCGCCTTGGATAACACGATCCACCAACGGCACCGCCAAACTTGATGATTTTAAGGCGATGGTCACGCCAGATGAAAACACGGGATCGAGGAATTCGCCCGCATTGCCCAATAAAGCAAAATTACGCCCTGCCAATCGGGTCACGTCAGCGGCATAACCCACCAAAGTGCGCATTGGCGTATCAAAAGTCATGTGTCTTAACAGATGAGATAAGCTGGGTTCATCGGCCAAAATACGCTTAAACAAGGCCAATAATGCTTCAGGCGCTGCGCCGTCGGCATCGTCATAGCCATAATGATCAAAGAAGGCTTGCTCTGCCACCACCCCAAACGAACAACGCCCATCGGCAAAGGGAATTAACCAATACCAAGCCCGATGATCCTTTTCATGTACCGTAATCAAAATCTTATTGCGATCAAACTCATCCGCCAATATCCCATCGGCAATATGGCTAAATACCGCCCGACGCACAGGGAAATCTGAAGCACGTTCTAAGTCTAAAAACTTAGGCAAAATACGCCCAAAGCCGCTGGCATCGAGTAAGAACTTGGCTTGTAATTGATAGCTTTGTCCGTGTTGATCCAAGATGGTCAGGATCGGTTGTGCCGTGTCCACATCTACCGCCACCACCTCATGTCCAAAGCGAATCTCGGCGCCATTACGCTCAGCTTGTTTGGCCAATAGATCGTCAAAATTGGCACGACGAATTTGCCAAGTTGTGCCAGGACCCTCACTCCACTTTTGGCTAAAGTCATAATAACTGCGCGACTGACCGCGCATGAATGCGGCACCATTTTTAAATTGAAAGTGATATTGCTCTGCATGCTGCTGTACTGTTTCGAGTAAGCCCGCTTCTTGTAAAAACACCATGCATTGCGGCAATAACGACTCACCGATTGAAAAGCGTGGAAAATGCTGCTTTTCAATCACCGTGACCTGATAGCCTTTTTGTCGAAGCAAAGCTGCTGCTGAACTCCCCGATGGCCCCGCCCCAATAATAATCACATCTGTCTGTTGTCTGTTGGACACCCGTATTCCCCAAAAATTTCAGCTCTTTGACTGATCGTTTAAATGCAGCGCATATTTCGTATCTGCGCTAGTCAATAATGTGGCGTAAACAAAAGAAAAAATCACACCAAATAACACCGTAATTCCAAAACTAAAAATGGCATAAGTTTGGCTGAGCGCCAGTAGACCAAAGCCTAATAAGGTCGACATCATACATAGGAACAAGGCCATGCCGACCACTTGAGCATGGTCATGCCCATGCCGATAGAAAATCGCATAATCCACCCCAATGCCCATGATCAAAAACACCGCCATAATGCTAAATAAATTGATTTCCACTCCAAGCCAAGCTTGAACCGCAAACGTACTCATCAAGGCCAAACTCACCGGGAGCACCAAAGGCAATATCGACTTCAGGCCATAGATCAGCCCCAAGGCCAAGATCAAGGTCATCCATGCAAAAAAAATCAGGTACTGCGCCTGAATACGATGATCAGCAAACAATTGTGATAAGGCTGCCACAGGTTGCACCAAGCTGACTTGCGAACTTTCTAAGGCTTTGAGTGCTGGCAAGGCGTGAATGCCTTGAATCAACACCAAGCGTTGGCTCGGATTGACTTGTAAAAATCCCAAGGGATGCTGGCTAAACTGTGACAAGGACAGTAGCGGTTGCTGGCCCAATTGCTGCTGCCAAGCCAAAACTTGATTGAGATCAAGTTGTAAGTCTTGTGCATACGCACTGAGTACGCTTTTGGGAATGGCCTGTAGCAATTGAATATTGGCTTGCTGCTGCGCGAGGGTTGGGATACTGCGCCCAATGGCTTGAAAACCGTCGATCTGCGCTTGGGCTTGCAGTTGGCTCAACTTTTGAATCAGTTGCTGCTCGGCTTGGGCCATCTCTGCGGGCGTTTTGCCCTGCACCACAAAATAATCCCGCCCCTGTTGCTGGCCAAAACGTTCTCGCACATATTGATCTTGTTGCTTTAGGTGCTGATCCATACTTTGTAAATTGCGTACATCATCATTGGCCTTAAGCATCAACAAACTGCTGCCTGCCAACACCAACACCCCAGCGATTAAGCTATAGCGTAGCGATACACGTTGTTGTACATAGTTACGTATGCGGCCAATGCCACTGAGCGTTTGAATTGCTGGTGCAGCATTTAATGCCTTCAAGCGTGGCAAAAGTAAAATACTGCTGATCCATGCCGAAGCCAGACCGACCATGGAAAACACAGCGATTTGTTGAAAGCCTGGAAATGGGGTGAAGCTCAAAAACACATAGGCCACCAAAGTGGTCATCAATCCCATAAACAAGCTCGGGAGCACTGGTTTTAAGACTTTAAACCCATCGATGCTGCGATGTTGCGATTGCAGTGCCATAAAGTAAAACGAGAAGTCCACGCAAACCCCGATCAGGCTGGCGCCAAAGACCAAGGTCATCATATGAATTTCTGCAAACATCCAATGCGTCACGGCAAAGGCCACCAAGGAGCCGGTGCTCACGGCGATAAATTCGGTCAACATCGGTCTGAAAGAACGAAAGCCAAACCAGACCAACAACAAAATGCCGATACTGGAACCGACCCCAATCGTGGATATTTCTTTTTGGGCAGAATGGGTCCCTGCAGCCGAAAACATTATGGTTCCAGTCCAATGCGCTTGTACACCCAAGCCTTGCAGCTGTAGATTTACTTTCTGGATCCATGCCTGAGTTTGGTCTTGGTAATCGATGTTATAGGGGCTTTGTGTCAATTCGAGAGTCAACAGTCTAGAAAAACCTTGATCATCAACAATGGTGGCAAAGCCATTTTGCAGCTCAATTTTGGCATCACTTTGTTGTGCAGCAAGCTCCATGGCAAAGCGTGGAAACAGCAACAATGGATCTCGCTGTAACAGCTCTGCAGTGATCGGCACCCCAGGGGTGATCATCTGCATCAAGCTTTTTTCAGTCAAGGCCGCATAGTCCTGCTGTTTTAATATCTGCAGATCATCGGGATGCAACAATCCAGCCTGATGCCGGTACAGGGTCTGGGCAAATTGATCACTATCCACTGCAGCTTTTAGCGGTTTCCACAAAGCACTGCCCTGCACCTGATCAGCCAACATCCTATCAGCCAATAGGCGGGTGGCGTGTTCGAGTGTGGCTTGATCTTTGGCATCAATCACCACAAAAACTTGGTTGTTCAATTGCTGATTGACATAATCTTGGGTCTGCTGCAAAGAAGGGTCTTGTTGCAACTCAGGCAATAAGGCAAAGATGTTGGTTTGGATCTTTATTTCATCTTTGAGCCATGCCGAAGCTAGAGCAATTGCCACCACACACAGCAGCAGCAACCACACGGCGCTAAATTTATTTTGCCAATTGGAAAAGTGCATTTTCAGCAGCCGTTAGAGTTTGAGGTTGAACACTGTGTTGGCTAAATTGAATCGTGGTGAGGTTGTTGGCCTGCTCCGTGATCACGATCCGATTCACAAAACGTTGGCCTTGCGCCTCTACACGGACAAAGAGTTTTTTAAACAATGCACTTTTCGGTACTAGCGCGACATTCCAGCCTGTAGGGCTATAGTGTGCAGAGACCACATCAAAGTTTTTACTCAATGCACCTTGGTCACCGGCCATCAATTGCAAAAACATATTCGCAACCGAAGCATAAGCAGAATTTTGCAAATCCACCTGACTTTGTGTGCGTTGGGTTTTTTGTACGATTTTTTGCGCAGTCACCACCAAGTCCGCTTGGACTGGTTGTTGAATTTTCCACAACACCCCAGTTTGCTTGGCAAATAAAATCTGCCCCTTGGACACAAAGCTTTTGTTTAAGCTGGCCAATTTTTTCTGTTGCTCAAAGTTGGCTCGTAACACAGGAGTAGCGGATAACTGCTGAAAGATTTGTGCCACTTGGCTGTTGACTGCAGTGTTTGCTCCGGCGCTGTTGGCATAACTGCTGCTCAATGCGAATAACAACAAACTGAGTCCGAACAAAGAACGCAAGCCCAACACCCAGTCTCGTCCCGAAGATTTAAGACGCAACATACTATTCTCCTTGAGCCGCTTGAAAGGCCGGCCAGGCATTTAAACGATCCATCAATACTTTCGGTGATTGGAAACACATTTCACGGCTGAGCATATCGACCGCAACTTGACTGCTAAAGCCTTTGGTCAGTCGTTTACCACTCTGGGCATCAAAGATTTGATACTCAATTTTAAGGCGGTTTTCCCATTCTTTTAAGCTGGCCCGCACTCGAATTTGTTGTTGAAAAACGATCCCATGCGCATAGCGTACATAGCTTTCGATCACCGGCCAGGCATAGCCCGATTGTTTCATATCGACATAGTTATACTGAAATTGATCCAGCAAGGCGCAACGTGCGATCTCAAAATATTTTAAATAATGCCCATGCCACACCACATCCATGCTGTCTACATCATGAAACGGCACGTCGATTATCACATCAGCATACATTTGCATTCTCCTGCATGGCACGATTTAAAGGGTCACTGTGCAACAGTGCCAGATTTTCTAAACGGTCGACCAACTGTTGTAACTCATGTTGCAAGGGACGGTCTTCTTGGAGATAGGTAAAACTGCTCAAGACCCAGTGTTTAAATTGGGTCAAAACTGGGCTCAATTGCTGGCTCAATCCCCGTAGTTCAATGGCTTGAATTGAAGCACAACACAGTGCTGCAATAACTTGTTCGGTCAATAGGATCACCCGCTGAGCATCACGTGCGGCAATGGTGCCCATACTGACTTTGTCTTGGTTATGGCATTCGGTCGAGCGTGAAAATATCGATGCAGCCAAGGTCTGTTTCAGTGCTTCTGCTGTCCATGCGGAAACTGCAATTTGCACTGCTTTAAAACCATGATTTAACGCCAAACGCTCAGTGCTGGCACCGGTCAAGTTGCGTGGTAGGCCATGATTCATCTTGTGATCAACCAATTGCGCCAACTGCCGATCCATTAAATCAGCGATATTGGCGATCATGATTTTCAAACTGTCCATGGCTTGGGCAATATGCCCACCATAAAAATGCCCACCATGCAGCACACGCAAATTCACCGGATCGATCAATGGATTGTCATTGCTGGAGTTCAATTCATTTTCAATAAACTGACGCAACCAGAGTTGAGAGTCTTCAAATACCCCGATGATATGTGGCGCACAACGCAATGAATAACGGTCTTGTAGCCGTGGACTTTGTGATTCGGTCTGATCTTCGCGGTTTAACCATTGGCGTAATTGGGCAGCGATGTGTTGTTGGCCCGGATGTGGCTTTTGCGCAAAAAGCACTGGATCAAAATGGCTGGGATTTCCTTCTAGAGCCAACACATTCAATGCTGTGATCAGGGTACTGGCCAAGGCGATCTGTTGGGCTTTTTTATAATTCAGACAAGCCATGGCGGTCATCACCGCAGTGCCATTCATTAAAGCCAAGCCTTCTTTGGGTCTTAGCTGCAAAGCCTGCATGCCACGTGCGGCATAGACCTGTGCCATGGGCACGACTTGATCACCGAGATAGACATCCCGCTCACCGACCAAGGCACCAGCAATATAGGACAATGGCGTCAGATCGCCACTGGCACCCACTGAACCTTCAGAAGGAATCACTGGAATAATATTTTCATTCAGCATCCATACCAAACGCTCTAGTAAGGCCATCGATACCCCGGAATAGCCCCGAGCCAATGAACACAATCGGGTCACCAATACAGCGCGTGCTGTGATCACATCTAGGTTTTGGCCCAAACCACAGCCATGAAAACGTGACAATTGCAGTGGTAGTTCATAGGCCTGCTCGATCGACACCGCCACCAAACACGAATCACCATAGCCTGTGGTGACCCCATATATCACACCATCTTCTTGTAATAATTGATCTAAAAAATCCGCACCACGTTGAATCAAATCACGCCATTCAGCTGAACTCGGCAAAGCCACTGGCACATTTTCAGTGGCTACACGCAACACATCTTCAATGCTTAAATTGCTTTCGCCCACCACGATGGCGTGTTTGGATGCTGAATGCTGAGCACTTTGCCCCAGCTGGTTTTGTTCACTACCGCGTAGTTGGTCTTCAACAACAGCCTGTTGCATGTTTATTTATTCCAAAAATGATAAAAATTGAACCATTGATAAGGTGCTCTTAAGCAATACCCTTCCATGAGTTGCACATAGCACTGCATAAAACGCTGCATGCTGCGTAGTCGATCCGCACGCGGTGCATTGAATTGATCGGTGATTTTATGAATCTGGACATGAAAGTTATGCTGCACCCGATAACAAAAGACCGCCAGTACGGGCACGTGAAGTAACTGTGCCAACACCCATGCCCCCTGTGGCCAAGCTGCCTCTGCACCGAGAAAGCTCAGTTGCTGCACCCGATCAGACTGCACGGGCACACGATCTGCGGCAATAACGATCCATTCCCCTTGCTGTATTTTTTCTTGTAGCAGCAGTGCGGTATCCATGCCCAACTCATCCACGGCCAGCAGTTGTAAATCAACGCGGTCATTGATGGTTCGAAGAAAGGCATTGAATTGCGTGGCATGTTTTTGAAAGACCAGTACATTTATTTTTTGTACATGCTCGGATTTGATCGCACGAAGCAGGTCTATATTGCCAAAATGCGACACCAAGATGATGGCGCCTTTTTGATAATGTTGTTGGAAATGCTCATGGCCATTGAGTTGTAAATCCCGCTCAGTAAAATGTCCCAACCAAGCGGAAATTTTATCCAGTATGCATTCACCAAAATGCATCAAATGCCGATAACTATGCAGCCAATTGGGCTTTCGGGCAAAAGGTGATTGTGCAGCAGCAAACTGATGTACCCGCTGCAGATATTCTAAGGATGCTTGTCGCGCACGACGCGAAAATAGCCAATACCACAGGATCACCACATACAGTACCCCTTGGCAGAGGCTGCGGCCACCATAGCGATAGATCATTAGCATCAAACGCAGGGTGAATACACCGCCGCGTTCCTTGAGCTCAGACCATTTATTTGCAGAATCAGTCATGTTTGGCCTGTGTCTGGCTCGGCTTGATTTTCTGTGCCAATAATTGCGGTAAACGGCAGAGCATGCCTGCCAACAAACGCCCATGAGCCTGACTCATGCCCCAATTGTCACGCCAGACATGAAAATGAGAAACACCATGATCGGGATAAGTCACTTTGGTGGGGATATTCAACATTCTGACATTTTCCCACGACATCCTGACCAAAATCTCACTGTCAAAACCCATGCGTGGTTGAAATTTGGCACGCTCTAAGATCGGCATGGTCTGCGCCAAGGGATAGACTCGAAATCCACACATGCTGTCTTTGATCTCGAAAGATAAGCTATTGATCCAGACCCAAACATGGGTCAGATAGCGTCCATATAAACGTTTTCTCGGTACGCTGGCATCAAACAGCGGCTGTCCAATCACCATTGCTGCTGGATGCTGCTGTGCTGCCTGTAAAAACCGCGCGATGTCCTGCCAATCATGTTGACCATCGGCATCTATCTGCAATGCATGCGTCAACTGCCGCGCATGTGCATGGCGCAATCCTGTGATCACCGCCTGCCCCTTACCCAGATTGGTCGGGTGCTGGAGCAGGTCGAGCAATGGATAGTGTTCAGCCAATTGCTTGAGCAATGCACTGCATTCGGCATCACTGCCATCATTGACCACGATCATCGGCAATGAAAACTGCTGCATATAATCCAACAAGGCCGCAATATGCTGTGGATGGTTATAGATCGGAATAACAAAACAAGCCTGCATCAAGATTCTCCACCTGATCTCATTCGCCTAAACTGCAAAACTTAAACGCCCCGATGCCAAGGTCTGGGTTGCATCATCTAACTGGAAACTCACTTTATGTAGTTTACGGTTGAGCTTAAGCTTGATGACCGCATAGGGTTGAATTAAATGTTGAAATTTAATCTGCTCTAAAGCATCACACCAACATAGATCTGGCCAACACTGCTTGGCAAAGGCTTGGATAAAGCCGATTTGCCCCACACCCGGATAGATCGGCCGATCAGGGAAATGTCCCTTAAAGGCCTGCAGTTCAGGTGGAAACTCCAATTTAAATTCAGCACTCTCGCCATCCTGATGCTGCGCCAGCACCACGGGGCGATCCATGTCTTGAAACAAGGCCTGCATCACATTGCGGTTCAGTTTGGCTTGGGCATTTAGAGGTAGTTCAGATAAAAAACGCCATTGTCGAGGAATGGCAATCGATTCAAGTTTTGCCGTCAAGTCACGTTTCAGTTGACGCACAAACTGCTGTTTGGACTGCTGTTGTAACTGTAGTTTCGCCGCCGCAGTGAGTACTGCCACGCAAACCAAGAGCTCCCGTCGCCCTTGGCTATGGATCAGTACATAGCATTGTTCCACTTGATCGAGTTGTAAAATTTGCTGCTCAGTGGCATCCAGACTAATGCGTTTTTCTTCGAGTTTAACGATACGGTCGTTACGTCCGAGTAGATGAAAAGCATATTGCGTCTGCGCTGCAACTACCGCTTCAGCCCGATCGCCAGTCACGATCCAGTCTGCACTACAGGCATGCTGACTACGTACCGCCAGTTGCTGATCAGTGATTTGAATCTCAACATTGGCAAAGGCTTGCCACAGCGCATCATCTGCATGGCGATAAGCAATACCGCCAGTTTCCGAACTGCCCAATATCTCGGTAATCGCGACATTGATTTTGGGGCGTAGACCAGACTCGAGTTTGCCACCCGATGAATAAGCCCCCAGACAATGCGCTAATACCACGTCCGCAGTCCAACGTTTATACAGTGCTGGACTTGAAATCAAATAGTTGGCAAAACCTGCCGCAGCCAAACGCTTTTGACTGAATACCACGTCTTCGGGATAGGCCATCTGTGGCAGATAAAAGCAATGCCCCTGCGCCAAGGGCCACAGCAACTTAAACAACAACCCATAAATATGTTGATGACTCACAGTCGCGATCATCACCGCCCGATCTTCGGGAGTAAAGCTTTGATTTAAGCCCTGCACTTCATTGAGTAATTGTTTCAGACTACGCGGGATTTTTTTCGGCTGCCCAGTCGAGCCTGAAGTATAAAAATAAAGCTGTGCCTGCTTGAGAAAGGCATCATCCAAAATCAATTCAGCATTGAGCACTGCTGCGCTATAATCTGGACGATCGTGCACTTGGCGGCTCAGGAAATAAATCTCCTCGCTAGCCCAACGCTGCTCTAATTCTGCCACGCGATGTGGCGGCAAGATTATCTGCTTCTGCGCCAATAATCCGGCAAATAACAACACCAGAAAGTCATAGCTCTGCGTTTCCCACAGTGCCCACACTGGATGTGGCAATGCCTGTATCGCGATCTTTTCAGCGAGTACGTCTGACCAAAACTGTTTAAAGCTGATTGGCTGTAGTTCTGCGGTCAAGCAGAAACATTGCTCCGAAGCAATGTGGCTTTGAAAATGACACAACATAGCGCTTTATTATTTACTCAATAGATTTCTTTTTTGATGTACCTTACGCAGCAGATATTCACCCACCAACAACAACCCCATCAATAGATAAGAAATAAAACCGTTATACCACACCCACCATTGCAGCCGCCCAGACCATACTGTGTATAAGGCAGCCATGGCATTCAAGGCAAAAAACACACACCAGACTTTGGTCACGTTGCGGGTCCATTGCACCGCTGTTTCAGGTAGATCTTTGTCAGCCATTCGTGCAAAACGCTCGATCATCGAAGGCGGTTTGATCAAGGTCGAAGCAAAGATGATCAATGCGCCCACACTCATCAACACCGGATACATTTTCAACCAAGCTTGATCTTTGAGCAGTACACTCAAACCCCCACACAGTATTGAAAATCCCGCCAATGGCCAGAGCAGTGGATTGTTTTTATTCAATAAGCGAATCACGCCCAATCCGATCAACAAACAACTGATCCATATAAAATGCCCCTGCGATAAGCTATAACCGACCAAAAAGGGATACAACACAAACGCGATCGCCACTCCCCCTCGGATCAGATGTCTCATTCTGCAGACATATTTTGAATCACCGTCACCACATCTTGCACCGTTCGGACATTTTTAAAATCTTCTGGCTTGACTTGTTTACCGGTTAATTCTTTGATTTTGACTACTAAATCAATAGCATCAATGCTATCGACATCGAGATCAGTATAGAGATTGGATTCAAGTTGGATGCGTTCAGGTTCGATTTCAAACAAATCTTCCATCCACTCACGTAATTTTTCCAGTACATGCTGCTGTTCTAACATAAAGGACCTCTTATGCTTTGGTCTGTGCTTCGACGAGTTCAAGCAAACTTTGCACTGATTTAAAGTGTTGTTTGCTATCGTCAGATTCTGAATTTAAATGGATGTTGTAGCGTTTTTTCAATGCCAGTCCTAGTTCTAAGGCATCAATTGAATCTAAACCTAAACCATCACCAAACAGGGCCGCATGGGTATCAATATCATCGACGCTGATGTCCTCTAGGGCCAACACGTCAATAATCATTTGCTTCAACTCGTTAGCAAGATTGCTCATTTTAATAACTCTTGGTGAAATAACGCTTGTAACTGATGATTGAGCTGCCTGACATGCTTCGGGCTCACTTGAATATTATCTAATAAATCTTCAATTCGGACTGCTTCTAATACTCTAATGTGCAGATGAAAAGGTCGAGATGGGATCTGATACCACTTTTCATTTTTGGTTAAAGTTGACGGCGTGCATGTTATCAAAATCGGCCGAATTGGTATATGCGCCCGAAGCGCAATATTTGCTGCACCGCGCTGAAAATCATTCAAAATTTGGCCTTGTGCAGTGCGGGTTCCTTCTGGAAAAATCAACAATGATGCTGCTTGATCCTGCTGCAAATGTTGCACACAATCCTGCATAAACTGTTCTGAGCCTGCATTTAAAATATAGCCGGCACTTTGAACTGGACCTTTAGTAAATGGGTTGGACCATAAGTCTTGTTTAACCACACAATTGGCTTGTTGCATCAAACCAATCAATACCACCACATCGATCAATGTAGGATGATTGGCAATCACCAGTTCTTGGCGACTATTTTGCAGTTGTTCTAGGCCTTCGACCTCATAACTCATCACCCCAAGCTTGACCAGCATTTGGGTAAAGCCATTAAAGCTATACCGAATCACTTGTTGACTGCGTTGTCGTCTTAGTGCTTGATCCGAAGTGCTTAACTTGATCAAGGGCGCAATCACAGTGCCAATCGCCATCCCGCCTACACCGAAACTGGCAAAGCTCAAGCCAGTGGCAGCAAAGCGCCAAGCATAATTGAGTTTATGCTGAAGTTTGCGCTGCATCTTGCCACGGCGATCGCGGCGCATATTAAATTGGAGTGAGGACACATCCTGATCGGCGAAGCTTTGCGGCTTTGATTTGGCGCTAGCCTTGGATTTGGATATTAAACGGGCATTGAAATTTAGCATTTAGACCACGCCTGTAATTGTTGCTGATCTGCCTGCTGCCAGAACTGATAAAAATCCAAAGCATCTTGGTATTTAAAAGGCTGTTTGGAGATCAACTGTGGTGTCAAAGCAAAATTGGGATGCGCTAAACTCAGTACTGCAGCCAAGGCAAAGCCCTCAAAAGCTTGGTGATCTTGATAAAGCACTGGCAAGGGTTCATCGTAATACACCACCAATACTCGTGCTGTACTGTGGCTGATCCGTTGACTTGCTTCATGACCTGCAGTGTGGCTAACAAGATAGGCATAGGCCTCAATCAACGCTTCAGACCATGTAGCACACAGACTAGTAGAAGGTGTGGCATCTTGTAGCAAGATCGAATACAACCCTGCGATTGCGTTATGTACAGAGGTTGAAAAAGCCGTTGGCGATGGGATTTGATCAGACAATACATCATGCAAGATGCTTAGGGTTTTGGCCTCATCCCCGTACTGCGAAGCCCAAACGATATAGTCCACACCACCGCCCGCTAAGCTTTGTAAGGCACTCTGAATCGCCAATTTAGCAAGCCCAGACAATCGACGTCGCTGCATCGCTGGTATTGCAGCCAAAGTTGGATAACGTTCCTCAACGCCCCCTTTCGCACCGCCCCTAGAACTGTCTAAAGCACCGTTATATCCCAGTTGGGATAAATTCATTTTGATCATCGCTATTATTTAACTTCAAATTTTAATTGATATAGGTGTCCGCACTATGGTCAAACACAGCAATTGACTCTCACCAAACCGTTCAATAATACTTCAATTTTTTCAGATATATAACTAATAATTCGTCGTAGAAAATTGATTCAAAAAACCCAACATCAAGGTTGGGTTTCTCTAGATCAAGGGTCTAATGCGGCAGTTTAGCGTTTAAACTTTTTCTCTGCTTTCTTAAACTTCTGTACATAGCGACGACGACGCGCAGCCACTCGTTCGTTGATTTCAGTCTTACGACCTTCGAACGGGTTCTCAGAGGTTTTAAACTCAATACGCACTGGCGTACCTTCGAGTTTATAAACCTTACGGAATACGTTCTCTAAATAACGACGATAATCCGCTGAGATTTTATCAACCTTATTCCCATGTACCACGATTGTCGGTGGATTTTGACCGCCCATATGCGCATAACGCATTTTAATACGACGACCATTCACCATTGGCGGCTGATGCGCTTCAGCAGCATCCGTTAAGATTTGGGTCAATTTCGAAGGCGTAACCTTCAAATTTGAAGACTCATGCGCACGATGGATCGAAGGATAAAGATCACCTACGCCTGTACCATGTAGTGCAGAAATCAAATGCACTTTGGCCCATGGAATAAAGTCAAAGCGACGCTCGATATCCAATTTACATTGTTTACGATCATACTCGGACATATTGTCCCATTTATTGATCGCAATCACCATGGCACGGCCAGCTTCAAGCGCATAACCAATCAAGTGTAGATCTTGCTCAACCACACCTTCACGTGCATCTAAAACCACGACCACGACGTTAGCATCTTTAATGGCTTGTAAAGTCTTCACGATCGAGAACTTCTCAATCATTTCATCGACTTTCCCTTTACGACGCACACCAGCAGTATCAATCAAGGTGTATTTACGTTCATTACGTTCAAAGGGAATATAAATTGAGTCTCGTGTGGTACCCGGCATGTCAAAGACCACAACACGATCTTCGCCCAATAGACGGTTAACCAAGGTTGACTTACCTACGTTTGGACGACCAATGATCGCCATACGCAAACCGGTCATCTCATCACGATTAGGCACTTCTTCGTCTTCAGGTACATCGGCCAACACATCTTCGAGCATCTGTGCCACACCGCGACCATGACTGGCTGCAACATGTAAAGGTTCACCAAAGCCCAATTGGAAGAACTCGACCACTGCAGCTTCGGCATGTACGCCATCAACTTTATTGGCAACCAAATAGACTTTTTTACCGAGGGTACGAATTTCACGTGCAATCTGTTCATCAGATGCCAAAAGGCCTGCACGTGCATCGACGACAAAGATGATAATGTCAGCTTCGTTAATTGCAGTTTTGGACTGTTCAGCCATGTAGGCATCAATGCCCGCTTCACTTTCGCCGATCCCGCCCGTGTCCACCACGATAAAAGATTTGTTTTGAAAAACCGCATCGCCATATTTACGGTCACGTGTCAGACCCGCAAAGTCAGCAACGAGTGCATCACGACTTTTGGTAATCTGATTAAATAATGTTGATTTGCCTACGTTGGGACGACCAATGAGCGCAATAACGGGTTTCATAATATAACCTTTATCAAGATCAGCCATCTTTCATGGCATGAACATCCGAAAACAGAGGGGAAGGACAGGATTAGAGACCACAATAAAATAAGGGGTTTTGAATAATGTTATCCAAATACCCCGAAGCATTCTAAAGAAAAATTCTAAACGGACCGTTTTTAAGCGCTACAGTGTAACACAAGCCAAAGCGAAATTAACGCGTCTGCCAAATGCTTAATGCACCTTTACGTGTCGCAACTAAAAGTTGTCCATCGATGACACGCAATGAGCGTACTTCACCACTGGTATTCGATCGACCCACGATTTGTCCTGAGTTTGGATCAATCAGATGTAATACACCATCATAATCACCCACCACAATAAAGTTACCCAGTGCCACTGGATTACTTAAGCTGCGGTTAAGAAGTAAATCATTTTCCCAGATTTTTTGGCCGCTCATCATGTCATAAGCCACCAAAGTACCATCGGTTTTCGATACAAAAACTTTGTTGTCATGTACTGCAGGGCTAAAGATACTGCTGGCATCTTCGCTCCACACCACTTGCTGAACCGCAAGATCCATGACCGTCACTTGACCTTGGAAACTGGTGCTGACCAAAAATTGACCCGAAATAACCGGTTCACCTTTGATGTCAATCAAACGTTGCACATCCGAACGACCATCACTGATCGCGACACGGCGCTGCATACGCGGTACACCAGTTAAGCTATCAATCGCATAGACGTAGCCATTGGCAGTGCCGACCACAACTGTACGTGAATCGATCGCCACAGGTGCGGCTTGACCACGCAAACTAAATGCCACGTTTGGCAGTTTATAGGTCCACGCCTGCTGGCCTGTACTGATATCAAAGGCAAATACAGTTCCATCATTGGCAACAACAATGGCACGATCAGTATGAATCAAAGCAGCACTAATCAATGCACCCGATAACTGTGCAGTCCACTTTTGTTCACCTGTGGCTTGATCGAGTGCAAAAAGTTGACCTTTTTTATTGCCGACGATGACCAAACCCTGAGCCGCTTCAACGCCAGAACTCAAACCGATTTTGCTGACTTTCTTTTCCCAAAGACGCTGTTTGCCTTTAAAAGCAGACACGGTTCCATTGGGATTTAAAGTAAAGACATTGCCTTGATCAACATCAATTTGCAGACGCAATGGATCTTCTTCACTGGTCGCTGCCACACTGGTGCTAAACACCGGCACCAGACTATCGGCTTGAGCCAATTTAGGTAGCGGGTTTGGTTTAACTTTGACTTCTTTGACTTTGTTGCTTGAGCAAGCCATCAATGTCGCGGACAAAATTGCTAAGGCAAAAGGTATTGTAAATTTTCTATCCATCACGACTCATCCACCGGTGGTTGTATAATTGGGCGCTCAAGTTCAGGATCATCTACTAATACGCCAACACTTTCGAGTTTAATTTGTAAAATTTGACGTTCTTCTTTCTGCTCAACCAAGGTGTTCCATGCACTTTGATAAGCTTTCTTGGCATTTTCAATATCTTTCTTCGCCACGAAAACATCACCGCGTGCTTCTTCTACCGTTGCCTTAAATGTAGGCTCTGTCACCAATGCTAAAGTTTTTAAAGCGTCATCAAATTTCTTTTGCGCCAATTGTGCATCTGCTAAGTTCATATTGACGATGGCGATAAGGCCAGCATCTTTAAGCTTAGCATTTTGTACTTTTTGTAACTCACGTTCTGCTGCAGCATAATCGCCTTTGTCATAGGCCGCTTTAGCCATGACCATTTGCGATTGAACCGCTTGAACTGAGTCTGGATCCGCTTGCACAATTTTATCAGCCGAAGCAGCCAAAGTACCATAAGCATTGGGGTTATTCCCCGCTGCATTGGCTTGGTCCATAAATTGCTGTACACGGGCGGTTTGGTTTTGCGATGCGGCTAAATTATTTTTTTGCCAGTACTGCCAACCAAAAAAACCAATGAGCGCAATCAAAACACCACTCAATGCTGTAGAGCCATATTTTTTAAAAGACGACTTCAAACGATCAAGTTGTTCTTCTTCCGTCATTGCGCTCATATGTTCACCCTTATGTTTATGCTTTTAAATTTATTGTTAAGCAAATTTTCCGTTGAAAAATGCCACCACATCCGCGATCGCAACCACATCCTGTTCTGCAGTTGCCAAAGTTTTAATCGCGACTTGCTGAGCTTCCCATTCACGCTCACCCAAGATCAAGGCATAGACTGCACCTGACTGATCCGCCTTTTTCATTTGGCTTTTCATCGAACCCAAAGAGCCGAGTTTAACGCGTAGTGTACTGTGATTGGCTTCCAATTGATCACGCAATTTTTCAGCAAAAATCATCGCCTTGCCATGGGTAATCGGATCTGAAACCAAGAACACTTCACAATCACGCACTGGGTCGTTGTTTTCAAGCAATTCAAGCAACAGCAACAAGCGTTCCATACCCATCGCAAAACCAACCGCAGGAACGGATTGATCTGCTTTGCCTTTGAGTTGACCAACCAAACCATCATAACGGCCGCCAGCACATACTGTGCCTTGAGAACCCAAATGGGTGGTGGTCCATTCAAATACAGTTTTGTTGTAATAATCCAGACCACGTACCAATTTCTGGTTAATCACAAACTCAATGCCTGCATCATTCAAATACTGCTGTAGTTGATTGAAATGCTGCATGGTGTCGGCTTGCATAAAGTCGAGTAACTTCGGTGCATTGACCAAGATCTTCTGCGTCTGTGGATCTTTAGAATCCAAAACACGCAGTGGATTGGTGCTTAAACGTCGTTGTGAGTCTTCATCCAGCTGCGCTTGATGTTGAGTCAAAAATTCAACCAGTGCCGTACGATACGCTGCACGTTCATCCAACTCACCGAGAGTGTTGATCTCTAAACGTACTTTGTCAGATACCCCCAAACGCTTCCACAAACGTGCAGTCAATAAGATCAGTTCTGCATCCATATCTGGGCTTGCAACACCAAAACTTTCTACACCAAATTGGTGAAATTGACGATAGCGGCCTTTTTGTGGTTTTTCATAGCGGAACATTGGCCCCAAATACCAAGTGCGTGGTGCAGCACCGCGCAGCAAGTTATGTTCAAGCATGGCACGCACACAACCTGCGGTCCCTTCTGGGCGCAAGGTCAAAGACTCAGGCGGATTGCCCTTGTCTAAGAAGGTGTACATTTCCTTTTCCACGATATCGGTGGCATCACCGATCGAGCGCTTAAACAAATGGGTTTGTTCAACAATCGGCAAGCGAATTTGTTGATAGCCATAAGCATCCATCAGGGATGCTAAATGCTGTTCCAAACGTCTCCACGCAGCAGTTTGCGTTGGGAGGATATCATTAAAACCTTTAATAGCGACTATTGAACTCATGATGAACTACGTATGATCTCTTTGGATTTGGCTTCTTCAAGCTTTATGATACGTTGACGAACCATCGACTCGATTTCATCAACCAACTGATTGGTATCAATTAAATGACTCTTTTCACCGTTATGATACACCAGTGAACGTGGACTCGCACCCACTACCCCAATATCCGCCTCTTTGGCTTCACCAGGACCATTCACCTTACAACCAATCACCGATACATCCATTGGCGTACGCACATCTTCGAGGCGCTGTTCCAACTCTTGCATCACTTTAATGACATTAAATTCTTGGCGCGAACAACTCGGACAGGCAATAAAATTGATCCCGTTTGAGCGTAGGCCCAATGATTTTAAGATATCAAAGCCGATTTTAACTTCATCTTCAGGTTCGGCAGCCAGCGAAATTCGCATGGTATCCCCAATCCCTTCCATGAGTAAACCACCGAGTGCAATCGCAGATTTGACCGTACCTGTGCGGTAGATCCCCGCCTCAGTAACACCCAAATGCAAGGGGTTATCAATTTGTGCGGACAACAAACGATATGCATCCATGGTCAGGAATACGTTGGAGGCTTTGACTGAAATTTTATATTCTTGATAATCCAAACGATCGAGGATATCGATATGACGCAGTGCTGATTCAAGTAAGGCCTGACCGGTCGGTTCGCCATATTTGAGCTGTAGATCTTTTTCAAGTGAGCCGGCATTGACCCCGATACGCATCGAAATATCATGATGCTTGGCTGCCGCAACCACTTCACGAATTTTGGCTTCAGAACCAATATTCCCTGGGTTGATACGCAGACAATCGATACCGAGATCGGCTACACGTAAAGCAATTTTATAATCAAAATGAATATCAGCAACCAAAGGCACAGTGACCCGTTTGCGGATTTCACCCATCGCTTCAGCCGCTTGCATGGTCGGGACTGAGACGCGCATGATGTCAGCACCTGCATCGGCACAACGCTGAATTTGCGCAACCGTTGCATCAACATCACAGGTTTCAGTATTGGTCATACTTTGGATGCTAATCGGTGCATCACCACCCACATACACCGACCCTACACGAATCTTACGTGTAGGACGACGTTTAATCGGATTCTCAATCATAAACCCTGCTCGACTCTATGCTAAAAGCGTGATAAACGAAAATCTGCCTTTCCATTTACCGTATAAGAAGACAATGAAACCTGCTGATTGTTCAAGCTTAATGACACAGCTGCCGCATCGTCTAGTCGGATTTGAAAAGGTGAAACACCATCCAAGGTCAATGTAGATGACTGACGACCTGTAGCCAATACTTTGCCAGTACCATCCATGATATTCACTGAGGTTGGACGACTAAAGTTCAACACCAATTGATCACCTGTTGCTGCAGTGCTTTCATTTGAAAGCTGTACCACTTCAACATCATTGTTTTGCGCAGGTGCAGCAGATTTCTTCGCAGACCATTTTTGTAGACCAAAGACCACCAAGCAGATCACCAACACCGCGACGATTGCGATGACAGTGCGCTTTAACCATTTACGATTACGGTCGCCTTTTGAACCCGGGAGCCGTCCCATAATCTTGATGGGGGAATCATTTAATGCATGATTCGGCAACAACCCAGTGTCGTTTTGATAAATTTCATCAAAGCGCTGAATAATGGCTGTTGCATCCACATTTAAATATTTCGCATAAGAGCGGTAATAGCCCTTAATAAAAGTCGCCTCAGGCAGGTTCTTATATTCGTCTTGTTCTAACGCGGCCAAGGTTTTCAACGGGATTTTAAGGTCCGATGAAACATCCTCTACGCTTCGCGTAAGTGAAATTCTCACTTGACGCAAGTACTCGCCAGGACGTTGAATATTTCCTAAAGCATTAGGTGCTACGTTTGAACCAGTAGGTTGCTGTGAATTAGGATTTACTTCCATACCGCCTCAGTACTGTGCTGTAATTGCATATATCGTTTATATTCTTGACTGTCTGGAAATTGCGCCTGCAACTGATTGAGTTGCTGTTGCATATCCATCTGATCACCATGGGCTCGCGCCAAACGCGCTTCCAACCAAAGTGCATTCGCACCTCGGTTATTGTGCCCGATTAAATGAACATATTGTTCATAAAATTGAGTCGCCGCTTTAAAATCTTGCTGCGTATAATATATTTCAGCCAACGCTAATCGTGAAAGCGTAGACTCGCGATTGACATGTAAGGCTTGTTCAAAGGTGGTTTTGGCCTGCGCCTGATCACCTAAACTTAAATAGACTTGACCCAAATTTTCAAGCGCACGATAGCGTTGATCATAGCCAAGCGCTGCACCAGCCACTTTGAGTTGTACCACCGCATCGTCATAACGCTTGAGTTGGTATAAGTAAGTGGCATAGTTATTACGCGCTTGGGCATTTTTTGCATCAGATGCAATCGCACGTTTAAAGTAACGCTCAGCCAATTGTAGATTTTCTGGGCTACCTTCTTGTTGCAGTAACACACCCATCAACATATTGGCATTTGAATCATGAGAGTCAAATGCAAGTGCTTGATCCAGTGCACGTTTCGCTGCATCGAGATCTCCGAGACGGATATACTCTGCTGCCAACTGTGATCTGGCTTTGACACCACGTTGCGGATCTTTTTTGACCAAGGTATCTGTGGCTGAACTTTGGCATCCAGAAATCGACCATACAGCCATACACAGCACTGCTATCGCGATGTTTTTTGGATACGTCCATCTAGTCAAATTCAACCCCTAATCGATATCACCTGAAGTGCGTATAATCACATCACGTTCTTCAACTGTTTTTTTCCATTGTGCTGCACGACGTGTTCGATCAGCGACTTGACCCACCAATTGACCACAGGCAGCGTCAATATCATCACCACGCGTTTGTCGAATCGTACACACAAATCCGGCATCAGACAAAGTTTTTTGAAAAGAAATCGTCCGATTACGGCTTGAACGCTCATAAGGCGCATGTGGGAATGGGTTAAATGGGATTAAATTAATTTTACTTGGCAGATTTTTCAACAGCTTTATCATCTGCTGTGCATGTTCAGGTTTATCATTCACCCCTTCTAACATCACATACTCGATGGTGACATGTTTACGCGAACTTTCGTTGCCATCTTTGGCAATATAGCGTTGGCATGCAGCGATCAATTGTGCCAGCGGGTATTTTTTATTGATCGGTACCAATTCATTCCGTAACTCATCATTCGGTGCATGCAATGAAATCGCCAAGGCCACATCAATATCTTGTGCCAATTGATCGATTTTAGGCACCACACCTGATGTGGACAAAGTCACACGGCGTTTCGACATACCATAGGCAAAGTCGTCGAGCATGATCTGCATCGAACTGAGTACTGCGTTGTAGTTCAACAACGGTTCGCCCATACCCATCATCACCACATTGGTCACAGTACGTTCACGTTCGGCGATCTCCACCTCTTCCATATAGGAATAGTTGGCCATCCACAATTGACCAATGATCTCATCTGGGGTGAGGTCACGTTGAAAGCCTTGCTTACCGGTCGAGCAAAATGAACAATCTAGGGCACAACCCACTTGTGAAGAAATACACAGGGTTTTACGTGCGCCAGTTTTGTCATCAGCAGGGATCAGCACGGTTTCAACCAAAGAGCCGGCACCATCGCCAACACGGAACACCCATTTACGGGTCCCATCTTTAGAATAATTACGGTGTACCACTTCTGGGCCACGAATTTCACAAATACGTTCCAGTTTTTCGCGCAGTTTTCCAGAGATATTGCTCATCTGGGCAAAATCTGTCACAAAAAATTGGTGAATCCACTTCATCACTTGTCCGGCGCGAAATTTCTTTTCACCGATATCAAGAAAAAATTGTTCTAACTGTGCCCGCGACATACCCATTAAATTGACTTTCTGGGTAATTTCAGGCGGCGTCATTGGGGATGCGACTGGTTGCTGTTCATCGGGCTGACTGCTGTGTGGTTGATCCACAGACGCAGTGAGTAATGGATCTGTATCTAAATCAGCGGATGAAACGCCCACTTCAACGTTCATGAGTATTACCTAGACGATGTCTATTCAAAGAGGAATTGCGCATTATTTACACAATTTATTTTTACAGGAGAAAAAAAACCAAATAAGGAGTATAGCACTTATTTGGTTTAATCGACTGCGGATTAACGCGTACGTGGGCAAAGCTCAGTCTGAGCGAAGAAGTAGTTAACTTCACGATCAGCAGATGCAACTGAGTCAGAACCATGTGCAGCATTTTCATCGATGCTTACAGCGAAATCAGCACGGATCGTACCTGGAGCAGCTTCTTTAGGATTGGTTGCGCCAAGGATATCACGGTGTGCAAGAACAGCGTTTTCGCCTTCAAGTACAGATACAACAACAGGACCAGAAGTCATGAATGCAACGAGGTCAGCAAAGAAACCACGTTCTTTGTGCTCAGCATAAAAGCCTTCAGCTTCTGCTTGAGACAAATGTTTCATTTTAGTTGCAACGATTTTAAGACCTGATTTTTCAAAACGTGCAAAAATATCACCAATGTGGTTTTTGCCTACAGCATCAGGTTTAACAATAGAGAGAGTACGTTCGATCGCCATGTTTTGGCTCCTTAAATTTTAACGTCAAAATTTGGCGCATTATACAGCCTAAATGCGGTGTGATCAGCTTTTGAAGTGTAAAAGTTTAGATTATTTTCGCGGATAAGCGCCAATATCCATAAAAATTAGCGAACTTCATCAATCCATGCCATCTGAATGCCTTCAAGCAGGCCTTCAGTCGACTTGGTTGGGTCATCGCCAAACTCAGGCAGCGCACAGACCCAAGCATGTAAATCAGTAAAACGAATCCACTGTGGATCCACATCTGGATGCGCTTCACTGAGTTCAATGGCAATATCAAGGGTATCCGTCCAACGTAGACTCATCTTTTCCAACCTAATCGTGTTTATTTATCGTGGCTACTCTAGCAAAAAACCCCTCACCGCACCACGATTAAGCAAGGCAAATACCATGCAAGCCCATTTCAAAGCGTGGCCTGTCATGACGATACAACTCTTATCCAACTCAGAGGCTAACGTTTAAGACTGGTGCAGCAAAGATAATCAAACTGGCCACCGAAGCACCGATCAGCGCCCCCATCAACACATCGGTTGGATAATGCAAACCCAACACCATCCGCGACAATGCCACCAATACGGTAAATGGCAGCATGACAATCAACAACGGAGGATGCACATAACCCAACACGATGGTCGCCAACACAGCATGTAAAGTGTGACCCGATGGAAAACTAAAATGATCCAGAGGGCGCTCACCCATCACGATCACTTGATGCACCTGATAAGGCCGAGGTCGGGTGGTTTTGTGTTTTAAAATTTTATAGAGCAAAGTCCCGACTGCTCCACCGAGCAATAAATACATCAATTGATAACCATACGCCCAACCATGTTTAAGCCAGACCAACAGCAACATGGCATACCAGAATGATCCATCGCCCAATCGACTGATGATTTTAAAGAACAGTGCCACCTGTTGAGAATGCGAAAAATTGTTCAGGTACATGCACCCCTTTAAATCGAGGTCGAGTAATTTTAATTTGGTGTCCTGAAAATTCATTTTCATGATTGGATCGGTGAAACCCAGATGTTTGGTCGTGGCGACCATCCCCACACTGCGGATACTCGCCTTAAATCCGAACTGTCTAATGCTGTCTGTCATCGCCATAGTCTTGATTGTATCTACAATCCCAAACTTTTTAATCGTGTCTGTAATGCCGTTATTTTTAATCTTGTCGCTCATTGCCATGTTCTGGATCGTATCTATAATGGCGAGTTTTTTGATTGTATTGCTCAATATTTTTTTCATTATTTTACTCCTGTGTCATCGGACTTTTGCTGCTGTACACAGCGCTACACCTAGACCATTCTCTATTCCATCTAGGTGCTCACCTCATGTTCCTTCGCCACCAAATACAAGGCTTGTTCAAGTTGATGCACTGGATGTTGCCATCCGGCATGCTGGGTGGCTTGTACTGCCAATATTCCCATTTGTCGCAGTACGCGCCGATTGGGTAAGTTCATCAAGGTTTGGGTGAATCCTGCGCGATCTCCGCGCGTACTCAACCAACCGGTTTGATGCTGCACCACATATTGCTGTGCACTGGCATAATTATAGGCCACGACAGCTAAGCCACTGGCCATGGCTTCAAGCACCACATTACCAAAGGTTTCAACTTGGCTAGCAAAGACAAAAACATCTGCGCTGGCATAGGCTGTAGCCAAAGTTTCGCCGCGCAACCCACCAGTAAAAATGGCCTGTTCAGCGCCGGGAATTTGCTTCAAACGCCCCAGATCTGGGCCTTCACCCACGATCACCAATTGTACCTTTTTCTGCTGTAGTCGCAGAGTATGAAAAGTTTCAATTATGACCTCAATCTCTTTTTCAGGAGAGAGTCGCCCCACATAGAGCATCACAGTAGTATCCGCATCTGCTCCCCAACACTGCCGCAAGGACTCAGAACGATGCTTCGGGGAAAAACGTTGTATATCAACACCACGACCGACCACCAACAACGGACAGGTCACGCCAAATTGGCGCAGCGCTCTTTCGGTATCAACACTGGGTACACAGGTGAGCTGGGTACTGTTATGAAACCAGCGCAAATAACGTTGAATCGGCTTGAGCAAAAACGCCAAATCAAAGAAGCGACTGAAGTCTTGAAAGGGTGAGTGGAAGCCACTGGATATCGGAATATTTTTCGCCTTTGCCGCATGCAAAGCACTTAAGCCTAGCGGCCCCTCAGTCACGATATGCACCACATTGGGATTAAAATCCGCCAATGCCTGTGAGACTTTTAGAAATTGCGGCCAACCAAACTGTAAACTCGGGTATTTGGGGATTGCTTGGGCTTTGACCAAACACTCTTTGTAGGGAACGAACTCGGTACAGCGCTGCTGTTGCTCTGGACGGATTAACAATATTTTATGCCCGAGTTGCTGCAAACCTTTGCACAGTTGTAGCAAGGACAATGCCACCCCATTGATTTCAGGTGGCCAAGTTTCGGTCACGATCACAATGCGTAGACGTGGTCGCACCAAATCATGCAAATAATCCTGTGCAACACGATGATTATTTTTTTGTTGTTGACGGAAATAAAATTTGATGTGATCGCGAAAATCATAAGGTTTATCGTATAAGAATTCTGCATACTGATGTGTCATAACCGCACCCAATAGCCTAGTTTTAATTCTAGGCTACGGGGTTTATCTTTCATTCTTATGCAGTTTCAATGACAGTTTATTGAAACTGATCCTTAAAAATGAGTCACATACGACATTTTATTTACTATTCGTTATTTAACGCATAGTCGTCAGCAAAATCCATCAGAGATTCGCCATAGCTCAGAATCAAATAATCCTGTTGCAACAGATGCTGCTGTAGCCCTTGCTGAGTCGCCTGATCAAACTGATACATCTGGCTTAAACACGCAATGAGTTGCTCGATCTGTACTGCGCTCAGCACGGTCGTTTTCACAAAATACAACAAGCTAGCGCCTAGACCAACAAACTCAAGGCCATAGCACTGCTCAAGATGCTGGATCAAGGCATAGCTTTGAAATGGATTGAGATCAACCGAAAAATAACCATTCGGCATTGCAGCCAGTTTCAGTGCAGGACTCGGTGCTGCAAAGACTTTCACCTCCACCTGCTCATCGAGCATCGGGACAGGATTGGCATTGATCGCCAACAGCACTGCACCGTCTTCTGCGCCATAATCCAAAACTTTGCTCAGTGCGGTGATCGAGGTCTGTAACTCAGGCGCTTGCAGTTGTTCGATACGATACTGCAACTGATACAGCTCAACCTGCTGTTCAGCAACCGAATATTGATCTTTATCAAGGTCTTTGAAATGCAGTTCTTCATCGAAATACAACTCATCACGTTGACCGGCATGCATCGAAGTGTAATAGCATTGGTTGACATCATCCAAGATCAGCAACACCTGATTCGGCTGCTGCTGTTTTAATTGCTCCTGTTTCAATTGCCGATAAAGCGCCAACACATCTGACCATGCCGTGATCTCACTGATCTGTGCATATTGCTGCAACTGCTGTAGAGCCGATGTTTGTACCTGCTCGAGTGAGGAATCAGTTTTAGGTTGATGTTGCTTGAGTTGTGCCATGCTGTTGCATTCCCATTTTATCCAATTTCTTAAATACTTCTGCCACAGCAATCATGGCAAAACTTGAAGTCACCACCACTGCCGAGCCATAGCCCCCACAGCGCAAGCCCGCACTGGCACAGACTTCAGCGCTGGAAAATGGATTATCGATCGAGTAGACACACGTAATGCCAAATTTTTCTTTGGGCTTTTTACAGATGCCTTTGCCTCGCAATTGGCTGCGCAATTTGGCCAACATCGGGTCTTGTTCAGTTTTAGAGAGATCAGCGACACGAATCTTGAGTGGATCAAGCTTGCCCCCCGCCCCACCAGAAACAATCAGTTGGATCTTGTTAAAGCGGCAATACAGCATCAGGGCAAATTTGGCTTTGACATCATCGATACAGTCCAACACCACATCGGGGGCGCTGGCCAGCATCTCTGCGATATTGTCCGGGGTAATGTAATCATCGACCAGATTGATTTTGATGCGTGGATTGATCTGGCGGCAACGCTCTGCCATTACGGTGATTTTTTCATGCCCCAAGGTTGAACTCATGGCAGGCAATTGGCGATTGATATTCGATGCAGCCACCACATCCATATCCACCAAGGTCAATTCACCGACCCCACTACGCGCCAAGGCTTCGACCGCCCAAGAGCCGACCCCACCGATCCCGATGACCATGACATGACTGGCAGCATAATGCTTAAAGGCATCCTCACCATACACTTTGGCCACGCCTGCAAAACGGCGCTCATATTCATCATCTAGGGGCAAATCGCTCATGAGCTCACATGTCATCTAAAATTTCAGCGCATTTTAACAAACTCAGCCGGACTAAAGTAGTCAATCCAATACCGTCTCAGTGAACTTAGCCGACAATTTAAACCAATCCCATTGCGATTAATCCACCATAAAAACTCTGGCCTAATACTCATGCCACGCTGCTGGTAATTGCAATGACTTGGTTTGCGGGGCTTGTAATAGATAACTGCGCCGTTGATTGACGGGCTTTTGATCTGAAGCTGCTGAGAGGGTGCGGAAATAATGGTATTTCATCTGCCATGTATATGGCTGTCGATAGTGAATATTCAGGATCAAATTTTCCTCATCATGGCAGCCCATATCACCGCCTTTTAGATAATCCTCCTCACTAAAACAGGCTCGAATCATCCGGTAAACTGAAAAAGGAATATTTTGAAATTGCAATTTAGACTGGGCATTGGCTTTAAGCTCAAAAAAATCAGCAACCTCCTCCGTCATCATCCCGCCCGAATAATACTCATCAAAACGTTGAATCAATGCTACGGCATAACTTTGCGCTGAGATCCGAAACAAAACCGGATAGATAAAACGCTGATCAGAAGCCTCAGGCTCATCATCAACCGTCCAATGTGTGGTCACAGTCTTGGCTTGATCATTTGAAAAATCCCACTGATTTAAAAGTTGCAGTTGCTTGTTCTGTCCTCTCAACTGATAGAGCTTTAAGTCCCAGATTAAATAATACTGCTCGGGTTGTTGCCTAACTTGATACAGTTGAGCATCTTGCCCAGTTTCACAACTTTGTGGAATCTGCTTACAGAGGCTTTGATGTTGTAATGCGCTCGCTTGATATTTTTTTAGATCGAGGCGATCAGCATCGGCATAACTGTGTACCGAATAGATACTCAGTAAAATCATCAGGCTATATTTTATTTTCATGCTTTCAGCTCAACTTAATACGGTTTCAAATAAACCCATGTTGCTGACAGAGTTGTAAATTGGATTTAAGGCTAAACTCAATTTGATCTGGATAGTTTTTATAATAATGATGGACTTCTTCTAGCCCTTTTTGTTGCGCCAATAATACTGTTTTCAGTGAACAGGTTCGATAGATCAAATCTTTTTGCATGCTTTGCTGATCGTTTAACTGCCTTTGCTTGGATTTTTTAAACCACTTATCAGTCAATGAATACTCAAAAACAACGCTATTGGCATTGGATTTCACATCTTCGACATAAATAAAATCATTAACTTTAAATCTTTTCTGCCCATGCATTTTAGATTTTTCAGCTTTGGCTGCATTGACTGCTAAGGCGTTCACATCCTGATCATTGATTTTGTCTTGATAAATTTTAACGTATTGTGGGTTTTGGCTATAACGCTTAGCATAGTCCGCACGAATGGCGCTGTCACCTGCCACACAGCCCCCTAAAAAAACCGCAGCCAGCATGCTATAAAATATCTTATTCATTAAACTCATCACCCTGAAAATTTTTAAAATAACTCTATTGTTCTTCTAAACACCTTATCTGGTTTTACAACTGAGAAGCAATCTAATCTCACTGCTTATTGATTTCTTGAGCACCATTGGGAGTTTTAATGACACAGCCATTTAAATTAATATTGTTTCTCGGTTTGGGCTGCCTCACACAGCTGAACATTGCCCATGCCAATGTCTGTGAGGATATACATTTTCAGCAATCTATCCTGCAGCAAGCAAAACTTAACCCTGACCTCAATCAAATCGCGGATTGTAAAGCATTGCCACATCGTCCAGATCAGATCGTGATGGTCTATCAACAGGTGGTTAAAAGCTATGATGATGAAAATGGCATCCGAGATTACAGGCTCTATCTGCTGCTCGCTGACCGGAACGCTAAACAACTGATCAGCAGCTACAAAGACCCAGATATCTACCCCTCTGATGCGATGGTATTGAGTGAAGTAAGTTTAGATACTGCAGCCTATCAACTTAATCCGCAGTTACGCGCCATCGGCTTAAGAATCGATTATCGCGGTGCATCCGCAAACTCGCCTTTGGACTACACCCTAATGAACCTGTATGACTTAGAACGTCAACGCCGAGTTTTGGCTCAACTCAAAATAGAGACACTCGAAGGAGAAAATGCCCGTAGCTGTAATGCAGCGTTTAAGCAACGTAACAGCACACTCTCAATACTGCCCACGCAACACAATGGTATGCGCGATATACAAGTGAACAGCCTTGAAACCCACGACAAGTCAGATCAAAAACTGACGGATTGTGTCAGTCAAGTAATCTCTAAAACCAAGCGTACAGATCGCCTAAAATACAATGGTCAATATTATGTGATTCCAAAAAATTTACGGATGCTTGAAGAGTAGATCTATCGCGCTTTTCATGGATTGCATGGATCTTCATTCCATCTTGCAGTTCGGGAAGAGGCTATATATGCAACGAGACCACAGACAAGACACTTAAATAACAATACAGTCGAAATATTCTTTTTGGAGGTAGGTTGATGTCTGAGAGAAAATTAGCTCAATGCCACTGTGGGATGGTTAAGTTCACAGTTGAACTATCAGATGGCTTTAATACAATCAGAAGGTGTAACTGTTCTTTTTGTAGTATGCGCGGGGCTGTTGCAGTCTCTGCACTTCTTTCAGGAATTGAGGTTTATGAGGGACAAGATCAGATCACTGAGTATCGCTTCAATACCCATCAGGCTGCACATTATTTCTGCTCAGTTTGTGGTGTTTATACCTTCCACCAGAGAAGATCAAACCCTGAACAATATGGTGTGAATGTGGCTTGTATTATTGGTATATCCCCATTTGATTTTAATAATATTCCTGTACTAGATGGGGTTAGACATCCTAGTGATGGGGGTGGTGGAGTGATTGGTTATTTAAATTATGTGCAAATGCCTCATGAGAAATAACTTATACATTATTAACTAAACATCCTCATCCATAATATTTCTCGCATTTCTCGTTCCATACCGGAAATAAAACAACCACCTGATCAACTCGTCACGCTGGTTGTAATTCCAAAAAAAGCCCTGCTTCTGCAGGGCTTTACTATGATGTGGCTTAAGCTTAGAAAGCGTCTAAATCATTCAACCCGCGATCAGATTTCGTAATACATAATGCAAAATCCCACCGGCTTTAAAGTATTCAACTTCATTTACGGTATCGATTCGGCAAAGCACTTTAACCTGCTCGATGCTGCCATCAGCACGTTGGATGCTTAAGTCCAAGTGTTGCTGTGGACTAATCTCATCAGACAGCCCAGTGATCGATAGTTGCTCATGCCCAGTCAGGCGTAAACTGTGGCGCGTTTGGCCATCGATAAACTGCAAGGGCAATACCCCCATACCGACCAAGTTAGAACGATGAATCCGCTCAAAACTTTCAGCAATGACTGCCTTCACGCCCAATAAATTGGTGCCTTTGGCTGCCCAGTCCCGTGAAGACCCAGTGCCGTATTCCTTCCCTGCAATGATCACCAATGGCGTGTGATCCTTTTGATACAACATCGCTGCATCATAGATCGCCATCTTTTCACCACTTGGAATATATCGCGTGTTGCCCCCTTCTTCACCACCAAGCATTTCATTTTTAATGCGGATGTTGGCAAAGGTGCCACGCATCATCACCTCATGATTACCACGGCGAGATCCATAGGAGTTGAAATCTATAGGCTCAACGCCCTGCTGTTGCAGATAGCGTCCAGCAGGACTGTCCTTTTTAATATTCCCCGCAGGTGAGATATGATCGGTAGTCACTGAATCACCGAGTAACGCCAAGATACTGGCCTGCTGAATATTTTCAATCGGCGCAGCGGGCTGATCGATATGCTCAAAGAATGGCGGATGACGAATATAGGTCGAGTCCTCGACCCATGCATAGGTCTGACTGTCTGGAATCTGGATCGCTTGCCAACGTGCATCGCCATCAAATACCGCCGCATATTCCTTGTGGAACATCTCGGTATTGACCTGCTTTAGCACCTCATCAATCTCGGCCTGCGATGGCCAGATATCTTTTAAATAAACATTTTGCCCCTGTTGATCAACCCCAAGTGGATCATGACTGATATCGGTACGAATGGTGCCTGCCAACCCAAAAGCAATCACCAAGGGTGGCGAAGCCAACCAATTGGTTTTGACCAGCGGATGGACACGACCTTCAAAATTTCGGTTGCCTGACAATACCGATGCCACATTCAGATCATAGGTCTGTACCGCGGCTTCAATCGCTGGCGGCAAAGGACCTGAATTTCCGATACAGGTGGTACAGCCATAGCCGACCAAGTTGTAACCCAGTTGATCCAGATAGCTCATTAGACCAGAGGCTTCGAGATAATCGGTCACCACTTTCGACCCAGGTGCCAAAGAACTTTTCACCCACGGTTTACGTTGCAGACCTTTTTCGATGGCTTTTTTCGCCAACAATCCAGCAGCCAGCATCACACTCGGATTGGAGGTGTTGGTACAAGAGGTAATCGCAGAAATCACTACATCGCCATGATTCAGTGCATGACGTTGACCATTGTTAAAATAATGTGATTCATTTTCATGAGCATGCGGTGCATCAATCGCGGTGCCCCCGCCTTCATTGGCCAAACGGTCTTTGGCCTCCTTGCCAGGTGACATATCCAGATCCATCAAGGCATCAAAAGTTTTGGCGACATCTGCCAGCAATACCCGATCTTGTGGCCGTTTCGGTCCAGCAACACTGGCTTCAACACTGTCCATGTCCAGTCCAAGCGTGTCAGTAAAGACCGGTTCATCTCCAGCATTGCGCCACAAGCCTTGTTCCTTACAATAGGCCTCGGTTAATGCAATCCGATCATCACGGCGACCAGTTAAACGCATATAACCCAAGGTCACTTCATCGATTGGGAAGAAACCACAGGTCGCACCATATTCCGGTGCCATATTGGCAATGGTGGCACGATCAGCCAGAGGCAAATCGGCCAGACCATCCCCATAAAACTCAACGAATTTACCCACCACTCCTTTTTGACGCAGCATCTGGGTAATGGTCAAGACCAAATCCGTGGCGGTAATGCCTTCTCGCAATTTCCCCGTCAACTTAAAGCCAATCACTTCAGGAATCAGCATCGAAATCGGTTGTCCCAGCATGGCAGCTTCCGCCTCAATGCCGCCTACGCCCCAGCCAAGCACGCCGAGTCCATTGATCATGGTGGTATGTGAGTCAGTTCCAACCAAGGTATCGGGGAAAGCAAACTGTTGCCCTTCACTCTCGCCCAACCATACCGCTTGAGCCAAGTACTCTAAATTCACTTGGTGACAGATACCAGTGCCGGGAGGCACCACACTAAAATTATCAAATGCCGATTGGCCCCAACGCAGAAATTGATAGCGTTCACCATTACGTTGCATCTCGATATCGACATTTTCAGCAAAGGCATGATCCGTTGCAAAATGATCGACCATCACGGAATGGTCGATCACCAAATCTACGGGGGAAAGCGGGTTAATCTGTTCTGGGTCGCCACCGGCCTTGGCCACTGCAGCGCGCATGGCCGCCAAATCCACCACGGCAGGTACACCAGTAAAATCCTGCATCAATACCCGTGCAGGGCGATATTGTATTTCTTGATCTGAACGGCGGTTTTTTTGCCAATCCACAATGGCCTGAATATGTTGTTTTTTGACCGTTTTATCATCCTCAAAACGGAGTAAATTTTCCAATAATACTTTAAGTGATTTGGGTAGCTTCTCAATATCCCCAAGTTGATTGAGTGCAGCCTTGAGGCTAAAGATCTGATAATGATCCGTACCCACAGTTAAGGTCTTTAAAGCATTGAAACTATTCAAATTGCTGTACTTTACCATAGGTAAATCCTCCGGCTTGGCTTAATAAAGTGTTGGGCTGTTTTTACAAGTACGTCCAACCAATGTAAGCCAAATTAGCACTTTCTATGTTATTGAATGGTTAAATTATTAGCAGTAAAATGCCGATCATCTAAGCCTAAAGCCTGTAGCGAATTTTGCCAGAGCATGGCTTCGAGCGTCTCACGATTGAGCGCCAAACTTTGCGCCAATCCAGCTAAGACACAACCTAAATTGACTGGAGTATTGCGGGTGCGCTGTTGAGGATGCTGAGGGTCTTGATGGCGTTGTTGATCTAAAGACTGACAACACAATGGGGTCATATCTGGGCAATCGGTCTCAATCACCAGATGCTCTGCTCCTAAGGCCTGTACCACTTGATGCAGTTTTTTGGCATTGGGATTGGTGATTTGCCCAGTCACACCGACCTTAAAGCCCAGTTTTACCAAGGCTTTGGCCTCCTCCACTCCACCACTAAAAGCATGCGCGATTCCGCCTAAGTGAAAGCGTTGTCGTTTTAGCTGTGCCAACACTTCGGCATGGGCCTTACGGATATGTAATAAGATTGGTTTATCAAACTGTTGAGCCAACTCGATTTGCTCGGCAAAAAATTGTTGTTGGCGCTGAAACTGTTCTGGTTGTTTATGTTGTTTTAAAAAGGTGTCTAATCCGATTTCACCGACCGCCACACAGTCCTGTAGCCTGAGCATTTGCTCCAGTTGTAACAGATGCGAGGTCTGATGTTGCTCGATATAAAAGGGATGCAGTCCCGGTGCCAGAAAACTTTGCGGTGCATCCTTCCAGCCATTGATCTGTTGATGTATATCCAACAAGCAATCGAAGCGCTCTGCCAAAAAACCAATTAACACCAAAGCCTCAACCCCAGACGCTTTGGCCTGTGTCGCCAAATGTTGCCGATCTAAATCAAAGTCGACAACATCAAAATGAGTATGGGTATCAAACACGGCATCGCCTCATGAAGTTGAGATTAGTGCGGCGCTTTCGTCGCGACCACACTGCTGCTCGGCTGGTCTAGTTGCATATTGGCTGGGAAATACTGATCTTTTAAGATGCTATTGAGCTGCTCATAGGGAATCACCAAGCGCGGTAGACCGACCACATAGGGACCAATATCATATTCACCGTATTGCAGAATCAAGCCCTGTTGACCCAAATAGAAATTATCTGACATTTTAAATTTCCATGCCTGTTCATACTCTGCCACTTTCACAGTAGGATTGGTTTCGGTGATCCATGCTTTATACGCAGCATAAGTCAGTTTTTCCAATGCAGGATATTGATTGGCTTGAAGAATGTCTTTGAGTTGAATCTGTTTTTGATGTTTAAGATCAAAATTATAATAGGTCTGTGCTGAGGCACCATGTGCCCCCCCGATATAACTACTGCTGTTAATCACCACGGTGGCCAATGGAGCTTCTGAGTTTAAGATCCGTGGACTGATCAGCAGATTAATCTTATGACTGGCACCTACGGCTTTCAATTCCTGATCCAACGCTAAAAAGGTTTGCAGATAAGGCTGCACTTGATCCGCCATATGTTGGGCTGGTGTCTTGCTCACCTGTTCTGTAACCGCAGCAGATGCAGGCAACTCAGTAGACGCATTGGCCGACTGGCTTTGTGCTGCTTTGCCCGATTGGCTTTGCGTTGCTTTGGCCATTGAAGCAGGCTGTTCACCATGCTCAACCGAATCCAGCATCTGCTTAAGATTGGTGATAATGGCTTGATCGATAATTTGGTCAAGTACAAATTGATTACTGCGCAGACGCTCCACCGAAAACTCTGGGCAGTTCTTGTCATCACAATCGGGCATTTTCAATACTAATTTTTCAGTGCTGCCTTCAAGGCGTGGCTCTGTATCCACCACCGTTGAAGCCGCAGTTTCACTGCTTACAGCCGGATCAGGCTGTTTAGGTTGGCAGGCACTGAGCAAAATCGTCAATACCGCCACACTCAATGGTGTTTTATGTTTTAACATCTTAAAAACCTGATATTTGAGTTCGATTGAATGAAGCATCAACAGCTTAGCCTTGTAAATCAACTTGCTCAATCACGTTTTGTATCTTTATCAAGCACAGGTTCAAATTTTCCTGCGCTTGGATTGAGTCAATATCATGATTTAGAACATACCTTTGAATGCCTCAGCGTGTAGGGCTTGCTGAGTTTGCGCTGGGGTCAAAAACACCGCCAAGGGCGTTCCATCCGGTGAAATTTCATTGGCACGAAAGTGCAGCCCGATGCCTTCATGATCAAAGAACCAATCGGCTTGCTGCCATTGCAAGCTTTTGGCTGCCACCTGTTGTACAGCCCGGCTTTGTTGCTGCAACCATTTTTGATAGGCCGCTTGCACCCACTGATCCACGGCTGCCTGTTGATCTGCTTTAATCACATCAAGGATCGAGAGGGTCTTTTGCAGCTTGCGATCGGCAACTGCGAAGTATTGTCGCTGTTTTACATTGAGATCGCCTTGCTGACTGTCCACTGAAAGCTGTAGTAACACATATTGATTACGCTGCGTAGCGATCTGTGAACTGAGCTGCAATTCATAGGGTTTATTTTTAACAAATTCTTTTTGCCATGCTTGAGATTTTTTCACATAGGCATCCACGGCCTGTTGCAAGTTCAATGGCTTCGAGGGGTCGGGAATCAGGCCAATTTGTCGTTGTAACACCTGTGCCTGATAGTGTGTAATCCATTGATTCAACCAGGGATCTTGACTCTCAACACTGAGGATATCGATCTGGGTACACAGATTGGTTGTACATGGCGGCAGCTTAAATACGGCTACGGTGGTCTTGATATCCAGATAGGGCAAGATATCAGGATTTGCTGATGTCGTATTCTCGGCATTGTTCTGAGTTTGCGCTGCCGCGGATTGAGCACTATCAGATGCCGAGTCACAGCCACTGAGCAGTCCTATGCAGGCACTCAACAGACCGATTTTAAAGAGACTGATTTTAAAGAGACTGCGACCAAGGCGAGATTGCATATGCTGCTCGAATAGGGAAATGGTTATACCGCAATATTAAACTGATTAGGCACAAAAAAAACAGCTTCATCGAGAAGCTGTTTTTTTTGTGCTTTTAGAATAAGACAAGGACGACACCATCAGCCCCATTTCTGCACTTAGTGCTCACGCGTGGCTTGGAATTTAATCTCTGGATAACGCTCCTGCATTAACTGTAAGTTGACACGGCTCGGTGCCAGATAAGTTAAATGCCCGCCGCCATCAATTGACAATTGATCATGGGCTTTTTTCTTGAATTCGTTAAATTTCTTTTCATCATCACAAGAGACCCAACGAACGGTATTGATGTTCACAGGCTCATAAATACAATCCACTTTGTATTCTTCTTTGAGTCTGTAGGCAACCACGTCAAATTGGAGTACCCCCACCGCACCAACGATCAAGTCGTTACTGATTTGTGGCATAAACACCTGCGTTGCGCCTTCTTCAGACAATTCTTTTAAACCCTTTTGTAGCTGTTTGGATTTTAAAGGATCGCGTAGACGCACCCGCCGGAACATCTCTGGGGCAAAGTGCGGAATACCGGTGAAATGTAAATTTTCACCTGAAGTAAAGGTATCGCCAATTTGGATGGTGCCGTGGTTATGCAGACCAATAATATCGCCCGGCCATGCTTGCTCGAGTTGCTCACGCTCACCGGCCAAGAAGGTCAAGGCATCACTGATTCGCACTTCCTTCCCGATACGTACATGGTTCATTTTCAGGCCTTTTTCATATTTGCCTGAACAGATCCGCATAAAGGCAATACGGTCACGATGTTTCGGGTCCATATTGGCTTGGATTTTAAAGACAAAGCCTGAGAATCCAGCTTCAGTCGCAGCCACTTCACGTTCTTTGGTCGGATGGGCTTTAGGCTCTGGTGCCCACGTTAAAAAGGCATCCAAGACATGATCTACAGCAAAGTTACCCAAAGCTGTACCAAACAACACTGGGGTTTGCTTGCCTTGTAGGAACAACTCACGATCTAAAGGATCATTGGCCATTTGCACCAATTCTAAAGATTCTTCAAATGAAGCAAAGGCCAAATCACCGACTTTTTCACGAATGTCTGGATAGTCATAACCATCACGGATTTCGATATCGGTAATGGTTGAACCAAAACCTGCTTTATAGACATAGAGTTTGTTTTCAAGAATGTGATACACACCTGCGAAATCACGCCCCATACCCAATGGCCAAGTGATCGGCACACAACGGATTTTAAGCACATTTTCGATCTCGTCGAGCAACTCTAAAGGCTCACGAATCTCACGGTCCATTTTGTTGACGAAAGAGATGATCGGTGTATCGCGCATACGACACACTTCCATCAATTTAATGGTTCGATCCTCGACCCCTTTCGCGCCATCGATCACCATTAACGCAGAGTCAACTGCTGTCAAGGTACGATAAGTATCTTCGGAGAAGTCTTCATGTCCCGGGGTATCGAGTAGATTGACCACATGATTTTTATAAGGAAACTGCATCACTGAGGTGGTAATAGAAATCCCACGCTCTTTTTCCATCTCCATCCAGTCCGAGGTCGCGCCACGATCTGATTTACGGCTTTTCACCATACCCGCCACCTGAATGGCTTTACCCCATAACAGCAATTTCTCCGTCATGGTGGTCTTACCCGCATCGGGATGCGAAATAATCGCAAAGGTGCGTCGAGCCTTGACTTCTAAGGCTAATTGATCTTTTGACATAGTTTATAAATCTGCAATTTGTACACACATCGACTCAGCAGAACGGTGAATCGGGGGCTTGTGTGAAGGGAAAATTCTAAAATTGGCGTAATTGTATATCAAGATGGATATTGCTTCTATCCTTTGTATCGATTGAAGCGATTTGCTGCAGCATCAAATCGAATTTATGCTGGCTCTATCAGCCTATGCATCCTGAATGACTTTCAGCATGTTTATGCAGCGATATTGCTATAGAAAACACATAAATAGTCATTCATTTATATGCCATGAGCCTCAGACTATACTCCGTTAATCCATTGGGCTTGTTCAACCAGTCCAGCACTCTTCCCTCAATGACAAACTTGATCTCTCTTGATCAAGATTCAAGTTGCAATATAGGCCCAGCCCAAGGTGATCGACTTGGTAATGATAGCCGACTTCCCACAAACTGTACCAAGTATCAAGCGCAGTGGTGTTTCTATCCTGATGCAGGTCAATCTGGATGGTCAAATGCTATATATCAATAGCGCAGAACCACACCATGAAGGCATGGTATTGGGGGATTAGAAGTAGTTTAAAAGTCTATTTATGTGCTGTTCAAACAGGTTTGTGACATATGGCTGACCAGCGTAATCAAATAAGATCATATACTCCCCTGTATAAAATAAATAAATATAAATAATATTAATAAAAATGAGAAATAAAATATCTTGAAGCCTAGATTTTGATACAAGTAAAATTAATACAAATGGAAAAAATGTAACAAAGAGTCGCCCAGCGGAAAAGAATAAGAAATATCCAACCAAAAACAAAACCAAACCAATGAGCGTCCAATCATATAACGCTTTATTTTCTTTACTACCAAAAAAGTATAAATAAATAAATGTAAATAAACTGAGAATAAATGCACCACCGCCAGAATTTTCAGTGGTATTTGCATATAAATCTGCTTGCCTAAATCCTAAGTAAGTTAATAAAAATGAGGATAACAAGAAAAGTACAGCGCCTGCAATAGCAACAATTACTAGCATTAGCTTAGTATCTTTTTCTCTTAAAAAAAACATATAAGCGGCATAAACGGCTGTAACAATGAAAAATACAGAATGAAACAAGGACAGTAATGCACAAAATATAATTTTTCTTTTATCTGACGCTGATGACAGAAATATCAATAAAAATATTGCTGTCGCAACGCCTTGTCGCAATACCATGACCTGTGCCGTTTGCAGGTAAGAAATAAATACCAATGATAATAAACCGAGCGTAAACATTATAAATGTTCTTGAATATTTTATTAACGAAAATGTATAAACTGCCGCTACAAACCCAGACATCACAACAGGAAATAACTCAGCAGAAATATAGTTTCCAAAAAACTGTGCAACTCTTAGAAAAATTGGCTCATTAAGTAATAGTCCTAAAATTGAGCTTGAGTTCTCAATAATTCGTTCGGCTTCATTTGCGTAAATTACATAGTAGTTACGATCCCTGAACCACTCGTTTGGCAAACTTACAATGAATCCAACATATAAAATACTAATTAGTGATGCAAATAGATAATAAATCGACTTCTCATATATAGACTTTTGCATGTCGCACATTTTTTTATAAAGTTGTGACAATTCTACAATAATATTAAAATTTATAACATAGACACACAAAAACCCACTTATTTATTAAGTTATTCTAAAATCGCCCTAATACCGCCCGAATCAGATCAGACCGCTTCGATAGCGTACTCGTACAGCACTACTGCGGTTAGTGCCTCATATCGTCAGCATTTTGACCCCGCTACTCGAATGATAAAACTATGCAATCACCAAAACTTTAGATAAATACCAGAAGCAGATATCGAGCTTTTATTAAATTTCACTTAATACTAAATAGTAGCCTCTGGATAATAATGGTGTAGACCTCGGAGAGTAGAAAGCGATTTAGACACCCTCGCCAAGTGCACTTAGTTGTGCCCCGACCTAGCGAAACCACTATTCATTTAATAAAATTTAATATTTGATTTAATTGGTTTTTATTCTTTTTGCAATTATGGCGCCAATAAATTATTGCTATGATCGAGCGGCTTAATTACAAATTTTACCAACTGTTAAATTTTACGATTATATGGGGCTTTATGAAAAATTATCTCATCTTATCAGGGCTATGTTCGGCATTTTTACTCACGGGTTGCGGGGGCAGCAGTGATAATGATAGCGACAACGCACCGACCAAACCAACGGAATATGTGCCATCGCAGTATAAAACCTTGAGTGACAATTTTAATTATGTCAAAAAACCGCTTGAAGAAATTCAACGCAATTATCTCTATGATCTTAGCTATTGGGTTGATCAAAATCCTTTGATCATTTCAGGTTATAACTATCTACATCAAGCGCAAAATGGTCAATTTAAGTCCTTGAGCTATGCAACTTCAGGTGCATATGATAACGCTTGGCGTCAAGATCAGACGACTGCTTTAGTCTTTAATATTACTAATAATAATTGGGTAGAGACTGATGGTGCACTCACCATGTCACAAGGACCAATTGGCACAGAGGGTATACCGAGTCTGTATGTAAAATCAGATACTGGGGTTAAATATTACACCCTCACTGAAAAAGATTTGTCTGGATTGAGCTTTGACAAAGGCATCAATCAAGGTTTTGGCAATGGGATAAAGTTACCTGAACAAATCAAGACTCAATACTTTAGTGCTGGTGCCAAAGCCTATGCGTGGGTAAAAGACATCACTCAACCCGTTTACAACATCACTAGGACACATTTAGTCTTTAGCTCCACCGATACAACCCACCCAATTTATAGCTGTACCAGCATCAGTAGCTACTGTAGCTCGACTGTTTCTAGCTTAGAAAATGCTATCCAAAACAAATCCTGGTACATCAATATTGGAAAAAATGGCTCAATCCGTTTGGTCGATAATCAATCTGCTGAAGCTGTGATTTTTGATGATGAGACTAAGCAAGAACTCAAGTTTAAAATTGACTATAAATTGATTGCAGCACAACAAGGTCAACCAAAACACATCCTGTTTACAGCGCCAGATGCTGCTGCATCTCAAGTGTTAAAAGACTACTTTAGTGCAGGCGACAGCCAATTGGCTTGGTATGAGTATAAAAACAAAGTGGTCAATGGTCATTATTCACTGCCAGTCAAAGGTTTGCAAAGCACCCAATATAGTTACAACAAAATCGCAGTCAACGATATCTTGACCCAGTGGACACCAAAGAAAAATCCAGTTTTAGAGTGATTATTACCTCAGCAAAGCTCTACTAGCCTCACCTCGAAACCTCTCCGATCAGGAGAGGTTTTTTATACCTCACCTAGCCTCTCGGAGCTTAGCGGTGCCTAAGTGATGACAAGCATGTTTAAAAAACAATTCTATATAGACCAAACTCGCAGCAACAGAATAGCCAAAAAAAAGACTGCCAAAGATTAACTTCGGCAGTCTTTATTATAATGAGATCAACGACTGATCTATTGATCTCCGATTTTAAGATTTATTTACATCAAATCACCGACATATTATTTTGGATCCATAGGTTGATCGCTGAACTATCATTACTGGTATAAATCGTATATTGCTCACCGAGGTAATTCTGTGTACCGGTGTTGCTCCAATTCCCCAAGTCGATAGACACTTGATCCGAATCCCCACCTTGCACAATCAAGGTATCCGTTGTTGATGAAAGATTAAGTACATCCTCTATGCTCAGATATAGCCAGATTTGAAATTTAGGCTACATTGTCTTAAATACCAAATCTAGCGCCTCATCTATCGTTTTTTCCAACTGAGTCGCCATATTTTT
>NZ_SLVJ01000023.1 GCF_004345325.1 Acinetobacter calcoaceticus
GGCGCAACCCCTATTTCGATAAAATGTCGAAAATAATATGTGTATGGTGGTTTTTTAGGCCAAATCATGCAGATTGCTGGGTTTTTAGGCTTTTTTAAACCCATTCATCGCGATAAATGGCTTATTTATTATTTTTAATCCTGACCGCAATTGGATGTTCGAGTTACTCATGATCTATATTCGAGCTTTTATAGTGACTTATATAGTTCGATGCACTGACATAGAGTGTTTTCATGCGAATACGCAATTTATCTTGATAAGAATTCAATACAGCAAAGGGCAAAATACGCCTTAGACTCAATTTGTATAACGCATCTCAAAGTTACCGTGCACTTCAATATAGGAACATCAAGCAATGTCCTACCAGACAAAGCCAGTACGTTTAGCGTCGTTTGAAAGCATGATTAAAAGTAACTGGAAAACAATGCTGTTTAAATTACTCAGCAAACGCAGGCTACAACCCACTGCACTAGAATATGTCGCCATTCAACAGGCATTGCAACGTGGCGATGAAGCCATGGATCTGGTGGTGGCATGGGTCATGCAAAATCCGCAGCTACACCGTCAATATTTTGAAACTGCACTTTATCAAGGAACAGCAAAACTGCCGCATGACATCTTGGTACTGCAACAGTTTTTTCGAAGCATTGAAACACCACCCACATGGTTAGATCCTCAAAAAATGCAGCAAGCCATTACATTTAGTCATCGCCTTGGCATTAACAATGGATTTGTACTGCGTGATTTATCTTTAATGGTTGGCTATTTATATCCTGGATTCAACCAAGTACTGCTAAAGACAGGTGCATTAAAAAAGTAGGCAGGTAAACGTCTAGCTGAAACCACACAATGGTGGATGAGCATTACCGAAGCAAATGCTTTTTCGCGGTTTAATGAAGGTTTCACCTCGACCATCTATGTACGCTTTATCCATGCCATGGTGCGTTACCATCTACATCACGATGAACAATGGGACGAAAAACGGTGGGGTTGTCCAATTAATCAGTTTGACTTGGCGCTGACCAATATTGCCTTTAGTGAAACTGTACTCTTGGGCATCCGTGGCTTAGGAATATTTCCAAATCGTGCTGAGAGTAATAGTTTTCTACATTTTTGGCGCTATGTCGCTTGGTTGATGGGCGTAGATGAACAATGGTGCATTGAGCATGAATCAGAAGGCATACGGTTATTATACTGGTTGCAATTTGCTCACCCCGCCGCAGATCAATCCAGTATTGCACTGGCGACCAGCTTATCGATGGAACCCTTTGAACGCCAATATCTGCATTTTCGACCATTACAGCAAAAGCTTGCCTATCGAGAACATTTGGATATTACTCAGTTCTTTATTGGCCGCAAAGGCATGCAACGGCTTGGCTTACCCCACCGTTCGGTGGCATGGTTTGCCTATTACCTGATCCTAAGAAACTCTATCCTTTATAGTAGTGCCCGATTTTCACCGCGGATCGATCAATTTCTGGTGCAGAAAGGTCGTATGTTGCAAAAAATTGCAGCGGGGATATATAAGCGCAATCTCAATCCAAGCAATTCTCAGGAAACCTCCACAGCGGACGTGTGCAGATGATCTCAACACCATCTCAACTGTGCTTTATATTTTCATGAGCAAGATACAGCGTGATGCCTATGAATCCACAGCTTTAGCCGCGAATAACTTCACCTGTTTGCGCATCAATAATTTTGCTCGGTTGCAGGCTTAAGCCCAGATCACCATTGAGATACTTGAGTTCTGAACCAAAGTATTGGTTGGCATCTTGTAGAGAACGTGCGGGAGCATGCCCCGTCGGATTGGCACTGGTAGACACAATAAAACCATTAAATGCATTACATAATGCAATACATAAAGGATGGTTACTGACACGTACTGCGACTTTGGGATGTTGGCCACGAATCCAATCAGGGATGTTCTCATCAGCTTCGAGCAACCAAGTGGTGGCGCGATCCCCTAAGGCCAGCTGAGTCCAACTCTCAATAATACGTTGTTGCATATGATCATCTAAGCGATGTAATAAATGCTCAACCTGACTGACCTGACCTGCCAATAAAATCACGCCTTTTTCTACAGGGCGCTGTTTCAACCTTAAAATTTCTAAAAAAGCCTGTTGATTAAATGGGTCACAACCTAAACCCCATACTGCCTCTGTTGGATAGGCAAGCACCTCACCTTGAGCTAAGTATTGAGCAGCTTCCGCCACTGAGGTTGTAATCATCTATCTACACCTAATCATTGTATTAATAAGCTATTGTGAACATTAATGACTGCTACGGCAACGTAAATATACACCGAACTGTTGGATACAAAGCCCTAGAAGTTCTAGCTCCATCAGATGTGACGTGAGCTGAGCGGTGCTGAGATCAAGTTTTTTGGATAAGGTATCAAGGTCTATGCCGACCCAATCTAGATGTTGATATAACCTAAATAAATACTCAGGTAACACAGGATCAGGCTCCACTGCTGCCGAGGGCCGTAGCTGTATTTGAATTGGCTCGCTTTGCTCAGGCCTTTGCACTCGGATTGGAGCGTGTATTGGATCTGCTTTAAGGGTTTTCACGGGGCGATGATGTTGAGTTTCTTGTGATGTCTTCGATTGTTCAACACGTTGATAATGCCACTGCGTTGGTAATGCCAGATCCTCTATCATTTGCTCAGGATGATCCACCAGTACCGCCCCGTCTCGAATCAATTGATGACAACCTTGATGATGCTCACTGTAAATATGACCAGGTATTGCAAAGGTCATCTTGCCCTGTTCCGCTGCGGCCTTTGCAGTAATCAAAGATCCACTTTTCAACGTCGCTTCAGCCACCAACACCGCCAGACTCAACCCACTGACTATCCGATTGCGGCGTGGAAAATTATGCTGTAACGGTTTGGTGTCCGGTAAAAACTCAGTTATGACCACCCCCGAATACTGCAAGATCTTGTCTTGTAGAAAACGATTTTGGCTTGGATAAATTTGGTCTATGCCCGTTCCTACCACGGCGATGGTTCGATGGTGAGGTAGAGCACCGAGATGTGCTGCCTCGTCAATCCCTTCTGCCAAGCCACTGGTAATATAAAAGCCCTTTTCACTTAAATAGTAGGCAAAATCATAAGCGACTTGCTTACCATGAGGACTGGGCTTACGACTTCCTACAATCGCGACTTGCGGATGATTCAGATTTTGCCACGCACCTTTGCCAAATAAGATTGGTGGACGATCGGCATAGGGTAACAATTGTTGCGGATAGTCCAATTCATGTTGCAGCAAGATAAAGTCACTATGCCTTAGGATTTTTTGTATACATTCATCAAAGGCTTGCTGGGTTTTAGCCGTGTAAAAACTTTCTGCACGACGAATATGATTGGCATGAATTTTTATATCTTTCCATCGACATAAGTTTTCCGCGCGTACTGCTGCGGCAACAGAACCAAAATATTGTTCCAACTTGGCAAAACAGGAAAGTGAATGTTGCACCAAATACCACAAAGTAATATATGCAGTTTGTGCCTCTGAAATACGCTCCAACATGGGAATCCCCCTTATAAAGGTGGCTCAGGAAATACAATTGCCTGTACCTGTGCGCCAACATGGATCGGCAAATCACTTTCCAACACATAGCCATAACTCATTGCATCAAAGGTTTTAAAGATCATGAGTTTGCCGATGTTTTGCTGAGGCAATTTAATTTTAGTTTTGCTTTTCGGGTCTTGCACCCATTCACCTTGTTGAGCGATAGACAATACTTGCCCAACTCTGGCTCCATGACTTAAACCCCGATTGATGGTCACCACACTCTCTTTGGCTGCCATCGCAATGGAACTTTGCACACGAATAATTTGACCATCTGGCGTCAGGTCTGCGCTATTGAGTCGTTCAATATGATCGGGTAAATCCAATTGCGGCTTAGACAATACCAGATCACCTTGACGAACCTCCGCATTGAAGCTCTGATCAAGCGCCACACTCGCCACATCTGCCTCAACAGCAACCACCTTGCCAGATGCCACCTCGACATATTCAAGTGCGATAGGTTTGGATTGGCTACGCATCGGGTCGATCCGATAAGGCTCTGCTTGTCGATAAACAGCATAGTGCTGCCCCACCTGAAAATCACGACCGCGCACATAAATGATCTGTCCTGCTGCTGCGACGACACGCTGATCTGCGCTCCCGATCACATAAGCAGCATCTTGCACTGCGTCGATGGCCAAGATGAGGTAATGCTCCATCCATGGTCGTATATAAGCAGTAGCAAACTGTGTATTGGGCTGCTGCAATGCCTCGACACGAATCTGTGGGCGTAAATGAATCAGCTCGGTCGGCGCATTTTGCTTCGCAGCTTTTTCAGACACTGGAGATAAAGCTGTGTGGTTGGTTTTTGCAAGCGCATTTGAGACCAAGGCAAATGCTGTCATCAATACGGCACCGATAAATACAGCAACATATGTATAAAAAACGCGTATACGACGACGGTTAATGCTATTGAAAGCCTTTGTCATTCTGATTATTCCTAAAAAAATGCCTTTATTTGCGTTATACTAGGCAAATTCAATCTATTGTTATATTCGAAGCATCTGCTTCGTTTTCCTTAATCCCAATGGCATATCAGTGAGGATAAATCATGGCCTTATTACCCATTTTAAGTTTTCCTGATCCGCGTTTACGCACCATTGCCAAACCTGTTGAGGCCGTGACAGAGCAGATTCGTCAACTTGCAGCAGATATGCTTGAAACCATGTATGAAGCGCCAGGTATTGGTTTGGCAGCCACACAGGTCAATCAACATATTCAACTGATCGTGATGGATCTTTCTGAAAACAAAGACCAACCTTTGGTGTTTATCAATGCGAAAGTCACTGTACTGACCGCAGAGACGCTTCCCTATGAAGAGGGTTGCTTATCCGTGCCGCAAATATACGACAAAGTTGAGCGCCCGTCACGGGTAAAAATTGAAGCGCTAGACCTTGAGGGACAAGCCTTTGAGCTCGAAGCAGATGGCCTGTTGGCAGTCTGCATTCAACATGAGTTGGATCATTTAAATGGTAAACTTTTTGTCGACTATTTATCCCCTTTGAAGCGTCAACGTGCACGTGAAAAAGTTGAGAAACTGGTTCGCCAACGGGAAAAAGAAAAAGTTGAGACAAAGCGCTAATTGTGCAACTTTGGTCGTGAATGCCTCACCCATACATGGATGACATTGATATAATTGGTCTTGTAAAATGTTGAGATGAACGTTTTGTTGTTAAGATCGGGTTTGCTGCTAGGATTTGCGGCAGTATTATTACAGATTGCTGTGTTTATACAGCCCTTGCTCCCTGTGCAATATCAAATTGCACCGGTCTGTGAAACTATTACCCAAGCATTTGCACAAACTCAGTTCGCTAAACCGCAACATTCTACTGCAATGCAACATACCAAACATAATCCAAGTTTAGATGTTGCACCTAAGGTGCATGATCACCACGACCCTAGTCATCAATGCCAATACTGTACTGTCTATGGCAATCTGATTTTGCCACCAGAACTTGAAATTAATGCGGTCATCGATCGGATTCAGGTTCGTTTGGTCGCTTTTCAAAAAGCCAGCTTACATGTCTACTTCTTATTACAACGTCTCTTCTTACTCCCCCAAGGGCGAGCCCCACCCCTCTTTGCATAAATCAAAACCAATTTCGAGTCTTTAAGACTCTAGCCTTGTTTTATTTATGTTTTAAGAGAGATTCAAAATGGCTCAGCCTAAATTTTACTTACAGCCTTTAGCGGCTGCGATTTGTCTTGCCACTACAACGACTTATGCTGCACCACATCAACAACATACTGAACCGACCCAACTGGCACCAATCGTGGTCACGGCGCAAAAAGCCAATGATGCCAATGGCCTCATCGTGCATGCAGATCCCAAGCAAGCCATTCAACCGATTCCAGCTGTCGATGGTGCAGCCTATCTGCAAAACATCATTGGCTTTAACCAAGTTAAAAGTGGCGGTGCCAATAGCGATGTGACTTTCAGGGGCATGTTTGGTTCGCGGATTAAAATCATTACCGATGGTACGGAAAACCTTGGTGCCTGTCCAAGTCGTATGGATAACCCTGCCAGCTATATCTCACCTGAAAGTTATGATCGCATCACGGTAGTCAAAGGTCCGCAAACCGTCCAATATGCGAACACCGGTTCAGCAGCAACCGTAACTTTTGAGCGTGAGCCTGAACAACTGAGCGCTGACAAACCTTATCGTGGTCAAGCCAGCGTCCTGTTTGGTTCTTATGGCCGCCTCGATCAAAATGTTGAAGCCGCGATTGGCGATGAAACTAAATATGCACGCTTAAATAGCAGTCGCTCAGTATCAGATAGTTATAAAGATGGCAATGGGAAAAAAGTTCCCTCGAACTGGGAAAAATGGAATGCCGATCTCGCCCTTGGTTGGACCCCAGACGAAAATACTTGGGTGGAGCTTAAAGGTGGAAAAAGCGATGGCGAAATGGCCTATGCCGGTCGTGGCATGGATGGGTCCCAGTTTGCGCGTGAAAGCTTAGGTCTACATGTACGCAAGAAAAATCTGACTGAAGTCATCAAAGAAGTTGATGCTCAAATTGACTATAGCTATAACGACCACATCATGGACAACTTTAGCTTACGTACCCCACCAAAATCTGGAGGGATGCATGGCATGCCAATGCCTGGACATGGTGCAATGCCTAAAATGATGATGATGGGACCAATGGCCACTCAAGTGACCCGTCGTACTTTAAATGCCCGTGCAAGCATGACCACTGAATGGGATAAATTGAGTTTGATCACTGGGATTGATTCTCAGCAAAACAAGCATGGTAGAAAGAGTACCAATTTTGCTCAGCCAGAAAAAAGCACCGCTTTTGCCACCGATATGAAATTTCAGTCTTATGGAGCTTTTGCTGAAATGACGTACTCACTCAATGACAGCAATAAACTGGTCAGTGGTGCACGTTTTGATCAAGTCGAAATTGACAACCTCAAGACCACAGCAACACGCAAAGAGACTTTACCAAGTGGTTTTATCCGCTTAGAGAATGAAGTTGCTGAGCATGGCCTTAAAAATTATGTTGGGCTGGGTTATGTAGAGCGTGTTCCCGACTATTGGGAATTGTTTAGTACCAAAACCTACGGATCAAGCCTAGACCCATTCAATCAACTCAAAACTGAAAAAACCACTCAGTTAGATTTGGGTACCCAGTTTGAGCATGGTGCATTCAGTGCTTGGGCCTCAGCCTATGCAGGATTAATTAATGACTTTATTTTAATGACCTATGTCGATAAAAATGCAAAAAGTCGTAACGTAGATGCTACTATTGCAGGCGCTGAAGCAGGTCTAGGCTATCAATTTACTGATCAGTTCCAAGCCGATATCAGCACCATGTATGCGTGGGGTAAAAACACCACTGATAACACTGCCCTACCACAAATCGCACCTTTAGAAGGTCGTATCAATCTACGCTACGTCGAAGAGAAATATAATGTTGGCCTACTGTGGCGTGTGGTGGCTTCACAAAATCGCGTTAGCCTAAACGAAGGTAATATTGTCGGGTATGACACAGGTAAAAGTGACTCTTTCAACACTTTGGCAATCAATGCCACTTATAACCTGACCCAAGGTGTAGATCTATCTGTGGGTATCGATAACTTACTAGACACAAATTATGCCGAACATCTCAACAAAATGGGCAATGCTGGCGCTGGCATTTCCGCAACTGAACAGTTTAACAATATCGGCCGTAACTACTGGGCGCGTATGAGCATGAAGTTCTAAGTCGCCCACCCAACCGACCTTAAAGCATGAAAAAACCGAGTCAGATATGACTCGGTTTTTGTCTATTTGTCCAAAAGAATTAGAGCGAAGCATTGATGCCTTGGGCATTCAAATGTTAAGGCTTTGGATCTGCAACAATAGCATCTGCTCACTTCGGCGCAGTTTTACGCTGTGCCAAGATGATACCGACCAAGATGATGACACCGCCTATCGTATGATATACCGTCCACGACTCTGCCAACCAAACACTGGCGATGAGCGCAGTAAAGATCGGCATCAGATTCATAAAAATACTGGTGCGATTTGGGCCAATCTGTTGTACCGCAACCATCCATAACAATGGTGCAACCAAAGATGGGAACAGGCCGGCATAAACAACACTGCCCACATTTTGAGCATCGATCGGATCGATGCCTAACCACAGCACAAAAGGCAGATGGTAGATCAAGGCAAAAGCAATTTGCACATAAAGGCTGATCATCAAAGGGATTTTAAGTTGCCATTTTTTGAGGAATACCCCATAAAAAGCATAGAAGAACACTGCAAACAACATAATGATGTCGCCCCAATGTCCCCCCAAACTGAGTAGGCTGGCAAAATCGCCCTGCCCCATGACATACATCAGACCAAATAAGGACAACAAACTACCGATGACTGCAAATCGATTGGAAATATCTTTTAAAATCGCCATCGATACAAAGATGGTAAATACAGGAATAAAGGCATTAATAATCCCCATATTGGTCGCGGTGGTCTGTTGCGCTGCGGTATAGGACAAGCCCTGATACAGCACCATACCAAAGGCACTCAGCACGGCGAAATGGACAAAATGCTGGCGAATCAAATGCCGTTGTTGATAAACTTTTAGTGCCATAAAGGGTGTCAATACGATAAATGCCACCAACCAGCGATAAAAACTAATACTCACAGGCGAAATATAATCCACAACATATCGTGAAACCGCGATATTCATCGACCATATCAGTACTGCGATCAGCGGCAAGGCAAAAGCCCACCAATGCTGATTGGTTTTAACGTGCATTACATTTACCTTGTATATTGAAGAGTCACAGTGTCAAGCAAGTCTGTTTTTATGTAAATAAGGCATTTCAGACATAGATAATGCAATCAAGACATTAACCAAGCTGATGATCAACATCCGAATCCGGCACATTCATGACAGACCAGGTTTTCATCGCCATCGAAACCACTTGACCCGTCCACGTTTTCGCTTTGACTACTGATCAGCAGTTTGATCAAGCGCTGTTTTATCAAACCGAGTATAGATCCCCCTCAAGCTAATTAATAAGCTATGCCCTTGTTTGTTGGTATATTTCAGCTCATGATTGCCGGTGGTTCACTCTTTGGTGGATATTTAGTTGATCATTTTAGTGCAAATATCTTACTGTATAGCGTACTCAACTTTATCGTTCTGGCATTGATCTCAATCTTTACCTGGTCACGTGGCTTGAACAATCCCAAAATGAGGTGTGAAGTAGAATTTTAACTCCAACATCAACACTGTGATTCATCGTGGTGAATATGCATAGGCCAACTGATTTAGACCTTAGTCAATATATTGAGATTGAAGAATTTCACTATCAGAAAAACGATATCGTGACGCCACATAGTTGCCTATGGGGCGACTTTAACTTCAGTCTGAATGGGATGTTGGAATTTTCCATCAATGAGCAGCGATTTTTATCGCCACCGAATTATGGGATATGGATACCACCACGGACTGCGCACTGTTCAACTGCACTCGATGCGCATATCACCCATTATATTTGTATTCGCCTCCACCCTAGCCTGTGTCATATATTCAGTGATCGTTGTAAGACGCTGAGTATTCAACCATTTTTTAGACAGGTCGTGAACGAGTTGCTGCAGCAAAAACATCTCAACCATTCCATCGCGCACTATCACTCCCATCTATTACAAGTCTTACTTGATCTGATGCGCATGGCACCTGCACATGATCACTACTTACCCCAAAGCAATCACCCTAACCTGCAACCGATCTTAATTCAATTGGCTGATCCACTACGCTTTAGGCAGAGTTTGCAGCAAGTTTTGGCTGACTTTGATGTCAGTGAGCGTCATATGCTGCGCTTAAGTCAGCAACACTTACAGCTGTCGCTGTCTGAGTGGCGTAACCGCGCCAAAATTGTCCATGCCATCGCTGCACTGCGTCAAGGTATTGCCATTAAACGGATTGCCTATGCATTGGGTTATCAATATAGCTCGAGTTTTATCGACTTTTTTAAGCGCTATACTGGGCAAACGCCAGCGCAAATGCGTGATCTTGAGAGCTGATTTTGAACTCAGTATAAAATGCTGTCCAAATTGCTATTCACTTAAGTTTCATGCTCATAACTACATAATTACCCTAGAAACAAAGCCACTGAACACTCAAGCTTATCCATTCCACGGCAGCAAGTAGCATCACTCTGCCTTAGGCGCTTTAATCAACTCTCACTTCATCTGCAACAACCTCAAGGACCATTTCATGAAAAAGCTCTTGATTGCGACTCTATGTGCAACTGCATTCACCCTCACAGCATGTGATAAAAAAGCAGCCGATCCCGCAACAGCACCTGCTGCAGTGATCAGTCTCAGTAGCAATAATGTTGCTGATATCAAAAGTGATTTAGATGCGATCGATGCGTTGGCCATTGCCAAATCAGATCAAGCCTTGGCTTCTCAAGACAAGATGATGGAAGCTGACCAAAAAAAAGATAAAGTCATGATGAGTGAAGCCATGCAAGGCATGAAAGCCTATATCAAAGATTTCAATCAAGAACTGTTGGCTTTAAAGCTCAAAAGCACTGAAGTCGATGCGCTACGCAATAAAATGGATCAACAGAATAAAGTCACCTTAGAAATCTCAGATCTCAGCATGTCAGGCAGCCAAGATCAAAGCAAAATGGAAATGCTCGGCCAAAGCGGCATAAAACTCTCTGAAGAAATTGCTAAAGAACGAAAAGCATTGGCAGCAAAGGTTGCCGAGAAAAAATAACCTTTTGGTCAAATTTAAGAGCCTAAGATTTTTCTTAGGCTCTTTTTTTTATTATTAATCACAGATATAACAAAATATACACCTTAAAAAAAAATATGCTAAGCTTAGAAACTTTACTAATATGCATATTATTTATACATATTATTCTTACATCACCGCGTTTGAATACTTCAAATAAATTCACGGTGATCTCATCCTAAAAGGACGACTTTATGAAAAAACTACTCATTGCTGCATTATGTACTTCGGCATTTACTTTGACCGCTTGTGATAAAAAAGCAACAGAAAGCACGGATAAAAAAGAGGCCGCGACTGCAACTGCGGCAGCGAACTTAAGTAGTAACAATGCTGCAGATATCAAAGCTGACTTAGCTGCAATCGAAGCATGGACTGCAAAGCAAGCTACAGAAGCGACGGAATTTCAAGCCAAGATCACTGAGGCGACCCAAAAATCAGGTCAAAATTCATTAAAAGAAGCATTTGAAATCATGAAGTCTCAAAATGAAAAGTCAGTTAAAGATCTCGATGCACTCACGATTAAAAGTACTGAAGTCGACGCTTTACGTAGCAAAATGAAAGAAAGTGCTAATATTGGCCTTGAAATGGCTGAAGCTGCGATGTCAACTCAACCAGATGCGAAAAAGATTTCTGAATTGACCACCAAAGCAACTGAAGTAACTAAAGCAATGGCTGAAGATTTAAAAACTTTACAAGCGAAAGCAGCTGAAGCGAAATAAACGCATAAGCTCACAAACAGCGTTGGTCTATCCAAGCGCTGTTTTTTTTGCATTGCTATAAATATTTCCGTATTCTGCTTCACTGCTACGTGTCATTCGCCAAGTAATGTACCGAGCAATATGAATCTCTATGGAAAACTTTATGAAAAAATTACTGATCACTGCATTATGTACTTCGGCACTGACCTTGACCGCTTGCGATAAAAAAGCAACTGAAGCAACAGGTCAACAGACTGCCACAGCAACATCTGCAGTAGTCGCAACTCCTGCAACGGTTGTTACTCCTGCAGCGGTCGTTACACCTGCTGCAACTCGCTTTAGCCATAATAATAGTGCTGATATCAAAGTAGATATGGCTGCGATCAATAGCCTAGAAACAACTAAAGTTGCTGAATCAAAAGTTTTCCAAACTAAAATATCCAATGCAGTCACCAATACTGACAAAGCAGCATTAGATGCAGTCGCAATAGACATACAAAGCTTTGTGAATCAATACAATCAAGCGCTAGATGCACTGCCGCTTAAGAGTGCTGAAGTCGATGCCATACGCAGCAAAATCAAAGATGTTAATCAAGTCGGCGCTGAGTTTATGAAAGCAACGCTAACACCCCAACCTGATGCTAAGAAAGTCTCAGCATTGACCCGTAAAATGGAAGATATTCAAAAATCAATTGAGACGGATATCAAGGCCCTACAGTCCAAAGTAACAGCAGCAAAATAATCATTTAAGTGACCAACTTTGCTTTAGAACAGCGCATGGCAAGACCTGCGCTGCTTTTAGTCACAGCGAATCAAAGTATAAGACTAAGATGCCAAATAAACCTCGTCATGAAAAAAGCAATCATGGAAATAATCTTAAAAAACTTGCAATAAAACTTGTGATCCCACTTAAATCTCGCTACAACAGGTGTATTCCAATCCAAAGCTGACAGGCAGTCACTATGAGCAATTCGGTTTACAACATTGCACTTCAAACCATCCAAGGCCAAGACACCACATTGAATCAATATCAAGGCAAAGTACTGCTCTTGGTCAATGTAGCCTCAAAATGTGGACTCACCCCACAATATGAAGGTCTGGAAAAGCTCTATCAAGACAAGAAAGATCAAGGTCTTGAAATCCTTGGTTTCCCTGCCAATAACTTCCTCGAACAAGAACCGGGCAGCAATGATGAAATCGAGCAATTTTGCTCAGTGAATTATGATGTGCACTTTCCATTGTTCGCTAAAATTTCAGTTGCAGGCGAAGATAAACATCCGCTGTATAACACTTTGATTAATGCCATTCCAGAGCGCATTGGCGAAGGTCCATGGTGGAAAGACCTGGAAGACTATGGCCTTACACCAAATCCACAACCTGAAGTTTTGTGGAATTTTGAAAAATTTCTGATCAATAAAAATGGTGAAGTTGTGGCTCGTTTCGCTCCAGATATCAAAGCCGATGATGAACGTATCCTCCAAGCGATCGAAAAAGAATTGAATGCTTAAGTTGATGTAACGCGTTTTAAAACGATAAAAGCAATCTTTTCAGGCAGTAATGCTTTGGCACTGCTGCCCTCCTTTGTGTAGTCACTTTGCAAGTGTTCTCGATTTCTTCACATTTCAGACTTATAGTGAGGTTAATTTTTTTTGAGCTATCGCTGATGATTCATAAGCGCTTTTTAAATGGCATCGGTCCTGTTGCCATCATGACCGCCACGCTGGGTTTATTGGGCTGCAACCCTACTCCTGATGCTTCCTCACCAACAAGTAGCACGCAAAATGATTCCGAGAATGCGTCTAAACAAGACACCGCGTTTGAGCAAGATAGCTCGTCTAACTCAGAAAAAAATCTACCCGACTTAGAGAGTCTTAAAAGTGGCAATATGCTATATATCGTACGTGATGTCGCGGAGATGCAGAGCAATGCTGGCAGCTACATAGAGCAACTCAAACAAAGCCAAAGTGAATTACAACAAGCCATTAGCAGCCAAGATACCGCCACTCTGCAACAAAGTGTCACTAAGCTGAATACACAGTTAACTGAGCTTAATCAACGCTTAAACGGTTTAAGCCTAAAGTCACAAGAAGTTGAAAGCATTCGTCGTCAGATCCTAGAGGTCAATCAACAGGCGCTCAACACCCCATTGCTAAACGGTAAAGCAGATCTGAGTAAAGTGAATTTTGAGCAAATAGAAAAGCAATTGAATAGCATACAAATGGATATGTTACAGCTTGCCAGCCTACTGATCCCTAAAGGGGATGCTGAAGCAGAAAACAAATCTTAAGCCACTTTATGCCTCAATCATATTTATCAACATGAGGCCTCAATAAAAACAGCAGCGCTCTAAGCGCTGCTGTTTTTTACTAATCAGATTCAGTCAATCTTTAAACCATTTGATAGAGCCATGGCAGACTCAGTGCCAAAATCACGCTGATCGCTAGACCTAATGCTGCTTTAACCGCATCTTGACGGACAATTTTTGCAGTTTCATACATGGAAGGCTTAAACATATGCATTGAGATCGCAAATTCACGACCAGCCAACAAGCCCAAGAAGACCCAAGTGGTACTCATCGGCACGTTACTCCATTCCTTAAAGATCAACAGAATAATTGCATATATAAAGTCGATCACTGTTGCTGCACGAATATCCGTGGTACCTGTTTTGGAAGTCACAATTTTTTGGATCGCGCCGCCATTACGATAAAATATCCAACCCAGTAACACCACAAACACGATAACGGCAAAGACCATCCACGACAGAGACACTTGGCGTGGCAAATAAACAAAGATATTGGCCAAATCTTGAATTAACCATTGGCTCCACAAAAATGCGGTAGCTAACCACTGTAGACCCATCCAATAACCTGGCGCAGGTTGCCCCGAAGTACGATCGAAATACTCGGTCATCCTTTTAATCACTAAGCGATAAAGCACAATCGCCACGATAAATGCCACCGCATAGCCCATCAGGGATTTGGTCAACATCGATCCAAGGCTACTCGGTGCAAATACGGTCAGCACCAAAAAGGTGGTGCTGACAGGAATAGAAAAGCGCGTCAAGATGAGGATGACGATGGGCGGGATGATATAGAGCCAGCTCAAACCATTTTCAGGAAAGGGGATTTTATCTAAGCGATGGTAGGATGCATCCCCCACCCCTGAGGCATACCATCCATAAAATAACACCACCACCAACACACTACTGGCAAATAACCACAACACCCACCATGGACGTTTGCTGTTTGAGGATATAAATGTCCCCAAGGTTTGTATTGCATCATTGGCTACGATCGAATACGCCGCCAACATGAACCCCACCACCATATAAACTTCAAGCATAGTACTTCTCATTTTTTTGCATTTTATTGATGTTATTTACGCAAAAAAATATTTCAGCTTTAAGTCCATAGATATAATCTGACCAAATATATGTTTATTTCTAAATAACTTTAAGACAAACATCTCATTTTAATAGAGATATTAATTTTTATTACATTCTTGATTTAAGCCGAGTGCCCATTGTCGATCTAGATCTAAACGCCGCTGTGGATACTTATAGTTGTCTGGCAAAAACAAGGTCAATCGAGTTCGATTTGGAGCGATCCCTTCCAAAGTAACTTTAGACAAATATCGACCATCTTGATTGCGGGTGAAAATCGTCCCAAGCTCGATAAACTCTTCCAACCTGTTATCTGTATAGACCAAATTATCATTGGTGGTAAAGGCCACACAATGATGGTAGGCACGCCGTACATTGTTAAAGGCATGCCGATAATCGATATCAAGCTCCGTACTCAAACCATTTTGATAAGCATTTGCCACCAAGGCCGCTTCGGAAGGCAAACTTGGCTCTGAAAAATAGTGGATTTGACAAGCACTCAAAGATACGGTCAATAGGATGAGTATTATTTTGGACACGATTTTTTCTCTCTCAATTCTAAAATTATTTTTATGGTGTGTACACGGGGAACTTTAACAATCCAATCATAAGCTTATTGCTGATTAGAAAACGAGTATCCTCTTTATTCTGCAAACATTTTTAGAAATTTTGGTGTATTCTTACACACTTATGCCACTTGCCAAATTATAATTTCTATACCAATATTGAACTGATTCAACTTATCTTACCGATATAATCGTGATTGGATCCCAGTCATCCATTATAATTCCTTAATAATTCTCGGATTTTAGTATGCTAAACATCAAATCTTTATTGACCATCACCTTGCTGTCTAGCGCAGTTTTACTGACTGCTTGTAATAAAAAAGAAGCAGAAAATAAAGAGCCTACGCCTGAATCTCAAATCACGAATAGTGCTTCCGAAGCTGAAGCAACGACCCCGACCAAAGTAACACCACCAGATCAAATTGATGCAGCACCTTAAGATCTATGCGAAAGTCAGCTGATCGGTGACAAGAAGGAAGGTTTAAGACCTTCCTTTTTTATAATTAAATTCTGCACCAAGCCAGTGAGCGTTTTTATTTATTTACACCATGCCTGATAGCAAGCTTGCATGGACATTTTCTCTTCAGCCGATGCCGTTCGGCTTTCCATCAAGCTAAAGTCACCCTTATATGCCGCATCGATGATGGACTTGGCCAAAGCCGCTATACTGCTTCGCCCCAGCGCCTGATAGTTGTCTATTTCAAGTTCAGTTAAAACCAAGTCCCAACACGACACCACAGAACTCATATCTACTGCAATCGCCAGAAAATACTGCTGTTGCTGTTGATATAATTCCCAAAAATGAGCTTCATGCTCGATTAATTTCATCATGATAAATACTTTAAATATTGGTCTGAACAGTATAGTCGAATGCCAGATCAGAGCCGATGAATATCGACTTAAATCTAGTGTGGACAACTACAGACTTATCCACAGATCACTCCCAGGAACGACTGACCTTCCTCGTTTTGAACAAAAAAAAGCCACCTTACGGTGGCTCTTTTCAATCTCAAACTCGCAATTACATTGCGCGGTTTTTGATTTTACGAATAGTCTCAAGCTGAGCTGCAGTTTCTGCCAAGGCAGCAAGCGCAGCAGCAGAGTCCATATCGCTCTTTTGATTGGCTAACAAATGTTCAGCATGTTTACGCGCTTCTAAAATTGCAGCTTCATCTAAATTATCAGCACGGACTGCAGTATCTGCAAGTACCGTAACTACATGCGGTTGAACTTCTAACACGCCACCAGATACATAGATTAATTCTTCAGTGCCGTTTTCCAACAACACACGAATTGCACCTGGCTTAAGCAAAGTTACAAGCGGAGCATGACCTGGCATGATACCAAGCTCACCGCCTGCGCCTTTTGCAATCAGCATGGTCACAGTGCCTGAGTACAATGACTCATTTACACTGACGACATCACATTGCATCGTGGACATGGGAATCTCCTAAATGAGAGTTGCTAATTAAAGCTTCTCGGCTTTAGCGATCACTTCGTCAATACCACCCACCATATAGAACGCTTGTTCTGGGATGTGATCGTATTCACCAGCTAAAATACCTTTAAAGCCACGAATCGTTTCTTTAAGTGGTACTAATTTACCAGGTGCACCGGTAAATACTTCAGCTACGTGGAACGGTTGAGAGAAGAAACGTTGGATTTTACGCGCACGGTAAACAACCAATTTATCATCTTCAGCCAATTCGTCCATACCCAAGATCGCGATGATGTCTTTAAGCTCTTTATAACGTTGCAGAACGTTCTGTACAGAACGTGCAATTTCATAATGCTCAGCACCAACAACCAATGGATCCAACTGACGTGAAGTTGAATCAAGTGGATCGATCGCAGGATAGATACCGCTTGACGCAATATCACGGCTCAATACAACAGTTGCATCTAAGTGAGCAAATGTTGTAGCAGGAGATGGATCCGTCAAGTCATCCGCAGGTACATAAACCGCTTGGATCGAAGTGATCGAACCAGACTTAGTTGATGTAATACGTTCTTGAAGTACACCCATTTCCTCTGCAAGTGTAGGCTGATAACCTACTGCAGATGGCATACGGCCGAGAAGTGCAGATACTTCAGTACCGGCCAATGTGTAACGATAGATATTGTCAACAAACAATAGTACGTCACGGCCTTTACCGTTTTCATCTTTCTCATCACGGAAATATTCAGCCATGGTTAAGCCAGTCAACGCTACGCGTAAACGGTTACCCGGTGGCTCATTCATCTGACCGTAGACCATCGCTACTTTGTCTAGAACGTTAGAATCTTTCATTTCGTGATAGAAGTCGTTACCTTCACGAGTACGCTCACCAACACCAGCAAACACAGATAAACCTGAGTGAGCTTTAGCGATGTTGTTGATCAATTCCATCATGTTTACAGTTTTACCAACACCGGCACCACCGAACAGGCCAACTTTACCACCTTTCGCAAACGGGCAAAGTAAGTCGATGACTTTAATACCAGTTTCCAAAAGGTCAGTAGAAGCAGCTTGGTCAGCATATGAAGGTGCTTGACGGTGAATCGGCAAACGATTTTCAGTTGCAACAGGACCCGCTTCATCAATTGGGCGTCCTAGAACGTCCATGATACGACCTAAAGTCGCAGTACCTACAGGTACAGAAATCGGGGCACCCGAGTTCGTTACGTTTAGACCACGTTTAAGGCCTTCGGTAGAACCCATTGCGATGGTACGTACAACACCATCACCAAGTTGTTGCTGAACTTCTAAAGTCGTTTCAGTTCCGTCAACTTGGAGAGCGTCATAGATCTTAGGAACGCTATTACGTTCAAACTCGACGTCGATAACCGCGCCGATGATCTGAATGATACGACCGCTACTCATTGCTGTCTCCTCAATTCAAAATAATGTTAAACGGCAGCGGCACCACCAACGATCTCAGAAATTTCCTGAGTAATCGCGGCTTGACGCAGCTTGTTATAAATAAGTTGTAGACTCTTGATCAAGTCGCCTGCGTTGTCGGTTGCAGCTTTCATTGCCACCATACGTGCAGATTGTTCACAAGCGATATTTTCAATCACACCTTGATAGACCACAGACTCGATATAGCGAACCAATAAACCATTTAATAGCTCTTCAGCATCTGGTTCATAGAGGTAATCCCAACCGTAACTACGGTTTAGATCATCACCTTCAGCAGCAGCTGCTAATGGTACCAATTGTTCGATCTTTTGATTTTGAGTCATGGCGTTCACAAAGCCGTTGGATACTAGATAAATGCGATCTAACTCACCTTTATCAAATGCATCTAACATCACTTGTACTGAGCCTGATAACTGTTCCAATTCTGGTGCATCGCCAACTTGCGTTGTTGCGCCCAAAACCTTACCGCCGTAGCTTTTAAAAAACGAAACCGCTTTTTGGCCAATTAAAGCAAATTCAACTTCAATTGACTGCTCTTTCTGTTCTTGGACATGTTTAGCAACTTTTTTGAACAAGTTAATGTTCAAGCCACCTGCTAAGCCACGATCTGAAGAAACAACAATATAACCCACGCGCTTTACAGGGCGATCGATCATATAACGATGTTTAAATTCAGGGTTCGCTTGTACCAAATGAGCAATTACACGGCGCATATTTTCGGCATACGGACGGCCTTGAGCCATGCGCTCTTGCGCACGACGCATTTTAGAAGCAGCCACCATCTGCATCGCACGCGTAATCTTCTGCGTGCTTTTGATACTGGCTACTTTGGCGCGAATTTCTTTTAAATTTGCCATACGCTTAACCTAGTATTCGAAGGCCCTTTCAAGCCTCCGAAGGTTGATCCGTGAATCAAACTTAACTAAAGCTTTAGCCACTGCTAAAATTAGTAAGTTTGAGTCGCTTTAAAGCTCTCAATACCCGCTTTGATTGCAGCTTCGATGTCTTTGCTATAGTCGCCAGTGGCATCGATATTTTGCATTAACGCAGCATTTTCTGAACGGAAGTAAGAGATCAACGCAGCATCAAAGTCTACGATTTTCTTCACGTCTACGTCAGTCATATAACCTTCGTTAGATGCATAAATTGAAACAGCTTGGTCAGCGATTGAGTATGGCGCATATTGTTTCTGCTTCATTAACTCAGTTACGCGTTGACCATGTTCAAGTTGCTTACGTGTTGCTTCATCAAGGTCAGAAGCAAACTGAGCAAATGCTGCCAATTCACGGTATTGCGCCAAAGCGGTACGGATACCACCAGACAATTTTTTGATGATTTTGGTCTGCGCTGAACCACCTACACGTGATACCGAAATACCCGCGTTCACCGCAGGACGAATACCCGCGTTGAAAAGTGAAGTTTCAAGGAAGATCTGACCATCTGTAATTGAAATTACGTTGGTTGGTACGAATGCTGATACGTCACCCGCTTGAGTTTCAATGATTGGTAGAGCAGTCAAAGAACCAGTTTGGCCTTTTACTTCACCATTCGTGAATTTCTCAACATAATCAGCAGATACGCGCGAAGCACGTTCTAACAGACGGGAGTGAAGATAGAATACGTCACCTGGATATGCTTCACGACCTGGTGGACGACGAAGTAGCAATGAAATTTGACGGTAAGCAACTGCTTGCTTAGACAAATCATCATAGATAATCAGAGCGTCTTCACCGCGGTCACGGAAATACTCACCCATTGTACAGCCCGCATACGGAGCGAGATACTGCATTGCTGCAGGATCTGCTGCAGCTGCAGCAACAACAGTGGTATAAGCCATAGCGCCAGTTTCTTCTAGCTTACGTACTACGTTTGCGATGGTCGATTGTTTTTGACCGATTGCAACGTAAACACATTTAATACCAGAATTTTTCTGTGCGATGATCGCATCGATCGCCATCGCAGTTTTACCTGTTTGACGGTCACCAATGATCAACTCACGTTGACCACGGCCGACAGGGATCATTGTATCTACTGATTTATAACCAGTTTGTACAGGTTGATCCACTGACTGGCGCCAAATTACACCCGGTGCAACCTTTTCGACTGCATCAGTGAGTTTCGCGTCAATTGGACCTTTGCCATCAATTGGGTTACCCAAAGCATCTACGACACGACCTAAAAGTTCTGGACCAACCGGAACTTCAAGTACGCGACCTGTGCAGCGTGCTTTTTGACCTTCTTGAAGGCTTAAATAGTTACCTAAAACGACGGCACCCACTGAATCCTGTTCTAGGTTCAGTGCCATACCAAATAAGCCGCCGTCAAACTCGATCATTTCACCGTACATTGCATCAGCAAGGCCGTGAATGCGCACAATACCGTCGGAAACCATAACAATGGTTCCTTCGTTCTTAGCGGTCGCGCTGGTGTCCAGATCGCCGATACGCTGTTTAATGAGCGCACTGATCTCGGAAGGATTCAGTTGTTGCATTGCGCATACCTCAATCTTTTAATAAGTTCTGTCTTCATTCAACCGATTAGGCCAGAAGACGAGTCCGCATTTTTTCAAGCTTGTTAAGCGCAGAATCATCTATCACTTGGTCGCCTGCACGAATAACAACACCTGCAATTAATGCTGGGTTCACTTCAACAGTTACGTTTACAGCACTGTTCAAACGTTTTTGTAACGCCTGAGCCAAAGTCTGCTCTTGTTCTGCATTCAGTGGAAATGCTGATTCAATTATGACATCAACAGTATTGTTATTTTGCGACTTGAGCTGTTCGTATTCTGCTGCAATTTCAGGTAACAAAGCCAAACGGCCATTTTCTGCAAGCAATGTCAAAAAGTTAGACACTGCTGCAGTTTGTTGTTCACCTAAAATCTTCGCAAAAACACTCACCTGCTCAGCAGGCGTTAACTCAGGGCGATTTAAGTAATTTGAAAATGCTTCTTCTTGCACCGCAGCACTGAGCAGTTGCAACGCATTTGACCAAGCGTCAGTTGCGTTTTGCTCAGATGCGTAAGCATAAGCTGCTTTGGCGTACGGGCGTGCTAACGTCAAGAATTCAGCCATGTTTCGCCTCGCTTAAAGTTTAGCAGCCAGCTGATTAAGCATGGCGCTGTGTGCTTCTGCGTCAACGTGCTGGTTCAGAATTTTTTCTGCACCAACCACTGCAAGCGCAGCAACTTGTTGACGTAATTCTTCGCGAGCAGTATTGATGTCTTGGTCAACAGCTTCTTTCGCTTGTTGACGAATACGTTCACCTTCAGCAGATGCTTGGGTACGCGCTTCTTCGACCAATTGTGCTGCACGACGGTTCGCTTGTTCGATCAATTGAGCCGCTTGTGCTTTTGCTACATCGATTTCTTGCTTAACTTGTGCTTGCGCATCAGCAAGATCAGCTTTCGCTTTCTCAGCAGCATTTAAGCCATCAGCAATACGACGCTGACGCTCACTAATCGCATTGATTAGGGGTGGCCATACAAACTTCATGCAGAATGCAACGAAAATCGCAAATGCAATCGCTTGGCCAAACAATGTGAGGTTGATATTCATTGCTATTCCTCAATAGTTTAATTTAGGAATTTCTTGAATTAACCCAATAGACCAATGAACGGATTTGCAAAGATAATGAACAAGCCGATACCAACACCGATCATAGGCACAGCATCAAGAAGACCTGCGATTAAGAACATACGCGTTTGAAGTTGTGGAGCCAATTCTGGTTGACGAGCAACAGCTTCAAGAAAGCGTCCGCCTAAAAGACCAAAACCAATTGCAGTACCCAAAGCACCAAATGCGATTAAAAGAGCAGCTGCAACAGCAGATAAGCCTACTACTAAATCCATGAAAGAATCCTCAGAGGTTAGGTTTTCACCTAATTAAGTTTAAAAAACTGTACCCAACCATCCCCAGACAGTTGGGCAATCCAATTAATGCTTTTCGCTTGCCATGCTTAGATAAACAATAGTAAGCATCATAAAAATAAAGGCTTGCAGGGTAATAATCAAAATATGGAATATTGCCCATGGCACAGACAATGCCCACTGGATCCAGAACGGTAATAATGCGATCAAGATGAAGATTAATTCACCTGCATACATGTTACCGAACAGTCGGAGTGCCAACGAGATTGGACGCGCAAGAAAAGTGACCAATTCTAGAAGCAAGTTAAATGGAATCAACAATGCTTTTAAGATTGGGTTTTTTGGATTAAATGGGTTAAGTGCCAATTCGCCCACGAAGCCACCCACACCTTTTTCACGAATACTATAGAAAATAATCAATGCAAATACAGAAAGTGACATCCCTAAAGTGACGTTAGGATCTGTAGTTGGAACGATTTTAAAGTATACGCTGTGTGGTTCGACACCGAGCATTGCACCAATCACGTGTTGACCTAAGAATGGAATGAAATCAACGGGGATTAAATCCATTAAGTTCATCAAAAAGATCCACACAAAGATGGTGAGCGCAAGTGGAGCAATTAATCGTGATTTACCATGAAAGGTATCACGAACGCTTGAATCTACAAACTCGATAATCATTTCGATTGCCGACTGGAACTTAGTTGGCACACCTGCATTTGCAGCACGCGCCACCAACCAAAACAGTAGACAGAAAATGAAACCAATGCCTATAGACCAACCCATTGAATCCAAGTGAATTGCAGTGAACCCCATTTCTTGAGCTTCTTCAGCACTCTTAGCCAATTGCCATGAACCATCTGGCATTTTGCCATAGGTCATGTTGGTCAAGTGATGCTTAATATACTCTGTCGAAGTAAGGGCATGTTCTTCAGCAGCCATAAATCACACCTGGTCAATGTCAAATACTACAGTGGAGTTAATGAATGTCATTTGATGCATGATATCCCACTAATCTCCCTAAAAAAATTCTTTCAATTTTTGCTGCGTCTAAACTCGTTTTTGTCGGCGTGAGCTGAAATATGGTGCAACCCACGACATGGTTTGGACGAGAATAAAACCACAAAACAATGCCGCTGGTATTAAAGGTTTGACATTGCTTAAAATTAAAATAAAACCGACGATCACAATGGCAAACTTGCCCATTAAGCCGCGATACATATTGCTCAGCACTTGTCGTGACGCCCGCGCACCCGCAGCACGAAACGACTGCCATGAAAAATACGCATTTGCCAACCAACAAACCAATGCGCCTAATGCGGCACTGATCGCTGCTGTTGTATCTTTCATGATCCATGCAATTAAAGCTGCAACAGGTATCATTAATGCTTGCAATAGGACCAAAGCTTTCGCTAATCGGCGGTCAATCAAGCGATTAGGTTGGCTCATTTTTTATCCACTCACAGCATAAATGCTTGACAAGTTTAGCTGATGATCGTTTTTAATCGCAGGCATTATAGAGTTAGCCCCCAAAACATGCAATCACTTCCCGACTTTAGTCAAGTATTTTTAAATTGCTGAACTCGGTCAAACAATCAACCAATCCAGCTCATTTTTAAGCTTATTTTCGTGAGTTACGCACACAAGCTTGGACATTTTTGGCCAAACTTTGCCATGCAGTAACAAAATCTTGTTGTCCTGACAGGTTTTCATCCACCGATTGAAAAGAAATATCACCTAACTTTTGATACTGTGATGGACTGGCATTGGACTCGGCCAAGAGGCACATTTTGCGATAAGGGCGAGAGTCATTCAAATACTTAATTTGACTTGCAGTCACTGCAACATGTGGATCATCGGTCATGGCGCCCGCAAATTTAATGTTCATTGGGCGTTCTAGATATTGATAAGCATCATGAAAAGCCCAGTACGGTCGCGTTGAAGACTGCGCACCAAAGGCCTGTGAGGCTTGCAACATTTCTTTGGCAAATTTTGAAGCATTGCTCCAATAAGCCTCTTTATTTTCTGGATGTTGTTGCGAACGCAGTGCTGCGATAAAAAAACCAATCCGCACCGCATTGTTTGGATCTAACCAAACATGGGTATCTTTGGTGTCTTTCAAAGCTGCACCACGAGTATTTCGTAGGGGTAAGGCTTGAATAATACCTGAGTTTAAAATTGAGATGGCTTTGGACTGCGAACCCAGTACTTTATCTAATGGCGCTTCATGTTCTTTACCCACCCAGACGATCAACTCCGCAGATTGTATGGTTTTACGATCAGCTGGGGTCAACTGTACATCATGACCCGTTTGTTGTTTTAACAACAGTTCTGGCACCTCAATGCCTTGGGTGACTTTCTTTGCAATCAAATAAATTGGCTGGGTCGAAACGACGAATGGGCCCTTTGCCCAAGCAGGCAGGCTGCACATCACTCCCATTAATAACACTGCTATGCGTGACATATCATTGATACACTAAAATGAATTACATGTTATAGTATAACAAAAGTGAAAAAACGACTATGCTGTTATTCAGTTAAGTTCGCTTCATGTTAGTATTTGAAATTATTTTTAAATTCAAGAATTTTCGAGGTCGATTATGAACACATGTTCGCATGAGCATCATGATACTTTGCATGGCGTGCATGATCACCACAACACTGAAAATCGCCTTGCTGAAGCTGAAAGCCTATGCGTAGCAACGGGTGCACGCTTAACGCCTTTGCGTAAAGAAGTCTTAGAATTAATCCTCAATGCCGCAGGCCCTGTCGGTGCCTATGACCTTTTGGCCAAACTTAAAAGTGCCTCTGAACGTCCTGCTGCGCCACCCACGGTGTATCGCACCTTAGAATTTTTATTAGAAAAAGGCTTGATTCATCGCCTCACTTCGATCAATGCCTATATTCCTTGTTGCCATCCGCGTGAAGGCCATCAAGCGGCTTTTTTAATTTGCACCCATTGTCATGTCGTCAAAGAAGCTTCAGCGTACGGTCTGATTCACCAACTCGATCAACTTGCCGCTTCCGACCAGTTCAATGCCCATCATAGTATTATTGAAATCTCTGGAACCTGTCAGCAGTGCAGCAACAAGCCCTAAATATAAACATAAACAACCCACTGATCGAACTTCGCCAAGTCGATGTGCGCATCGACGATCGAGATATATTAAAAAATATTGATTTTGCCTTACAGCCACAAGAAATCGTCACTCTCATTGGCCCGAATGGTGCTGGGAAATCCACCCTGATTAAGGTGTTGTTGGGTATCACCCGCCCCAGTTCCGGCAAGATCATCAGTCACAAAAAACTCAAAATGGCCTATGTGCCACAAAAATTTAACCCCTCACACAGCCTACCGCTGCGGGTCACCGATCTGTTGGCGCTAGAACAATGTGATGCTGCGATCAAAGCGGAGATCATCCGCGATACTGGCATTGCCAAATTAGAAAAATCCCGCGTTCAACAACTCTCTGGTGGTGAGCGTCAACGGGTTTTGCTGGCTCGTGCTTTGCTGCGTCAACCTGACATCTTGGTGCTCGATGAACCGATGCAAGGTCTGGACATCCAATCTGAAGCTGAGCTGTATGCCTACGTGCGTAGTCTTCCTGAACGTTATGGCTGTGCCATTTTGATCGTATCGCATGACTTACAATGGGTGATGCAAGGCACACAACGGGTGATCTGCCTCAATAAACATATTTGCTGTAGCGGCCTCCCCGATCATATACAGCGCGATCCAGCCTATGTGGCACTCTTTGGTCAGCAGCGTGCATTTTACCAGCACCACCATGATCACTGTGGTCACGGCGACAGTGCTGTGCCCTGTCAGCAAGATCCTCGCCCACACATACATCCAGAATCGGAAGCCTAAGTCATGATGGATTGGTTAGCGCTGTTACTTCCTGCATGGCTGATGGGCAGTTTGTTGGTTTTTCTCACGGCACCCTTGGGCTGTTTGATGCTGTGGCGAAGAATGTCCTTTTTTGCGGACACCATGGCGCATGGCACATTGCTTGGGGTCGCCATTGCAGCCGCCCTCAGTTTACCAATGTGGATGGGCGTTGCCTTCTTGGCCTTGGCATTGGTCGGCATCTTATGGGTATTACATGATCCACGTTTGCCCAATGATGCATTGCTGGCCTTATGCTCCTCTACCCTACTCTGTGCAGGACTATTGTTTATCCAACATATTCCTAGCCTCAGACCCGAACTGCTGAGTTATTTATTTGGTGATTTGCTGAGTATTGAGTGGAGCGACTTACCGATATTTGCAGCAGTGATTGGGGTGGCATTATTGGTGCTGTATCGGTTTTGGAAGGCACAAGTCCAAGTTGCCATCGATCCTGATATCGCCATGAGTGAGGGGGTCAATGCTGCAGCGCAACGCTTGATCTTTATGTTGTTGTTGGCCTTGTTTACCGTACTGGCGCTTAAAGCCGTCGGTTCTTTATTGATGGGTGCATTGTTGGTCATCCCTGCCCTCACTGCCCGTCTAATGTCACACTCTCCGAAACAGATGGTGTTAATCACCTTTATCGTGGCGCAGATCGGCATCACCGTCGGACTCTGGTCCAGTGCTGTGATCAATATCTCTACAGGTCTAAGTATCGTGTTGTGTATGGCGATCTTATTTGCTGCGGTCTTTAGTGTGCAGAAGTTGAAGCACAACCTTGGCTAAGCTTAAACGGCCCTGCTCAATCATTTCATTGATCAACGCTGCTGAGCACAGTTTCGGCACCATCTACCCCCTCCCCCTGCAGTAAGCATGCCGACTTGGACGATCAAAGCCAGTCCAATTGGCATCGACATAAGTCGTGACAATGAACGCTAAACCAGTATTATATCGTCTTTAATTTGTGCTTATTCACACAATTATTCACTTTCGCATGCAACACCTTTCAAATGCGCCATGTGAGTTTTATGTTTTGCATCGCCAGCACTATGTACACAACCATATTCACGATCATATTCATGATCACCTATACAACCATATGCACATTCATATTGATACAGGAGCTTTTGAAGCATGACAGCCCAATCAGTCATTTTACCTTTGCCTTCTAACCATGCGCGTTTTCTGGTCGTTAATTTAAAAAACTTAAGCCTAGCAGAGCTTAAAGCTAAAGTTTCAGATCTTCACAGTACCCGTGACCGCTTGATCACCCAATATCCTGATGCGCAAATTAAAACCTCGATTGCCTTTGGCCCTGCACTCTGGGCGCAATTGCACCCACAAAGCCCTGAAGGCTTCAAACCCTTAGCTCCGATTGCGGGCGATTTTGCCATGCCAGCAGTACCAGCAGATGTACTGATCCATATCGCCAGTGCCCGTGCTGATCTGTGTTTTGCAATGAGCCAGGCTTTTTTTGAAGGTATTCAAGATCAAGTCGAGGTCTTAGATGAACGGGTCTGTTTCCGCTATCTAGATGGCCGTGATCTGACTGGCTTTATTGATGGCACTGAAAATCCACAGTTTCCTGATGATCGCGCTGAAACCGCTTTGCTTGGTGAAGATGCCGGAATATTTGCTGATGGCGCCTTTGTCTTTGCACAACGTTATGTACATGACTTGGAAAAATGGAAAAAGCTCAAAGTCGATGCCCAAGAAAATGTCATGGGTCGTTCTAAGCTTGAAAGTATTGAAATGGATGATGCGCATAAACCGGACAATGCACATATCGCCCGTGTTGTGATCGAAGATGATCAAGGTGAGGAACAGGAAATCCTCAGACACTCACTGCCTTATGGCGATGGCCAAGGAGAACAAGGCCTGTTCTTTATCGCCTACACCAAGGATCTGAGCATCATCGATCAAATGCTGCAGCATATGTTTGGCAGCACAGGCGATGGCATCCATGATCGCCTATTGCATTTCGTCACCGCTGTAGATGGTGCTTATTATTTTGCACCCAATGTTGAGCTGCTTGAGCAGATCTTGGCGGACTAAGGCCCATTGCCCTCACGGGTTTCAAGCGCCTGCTGACAATCGCTGGCATTTTGATAAGCAAAAATATTTTGTGTCTGAGTCTCGATGTGTACTGCATCGAGTTCAGCACCAAAGGCATTTTTTTCAACTTCGCACTTAAACCCGACCAAGCTGTAATTTTTTAATGGACGACATTGCGGTGTTTTTTCGATCTCATCAAAACCAATCAAGGTATTGGTATTGATATCTTTACAACTGCTGGAAGCACTGCTCGCTTCAGCTTTGGCTGTCGCATCCGATGCACTACAAGCACTCAAAAATGCAACGAGGCCACATGCAATCAGGGTCACCTTAAACACACCCATATCTGCGCAAAGCTGTTTGAGTAGTAATCTCGTCTTCATTGAGTTCATATCCTAAAAAATAATAATGCTTTTTCGCGCAATGCGTCATAGCGGTTCAACGCCAAAAGATGAGCACTGAGCAACAGGGTCAGGTTGAAAAGACCAGCTTTAAGTCAATGCTACTCTGTTGCCTCTAACAGACTGCGTAAATCCTCACCTTGATCGTAGATGATATTTTCGATTCTGCAGTTTTGGCGACAATCAAAGACCATGACCACATCAACCTCATCTGAAAATTGCACCCGAACTTGATCATGATCCATCATCTTCACACCCGTGAACTGCACATCATCTTGCACCGCATAAAACGGATCAAAATCAAGTTTGCAAATCTCACCTTTTTGGCGACAAGCGATATCTTTAAGCAATAAGGCTTTTAAATCAGGTGTTAGATAAGTATCGCCATGTTTTTGAATAAAACTGGCCAGATCTTGCTTTTCAGTTTTATTAAAGGGCTGATAGAAGTGGTAGAACTCTGTCGCAAAAGCCGCCAAGTTATTACGCTGGCTTTCAATCTCTGCATTCGCCTCAGCATTGTGATCCTGACTTGGCTGATCCGAAGAGGAACACCCCGAAACCATGACAAAAAACAGGGGAAGAATGAATGCCTTGAGATGATTCATAAGCTTGATCCAGCTAAATATTTAACGATGAACGACTTCGCCATCAGTGGGGATATTCTGTATGAGTGTCGCGATTTTAGCCATGAAAATATGCCACAATAACGCTCATTTAATCACCAACTAGATAACCTCATGAGTATACGTTTAGCCGAACTAGGCGTATAGATTATTCATCCAGAAAAAAATCAAGCACCGCATTACATTTGTCCGAAATGTGTAATTTTGCTGTTTTAATCGATTGAATACACATCGATGACTATGAACTAATAGCGCCACAACAAAAATAAAGGCTTAGACAAATGATTCAACCTTTTAAAATACTGCTGCTCTCTATTGGTATTCTGAGTAGTGTCAGTGCCTGCCAAACCGTATCTAAGGCAACATCAACAGTCGGTGCTTGGGTGGGTCTGGGCGATCAATCCGCTAAAATCCCACAAGTCGATAAAAAAGGCACAGTGGATATGAGCAAGACCACGCTGGAGCAAGCTCAACAACTGGCATTGCAGATGCCGCGTGATCATTGGGTGTATTTAGAAAATGACCAGCAAGGCATTTATCAACTGCAAAATAAATCTCAAACTGGCCAGATTCTCACCTTTAAATTGAACTGTAAGATTGCCACGCAAAAATCAGGTTTTACACTTCAAGATGCAGAAGGAAAAGTTCTGCTCAAAAGTCAGGATGCCACTGCAGGCGCGATTCAATTCCTATTGGACAACAAAAACTATGGCGATCCATTTGCAGAAATAAATCCCCAACATCTGGCCCGTTTTAAAACCGATCTTAAAAAAACGAAAGTGATTAAAATCTTCAATGCCTCGAAACTGTATGCATTTCAAAATGGCAAAGCAGAGCAACTCGAAAAACCCATCAGTTGCCTATGACGCTATAACTGCTGCTAGATTGAGCGATGTTCGACGCTGTGTATAAGCCTAGACTTATCCACAGTCGCTTATTTTAGCAACAGCTTTTCCAAAAAGTCTGAGATGAGGACACTGACTTGGTCGGCATGAACATTGGCTAAGTTATGTTCACCCCCTGCAATAATGTTCAACTCGGCCTGCACAAACTGCTGCTGCAAATATTGCCCAACCGCCACAGGACTAATCGGATCAGCATCGCCCCAGATCAACAAGACTGGACATGTGATCTCAGGCAGAGCTTCGGCCACACCGTTTGTTTGGGTGATCGCGAACCAATCCGGCACATCCAAATCCTTGAGATAACTTTGACGCCAATCCAGAACCTCAAAATTGGATAAATCAATCCCGCCTGAGGTCGCCACCAAAACCAAGCCATCGACCTGCGTCGGATGTTGTAATGCAGTCTGCACGGCAAAGATCCCACCCATCGACTGGGCGACGATGATGCGTTTTTGCGCTACAGCCTCAGTGGGCTTCAATGTTGGCGGCATCGATGGGATCATCTGGGCAATCACATAGCGTTGCAAATCCTCAAAACCATTGACTTGCGTATGTGACGGCTGATCCGCAAAACCCGGATAGGCAATAACGCGACTATCTGCCTTGACTTGCAAGGCCTGCATGACTGGGTGCCAAAATTGGGTATTTCCAGATGCCCCAGGCAAATAGATCAGCTCAAACAACATATCTAAAGCTTGGGCGTGGTTACTCATGATGACGATCCTCTGAGGACTATCCTCATATATTCAGAGCTCTGATGATGCGAGCAGTGTTGGCGTGGGCTGTGTTGATGTTCAGGCCTAATCTGCCTGCCGTTAATTCCGCAAGGTATCGAGATCTTTGCCCTGTGCCAACTGATAAGCTGGACGTTGTTCCAAGCGCTTAAAGTAGGCCTGAATATACGGATATCGACCCTTGAATCTAGACTGCATCATCTGTAAGGGATATGCCATTTGTATATCTGCAAAGGAGAACTCCCCTGCAAAATAGTCATGCTGACTTAAATAATCTTCAAGGTAGGCAATATGATCCTTGAGGCGTGGGTAGATAAATCCCCCCTTGACCCCATCGGTGATTTTGTTGGCGAGCGGTCGAATCAAAAAAGGTACATGCTTGGAGACATTATTCATCACCAATTGCATCACCAGCAAAGGCATTAAGGAGCCTTCGGCATAATGCATCCAATACAGATACTGATGCGCGTTTTGAGTGTCCTGTGGTTTGAATTGATGCTGGGTATCATATTTGGATTGTAGATATTCCAAAATGACGGCAGATTCATCAATAGTGAAACCATCATCGACCAGTACCGGAGACTTACCCAAAGGGTGAATGGCTTTTAGTTCTGGTGGTGCGGCAAAAGTCGGCAGTCGTTGGTAGATTTTTAATTGATAATCAAGCTGTAATTCTTCTAATGCCCATACGATGCGTGTCGAACGTGACTGCACCAAATGATGTAATGTCAACATAATCCCCCCCAAGTCATTTATATATTCATCACTGAATTAGATCACAAGCAAGGTCGAATTACATGGCTCATCAAAAAAATTAAGTAGAAATAAGCCAGGCATGCAGCTTGTTGATCCCATGCCTTTTTAACAAGCAGGATTTAATGCAACTAATAGAATGCCACTCAAGCAAAGCTAAACTAAAGTGGTGTGAATCTCTACGCTGCGTAATAGGGTTTTGGTGACTGGGGTTTTGCCACAGATTTCCAAGATCTTTTCGGCTAATACTGCATCCAGTGGGTGGACAAAATGCACTCGACGCTCAATATATTCTTGCTGCGCATTATTGGAATAAAAATCCACCTCAACACTAAACTCACCCAGTTCAATATCTTTATGCGCAGCATACATGCGTAAAGTAATCATGGTGCATGAAGCCAAACCTGCAGTAATAAAATCATAGGGCGCTGGACCCCGATCTTGACCACCCAAAGATTCAGGTTTATCGGTCAGATAAAGATGAGAGCCACTTTGCACCTCCCCACCCCATGCTTGGGTTAAGGTGTTCACACGTGAATTTGCGATGATACCCATTCAATATTCCTCGTAATTTATTTTGTACTTGAATCATTATTTAGACGGTCGCATACGCTCTGGCATTGCAGGTGCAATTAAACGCGCACCGTGATATTCAGGCACAGAACCAAAACGCGGGCTTTGATTGATCCAATCTTCACGTGCAATCGCCAGTTCTTCTTGCGTACGCCCAACGAAGTTCCACCACAACAAGATCGGTGATTCAAAAGGCACACCACCCACTAAAATCACACGACTCTGGGCGGGCAGATTTAAACGCATCGATGTCAGACCAGGTTCAAGCAGCATAATATGTGCATCATCAAGTTCTTGCCCATTGAGCTGTGCAGTTCCTTCCAACACCATCACGCCATATTCATAGGCAGGATTGAGTTGTAGTAGGGTCTCCGTGTCCGTCTGGGTGATCATGTCCACACCGACTAACTCGCTATGCACTTGTACTGGCGAGGTTGCACCGAGGAATTCACCAACAAGAACTGTAAATTCAATCTGATCCTGCTCCACCACAGGCAATTCTGGATAATGATCAAATTGTGGTGGCATATCTATTTTATGGTCGGGCAATGCGATCCACAATTGCACCGAATGCATCGCGGTTTCATTTTCCGGGGCGACTTCTGTATGGCTAATGCCACAACCTGCCGTCATCAGATTGACTTGCTTGGGACGAATCAATTGCGCACTGCCCAAACTATCGCGATGCATCATGGTGCCTTCGATCATCCAGGTAAAGGTCTGTAGACCAATGTGCGGATGTGGCCCTACATCCAGCCCCTCTCCCGCAGCAAAGTGCACAGGCCCAGCATGATCAAGAAAACACCATGCGCCGATCATACGTTTATGCCGACTCGGTATGGCGCGCTTGATGATGGTGCCACGACCAATCTCTGCATTACGTAACGGAAAGGCTTGCATATGTTGCTGCGCATAGTGATCGCAGTCTTCAGAATATGAAATCTCAGTAACATTCGTTTGGGTCATAGCATTATCCTTATCAAACTGCTGGCGATCGCGAAGCAAAGAATCAGTGTCGGACCTAGGGTCCTCTATTGTTCATGGAATATGTTGCATCTTAGTGTGCTTTGAAAATTTGACCTATAGCGTAATAAATACACTGAATTTTAAATTTGGGACAATACTTAAGATTGGCGAAGAAAGTGCAGCTGCCAGCATTAGTAGCAGTTTGATTGAAAAAAATTATTGGCTATAAATTAAATTACACCCATCTTCTCATCAAATAACAGCCTCTACCTACACCAAGCTACGATCAGGAGCTCAGACTGCGTGCAAAGAAAGTAATGGTCGTTATGCTTCATCACATCACTATATGTTAGAAACTCAACTTTGGATATAATGCCTTTTTTGTTTTTTAATGCCGTATGCAAGCCAAATTATTTAAAAAAGATATCAATGCCTTAAGAGCCATTGCTGTTTTAGCCGTGGTCATTTTCCACTTTAATCCATCATGGATTCCAGGTGGTTTTGCAGGGGTCGATGTTTTTTTTGTGATCTCTGGCTTTTTAATGACCTCAATTATTTTTAGAGATTTTGAACAGCAACGTTTTAATCTATTCAAGTTTTATGTGGCTCGGGTTAACCGGATCATTCCTGCACTGGCTTTGGTTTGCCTTGTTTTACTGATTCTGGGTTGGTTTTACCTCCCCCCCTATGAATACAGGAGTCTCGGCCGACATATTGAAAGCAGCTTGTTGTTTAAATCAAACCTTACCTATTTACATGAAGCTGGTTATTTTGATGCGGCATCACATGAGAAATGGTTATTACACACATGGTCATTATCTGTAGAGTGGCAGTTTTACATTATTTACCCTGCAATATTACTGATATTAAAACGCTTTATTGGCTTACAGCATTTGAAGAAAGTTATTCTCGCCTTGTTTGCAATAAGTCTGGCCTACTGTATTTATAAAACTGAAGTCGCCGCAAATGCAGCCTATTATTTACTTCAAACCCGAGCATGGGAAATGCTGCTCGGTGGTCTGGCTTTTCTCTACCCCATCACCTTAAAACCCAGACAGCGCCAGTGGTTTCAAACGCTGGGGCTAGTCATGATCTTGGGTGCATATTTTATATTTTCTAATCGGACACCTTGGCCGGGATATTACGCAATATTACCTATATTTGGTGCCTACCTGATCATTATTGCCAATCAGCAACAGAGTTGGTTCAGCAATAACCCTCTATTTCAAATCATAGGAAAATGGTCGTATTCGATTTATCTTTGGCATTGGCCCATTGTGGTCTTTGGTGTCATTTTTGAGATCAATCAATGGTGGGTCTATGGGATTCCGTTATCCTTGTTTTTGGGATATCTGAGCTACCAATATGTAGAAAGCTATAGATTCCCAAGCTATCTGAATTGGGCCGATATTTTAAAATTAAAACCGCTTTGGCTCAGTATTATTATTGCCAGCCTAGGATCTTGGTTATACAAAAGCAATGGTGCAATTTGGCATTATTCAGATCAAGTAATCATCGCAAGTAAAGAATCAAATAACAAAAACCCCTATAAATGCATGCAGGATGAAGAGGGAAAAAAATCCCCTTTGCCTAAATGTTTTATTGGCCAAAAAGGCTCGATTACAGCGATCATGATCGGTGATAGCCATGCCGATGCAGTCACTACCGCATTAAGTGCCAATATCAACCTACAACAGCATGCTGTGCTTGCATTAACACGAGCTTCATGCCCTTTTGTACTCAATGCAAGAAGTAATAAGACTGATGATACCTGCTATCAAGAAAACTTTGCTCGCATCGCTGAAGCGAAAAAATACCCAGGTATACCAATATTCATCACAGCAAGATGGTCAGCTTATATCTATGGCCAATCCGACCCAGCCAGAATTAAAGTAGGGGATAACCGTGCGCTCATGTATTTTGGAGATGAAAAATATATGTCTGAACCCGCACTTTTAAATGCCTTCTCTCAAAATCTCACTCAGACTTTATGTAGTCTTACGCCGCATTCTCCGGTTTATATCACCCTCCCCATTCCTGAAATGGATCGTGATATTCCTAAGGTTTTAAGCAGACATATTCTACAACATCGTGAAACTGCCCTCTCCATTGATCGTCAGCATTATGATCAACGAAATAGTGGAATTAGAGCGATCATTCAGCAAGCCGCCAAAACATGTGCTGCCACTGTATTAGACCCTGCTGAAATATTATGTCCGAATGGCAAATGTATCGCTGAATTCAACGGCAGACCGATCTACTATGACAGTGACCACATGAGTGAATATGGCAATAAGCTGCTCAGTCCAATGTTTAAATCAGCTTTAGTACGCGCCGAATCCGCTCTCAAATAAAGCTAGGACTGGCTATCGTGTAATGATCGCCAGTCACTGCTCATTTTTGATTTTGAAAACCGATCTAACAACATCTCCGCACAGCGCTGTATTAATGGATCATAATCCTTGCGCCAAATCAGCAAAACTTCTGAATGATGCTGATCGTTTTCAATCGTTATAAGCTTCACATTCGGTGGTAATACCGAGCCATATTCCTCAGGTACGATACACACCCCTAAACCCTGCTCGACCAGATCTAAGGTGGAAATTTTACGCGAACGCATACGTGCCTTTTGCGGGAAAAAACCTTTGCTCAAACATAGATTGGCCGCCAGATAACTCAGCCCACCGCGCTCGCCATGCGGAATGGCGACAAACTTTTGCTCAGCCAAGTCAATAATGTCGACATTATCGCGCTGTTTAAAATTTGCATCGTGCCGATTAACTGCCAGATACAACGGGGCTGAATATAAAGTCTGCGCATGAATATGATCATAATCATGAAACACCGGCGGGCGGATAAATCCAATATCTATCGAGCCATTCAATAGGCAGGTTAATTGATGCTCGGAAGAAAAAGTATTGATCTCTATCTCGACCGCACAGGCCTCACTGAGCTGATTTAATATCGATATCTTTGCCTGATTAAAAATAACACTGCTGGAATGGGCAACATATACCGTACGTCCTTCACCTTTCGCATTGGCCTGCGCCAATTCAATCGAGCTCTGAATATGCAGTACATGATTTTTTAAATTTTTATACAGCAGTTGCCCCGCCTCAGTCAGCTTGGCTTTTTTTTCACTACGATCAAAAATGGCAAAACCCAGTTCATCTTCTAACAACTTCATTTGTCGGCTCAATGCAGACTGGGCAATAAACAACTTTTCCGAAGCTGCAATAAAGCCCCCGTCTTCCACAATGCGAATCAAATAATTAAATTGTTTTAATGTGCTCATATCTCGAAATTAGATCAATCCATGTTTATTCCATATTAGATGAGATTAAACTTTTCTTATATCTTTCATTTCATTCTCTTTTTAAATTGCGAGTTTGGATATGAGCAGCACTGTAAAACTTGTATTGGCTGCAGTCGTCATTGCCAGTTGCCTATTGGCCTATGCATTCGATTTACACATCTTAGGCAACGTCTATAGCCTTGCCGATGACCAAGCGCAGATCGGGGTATATACCGATTGAACCCATCATCGAGTCAGGTTAAATCAAATCCCCCATTTTAATTCCATGCTGGTGATTTGATTATGGATGGTTTGATATTCGGACAATTTACAGGTGTACCACAGCTCGACGAATTTTGAGCCGAGATATTGATTCAATATTGGATGGTTTTTAAATAATTGCAGCGCATCAAGTTGGTTATTGGGTAAAAAGCGTCGTTGGTCATTTAACTTCATCAGCTGACTCGGTGGGGGTAATACCAAGTCATGATGGATACCATGCCAGACCCCAATTAAGATAATACTTAGCGCCAAATAAGGATTGGCATCTGCGCCTGCAACTCGATATTCAAAGCGTTTATTTTGTTGATCCGAACAGGGTAACCGAATCGCCACATTACGATTATTACTGCCCCAATTGGCCTCCATCGGCACATGATTGCCCATTTTAAAACGTCGAAAGGAATTAATATTCGGTGCCAAGATTGCCATTGAAGCGGGCATCAGCTCTATCAATCCAGCTAAGGCTTTTAATAATAAAGGTGCAGTTTGGTCAGTTGCCACACTTAACCCCTCTGCTGTTGATGTTGATGCTATTGGCGCTGTTGTTGATAGTCGTGCTTGAGGCGTTAGGCTAAAAAGATTGTCATGCTGCTGATTCAATAAACTCATATGAAAATGCAGCCCACTCCCCGCCTGATGCATACTTGGTTTGGCCATGAAACTGGCCAGTAATTGATGCTGCTGAGCGACTTGTTTGACGATCCGCTTCAACGCCATAATCTGATCGGCGAGTTTAAGGATATCTCGGCTATGTTGGATATTCAGCTCATACTGACCTTGTGCGGATTCGGCGACGATGGAGATAATCTCAATCGATTGTAATCCAGCTTGGGTTTTAATCTCCTCAAGGATCTGTTGATTCTGATCCAAGGCATCCAAATCAAAACACTGGCTGGGTAAAATATTTTGGCTGCCATCGTCATTGGTGGCCTTGTATAAGAAAAATTCCAATTCAGCTGTCATGACTGGAAAATAATCTGCTTGGTGAAACTGATTTAATATTTTTTTTAATATATTGCGCGGTTCTAGCGGACAATCTGAACCATCCTCTTCTTTCATACTCAAAAATAATTGCGCATGCGTTGTGGGATGTAGCGCACTGGGTTGGAGTGTCCCCAAGATCGGCGTACAGAGCTGATCTGGCTCACCGATATGTTTACCGATCCCCGCCTCTTCAACGACTTTACCATCTAGACTCATGGCATAGACGGAGAGTGGAAAGTAACAGCCTTTGGACAATCCTTTTAGACTATTAATATCAATACGTTTACCGCGGATATGCCCATTGAGATCGTGTAAAAAGATATCGACATCACTGGTTTCTGGATAGTGCTGCAAGTAAGTAGTCACTTCATTTAAAAATAACTGCGCTTGGCTATGCGTATAAGATCTGGTCTTGGGATGAACTTTAAAATCAATATTTGGACTATTCATAAGAATGGTACATTTGTGCAATGATGCCTTAATCTTAAAATCCAGCGCTGGCTTTGTAACGTAAATATTGTATAAATTTCACACTTTTCTTTATGGGGTATTTATAGATTTTTTGCATGCTGGCGCTGTAGTAAATCATCCATTACAGCGCTGTTTTAAAGCTCTAGCTTGCTCAAGATCACGGCGTTAAAAATCCGTAAATGCAAATCAAAAACCAAACTTAAGCTGTATTCACATTGATAAGAAGTTGCCAAGCATGATTTACACCATGCATATCACCTATAAAAAAGCCCGCAATAATGCGGGCCTAGAACGTCTTTAAAGTGGGTCAATCTTTAACATGACCCAGCATCAAATTATTCCCATTCAATGGTCGCAGGTGGTTTGCTTGAAACGTCATAAACCACACGCGATACATCTTTGATTTCGTTCATGATACGGGTTGAGATTTTGTCAACCAAGTCATAAGGAAGATGTGCAAAACGTGCGGTCATAAAGTCAACGGTTTCAACTGCGCGTAGTGCGATGACCCATGCATAACGACGGCCATCACCGACCACACCCACCGACTTAACCGGTTGGAATACCGCAAAGGCTTGAGCAGTCTTGTCATACCAACCGCTGGCGTGTAATTCTTGCATAAAGATATCATCAGCAAGACGAAGAATATCTGCATATTCTTTTTTCACTTCACCCAAGATACGCACGCCCAAACCTGGACCCGGGAACGGGTGACGATAAACCATGCTGTGTGGCAAACCGAGTGCAACACCCAGTTTACGCACTTCATCTTTAAACAAATCACGTAATGGCTCAACCAAATCAAACGCAAGATCTTCAGGTAGACCACCGACGTTGTGATGCGATTTGATCACATGTGCCTTGCCTTGTTTGCTCGCAGCAGATTCGATCACGTCTGGATAAATCGTACCTTGTGCCAAGAAGCGTACACCTTGAAGATTACGTGCTTCTTCAGCAAATACTTCAATAAATTCACGACCGATGATTTTACGTTTTTTCTCAGGATCAGTTTCACCTGCCAAAGCATTGAGGAAACGAGATTCTGCATCTGCACGAATCACACGGATTCCCATGTTTTTCGCAAACATTGCCATCACTTGCTCGCCTTCATTGAGACGTAACAAACCGTTGTCTACAAATACGCAAGTCAATTGATCGCCAATGGCTTTGTGCAACAAGGCTGCAACCACAGATGAATCTACGCCACCTGAAAGGCCAAGTAATACTTTCTCATCGCCAATTTGTTCACGTAATTGTTGAATACGCAAATCAATAATGTGCTCAGAAGTCCATAGACCGCCACAGCCACAGATTTTGTGAACAAAGTTAGAGATTAAGGCTTCGCCTTGGGTGGTGTGCGTCACTTCAGGATGGAACTGTACGCCGTAGAAACCGCGTTTCTCATCAGAAACTGCTGCATAAGGACAGCTTGGGGTGCTGGCAGTCACTTGGAATCCTGCAGGGATTGCAGCAACTTTGTCACCATGGCTCATCCATACATGCAATTGATTGTCATGATCTTGTAGATCACCGATCAATTTATCACGTACTTGGATGTCCACTTCGGCATAACCGAACTCATGTACTGTACCCGCTTCAACTTTACCGCCGAGCTGTTCAGACATGGTTTGTAGACCATAGCAAATACCCAGAACCGGTACACCTAACTCAAATACGATTTGTGGCGCACGTGGGCTGTTCGCTTCATGCACACTTTCTGGACCACCCGATAAGATAATCCCTTTAGGATTGAAATCACGGATTGCTTGCTCAGAAAGGTCATAAGCATACATTTCAGAATAGACGCCTGCTTCACGTACACGGCGAGCAATCAGCTGACTATATTGCGAACCGAAATCCAAAATGAGAATACGGTCTTCAGTAATTTGAGTGTTGGTAGTCATGGCAGAAACTATGAATGGCTAACGAATTAGCGCTGTATTCTAGCATTTTTATTGACGTTACGCACATCAATCCATCATTGTTGTTATGCAAAATTTATCGCTCAGCTCAGCCCTTATTTATGCACCAACTTGGAGGCGAAAACCTGGCCCTCTAGCCTCAGTTATCCCCGCATGGATTTAAGCCAACCTCTCAAAAACGATACGATTTATTGGGCAATATATTTGATTTGTATACTGACTTTTAGTGCAGCGACTGATAGGATTTGGGCATTATTTTACCTAGTTTTCACCTTATGGAATTACTCAATTTTATCCTGCATGTCGACGAACATTTAGCAGAATTTATTAAAAATTACGGAGTCTGGATTTATGCCATCCTATTTCTGATCATCTTTGTAGAGACAGGTTTGGTGGTAATGCCATTTTTACCTGGCGATAGTTTATTGTTTGCTGCTGGTGCTTTGGCCGCTTCAACTGGGGCAATGGACCCTGCATTACTGATCTTTTTGCTATTTATCGCAGCAGTGTTGGGTGACACCCTGAATTACCAGATTGGTAAATATATCGGGCCAAGAGTCTTTGAAATCGATTCCAAATTTATAAACAAAGATCATCTGGTCAAAACGCAGGCCTTCTTTCAGCGCCATGGCGGCAAGACCATTATCTTTGCGCGTTTTATTCCTTTTGCACGTACCTTTGCGCCCTTTGTTGCTGGTGCAGGCCGAATGAATTATAAGTTTTTCTTAAGCTATAACGTGGTTGGTGGATTTTTATGGATCTCATCGTTTATTTTACTTGGCTATAGCTTTGGTAACGTACCGGTGATCAAAGATAACTTCACCTATCTAATCTTCGGGATCATTATTTTAAGTGTCTTGCCGGCGATTGTTGAGTTTATCCGGCATAAATTTTTCAAAAATAAAAAGCCGTCATCAACAACGAAATAAACCGAGCTTCGTTGGCTGTGCTTGAAAACTTGAAATGGTTTAGATGTGAATCCAGTGATTTTAAAATGAATCTAATTTAAAAGAATCTAAAGATCATCGGCAACATACCCAACATCAGTAACATCGCCGATCCTTTATATAAATGATAGGCGGTGAATCCACGTAATTCCCCGGCCAACAACGCACGACCAAAATAAATCCAAAACAATGCAGAAATAATCACACACGCAAAGAACACCCCAAAGATCAGCGCATAACTCTCAGCACTATTCCATGTTTCAAAGGGAAAGATCCCTGCAGCAATCAGAATGGTTTTTGGGTTTTTCAGAATTGATTGGAAAAACTGTTGTGGTTTTAAGGTGTTGTAGTTTTGACGATGATTTTCCAGATGAGAGGCTTTCCATAAATGGAAGGCCAACCAAATCATATACAAGGCACTGGCAAAATGTAAAACATGAATAAACATTGGCCAAGTCGGCATGCTTAAATGAATGATCAATGCCCAGAAGCTAATCCCATAGAGATAACCTAGAATCTCAATCGGGATCAGTTTTAAACTTTTAGAAATACCATGATGATGTGCAGCGTTTGCTAAAAATGCATTACTCGGACCGGGAATCAGCAGAACCGCGAGCATTGCAAAGATAAATAGCCAACTCTCAATCATTAGGTGTCCTTGACATACATACGGTTGGACACCTTAAACGAAAAGCAGCAAAATACACAAGTTTGATCATGCAATCAGATCATGCAACCCATGCCATTTGGCCCTATAGCAATACACTAAACTGTTGATAGCCTTGGTTTAGAGCCTGAAACATTTTGTTAAACTTATGCGATCGGGTCAGATTTGAAAATTAGACCCCTATCACATTTTTAAGAGACTGCCCGCCCATTCCTCGGCGGAATAGCCATTATTTTGTATTACGTTTTGGCACAATGGCACAATTTTTAAATTGTGCAGCTTGGCTCAAGGCATCTTGCTGACCATAGAGCCGTGAAATTTCTGTGCTCTTGGTATTTGATGACTGCCCCATATTGACGGAGATCGAAGGACCGAAACCCCAACCACCACGGCCCCAACCACCACCGAGGCCGACACCCACGCCCATACCGGTACTTTTCGGAGTCTGTACCCCATTGTCGATATACTGTTGGATACGGTTGAACTCCGCATTGAGTTGCCCGCAATCCAAGGCTTGATATTGCGTAGGCGATACATAAGTAGGTTTAACCGTCGTGGCACAGGCGCTTAAAAGCACTGTGCTTACCGCAACAATGGCGATTGCAATTAATTTCATAGAAATCTCGATATACGTTGTAATAAATCTATTTTTTTTGCTCAATTTCATTGAACAAAGTGACATAGGCCAAGGTCAATTTATGATCTTTTGCCAGATAAATCAAAGGAAGATTTTTAAAATGCGACTCTTTCATGACCACTGAAGGCGGCAGCATACTGTCCAAAACCGGCAAGCCTTCATCTTTTAAGCTCTGTACCACTTCACGAGGAAGTTTGGCCTGGGCTTGATATTGGTTGACCACGATCCCTTCGATTTCGAGACGATCATTATGATCATCTTGAGTCTCGACGATATTTTCAATCAAACTTTGCAAAGCACGCTTGGAAAACACATCACAATCGAACGGGATTAACACCCGATCCGCAGCGATCAATGCCGACAGAGTGAAAAAATTAAATGCCGGCGGCGTATCAATATAGATCCGATCATACTGGGTCGCTAGGCCCTGAATCGCATCACGTAATTTGTAAATCTTATGCTTTGACTCTAAGGCATGCTCTAAACTGCCCAAGCTTGGACTGGCAGGCAATACATCCAACAACTGAAATGGCGATTGATGAATGAAATCACTCAAGGTTTTGCTACGTGACTTGAGCAATGAACCAATGGCGCTTCCGATCAAACCCTTTGGTTGGTTGGTTCCTAGCACATCATCATAAAAATTTTGAATATTCGGTTCAAGGGCGGGCTTATCTGCCGTATAGGTCGCATCATCGCCCAATAAATATTGGCTTGAGTTGGCTTGCGGGTCCAAATCAATCAGCAAAGTCTTAAAACCTTGCTCCGCGCTGATCGCCGCGAGATTGACCGTGATACTTGATTTACCCACACCACCTTTTTGATTAAATACCACACGTGTTCGCATAACCAACCTCAAAAAATTTTAAATTATTATCGGAAATAAATCATTTAACCCAGTACAGGTTTTATCATCACCAAACTCAGGATTGCAATAAAGGCCACCGCCCCAATCCCCAGTCCTGCACGACGCTGCTGCAGTGGAATGCTTTCATCACGTTTATAGGTTTTAATTTGTGACGACAACAAAACCAGAAACAATACAATTTTGGCATAAAACCAGTTTTGAACTTGAAAGTCTTTCATCACCAAGAGAATAATCCCCGTCACCACAAAGAGCGTATAACTCAAATGCTGCAGCGCCACGAATAGGGTTCTCCCCTTCGGACTCGGCTGTTGATTGGGCGTGATGCCGACAAACAAGGTCATGGCGCGCAAGATAAAAACACTCAGCGCCAATGCAACACTACTCATGTGAATAATTTTAATAATGAGATGGGTATCCATAAACTTTTGCCTACTCTTTGCGATTGGTCAATTAGGTTTTAGGTGCATGTGCACATTCGGGACTATTTGGCGCTTGACCTTGCCATTCAGATGGCAAATAAGCATGAATGGCCAAAGCATGAATCTTGCCAGGGCTCATTAATTCTGCAGCTGCAGCATAGATTTTTTGATGACGCTGCACTAAACGCAAGCCTTGAAACTGCTCACTCACCACAATGACTTTAAAATGTGACTCTTTACCTGGGAAATACCCACCATGGCCAGACGACTCATTTATGACTTGTAAATGTTGCGGTTCGAGTTGGTTTAGACGCTCAATCAGTTGTTGTTCGAGGCTCATTGTTCATCATCCTTCCTGCTGCGATAAATGCGCTGAGTATAGCTGCTATATTTGCTTAACCATATTAAAACCCTGAATATTTCTATTCACTCCGATCAGGAAAAATCGAGCTTTATCTGATTTAAAGTGATCTTTCACCCAGAAATTGATGATTAAAACGACAGCAGCATGACCAATTGATTCTATTTTACGCAATCAGCCATTTGATTTGCAAAAAAATCTTGACCGTTAAATTCCTTAATGTATTATAGGCGGCATGCGGGAATAGCTCAGTTGGTAGAGCATAACCTTGCCAAGGTTGGGGTCGAGAGTTCGAGTCTCTTTTCCCGCTCCAAATATGAAAAAGCCTCAAGTGTGAATCACTTGGGGCTTTTTTACGTGTTGGGTTTTACGTGTTGGCTTTTGGTCTTATAGATTGTGGTCTTTTAGGTTTAGGCACGGGCAAATAGGCTGAATATCTCGCCCGCCTGCCCAGTGCCCTTGCCACCGATCTTATTTAACACGCATCCCAGACAATTGGACTGCGCATCAACTCTTTTAAATGAGTAAAATCCGTATAGTATTCTAAGATAGTTTTTTCCCTTTCAAGTTGCTGCTGAACACTCGCCCAATCATGCTGATATTTTTTATAAAGATCCTGAACTTTAATCTTTCGATTTGAGTACATGACCCGCTCACTCCACTCAAAAGAATAAATAATATCCTCAAGCTCCAGACTCAGTTTTTCGAGCTGCTCTTCTAAAACGATGTTATAGGCTTTTAACTGCTGATCCGCCAATGGCGCATTGTGTTGCTGCCCTAGCTCCACTTGTAATGCCAATAAAGTTAATAAATCATTGGCCGCATATGCAGCATTGACCTGTTGCAATAATTCGGTTTTTTCTATTTTTTTCAGTTCATCTTGCTCACGATCAGGATGGATCATGGCCGCAATCTTTAAATAGATGGTTTTAAGCGACTGGTTCGCCGTCTTCTTCGCCTGCTCTCGTTGCTGTTGTTTTTTTTCTGCTTTGGATTTTTCAGCGGCCATTTCCCGTTCAAATTGCTTGCGATCTTGGGTTGAGAATTGGTCTAAAAATTTATTATTTAGTTTCTCCTTGATTTTTTCAACAAAACCTGCAAGGAATGCATCCGGATTTTCTGGGTCAATATCTACATCAAAACCTTCATCAAAAAAATCTGGCTCTAAATCATATTCAATCGTGAGCACACGTTTCAAAGCTTCAATTTTTAATTGCAGCTCCTCCTCAGTTAGCTTTTCATCATCCTGTTCAAAGTCATTCTGCTCTTGATCATCAGTACGGGTGCCTTCAAAGTCCTCATCTGCAGAATCACCTTGATCAAAGCCAGCTTGCCCAGACCTATTCGGCTCACATTCAAGTTGATGACCATAGCCATTTAACAGCTCGATTAAAAACTTAATCTGCGTATCTGACATTTTCCCCGATTGTAAAAGTTGAAAGCTCAGTTGTTCAATTTTGTCATCTAGCTTCTGTAACTGCCCTTTGGTCAGTTTTTGTTTTTTCTGCTCGACGCGTTGTTTTTGTTTGACCAGACCTTCAATCTGCTGAAATTGAATCTGACGCATTTGATCATAAGCAGGCAAAATTTCATTGTTTGCTCGGGCTTGAAGATCTTGTTGTGCAATTTTCCACTGTTCTAAAATCGCTTTTTCCTGCTCGATTTTTTTGCTCAGGCGTTGAAACTTTTTTTGCTGGGGAGAAACCTTCTGTTCAGTTTCAGATGTACTTTTCTGCAGTTTCATTTTTAATCATGCTTTTCATCAATCAATGTTTTGATTATAACAAGCAAGTTCCATTTTACGATGTAAACTTATCTAGTTTTGCACTTCGATGATTCTTGGATTGGGAATTTTATGGGTGATTTTACCAAAGAGCCTTAACTGATTTATCGGACTGTACTGAACAGCGCCTCACCCTCTAAACCACTGCCTCTCCCTCACGCTGCAATGTCCACAACAAGTAACCATTTTCTCTGGCCTGCCCATAGACCCAATCTGCAACGCGATGTGAACGCTGTATATCCGTCAAAAAACCCAGTTGTGATATTTCCTGCTGAATTGTTTGGTCATGTAACTGATTTCTTGCCATCCATTGCTCTAGAAAGTATTCAGATGCAAGGTCATTACTTTTCTGTGAGTTACAACGCTCATCCGCTAATACAAAATTATGCCCTGTATCTGCGGGGTAAAGTGACCATGGAATAAAATGATCTACCGCATATTTTCTATTTTTAAGGCTCTTACCACAGTAAAAACACTGACAGTCTTGTAGATCGATTAAAATATTAGCAACCTGCCCCAATTGATTGCGATTGGGTGCAAACATAAATTCATTTAAATCAGGCAAACCATTTAATACGACCGAATTCTTACGATTTGCACGAATATAATCAATCCAGCGCTTTTGGCATAGTTCTTCAATAATTTCACTAAATTGCCTCAGGCAATACATTACTTTGGGAAATAAGTGCAGTTGTTTTTTCGACTGCTCCAAGGAATATAGCATTTCAATTGTTTGACCATTTATATTTTGCAGATATACAACGGGCATCTGTTTAACGATGGTCGCTACTGATTTTTTTAAACCTAGCCAATACAGCGTATCTCTACGTGCAGCGGCCAAGGTCTTATATTGATGCTGTGCTTTATGAATCTGATTAACCACTGCCGCTTGCAGCCCCGTACTTTGTTGCAATGTAAAAGGTTCATATTGATTGAATTGAAATGGAAGTGATTGTTTCCAGTACAGATCGATAAACTTTTCGGCAATATCCAAATAATCGATGACTAAAGCCTTTCCTGTATCATCGCCCTGTTCAATCGCCACACGCACTAGGCTCATTAATAATGCAAATTTATAGGTCGAAGTGAAACTACCTGATTGCAGAATTTTCTGAATCTGCTTTAAAAACTTTAATTGTTCTTGAGCTGTTGGGATTAAATTCATAGCAGTACCCATTAAGTACGACTTGAATCGATTTCAATCGCGATATCTAGTTCTCTGGCCTGAGCGATGGCTTGTTTACGCAGATTACTCAAGGTCACTTTAAAGGGATGATGATTGCCTTTGAGATTGAGTGGTAATGAAATTTGCTGCATGATTTCTTCTTCGATCAGCCAAGGTTCCGGGGTTTCGATCCATGAAATATAGGCATTTTCCTCAAACCAACGATCCAACCATTGCTCCCCCAAATGCGTAAAGGTCATACGTTTTCCCGACCCCACTCTACGTAATGGAAAACCACTTTGCTGTGCCAACAATATCCCTAATGTGCGTCGCAAAGTTGAACCTTCGGCATTACCACAGTAATGGGTTTTAATCCGCGTCGATAAGTTTGCTTTACTCTGAGGCTTGCCTTTTTTATCTGGAGATATACCCACATAAAGCAGCGCATAATCCTAAAACTGAATACAGTCCTCGAATGGCACAGTATCGGGTAGATTTTTAAACCACCAAAAATATACACCATTAGTTTTAGGAATTACTTTTTGCTCAATAATCTCTCTACGTGAATAAATCTGCTGTGGATAATATTCAAATGAATGACTGGATCTTTTCCAAATGAGATTCAACCACTCTTCATGACGATCAGGCCGTTGATCGACACTAATCCATTGCTGTAATAACACGGCCTGAGCATGCTGTTTTAATAGCGCGTTTGCCTGTGCTTCATTTAAATCAGTAAAATGTCGGCCTTCTATTTCACGATCCTGCTGACCATATTTAAAAGACATGTAGCAAACACCATTCGGCTTTAAGGCGGTTAATATTCGTCCCAGCACGTCTGTTAATCGGTCTCTGTCACAATGCAGCAACGACGCACAGGCCCAGATTCCATCATAGGATTCAGTCTCATTGAGGTCATAAAAACTTGCAACAGCAACATCTACACCGCTTAATGCTCTTGCTCGCGCAACCAATTCTTCAGCATAATCAATAGCTGCAACATGATGACCTTGGTTTTTAAAATAAAGTGTATCCCGACCTGAGCCACAACCTAGATCTAATATTTTTGCATGTTGTGGTAAATAACCTAGAAACGCTGCATACAAAGATCCCATATCGACATGGGCGGTATTTTCATAAAATAAATCTGCATTATTATTATAATATTTAAGTGTCGTATTCATGATACTTCTCCATTAATGGAGTAACTGTATCTGACTACACTTTAAAAATATAGCCTTACAAATGTTTATACCCAAACTTTAGAATAGCGATTTATTCCAATGGCTGCTCCGCCATATTCAACTTAATCTTTTCAAAAAATGCCGCCAAGATCATATTGTGTTTTACGCCTTTTTTGGTCACTGCACAGATGCGGGTACTGTAATGAAATTTCGAGGTGAATAAGGCTTTCATCTGCCCTTCCATGACCCACTTTTTGGCAAAATGATCGGGGAGAAACCCAAGAAAATTACCCGTTAAGATCAGAAAGGCAATGCCCTCACGATCACTGGCGGTTGCATTACAGTACATGCGTTGATGGAGTTTTAATGCTTGCGGGGTAATGCTATAGCTCGGCATCACGGTATTAGAGTGGAGTAGATCATCAGGCTTGAGCTGCTCGGCACATGAAAATAAAGGATGATTTTGACCACAATATAAGTAGGACTTTTCCTCATAGAGATCGAAATAATTCAATCCCGATAAACGCGTCATCAGTGGAATCGCCCCGACATGCAAGCGGCCATCCATGATTTTGCATTCGATATCCGAAAGCGTACTCATGCTGATATTGATGTGGACTTCGGAACTTTCCTGACTCAATTGCTGCAAACTTTGCGTGATATAGGAACTGGGCATGGTGACCAAATTATTAATAATCCCAATATTAAATTCGCCTTTGAGCTTCATCTGGACTTGATTGGCCTTGATTCTAAAGTCTTCGATGGCGGCCATGAGCACCTCGACATATTTTAATATTTCCTCGCCTTCTTGAGTCACCGCAAAGCCTGCGCGCCCACGTTGACACAGTCGCATCCCCAGACGATTTTCCAAATCTGCCATATGCAAGCTAATCGCAGACCGACTCATGCCCAAAACACTTTCAGCAGCTGTAAAGCTACCACTCTCGCAAACGACCTTGAATATTTTCAATAATTTAATATCAAAATCAGCAACTTGATTTAATTTCCCCATTTTCATATAGATAACAAATTCCATATCTAAAGGTGTATTAGTTTGAATTTATCAAACATAACTTGCTGAGTAAACTCAAGCTAAAGTGCATATTTATGGAGCAGACTTATGTCACAACAAAACGGAATTCAGGACTTAAATTATCAAGCACATTGGCTACCCTTTTCGGCCAACCGTAACTTTCAGCAAGACCCACGTATTATCGTTGCGGCCAAAGGTGCGATGCTCATCGACCAACATGGCCGTGAAGTCTATGACTCGCTTTCCGGTCTATGGACTTGTGGTATGGGCCACTGCATCCCGGAGATTACACAGGCAGTGAGTCAGCAATTGGCCACACTCGACTATTCGCCAGCATTTCAATTTGGTCATCCATTGGCATTTAAATTGGCGGAAAGAATTACCCAGCTCATGCCCGACCCACTTAATCACGTGTTCTTTACCGATTCAGGTTCAGAATCCACCGATACTGCCATCAAAATGGCCAAAGCCTATTGGCGCATCCAAGGCAAATCCAGTAAAACCAAAATCATTGGCCGAGCACGTGCCTATCACGGCGTCAATGTCGGCGGCAGCAGTGTTGGTGGCATCGGTGGTAACCGCAAAATGTTTGGTCAATTGATGGATAGCGACCATATCCCGCATACCCTACAAGCCAATATGGCCTTTACCCGTGGCATGGCAGAACAAGGCGGACTGGATCTCGCCAATGAAATGCTGAAATTAATCGAACTACATGATGCATCCAACATTGCAGCATTGATCGTCGAGCCTGTTTCAGGTTCTGCAGGTGCATTGATCCCGCCACAGCATTATCTACCACGACTACGTGAAATCTGTGATCAACATAATATCCTGTTGATTTTTGATGAAGTCATTACCGGATTCGGCCGTCTAGGTGTCTATTCTGGAGCTGAATATTTTGGTGTAACGCCTGATCTGTTGTGCTTCGCCAAACAAATCACCAATGGCGCGATTCCGTTGGGTGGAGTGGTGACCTCAAGTGACATTTACAACACCTTTATGCAACAAGACCTACCGCCACATGCGGTTGAATTTACCCATGGCTATACCTATTCGGCGCACCCTGTGGCCTGTGCTGCCGCACTTGCCACTTTAGATGTGATGCATGAGCAAGGCGTTGTACAACAAGCTGCAGCATTAAGCGCAGGCTTTGAATCAGCGCTGCATCAGCTCAAAGGTTGCCCACATGTTGTTGATATTCGCAACCTTGGCCTGATTGGTGCAGTACAACTGAGTCCACGCGATGGCGATGCCAGCATCCGTCCATTTGAAGTCGGCTTACAACTGTGGAAAGCCGGTTTCTATGTGCGCTTTGGTGGCGATACCTTGCAGTTTGGCCCGATGTTTAACAGCCAGCAGAGCGATCTAGATCGAGTCTTTGATGCAGTGGGCGAGCATTTGCAACGACTAGATTGATGCAAACCAATAGATCAAAGACGCATCAGGCGCATATCAGGCTCCGATAAGAGACCTATAAGGCTCCTAATAATAGACAGACCAGACAAATATAAGACACATCCTCAATAACGATGAAATCACCTAGACAGAGGTATGGATATGAACATCATTGGTCATTTTATCAATGGACACGTGATCGACGATGCCGCACGAACCCAAGCGGTATACAACCCATCCACCGGTGAGGAGGCCAAGCAGGTGGCGCTCGCCAGTGCAGAGACGGTTGAACAGGCCATCAGTATTGCAGCGCAAGCCTTTCCAAGTTGGCGTGACACCCCTGTGATTAAACGCGCCCGAGTCATGTTTCAATTTAAAGCCTTGTTGGAGCAACATGCCGAGCAAATCTGCGCCTTAATTGGGCAAGAGCATGGCAAAATTGCCCATGATGCGATGGGCGAGCTACAACGTGGTATTGAAAATGTAGAATATGCCTGTGGTGCGGCCGAATTCCTCAAAGGCGAATATAGTAAAAATGTCGGCCCAGACATCGACTCATGGAGTGAATTTCAACCCTTGGGTGTGGTGGCAGGCATCACCCCATTTAACTTTCCAGCGATGGTGCCACTGTGGATGTTCCCCATGGCACTGGTCTGCGGCAATTGCTTTATCTTAAAACCGTCTGAACGCGATCCATCGCCAGCACTGTATATCGCACAACTGTTAAAACAGGCCGGACTTCCCGATGGGGTCTTTGCTGTGGTCAATGGTGATCGGGTTGCAGTTGATACCTTGCTGCATGATCCACGGATTCAGGCCATCAGTTTTGTAGGTTCGACCCCTGTGGCCGAATATATTTACCAGACCGCAACGGCAACCGGAAAACGCTGCCAAGCCTTGGGCGGTGCCAAAAACCACGCCATTATTATGCCGGATGCTGATCTCGACAATGTGGTCAACTCCTTACTGGGCGCTGCATTTGGCTCCTCAGGTGAGCGCTGTATGGCGCTTTCGGTGGCTGTGGCGGTGGGTGATGAGATTGCCGATCAAGTGATTGAGAAACTCAGCGCCGAAATTAAAAAACTTAAATTTGGTGCCTACTCAGACGCAAGCAATGACTTCGGCCCAGTAATCACTGCAGCACACAGGGACAAAGTTGTGGGCTATATCAACAGTGCAGAACAACAAGGCGCCAACATCGTCGTGGATGGTCGACACGCCCAAGTTGCTGGATATGAACAAGGCTTCTATGTCGGCCCAACTCTGATCGATGCGGTAACTGCGCAGATGACCAGCTATCAAGAGGAAATCTTTGGGCCAGTCTTGCAAATCATGCGTGTCGCCAATATGCAAGAAGCCATGCAATTGATCAATGATCATGAATATGGCAATGGCACCTGTATCTACACCCGTGATGGCGAGGCCGCACGTTATTTTAGTACCCATATCCAAGTGGGTATGGTTGGCATCAACATTCCCCTGCCTGTGCCTGTGGCTTATCACAGTTTCGGGGGTTGGAAACGTTCATTATTTGGTGACCTCAGTGCTTATGGCCCTGATGGTGCTCGTTTTTATACCCGACGCAAAACCATTACCCAGCGTTGGCCAGCAGCGACGTTACGTGAAGGCAAACAATTTTCAATGCCTACATTAAATTAAAAAAATCAGGGGGAGAGCCAATTAGTTCTTCCCTTTTTTTTCATTTATCGTTCCAATACACCTACTGAAACCGAATACACATCTGGAACGAATGAAAAATATGACCTCATTTTTAAAGGATAAAAAATGAATAATCAGAATAATTCGACCCCGAAATTGGGTGAAGGACTCACCAATCGCCAAATCGTCATGATCAGCATCGGAGGTGTGATCGGTGCAGGTTTATTTATCGGCTCATCAGCTGCAATCGCCAAAGCAGGGCCTGCCGTGGTGCTGTCCTATGCCATTACCAGTGTAGTGGTGTTTTTGGTGATGCGCATGTTGGGTGAAATGGCTGTAATGCAACCCGACACCGGTTCATTTTCGACCTATGCCACCAAAGCCATCGGCCCTTGGGCAGGCTTTACCATCGGTTGGTTATATTGGTGGTTTTGGGTACTGGTGATCCCTGTTGAAGCCATTGCTGGTGCGGAAATCTTACATGCATGGTTCCCGATATTACCCGCATGGTTATACGCCCTGCTGTTTGTGGTGATCTTAAGTTTCGCCAACCTCTTTGATGTGAAAAATTTTGGTGTTTTCGAATTTTGGTTCTCGATGATTAAAGTGGTGGCAATCCTGCTGTTTATCGGGATTTGTAGCCTTGCAGTGTTTGGCTGGTGGCCTTTGGCAGATGTCAGTGGTATCGCAAACCTCTATCAAAATGGTGGATTTATGCCCTTCGGTATGGGCGGAATCCTAGCGGGTATCTTGATTACCGCCTTTTCATTCTTTGGTGTAGAAATACTCTCCATCGCTGCGGCTGAGTCCGCCAACCCTGCCGAGAAGATCCGTAAAGCCACCAATCTGGTGATTTATCGCATCATTCTGTTCTTTGTGGTGTCGATCTTCTTGGCCGTGTCCTTGGTCGACTGGCGCTCTAGCGGATTTAAAGAATTTGGGACCTTCCAATATGTGCTGATGACCTTAAATGTTCCCGGCACACGTATGATTATGGATAGCGTGGTCTTTGTCGCAGTTGCCAGTTGTATGAATGCCGCCCTCTATACTGCTTCACGGATGCTATTTTCACTTGGCGCACGCAAAAGCGCACCGGCAATGGTCACCGAACTCACCCCTAGAGGCGTGCCACGTATCGCGGTACTGCTGTCTTGTGCAGTCGGATTATTCGGGTGTCTGGCCAATTATTTATTTCCCGGCCAAGTACTGACATTTTTACTCTCGACCACCGGTGCAATTGCCTTGTTAGTGTATTTGGTGATTGCGGTATCACAGTTAAGATTGCGCAAACAATGCGAAGCCGAACAGGTGGAGATCCCCTTTAAAATGTGGCTCTTTCCTTGGCTGACCTGGTTGGTAATCCTGACCATTGTTTCGGTACTGGGTTATATGTTCTTCTCAGCTGATTATCGCTATGAAACGCTGATGTCATTTGGGGTCACCACCATCGTGGTGATCTGTGGTGTCATCGTCACTCGGAAAAAGTCCTACACGGCAATTAAACAGCTTTAATGTGAGATTTGGCTAAATTTAAATCAGAGCATTGATAAATTTAGTAGAAATTGATTTTATTTTATGCAATCAGTCGCTTGATGCTCAAAAAAACTTGACCCGATAATTTCTTGATGTATTATAGGCGGCATGCGGGAATAGCTCAGTTGGTAGAGCATAACCTTGCCAAGGTTGGGGTCGAGAGTTCGAGTCTCTTTTCCCGCTCCAAATTCAAAGAAGCCCTAGTCGAAAGACTAGGGCTTCTTTCTTATTGACATCTATAAAGTTTTAATTTGAGTTCAAATGAACTCCACATCTCATTATCTCTGGTTAATCACTCGCAGATTTTAGCTTGTGACCAAATCGTGCCCTCCACCAATACTAAATCCGAGAATTTTTTTACCTGACCTAGGTTATAATCTATTTCTTCCCAAATACGATTGATCCAATATGAACACATCTAATGACCCTTTACACGGCAAAAAACTTGCTGACATTTTGGATGAGTTGCTAGATTACTATGGTGGCTTTGAAGGCTTGAGTCGTAAAATTGAAATTAGATGTTTTTGCATAGACCCAAGCGTTAAATCATCATTGCGATTCTTGCGTACCACACCATGGGCACGTGAAAAAGTAGAAAGCTTATATTTGTACGTCTTACGTCAAAAGGCCAAACAGAAATCGTAGCTGTTAAATGTTAAGATCCTAAAATCATCATAAAAATTTATACCAAATAGTAAACCACCTTTAGATTAAGCATATATATGTTGGTTATTATTGTTGATTACCTCATTAAAATCAGTGACCAAAATCCAAGCACTCTACCCTGCCTTAAATTACATAACACAAAATTAAAACACTATATATATGTTATATATAGCATTTATTAAAATACTATTCATGTGATTTAGTGCATTTTATGTTGGGGTCGAGAGTTCGAGTCTCTTTTCCCGCTCCAAATATGAAAAAAGCCTCAGTTGTTTAACACTTGGGGCTTTTTTTCGTCTTGGCTTTATAGAGCACAAAACTCCCCCCTCTGCTTGAGTTTAAAAAAGCATAACCAAAGCAAAAAAAATGCAGTATATTTCACTAAATCACTGTAGAAACTACTACAAAATACATTGATCACTGCTGTAAGATTTAGCTGAATGGAATGTAAAGCAAGTTAAACATCTAAGCTTGAGGATGCTTGACTCCCCACCATTAAATCATGACTTTATGACAATACTGATGATTTAAGCCATCTCACTTAAAGCGCGCCACCCACTTAAGTGAATGCCATAGATGATCCAGAACCGACGAGTTTTTTGTGAAACCATTAATATATTTTGATTATGCTGCAACCACCCCTGCTGACCCAGAGGTGATTGAAAAAATGATGCAATGCCTGAGCATGGATGGTGTATTTGGCAACCCTGCATCGAAGTCGCATTTTTATGGTTGGTATGCAGGCCAATGGGTCGATCAAGCCCGTCAGCACGTTGCCGATCTGATCCATGCGCAGCCCAATGAAATCGTTTGGACCTCGGGTGCCACCGAGTCCAACAACTTGGCACTAAAAGGAATTGCACAAAGTGCAGGCTGCACAGACAAACATATTATCACCAGCCAGATTGAACATAAGGCCATCTTGGACTCTTGTGCTGAACTGGAACAGCAAGGCTTTGAAGTCACCTATTTACAGCCTGAACCACTGACAGGCTTGATCCACCCCGAACAGGTTCGCGCTGCAATCCGCCCCGATACCCTCTTGATCTCGTTGATGATGGTCAATAATGAAATCGGCACCATCACCGATATCGCGGCCATTGGTGCAATTGCGCAGCAGCATGGAATTTATTTTCATGTCGATGCCGCACAAGCTGCGGGCAAAACAGAAATTGATGTCAATGCCATGCAGATCGACTTACTCAGTCTTTCAGCACACAAGGTCTATGGCCCCAAAGGCATCGGCGCACTCTATGTCCGCGCTCGTCCAGACTTGAAACTCAAGGCACAGATGCATGGTGGTGGGCATGAGTTTGGCTTCCGTTCAGGTACGTTGGCGACTCATCAAATTGTTGGCATGGGCTGTGCCTTTGCTCTGGCCAAAACTCGTTTAGCCGCTGAGCAGCAACGCTTATCTGTCTTGCGCAGCAAATTGGTTGAGGGCCTTGCAGCACTCACTGCCATTCATATCAATGGTCATGCCACACAGCATGTGGCAAATTATCTCAATGTCAGTTTTGCCGCTGCAGATGCCGCGGACATGATTGCCAAGATTAAACATGTGGCAGCGGTGTCGAGTGGTTCGGCATGTAATTCCAACTCCAATGCTGCTTCACATGTATTGATGGGGCTGCAACTCGATCCAGCCTTAGCAGCCCATACCGTGCGCTTTAGCTTGGGTAAATACAGCACCGCAGAGCAAATCGATCAACTCTTAGCGGCCATCATAAAAGACCAACGCCCGAAATGGATTAGCTTTGATTAAGGCAGTCGTCATGGTTTAACCCCAAGCTTTGTTGGGGTTAAACAAGATAAAAAGTTGCGTGGATATTTCCTTCCCTTCTAGCCGCATCGCTTTGACATACTCAGCCCCAAAGGTATTGAAGCTGAGTGATGTGCAACATACGTCATATATTGGCCTTGCGCTTAGCAGGTGCCTTTTCTGACGATGTTGGTCACGGATTGTTTGAAGCTTTGTGGATTAAAAAGATCGGCGATCTTACATGTACCCGCATTACACTTCACATCAAAATCAATCTTGAATGGCTGACCAAAATTTTTGGCTCGCACCTGAATACGACCATTACTCAGCGCGGTATATTGAATTTGATGGGCTTTTACATCGTAGTCTTGGCCAGGAATCAAGGTATTCTCGACCCATTCGCACATATCACCTTGATGGGCATCTGCAATGGCATCACGTTTGCCGATCAAAGCACGTAATTCCTTGGAGCCATGTAACTTGACGACATCCACCCCCATCAAGTCCTCATTGAGCGCATCCGCATATACTTTTTTTAGAAAATTAATCTTTTCTGTAGATTGCGCTGCAGTATCCGCATATGCCCCAGTTGCAACGATTAAGCCGACTGTGAGTAGACAAGCCTGTAATTTCATAAATCTATCCCCGTGGTGAAATAATAAATAATATATTGTTTTATAGGTAGTTAGATATAACTATCTAAACTCATTTTACTTAGATCGTCGCTTGTCCATGTTTTGAAAGTTGCTTAAACACGTGTTGAATACCAGTTGAATGTTTGATGAGGTTTAGTTGATTTTGCCAGTATTTGATCAGCCCACCGACAAGACTTAACATTTTAACCTTTGCGTCAGTACGCACTTCAAAGCGACACTCGTGCACTAGCGATCAGTACCCGATGTATCATGGCCTAGGTGTATGGAGCGATCTCCACGACCACAACTTCGATACGTCAAAGCACTGAGCAACTGTGACTTCCGAATTCAAGAGCAGAGTTATGACCGAACTCAATAAGACCATTATCCAAAACTTAGATGTTGCAGCTCATTTCGATCCAGCGATGGAGATCGAGAGACGCATCCAATTTTTAGCAGATTATTTACGTGCTTCTGGTGCGCGTGCCTATGTGCTCGGCATCAGTGGTGGCGTGGACTCACTTACCGCTGGATTATTGGCCCAAGCAGCAGTACAACGTCTGCGTGATCAAGGCCATGAAGCGCAGTTTTTTGCGATGCGCCTTCCCTATGCTGCACAGGCAGATGAGCAGGATGCACAACAAGCCATCGATAGCATTGCACCCGATCACGTGATCACAATGAATATCCAAACGGCTGCCGATGCCGTGCTGCAACAACTGCAGTCCCAAGCTGGTGATTTTGTCGATCCATCGCGGGTAGATTTCCATCATGGCAACATCAAAGCCAGACAACGCATGATTGCCCAATATGCCTTGGCAGGAAGTGTGGGTGGTTTGGTGATTGGCACCGACCATGCTGCTGAAGCGCTGATGGGATTCTTCACCAAGTTTGGGGATGGTGCTGCGGATGTGCTGCCTTTGGCTGGACTGAATAAACGCCGCATTCGTGGCATTGCATCACGCCTAGGTGCGCCACAAGAACTGGTGTTTAAAGTGCCAACTGCAGATCTCGAAAGCCATCGCCCTCTTCGCCCAGACGAAGAGGCTTATGGGGTGAGCTATGATCAGATTGATGATTTTCTCGAAGGCAAAGATATCGATCGAGAGGCATTTGAGCGCATTACTGAAGCTTATCAGCGCAGTATGCATAAGCGCGCCTTGCCTGTAGGACCTGAGAATTAGATCGATCTGCTGAGATTGAGTGATCAAGCATCTCAATCGATTGAAAACTGAGAATTGAAAACTGAGAGTAAAAAAACTGAGAGTAAAAAAGCCCTAAGTCTAAACTTAGGGCTTTTTTAGGGCAGAACTTTTGCGATGCGACTTAACCGACATTATTCTAAATAATAGATTTTCTGTCTTAATTCTTGCGTCCGCTGAGCTGTCATACTGGCTTCGCAATTTAAGCGTGCGACTTCAGGATTATCCGTTTCAGTGCTGTTGAGTTTGCATTCTAATTCACGTTTTTTTAACCAAATTTTTTGCTCATCAATCAACTGATTTCGCACGTCTTTGGTGGTGGCATTCCAGACCAGATTGATATTGACATTGGCCTTATCCAGATTAGATTTTGCCTCAGCAATCAATACCGATTGATAAGCTTGTGCTGTTGCATTTTCATCCGCTACACGCTTCATTTCTTCTTGATTGGCGGCATCTATCGAATTTTGTCGCGCTGTTTTTAACAGTGAATCAACAGCGACATTTCGAACAAAGCTGGTCAATACATCGGCATTTTCCAACTGCACATATACGGTTTTTTTGTCATCTGTGGGTTGAACAAAATACTCAAGTTCTTTCTTGAGTTCATTCGCAACCAAGCTGATATCCGTCAAGATCGCCGCTTGAGCCACATCGGTTTCATCATAAAGTTTACGTGCGGCATTTGCATCTTTGACCATTTGATCTGGCAACTTCACCACGAACTCAGTGGCACAATATTCTTTCTTGCTGTTTGGATCAGAATTATTGGTGCGGACATTGGTCACATTAAAAGTAATCTGCTGCATGACCGCTCTGAGTTTGGCTCGATCCAGTGCGATATTTTCAGTTTCAACCAACTCTTTGACCCGTTCATCAGCGGCTTCACTCAAGGACTTATTGAAAGCTTCAACCACGATGGTTTTGGTTGTTTCATCATCACACTTGACGTCTTTTCCAGCCAAGGATTTGACTTTGTCACATCCAGTCATCATCAGTGTGCAGCTTATTAAAGCCAATAACTTAAATTTCATATTCTATACTCGATTTATATAGGTTTAAATCAGGGCTTATTCGCCTTCATAATATTCAGGCGCATCAACTACAGCGGCATTTTCAAAGACTTCATTTGCGTTGTAGCCATATTCGGACTGCATACTTTTAATATTATTTTTTTCAATTTGTGGCTTTAAAAATGCTGAGGTTAAAATGTCTGCGGTTAAGTTTTGCATGGCCAATTTATTATTCAGTTTAACGATGACTTTATCGCCCTTATCAGTCGGTTGAACCGTATATTCAAGTGCTAATTTAATTTTGTTGGAATCTAAGTCTAAGTTCGATTTAACCGCAAGCTCAGCAACAGTTTCATAATTCACTTTCGCACGGGCATCATCGGCTTTTTTAACCACATCAGAAGGAATTGTGGTGGTTAAATCAATCGTACATTTTGTTTTAGGACTATCTGGATCGACATATTCTGTGCGGCTATCCACTAAATTAAATTGCACACTCTTTGCAGACAATTTGAGCTTTGCAGGATCTAAATCCTGTATGGCACCATTTTTAATTAATTGTTTAAGTTTAATCTCTAAAGATTTATTTAAACTCTCTTGTAAATCTTGCGTAATTAAAGCAGTCGTCCGCTCATCATCACACTTAATATGTTTAGAAGAAATGCTATTACACCCAGCCAAAGAAATTGCAGCAATGATTAAAGTAAGCGTTTTTATATTAAACTGCATGTTTAAACCCCATTTTAAATTACAGTGTTATCAATTACATAATTATAAACAAAATACACAATAAAAGAATAAAAATTATTCAACTCTCAATTTATCCATTTTTTTAGATTTTAAGCGGATGTAATCCAAGTTTTTTTAAGGCTTAGTTTTATTAAAATAGATGCCTAGTCAATCAAGGTGAATTGCTGAAGGATTAGCTTCAACAATCACACCTTTCTATTTTCAAATAACAGACCATGCTGATCGCTCTTGCATGGCCTATCTTTCTTAGATAGCTATCTCTCTTGCATGGCTTGCTTCATTCGTGTAATCGGTTTAGTCAGATATTGAAACACCGATTTCTCACCGGTTTTAATATCTACCGTTGCAACCATTCCCGGAATAATCGGCATTTTCTGACCATTTTTATCCAGCAAGCTACTCTCATCGGTCTGTACCAAGATACGGTAATAGACATCGTTTTGATTGAGTTTTAACTCACTATTTCGCTTGTCATTACTCAAGGTATCTGGGCTAATCAAAGTCACTTTACCTTCTAAACCACCATAGATGCCATAATCATAGGCACTCACTTTAACCACCGCAGGCAGACCTGGCCTTAAAAATGCCACATCTTGTGGGCGGATATAGGCTTCCACCAACAACTTATCGTCGATGGGTATAATCTCCATGATCTCCTGCCCAGCATTGACCACACCGCCGACCGTATTGATCTTAATATTTTTCACAATACCACGCAGTGGCGCACGAATATCCGAACCCTCTACAGGATCGGCACGCATCACCACCATTTCGACCGCTTGGGCCAACTCAGCTTCAGTTTTGACCAACTCATTATTGGCATCGGTCGCATAGCGATTTTGACGCTCACTGATTTGCAAACCTAAATCCGCAGATTGGCGCTCCATTCTCAACACCTCAACATTTGAAACCAAACCCTGTTGTGCCAAAGGACGCGTGATTGCAATTTCACGATCTAAATACTGTTTACTATTTTGCAAACCTGCAACGGCATCGGTCATGGCACGACGACGCGCCACAAAAGCAGTCTGTTCACGTTGCTTTAGTTCTGCTGAAAGCGTTTTGGGAAACACGGGTTGAGTACCTGTGGTCTCTGCTTTTAAACGTGCGGCAATGGCGGTTAAGTTATCCACTTTGGCTTCGGTCTCACGCAGCATAGCCGAACTTCGGGTATCATCAAGCTCAAGCAACACTTGATCTTTTTCAACGATATCACCCTCTTTGACATGCATCGCCACAATAACGCCAGGGTCCAGACTCTGAATGATTTGCTCATGACTGCTGGAAATAATGGTGCCTTGGCCACGAGTCACCTCTTCCAAAGAACTGTTATAGGCCCAAACAACAAAAACCACGATCAACACTAAAAGCAAAAACACCACGATAAAATGGCCACGATGCTTTTGTTGTTGCAAAGCACTATTCAAATCATTCATCAATTTCAAATCAGACTGACTAATAGACTCAAGTTGATTATCTTTTCTCATGGTTTCACCACTCTGGCGGTTACTTTAACGCTCTGGACCTTTTGTACAGCGGCTCGTGCTACCACAGGCGTTGCATCTGCCACAGGCGCTTTGGGATTTTGTTGCTGTAACAACTTGGCCAATACCACATCCTTAGGCCCATCCATACTGATGACCCCATCTTTCATCACGATCACACGATCCACCAAACTTAAGACTTGCGGACGGTGTGTAACCACCATCAAGGTTTTATTGGCAGCCCATTCTTTCATCGCCTCCAAAGCCATGATCTCTGTGTCTTGATCCAAGCCTGTGGTCGGCTCATCAAGTAAGACCACTTGCGGTTGACGCAAGGTTAAGCGTGCCAATGCGATAATTTGTTTTTGACCACCAGACAAGCCTAGTCCATCTTCACCCAATGGCATATCTAGCCCACGTGGATGATTGTTAATGACTTTATCTAGGCCAAAACGATGCAACACATTTATCAGTGCTTGATCATTGGGATAAGCATCAGCCTGCGCCAAGTTTAAATTGTCTCGCAGACTCCCAAAAAACAGGCGTGGATTTTGGCTGAGCAAGCACACTGATGTTCTTAAAAAGTTTGGATCAATTTGACGTTGATCAACGTAATCTAAGGTCACGTTACCCTGTTGAGGTTCATATAACCCACTGGCCAATTTTAATAAAGTGCTTTTGCCACTGCCGATATGCCCCAAGATACCGACCTTTTCACCGGCTGCAATACTGACACTCAGGCCGCGGACTGCGGGTGCGGTATCTGGATGATATCCAAACTGCACTTGATCAAAGCGTATCTCCCCACGTACTTCTTGTAGGCTAATGTATTGACGATTTGGGTCACGCTCGACTGGTTTATCAACGATGATATTGATGCCTTGCAGTGCCAATTTGGCCGACTGAAAGCGCGTTGCCAGGCTAGCGATTTGCGCCAAGGGTGCCAGTGCACGACCAGATAAGATCACCGAAGCAATCAATGCGCCCATGGTAATTTTGCTGTCGGGATTGGTACTGTGAATCAGATAGGTCCCAAGCAATACCAAAAACACCGTATTTAACTGCTGCATACTGGCGGCAAAGTTCATGATCAAGCTACTGAGATTGCGCACTTTGATTGATGATGCCGAGGTCTTGGCAGTGAAATTATCCCAACGCTGCTGCGCCCACTGGGTGGCATTGTTGGTTTTTAAAGTTTCAATCCCTTCTAAGGCTTCAACTGCTAAGCCTTGGCGCTGCGAGGATTCTTTCATGGACTCGTTGATATAGCCCGCTAAGGGTTTCTGTACAAAAAAGCCCACTGCAACCATGATCGGGATCAAGGTCAATGGCACCAACGCCAACTTGCCCCCAACCAAAGCTATCACGCTGATAAACAACAACAGAAAGGGTAAATCGACCACAGTCAGCAAACTGGCGCTGGTCATAAAGTCACGTACTGCTTCAAATTCACGTAAATTGTTGGCATAGGAGCCGGCTGAACTTGGTCGCTCAGCCAAGCGCAATTGCATGACTCGACGGAACAAGGCAGAACTAATAATTAAGTCGGCTTTCTTACCAGCGACATCAGTCAGATAGCTACGAATCAGTTTGGCAACAAACTCAAAAATAATTGCCAAAATCACCCCTATACTCAGCACCCATAAGGTCTGATAGGCTTGGTTTGGGATGACGCGGTCATAGACATTCATCACATATAACGAGCTGACCAATGCTAAAAAGTTAATAATAAAGGTCGCCAAGATCACTTGATAATAATAGGCTCTAAAACGCCAAATCACTTTCCAAAACCAAGCTTTAGGCAAATGATATTCGGGCAGATCTGATCTTAAATCCGCAGTAATTTTCGGTTTAACAAACCAACAAAAACCCAAATACAACCCACTCAACTCGGCATGATTGAGCACCTGAGCCAAGCCATCAATTTGAAGGAGATGATAACGTCGCTCATCACCTGAACCACTGATCTCGGTAATCACAGCGGCTTCTTTGTCTTTGAGCAATATCGTCAATGGCACAGCCAATGCCGGAATATCATCTAAACTACGCTTAGACATATGACTTTCTAAGCCATAGCTTTGTAAAACTTCAGCGATAGATGCGTAGTCAAAATTTAAGTTTTGATCACGCTTAACATTAGCCAATAATGCGGCCTCAGCCACGGGTGTTCCGAGGATCTGAGTGCTCAAGGCTATATGTGAAATAATAGACTTCATAATGTCCTATGCTTGCATAAATACTTTAATAAATGCTTTAAAAATGGAGTCTTATTTAGATGGCGTTGCAACACCAGCCCAAGTGGCGATGCGGGCCTGAGCCAATAAATACTCTAAAGTTGCATCTCTAAAATCGTTTCGTGCTGCCACTTCAGCGGCTTCGATGTTGGCCAATTCGTTATAGGCATCTAAAACATCAATTAAAGTGCGGCGGGCAATTTTGAACTGCTGTTCATAAGACCAAACCACTTCTTTCTGCGCACTAATATATTGGCTTGCCAATTGAGCCCGTTGCTCGTTTTGGGTCATGTCAAAGACAGCAGTACGACTACGTTCTTCTGAATCACGTAGGGTTTGTTGCAAGCGAGATTCGGCAACAAGCATGCTTTGATTTTTTTGTGCGACTTTATGTTTGGAGGCTTGATTAAAAATATCCCATGACACGCGTAAATAGACTTCAGAATTCTCCTCACTGGCCGTACCTTCAAGGTTCAGGGCTGGCATACGTGCGGCCTGAGAGGCTTTCATATCGGCCAAAGCACTTTCTCGTTCTGCTTTTTGCGCCAAATAACTCGGGGTGCGTTCATACTCCGCTTGGCGATAATCCTGAATCAAGTCTTGTGAGCGAATACTTTTAAATGGATCCACAATACTGTCTGGCTGCAAAAAATCTTGGGTATAGACCCCTAGACGGCTGATCGCCAAACCCAGAGTGCGGCGTAGCTCTGAAATTCCTGTTTCGACCCTAAGTCGGCGGGCCTGTGCCTGCACCAACTCACTACGACGACCTGGGTCATGTTTCACAATAATATTCAAGTCATGCAGCATCTTGTCATGCCGCGCCAAATTACGCTCGGCCACAACCAAAGACTCTTTGGCTCTTAATGCAGTTAAATACAATGAACTGATTTTATAACCGAGGTCTTCTCTGGTTTGATCAGAGATATGCTGAAAATAGCTTTCTTTTTTCTTATCTCGATCGACTGCAGCTTCGATCCCACCCCAAGCATATAGATTGACGCTGGCGCGCAAGCCTGGGGCGAAATTGGTTTCTCTCGCATTACTTTCGTATTTGTGCTGCTGACCCAGAACCTGAGTCCCCATCAAACTGACGACAGGATAGTGCTCAGCTTGAGTCGCCTGCATAGTGCTGTGTGCATAGGCGATATTGGCCTTTGCCTCTTGCATCGCAGGATCATTGACCAGCGACTGTTTTAAAATATCTTGTAAGCTCAACGCATGAGCCTGTGTCCCCCAGAAAGCATAAAAGCTTCCCAGACTTAAACACACGACGATTGTAAATCGTTTTTTCATTTGCATGGGAGATGTCTATAAAGTGTTTAAAGTATAACCTATTGCAATATAGATTAGGTTGATTTCATAACCATTCATTTCGATTTAAATGAAATTAATTTTTTAAATAATGAATAGATAGTTTTAATAAAATACATCATCTTCGTACGGCAGCACTCAAGGCATAGGCCTGAATACAGCATCATTACAGCTCAATCAACATTGGGGTAAAGCATCATTCAGCATGCCACTCCACATATTCACTAGAGCCGAAAAAAATTAGTAAATTGAATAATCTAGCACTCTAAATTTCAGACCAACCACTCAACATAGATTGCATAAAAAATTGAACGGAAATAAATTAAAATGAGATTGAAAAAAACACCCACTGTATGCGGACATACAACGGGTGTTTGCGCAGCAGATTGCAGCTAAACTCAAACTTGCGTTTAAACGTTTAGCCACTCAATCTACGCCTTAAAGCTTTAGATCAAATTTGATTGATCCGCACTGAGTTGCTCTAAGTGCTGTGAAACACTGATATTGCTGCTATTGGTCGGAGCAACCGCATCTGGCGTTTTCGCAAATGAGTCAATCGTATGATCAACCGCATTAAATACATCCAGATCATCCAAAGGTGAGTTCATTTTCAATGCACTCATCGCTCTCGCTCCAGTCGCAGGAATGGCTTCAACATTGATCACCAATGTGCTGCTTGATGAATCACCATCTTTGTCAACCAAAGTGTATTTAAACTCTTCTTGTTTCACATCGCTTGGACGACCCGCGCCCGGTTTGTATTCATACTTACCGAACTCATTTTCAGACATATGCAGTTGGAAGCTACTACCAATACTGGTTTTCACCTCTAACACACCATTGCCCATATCAGTCCACTCAGCACCACTGGTGCTGGTGATTTTCCCTGTTGCATAGTCATAAGTATAACTTTGACCATCAACTTCGAGGATCATCTTACCTGCACCATCCGCACCAAAATGAGCGATTTGCTTACCATCTGCATCATGACTAATCGAACCTTTGACCGAAGTGGTTTCAGGCACCATGCCAGACAAGATATCAGCCAAAGAAGACATATCTTTGAGTACGATTACATCGCTCGTACCATCTGGGTTTTCACCTTTCTGACCATCATAGGCGATTGGTTTAAGATATTTCTCACCATTGCCCATTTGTGGACCAATACCGATGGCGATGGATTTCATGTTTTGTTCTTTTAAGAACTTAGTCCAATCAGATTCGCCAATCTCGCTATATTGATTGCCCGGTTTGTAGTCTTTGGCATTGCCCTCTTGGATACCAAGCTCACCTGTGTGGGGGTTCGCCGCGTAGTTAGGTTCACCATCACTAATAAAGTAGAAGGTATTGTCAATATGTGCACCATCAACTTTCACTGGTCCATTGTTGCCTTGAGGGTTGAGATAACTATTGACCACCTCTTGTAAAGCACGGTCATAGTTAGTATTTACACCAATACCACCTCTGTCTAGATCCCACTCTGGTCGCAATGACCAATCACGTAAACCAGCAACAATTGTTTTTGCATCACTCAAAGAAACCCATGTTTCTTTTTGATCTTTTAGATTGAGCTGCGTTGCAAACTCAGCGAAGCCCGATAAATTGACTTGTACTTCACCCTTACCTGGTGCAACGCTATCCAGTTGTTCTTGATACTTATCTAACATGGTATCAATCGCATCAAGCGCCGCATCATAGCGTTTTTTCTGAATACCATTCTGCTGAGCAGGATCCTTAATACCACTATCGCGTTGTTCCATACTGGTAGAGAAATCCAGACTAATGACCACGTTGGCATAGAAGGTGTTTTCAGCGACGATCACCGTTGCTTCTGTATCTGTAGATCCCGAAGCATCATCTTCTACAGTCACGACTAAGTTGCTATCGCCCACATTGGTGGTGATACCAAAATCAAGATCCAGTGTTTTATCACTCGTACTTGAGTCATGATCCACTGGCGCTTTCAATTCAACTTCATAAGGAACAGTGGTTTTGCCATTTTCCGTAACCGGTGTACCTGGCTTAACGTTGACGACTTCTTTGCCATCTGGAGTCGAACCTACCAATACGCCTTCAGGTGTTGTTGTCCAAGTGACTGGTTGACCACCAGAAGTAAGCTCAGTCTGTGGTGGATTAATCACAATCGTGCCCACATCAGCATCGTTCGGATTGTCTAGAATAATCTCACCTGTAGCAACGACTGGACCTGCAGGCAAATCAACTTCTTTCACTGTTTCATTAACAGTTCCCATGCCAGTAATATCAATAATGACATTTGCTGGATTGGAGACGTTGCCATCGTTGTCTTTAACCGTGTATTTGAAGTTGTCTTGACCGCTATAGCCTGGTTCTGGCGTATAAGTTACTTTGCCAGTGTCTTTATTAATGTCTAATGTGCCATGTTTAGGCTGTTCAGTGATCACCACAGTTGTTGGATCGATCGTGCCGTCTACGTCAGTATCATTTTCTAAGATATTGATCTCAACACCAACACCTTGCTTGGTACGACCTGAGTCATCAACGGCTACAGGTGGCGCTTCAACATCAATCACCACTGTCGCAGGATTAGATGGATTGCCATCATTGTCTTTAACAGTGTATTCAAACTCATCCGCACCACTGAAACCGTCATTCGGCGTATACGTCACTTTGCCTGTTTCAGGATTCACTGTAAGCGTACCGTTGCTAGGTTGTTTGGTGATTTCTACAGTCGTAGGATCGATCGTGCC
>NZ_SLVJ01000024.1 GCF_004345325.1 Acinetobacter calcoaceticus
CATCTGGGGTGAGAGGGACTTTAACAATGCGTGGCATATTGATGTCGAAAGTAAAAAATACATTTTCGCATGTTTAGTTTAAGAATGGAACTTACTACATTTTGATTAAATAATTTATATTCGAAATAACGTTTATTTTTCGGATCATAAAAAACTGTTGAGCTGCTATATAAGGGTTTTAAACCTAGACGTTTGTAATCACTAGATTGTATTTTAATATCATCAGTCTTGATAACTCCTGAAATGTTTTTTGACTGATCGGTTTGTCGGAAATCAGCATAACTTAGTACAGAGTATAAGCAGGTCAACGCGATAAAGAATATTAATGTATATTTTGACATTGTTCTATGCATCCTATCTGGTTGCTTAATATTGAAGTTAAGATAAACCCTAATTGTTGAAAATAAAAGAAATAAATAATATGCTGTTGGGGTTGGCTATTTTTCCTAGCACTGTGTATCAAGTTAATAGATGAATTAAATTATTCTATTTAACTAAGAAAAGCCATGTACGACGCAAGTGGGGAGGTTTTCGAAGAATATCTACATAACAATATTATATTGATCAATAATAAATTAAAAAAACTAAACTGGATTGCATGAAGTTTGAGTGCAGTTTTGAGCTCAGCGTTCAGAATGCCACAGCTGTAATCTTAATGAGACCCGCTTTAAGAAGTGCTGAAACTGGGTTGGTATTCAAACGCTGAGCGAATGGAGAAAGAAATCATATGGTTGGATTGTTCACTTCATGAATCTGCACTTTATAATTTTTCTCACATAAATAAGGCCTATCTTCTAGATCATGGAGAAAATTTTGATAGGTTAAATTAAAGTCTCGATATTCTTTGCTTAGATTTTCTAACCTGTATTTGTCGGCAGCTTCATTATCGGCATGCTTGATAAAATTAATTAAATCTTTATGGTGCTTAAAGTAATATTGATAAGTATTCGATTCGGATTCAAATACCTGACAAGTAAGTTGGATCTCCTCATTACGGTGCTCGGGAGATAAACGCTTTCCAGCATATTGCTTATTAAACTCATTTTTTAAATAGTTCGCAACTTCGATTTAAAAGAACTGTTCCAGATATTGATCCATAATCAAATTTCTGTCCTGAGCGTTGAGATGAGCACTAAAGCTGAACACAAAAAAAGTATAAATAGTTTTTTGATTTCATATTTTTCACTTTGCAGGAGTTGATATGTCTTATGTTTTTTGATGGTCATTACCATGTTGACCCATTATAAATATATCGTGCTATGGACCTTAATAAGTTGGGTTACTGTAAGCTTGATATCTTTAGATATAGATCATATAGGTCTTCAATTATTTTTAATATTGCTATTTAATTGAGGTGGTTATACTAATGTCTTGAGTATTTTATCTACTGCACAAAACTTTATAAATTACTGCACAGAGGTCTTAAAAAAATTGTAGCTTTGAATTCGATTGTTTAAATAATAAACTTAATTTTTTTAATAATCTATTTAGCATTAAAATTTATTTGGAAATATAATCATAAAAATTGTGCAGTTTCGCCACAGTGCGAATATAATGAGAAATACGGGACTGCCTTTGACTGAGCGTATTGCTGGACTGATCATTCAATTTAACTGCGCTTTGTAATTCGTTTCACATGTATAAGGCGTATTTTTAAGATCATTTATGAAATTTTGATAGGTAATATTAAAGTCTTGGTACTTTTTGGCTACTGCATTTAATTCATATTTGGTTGAATCTACTTTGGCGGTATTTTTCATGAATTTGATAAAATCTTCATGGTGTTTGAAATAATATTGATAAGTGTTGGCTTTAGATTCAAATATATTGCAAGTTAGTCGGACTTCATCTAGTTGTCGTTTTGAAGTCTGTTTTTTTTGGGAATGTTGTTTATTAAATTCATCTCTAAAATAATTAGCATCTTCTATGGTTAAGAACAACTCAATGTATTTATCCTTGATTACATTTTTATCTTGAGCATTTGCAGGTTGTGTAAGACTGAGTAAAAGTAGAGTGATTAGTTTTAATTTCAAATTGTTCACTAAGCTGAGATTAGTATTGCTTATGTTTATCGTTGACCATCACATAAATTGAAACTTGATATAAGTGCGGTGCTATAAACTTAAGTTAAATGGTGTTTTGAAAGTTGATTTCTAAATCAATCATATATGTCTAAAATATATTTTAAAATTATTATTTAATTGAAGTGATTATGGTTTTGATTTGAGTGTTATGAATAAGACGCAGAATATTATAAATTTTATTAAATTGATCACTTAAAAAATCATAATGTTTATATCCGATTGCTTGAGTTTTGAGCGCAATATTTAACAGGCCCTAATAAAAAGATATTAAATTTCGTTTAGTTGACACAGAGAGCAACACACCGAGTGGTGTGTTGCCGACATTATTTTATCTAGCAACTAATTTAGATGACAAACTCGCGAGCGACCAAGGTCAAAATGTCATAGGTGGCAACCAATTCACCACGTTGATTTTTGACTTTAATATCCCATACCACCACACCTTGAGGTGGTTGCGCAGGATCACGTTGCAGTTTTGGTGTCTTCTGTTTACAGGTCAATTCGACTTGGATGGAATCACCGATTTTAACGGGTTCAACAAAGCGTAGATTGTCCATACCATAGTTGGCGATGACTGGGCCAAATGGCGCATCGACAAATAATCCTGCTGCGGCAGACACAATGAAATAACCATGTGCAACACGCTCACCAAAGAACGATTCTGCAGCAGCGATTTTATCGGTATGGGCGTAGAAATGGTCACCACTCAAACAGGCAAAGTTCACCAGATCGGCCTCTGTCACTGTACGACGAGCCGTTAATAAGCGCTCACCAATCACCAATTCATCAAAGGGCTTTTTAAACGGATGTACACGGTCTTGGTTGATGTTTGAACCTGCAGTCCAACTGTGGGTAATCTGGGTTAGGCTGTTCGGTGAACCCTGGATGGCGGTACGTTGCATATAATGTTTGACCGCACGAATACCACCGAGTTCTTCACCACCGCCTGCACGTCCGGGACCACCATGCACCAAGTGTGGTAGAGGAGAACCATGGCCGGTACTTTCTTTGGCAGATTCTTCATCTAAAATGTGTACACGACCATGCCAAGGTGCAATGTGTTGGACGATCTGTTCAACATTTTCATCGCTATTTTTCACCACAGACGCGACCAAACTACCTTCACCACGCGCAACTAAATCAGCCAACTCAGCGAGGTTTTGATAAGGCATCAGCGTACAGACAGGGCCAAAGGCTTCAGTGTTGTGCACGATGTGTGATTGGCTCGGTGTATCGCAACGTAATAAGGTCGGTGCGAAAAATGCACCTTTCTCAGGATTAAGCGCATTGATTTTGCTTGTGCTATTGCCATCAAATACCACACGGGCATCGATAGACAATGCCGCCACTTTTTCCATGACATCATTTTTTTGACCCATGCTCGACAAGGCGCCCATGGTGGTTTCTGCTTTTTCAGGATCACCGACCACTACTTTGCTGAGTTTGGCGATCAATTTTTCTTGGACTTGTTCGAGTAGTGCTTGAGGTACAAAGGCACGACGAATCGCCGTACATTTTTGCCCAGCTTTCATGGTCATTTCACGGAAAACTTCACGCACAAATAACTCGATAGTCGCTGTATTGGCCTCAGGGCTGAGGATGGCACTGTTGACTGAATCGGCTTCCATGGTGAAGGGGATCGAGTATTGATTTAAATGTGGATGTTGGCGCAGTTTTTGACCTGTGGCAGCAGAACCGGTAAAGGTTACGCAGTCTTGAGGCCCTAAAAACTCAAATAAATTATCGATCTGTCCACAAATCAGTTGTAAGGCACCATTGGGAAGTAACTGGCTCTCTACGATGGCTTTGACCACTGCTTGGGTCAACTGAGATCCATCCGTCGCCGGTTTAACAATACAGGGCATACCCGCTAACAATGCAGGTGCAATTTTTTCCAACATGCCCCAGATCGGGAAGTTAAAGGCATTGATGTGTAAGGCCACCCCAGCTTTAGGGCTCAAGATATGTTTGGCACCAAAGCTACCGTGTTTGGAGAGTTGAATCCAACTGTCCTCGGTCATGATTTTTTCATCACTTAATTCACGGCGTACCATGCTTGAATACGCGAATAAGGTTTGAATGCCGCCTTCAATATCAACCCAAGCATCTTTGCGTGTTGCGCCTGTGGCAAAGGCCAATTGATAAAATTCTTCTTTGCGCTCAAGTAAGAGCTGCGCAATTTCTTTTAAAGCCAAGGCACGTTGATGAAAGGTCCATTGTGCCAAGGTTGAACCATGTTGTTTGGCATGGCTGACAACTTTCTGCATGTCGATGCCATGACTGCTGACCTGATAAATCGGCAGGCCACTGATGGCGTGATAAACGGTTCTGAGATTGGCTTGCCCTTGATGCCAGCTGTCATAGACATAAGAGGCTAAATGCGGTGTTGATGGTGGGGTATAGGCATCGGCATTTGATCCATTTTGATCTACTTGTTCTAGCATATTCAAACTCCATTTAAGCGATACGACTAATTAATGAATGACAATAATATGATTCGTAATTTTCAATTTATTCACAACAAAGTCAACTTAAATTTATAATTGTATGAATTATTGATTTTTTATTATTAAATAAACTGTTTAATAACAATGCCTTAATCTGTATTTTATTGAATGTATTAATTTGATACACAGAAATAGGTTGACTTTATTTCTTGCGTATCAAAAAATAGAGGCAAGCGTGATAAGCGAAAGGAATCTTTAAGATGGATAACAATGATCAAAAGTTTGAGCAAAACATAGCAAATGAAATTATGATCGAGCCGAGGGATGACATGCCAATGGCATATCGTAAGACCCTCATTCGCCAGATCGGTCAACATGCACACTCGGAAGTGGTGGGAATGTTACCTGAAGGAAATTGGATCACTCGCGCACCAACCTTGAAACGAAAAGCGGTGTTGATGGCCAAAGTACAAGATGAGGCCGGTCATGGCTTGTATCTTTATAGTGCTGCAGAAACGTTGGGTGCTGATCGTGATGACATGATGGACAAGCTGATTGCGGGCCGGATGAAGTATTCCTCAATTTTTAATTATCCAACTTTATCTTGGGCTGATGTGGCTGCGATTGGTTGGTTGGTTGATGGTGCAGCGATCGTCAATCAAGTGGCGTTGTGCCGTACCTCTTATGGCCCTTATGCGCGTGCCATGGTGCGGATCTGTAAAGAAGAAAGTTTCCATCAGCGTCAAGGCTTTGAAGCGATGATGGTCATGGCGCAAGGTTCGCCAGAACAAAAACAAATGGCTCAAGATGCGGTGAATCGCTACTGGTGGCCAGCACTGATGATGTTTGGTCCAAGTGATGATCACTCACCAAATAGTGCGCAAAGCATGGCTTGGAAAATCAAGCGTTTTAGTAATGATGAATTACGCCAGAAATTTGTAGATAACACCGTGCCGCAAGTTTTGCATTTGGGGCTTGAAGTGCCTGATCCGGATTTAAAATTTAATCAAGACACTGGGCATTATGAATATGGCGAAGTCAATTGGCAGGAGCTGAATGAAGTGATTGCTGGACGTGGGCCATGTAACCATGAGCGTATCGAAGCACGCCGCAAAGCGTGGGAAGGCGGTAAGTGGGTTCGTGATGCAGCTGCGATTTACGCGAAAAAGCAACAAGCGCTACAACAGAGCAAAGTGGCTTAAAAAATTGAGTGACATTTAGGACAGTATTGGAGAGGAATGGATCATGGAACAGAAAAATAATTGGTCACTATACGAAGTTTTTATTCGCAGTAAACAGGGCTTGAGCCACCGTCATGTCGGTAGCCTTAGAGCACCTGATGAAGAGATTGCATTGCAACATGCACGTGATGTCTATACCCGTCGTAATGAAGGAATCAGTATTTGGGTGGTGCGTTCTGAGTTGATTACATCATCTCAACCAGATGAAAAAGCAGAATTTTTCGATCCATCTGATGACAAGGTTTATCGTCATCCAACGTTTTATCATATTCCAGACGGCATTGGGCACATGTAAGGATCGCGCTATGAGTAACCCAGTTTTATCAAAATTTATTTTGCACATTGGTGATAGTCAGTTGGTGTTGGCACAGCGCTTAGCCGAATGGTGTGGTCATGCGCCAGAGTTGGAAATCGATATCGCTTTGGCCAATATCGGACTAGATCTGTTGGGCCAAGCCCGCAATTTTCTCACCCTTGCAGGCCAATATGATGCGGCGCAACGTGATGAAGATCAATTGGCCTATTTCCGTACCGAGCGTGAATATTTCAACTTATTGTTGTGCGAACAACCCAATGCTGATTTTGCCCAAACCATGGTACGTCAATGGATGATGGATCATTATCATTTGCTGCTAATGACCTCTTTATCCAATGCTGCAGAACCGCAACTGGCTGCTTTGGCTCAAAAATCCTTAAAAGAAGCCAAATATCATGTGCGTTTTTCGACTGCATGGATGGAGCGTTTAAGTTTAAGTACTGAAGAAGCACATCAACGGGTACAGGCGGGCTTAGATCAATTGTGGCGTTTTACGGCTGAGATCTTTGAATTGACCGCAGATGAGCGTGACTTGGTGGCGAGCGGTATTATTCCTGACATTTCTTTGGAAAAAGCGCATTGGGATCAGGTGATTGCTGATGAAATCCAACGTTTTGAATTGAAGCGTCCTGAACAAGACAGCTATAGACGTGGCGCAAAACAGGGCATGCATACCGAACATTTGGGTTTTATGTTGGCTGAATTGCAATATGTACAGCGTTCTTATCCCGGCGTGAGTTGGTAGACCTATACATCAACCCAGACCCAGACATAGACCCTGGCATAGACATAGACATAGATTGGAGTTGAGCCATGCAGATGATCGGTCATGTGATCCAACAATGTTGGGACATCCTTGAAACCGTGAGTGATCCTGAAATCCCAGCATTGTCTGTGATTGATTTGGGCATGATTCGCGGTATTGAATTGAATCAACAGGATCAAATCGTGGTGCGCTTGACACCAACCTATAGCGGTTGTCCAGCCACAGATTTGTTAAAAAGCCAAATCGTAAGCGCCTTGGGCGAGCAGGGTTTGAGTCCTGTCACGGTGGTCATCGACTTATCGACAGCATGGACCACCGATTGGATGTCAGCATCGGGGAAACAAAAGCTACAAGATTATGGGATTGCGCCGCCTGAAGGCTTATCTCATCAATGTGGTAGCCATGTTGGACTCAAAGATGGTGTGGTTTGTCCACAGTGTAAGAGTCGCCACACCCGCCTATTAACTGAGTTTAGTTCAACGGCATGTAAAGCCTTGTATAAGTGCCAAGACTGCCTTGAACCATTTGACTATTTTAAATGTATCTAAGCTTTCGCGTTATTTGTGCGTTCACCAGATCAAGCGTTTAGCGTAACTCGCGCGCAGTGTTCAGCATAACGTGTTTAAGCCTAAGGATAAGGAAATCAACATGAGCCAATTTATTCCCTTAAAAATAAAACAGATTAGCAAGCAAACCGATCAAGCCATTTGTATTTCCTTTGATTTACAGGCGGATCAGCAAGATGCATTTCAATTTCAAGCCGGACAGCATTTAACCATTCGCCATCTCGCGGATCAGGGTGAGATTCGTCGCTGCTATTCAATTTGCAGTTATGGTCCGCATGAAGACATCAGTATCGCCATTAAAAAAATTGACCAAGGCCAATTTTCCACATGGGCCAATGAGCAATTGCAAGTCGGTCAAGTGTTGGAAGTGATGCCACCACAAGGGGTGTTTTACCAGAAAGCAGCCAAAGTGGGCGGGCAACATTATCTCGCTGTGGCCGCAGGCAGTGGTATTACCCCGATCTTGTCCATCGTGAAAAAAGTCTTGTCTGAACAAGCTGATGCACAATTTACCTTGCTCTATGGCAATCGTTCTTGGAAACAAACCATGTTTTCAGATCAGGTCATGGACTTAAAAGACCAATATAAATCACGTTTCCAATTGGTGAATATTTTTAGTCGTGAAATGAATGACAGTGCCTTGATGAATGGTCGTATTGATCAGGACAAGTTAAAAGCACTGTTGGACAATCATGTGATTGATCGCCAATTTGACCATGTCTTTGCCTGTGGTCCAGAAGAGATGATGAATGCGGTAGAACAGGTGCTCCCTGCCTATGGTGTTGATAAAGCCCAGATTCATACTGAGCGCTTTAACACCAGCAACCTACCAAAGCGTACAGCGCAACAAGTTGCTGATCGGGTTGAAGAGAAAGTTAATATTATCTTGGATGGCCGTGAGTTGGTGGTGCCGGTCAGTGCAGAAGATGAAAGTATTCTTGATGCTGCTTTACGTGCAGGTGCTGACTTGCCTTATGCCTGTAAGGGCGGGGTGTGTGCCACTTGCCGTTGTAAGGTGATCAGTGGTGAAGTTGAAATGTTCTTAAACTATAGCCTAGAAGAAGATGAAGTGAAAAATGGCTATGTATTGAGCTGTCAAAGTGTGCCTAAAAGTGCTGATGTACGTTTAAGCTTCGATGAGTAAGTTCGATGAATAAGTGGGATGAGTCTGTCATGAATACTGCAAAGCAGTCGACTAGCCAAGCGCAAACAACAACTGAAAGCCAAGTTGGATCCAAGCTAACTTCAGCACAAGCACAGCCATTGATCAAGGTCAGTCATGATGTGGCTGGCGTTATGCTGCTGAGCTTAAATCGTCCTGAAAAACGCAATGCCCTCAACAATGCAACGTTACAGGCCTTGGTCGAGCTATTGCATCAAGCTGAAAAAGATTCAGCGATCAAGGTGGTGGTATTAACCGGCAATTTAAAATGCTTTGCTGCAGGTGCTGACCTTGCTGAACTGGCACAGATGGATGCGGTAGCACTGCAACTGGATATACGCCCAAGTTTATGGGAATGCATTGATCGCTTTAGTAAGCCGATGATTGCCGCTGTGAATGGCTATGCCTTGGGTGCGGGATTTGAATTGGTGCTGCATTGTGACCTGGTGATCTGTGGTGAAAATGCCCAGTTCGCCTTGCCTGAAATTGGTTTGGGTATGTTGCCGGGTGCGGGAGGCACACAACGTTTAGCGCGTTTGGTGGGTCAGCAACTGTGTATGCGTTGGGCCATGACGGGCGAAATGATTGATGCCAAGTTGGCGCTGCAACACGGTATTTGTAGTCAAGTGGTGCCGAGTGCCTTGACGCTAGAATATGCCATGAACTTGGCCAAAAAGATCAGCCTACAAGCGCCATTGGCGATTCGGGTCATTAAGCAATCCGTTAAATCAATACATGAAACCAGCCTAAGCCAAGGTTTAAAGTCTGAACGTCAAAACTTCGTCTGGTTGGCTGCAACACAAGATCGTCAAGAAGGAATTTCTGCTTTCTTTGAAAAAAGAAAGCCTATTTTTAGGGGTAAATAATGGACTATCAAACGATATTGGTTGAAGTGAAAAATGCGGTGGGTTATTTGACGTTTAATCGTCCAAAATCGTTAAACAGCTTTAATGTCGACATGCACACTGAAGTGGCTGCGGTGTTAAAGCAGTGGAGCAGTGATCCCGCGATACGTTGTGTGGTGATCAGTGGTTCAGGCCGTGGTTTCTGTGCTGGACAAGATTTGGGTGATCGTGTGGTCGATCCCAATGCGGCATCACCTGATTTGAGTTATTCGATCCAGACCTATTACAACCCCTTGATCAAAACCATTGCCAATATGCCTAAACCAGTGATCTGCGCTGTGAATGGTGTGGCAGCAGGTGCCGGTGCCAATATTGCCTTGGCGTGTGATCTGGTGATTGCAGCCAAATCGGCCAATTTTGTACAAGCTTTCTGTCGTCTAGGTTTGGTGCCAGACTCCGGCGGTACATGGTTCTTGCCACAGTTGGTCGGGCCTGCACGTGCGATGGGTTTGAGCTTGCTCGGCGATAAACTCCCTGCACAAACCGCTAAAGAGTGGGGCATGATTTGGGATGTGGCTGAAGATAATGAGCTCACAGACAAAGTGACCCAATTGGCTGAGCATTTGGCCAAGCAACCGACTTTTGGGTTGTCTTTGATTAAAAAAGCCATTCGTCAATCAAGTGACAATAGCTTTGAGGAACAATTGCAATTAGAAGCTGATTTTCAGCGCATTGCTGGACGTTCAGAAGATTATCGTGAAGGTGTACAAGCCTTTATGCAAAAACGTAGCGCAAATTTTCAAGGTCGCTGATTCATGGCGATCATTATGGCGAACATCAAGGACGAGAATATGGCCCAGTCGCATTTGAATGTGGATGTGGAATTGGAGTTGGATCTGTCGCAGGCCTGCATTGCTGTGATTGGTTGTGGCACCATGGGGATGGGCATCGCACAGATGGCGATCCTACAAGGCCACTCCACCCAAGTCTATGATCTGGATGCAGCCAAATTACAACAGGCGGTTGCAGGCCTGAGCCAGACTTTTGACAAACTGATTGCACGCGGCAAACTCAGTGCAACGCAAGTGAGTGCTGCATTAGATCGTTTGGAAATGGTCAATCAGATCGAACAGTTAAGTGTTGCTGATGTGGTTATTGAGGCCATTGTTGAAAATAAGGCCATTAAACAGACTTTGTTTAAGCAGTTGGCTGAGATCTGTAAAGCAGACACGATATTGGCCAGTAATACCTCCTCAATCTCGATCACGGCGATTGCTGCACAGGTCAGTCATCCGCAACGTGTGGTGGGATTGCATTTCTTCAATCCAGCACCGGTGATGAAGTTGGTTGAGATTGTCCGTGGACTCAAGACGGATGCGAAGATTTGTACGGGGTTGAAGCAATTGATGCAGTCTTGGGGCAAGATTCCGGTTCTGACCCAATCCACACCGGGTTTTATCGTCAATCGCATTGCACGACCGTTTTATGCTGAAGCCTTTCGTGCGTTACAAGAGCAGGTCTGTGACTATGATGTCTTGGACTATGCGCTGAAACAGTGTGGCGGTTTTGCCATGGGGCCGTGTGAATTAACCGATCTCATCGGTCAAGATGTTAATTTTTCAGTGACCCAAACTGTATTTGAGGAATTTTTCTTCGATCCGCGCTATCGCCCAAGCTTGATCCAAAAAGAATTGGTCGATGCAGGGGCATTTGGACGAAAGTCTGGGCTGGGTTTTTATACCTACGATGAAAAGCTAAATTATAATAAATATCAATTGGCTGATCGCTGCACCGCGGTTGCATCAACAACCGAATTAGTTACAGCAAGCGTTCAAGTCACTGGTCAGTGGGCTCAGACCCCAGATTTATTGGCGCGAATGGGCTTGCACAGTCATGCCACTGAAGCGCCTGATCTGATCCAGATTGATGACATACAACTGCGTTTTAGTCAGGGTGAGTCAGCCAATCTGAGTGATCCACAGCACAAAGTGGTGTTGTTGGATTGGCATCATGATTTTAAGCATGCTGAAGCCGTGGTGATGAGTCATAACGTGCATTGTACTGCGACTGATCGGGCCAAAGTTGAGGCGGTGTTGGGGCAATGCGGGATAGCGGTAATTTGGATCAAAGATCATCCGGGTCTGTTGACCTTGCGTAGCATCGCATTGCTGATCAATGAAGCCTGCGAAGCCAGTTTACATGGCATTGCCACACAGCAAGATATCAATCATGCCATGCGCTATGGGGTGAATTACCCACAGGGGCCTTACCAATGGTTAGCGCGGATGGGTACAGCTTATATTCTAAAGACTTTGAATCAGTTATATCGCGTGTATGGCGAAGAAAAATATCGTCCGAGTCTTTATCTCAAGCAGTTAAATGCCTTGGAACAAAGCACGGATGCTCATACAGCAAACGTTAAAATTTAATCAGCGGCATCAGGAGTCAACATGGAAGACGTTTACATTTGTGATTTTATACGCACACCGATCGGACGCTACGCAGGCGCACTGAGCACTGTGCGTGCTGATGATCTCGCAGCAATGCCAATCAAACATTTAATGCAGCAGCATCCGGACTTGCCTTGGGGGCGTTTGGATGAAGTGATCATGGGCTGTGCCAATCAGGCCGGTGAAGACAACCGTAATGTCGCGCGTATGGCGGCACTCTTGGCAGGTCTACCAGAGTCCGTCGCAGCGATTACCGTTAATCGTCTGTGTGCGTCAGGCTTGGATGCGATCGGTCTTGCTGCACGTGCCATCAAAGCCGGCGAAGCCCAATTTGTCTTGGCTGGTGGGGTGGAGTCGATGAGCCGAGCACCGCTGGTACAAGGCAAAGCCACTGAGGCGTTTAGTCGTCAGGCACAAATCTTTGATACCACGATCGGTTGGCGCTTTATTAATCCACAACTCAAGCAACAATATGGCGTGGACAGCATGCCTGAAACTGCAGAGCATGTGGCTGAGAAATATCAGATTAACCGTGCTGATCAAGATGCTTTTGCGCTGCGTAGCCAACATAAGGTGGCGCAGGCCCAGCAGCAAGGTTTCTTTGATGCTGAAATCATGCCGGTGCATATCGTCGATCGTAAGAAAAATGTCACTGTGGTGGATACCGATGAACATCCACGTGCAGAGACCAGTTTGGAATCTTTAACCAAACTCAAAGCACCTTTTCGTAAAGAAAATGGTACCGTGACTGCAGGGAACGCGTCGGGTGTCAATGATGGTGCAGCCTGTGTGATGTTATGCAGTGCTGAGTTTGCACAACAACATCAATTGAGTCCATTGGTCCGTGTGGTTGCGATGGCCAGTGCTGGTGTAGAACCTAAATATATGGGGATTGGACCTGTGCCCGCCATACAGAAACTGTTGGCGCAAACTGGACTTGATTTGGCGCAAATGGATGTCATCGAGCTCAATGAGGCTTTTGCAGCGCAAGCATTGGCGTGTACCCGTGAACTCGGGCTTAAAGATGATGATCCACGTGTCAATCCAAATGGTGGGGCGATCGCATTGGGTCATCCACTCGGGATGAGTGGTAGCCGTTTGGTGATGACCGCAGCACGAGAATTAAAGCGACGTCAGGGCCGATATGCCTTGTGCAGTATGTGTGTTGGTGTCGGGCAAGGCGTGGCATTGATACTGGAAAATGTAAATTAAATTGTAGCAAACAAGCAAAGAATTAAAATCTTAGGAGAGATGGACATGGATCATTGTTCAATGAAGGATCACACTCAAATCAGCGTTGGGGAATTACGTACATTACAGTTTGAGCGCTTAAAGCAGACTTTGGCCTATAGTTATCAACATAGTCCAGTCTACAAAGCCAAATTTGATGCAGCAGGCGTACATCCGGATGATTTTAAATCACTAGAAGACTTGGCCAAGTTTCCATTTACCACCAAGCAAGATCTACGTGATAACTATCCCTATGGTATGTTTGCAGTACCTCAGGAAAAAATCGTTCGCTTACATGCATCTTCGGGTACAACGGGTAAGCCAACAGTGGTGGGCTACACCCAGAAAGATATTGATACTTGGGCAGATATCGTAGCGCGTTGCTTGGAGATGGCCGGTTTATCCGCCAAAGATACCGTTCAAGTGGCCTATGGTTATGGTTTGTTTACCGGTGGTTTGGGGGCGCATTATGGGGTTGAGCGTTTAGGCGCGACCGTGATCCCGATGTCGGGTGGTCAAACTGAAAAGCAAGTACAATTGATTCAAGACTTTAAACCGACTGCAATCATGGTAACGCCATCGTATTGTGTCAGTATTATTGAGAAACTTGAGCAGCAATTGGGCTCTGCACGTGATACTTCACTCAAAGTCGGTATCTTTGGTGCTGAACCATGGACCCAAGAGTTACGCCGTGAGATTGAACAGCGCCTGAATATTAAGGCCTTGGATATCTATGGTCTTTCTGAAATCATGGGGCCTGGTGTGGCGATGCAATGCTTGGGTGAGGGAGAAGGCCTGACGATTTGGGAAGATCACTTCTATCCAGAGATTATCAATCCGGAAACTGGTGAAGTGTGTGAAGATGGTGAGCTCGGTGAATTGGTGTTTACCACCATGACCAAAGAAGGGTTGCCAATTATTCGTTATCGTACCCGTGATTTAACTCGTCTTATGGCTGGGCAAAACCTCGCTATGCGCCGTATGGATAGAATCGTAGGGCGTAGTGATGATATGCTGATCATCCGTGGCGTGAATGTTTTTCCTTCACAAATTGAAGAGCAAATTTTGCAGATCGCGCAATTGTTACCAAACTATGAAATACTGGTGGCGAAAAATGGCCATATGGATACTTTACATATCCGGACTGAAATGTGTCATAACTGTGAATTGCCAGCGCAACATTTGGCACAGTTGCTCAAACAGCGCATTAAAACCATGATCGGAATTTCGGTGACGGTTGAAGTGGTTGCAGATGCCACCTTACCGCGTTCTGAAGGCAAGGCCAAACGAGTTATCGATATGCGTAAGATCGCTTAACATTATCATCATTCAGGGTATAAAATTTATACCCTCAGTTTTAAGTTTAAGACCCCAACATGAGTACGAAATTACAGCACATTATTAATACCATCATTGAAAATGAAGCCCTAAGCGGAACATCTTTGATCTCCACCATCTTTGGTGATTCGATACTGCACCGTGGAGGCAGTATTAGTTTAGCCAGTCTGATTCAGTTGATGGAATTGTTTGGTTTTAATGATCGTGCTGTGCGTACTTCGGTTTTTCGCTTGGTCAAAAATGACTGGTTATGTTCGGACAAGATCGGCAGAACCAGTTTTTATCGTATTACCGATGCCAGTCGATCTAAATACGTTCAGGCTGAGCAGCGGATCTACAACGATCAGATGAAAGAATGGGATCGGTTTTGGGATTTGATTTTGATGACCAATATGGTCAGTGAAAACAAGTTGCAGCTCAAAAAAGATTTGGAATGGATGGGTTTTGCCAATATTTCTACCAATCTGATGGCCTATCCGGGCTGTGATCGACTTGAATTGCAACGCTTATTGATTGATCTCAATATGACTGATCAAGTGGTGGTGTTTAAGTCACAGACCTTGCAATTATTCAATAACTCCACCGAGACGATCGGACGGATGATGCAAACCAATTGGCCAATAGAGCAATTGCGTGAACGTTATCTACAGTTTTTGGATGTATTCCGTGAAATTGGGGTGGGACTGATGCAAGAAGAGCAGCCGATCTCACCGGTTCAAGCCTTTCAAATTCGAACTTTATTGATCCATTATTATCGCCGTATCTTACTCAAAGATCCGGCTTTGCCGATTGAGCTTTTGTCCACCGATTGGCCTGCGATTAATGCGCGTACATTATCGATGAATATTTATAAAAAAGTATTTGAGCCTGCTGATGAATACTTTCTTTCAATCGCTGCATCTGCAGAGGGCGCAATGCCCAATGCCAGTTCGCAATTTTGGCGGCGTTTTGGTGGTTTGGTGCTGAGCACTAGCGTTTAAAATCAGTGCAATTTAAGAAAAGGAATTCCTATGCCGAGTTATCGTTTTGACGGGGTCACGCCGGTCGTGAGCCCCGAGGCTTATGTGCATCCCACGGCAGTGTTGATTGGTGATGTCATCATTGAAGCGGGTGTATATATAGGCCCCTGTGCGTCATTACGGGCTGATTTTGGTCGCATCCATGTCAAAAAAAATGCCAACATTCAAGATAATTGTACAGTACATGGTTTTCCAAACAGTATTACGCTGATCGATGAAATGGGGCATATCGGTCATGGTGCGATATTACATGGTTGCCAAATTGCTAAAAATGTACTGATCGGTATGAATAGTGTGATCTTGGATGAAGCCGTGATCGGTGAAAATAGCGTTATTGGTGCACAGAGTTTGGTCAAAGCCAAAGCCAATATTGCGGCCAATGTATTGGCATTGGGCAGTCCTGCACGTGTGATCCGCGATTTAAGCGAGTCTGAGCGAAAATGGAAAACACTGGGCACACAACAATATATGGCCTTGGCACAGCGTAGTTTGGCCAGTATGCAAGAGGTTGAGCCTTTGTCTGAGGATGATCCACAGCGTAAGACGTATTTGGATTTTGAGTCGGATTATCACTTTAAACCAAAGCCCTAAACCGCTGCTTGAACGACTGAGCTAAAACAAGCGCCTATTCGTAAACCGAATAGGCGCTTGTTTATGTGGGGCTTGGTCTTGATTTACTTCCAGATAAAGAACGATTCTGGCTGGTCTGACTCGGCTTTAGGGCTTAAGTCTACGCCAGTACGATCTTTGAGTAGGCAAATGGCGATGAGTGCAATAATGGCCATGGCAGTGAGATAGAAAGTAACCCCGACGATGCCACCTTGATGACCTGTGAGGTAGGCTGCAATTAAGGGTGCAAAGGCACCGCCCATGATTGAGCCAATGGCATAGGTAATGGAGATCCCTGAAAAGCGAATAGAGGCAGGGAACAATTCAGAGTAGAAAATGGCTTGTACACCATAAGTCATCCCAATACTGATCGAGAGAATAACCAAACCGATTGCAATATAAAGATAACTGCCTGTGCTCATCAGTGGAAATAGGGTGAGGGCAGCAACGATCTGAATCACAGAACCAATAATATAAATCGGTTTACGTCCATAGCGATCGGACAGGCTGGCAGAGAGCCAAGTAAAGAACGTCCAGACCAATGCCGATACACCGACCAATGCCAAGATCACAGGGCGATCTAGATTGAGACCTTTGGGGTTAGTGGTGTAGTTTTGGACAAAACCACCTGCGGTCATATATCCGAGTGTTGTGGTTCCTGCGATGAGCAGTGCAGAGGTAAATACTACGGTTTTATAATCTTTAAACAAACGGCGTATCGGTTTTTGTACCGTTCCTTTGGTCTTGAGTTCTTCAAAGACTGGGCTTTCATCGACGGAACGACGAATCCAATATCCGAGTCCAAACAGGAAGATACTCAACAAGAATGGCACGCGCCAGCCCCACTCTAAAAATGCTTCACCTGGGGAGACATAGCCAGTCATGATCACCAAAACGATCGAGGCCAATAATAATCCCAGTGGTACACCCAATTGTGGAAATGCACTGAATAAACCACGTTTTTTCGCAGGTGCATGTTCGACGGCCATGAGTACTGCGCCACCCCATTCTCCACCTGCGGAGATACCTTGTAAGATACGCAGCATAATTAAAATGATCGGTGCGGCAATACCAATTTGATCATAGGTGGGCATTAAACCGATGATGGTTGTGGTGCAGCCCATCATGATTAGAGTAATAGCGAGTACGTTTTTTCGGCCATTTTTATCACCGAAATATCCTGCAATAAAAGCACCAAAGGGTCGGAAAATAAAACTAATACCAACTGAGGCAAAAACCAAGAGTGTTGCGAATTGAGGGCCGGCAGGTTTAAAAAACAGTTCATTAAAAACCAAGCCTGCAACGGCTGCATAGATAAAGTAGTCATACCATTCAATGGTGGTTCCTACGATTGTTGCGAGTGCAATTTTGCGGGTGTGCTGTCGTTCATTTGTCGGTTCAACTACGAGTGAATCGGCATCAAGCGTCCTGGTCGTCTTCATTTAAACATCCTGTTAAATGGTCAATATTTCTTATGCAGGCTATGTAGTGTTTACAATAGATTTGCTTAAATAGTGTGCAAGCACTATTCGGATGAGTATAAAGCACATTTTTTAAAAAGATACATAAAAAAAATAAAATTTAAAAATGCGTATCTAATATTTATTTTTTGATGTTGAGTTTTCTGGTGCTGATGACTGGTTTTGTTGTAAATACGGCTGTTGAGTGGTTGTTTTTAGATGTTGAGTTGAATGTTGCGTTAAGTGTTGACTGGGATGTTGGTTTGAAAATCGCTTTATATGTGATATGAATACTTTTTAAAATTAGAAATAAAGTGTCGTTATTTTATAGGTGGGTGGCTTTGTCTGAGCGTTTAAAGTGAACTGCTGTGTAAGAAATGACTTAAACCCTGGATCGAAGACAAGGAAGAAAATATGTTAAATCAGATGATTTATGCGGGTAAAACCGTTGCTGGGCAAGGCATTGAGTTTGAGGTTTTAAATCCAGCCACGGAGACAACAATAACGGCGTGTAAATCGGCGAGTCGCGAACAAGTGGATATTGCTGTGGCGGCGGCAAAACAGGCATTTTCGACTTGGCAACATACTGCAGATAGCTCAGTCAAAGCGATGTTGGAGGCTATTGCTGCGGATATCGCGAAAGAGCGCAGCGAAATTGCTCGACTGATTAGCCTTGAACAGGGGAAACCCTTGGCGATGGCTGAGATGGAAGTTGATATGGGGTTGTATTGGTTACAGGTGACCAATAATCTTGAAATTCCTGTGCTTGAAGAACGTGATCCCATGGGGAAAACCATGCAGGTTTTTCATCGACCATTGGGCGTGGTTGCATCAATCACCCCATGGAATTGGCCCTTTATGATTGCGATTTGGCATATCATTCCAGCCTTAAAAGCAAAAAACTGTGTCATTAATAAACCATCTGAATACACACCATTAAGCACGATTTACTTGATTGAGATCATCAATCGGCATCTGCCTGCTGGCGTGTGTAATGTGTTATTGGGTGCTGGGGAGGTTGGTGCTGCATTGAGCAGTCATGTCGATGTGGAGAAAGTAACTTTTACCGGTTCTACACCTGTTGGCCAGCAAATCTTGGCGGCATCCGTGGACACATTGCGCTCGGTGGTGCTTGAACTGGGGGGCAATGACGCAGCAATCGTTTGTGATGATGTCGATGTTGAAAGTGTTGCAGAAAAAATCTTCATGGGGGCATTTTTAAATGCAGGGCAAACCTGTGCATGTATCAAGCGTTTATATGTACATGAAAATATTTATGATGCATTGCTACAGAAGTTGGCTGCGATCGCGGATCAACAAGTGCTTGGCAATGGGTTGGATACAGGCACCACGATGGGACCGCTGCAAAATGTCAAACAATACACCAAAGTAAAAAATTTGATTGCAGAAGCACTCGAACAAGGCGCAAGCATCGCCAATCAAAAGTTAAACGCTGTGCCTGCGCAGGGGTATTTTATCGCACCAACCATTTTAACCAATGTTGCGGCAGACAGTGCCATCTTTGCAACCGAGCAATTTGGTCCAGTCCTGCCCGTGGTGAAGTTTTCAAATTTAGAAGAAGTCATTCAACAGGCAAACCAGTTGGCTTATGGTTTAGGCGGCTCAATCTGGAGCTCAGATTTGAATAAAGCGCAGCAAGCAGCCGCTCAGATGCAGACGGGATCGGTGTGGATCAATAGTCATGCCGATGTTTCACCCTTTGCTGCATTTGGGGGCTGGAAAATGTCGGGGCTTGGCTATTCATTTGGTCTAGATGGTTTATTGCTGTTTACCCGTAAGCAGGCGATTCACTTTAGTGTGTAAATCATTTGCTCATCTTCAATTCAGGTGAGCATTTCAATATCAGAATGACTGCATAGCACACGATTTCAGCGTGCATGCAGTTCGCTGCAATCAGGAGGATGTGATTAAAATGAGTGCATATATTATATTGATTCGCAAGGCATTAACCGATGCGGGGGAAATGAAGCGTTATCAAAAGTTGGCGCGGCAAGCCAGCCTCGGGCATCAGGTTGAACCCATCGTATTTTATGGTGAGGTTGAAGCTTTGGAAAATTGTGAAACAGATGGTGTTGCGATTTTAAAATTTCCAGATATGCAACAAGCCCGTGATTGGTATCACAACGAAGAATATCAGCAAGCCAAACAACATCGTCATTTGTCAGGAGAATATCAGGTGATTCTCACGGCTGGCCTAGATTAAGCTATACATCAAGTTTGTTTAGTGTTTACATCGATTAAGTATGATTAGAATGCGTAATGCATTCATAGGCGACTGGAGGTTCTAACTCGACACTAGAGCTAGACGCTATGCAATGACGAAAAAGAACAGCAAATTTTAACGACCAGTGCGAAATTCTCCATCTAAAATCTTTCTTGCGAAGTAGTGCTTCTCAGATGGGGATGGATCAATCGAATTGTTACCGTCTTTAGGTTGAGCGCAAGGCTTGAGATGGGTCCCCCATACTTGCTTAACTAGGGCGAAGACTGCACGATATTTGATTAAATTTGAACCCAAGATAGACTGCTACGATGTCAACGTGGCGGTCTATCTTTTTATGGATAAAAACTGTCGCCTCTATCGCCATTCTCTCCATCCAAGCGGATTAAACCCTAAGCAGATAACCAAAATAATATAAGTTTAATCTTAAACTTTTTAATTAAAACTTTTATAAAATCCTTTATTTAGCCTTGTGTAGATGCTATTTAAATAAATTAAAGCATTGTGTTGAAGGATCAAAAAGTAAATAATACACAAACCAAACCTCTAATAAAGAACCATGAAGTTAAAGTGTCTGTACTGGGGGTACGATGCAATATGGAGGCTAGAGCATGGAGCATAGATCAATGACTAGAAGCATGTATTTACTAAGAAATTACAAGATTTGTGTTTCTTCAAACAAAAACAGATGCTGATGCAGAATCAGATATCACTAATATTTTAAATTTAATCACTTAGGAATGGTGAAGATCATGGGCAATACAGACGTGGTGTATTCAAATGCCTTACAAACCAAGGCTGAAAATGGTGATCCAGAAGCGCAATTGCAACTTGCTGAAGCTTATATATTTGGCAATGGTATTACAGAGAATGCAGAACAGGCAGAGATCTGGGCATTGAAAGCAGCAGAACAGGATTATGCCGCAGCGATGTTTTTTCTCGCTGAAGGATATGAAACAGAAGCAATGACCTGTTCCGATGAAAATAAAGCAGCTGCTAAATTGTGTTATCAAAAAGCAGCACATTGGTTTCAAAAAGCGGTAGATCAGCAGCATGTTGAGGCCATGTTGAGTCTTTCAGACCTATATGAAGATGGGGAAGGCGTAGCAAGGGATTTAAGTAAGGCGTTTCAATTGCGTGAACAAGCGGCACAACTGGGTTTGGCCATAGCCATGAATAAACTGCGTTATTGTTATGAGAAGGGCATTGGAGTCGAGGCCGATCTTGGCAAAGCGGCCTATTGGGAAGATATGTTTCAACAACATAAGGAGAAATCTCCACCTACAGATCAGATTGTTGAACTGATTCGAGACTGGGAGGCGATCCAAAAAAGAAGACAATAAAGTGAATAATGCGATAAATTTTAAGGGGTTGATTTAAAAATATACGAGCTTTGTTTAAAGATTGGTCGTGTGATCAAAATTATAAGAAAAAGGCTTGTCAGATCAATTAAAAGTTACTATTATGCATCCCACTTAGGCGTGTAGCTCAGTTGGTTAGAGCGCTACGTTGACATCGTAGAGGTCACCAGTTCGAATCTGGTCATGCCTACCAAATATGTCAAATCATATAAACTCGTTTAGTCTTATATGAATATCAAAGCCCTGAATCTTAACGATTTAGGGCTTTTTTATTGCCTTGTATAACACTACATAAACCTATATAGCACACTAATTTTTGTACACTGTGGTGTACACTAGAGGAATAACTGAACTCAGTGTACATGGTGGGTTTATGAAAAGGAATGCGATTAAGAAGCGACCTTTGTCTGAAACGGTCTTAGACGGTTTAGAGCCTGAAGCTAAAGAATATCGAGAGCTGGACGGCAATGGCTTATACTTTCGTGTACAAGCCAATGGCAAAAAGGCATGGTTGTTCAGATATAAAAAAGATGATGGTAAATGGTCATGGTTAGGCCTTGGCACTTATCCAACAGTAAAAGGGGCTATGGCTCGTAAGAATGCAGCAGACTTTGCCGAGCAGATCAGTAGAGGCGATGCGATTCAATCCAAGTCAGTCATAAAACAAAAAGTCAGCAATGAATTAAACGCTCAATTCAAAACGCTGATGTACGACTGGCTCAATACTAAAAAACCAAATTGGGGTGAAGATACTTTCGATAAGGCGATTAAATCTATTGATCGGCACATCATACCCAAGTTTGGCATGCGGGATTTTGCAAGCATATCGCCTAAAGAATGGTTCGACTTCTTTCAAGGTCTACAGCGTGATCTAGGTATTTTCACCCAAGTAGAGAAACTTACTTCTTACTGTCGCAACTCTTATGACTGGGCAAAGTTTCAAGAGAGAATCAGTTTTAATCCGCTAGAAGGTATCACCAAGCATTTAGATAAAAACCAAGGTGGCAATATGAAGTTTGTGGAAATGCACGAGCTTCCAGCTTTGATCCATTCGATTAGATGCTACCCCAAAAGAAATATGGCGATAGGCTTGGAATTATTCGCCTTGCTTTTTCCTAGACCTGTTGAACTTCGCTATGCCACATGGGATCAATTCGACTTGGACAAAGCCGTATGGATTAAGCCAGCCGAGATCATGAAAAAAGATATTGCCCATGCAGTGCCTTTACCACGTCAAGCAGTCGAATTATTAAAAGAGCTAGAACAATATAGAACTGAATCAAACTTATTGTTTGCTGGTCGTGGCAGTTTAACCGAGCCTGTATCTGACAATACCTTTAATCAGGCACTCAATAGGCTTGGTTACCAAGGCCGACAAAATCCACACGGTTTTAGGCATATTGCTAGCACGGCGCTAAACAACAAATACAGTGACAAGGAACAGGTAGTAGAAGCGACACTGGCGCACATGAAAAAAGGTGTTAAAGGTGTTTACGATAAAGGCGCACACTATGATGAACGTATCGGCATGATGCAATGGTGGGCAGATGAGATTGATAGGATGATTGGTAATGAGTAAAGACTGGATGTTTAATGGATTTATTTGCGGTGATAATTCAAAAGATGAAGAGATACGAGTATCTAAAAATCAAGGCAAATTCATGATTAAAATTGCAGAAAAAATAAGAAATAATGAGCCCTTAAATGAAATGGAAAAAGAGTGGGCTTCTGGTGTCTTGGAGGCTAGAGGTAAGGATCAGATAGTTAATGCTGTAAAATATATTTCAAAGGAAAAAAATGGTGCTCCAGCAGACCCTAGAAGATACGAAGCAGTTTTAGGTTACTACTGTAACCTGAAAGTTTTAACTGTAAAAAAAAGAGCTATTGATTTGGTCTGTTATGGTTATGTTGACATCACCCCAGATAATCTGAAAAGTTGGATAAAACAAGAGCAAGAAGCTGGTAGTCCAATTAAAAAGCAAGTAGATAATATGATTATTCAAAACCCAGAAGCTATAAAACGTAATTATGAAAAAATGAAAGAAAAAAAGTAAAAAAAGTTTTTCCCTATTTTCTGATTCGCTCATGTGAATAATTAGGTACATCCCAAGTAAATACAAAAGGATGTATTTAAATGCTTAAAAAGTTTAATGATGTTGGTGTCCTACGCAGTAGTACTCGTCATAGTTTACTGAAGTTGACTGCAAAAGATACAAAGCCCAATCAGACGAGCAACACTATTTTGATATATATAGGGTCTCCTCGTAACTCACTTTTAGCATCACTCTATCTAATCGTGAAAATTGCCAGCCTCATTATTGAAATCGTGCAAATGTGCTTTTTTTAGGTTTATGGCTGTCGAGCAAGAGATCACCAAGCTTACATAGATCATGACCTGAAACATGATTCAAGCCTATATCTTCAGATATGAACCAAGAGCGTTTGTATTCGAGTTGCTAAGTCTAGGGTAGCTCCCGAAAGTCGAATACCCAATTCGATTGGCTTAGCTTCGTTTTGGGGTGCTGTGGGAGGCAAGTATGCCAACATTATTTTCATTAAAAGAACTGATAGCCGCTTCTGGGAATATGCTCAGTATCCATACAATTAAGGATTATTGCAGACGTGGTGAACTACATCCATGTATCTATTTTGAAGGTAATATTGTTTGCATCTATCATAGATACTATGAAAATATCGAGGATAAACGTGAAGCAGGTGTTCATTCAGATAATGTTAGTTGGTCTAAAATATTCAAAGGATATTTATCTGCCTCTAACTTTATAGATTATCTTGATTGTCAAGACTCCAATGCATGTGGCGTTTTTTATAATGTTGAAAAAATTATTGAATGCATAGTTCCTCGCAATGAAGTTCCTACACTAAAACCAAATGAATCCTTAAGAGCTTTCCCGCCTAACATTGATGATGGCCTAAGGGAGATACGCTGGCTAAACGAATCTTATGGCTTTGAAGGCAATAATTTTCGAGCAGCGGATATTTTGTTTCATAATTCAGAAGTTAATGTCTTTTTAAAAACTTTCAACGAATCAAATCTGATGGCTTCTTTTGATTCTACTAATTTTGAAGATCCTTTATCGGAAATTAACTATTTAAGATGTAAAGTTGCTCAGCAAGAAGCTGAAATTGAAAAATTAAAATCAGCTAACAATGATGTCTTTGAAAATACTAAAAATATATCAGACGACAAGATCAATTTTACTGGTTTGGGTGAGTATTCAACTCCTACGTTGGAAGCAATTAAAGGCGTGATTCGAGAATTTTGGCTACCATATAATCCAGAAATAGATATCCCTCCAAAACAAAATACGGTAATGGATTGGATTGCAATTAATTACCCGGAATTTTCGAAATATGACAGTATCAGAAGATCTATCGATAAAATTTGCCGTCACCCCAAAGCAAAAATTGGGGGGAGAAAGAAGTTTCAGCAGAAAAAACTAATAGTGTAAACTAAATAAAATCAAATGGTTGTTTTGGGGTGATGGCAAAAAAATGCTATGCCGGCACACCTTTAGTTATTCCTTACCCCAATATATATTTGTTTTTATAGCCTCATAAACCAACATACGAGGCAGTACACATGCAACCGATCCGAGTTACCTATAATCAAACTTGTGAGCTATTAAGCATTAAGCGTAATGCTCTGCGTGAACTCACTCTAAAAGATCCCTCATTTCCGAAACCATATAAAACAGGCGATTCACGTCAAGCCGCAGTGTACTTTGATTATCAAGACTTAGTGAACTGGCACAACAGCCATAAACAAAGCCTTGCAGCATTGAAGGCCTAAGCAATGAACGACATCTTCAATTGTACGACCCCGTTAGATAATGAAATAAAGGGGTTGGATCATTCCAACCCTGAGTTTAAAAGTCAATCTATAGAGTCCTCAGTACACTATGACCACAAGTACGTCATTCAGCTAGCGAATCTTTTAATGCCAAGCGATACGGCATATATAGAACATGAGCTAATACAACGTTTTGGTAGTCCTATGCTACCAATTCTTGTGGATCAAACAAATGTAGAAATAAATAATGGAGTTCAGTATAAAAACCCTTTAATCATGCCTATCTATAATGGAAAGTTAGAGCATGTTCAATGTGCTGTATTACAGAGTAACAAACCTGTATCCATCATCCCTGATGGGGCGGCCAGAGGCTTTAGCTACTATGGGGATCTGCAGAAAGATAAGCCTGTCATCATCACATATAGCCTAGAGGCATTCTTTAAGATTGCTCAAACAGGTTACGCCGTGGCTTTAGTACTATTGCCTACGCTATGCAATGCTAAATTAACTGAACTCAATGTGTTTGATTTCGAGAAAATTCATTATGTCATTAACCTACTTTCAAAGGCTGGCTATCAGCAGCTTTACATGCCTGTACGGCCTGAGCATATCAACCTAGCACCATTTAAAAAGATCGAGCAGAACACGGCGATTAGGCTGCTTAATCAATATATAGAAATCACATTTGAGGATGTCACCAAAGAACATCTTATTGAGCTGCTTAAAGATGATGATTGCGAAGATGTAGCCGCTTTTTTAGATGAGTCTATTGCCATAGTCAATAAAGCTGAGTGGGGGGAGTTGCTACCATTGGCACAGAGCGATACAGCGATGAATAACCCTTACCCGATACAAAGCTTGCCACCATTGGCTAGAGAGGCTGTTATTGCGATTTCAGAGCACGTACAAGCACCTATTTCGATGACCGCACAATGTGTCATTGGTGCAATGTCACATATTGCTCAAGCGCATGTAAATGCACCCCATCCATTTAATGATCAAGGTGAGCCATGTGGTTTATATCTACTTACTGAGGGGCAAAGCGGAAGCCGAAAAAGCACAAGCCGAAATATGGCGGACAAGGCGATTATTCAGCATGAGCGTAAACAGTATGAACTATACCGCCGTGACCTTGAGCAATGGAAAAGCGGACAGGCAGCATTAAATAAAAAAGACCGTGAGGCCTATGGTGCAGAGAATCCGCCACCAGATGACCCAAGCACCTTATACAGTGACATCACCTTTGAGTCTATTGCTGGGCTTTATATTGACGGTATTTTGAATAATGCGTCTATTGCAAGTGATGAGGCTGGCCAGTTCTTTGGTGGTCATACCATGAAAGCAGATACACGTACTCAGGCATTAGGGGGGTATGCAAAATTATTTGATGATGGCTTTGTAGAGCGTACCCGATCTAAGTCGAACTTAAATGGTAGTGGTCGGGCTTATGATAGGCGGCTTACTTTTAATTTACAGGGGCAGCGTGAGGTTTTATCCGAGGCACTTAAAGATCCTATATTGAGGGGACAAGGATTCTTGCCTAGATTCATTTTAACCAATCCTGAAAACCTCGCAGGCACACGCCTACAGGATGGAATCTATCAGGCTAAAAAAGCCAGTGATGATCATCGATTAATTGCCTATTGGGCGCGCTGTGATTATCTGCTCAATGATTGCCCACGAATGCAGGCGGGCAAAGTACTGCACAATGGGCGTTATGTAATTCCAATGGATGAGCAAGCCAGAATTATAGGTTTGGAGTTTTACAATATGATTGAAGAGCTACAAGCCAAAAGCAAACGTTATGAATACCTACAGGCCTTTGCCAGTCGTGCTAGTCAGTTGGCACGGCGCTTGGCGACTGTATTTGCTTATTTCGAGGGGTTACAGTGGATTGACGCAAAAACCCTAACTGGGGCGTGTGAGGTCGTTAAGCACTCATTAAATGAGTGGGCAAAGTATTCAGACATTGAGGTTAAAGCTGAGAGTGAGGCAGAGCGCTTAATCAAATGGCTGACTAAAAAATGTATGGCTCAAAAGGTGAACCAAATTCCTTATTCTTATATGCAGACTTCATGCCCTAGACCGATGCAAAAGAATGGAAAACTCTTAGAGATGATTATTCAGCAACTTGAAGATTCAAACTACATCAAAGTTGAGACAATCGGGAAGAAGCGCTTAGTTGTTTTAAATCCTTTAATACTAAAAAAGTGACTAAATGACTAAATCACACTTAACTTATTGTTATTAAAATAATATTAAATATTTAGTCGGTGAATTAGTAAAGACTAAGTGACTAAGCACAGCTTGAGGATAGTTGCTTGGTTAAGTCAGTTAGTCATGACTAAAAAGATGACTTACTAAGTGCAAAGTATTGTAGACAAAGGCTTATAGCGCTATTTAGTCACTTAGTCGCGTTAATGGGTACAAATATAAAAAACCGTTGAGAATATCAAATGTTCATACGGTCATCATTATGGTGAAGAGCTAGCCAGAATGTCTGTAATTTACTAATGATGGTGGGGGGGCTTTCCCGTGCAGTATGGCTATCTATAGGTTATTGAAAAACAACAACTCAAGTGGACATAAAAAAGATAAAGAAAGGAAAAGGATTGTTACCAATTAAAGTATCTAATTTATCATTGCTTTACCACTAGGATTGAAAAAACACAGTAAACCGCAGCACCATGATCTGTACAATTTTTAAATTACAAACGTGCGCGCGCGCGAGGACATTCATCAAAGCTAAAGCTATATAATAATTAGTTAAGAGTAAGTTCATGCATAAATGACTTTGAATAGTCCTGATAAGATGCAGCGCTAGCAAAGCGTGATTTGTACACTGAGATGTACACTATAAATTTTAATAAAATATTATCCAACTATATCAGCAATATACAATCTACTTCGGTATTGGTCATGCCTACCAAATATGTCAAATCATATAAACTCGTTTAGTCTTATATGAATATCAAAGCCCTGAATCTTAACGATTTAGGGCTTTTTTATTGCCTTGTATAAACTGATCCTAGTCTAATTATTAGACTTTACGGAGCAGTACTCCTCATCCCTCTAAGTTTTTCAAATATTCTTGTTTAAAGGCTTCGGGACTAACCTAGCCATTTGCAGAGTGTCGTCAAATTCAACCATGCTTATTTGATTAAATTAACCCAAAACATCAACCATCATGATCATGATGATAGTTGAGTGATGCTTGCTAGTGGTCTACGGGAATCTTCGGGCACTTATATCAATGCATAAGATGGTCATGCTTTCAATAAAGAATATGCTCAAAACTGGACACACTGAACCGTGCCCACATCGACATATGATTATGAATCAACTGATAGGATGCTATATGGGATATGTTTAAGCTATCGACATATATGATAAGAAAGGCACCATCACCGATTAGCGTACTTCGGGATGTAAATATTAGATTCAATACTGAAAAAGCGTTTTACACTTTTCGCATGTGGTGGCTTTTGAATAGATCTGCTAAAACCCAGAGGCAGACACGCTATATTCACAAGTATAAAAATGAACGTTATTAGAGACTGTTAAAACATGAAACCGATTATCCTCCTAGCCCTGATGCTTTTAGCGACAACGAGTTTTGCTGAACAGCTTATTTTTAGCTGTAAAGCTAGATGGGGAAAAGAAATAAAAGTTATTCAGGATGGTGTGAATTATCAATTTAGCTATGGCTGGCCAAATAAACCAAGGCTAGTTTTTAACAATAGTGAGTCACAGTTAAAAGAGCATGCGGCTAATTGGGAGGACAATGAAACAAGCCGCGTGGGATTGCGTAATATGTTTTTCCAACACGGCGTGTACACCTATCATCTTCGGTCAAGTATCAATCGAATGAAGGATGAGTATATTTATCACGCTGGTGTATATGTATTTAAAAATGATAAAAAACAAAAATATATAAAATGTTTGACTCAGCCAAGTGTTCGTTGAAAGACAACGTTGCGGGCTGTAGTAGTTGCATAAATATGGCGGATAGGGATAATGCGTTATATTTAATGTATTGTTTAAATTTATGAAAAAATTGATTATTGGTACTTTATTAATGCTTGGTTTCAATGTAAATGCACTTGCAAATGACTTGGAAGATGCTTGTACCAAGATGAGTGCAACAGCAAGCGGTATAATGGCGGCTAGACAGGAAGGTGTTGATAAAAATGATTTTTTAGCACTGGTTATGAAAGAATCACCAGAAGACACGCCTCAAAACCGTATGGTATTTAGGTATATAAAAGATATTATGGATAATGCATATGCAATGCCTGTGGTTCAGTCTCAGGATGCCAAACGGCAAGCTGTCTCTGCATTTCAAACAGAGATGCACAAGCTTTGTATGAGCAATATGGAAAATATGTTTAAACGCAAATAATTGAAGTATTGTCGCTCGCCCACTTCAGTTGATTTCACGTATCATTGGCCAAAAAAATTGTTCGAGTTGTAGATGATGAAATTGTTGCTTGTCGCCGCATGTCTAGTATCGATTACTGCGAGTGCCAATGAGTTACGCTGTGTCGATAGTTATCCGCTGTTTAAGAAGCTTGATAATGACTCGGTTTTTTTATTTCAGCATATGCACTTTGAAGATATGAAAAAATTTAGTGATAAATATAGCTATACCTTGTTATTTAGTGCACAGCATCCAGCGCAGACATTTAGTTATGGAAAATGGAAAGATAAAGCACAGGCAGAACAAGATGCCAGATCATTTCATAGATTTAGCAAGTCATTAAATTTAAAAGTGCAAGAATATCGCTATAACTCACCGAAGCTGAATTACATATCAACTCAGGGGGAGGTCTGCGTGGTGCCTGTGGTATTTAAATACACCATGTTGGAAAAAGAATATGTTCATGAATACGATATGATTTATGTTCGCAACTTGAATGCGAAGAAATGGCGCGCTTTTAAATATATCGGCATTGAAACAAAAAAAGATTTTGATGAGTTTTTTCCAGATTTTCCCAACACAGTGAGATTGTCTGATCAAAAGGTCAATGGACTGAACTATGCTGATTCTGGTTATGCCATGAGCAATGCGATTTATCAGGAATTTGATTTTGAGATCACGGATGAAGTAACGCAAGGGTGGGAAAAGGAAAAGCAAGAATCTGCAACGCTTTTAAAAAATAATGGTTATTAATGGGTGATGCGAGAGGGGTATTTCATTTGTTGGGGGTGGAATACTTAACAGCTAAACGCCGAATTATGACGCTTCACATAACTTTTCATGTACTTTTATAGATCAATATCATTTATATTCAAATTGCTAAGTCTAGGGTAGTTCCCGAAAGTTGAATACCCAAATCGAATGACTTTGCTACTTTTTTGGGATGTTGTGGGGGAAGTATGATAGGTTTATTTGATGAAATTTATAAAGAAAAGTATAAATATATAAATGCCTTAGATGCATTATATTTTTTAGTCAGTACAGATAACTATCCTGTATCTAAAATAGCAAAATTCTTACTAACTCATAACTACCATAAATCGACAAAAACCTATAAAGAAAACCATCTTGAACAAATGGAGCTTGTTGACTCTAATCAAGAGGACTCATCAATTGAATCTTATTATCAAATTACTAAAGATATTCTAAATAAAGCACTCGATAATTTTATTTACAATGATGATGATCGTATTCAGCCCTACAAAAAAACTGATTATCAGGACTACTTTTGGTTAAAAGAAGATCTTTTTAATTTTGAGGGGTTTAAAAAATTAGGGGTTAAAGTTGAGAATGATGACTATGAAAAGTACTTGAATTATAAAAGGATAGATGAGCTTGACGAAGTATCTAGAGTGCAAAAAGCATTTAAAGACTGGGAAGGAAATTTAAATTCATATTGGAACTTAAGAGTTTTACCAAAAATATTTGAAATTCCTGACGATAGAGCAACCCTTTTAGATATTTTAAGAATTGCTGTTAAAAATTACACGATAAGCTATCAATTCCTAGAATCATTCTTCCACAATTTCATATATTGCCCTAATGACAATTTACTAGATAAAACTCAAAATAATATTTTGTTAAAGCTTATTGAAGATTTGGCAAATACAACAAGCGGACGATTATATCGCCCGATTAATCTTGATGATATTTTAATGAATAGTTCTTCATTGGCCTTGGTACATTGGGATGTTGATGATCTTGCAGCATTCTTTGTTAAACAAGATAATAAAATGTATGAGTATGAAAATATTTGGCCTAGATTTTACAGAAGAGAGAGTGACAATGAAACCTTATTACACGAAAACAAAAAGCTTAAATTAGAATTGAACCAAGCAAAAGAACGCATAAAGCAATTAGAAGAAAAGGAAGTGCAAAGCCCAGCAAATAAAAATGCAATAAATGACGCTGAAATAAACTTAATTAACAGTGATTTACTTTTAATTGCTGCATTATTAAATATGCTCCAAAATGAAATAGAAGCTAAAGGTAATAAATCACAGGCAAAGATATTGCAAAGGATTGAAGATGAGCATGAAGGGATTAAAGGTTTATCGAAAAGCCGCACAGAGAAAATTATGGGTAGTGCAAATGGTTTATATAAGCCATTGATAAATAAAAGAATGAAATAAATTTTTATTGCAAATGAAATTTTAACTTATTGCATGAAATGATTAAAAAAACAATATCTTAAATACTAGCTCCATCATATTAATCAATGTGGAGCTAAACCAATGCAACCAATTCAACTTACTTTCAATCAATCCAGCAACTTTCTAAACATTAAGCACAGTGCTTTGCTTGAACTCATCCTAAATGACCAGACTTTCCCAAAGCCTTATAAAGGGGGCGAGTCATGCCAAGCGCCTGTCTACTTCGACTTTATTGAATTGCTTGAATGGCAGAACAAGCAAAAAGTTCAATTATCAAACTCTAAAGCACACCGAATACAGCAGGTTCAGACCCCAGTATTAAGCTGTGGTTCCAAGATCATCTTGGTGCAGGTTCAGACTAAACAACCATTATGGATCTCAGCTATAAATTTAGTGCTGAATGCTTTAAGGCTTGCAGAGGTAATCATGCAATATATCTCATAAATGCATTTGCACAGTGAAATATGCCCTGAAACATGTGAGTTCAGGGTCAGTCATTCATCGATGTTAAAACACAAATGCAGTGTGAGGATAGGTAATGCTCCCTAAAAATAATTGAACTTAAAAGTAGAAAATCTAGTACCCTTGATTTAAGGAGATTTTCTATGAAAACATCTAAGTATTCAGATAGCTTAATCATGAGTATTTTAAATCAAGCCTCACAGCCGTGGGGTTTTTTAACACCTAAATAAAACCCCGATAGCGACCAACTACCGGGGTTTATTTTCACTAACTGAGAAAGCCAAGGTGAAAACATGAACTAATTTTAACTGATTATTTGGGTGATTCAAATCATGAATAACGATAAAAACAAGCTTGGTAAAACTTCTATTGAATGTAAGATGAATCAATCTTGTAAACATGAATTAGAAACTATGAAAGCTACTTCATTAGAATTAACAGATGTTGGTGGTATTGAATGAGAATAATCATTGGTTTGGTCTTAGTTTTAGGTCTCACGGGCTGTATTGAAACCAAGGCTGAGAAGCGTGAGCGTTTAGCTGATATTGAAATTAAACTGCTTAAAAAGCGGGATTACGCGAAAACAACTCAAGAGCGATGCGATCGAATGCTAGGTGATTTTCAAGACACAGTCGAAGAGAACTCAACAAACCTCAAGAGGCTTTCTGAGGACGCTAAGATGGCATCATACTTCTGTGATAGTGCTAAAAATGCCCAATTAGGTATAACCATGCTCGAGGAGGAAATCAAGGCTCTAAGTGATGAAATAGGTGATTAAAGATCACTTGAAACATCCTGCCCACTCCGGGTGGTTTTAAAACGCCAAATCAAATGGCGGCAGACTTCTATAAGTTAGCTGCATAGAATCTCCCAAGTTGAAGTCTCCAGTAAATTCAGCACACATCAGGACGGCAGTGTGGGGGCTGACTAATATTGTCTAAAAATTGAGATTTAACTTAGAAGGAAGTTATTCTGTACTTAGCTAACGGGCATCGTCTTATATCCGACTTTAAATCAGATGATGGTTGAGGGTGCTTTTTAAAAAATTTAGCTAAAAGGTTTGGTGGTATTCACTAAAGGTTTAAGCATCTTTTTTAGTGCATTATTATACCTTTAGTATAGTTTAAGATATTGATAATATTAAACTTATACCACAGATATAATAATGGTTGAGTGTGAGGAATATCCTTTAAATACAGCTAGATAGAGTCTGTTGATCTATCCTTTTGTGAACATTTATAGGTTGACTAATATTACTCTTGTGATATTTTAGTTGTGTAGTCGCAGCGCGGTATAAATACTCCACGCCTAGGCTGAGGTACGATAAATTCTGCGATAATCGTAAACTTACTGTAAGTAAGTTGCCTCTAGGTGCCGCACCATTTATATTTAACCCCGTCATTACGGGGTTTTCTTATTTCTACATGCGCACATTTATATATTTGGATGAAAGTGGGGATTTGGGTTGGAATATGTGCGACCCATATCAGCAGGGCGGTTCAAGTCGGATGCTTACATTGGCAGCCATTTGTATGCCGGAAGAAAAATCCAAATATATTCAAAGGATTGTTCGAGCGCTCTACATTAAAAGAAAGCGACCCTTAAAGAATGAGCTTAAATCTGTGGATTTAAATTCAGCAGACAAAGATTTGTTTCTAAAGCTCACTACAAAATTATTATCAGAGCATCCTGATATTCAAATCAGATCAATAACTGTTAGCAAGCCTCATGTGAGTGCTAGATTTAAACAAGATCCAAATGTTCTTTATAACTACATGGTAAAGCTTCTTTTATTGAAAAAGATTTGCCAATCAACATTTGTTGATTTTATGCCTGACCGAAGGAGCGAGAGGGTAAATACTAAGTGGAATATGGGAGAATATTTAAATCAAATGATTCAGGAAGCTAGCATAGAGCACGATATAAAAAATCAGTGCTGTAATGTAACGCCAATGGATAGTTCAAAATCTTTGGAATTGCAATTTATTGATTTTTATGCCGGATTGATATGGTCCATGTATGAGTACAATGACAAGCGTATGCGATATTTCATGTGCGCCAACCGATTAACAAATTACACTTTGTTTTTCCCTAAAGAGGAAAAACAAGACACCATTATTGTGACTGAGTGAAATAGCCTAAGTAATATAAATCCAAGCATATTCAGATCAAAGCACGGTATAGGAAAATGGCGGCAGGACGCCGCCTGATTTTGCACTGGGTTACAGGGACGTGACCTCAGTGCAAAAGAAGTTTTGCTTACTTTTTTAAAAAGTAAGGAGTAAATATTCCTCACTGATGATGTAGCTCGGGAAGATGCGGCTGAGGAACTTCGGTGTACAGCGGGAGGAATCAGAAAAAATAATCTTATTCACATAAGCAAGGGTTGATTGCAGTGAAGCACTTCCTGAATAATGAAGCTTGAGTTGAGTGAATCGATTATTTTATGAAAAAACTACTTTTAGCGGTATTGCTTTGCGCGAGTAGCGGGGTTTGGGCGAATGCTCAGTACAAAGCGACTTCAATTTGTGAATTTGATTATGATGCGTTTAATTTCTGTACTCAAGCGAATTTAAAAAAATACCAAGCTGCCTTAAAAAAACAAGCACCGAACTTTAATACCAAATACATTCTATTAAATGTTGGTTCAGCAAAGGCGATTCGTTATGTCGCAATCGACACTCAAGATGGTCTGGTGATCCCTTTACGTGACACTATCCTAGGATTTAAGGATGAGCATGGTGATTTAACGGGGAAACCGCCGAAAATAAACTATTCGATTAATCAACCAAATTTGTGTATATCGGGCAGCATCGATGCTTATCGTGACGCATATGACAACATCGAGCTTTGCTACACGATCGAAAAAGATCAATTCTCCAAGCATGGAAGGAACTTTACTCGCTTAGATATACCCAAAAGTTTAGAGAATTAAGCAATTGAAAACATCATTGGGGAAGATGTTGACGATATGTTCAGTTATTTTTATTCTAATTTTTTTTGGGCCATATGCTTATGCCACCCAAGAATCAGCAGATCAGATACTACTCGAGAAAAAACAGCCAGCAAAAGAACCGAATGAAACGGTTTCTTCAGATGGTGTTCGCGATATAAGCGTACTCATGCCAAAAGAGGCTTTAAATAAGGCAATCAGTTCAATTGAGTCGATAGATTGTATTGATTATATAAATATTGAAGACGCTGCATTCCCCGAAGATATCAAAAAAGAGATTTACAATCGGAGTGATAATTTAAAGACTTTGGGTAGTTTCTCCAAGGGTGAAATTACTCATGAGTTTGTAAATACGCAGTATTACCAGCACCGGTTGGCAGAGTTGGGTGGCATTGATAAGATAACGGCGAAACTCAGTTTTAAGACAACAGATCTAAGCAAAATTTTGAGGGATTATGAACTTATTTGCAGTGATTACTCAGGTTCATATCAAGAAAATAAAGGCTTTAACGCTATTTTAAAATCTTACCGCAATGAGCATTCAAGTATTGAAATCAATGAGCTGTTGCTCAATAAAGGCGTAGATAAGATAATTTTTTTTAAAGAAAATATTAATACTTTTGTGAACGCTGCCCCAGCGACATTCGAGAAAGTCGGTAGCGATATTTATAATGTGGGTTGGGTGGGTGGTAGTCGTTTATTCACGTTATCAACTCAAGGCCTTTCAGCAGTGGATGCACTGCGCATAGCTCAAGAAATTGATGCAAATGTTCGAGAGTAGAATTGTTTTCAACTCATAAAACCACCATGATATTTATTTTATCTCATTAATAATCGCTTTGACTCGGTTGCTAGAATGTGTTGGTAATGCTTCCTTAAAATCATTGGGCTTAAAAGTAATCAACGCTCAAAGTCACGAAATTGCATCTCTTTGATCGCTAAGGAATTGTGTGATTAGTATCACATTTTTATTGACGGATGTTAGGTTTTAGCTATATATTTATGCGAAGTTTTGATTTGGTGAACCATTTCCCGCAATTGAAGCGCTAGTAATCGTACCAAATCAGAACTTTTTTTATGCTTAAAATAATGCAGATGCTAGGGGGAATGCCAGTCAGTTCGGCATTTTTGATAAGAATAATCAGTGTGAAATCCATGTGATGGGCTATGCTTTCGTCCCAACCTGAATGCCAGTCTGTTAAGCAAAAAACACAGGCTTCTATAAATAAATAGATGTGCCCAAATCATATTTCAGTCTTTCGTCCGCTTTTTTTGAATCCATCCCTTGCGCGGGAGCACCGCTCATCCTTTGCCAAAGGAAGGAGCGTTGCGTATCAAGTTATATTTTGATTTCAGCAGATGCAACGAGAATAACTGTTTAATGACGGGTGTTAAACCAGATGATAGTTGAGGGCATGTTTGATTACGGCTGATGAGATTTAAGGGCCACTGCCTATTTCAGTCACTAACCAATCTGATTCAGGGGATGCTTGAGTGAGCGTGACAAACAAAATGTATTCCCCCGGTGGATCTCCCTCTTCACTCTCATAGGCTGATTTTATTTTAAGCATTACCGACATCATTTTATAAAACTGCTGATAATATTCGGGCCTGTGCTGTGCAGAGTCTTTACTGATCTGCATGATTTCTAATAACTGCATATCCTTATAATGCTGAGCCATTTCAGGGGTGATTTTTAATTGCTGCTTTTGCCAACTCAACTGAGCTGCGGTTTTAAGATCACCTTGAGATAGGGCATTAAAAAACAGTTCGGTGGTTTGCTGTACTTGTTTTTGATCCTGGGCAAAATTCATTTTATTGAACATGATCGCTGCAAATATGCAGACCGCGAGCAGGATAAAACCAATTTTAAATTTTGAGATATTCGCCATGATCTAAGCATCACCCATTAATAATGCTTGTTGTTCATCGGCCTGCTTCCTTAAATAGTCCCACACCAGTTTAATCCGCGGTTCTTGTTGTAACTCGACAAAGGTCATCATCCAAAAAGTATGGGTGAAACTGACTTCATCACTTAGCACTTCTTCAAGTTCGGGTTTGTCATCGGCTAAGAATTTTGGCAGGATCGCCAACCCAGTGCCGGCACTAACGGCAATTTGCTGCGCCAGAATACTGCTGCTGCGAAAGTTGGCGGTCAACTGTAGCGGTAAGCGCTCTAAGCAATACAACTCGGCGCTATAGACCAAGTCATCAATATAATTCACAAAACGATGTTGAGTCAGATCTTGCAAATCATTGATCGGGGGGTGCTTGGCCAAATAGGCTGAACTGGCATAAATCTTTAATTTATAGTCTGAAAGTCGAGTGATGATATAGGGGCCTGATTTCGGCCGATCAATCGAGATCACAATATCCGCTTCACGATGCGACAACTTAATCATCTTCGGCACAGGGATCAGGTCGATGGAGAGCAGAGGGTATTGCTGTAAAAATTCAGCGATTAATTTGGCCAAAAATGCAGTACCAAAGCCTTCCGGTGTGCCGATCCGCACATGGCCCTGTACTGGATGGTGGGTCTTTTCAATTTGTAAAAAGGCCTGTTCCATCTGTTCGACACGGGGCACAAGGGCAATTCCCTCCAAGGTCAACTCGTATCCAGTCGCTTCACGCTTAAACAATTGCGTGCCGAGTGCTTGCTCCAAGGCTTGTATCCGCCGAGCAACAGTACTGTGTTCAACCCCAATCAGGCGTGCTGCATTGGTCAATGTTTTGGCGCGGGCCAAGACCAGAAAAAAACGTAAGTGATTCCAATCGACACTCATCTTATGTTGCTCATCCTATGCGACTTAAATCATTTTTAGGGCTGTGTATTTTTGCACAACCATCGTGCAACAATTTGCGTTGGTGGTCAAAGTTTTCTTTGCTAGTCTGATACTTAGAGCGTAACAAGGAATATGCGCTGTACAAGGATGAGGATCGGGCAACTATTTGACAGTGACGGCCAACCTCTTAACGTAAATTAGATTCAAGTGAATCAATACCCTGGTCGAATAATAACAATCACCAAAGATGGAGAACCCATGAACGCTATTCAAAACGTGACTCAGAATCAGAGCCAAACTGGACAGTTCGGCAAAGCAAAACTGTTGATCAATGGTGAATTTGTTGATTCACAAACGACCGTATGGCAAGACATTGTCAATCCAGCGACGCAACAAGTGTTGGGTCAAGTGCCTTTTGCAACCGCTGCTGAAGTCAATGCTGCAATCGAATCGGCACAGAATGCCTTTGAAAGCTGGAGACAAACTCCGATTCAAGCGCGTATGCGGATCATGCTTAAACTGCAAGAGTTGATTCGTGGCAAAGCCAAAGAGATTGCCAAAGTCCTGACTGCTGAACAAGGCAAGACCTTGACCGATGCTGAAGGCGATATCCAACGTGGTCTTGAAGTGGTTGAGCATGCTTGCTCGATTGGCACCTTACAAATGGGTGAATATGTTGAAGGTGTGGCACGTGGTGTAGATAGTTATACCTTGCAACAACCATTAGGTGTTTGTGCTGGAATTACCCCATTTAACTTCCCAGCCATGATTCCATTGTGGATGTTCCCAATGGCGATCGTTTGCGGTAATACTTTTGTACTCAAACCGTCTGAGCAAGATCCATTATCGACCATGATGTTGGTTGAGTTGGCGATTGAAGCTGGGATTCCAAAAGGCGTACTCAATGTGGTTCACGGCGGTAAAGAAGTGGTGGATATGCTGTGTACCCATGAGCATATCAAAGCGATTTCCTTTGTGGGTTCAACCGCAGTGGGTACTCATGTCTATAACTTGGCAGGTCAACACGGCAAGCGTGTGCAGTCGATGATGGGCGCGAAGAACCATGCGGTGATTATGCCGGATGCCAACAAAGGCCAAACTTTAAATGCCTTGGTCGGTGCTGCATTTGGTGCCGCAGGTCAACGTTGTATGGCGTTGTCGGTTGCGGTGATGGTTGGTGAAACCAAACATTGGATCGATGAATTGGTTGAAAAAACCAAGACTTTAAAGGTCAATGCTGGACACGAAGACAATACTGATATTGGTCCAGTGATTTCGGCACGTGCCAAAGCTCGGGTTTTAGAGTTGATTGGCAGTGGCGTAGAGCAAGGTGCCAAACTGCATCTTGATGGCCGTGATGTCGTGGTTCCGGGCTATGAGCAAGGTAACTTTGTCGGCGCGACCATCTTTAGTGGTGTCAGCACCGATATGCGCATCTATAAGGAAGAAGTGTTTGGTCCAGTGTTGGCGATTATCTGTGTAGATACCCTAGAACAGGCCATGGCCTTGATCAATGCCAATCCATTTGGTAATGGTGTCGGCTTATTCACCCAAAGTGGTGCAACCGCCCGTACATTCCAAAATCAAATTAATATCGGGCAAGTGGGGATTAATATTCCAATCCCAGTGCCTGTGCCTTTCTTTAGCTTTACCGGTTCACGGGGTTCGAAATTGGGCGACTTGGGTCCATATGGTAAGCAAGCAGTTCAGTTCTATACCCAGACCAAGACCATTACCAGCCGTTGGTTTGAAGACAGCCATGAAGCTGGTGAAGTTAACACCACCATTAACCTACGCTAAGGAGGCATGTGATGAATATAGCCTTTATTGGACTTGGAAATATGGGCGGTGCTATGGCGCACAACCTGCTTAAAGCTGGGCAAAATGTTTGGGGTTTTGATTTAAGTCCCAAAGCCTTACAGCAGTTTGCCGATGCAGGTGGTGTGGTCTGTCAAAGCCCACAAGCGGCCGTACAGCAGGCTGATATCGTAATCAGCATGTTGCCAGCGGCCAAACATGTGCGTGAAGTGTATTTGGGTGAAGATGGCATCTTGGTGGCACTCAAGGCCGGTAGCCTATGTATTGATTGCAGTACCATTGATCCCAAAACCATTCAGGATATTTCGGCAGCAGCGCTGGCCTATCAGGTCAATGTTTGTGATGCGCCTGTTTCTGGTGGCACCATTGGTGCACAAGCTGGAACCCTGACCTTTATGGTCGGTGCAGATGCCGAAACTTTTGCAGCGACCCAAGCTGTGTTGAGCTTGATGGGCAAGAACATCGTGCATTGTGGTGATGTCGGTACCGGTCAAGTGGCAAAAATCTGTAATAACCTGATCCTCGGGATCTCCATGGCGGCTGTGGCCGAAGGCATGGCGCTTGGGGCTCAACTCGGTATCGACCCACAGGCTTTGGCCGGTGTAATCAACAGTTCAAGTGGCCGTTGCTGGAGTTCTGAGGTGTGTAATCCTTGGCCCGGTATCAGCCCCAATGCACCTGCATCACGCAATTACCAAGATGGTTTTGCGGCCCAACTTATGCTCAAGGATTTAGGGCTAGCCGTAGAAGCGGCAGGGCAAGTTAAACAACCTATCGTGCTCGGTGGGTTGGTACAACAACTGTATCAACAGTTGTGTTTGCAAGGGAATGCGAATTTGGACTTTTCCAGCATTATTCAGCAGTATTTGGTGGCAAAAGCTTAATCCTTAAGCCGAGTCGCTAAAGTCTAATTGCTGAATGGCCGGGCTGTGAGCATAGTCGTGTTCACGCCCGATGGAATGGCCAAACTTCATAACTTAAACCCGTGTCATGTATAAGAAAAATCTAGACAGAGGTGAAACATGTTGAATTATCAAACTGCGGTACAGGCTTTTGATTTAGCCACGACTGCGCGTACATTGTTATCTGGCTCTGTAGATGCGCTCAATGCCTGTTATGAGTGTTGTGATCGCCATGCAGAGGCTGACAAAGTCGCATTGAATTGGCAAGGCAAGGATGGCGCTAAGCTTCAATACACCTTTGCACAGTTACAACAACGTGCCAGTCAATTTGCCAATTATTTAAAGTCCCAAGGCGTGGTCAAAGGCGACCGAATCTCAGGTCTATTGCCTCGTACGCCAGAATTATTGATTACCATATTGGGGGCTTGGCGCATTGGCGCAGTCTATCAACCTTTATTTACGGCATTTGGCCCCAAAGCCATTGAACACCGCCTAAAACTGGCGCAAAGCAAATTGGTGGTGACCGATCTGGGCAACCGCGATAAGTTGCTTGAGGTGGATGGATGCCCTGCGATTATGACCGTTGCTACAGGTGCTGCTTTGGCAGCCTATGCTGGGGACGTGGGCTTTTGGGATCAAGTTGATGCACAGTCTGATCAGTGCGAACTGACCCTGCTCAGTGTCGAAGATCCATTTTTAATGATGTTTACCTCTGGCACCACTGGGCCTGCGAAGCCGCTTTATGTGCCACTCAAAGCCTTGATCGCCTTTGGTCGCTACACCGAAGATGCGGTGGGGGTGACTGAGGATGATGCGTTTTGGAATATTGCCGACCCTGGTTGGGCTTATGGCCTATATTTTGGAATTGCCGGGCCGTTGTTCATGGGTCATCGGATTTTGTTTTATGAAGGCGGGTTTAGCATAGAAAGCCTGTGTCGCATGGTGGATGAATACGGGATTACCAATCTGGCCGGTGCGCCCACCGCCTATAGAATGATGATGGCGGCTGACCCTGCTGAGATTGAACCATTAAGAGGTAAATTCCGCCGTGTCAGTAGTGCCGGTGAACCGCTGAATCCGGAAGTGATTCGTTGGTTTAATCAAGCACTGGATGCGCCGATCTATGACCATTATGGTCAGACTGAGGTGGGTATGGTGGTGTGCAACCATCATGGCTTAACGCATGCGGTACAACCGGGTTCAGCGGGTTTTCCTAGCCCAGGTTATCGTGTGGTGGTGGTCGATGAACAGGGCAATGAGCTGCCATCTGACACACCAGGAATGTTGGCAGTCGATATTGCTCAATCGCCGATGATGTGGTTTGGCGGTTATGAAGGCAGCAGCAAATCACCTTTCTTGGGTCAGTATTATCTCACCGGTGATACCGCCGAAATGCACGCTGATGGTAGCATGAGTTTTGTCGGTCGTAGTGATGATGTGATTACCACATCGGGCTATCGTATTGGGCCATTTGATGTAGAAAGTGCCTTACTTGAACATGAAGCGGTGATTGAAGCCGCCGTGGTTGGAGTGCCTGATCCAGAGCGTACTGAGTTGGTTAAGGCCTTTGTGATCTTGGCCGATCATGCCCAAGCCACCGCGCAATTGGCTGAAGAACTCGGTCAATTTGTGAAAAAACGTCTTTCGGCGCATGCCTATCCACGTTTGGTTGAGTTTGTGGCTGAGTTGCCGAAAACACCAAGCGGTAAGATTCAACGCTTCTTGCTCAGAACGCAGGAAATTGAAAAGCAAAAAGCTGCGCAAGCAGTCGGTTAGTACACAGCCCTTGCAGCTTTAAAACCGCGAGGGCACTTAGATTCAGATCAAGACCTAGCCAGACCCAGAAGATCAAGATCCAGTCGATCAAGACAATGTTTTAAGCGTTATCAAAGCGCCGTTTTAAGGGAAAACAGCATGCAATTTACGGAAGAACAAAGCTTAATTCGTGACATGGCCAAAGATTTTGCCCAAGAGCAAATTAAGCCCTATGCCAGTGAATGGGATAAACACGGTCAATTTCCTGCACAAGCACTCAAACAAATGGGTGAGTTGGGTTTTCTCGGAATGCTGGTCCCTGAGCAATGGGGCGGTTCGGAAACCGGTAATCTGGCCTATGTATTGGCACTCGAAGAAGTGGCCGCCGCCGATGGTGCCACCTCAACGATTATGAGTGTGCATAACTCAGTCGGTTGTGTGCCGATCTTAAAATTTGGTAATGACGAACAGAAACAACGCTTTTTAATGCCCTTGGCCCGTGGCGAAATGATCGGTGCCTTTGCCTTGACCGAGCCACATACCGGCTCAGATGCGGTGGCGATTAAGACCCGTGCTGTCAAAGATGGCGAAGATTATATTATCAATGGTGCTAAGCAATTTATTACCTCAGGGCACAATGCGGGTGTGATCATTGTTTTCGCCGTGACTGATCCAAGTGCAGGTAAGAAAGGCATCAGTGCATTCTTGGTGCCGCGTGATACCCCAGGATATGAAGTGATCCGAGTTGAAGAGAAACTCGGTCTACATGCTTCAGATACCTGTCAGATTGCTTTGACCGATGTACGGATTCATCAAAGTCTCAGATTGGGTGCCGAAGGGGATGGTCTGAAAATCGCCTTGTCCAATCTTGAAGGTGGACGTATTGGCATTGCCGCGCAATCAGTAGGTTTGGCTCGTGCTGCATTGGAAGAAGCCACACGCTATGCACATGAAAGGGTCACTTTTGGTAAACCGATATTTGAGCATCAGGCGATTGCATTTCGTTTGGCCAGTATGGCGACTGAGATTGAAGCAGCACGGCAATTGGTGCATCACGCAGCGCGCTTAAAAGAAGCCGGTGAACCCTGTTTAACCCAAGCGTCTATGGCAAAATTATTTGCTTCGGAAATGGCGGAACGGGTGTGCTCACAAGCGCTACAAGTCTTTGGTGGCTATGGTTATCTCAAAGATTTCCCGATTGAACGTATTTATCGTGATGCGCGGATCTGTCAGATCTATGAAGGTACCAGTGATATTCAACGCTTGGTGATTGCGCGTAGTTTATAGCGGATGCAGCCTAGGCGAATCCGTTGTTCAAAGCGATGGTTATCAAGTTATAACGTTATAAAGTTGTAGATCAACAAGGAAACTCACATGCAGTGGAATAGCATCATACTCAGTATCAATAAAGGTGTAGGCCTGATTACCCTGAATCGTCCGCAGGCATTAAATGCCTTAAATAGCGAATTAATCACTGAGATCAATCAAGCGCTGGATCAATTGGAACGTGATTCAAACATTGGCTGTATCGTGATTACCGGTTCGGAAAAAGCTTTTGCTGCGGGTGCAGATATTAAGGAAATGGTTGAGCTGAGCTTCCCGAATATTTATTTGGATGATTTCTTTAGCCTTGCTGATCGAATCGGTCAACGCCGCAAACCGATCATTGCCGCCGTCAGTGGCTATGCCTTGGGTGGTGGTTGTGAATTGGCATTAATGTGTGATTTTATCTATTGTGCAGACAATGCCAAATTTGCTCTACCAGAAGTGACCCTTGGGGTCTTACCTGGGATTGGTGGAACTCAACGCCTGACCTTGGCGGTGGGTAAGGCCAAAGCCATGGAAATGTGTCTGACCGCACGTCAAATGGGTGCAGTCGAAGCCGAGCAAAGTGGTTTGGTCGCTCGTGTGATCCGTAAAGAAGATTTGTTGGCTGAAACCATGCAGGCGGCAGAGAAAATCGCAGAGAAATCATTGACCGCAGTGATGATGATCAAAGAGTCCATCAATCGTGCCTTTGAAGTGAGTCTGGCTGAAGGCCTGCGTTTTGAGCGTCGTACCTTCCATTCGGTATTTGCCGGTTCAGATCAAAAAGAAGGCATGTCGGCCTTTGTGGAAAAACGTCCAGCAAAATTCACCCACTGATCCGTAGTCGCGATCACGCTAACGAATTGAGTAGAAAATTACGCTATTTGAGAGACAAACATGCAGACTGAGAATAATTTAGTGATCACCACGCAGGGTGATTTTGGGATCATGACGTTGGACCGTGCGGGCAGTTTAAATGCCTTGTCCTTGCCGATGATCCAAGGCATTACTCAACAATTAAAGGCTTGGCAAGCAGATGATGCGGTACATGCCGTATTGATCAATTCCAATAGCCCTAAAGCTTTTTGTGCAGGTGGCGATATTCGCTACCTGTATGACAGTTATAAAAATGGGGATGTCGGGTATCAGGGGTATTTCGCCGCTGAGTATCTGATGCTGAATACGATTCGCAGTTTTGAAAAACCAGTCGTGGTACTGCTCGATGGCTATGTCCTCGGCGGTGGTTTTGGATTGGCACAAGCCTGTCATATCCGGGTCACCACGGAAAAATCACGCTTTTCCATGCCCGAAACCGCGATTGGTTATTTCCCTGATGTCGGCGCTACCTATATCTTGTCACGCCTCGGTGCTGTGGGTTGCTTCATGGCGCTGAGCGGTGAACAAATCAGCAGCAGTGATGCCGTGTATTTGGCTTTGGTTGATGCGCATGTCTCTAGTGCGCGTTTGGCGGAATTGACAGATGCATTGCTTGCAGCACCGCAACCGACCAAGGCTGCAATAACCGATATCTTGAGTACTTTTGCGAGCGAAGCAACTGAAAGTGAACTCAAAGCGAAAGCCGCCAGCATCAGCAATCATTTCTCTTATCCGAAGTTGGAGCAGATTGAGCACAGTTTGGCCAATGAAACGGACCCAGCGCATCAGGCGTGGGCGCAAAAGATCTTGGGCATCTTGCAGCAACGTTCATTGCTGGCCAAACAAGCCAGCCTCAGATTACAACAGATCGGTGCTCAGTTAAGCCTTGCGCAATGTATGCAACTTGAGCGCGATATGCAGGACATCTGGTTTGAGCATGGTGATCTGATCGAAGGGGTGCGGGCCTTACTCATCGATAAAGACAAGCAACCGAAGTGGCAAACCCAGAATGCACAACTTGAGCAGATTTTAGATGATTTATTCGCTCAGGTGACTGAGGTGGTCAGCGCTTAGGATATATTGAACGAACATTTAAAAAAACCAACTGCGATTATGGCGTGGTTGGTTTTTTTATTGAGCCGTTTTTTTGATTATGCCTTTTTGATCAAATTGAACCAGTTGTGAAGATTTTAATTTTTGATATTTTATATTTGGGTTTTAGGGCTGAGATTTAAAACCCATTAAATGATTATTCAGTGACAATGCATGTTTTCAATATACGCTGATGGATAATGACAATGTTTCTTTTCAATATATGAGCATCTGTATATTAATGACAATAATGATTTTCACTGTAATATATTTGGTTTTTTTCAATAATCAGATCAGACTTGTATGATTTTGAAATTTATAGTTATTTAATTAAATTACCTGCTGGGTAGATATTTTATCTTGATTTTGTTTGATATATTTAAATCTATGATTTTTTGGGTTATAACTAAATGGGGGTGCTTATATAGTGGTTTTAATTACATGTAGTTACTAATGAGTGGATAAAAATAAACAATGAAAAGTTATTATTTTGTTCTTATGGGTTGTCGTTGATATGAAAGTGTTATTCATAAATATTAAACACAAGCACATTTTAATTAATACTGTGCGGCTTGTAAGCTTTGATATTTTTTAAATGCTATAGGTGGTTGTGAGGTTGTAGTAATCTAAATTTATATAATGAATATAAATAGATTGTAGGGTGAATTGGGTAATGGATAATCCGTGTTGGTTTTAAATATAAATTGAGGGAATAAAAATGAATAAATATTTATTGATTTTGTTGAGTTCAATAATATGCATCGAAACAGTACATGCTGCAGATGGGACGATCACATTTAAAGGAAAAGTATTAGACAGTACCTGCAAAGTGAATAATGGCGGTGGAGCTAATTTGACCGTATCTCTACCCAATGTATCGTTATCAAGCTTAAATAATGCAGGTCAGGTGGCAGGACGTACCGCATTTAAAATAATTCTATCTGGCTGTAGCGCGACGCAAGTAACTGCATTTTTTGAACCAGGTGCCACAGTAAATTCAAACACAGGCCGTTTAATCAATTCCGTTACTACAGGTACATCTGCAAAAAACATCGATATCCAATTACTCAATAGTAAAGGACAACAGATAATGTTGAATGCCTTCGGCAGCGATGGTACTCAAACCAATACAGAATGGCAGAGTGCATCCTCTGCAAGTACGTCTACAGAACTCAGTTATGCAGCCGAATACTATGCAACTGCAGCAGTGACAGCGGGTGAAGTGAATACTTCAGTGCAATACACCTTGATTTATAAATAATCAAAATCTAAATCGCGGTGATTTTATTTAAAACGAGTTTCGATGTCTGAATTATTAGGAATGATATATATGACATTTAAAGATTTAATGTTGGTGATGATCATATATACCACCTCAATGCTGCTTGCTCATGTACACGCTGAGGTGGTGATTCATGGAACACGGGTGGTTTATTTATCCGATGCACGAGAAACCACGGTGCATATCAGTAATCAAGGTCTAGACCCGGCCTTAGTGCAATTATGGATCGATGAGGGGGATTCTAAAAGTAGCCCTGAACAATCTAACGCTCCATTTTTTATTACACCACCCATCTCTAGAATCGATGCAGATAAAAGCCAATCCTTTAGAATAATCGCTTTACCGAGCGTATCAGCATTGAGCCAAACCCAAGAAAGTATCTATTGGCTGAATGTACTGGATATACCGGCTAAGCCCAATAAAGCACAACTTGAAACGGGTACAAAAAACTACTTACAACTTGCGATTCGTTCGAGAATAAAAATATTTTATCGGCCTGCAGCACTGCAAAACCAGGCTGCAGATGCAGCAAAAAAACTACAATGGTCTCAGCAAGGGTCTCAGTTATACATTAAAAATCCAACTGCATTTTATATTACCCTACAGTCGATATATGAACAAAAAAACCTACACCAGGGAGAGCTGTATCGTGATGGATTTATGCTGCCACCTTATTCAGATAAAAAAATTGATCTAAATATCAGTCAACGAGGTGCGTTGTTTTATAGCAGTATCAATGATTATGGTGCTGCAGTCGAAAACAAGATCAAACTTCAATAAATTTTATAATTAATAAAAGTTTTTCATTATCAGTTGGCTTTGATCGGGTGATATATGCGATTAATACATTTGGCGGTTTCTGTTCACGGTCGCAATATTATGATGATCGTATTGAGTTGTTATATGGGATCAAGCTATGCGGTAGAAATAAAAAACCTCGAAGAGGCGCAGCCTTTGGAAGCAGATTTTAATCCACTATTTTTAAATGGAAATGCAAGGTCAATGGATACTGCGCTATTTAAATATAATAATCCGATTTTAGCAGGAGATTATTACCCCGACATATATGTCAATAGTCAGTGGGTGGGTCGGAATAAAATAGTATTTCATATGCTGAATCTGGATAAATCAGCCAGTGCATGTTTTGAAAAAATGCAATTGATCGAATATGGCGTAAATGAAGCGTATCTACTTGCTGATCCTCAGCAAAATCAAAGCGGGGGATGTATAACTTTAAACCAATGGTTGAATGAAGCATCCTATACTTTAGATACTGAAACGCTACGTTTAGATTTGTCTATCCCGCAAATTGCAATGAACAAAACTGCACAAGATACTGTTGCAGCGCATTATTGGGATCGTGGAATAGACGCTGGGTATTTTTCTTATCATGCTGGTGCATATAAAAGTCTAAATCTGAATGAACGCGACCAAAATCAAAGTAATCTATTTTTAAATGCACAGACCGGTATAAATCTATTGGGATGGCAATTTCGCCATCAAGGCCAATGGAATTGGCGCTCGGGTTTCGCAAATACAGACGCTCAATCCTCTTACCAATCTATCAGTACCTATATACAGCGTGCTATGCCAGCATATCGGGGAGTGCTGAGCATCGGCGATAGTTATACTGCAGGCGATACCTTTGACGCTATTCCATATCGTGGGATTGATTTTAGCAGTGAGGATCGCATGCTCCCCAGCAGTCAGTTGGGTTATGCACCACAAATCCATGGCTATGCCAAAAGCAATGCCAAAGTTGAAATTCGACTCCATAATCAACTAATCTATCAAACGATGGTCGCGGCAGGACCTTTTGAAATTAGTGACCTTTATCCGGTTGGATTAGGGGGGGAGCTGGAAGTTAAAGTTATTGGCTCCAATAACGATATCCACATCTTTTATGTCCCTTATCATTCAATGCCACGCATGTTGAGACCGGGTTTAAATCGTTATTCGATCATGCTTGGACAGTATCGAGATCATCTGTATCGTGAGAAGTATCGTCAGTCAAATCCTTGGTTGACTCAACTCAAATATGCTCAAGGTTTAAATAATCGCTTAACACTTTATTCCGGTCTACAATTGACTGAGAACTATACTGCGATGTTGCTTGGGACTGCGTGGGGGAGTGGCATTGGTGCTTTTTCAGTGGATCTAAGTCATGCTCAAACCCAGTTTGCAGGATTAGCAAGCCAATCAGGACAACGCTATAAACTCAGTTATGCTCAAGTACTTTCTTATACTTCTACGCATTTCAATTTGGCAGCAACACGTTATTCATCTGAGGAATATTATTCACTCCGCGATGCAATGCATTTTTCTGCACAACAGAATAACCCAGTTAATCATGTCGCGATTGCTCAGCAACGCAGTGAAATTCAACTCAGCATTCATCAATCCTTGGCCAAAGGCTGGGGAAGTTTCTACGCAACAGCATCAAGGGTTGATTATTGGCATCAAACTTCGCAAAAACACAATTATCAACTGGGCTATAGCAATCAATGGGGGCGATTAAGTTATCGCTTATTAGTCAATAAACGCTATATACCCTCTGCCACACAGGGGCTACAGCGTGACACTGAATATCTACTCAATTTAAGCTTAGCTCTGCAAAGCAATGACAAGCGCAGTGCTCACATCAATGCAAGTTTATCTGAACAATACCGTAGCCTTAGTTTTAACCAAACTTTAACTGAGCAGTTTGATTATCAACTGGCATTGACGCAGCAGAATAAAGCTAATCCAAGCTTAGCTGTACAAGCAAAATATAAAGGCCAAGTTACGAGTTTAGCTGCGGGTTATTATGTCTCGGATCAATTTCATCAAGCCAATATGAGTCTGAGTGGTAATGTGGTTGTGCATCAGCAAGGAATCTTGTTTGGATCTGAAAATGCTCAAACCATGGCATTGATCTATGCACCGCATGCACAAGGTGCTCAAGTAAATAATAGCCAAGGTTTATATATTAATAAAAAAGGCTATGCCATTGTGCCATTTATGACCCCTTATCGATTTAATGATATTCAACTTGATCCAAAGAAAATGTCTCTACAAGTTGAGCTTGAGCATACACGGCAACGTGTGGTGCCTTATGCCGGCGCTATATTGAAATTAGACTTTGCAACGCAAACCGGCTATGCCATTTATATCAAAGCTAAACAAATAAATGGTCTCGCCTTGCCATTTTATGCGGATGTTTATAATGCTGCGGGAACATTGACGGCTACAGTTGGGCAGGGTGGATTGATTTATTTGCGTACCCCATATGCCCAAGGTCAATTAAAAGTACACCTGCAAGAAGGTACTTGCCTGATTGACTACGATCTAACTGAACAAATCAAAATAGATGCTGAAAAGGTCTTGATGACGACGGCTTTATGCCATTAGCGCAGTCTGGGGTTAAGCCCAACCAATGCGAAATCCAATCGGTGATGGAGCAAGATTGAATAGGGATATGACGATGAGACAGACGTTTAAGGTGATGCTATTTTTTTTACATATGCTGTTGCTGTCCAATGTTCGCGCCAGTTGTATGCCAGGGATTGGATTTCAGACTCAATATATTCAGATGAATTTTGATAAAGTTGTGGTTCAACCTAAAGATCCGGTTGGCAAAGTTTTGGCCAGCAAAAGTTATGCAGTTCATTCACGTATCCGCTCCATTTATTATTGTGTGGGAATTAGTGCCCTGCGCCCATATATCACTGGCGCAATACTCATGCATGATCAAATAAGTGTCTTAGGCAATAATATTTACGAGACCAATATTCCTGGTATAGGGATTCGTATTAAGCATGAAGCGCAGGGTAGGCAGGACGTGTTTCCATTTAGACGTTTATTGAATATAGATTTTGAACCCTTACATCTGCTAGAGGGATTGATCACTGTAGAGCTGATTAAGATCAGCAATAATGTCGGTTCTGGATCGTTGAGCACCGGGAACTATGTCAGTTATTATTTGGAAGATAATCCTGATCGCCCTTGGTATATGCTGTCTATGGAGGGTAATGCGAGCAGTATTGTTGCCTCCTCTTGTGAAATTGTAGGTAATAAGAATCGAACAATACAGTTGCCTTCAATTTCAACAACGCAGTTACAAGGCATTGGACGTACAGTAGGTGAAACCGCATTTGCTTTAAATATATTCTGTCAGGGTGCCGCAAGCTCGAATGAGAGCATTAACAGTAGTGCCAGAATCAGTTATGAGTTTAGCGCAGATGCGCAGCATCTTGGGGTCATGAAAAACACCGCAAGCCATCAAGCAGCCCAAGGTGTTGGATTGCAACTGTTATACCATCAAGGAGGAGAACAAAAATGGATCAACAATGGCGATTATACCGAACTGGGTCAGGTGGCCTCTGCAGCGCAATTACACAGTAATCTCAACTACAGTATTCAATATTATCAAACCGCAGAACAGGTCAGTGCAGGGGAGGTTCAATCTCAGCTCACCTTAACCTTTGACTATTATTAGTGATCCTCGCCAAAATAAGACTTAAATACGTTGCTTTGATGTTTGCACACTGCCGCCTAGCATCGGTGTGCGCTTAGGGGCAGTTTTATAATGTGTGGCATAGAGGGTGAGCCCGGTAAAGAGTAGTCCACCCACCAGATTGCCCAAGACCACGGGGAGTTCATTCCAAATTAAATAATCAGTGATCGAGAAATTTCCACCCATCATCAGGGCAGAAGGAAATAAAAACATATTCACGATGGAATGCTCAAAACCCATCCCAAAAAACAGCATAATCGGCATCCACATGGCGATGACTTTACCTGACACATTGCTACTGATCATGGCACCCACCACTGCGGTCGACACCATCCAATTACACAACATTGCACGCACAAAAATAGTCAGCATACCCGCTGCACCATGTGCAGCATAACCGACAGTGCGCGCTTCGCCGATATGTGAAATCGCAACACCAACCTTATCTGGTGGAGTTGAAAAACCATAAGTAAAGATAATCGCCATCATCACAGCAACAATAATTGCGCCGAGAAAATTGCCTATAAATACCAGTCCCCAATTGCGCAATATACCGCGTAGGGTGACGTTGGGTCGTCGATCCAGCCAGGCCAATGGGGTGAGTACAAACACGCCGGTTAATAAGTCATAACCGAATAGATACAACATACAAAAACCAATCGGGAACAGAATCGCACCGATAATGGGGTAACCGGTTTGAACAGCAACCGTCACTGCAAATACTGCAGCCAGCGCCAATATGGCACCTGCCATAAATGCACGAATTAGGGTATCTCGCGTAGACATAAAAATTTTTGCTTCACCAGCATCAATCATTTTTTTTACAAACTCAGTCGGCATCAGATATGACATTAGACTGCTCCTTTATTTTTATAGATTTTTATTCAATGGGCACTTGGCCTATTTGACCTAGAAGCGATTTCACAGCGGGACTCAGTGCTGCATATTGAGGCGTTGTTAGATAACAGCAAATAAAGTGCCAAGAGGCGAGGTTTATTGATGATTAAGATGGGTGGTTAGAAGATGAGGGTTTGGAGCTTGCAAGTTTGGACATAGCAAGTTTGCAGCAGGGCGGTTTAGAAATGGAAAATTTAGAGACTAAAAATGGAAATTAAAGGCTCATGCAATATCGTATAGAATAAAAACGCCAAGCAATTGCTTGGCGTTTCTGCATAAAGTGAATGGCGTGACTTAATAGGCTTCAGGCACTGCCTGCAAGAATTCACGACGCACATCTTTATCGGTTTTAAACTCACCGACGAAAGATACAGTACGTGTGGTGGATTCTTGTTTACTCACACCACGCATCATCATGCACATATGTGCAGAGTCAATCACCACTGCCACACCACGTGCACCAGTCACTTCGGCAACCGCTTCAGCGATCTGCTGGGTCAGGCTTTCCTGAATCTGTAAGCGGCGTGCAAACATTTCAGTGATTCGTGCAAATTTGGATAAGCCCAGTACTTTGCCTTCAGGGAGATAGGCAATATGAACACGTCCAGAAAATGGCAGTAAATGGTGTTCGCAGAGTGAATAAAATTCAATATTTTTCACTAGAACCATTTCGTGATTATCTGACGGAAATACTGCTTTGTTGGTAACTTCTTCAAGGGTCTTGCTATAACCAGAGGTTAGATATGAAAAAGCTTTAGCAGCACGCATAGGCGTATCTTGTAGGCCTGGGCGATTGAGATCCTCACCAACAGCGGTAAGGATATTTGCATAAGATTGCTGCATAGACATAAAACGTGTCCACTTTCACTGATTAAACTAGGTCGGCATTGTAGCAGAATTTGATAAAAAATCTGACTTAATCCATGCTTGTATTACTGTTTAAATTTAGGATTCTTCTCAGCGCGCTTGAGTAACACCAAAACTGCACCTGTACCACCTTGATTTTCAGGGGCGCTGACAAAGGCCAATACATCCCGATGTTGACGCAGCCAACCATTGACATAGGTTTTTAAGATCGCTTCTGGCCCTTTGCCATGTACAATTTTAATCACGTTTTGGTTGTCATCTTTGGCCATCTGGATAATTTGTAGTACTGCGCTTCGTGCATCTTCAATCGTGCAACCATGTAGGTCAACGGCCTCAAACCAGCGTAAGTTACCTGCTTTTAAATCCTCAAAAACCTTGTGCTGCAAGGTACCGATTCGATAGCTCAATTTCGCCTGACTTGCCACAGGATTGAGCATGGCTTGGGTATCGGATAGATCGGCTTGATCCGTGGCGATCGGGCCTTCCGCTGAAGCACGTTTGGCCAAAGTTTTGGCATCTGGTTTGATTCGTTGCGGTTTCTCGATCTTGGCCAAATTGTGTTGTGGCAGTACCGTTACACCGAGCAGGGCTTGTTTTAATAACAGCGCATCTTCTTCAGCAGGACTGATCACCGCCTGAGCGCTAGGCTCAGGCTGTATTGCAACTTGAACGGATTTCGGTTGTGAGATCTGTTTCTTAAAGGCTTTTAACAGCTGTTGTTGCGCTGTAGACAATGATGAATCTTGATTACTCATGATCTAGCTATGTACTTAAATGAATGGTGAAAATAAACACCGCGAACACGATTAACGTGTTTGCGGCGTAGCAAATAAAGCATGGAAAGCTTGATCGGGCTTGGGTTGTTTCATAAAGCTTTCACCCACCAAAAAGGTGTGAATATCATGTTGTTGCATCATCATGACATCCTCTGGCGTGGCAATCCCACTTTCAGTCACCAACAAGCGTGATGGATCAAGTAATTTCTTTAATCGTAATGAGGTATTGAGGTCAACGTCAAAGGTTTTTAAGTTGCGATTGTTGACGCCAAGGATACATTGCGCTGGCAAGTTTAAGGCTCGCTCCAATTCTGCTTCATCATGCACCTCGACCAAGACATCAAGTTGCTGTTCAAAGGCCGTTTGTGCCATTTCTTGTAGTTGCTGATCAGAGAGTGCCGCCACAATCAGCAAGATACAATCTGCATCTAAGCCACGCGCTTCAACCACCTGATAAGGATCAACCAAAAAGTCTTTACGTAGCGCAGGCAGGGCGCAATGGGCACGTGCGATGCGGATATTTTCATCAGCACCTTGGAAGAAATCCACATCGGTTAACACCGATAAACACGCTGCACCTGCAGAGGCATACTGTGCAGCAATCTCCGCAGGGTCAAAGTTTTCACGAATCACCCCTTTCGACGGTGAGGCCTTTTTAATTTCTGCAATCACTGCCGGACGTTTGTGCTGCAAGGCGGTTGCAAAACCACGAACAGGGCTTGCAGCGGCTGCACATTGTTCTTGGTCATACAGACTATGTTGTTTGCGACGCAATCCAAGTTCTTGGTATTTGCGCTCGATGATGGTGCCTAATATGGTATTTGCAATGTTGCTATTCGGCTTGCTTTTTAAAATCTGGGTCATGACTCAATCCTTATGGTCTTTATGGCTGGTACATTTTCAAAGCTTTGGTAAATTCGGACAATACACTCATTTTTTCTAAAGCTTGTCCGCCATAAATAATATCGTGTGCCAAGGCCACACCTTGCTTATAGCTTGAGGTTAAACCTGCAACATAAATACCTGCACCAGCATTTAAAGCGATCATATTGGCCGCTTTATCACCTTGGGCAGTTTTTTTCATGGCCAAGGCATTTTTAATCAAGCTCAAACTTTCTGCTGGATCTTTGACACTGAGGCCAGTCAGGGTTTGGGATTCGATATCAACATCTTCAGGTAAAATGGTCCATTCGGTGACTTCACCATCTTTTAGTTCAGCCACATAGGTTTTGGCAGCCAAACTGATTTCATCCAACCCATCTTGGGAGTGGACCACCATGACATGCACCGCGCCGAGCTGTTTCATGACTTCCGCCATTGGACGGCAGAGTTCATTTGAAAACACCCCAATCACCAAACGATCTACACCAGCCGGATTCGTAAGCGGGCCGAGTAGATTGAAAATGCTGCGGAAGCCGAGTTCTTTACGTGGACCAACGGCGTATTTCATGGCTTTATGATGGTTGGGTGCAAATAAAAACCCGACGCCCATTTCACGGATACAGCGCTCAGTTTGCTGCATATCGAGATCAAGCTGTATACCTGCCTGCTCGAGTAGATCAGAAGAGCCTGATTTGGATGACACACCGCGGTTACCATGTTTGGCGATGTTTGCACCAGCGGCAGCAATCACAAAACTGGCCGCCGTGGATACATTAAATAGGTCTTGACCATCACCGCCAGTACCCACGATATCGACCAGATGCGGGAGATCGCTGACATCGATTTTAATCGCAAATTCACGCATCACCCGTGCAGCAGCAGTGATTTCGTCTATGCTTTCACCTTTAAGACGTAAGCCCATCATCAATGCACCGATTTGAGCATCGGTGGCTTGGCCTTGCATGATGATGCGCATGACTTGTTCCATTTGAGTCTGGGTCAAATGAATGTTCTTGGTAATATTATTTAAAGCTTGTTGAATATCCATTATTTTCACTTATGCATAAATTTCTAAAAAGTTTTTAAAGATCTGATGACCATGCTGGCTCAATATCGATTCTGGGTGAAACTGCACGCCTTCAATCGGCAATGTCTTATGTCGTACACCCATGATTTCTTCCATCGATTGATCGGCTTCATTGGTCCAACAGGTAATCTCCAAACATTCAGGCAAGGTGCTTTGATCAATCACTAGGGAATGATAACGCGTGGCTGAAAATGGAGAGGGCAATTGGCCAAAGATACCTTGGTCAGTATGATACATATCCGATAATCGACCATGCATCACGGTTTTCGCCCGCACGATATCGCCACCAAAGGCCTGTCCAATACTCTGATGTCCAAGACACACCCCTAGAATGGGAATTTTGCCTGCAAAGTGTTGGATTGCAGGGATAGATATACCTGCTTCAGTCGGTGAACATGGACCGGGGCCGATAACCAAATATTTCGGCTGCCATCGCTCAATATCGTCCAAAGTCACGGCATCATTACGGACCACTTTTACTTCTTGGTTTAATTCGCCAAAGTATTGGACGATATTATAAGTAAAGGAATCGTAGTTATCGATCATCAGAAGCATATTGAACTTAACCTTTTGAAAAAATTAAAGCATGAAACCTGTGAAATTCACTCTTTTATACACGGTCAGATTGACTTTAGAAAAGCTGCTAAGAATTGACTATAACCAGCTTGATCAAGCACCCGCCCGATAAAGTTGCTGATTAGGCGGTTACTTTATCAGATTTTACACATGAGTTGACAGCAAAGTTTATCCGCAGTTTTTAGGATCAGGGGTGGCTGTGCTTTTAATTTTGAAATGCTTAAAAAATATTCTATTCTTGTGCAAGTTAAGTGCTGCCGTTTAAGATGTCACGGGCACTTATATTCTCGAATATGAACAAAAATTCTAATAATTATTAGCGCTTAAATTAAATCTTTAAAGGATGCCTGTTCATGAGAATTTTTATATATATAATGGCAAAAAATCAAGCAAGATTGTTTAGTAAAACTTAAATATAGCTAGACAATACAACGCGTAGATATTGTATAAAAAATAAAAGGAGTATGTGTAAAGTGGATGTTTGGAAATTTCTAAAAAGTTTTCACAGTATTAATATCTATCTCGGCATCAGTATATTGGCCTTGGTTTGGCTCGCACTTTATTTCTATGCCATTGATCCGCAACTTTTATAGCAGTTCTTCTAGAGTTGATCTTCTAGAACAGATCATCGATTTGATTCACTCACATTCAGCGTCATCTAAGTGTGACTTAAATATGGCAGATTTTTTGTGAAATCGCTGAACGAGGCCACCCGTTCAGCGTTGTACTATAAGTTGAACTATAAATTGAACAAAACTAAGAGCGCATTCTCGCTCTTTTAAGGGCGAGTTAGCTCTTTTTTAGGGACATGGATTTTTTAGCATTTTTTTCTGATGTTG
>NZ_SLVJ01000025.1 GCF_004345325.1 Acinetobacter calcoaceticus
GGTATTACCCTAACAATATCTTCATTGCCAAAAGTTTCACATCTCATTTGTAGTTTTGTTTCACCATTAAAACTAATGGTTTTAAAATCACCTCCTAAATAATCTTGAATATCATGTACCAATAATGTTTTTGGCATATCTTTAATTTCAGATTCTTTAGAAAAATTATCGTATTTATCGAAATATGAATATGGATCGATATTACATTCTGATTGATTCATTTTAAATCCTCTTGTTGGTTGTGTAGAAGAGAACGTATCTCTTGGTGTCGCATTCTACACAATAAAACCACTTGGTCAAATTTATTCAACTATTTGATTTTTATAGTAATTAATTATCAAAATATGTCCTTTGCTTTTCGGTTTTTTGCTGTAAGCTATACATGTCAAAACGCAAGTTTTTACAAAAATTAAAACCCCTTATTTATAGTTATATTTAAGGCTGTGATTTTTTTTATTTTTGATGGAGTGTTTGATTAAATTATGTACATATCACCAGAGGTTTTTGAGGATTTAAAAAACAATCCGAAATTAACAGCTAATAAAATTGCGATAAAACATAAAATATCTAAGAGTACTGCTATCGTTATATTGCCATTTTTAAGAATATGGATTTGCAAGATGAATTTAATGTTAAGAGATTAACTTCTCATCATAATAAAAACTTGACTCCAAATGATTTCGATATTTTTCTATTAGATATTGTTAATGACTCTGGTTTTAATAGTACGCTGGAGTTTTTTAATATTTTTAAAAAACATTTTCCATTATCAAATTATATCTCTAGGAGAACTTTTAATCGTTATTTTTTAGAGAGTAGAATTCGACAAAAACAAGAATTAAAAGAAACAAAATTAAGAATAACAACCAGTAAAAATAAACCACGTATTGGTTTTTTTACTGTTAAAAGAATAAAAGCAAAGTAAAATTGAGTTGAACGGACAATTAGAGCGTTCGTCTGTATATCTAAAAAACTCATAAATCTTTAACTCACTTTAAAAGATAATATGGACCCCCGAAGCTAATTCAACTTTGGGGGCTATATTACGGTCGTGCTAGTAATCTTGAGGTAATAAGATGGTAGTCAGTGATCGATCAGCCTCAGTGATAATCCAAATTTTATCTTGGCCAAATAAGTAGCTAGACAAGATTCTTGAGTGAGTCACAAGGGCATCCTCATTGGCCTCTCGATCTATCTTATTTAGATCACCCCAATCGCCTGTTTGATGACGGTGCAGTAGGGCTAAAAGGTCTATATTTTTCTTGGTCAGTAGTTCCAAAGCATTGGGCGTAGACATGACTTGGCCCAAAGCGAATAGACATCGCCTTGTCATAGAAAATCCTCAAATAAAAATTAATGTTAGAAAGGTGCTAGGACTGCTGTTGCGGTAGAACTAGATCTGAAGGATTTTATGGCGTTCCAATATTGCTGTCGGAACATAGATAAGGATGCCTTCATTGTCATTCAACAAAATATAGACCTCATACCAGTCCTGTTTTTTGTCGACAAATTCGACCTCACCTAATTGCAATTTTTCAGAAAGACTAAAACTTAGTCCAGTGAATGGCTCTAGTAGGTCGGTGTCATGCTCACAAACTACAAACCATCCATGTAGAGTGGCTTGATAAGGTTCAGCATATTGCTCAGCAAGAGTTTGCATGTGTAAAGCAATACTCCCTCGTATAGAGTCATTCACAACTTTAGTTAATTCAGAGTGCATCTTGATGTACTGCATTACCATCCTCCATTTCAGTCGATGTTCTAGTCTTTGGCCCACGTTTGTGTGATGGTTTTTCAGAAGCATCAACCTCTGCTGAGGTCTCATTGTTACTTAGTAGTAATTTCTCAAAAGATAAAGGCCATAGCTCATATTCAGTATTTACTTCAAGAAGTCGTGCTGTTTGTGGATGTAAGTGAATTACACCTTGGTCAACTAAGATTGCCCCCAAGAAACTCGCATTATTTGCCGACTTACCAACAAATAACCCTTTAAAACTAATCGCATGAAATGGCTTTGCACTTTGGTAAAGTGTTGCCAATAGCGATAAAATATCTTCGACCTTAATCAATTCAGCACTAAAGCCACCAGATGATTCATTTTTGCTGAGTGCAAGACCAAAACTTTGGTCATCATTACTTTGCCAAAGCTGATAGTGCAATTGCCCCTTGGCGCGGTCAGATAGTTTGTTGCAAGTAAATGTTTTAATAAGGGTATAACCGACTTTGTCATAGATACGTGGTTGCATATTGAGATTCCATAAAGTATAAAAAAACCCGATAAACCTGTTGGTCTATCGGGCATTGAAGAAGAGTGAGCTAATATTTTTTGACGAATTAACGTCCCTCTAGTATGTAAGAACTGACTAGCTTTTCTTGGCTCATGACATCTTTGACTTGAACTATCGCACGATCATGACCATCACGATAACCAATGTCGATCTCCATCATATTGGATGGGCATACATAAGATGAAGCATGTGCAACCTTATAACCACCTACCTTGGTTGGGCGTGGGTTGATCAAGTCTTCTGAGCAATCATTCAGCTCCATGGTGTTACCACCCATTTTGACAATAAATCGTGGGTCGGAGCTATTGGCCGCTAAGAGCATACCAATGCGTTTGTCTGTCGAAGAAAAGATAGTCTTGTAGCCTTCTGTTTCATAGCGTTTGAGCCATTTGGTATCTGTCACTATCTTTTTGACTGGTTGTGTTTCTGCTACTTCTTCTATAGTAGACGTATCTGATTTTGGTGAAGGCGCTGTTTGCTCTGTAGCTTGAGCTCTTACTTGTGCTACAGGTTGAACAGAAGAAGTAACAATATTGTCTGCTGTTTCAATAGGTGATTTAGATGGAGTACATGCACTTAATGCAATAGCAGTACCCAGCGTCCCTAGGCATATCAATCGTCTATACATGGTTTTTTCCTAAAAAAGATCCCGATGGTCAGTGAGAGCCATCGGGATGAAAAGTCATAAAATGGGTTAGAACATGGACTGGCAGGTCGCTATTTCTTTGGCTACAGCTTTGATGCTCTGCTGTGTTGGAGTAAAGGTAGTCACCTTCTTGTTATTAAGGTAAACGTCTATTTTCTTAGCCTTGGCAATACCATGTGTAAATTCATACCAAGCATTTGCACCATTACGCCATTTTGTGGTTCCTGGGGCTGCAACACTATTTTTGCCATCAAGTACAAAAGTCAGTGGGTATTTGGAATCGGTATTTTGGTAGCTACCTTTCTTTGTTTGTAAGCGTGCTGAATGGTCGTATTCATCTCCAGCACCTTCATTACATGACACCCAAAGCGTATTGCCTTTGCTGTCTTGGATGGAATATTCAGAGAAGCCTTGAGCATAGCCTGATTGCCAAATATTTGGTGCTGCATGAGCAAAACTAGTAAGAGCAAATAGTGGAACGAAGAGTAATTTTTTCATAATAAAATCCTAAGAGTGAACAATCACCCTAAAATTGAAGTGATACAAAAGTCATGATCTAGAATGGTGAATGGGTCTCAAATTCAAGCGCTTGGATTCTTTTTTCCAAACTCGGATGGGTACTAAAAATTTCAGACAAGTTACTACTATTGGAAATTTTGAAGGAATTAAAGCCACGTTGTTGGATTGGAATGGTTTCAGTTTCTTGTGCTAATTTTGATAGCACTCGAATCATGGGTTCTTTTCCAACCAAAAGAGAAGCAATCGCATCGGCCTTGTATTCTCGTTTTCTAGAATACATTTTTACGATCAAAGACCCTAAGAATGTCATTACAACAGCTAAGACGGCTTTCACGGCCCACAAGAAAACTTCCACAACAATAGATGTAGAATTGCTAAAAAAGTTAATCAGTCGTAAGCCCTGAAGAGGTAAGGTAAATACTAAAATGAATGATGTGATCAAACCGCTTAATAGTGCCATCCCACGCATGTCATTACTAATGATATGACCAATCTCGTGCGCCGTGACTGCTTGAATTTCAGCTATATCCATTTGCTCAAGTAGTGCTGTACTAAACGCAATCACTGAGGAGTTTGGTGTAGCACCAGACGCAAAAGCATTCATGTCTGAACTTTCATAAATTCCTACTTCAGGCATGGGGATATCTGCCTTTTGTGCTAACTCAGCCACAAGGTCATAAAGCCAGAAAGAGTCATGATGTGCATTGTTGTGACGTTCGATAGTGACAACTTGATGCGCTCTTTTAGCTAACCATCTAGAAAATGGTAAGCCAATGACAGCACCAACGAGACCAACCAAAGGAACCAGTACAATTCCAAATCCTGTCGGAATCGCACTAATCGCAAGACCAATGAGTACAATAATAGTCCAAGACAAAATACTGGTCTTTTTCACTTGGTTAAGCCCAAGTACAACATCACTGATACCGTAAGTGCTGCTAAAACTCTCAGGACTTTGCAGTTGTTGATTGATTTTCTCAGCAAGTTCACCAGCTTTCTTGTCTGCAATACCTGTAAAGTCTGCTGAATTAGTAAATTCTGCTGTGATGAATATTTGCCCATAATTGGGCTCGGACTGATTGAAGCGTAGGCTCATCTTGAGCCCATTAAGGTTAATTCCATAGGTAAACGTGCAAGTCATGACGCCATTATTAGAATCCACAGTGCGGATTTTTCCAGAGTTGGCAACAATTACTCGTTTACACACTTGGATGATATCAAGGACTTCTCCATGATAATCGACCTGATATGTTTGCATATCTATTTCCAAATGATTTTTAAATAAAGAAAGTTGGTAAGCGAAAGGTTGCTATTCAATACGTACTAAATAGCGACATCTCTGTTGATGCTTTTCTATAAAATAGTGATTGCGTCCAACGTAGATCTATGAAAATTTGAAATCCCCATAAAACATCCTATTGGTAAAAATAAGCACTTCGTTCTTGCAATCAACATGTTACACGTATTGTACCTATTTTGGGTACAAATTGCATTGTATCGATAATGGGTACATGACGACAAGTATCAATACCGCAGAAATGCAGGCTTTGACGAAATGGTTAAAGCAAGAAAGAGAAACACAACAATTGTCTATGCGAGCCTTGGCCGAACGCATGGATAAACCGCATTCGTATGTGCAAAAAGTAGAACAAGGCGAACGCCGCCTAGATGTTGTGGAATATGTTTGGTACTGTCAGTGTCTGAAGTTGGACCCTCAAGATGGACTTCGGTTGATCCAGCAAACCCTTGCAGACATAAAAAGTAGATCAATAGAGGCAAGCACTAGCTCTTAGAAAGAGCGAGGTCAATTAAACTAATTCCTATACAAGGATCAGCATCCAAGGCTAGGCAGTAGTGCAAGTATTCAGTAATTTCTAGTACATACTGGCCTTGCTCGACCTGCTCAACATAATCAACAGATTTGCCAAGACTCTCAGCGAGTTGCTGTTGGGTAAATCCTTTCTCTTGACGTTGTGCAATCAACCATTGTTGTAGTACATCCATATCTACCTCCTATAGTAATGCTAAAGCAACTGCATGTAGCTTGACTATAAGATGTTCTTCTTGATCATTGCAGATACGGATAGCATGAGCAATAGATTTGCATTGTGGATGGGGAAGCACTTCAATAACATCAGAAACAGTATCAAGTTCAGGGTAATATTTTTTCATGGTCACTCCTATGTTGTTTGGACCATAGGAATAATATGTGCGAGAAAAAACCGTTGATACTCTTATTTCGATGGATGAAAGTTAGTTTTTAATACTAAAATGATATTTTTCTAAAAATCGGTAAGATATTATATCTATTTGAATAATTTCACAATTAAAGCTAGGCTAGATTGTGTTTAATGCTAAATAGGCTTAGAGAAATGAATCAAATTGCACCGTTTAATGCACAAAGCCTTCAAGCTGCATGTAAGATTCTAGCTGATACAGAACGGGGACTTACAGGATCAGAGATTGGCTATATTCTTGCAGATTGTAAGTTAGTTGATATCGATCCGCTGATGACAAAATGGAAGCGTTTGTATAATGCTTTAATAGCAGCTCAGAATAAGTATAAGGTAGGTAATCATTTAATAATGTTTATCAATCGAGCATTAAATCCTGTTAGTTATTCAAGGGATAAAAATAGTTTTATATGGAGGAAAAACGAGCTTAATGTTGTTCTTGCCTTTTCTGGTTTTGAGATTAGAGATGATGGAAAGGTTATTATCACAACTAAGGAAACGACATTAAAAGGTGCTTTAGCAAAGGCAAATGCTCTGAAACAAGCGCTTGAAGATAGGAACGTCCATGTGGAAGTATTAAAATACTGTCAAGCAGAATTATTAGAAGACAATTACTTTCATGCAGTGCTGGAAGCAATTAAAGGAATAGCTGAGAGGATAAGACAGCTATCAGGGCTTGGTAGTGATGGTGCTGAGTTAATAAATACTGTGTTTTCAGTTAAAGCTCCTATTTTAGCTATTAATAGCTTACAGTCAGAAACAGAAGTTAGTGAGCAAAAAGGCTTCAGTAATATTTTAGTCGGACTGTTCGGTACTGCAAGAAATCCAACAGCTCATGCACCAAAAATTGTATGGAAAATGTCTGAACAAGATGCTTTAGATATTCTTTCACTTGTATCTTTTGTACATCGTAAGTTAGATAACGTGACTCGAATTTAATAGAGATATTATTTTCTAGCAAAACTCCCCACAAGCTTCACGGATTGGGCCTAGATATCCTGAGTCTAACAGGTAATTCAAGAAATAGAAAAATTCCCCCAAGCCTTCCGTTTTCCACGCGCTTTACGCCCGATGGTCAAGACCGTAGAGGATACATCTGTGTCGTAGATCGAGTGGTAAGCCAGAGTGCTCGTCGTGGTCTGTGGGGAAAGCTGAAATGAGTTGAGGAAAGTATTTGTGGTTAGAAAAGACCGCAATTGCTGATAGACCAACGGACTATCAAATAAATGGACCGCAAAATAGACCGTAAAATCCGATGGGCCAAAAATCACAGACAACAAAAAACCCCATAAATCAATGATCTACGAGGTTTAATATGGTGGGCCCACCCCGACTTGAACGGGGGACCAACGGATTATGAGTCCGCTGCTCTAACCAACTGAGCTATAGGCCCTTAATGTCTTCAAAGCTTTTGATATCAATCGCTTCGAATTGATGCAATACTAGCGAAGATTTATATAATTAGCAACATTTATTTGCAAGTAGACGCATAGTAGACCGCAGAAAATATTGTGTTATATTGCCATGTATTACGGAGTGTGTGATTTTAGCCATGTCATCATCAAGAGTAAAGCTTACAAAGACATTTATCGATCAACTAGATATGACTCAAGCTATTTATCGCGATAGTGAGTTGATTGGCTTTGCTATTCGCATTAACACCACTTGCAAGACATATATAGTTGAAAAGAAAGTTTTGGGTAAAGCCATTCGGTCTACTATAGGTCTACACGGAAATTTAACACTTGCTCAGGCGAGAGAAATCGCTCGTGAGAAACTTTCGCAAATGGCTCAGGGCATAAACCCAAATGAGCAAAAAAGAAAAGCTATAAGTGATGAGCAGGCAAAAACGGATTTGCAGCGCAGCAAGCCCACCCTGCTTCAAGCATACGATACGTATTTAGAGTTTAAGCAACTAAAGCCGCGATCAATCGAAGATTACGATAAGTCAGTGAAAGTTTACTTTAAAGAATGGAATGACCTGAAGCTTGATGCAATAACAAGAACAATGATTCAAGCAAAACATGCTGAGTTGTCGAAATCTAGTAAAGCACAAGCAAATCTTGCAATGCGCGTATTTAGAGCTATATATAATTTCTCAGTCGAGCATTACCTGGGTGATGATGACAAGCCGATTCTTGACGCTCAAAATCCAACAAAAACACTAAATGCTAAAAAGACATGGAATAAAATCCGTAGACGTAAAACATACATTAATGAAGATCAGCTGCCGGACTGGATTAAAGCAGTTCTTGAGTATGAGGATCGCGGCCAACAGCTCGAAACGAATCGAGACTTTTTATTAACTTTAATTCTAACTGGATTCCGTAGGCAAGAGTGCGAATCTATCGCATGGAAAGATGTTGATCTAAAATACGGAAGAATAACATCTGTAGACCCAAAGAATGGCGAACCACACACCCTACCAATGGGTGAATTTCTTTTAGCAACGATGAAGAAGAGGCGTAGACAAATTAGTGGGGGGTGGGTATTCCCTTCTGCCAAGTCTGCATCTGGACACATTGTGAATATCTCAAAAGTACGCCAAAAAATAAATTCCGCCTGCAGTGTTAAATTTTCTTTTCATGATCTACGCAGAACATTTGGATCCATTGCAGAAAACCTTGATTATGGTCGATATACAATTAAGAGGCTCCTCAACCATAAAGAAGACGATGACCGCGATGTTACAGCTGGGTATATTCAAGTAAGTGAAAGAAAGTTGCGCGAAGCAATGAACGAAATCGAGAAAACAGTACTTGTTGAATATAGGGATGTGCTGCTGGCCGAACTGACCTGATACCAAGTGATACGCAATAATACATAAATATCGCTCGCTCAGCGTGCACACGAATTGCATTTTAACTGCTTGATTTAATTGGCGTTAATCTTGGTGTGTTTTTAATATGCCGCATGATATACCGTTATTATTAAAAGTGACTGCTATTGTTGTTGGCGGTAGATCCATTTTAACACAGTGGTGATGATTGCAAAAATGAGCTTGTTACAATTAATTCAGGTCTAGTTTAATTGTTGATTTGACAATGCAGGCGAATGTCTGCATAATAGCTACATAGACAGGAGATCGCTCCAGTCAAATAACCACGAGGTGGACCCCATGAACAAATCAGAACTTTTCAAAGCAGCTCATAAATTAGCAAAATCAGTAATTAAATCTGGTGACAACTACCGCGTAACTTTCGGTGCAGCAATCAAAGCAATCTTATCAAGCCTTGTGTCTGAAGCAAAAACTATGGCCGATCTTCTAGTTGAGTCTGGTGCAAAAGTTTGGGAAAAAGGTGATATGAAACGCATCTACCTATCTCAAGCAGTAGTTTGCAAGGCTGGCCTTGGTATTAACTTTAATGATAAAAAACACAAACTTTTTTTTGATTTAAACACCAACCGTTTTGATGGTTCTTCTAAGTGTTTCGTTCAAGCACTAAATTCTCAAATCTAAATCAAATGCCCTCACCTGAGGGCAACCGAGGAATTGCTATGTATACTAGATTCACACAGATTACCCAAGCCATTTATGGTCGCTCTTGGCAAGCACAGTTAGCCGATTATCTAATGATAAGTAGAAAGACTGTATCATCTTGGGTTGATCGCAGGACTTTCCCGAATTGGGCTTTTGAGGAGCTTAAACCCCTTGTTGCTCGCAATGTAGAAGAAGTCAAATTCGCACAAGACGCCCTAACAATGTCGAGTGATGATTTTAACCACGAGCTGGCAATTTTGAATGGTGAAACGCACCACTATGATTGCGACAAATACAATATTGATGATGTGAAGCGGTTCATTAAAAACCAGAAGTGGACTGTGCTTCAAGAAGCAAAAACAATGCTGCGAAATGGGGGGTCTTCTACTGATATCAAGCAATGGATAAGCAACATGTTTCTATCTGAGAATGATATTGCTGACCACTTAGAGCGAAACAGTACTGCAGAAGATGATATCTGCGACATTCAAAATATGCGCGGGGACGCTTGCTCTGATGCGATCTCAGATTTTGAGATTATTTTTGATAAGCTGAATGACAACAAGTAATTCAGCAGAAGCGCCAACTTGAAATGGCTATCGAGAATCAGAAAAAGACTCTCGATAAAGTGCATGACATAATTATGTTTAGCGAAAAATAGCCCCATCACTGGGGCCACGCCCCACTCAATCTTTCTTTATCAATTCGCTCCCCATCAGCTGCTTTTGCCATTTCTCGATATTCTGCAACGCACTGCTTGAGTACATCTGATTCAATTTCGACGTACTTAACGATGGCTTGGCAGGAAGCTGTGGGCATATTCCGCTTTGCTTTGGCAAGTTGCTCTGACAAGCTGACAGCAGCATCAGCGGCACGATCAGCATCATCATTCGCAGCTTTGATTTCTTTGATAGCATTTTGTTCTGCCTTTAATAGATTATCGTTGTAGATCTTTTCTTTGGCCAACGCTTCGGCTTGAGCCTTGGCAATGGCCATTTCATAAGGCTTTACAGCTTCAATCACTGCTGCAATCTGCTTCTGATCTGCTTTATTCAGCTTGCCTTTCAGCCGGTTCGCATAGCCCAGACTAATCAGCAGACATAAAAAAAGCGCAATGATCAGAGATATGCGCTTGTTTGTGAGAATCCATGTCATGATAGAAACACCGCCTTTTCTTTAGCTCGACGATTCACAAGGCCTTGCATACGCTTACTGCCTGCATTGACCCAGACATCAAACTGGGTAGCCGCACCCTTATAATCTTTAGCATTCAGCTTGCGAACCAGAGTTGATTTTGAGAAAGCACCCGAGCCAATGTTGTAGGCCAATGACACCAGAGCATCAAATTGATTCTGAGTGAGTTCAACAGTCACGGCACTATTTACAGCGCTCTCGAATTTCTTCAAGTCGTTCTGCATATATTGTTTTGCTTGAGCTTCGGTGCAAGTGTCACCTTTTTTGACTTTCAGGCCATTGGGGTAAATTGTAGTACCAAAGCCGATAGTCCACACGCCCACGCCATCGTCATATGCTGTGAGCCGCTTTCCCTCAAAACCACAAATTAGATTGACCCCGAAATTACTTGTTTTCATCATTATCCCCCAATTTTTTATCAATTCGATCACTCACAAAATGAGTTCCCTTGTAGCCGATTGCTGATGCCAAGCCCACAGCTACGATTTCAGGCACGTTCAACCACATCATCAATGACCAAGCGCCTACAGCAAAAAGCCCACACATAAAGGCTTCTAGCCAATCCGACTTGCCTGTTTTCTTTCTAGTTCGCATGAGAGCCATTAAAAAAGCCATCACAAAAGATGCAATGGCTGTGGCGAATGGCTCTACTGTTTCTGCGACTTGCTTAACGAAGTCGTCCATATTTTTTCCTAATTTTGGGTGTAAAAAAAGCCCTGTGAAGGGCTTGGTTAATATGCTTACAATCAAATACCAAAATTCTGCTTTAAAATCTGTTGCAGTTTTAGCATCTCATCACTAGTTGCTGCACCACTATAAAAACTAAAATATTTTAAATTTCCTGAAATCTTATTTTGCGCTTCATCACCAGACATCAATTGATAGTAGTTATTTGTGAGATTTGATGCCTCACCAAGAGCAATATGTGTGTCAATCAGTAGTTTTGTTTCTACTTTTGAGCAACTAACAACAACAACAAAATAATCATTAATAGCATTGTCAAGCGGCAAGCTAACAACAGGTATTCCAATTTTTCGAAATGCAATAGTTTTTTTATCAGCACTATAAAATAAACTTTTAGCACCATCCGAAGCATTAATAGCCCCACCACGCCACAGTGACCCGCTTTGAACATCTTTGTCGATTTTCAAAACCATTGCTAGTGTAAACTCTGACTCTATTTCAAACACATTTGTTCTTAGTGAAGCACCGCCATCAAAATATAATGAGTTACCTGTAAGAATTGGAGCATATTGATTATTTATATTTGTTGATTTTCGCAGATAGCGATAATCCGTATCGTGATTGCCGTGCAGTGTTATTTTATCTACACTATCACCATTGCTGAATTCATTTAACAAATATCTAGCATCAAATAGCGCCAAAACATCTGCGTTAATCTGTGATACAACTTTACGTGCTTTGTTTGACTGAATCACACCTTGAGTTGAGATAACTAAGCCCATTTTAATACCATCCTTTTTCTGAAATGAATTGTTTAAGTTTTTGAATAACTGCCGCATTAGCTGCATCATTAAGATGACCACCAGTATCTCGACTCAAAGATAACGGTAAGCGCCCCTCCGACTGCTTCTGAATGTCATTCGAGTTCGGTATAATGCTTGTGTCAGACCAGATTTGACTACTCAGTAAATACGCATTCATGTCGAAGAATAGCGAGCTGTATTGTTTTCGATATTGCTCATTTACATCATTCACAACTTTAAGTATCGCATCGCTAGAAACAGTATTTGAAAAATGTGATACTACGATCACTCGCTTTGATAGCGCTTGCATATGTTTAAAAATACGCAAAGTCGCATCTGCGATATACTCTGCTGTGCCATGCTCGCTGCGCCCTACGTTATTTTTACCAGCGTTTAAAATCAAAAGATCGGATGTTGAATAATCTGTGTAATCAGAGATAAATTCATATTCATCAGATGCATCAATCGCAATACCACTAGCTAAGCGTGTAAATTTAAATGTTGAATCTGCTGAATAATATGCAAAGCTACCTTCAATTATTTCCCCTGAAACATGCACAGCACCATCAATCTTTGCTGTTGATTTTTCTGTTGATAAGTCGGTAATGCCATCAAAGTTTGCGACAACATTTGTTGATCCTGCAGCATTAACTTTATCGTTTTCAAAAGTTAATTTAACGGGAATCGCACCGAATTTATTCGCAATCTGCTCAACACGCTCACCGCTTTTACCACCTTTATAAATATCATTGAATTTAAAGTTGTCAGATAGCATCACTGACATTTCATTCTGCATTAGCTCAAGTGTTGATGATCCAAGTATTGCTGCTTTAAACTTAACCCCTGTTAATTTTTTTACTTTATTGTCTGAGTCAAAATAGAAATCATCATTAGATAGACCTGCCCCATTCGTTTCTAGACTCTCTTTTGTAGAGTCTGAAAACGAACCATCTGCGTTAAGCGATAAATCAAATAACACACCATTCTCATCGGTAAAATGAAGACCTGCATACTCATCAGATTTAAATTTCTGCACTTTTTGTATTGATGAAAGCGACTTAGGTGTTGGCTCCCCATCTGCATCCGCACTAATCCACGTTTCAACCCCGTTTGCGTCAGTTACAGTAAAAATGTTTTCAGTTGATGATTCGAGTTTCGGAATTTGCTGCTGCACTCGCTCTACTGCTTGATCCAATTCTGACTTGCCTGTATCACTCCATTTCACCCCATCCCACTGCCATAATTTGAAAGTCTCCATATCTTTAGCAATAACATTCGAAGTTGTCGGAATGTATTTCTTTAGCTCTGTTTCATTTGCAAAGCCACGATATCCACCGTTTTCGAGTAATTGGCGTGCGATATTTGGCTGAGTTGGATATGTTTTATTGCGACGAGTTTTGACAACATCGTGTTCGCCACCGCTAACAAATTTATCCATCGAATCTGCATCACGATCAGCATCACGCAGCTTTTCAGCAGTAATAATTTTTCCAGTCATGCTTTTCTCCAAGCATTAAAAAACCCGCTTTCGCGGGCATTTGGTTAATTTGTTTAGAAAAAGCTATGATCTTTTTCGTAATATTGATCTGTGTAATTGACGCAAGTGACAGTGTTCAACATGCGGCCATTGGGGGACATTTCGGTCATCATGAAAGCGTTGGATTTATCATCCCCAGCTTTAACGATTTGATATGTCGTATGTAGCGTCCTGTCGTCTGCTGTGACAAGCGGCATGCGTGGCGGTCTTGATAGTGCGACTTGGTATGCGTCAACTTTTGTGCATGGGATCATATCTACAGTGCCGTTCGACATCTGCAAGAAAATCTTGTACTCACCTTCGCTCATATCAACGTCTTGAGATAGATGTAGAATCAAGCCGTCAACGTATTCAACATCGCCATCTTGCGTTTTCAATCGAGTGTTATTGGCTACTAGAATCTTGTCGTACTCAGCAAGTAGATTCGACTCATCAAGCGCATCAAACTTGACTGTAGTTCGTCGATATTGAAGCTTGTTCCACTCTCTCCACGCTCTTGTCTTCGCTTGCTCATGATTGCGGATACCAGATGTTTTAATTGTCATTGGGTTGTTGGCACCATCACCTTCAAAAGCTTGCTCTTTTTTCAAGTCAAACCATATTCGGTACTTGATACGTGCATCATCAAGCGGATCAGAGTATTCAAGCTCAATGCCATCATAAGCTTTCTCAACTACAGTTGAAGTCGTCATAGTCTCAGTCTGCGGTGCTTTATTCCGATGATTAAATAACAGTACAGCGTTCTCTTGTGGCTTCTCAAGCGCAAGCCGCAACTTGCTGCCAAAGCGTCTCGATCTACAAAACGCTGTACTAGCTATCATTTCAGCTTCTTCTTGAAACGATAGATTCGTGTCATCGAACGTGTAGCAAAATTCAGCCGCTTTTTCAGAGCCAAAATAGTCTTTCACAGATTGAATTTCGGCTTTTATCTGCTCAATATCAACTTCATGCTCAGTGCGTCGACCATTCTTTTTATCGAGCGCAAGATAGATCAGCGCCTGCCCTGCATCACGAGTTGCAACAAGATCACCCGTGCCATCAATCGGCAATTTGCGAGTAACGAGAAGGTTTAGCTTTCTCTCTTTGAGTGATAGCGCCCCCTCCGTACCCACTGTTTTTGATCGAACAACAGTCACATCACCGTAATTCAAGATATCGCTTTTGGCTGAGCCGTACACATCTTTGATTTTGCATAAATCTTGAGTTTTATCGTTCTTCGTTGGTGTTGCTCGTGCAACTCGGAAGCGCATAGAGCCTTTGACTTGCAAATCAATATTTACAGTCGTGCCGAATGCCGATTTAGACTTGTTCGAGATCGTTTTTGTTGTCGTGTAAATGGGCCCAATCGGTTGGTTTGCATCATTAATACGCTGATACTCAATGAGCACTTCCATTGCGGCCTGCCATACACCGCCTTTCGAGTCTTGGTAAAAAAGGCCATTTTGAAAGAAGAAATTGAACGTCAGGCGTTCACATTCTTTCATTACAAGGTTGTGCCAACCGACCCAGACCGTATCAAGTTTGTCTAAGCGGATCGATGCAATCTGGTCTATCGTTGAGTTACGTGGCAGTGTCTCGAGCTTCGCCCAATCTTGATTTACTTGATTTGGCAACTTGAGTTTAATCACTGACTGCTCAACGCTTTCAACTTGAAACGAACCATTTAAGTTTATTGAATTGGCGTTCTTGTTGATCTTAACGCCCGCAAGTGCCGTTTCCTTTTTAGTGATAAAACTCCAGTTCGAGTTTACAGTCATTGCATCAGCTATGGCAATTGTGTACTGAAAGCCTGACTGTGTTGCTGTTTTTTCAACGCTTTGCGCTTTGTACTGCCCAGACAAATCTTTATAAGTTGTAATATAAGTTGGTGGGTCGCCTTCTTCGCTTGGCAATACTTCTGAAATCACTTCGATTAAAGCGCCAGTCAATAAAACTCCTTTAAAATCTGAAACTGATCCAGCGTCAAGAGGGCTATTTACAATGACTTTTCGCTCTGATGTAAAAATCGTGGTTCCCGACCATTGCACATCTTCAACACCGAAATCAGCACCGTAAATACCAATGCTATCGTCTTTCACAAACATTTCAGAAAAGTTAACAGCAGCACGGCTTTTTATTAAATTCGGATACTCAAAATAGATGTCACTCGATTCAATTTTTTGGTCATTCGGGCGCTCTGTTGTCTGCCCATTGATGGCTTTAGACTTCACTGCATAAGTTGGAGCTTCTTTAAATTCTTCACCAACTTGATAAATTGGTTTTCCAATAATATTTGTATGTGGGTCAAAGACTGATACTGAAGCCCCAGAAATATCATGCACATCGGTTTGATCATCACGGCAGTAGTGAATATCAAAGTAGCCACGGCTGATCACCATCACACATTCTTCGATTTCCCTGTACTCAGAATCGTAGTATGTAAAAGGCGGTGCAATTAGGTCAGGCGTTGAATGCACTGTCCCGAAGATTTCAGGGATGCGACCGTTTAGCCTTGCTTGGTTTTGACGTGAAGCAAGATCATTGTTGGCTGATTGTGCGGCTTGGACTGCAGGTTTCGGCATCGTCATGTATGTGTAAATACTTAACGCTGCTGTTAGAGCAACTACCGCGTAATACACGAACTGAATCCACTGTGGGTAGATTACAACAATGAAATCGCCTTCTAATTTCTCAAGCTTTTTTAGTGATCTGCGGTCATATGGCGTAACGTCGCAACTTTCTGCAATTTGATCATGATAGATTCGAGCATTCGCAGGAAACGCCTTAAACTCAGTTGCGAGATAGAACGTGACGCTTTTGACTTCTACATATTTGCGTTGCTCTGGACTGAGCGGATTATCAACAATACAAACTCTTTTCATCGATAAAACTCTCTATTTTTGAAGCCTAAAATCATTTCTAGCGGCACGTACTGAGCGCCCGAAGCTGCTAGATGCAAGACTTTGCAGTCGTAAAAAAGCCCGATGTGTGTCGGGCTTCTGGCTGAATTGCTGAATAAAACTAAACAGGGCGATATGGGTTCGCTGAGTTGTTCAAATGACGTGTTGCCATTCAAGTGATCTTCAAGCCGTTGCTTGAGATCTTCACCCGTAACCGCTTGCCATGCTTCAATCACAAACTCGTTGCACACGTAACCTTGCTTCGGTTCACGATCTAAAAATTGCTCAATCATAGTGTGCCCCTCAGCATCGGAAAGCGTTCAATCGAATAGGTATCACCCGTTTTGACGCTATTGAGTTCCTGCGCTATGGCTTCAAAAGTTACCTGACCGGTTGAGTTTTTAGTCATCGAAACCGCGTTTAAAGTTTCAATAATTTGCATCGGCTCAGTGAGAATGTCGTCACGATATATTCTTCGCTTAACTGAAACTGGTACTCGATCAGTGATGTTTTCATAAGCTTCAATCAGTGTGTCATCGTAGTCATTGATCGTAAGTTTTAGCTCTTGATCAAGATCACTTTTCACACCGCCGCTTTCAATCGACATATCTTGAAATTCATAGAAATGTGTGGTGCTGTCTTCATGCTGCAGTGAAATGCCGTCTTCGTCATATGTCGTATATCGAAAAGGTTTAGGCCATGACGGATGTGAAATTTCAATACAATCAACCTCACAAACGCGCCCAGATACGTTTAGATAAAATGAAAGCAAATCAGACACGTATACTCTCCAGAGCCTTGGGTAAAGCCACATTTACAAGGTGGTCAAGTGGATTTGTAATGTCGCTCAAATCAACACCATTGTTACCGGAATCAACAATAATTTGGTTCAAATCGCGGTCAATAATCGGCTTAACGAGAAACTGAGCCGATACCCCGAATACAGTGCCTTCTTTAGAATCCAAGCCGAACGAATCAGGCTCAAAATGGCAGCGGTAAGCCTTGTACTCGGGGCCATCGACAATAAGATTTGCATAGAACGGCTGGCTAGGATTCTCGCACCAGATTTCATAAAATGCGCACAAGTATTGGTAGCCGGACTCTTGCACAGTCCAATTCACTGCAACTGTTCGCCAGTTATTCCGTGACACGCGGCGCATACGTGGAGCACCACCGTCCAGTGGTTGAGAAATAACGCCTGACGGGAACCGCACTGAATAGCCGCTTTGTTTGACGCATTTAAGTAAAATATTCATGTGGTTTCCTAATTTCAGGCTTTAAAAAACCCACCGAAGTGGGTTGTATTTATTTCTCACTCCACCTGCTGTTTAATGCAGTCAGGTGCTCGTATAATGTTGGATTTTTTGATTGTTTATCCTTAATAACTTCCTCAAAAAAAGTATAATTTGTCCGCATTATGGATTTAAGGGTATTTTTAATTAAATTTTCATCTAAATCCCCGTACCTAACCCCTACAGATATAAATTCAAAATAATTTAGTTGATAAAAAATTGCATTTCGCTCTAATTGAGTACACTCCTCAATATCTTGAGGGGTAACAATATAATCTTCACCATTTTTCTTTTTAAGCCGAACATATACATCCATTGCATAATTGGAGTGATTTGCGTATGCCTCAGATAATCTAGATGACATGAGCGTTTGAATTGAGTGACTTCTTTTTGATGTTAGGTCTTGAGCTCTGCTATTGAAAAGCCAACCCAAAACTACTGCTAATGTTCCCAGTAGCCCTAAGAGCAAATTTGAGGCACCAGATGAGCCACCTACATCGTTTGCTAGGTAGAATCCTGTAAACCCATAACCTCTAAATGAAAAATTCCATAACACAGTCCAAATAAAAGCTATACCCAAAGAAAGCATTATTAGGTTTAGCTGTATATGTGTTCTCGGTTTAAGAAAAAAATTATCTCTAATTCGTGTATAAAAAAACCAATAAAGTAGCACATATGGCGTAACCACAACTAATGTTCTGAGTATAAGTATCTCATCAATATTCATATTTTTTAATACAAAAAAGCACCCAAATAGGATGCTTTATTTCAGTCAATTTGTAAACTAACTAATACCATAACCATCAGCTAGACATGAAACCAGTAATTTGTAATTCATATTCTCTCTCCAAGTAGCTTAATAGTTTAAGCCAATGCTGATATGGGGGGGTGATAAGTATTAAAATATCACACGAGCGATATTAGTCAACCTATAATTGTTCACAAAAGGAAATAATTACTGAACATATCTAACTGTATTTTAAGCACTTTTCAAATAAACACCTTAAAACATCCAGTGCTTTTTGCGGTATATGGTTATATTTTTCAATATGTTAACCCCTAGAACAGGGCTTAATTTTTTCAAAAGGTTAATAGTCTAAAACCTTTCATTTTGATACTTAAAGCTTTTAGCTAAAAATCTTAAAAGTATTTTGATTGGTTGGAAATAACCATTGGAAACCCCTTTGAGTACAAAATGTGGGTGTAAAAAAGCACCCTGAGGTGCTTTTTCTTTAACATATCGAGAGGCTTTATACGCCCTTCTTTTTGCAATTAATAAATGCTTTTGTTGAAAACTCCATGGTAATAAATAACTTATCTCTAGAAGTTTCAAATTTTGGAAGTGCGTATGCTTCAACAACTAGCTGTCTTTCTATTTTTGCGAATATTTTCAACTCACCTGTATCTGTTAATGGTTTTTGCAGTTGATCATCAATTGAAATACCATCCTGACGCCTCTCCATAACCCACTCTGCAATCTTTGGTACTGTATTACACTCCAAATCCTGCATCTCAATTGCAGCCTTCTGAGTTACCAATCTTTTTAACTCTTCTTCGGAGGGTAGTTCATACCCAGAAACCGAGCAAGATAGACTAATCACTCCCACAGCCAAAAACACCTTTCTCATTTCAACTTCTCAGCACAAGCAGGGGTAACCATGGCTTGATTGTCGTCTTTGCTTAATTTGTAACTCCCACCCAGCCCGTAAGCCAAATCCATTCTTTCGGAAGACTGGTTTTTAATAGTCCAAAAACTACCATCCTGAGTATAGATTTTGTCGCCAACCTTCTTGATTGAGACAACTTTGGCAATGCCGCTGTAGTCCTGACAAATAACACCTGCGCCATTCTGATTTATTTTGAGTGTAGCTACCGAAATGCTTTCATGCGCCCCAGTCCAAAACCCATGGTTGGACATAGGTGTTGAGGTTAGCTCAAAAAAATTAGCTGTAGTCGCACAACCACTAAGACCAAGAATAAGTGCAATAGGTAGAAGCTTCATAATTAAGTGCCAAATTTAGTTTTGGTAAATCTAGCACCTAGGGGGGAGAAAAGCTATTCAATCGACTGTGTGTTCAACTGGCTATGGACGCTTAGGTCGCGTATCAAAGTTTCTCTTGATCTGTTCTGCTTCAAATGAGTTTTGCTTATCCATTCTACCCCAAGATTGTCTCACAGCATCATTAGCAGCCTTACCAGCCTCTCTTCGCACAATATCAATCGTAATGGTACCATCTGGGCTAGTCGAGGTTTCAGCAGCTGTGCCAGCTAAAGTGTTGATGATGATCTTAGGCTCAAAATTTACACGACCCTTTTGTTGATTATTGACAGCTAGTAATTGCTTTTGCTCCATCTGCTGAGTGGGCTGATTATTTAGATATGATGTTAAATCCCTGTTTTGTTGCGGATTTAACACACGCTCACCACCATCTAGCAACCAAGTACCTTCTTTGGGGATACTATCAATACCATTGTGAGCCATACCTTGAATTGTTTGTGCTGCAATCATTCCCGCATTCGCATAACCGAAAGCTAATATAGCCGATGCTGCTGGTACCTTGCCAACAAATGGCAGGGTTATATCTGCTGTCGTTTGAATTGCTGCGAGGTGCGCAGAAACAATAGCAGATGCAAAGGCAATCGACTGTTGCATCAAAAACATAGCCTTGTATGACGATGATTGTTCTCCATTTGCATCTTTAACAGATTGGGTTAGTTGAGCCCATGTATTCTGACCATGACCTAGCAGGCTACCCCATAGTTGCAATTGGTTTTGCTGCTGCTCTCTCAGTAAGTCCTCCTCCCTCTTTTTGTAATCAAGAGAAATCGCATACTCATTATCTTTGTGTAGCTTTTTGGCATCCTCAAGACGTCTATAGTACTCCTTGATTTCCAACTCTTTCTTATCCCGCTCAATCCTCTCTAGATCATCAATGTATTGCTGATCGTTGGACTCATATGCACCGCGCTGACTATCAATTAGTTGTTGCTTTTGATAATCAATTGGGCTCATTGTGAACTGATTAATCTTGTCATGAGTTGCCATGTTGCGAGAATTGAACATCAAATCATATTGCATCTGCTTTTGAAGTCGGGTCTTTTTGAATTGCTCTAACTCATAAGCAAACTGAGCATCTAAAGATGCCTTAGCGTCCAATTTCCGTTCTTTAGACATCGCCTTGTCAGCAATAATCATCTGCTCGCGAACATTGAATGAATACTTTAGCTTCTCCTCCTCGGTCATCTTAAATTCAAGAAGACTATAAGCAAACTGCATATCTGAGAGCTTTTTCTCTTGGCTGTAACGGTCAGTGATCACAGGGATTAAATCATTAAGACCTAGCTTCTCAGCCTGAGCAATTTCACTAATGCGTTGCTTATTCCGAATAAGATCTTCAGAGCTGTACTTGTCCAAGAGTTGGGCTTTTTCTTGTTCCGACCTCTCACGCAACTTGTATTCATCGCTAACAATTGTTTCGTACTCTTTGGATTCCCCCTTAAACCCGTTAATACCAGCGGAGTAAGCATAATAATCCTTAATATACTTATTATTAACCCTACCCATGCCTGTACCGCGCTGCACATTCCCTTCGCCCGCATGATATGCACGAACAGCCTTTTCAACATTACCATTAAACATTTTTAGCAGTCGTTGAAGATATTTCGCAGCACCTTCGGCGGACTGGGCTAGATCATATGGGTCTTTAACACCATTAGCTTTTGCAGTGCCATCAAGGAACTGAAAGCCGCCTTTTGCGGTACCATACTTTGTCGTTGGTCCTGTGGCGCTAGCATCCCCTTTGGATTCAATCATGTGGATGGCGGACAACATCCCACTAGGCAGGCCGTACTTGCTTTCAAGCCCAGAAAAACCATATTTCGCAGCATTGGCCTGAACCTTTGCGTTGACTTGCATAATTTGCTGCTGTTTTTTTAGCTCAGTAGTTTGGTCTTTAGCGCTCTTGTTGGCATCTTCCTGAGCATTTTTGCGCTTTTGGTCAAGAGCCCACAACTCTTCAAGAGTATCTTTTTGCTCCTTGGTTAATGCAACATCACGAGCCAAGTTGTAGTCTTGTCTAAATTTAAGCGCAAAATCGGTATATGCAGCACCTTTTTTCTTGTCACCACCGTAAGCCTCGGTAGAAGCCTTGTAGGTTCCAAGCCAGTACTTGTCATCAAGCATTGTTGCGCTGGTCTTTTGCTTCATTAGATCGTTTAGTTTTTTCTGCGCCTCCACTTGCTTGTTTACTTCATCGGTTTGAGCTTGCTTTGCGTTCAAGACACCTTGATGTTGGCGTAAAAAATCAGACTGCAAATCATTTTGTCTTTTTAGCTCAGCATTAGCCTGATTCATTGCAACTTTAGACTGATCTGTTCTGGCGGCTAAATCCTGCACCCCTTTGATATTTTCGCTAGGAATTTTTGCAGCGCTATTGAACTTGCTCACGGCATCAGTGGCGGTTATTTGATTTAGTGAGTAGGATTTAATCACCTCATTTAGGGATTTAATTTGCCCTTCACTACCCCCATTCAGTCGTATGAATTCCACTTGCGCTTGAAGTGAATCAAGCATTTGGGTTTTCATGTCGTCAAAGCCTTGTGTTGCTGCTTTTGTGAGGTTTGTTTGAATAGTTAGTTTCTTAATTGACTCATCGGTAACCTCGACATGATCTCCAGTGGTTGCGGTCAGCAATTTTAAGGCAGTGTTGTTTTGCTCAATCTTGCTTTTAGATTCGGCAACCGCCCCTGAAAACTCAATCAGCTTGTCAATTTGCTCCTGACTAAATCGACCAGATGCAATCATCTTGTTTAGCAACTCGCCTGCATCTTTGGCACCCGTAGCAATTGATGTGATCGCCTTTTGATAATCAGCATAATCACTACCAGACAGCTTAAATAGTTCTTTTTGGATGTACGCATAACGTTGTGTTGCGCTACTCGCGTCATCAATAACATCATTCTGCTGCTCAATCTCTTTGCGAAGCCGAACACCCTCAACTAAGGCTTGTACAGAGTTTAGTGCTATGTACTTTTCCGTTAATGATTCAACTGAATCTGCTTGTGTTGCAAGCGATTCCTTTACTTCATCAGAACTGTCGCTCAATAAATAAAATGTCGCTGCTGTGGCTGCAATTGCAATACCCATTGGGCTAAATATACCCATCAGGGCAGCCTTAGCTAGAGCTAGGCGGCTTGTTGCTGTCGATTGAGCAGTTAGGGCTGCAGATAGTCTAGCTGATGAGGCTGTTTGAGCGGTTTCTGCTGCTGCTATTTCGAGCGCAACCTGAGCCTGTAGCACCCCAAGCTGAGCCATCCGCGTAGTTGTGGCTATTCGGCCTTGATCAGTAAACTGGGCTTTTAGACGCACCTTCTCAAGCTCGATCTCAGCCATGATTTGAGCATGGGTTGCCTTGATGTTTGTTAGGGTAATCTGGGTGCTACGAGCTTCCGCTGTTGCTGATGCCACCTCTGCTTGCGTTGCTGCAATATTAGCGCTCCTCTCAGCAATGCTTGCATCAGCTTTGGCAATTATGGAGTATGTCGCTCTAGTTGTGGCTGCTGCACCACCAATCATTGCTTTTGCCAGCATTCCTGCCGCTACAGCAATCCCAACATTTGCTACTATGCCTAAATTCTCAGCAAGGGCTCCAATTGATGATGATAGGAGTTTTGCTGCCCCAGACCCCTTACCAGCCTCACCAACAAATTTGGTCACTTCGTTTGATAGTTGCGTGAATGACTGAGCAATAGTGAAATCGGTTTTAGCAAATAAAGCATCTACTGAGCCCTTGGCATTTGTAAGGGCTTCAACTAACACGTCACCAGTAATCTTCCCTTCGGCTGCAACAGAGCGCAATTGCCCTACAGTAACACCCATACCCTGAGCGATTGCTTTGGCTAAGCCGGGTGCTTGTTCGAGAACGGAATTTAGCTCTTCCCCCCTGAGAACGTTCGCTGCCAGTGCTTGTGAAAATTGGACCAATGCTGCTTCTGCTGATGATGCAGAGCCGCCACTGATTGAAATAGCCTTGGCCACTGTATCGGTGAGTGTTGCGGTCTGCATCATTGTGATATTTAGGCGTTTAGCGTTATCAGAAAAACGCTGATAAATCTGAGCCACAGAGTCCCATGCTTGTGCTGTGTTTTGAGCAATTGCGAACGTGTCCACCATGGCTTTATTGAGCTGCGCTTGATTCTCGGTAACGAGCTTCAACTTGTTTTGCAAGCCCGTGTATATGTCCATTTTGCTTACAGCAGTACCAACCGTAATCACACCAGTCAAATACCCCGCCAAGCGCTGAGTCGAAGTAGCCATGGCATTTGTGGTTGATGTGGCTGCAGATTGGTTGCGACTTAAATCTTGAGTAGATCGAGAACTTCTATCTATTTGCTGCGTATTGCGCTCAAGACTTCGAGTTGAGTTGTTGACGGTAGTATTAAAGTTTTGAGTAATGTTGGTGTTTATGTGAATAATGCGACCAAGCCTATTTACCGACTCGCCAGCCTTGTCACCACCTCCAGTCAATCTTTGCAATTCTTTCGCAAATTCGCGCGCATCAATTGCAGCTTGCCGGGTGTCAATCGTAATTCGTAGACTTGATTCTTGAGCCATGACTTTTCCTTAGGCATAAAAAAGCGCCTAAGGCGCATGGGTGTTAAAAACCAACCCTGTGTTGGGTTAATTTAAGTGTTGGTTTTTATGGTTGTAGCGAGTCTAAGCAGCCATCACTTCAGTACATTTGCATAAAAATATGCCGATGCAACCAATAGCATTGAAACCACAAGACCCACTTTGTAAAGAAGGTCGCCATATGCGTTTACTTTTCCAACAACGCCCGAATCTTTTGCTGTCATTTTGCCATCTACCTTTGTTTGGTTTTTGGGGGTATAATTAATCAAGTTTTTCATTCTTATCCGTTCTATAAGGGTGAAACAAAGAAGCCCATGACTCGTAATCACGGGCTTTTTGCTTTTAAATTCATTATTCATTTTTCTGCAAATCTTTAAATTGATCTGCCTTGTATGTGGGTTATATACAATTAGCGCTTATATGCCTCGTCGAGAAACAGGCCATCAAGACTCAAAATGCAGTCAATAAATATCCTGCAACTAATCGGCAATTCATACCGACTGCAATAAGCATCGATAGCGCCCAAATCCAATGGCATTGGCACGCTCTCAACGTATCGTCTTGATCGTGAGATAATGCCGTAAGCTGTTAGAATTTTTGATGACGTATACGATGGCTCAGGCTCTTCAATAAAATCAGGTGGCTTTACACCTGTTCGCTGGAAGATTTCCTTGGTTTTCTCGTTGTCCCACTTGATGTTTTGATGCCTGTAGAGCTGGATGACTTTCCCAGCACTTCAATAGCTTCCGTATCTGCATTTCGCTGAACTTCTTGAGCTTGCTCTAAAACCCATGCAGTGATGTCGTGAGCCTCTTTTGTTCCAGTACAAAGCAGCTCAGCTGATTGGTGGTCATACTTAAATGGCTCATCACCATCTGAGATGCCTTGCCAGTCAAGGATCAAGTGTGAAATCGCCTGACCCCATGCTTTACCTGCTTTTTCAGCAACTTCATCTGTGATCTGCAGTAATCCACTCATTTCACGACTAACTTGAATACCCATTAATTCAGTGCATCGGTTGAATGCGGGCTTACTTACGCCCGCAATGAGGAATTTTGCCCCATCTTTATAGTCACACCACTTGCTTGGCGTATCAGTTTGTTTTTCTTCGCGTTCGATTTGCATATTAAGGTGCCTTCACAAATAGCGTGCGAGTAAGCGTTGGCGCTACATCTGCAACAGTGAATGAGAATTGAGTTGTGAGCAAGTCGCCTGCTGATCCGCTTGGTAGGCCCCCTGACAGTTGAACTTTTGGAATATCCAACTTGTAGATGTTGCCAATAGAGTCTTTAAGCGAGTAAGACAAACTAACAGGCGCATTGGTGAACTGCTTTTCATACAATTCAGCGGTATTCTTGGACCAAGAAATCGTTACCGAGCCTGACCCTTTCATTGTTGTTTCAAGAATAGCGCCAATGTTGCTTGTCTCTTGTTTGCCAAGACACTTCTGAACCTGCATTGTGTTGTCGATAGTTAGATCGAGCTGTGAGATACACATACCAGCCTTAACAATGCCGTCAATTAAGATGTCACCAACCGACAAGCTTGTGAATTGAATTGCATCGGGTGCTGGCGTTGATGTGCCTGTTGGTGGTGCGGTTGATGGCGTCCGACCCATCCCCATGACTGAAAATTTAGAGGTGACAATGCCTTGGTCTGGAATGGATAAAGCCCATTGATTAATATGGCAACCAGTGAATGTATGATAGTTTTCAACGTCTTCAAAACCGCGAACAAACGATACCGTTTTGCGGACCTTGCCGCCAAAAGTCAGTACATCACCCTTAAATGAATTAAATGCAACGCACTCAAGCAATTCGTCTTGAATTCCGTATGCAAATTCAGTTTCAACATCGCCCTGAATTTCAACGCCAGTGACAAATGTGCCTGCAGCAACGCGGCTATCTTTGATTGTTTGGGATTCTGTGGTTTGTGGTGCGGCGTCGATACTATTTGATGTAAAGCCAAGTGTTTGCCATTTTGCAGCAACTACACCTGGTGCGGTTTCGATACCATATTTGGTGATCTGTTTAGCGCCAGAGGACATGGTGTCTCCTTATTTTAGGCATAAAAAAACCTCCCGAAGGAGGTGTGGTTTGTGTTTGTTTCATTCGAATAAACAGGGCTGTAGCTGTCGATCAACATTAGCTATAGCTGTCTGCAGCGTGTCTCTCTGTCGTCTCCAGATAGCAAGCCCTTTTCCGCAAGCGCTCGCTATGTCTTTCTCACAATCAAGTCTTGCGCTCAGTGCTTCTCGCTGCTTAATCAGTGAAAAATAATCTGTATGTAATAATGATCGGGCTTCAAAAAATGCTTTAACGAGTGCCTTTTTAAATGCAATTACTCGTGGGCTGTTTCGTAGCAACGTCATTAAGAATGTAGCTTGCTGCTCATCAAGAACCGCAAACTCGGTAGACTTTGCAAAGCCACCATGCCCCAATGCTTCACCCTTTCGGATTTCAAATCTGATTGGGCCTAAGTCGGTAAAATCTGGGCGGTAAGTACGCACAAGTTTGATTACACTCGCATGTTGCAAACCCAAGCCGAGCGCTATTTGCAAGGTGGTTGTGTGTGGCTTTCCGTCGTCAACGTCAACAAGATTAATTGTTGGACTAAATTTCGCATTCATATAAACCTCTAGTGATTCGTGCATGTCTGAACGCAAATCAGATGACATGCATAGTTAAATTTTAGGCATTAAAAAACCCTGCATTTGCAGGGTCTCATTAAAGTAGTTGCGGTTTGTTGGGTAAGTTGATTACAAGGTTTTATAGTATTCCATCACCTTGATTTCCACTGATTTAACCGCAGAACTTGGCATGTCTTCTAGTGTATAAATATAGTTTGACTTAATTTCTCTGAGCGCTTCATAGTGAAATGAATCATCGTCAAGATTTTCAATGAGCGCATCATCATGATCCGAGAATTCAGACATGCTCCAGATGCACAACCACTCGCCATCTCGCAGGTTTAAGCTAATAAGGCGGAAGTGCGATAATTTTAAGTACTCTTGGAATTGATCTTGATTCATCTAATTCACCCTAAATTCAGCTCTGATTATTTTGCCATAGAAATCATCATTAGGGTCTTTTCTTTCTGGTTGTTTAAGAGGCCACGGATCCTGTATACGACCAGGTGCGTGCACAAGGTACACCTCCAATCCAGATACGCCAAATGATTGTAAAAACACCCTCCACTGATCACACAACTTTATCATCTCAATGGTTCCAGTGTTTTTTGGTGTAAAGCACTGAACTGATATGAAGCCGTAATCGCGCACGCAAGGGTTATTCCCGATACTGCTTACATTGCTATTTCCGTATTGAATGTACACCTTGCACCATGGTTTATTTTTTGGTGGCGAGAATGGCTTTCCGTCTTTTAGGGGTTGATTTTCAATTCTTAGGTGCTCTTTCTCAACACCAGTAAATTGACCTATACGCTTATAAATCTCAAGTTCTGCCTGATAGAGTGTCATTACCATGGTTACAATCCAAACTTATTTTTGGCGTTTAAGTGAGCTATGGCATAAACACCAAGAGGGGCTTGTTTTGAGTGTCCATTCTCCAAAGCTATTGCATACGGCAGATTGTTCTGAATATAGACAACATCGCCAATATGCGCTGTAAGTATCTTTTGCTTACCAGTCTCCATTGTCGCCATATCTTCATCACCCCTTGGCGCCTTATTTCCATTACCCTCGGTTACTGAGGCATCTGGAGCACCAATTGAAACGCGGTGATTAGAGCGAAATGCACCTTCATCCACAGGGCTTCCAACTATCACACCACGTAGTGTTTCCATGGCAACCTTTCTCAGCTGCTCATCACTCTGACGCAATACATCAAGCGCAAAATCAGTCGGTCGCTTTCCATTCCAGTGTTTTGACATATCCTACCCCGTCACTTTCCGCAACTGAACTATCCAAGTCACATCGGCCGGATCAGCGCCAATATTGACAACTTTAAACACACCCCTCGGTGTTTCCCACTCATCTTCAATCTGCGGCACTGTAGTGACCTCATTTTGCAGCACAATGGCTCTGGCATCTTCAGCTTGGTAATCCGCAGGCTTAACCATATCTTTTGAATACGAGCCAAACAGCACACCTCGACCTTCATATTTGTCAACGCGAATTAATGGATAGGTTTGCGTTTCAAAGTCGTACTCGCCGCTGTATATGGGCTTTGAGCATGTGAATTGGTGGACAGCATCAGCAAGCTTCTTATTGAAAGCCTTGCCAACTTTGGATTGGACCTTATCTCGCATGGCTACCCCCGATAAATTGGGATTGTAAATCCAGTATTGCGAACATCAGCAGCGTTAATCAGCGCTAATGCAATTTGCTCAAATTCTGAGATTTCACGAGAGCTTTCAGCGTAAGTTTCATCAACCTTAACACCGTCGGCATCAACCATTTCACGGGTAGTTTGGCGCTCCTGGCCTGCATAAATCTTCTTGGCCAATATGCCCTTGATGATCTCGCATGCAGCAAGTTTTAGGTTTTCATCAACTGGATTTGGAACGACTTTTACTTCATTCTTCATCCATGTGTTTGATAGCAAAACAAGTCGAGCTTTATCGCTATCGGGCGCAAAGTCAGCTCCGAGAATCAGCTCGGCATCTTCAATATTGATAAAGCTCATGTGTTACACCTGCGGCTCTAGTTCTAGTTTTGCGGCATCTTCAGCTTTGGCGGCCTTAGCTTCTGCGGCAGTCTGCTTTCTGGGCTTGGCTTCAGTAGATTTCAGCTCATCGATAACCGATTGAAGGTCTAGGACCTGTGCTGCAAATTGGTCCCGCTCATCAAGTGCGACTTTGAGATCGTCAATAAGATCGCTATTTTCGGCCTGTACCTTTTCACACTCGGCTTTTGCATCATCAATCACTTTCTGCAATTCAGGTGTAATACTGATTTCAACACCAACAACTAGTGGCTTGACAGGCTTCGGCAGCTCTCGAACCTCAACATCAATACCCACTTCATCGTATGCCAGTGCAATTTCTGGAAAGTCACCGTATACAATCACAGAGGATGCACCGTACTGCGGACTTTCAAAGTATTTTGGGTTTTGAAATGACCCGCTCTCATTAATGCCTGAGCTTTTCTCTGCATAAATTACTTTCATTTTGTTCTCGCAAAAGAATGGGGCTTTCGCCCCAAATTATTATTAAGCACCAGACAAGTCTAGTAGTGTACCTGCAGTCATTTTGTTGCTTGATGCATGTTTGCGCCAGTTTGCATCAGCACCTAAGAGCGCCAATGTTGGGTTTTCACCTTTCGATGTATCCCAAGAATAGCCAAGCAAATCAAGGTTAAATGTGCCTTCAGCGCGCATACCAATCGCCAAGTTTTCTTCATCATTGATATCGTAAGCTCGGAAGCCTGGTGCTTGCGACTCAGTTACAGTGAGTGCACCTGTTTGTAGGCCAAAAGCGTCACCATCACCAACGAGGTCGGTCACTAAAACCGGCTTACCCATGGTGCCTGGCAGGCCGCCATAAATAACAATCTCAGACTCACCATAAATCTGGTTTGTTAATGCCTCATCAACGATATCGAAATACGTTTCAGAGTTCATAACCCACAACGAAATACGGCCGAACTTATCACCAAACTTACGCATACCACGGGTTAACGCCTTGCGGCCATCGGTTGCAATGTTGCCTTTTGCGATCATGTCTGGATTGCTTGTAATTGCCGCTTTCAAAGCGGTCAAGCCATACTGCAGTCGACCTGATACAAGCGCATCAGCTAAGTCTTGTCCTGTGATTTCTGCAAACTCTGCAGGAGAGCGCGCACGACGCTTAAATGCTTCTTCAGTCGATGCATACGGGCCGTATTTGAACGGGACTTTCACACCTACAGATTCGCCAGAGCCTAGTTTTTTAGATGCCACTTTTGCGACAGAGTTAACATCACGATGCTCAATGCTACCACCAACACGATAAAAAGATTTTTGGTCAAAGTTACCTGCAACAATCTGATTCACATATCGAATTGCACCATTTGACGCTTGGTTGAACACATTGAGGTTGTCTTGTAGTCGCTCTAAGTAAGCGGTTTGCGCCAATTGATTATAGATAATCATGTCGCTATTTACGGTTGTAGTCATTACGACTCCTTATTTTGGAAGTTTTAAATATGAATCTTGACCATGCGCTTTGAGGTATTCAGCTTTGCTGTCTGCACTCATTTCGCTGCGCTTCAGGCCACTGTTATTTGCTGCTGTATTGCCATTAAAACCACCACCATTAGCCTGTGAGCCTTTGATGATCTGGTCTTTGTGCTGATATGAGTCGACCATGCATTCGAGCGCTTCATCAAAGTCTGCCAATTCACCTGGTCGTGATCGCGAGAAGATTGGCTGCCCAGATGCGTCATGCCCGATTCGCTTACCACCTTCGACTTTAAATCGACCACCAAACATGGCTTGAACCATATCGACTGGGGCGTTTAGCTTTTCAGAAACGTATTTAGATCGAGCAAAGCCACCGCCAATCAATTCACCATGCAATTGCGATTGCAGACCGTCACGCTCTTGAACAACTGGAGCGTATTTATCTTCAACTGCTTTAATTGCTTCAGCTCTAATCTTTTCGACTTCACCGGCTTCCACCATGTTTTTGTCGCTAAAGTTTTTAACTGTTTGCATTGCTTTGATTGCCGCTGCAGGATCTTCAATACCTTCAAAGCCCTTGAGTGCCGACTCGGCTTTCTCTTTTGCTTCTCGATGTGTGCGAGCTTCAGCGTTCAGAGAGCTAATCTTTTGCAGTGCCGAACCGGCATCAAATCCCACCTCTTTGCCATCGTCGTGAATGTAGAGCGGCAAGCCAGCATCATTGAGTTCAGCGTATTGTTTACCGTCTACAGTTACAGTTTTGATCTTCATCGGTTTCCACCATAATTAATTTGAGCATCCGCTCGTTGCGCCTCATTCATCCGAATTTTTGGCATTAAAAAAGCACCCGAAGGTGCTGTTGATTTGGTTGGTAATTCACTGATCACGCTTGTAATTTTTTTCGTATGTTTCCAGATCACCGAGAGCTAATGCAATCTCCTTGAGCGAGCGAATCATTGCCAGTTTTAAAAATTCAAAGTTATTGCGGTTATCACCTTCCACATAAACCAGTGTTGATTTCGTGATTTTTAGTGCTTTATCAAGCATTGCTTGATCTTCACTCATAACCCTAAATTCCTAAATGTTTTTTCGTCCAGTGCTTTTAGCTGCTTAAGTGTGTACTCTTTGCCAAGCGGATCTACAAAGCGGTCAATCGTGTAACCACCTTCTTTGTATAGCTTGTATTTAGTTGGCCCAAGCCAGTCAATCTGAAAGTCCTTGTCGCCTCCTGCGAAGAATTCAGCAAACGATGTATTAGCATCAACTTGACCGATCTTGCCATCACGACCATCTTTCGGAATATCTTTGACTTTTCGGCTATCAGAGACAAATGGCCTTAACCCTGCCAGCTTTCCATCAGCATCAACACCAACAATCACGGATCGACAATTAAAATGCAGTGGTGGTCTTGGGTATGCATCATCAATGCTGTAGATCGTCTGATCAAGTGAGGCGCAACGCCTGCTCGTCCTACCATCCAATACGCTGATAAACTTTACATACTCGTAGCCCAACGCTATCCAAGTATCGACATATGCTTCATTTGCAACGTGACTGCGTGTAGTTCGAACTGTTCTATCAATGCTTGCTTTCGATGCATCTAAGATGCCACCAACATACTGATAACTATCGCCAACCCTGGTTCGAGTACCACGAATACCAGCGACAATCTCCTGATTGGTTTTGCCGGTGTTGATGCCGTCCCGAATCGCATGCTCAACCTGTGCTTTAGACTTCTCAGCAACACTCGCAAACATTTCGGCAACAAGTTGACCACCTGCAAGCGGCCTGCTAGTTGCTTGCTTGATCACCTTTTTAGCATTAATCTCGGTGGCATTTCCTGCCGCAAGCTTGGTGACATATGCAGACTCACTGGCAACCAAGCCAAGCGCCCCAGCCTCAAACAGTGCAGGAAGTTCAGCAGCAACACTTGACGACCATTCACTCAAAATTGAGTTTATATTTTTAAGTTCTGGTGTTGTGTATTTACCACTCGATAGTGCGACGCGCTCAGCATCAGTGAGGCTTTCAAGTGATTCACGCAACTCGCTAACCATCGTTGATGATAGTGAGCTAAATGTTTTTATAGACTCATTAACGGCTTGTGTGCTTACTCTGTAGCTGTATGCAAGATGTTGACTGAGTGCTGTAAGTAGCAGTGATTCAATTTCATTTTGATCCATTTACACCCCACTAAACGACCTATTGCCCTGCTTTTCAATTCGATCCTCAATCTCATCCCAAGTCATCTCGGTAAACGTGCCGGTCTGCTCATACTGATACCAAACCTCCCATGGTAGATTCCCACCAATACAGGCGTCATAAAGTCGCTTAGCTCGCTCTTCACTGAATTTCGGCTTATTGAAGTCTTGGGAAATAACGTAATTGAGATCGTCAGGGCTTAAATCGTGATCTGGTAGCGCAAACTTGGCACACCAACGCAAAGCCATCTGTAATGCTTCGCTGATATTTGAGACAGCAAGCGACAAAACTGAATGCTGAACAGAGTCATCATTATCAGCCTGAGTTGCTGTTTTATTTGCCGAGCCAGACTCGATTAGACGAGCGCCCATTTCTTTCATTTGGGCCCATTTGTCGGTCATTAGTTGCTTAGCTAAGTTGTTTTCACTTGCTTGAACAATCTCAACTTTGGTCGGAAAGCCATTGCGCGCACCGATTGCCAGTTTGTCACGCTTAATGATTTCATATTGCTGATCAGTAATATCAGGCATTGATATGATTGGTTGACCAACAATAAAGCCTGATTCTTCGACATCTGCCGAGTTTTGATAGTGTGCAAGGTTTAGGTCAGCAAGCTCTAAAAGTGGGGCATTGCCAATTTCATCCGTGTTATCTACAGCACCACAAAACGTGAATGGGATGTACCCCCATGGCTTTCCGCTGTAGTCAGTTGGCGTGTAAATTTCACCAGCAACCCAAAGGCCATCTTTATCTTTTGTGAATACTTGAACCGTGTACGTGTGGGCTAAGCCAGTATCAACCAGGCGCAATACTCGGTATCGCTCAACAGTCTTTTTACCAAACCCATCCTCGGTCCGTTCAGTCGCAGACTCTTTGAATTTGACGTAGCTAAGCTTTTTCTGGTTGCCAATAACGATATGATCCCAATCATCCACAGATTCAGCTTTAAGCACATGAATCATTGGGAAGGCATTGCGGTTCTTATCTTCAGCTCTGTTTTTGCTTGCTTCAACTTGAGGGAAGTCTACATAAACACCGCAGCGGTACTGCTTCATGATCAGCCGCAACATCTGCTGTGATGTCTGGTAAATGCTTCGCCCTGATCCGTCGGCATTCCGAGTTAAGTAATCCAAGTCATCTGGGCGCTTAAACTCTGGCATCTTGTTGAACGCAGACCCAATGTGACTAATCAGGGTACGACCAGTTACACCATAAAATACAGCGCGCTGCAGGTATTCATCATAGCGATCAGGATCATCAGAGCCGAATGTCATCGGAACTGGTAGATACGTCTTCTTTTTACTCTTGATGGCCTTCTGACCCCTGCACACATCCTCAACTTTCGTCCAAGACTCTGCATTAGCCTGAAATTCATCATGCTTTGTTTCGATTTCTTTCATCGTCTTCTTCCAAAAATTGGGATGTCTAGCGAGGTGACTTGTGGGGCTTTATTCATAGCTACCGCAAAATACCTAAACCCATCTGCCGCATGTGACGACTTGTCGTGTAATGGCCTATCTTTCCAACAGCCTAATTTATCGTCCCATTCCTTGTGGTAGTTCTCTAAATGAGAAATACCTTTGGAGCATTTGGTTTCATCAAATTCGCAATACTTTAAAATTTCACGGACTTGCTCGATCCCATCCATGATTCCGATATTCGGCACCACTTCAAAGCGGACTGAGTAGATCTGACCGTCAATCTCATAGCCTTCTTTAGCAATGTCTAAGCGTGACTTAGCATCGCCAGTTAATGAACGGTTCTGAATATCGTGTGGTGCGTAGTGTTTCGAGTATTGATAGCCGCGATCTTTCAGCACTTTGAAATAGTGCCGCAGACCTTCGCCTGAGTTCTCGTAGTAGTCGATTACTTGGTACTGGGTATCTGATAGTTTTCTAACAAACCAGATCACCATTGAATCTGATACGCCTAAATCCCAAAACGTCATTACAGGTTGATGGGAGTTGTCAGGTAGATCACCAATGCGACCACTTGCGTATATTTCTAAGAATTGCTTCTTATAGTAAGCACCTTCGACAGACTGAGCAAAAGCCTCCTCCGGAATGCTTGGATACTCTCGCTTGATGTCATCACCGAGCGACTTCTCCTTTGATGCATACCATGCCTGCTGTTCTGGCGTGGTCTTTACACCATGCTTAATGTTGAGATCTTTAAAGTACTCAACCAAACGCTCTGGCAATTCATCGCCAACTGGGATCGAATACTCGGCAGCCTTCCACCAAGAAAAGAAGAAGAACTTCCATTCCAAAACATTAAGCGTTCTGCCCTGCAAACTGATCTTTTCGGCTTCTTGACAGTAATCAAAAAAGTACCCTGCTCGACCCTCTGCTGTTGACTCAAGCGTAATGCGCCCATTGAGCGGCACGGCTTCAAACGCACCAGTCACAATCTCACGAGCTTTATCGGGGAACTTGGCACAAATCTTACCGAACTCTGATACATGCAAACTATCGAGCGTGCCGCCACGGAATGAGGTTGATATTGCTACCGAACCACCTTTGACAAAAACCAACTCTTCCGTAGTCATCTTCTCGACTGGATTTGCCCGTCTCACCAGTGTTGGCAGTGCCTCATATGCATACTTAATCTTTTCTCGAAACAGCCTTTGCGCATCACTCAACTTGTGAGCAATCATTGCGCATTTCTTGGATTCAAAGATTGCAGCATCCAATTGAATGATGCATTTCTCGGTAGTAAACCCAAGTTGTCGAGCCTTTAGAATTATGTTGCGAGTATGCATGCCGTCATAGTATTCGAGCTGCTCTGCCGACATCTTGAACTTAACTTTTTTACCGTCTTTATTTGTGATGTAGTACAGATTGTTTAGCCGCCAAAAGCGATTCTTGAGTTTTACTTTTAGTTCCGCAAAAGTCATTTTTGCCATTTGCGCCCCCTTGGTTACTCATCGCTAATTTCGTCTATCAACTCCGACATAAGATCAACTTCAACATTGATTTTCTTCTGTTCAACAAACATCCCAATATGTTTACCAATCAATTCACTTGCCTTGGTAGCACCCTGCGCATCGAAGCGATAGACAGGCTTGAGATCACCGTTGGCATCCTCCATCAATACAGGGTTACCCTCTCGGTCGGTAACTTCTTCCGCTTGCATGCATCGGTCAGCAATAGTTTTAAGATTTTTAAGCACATAGTAGACATCAAGACCAAGGCTGTTCATGCGGTCTTGCTTTAGATGATCTATCCTTGCCTGCACCTCAGTCCGCTTATAAATATCATGTCCATGCTGCCCTGCCGATCTCTCGCTATACCCTGCTCTAATTGCAGCTTGCTTCACGTTCAAATCTTTTAAATATTCATTACAAAACAACTCGTGCTGATCGTTTTTAAGTTGTTCTGACCCGAGTTGATCTGTCATATTTACCTCTAATTTAAATATTTTGAATCTTGCTTATTAATCTGAATTTGCAAATTATAGTTTCCACTGTCGTCCGGATTAAAAGACCAGTGATCAATCTTGCAATCATTTTCACGTTGAAAGTTATTTAGAAACGCTAAAATATCTTCTTCGAATTTATCTTCAAGCATCTCACAAACAGTTTTAACAGCCATCACTTCACCATATTCGTTTTAATATTCCGCAAGCACTCATTGATCTGCTTAATCCGCTGTTCACATGACGATTTAAATGCATGTGATGAATTGAGATGGTTCAATCCAAGTAACTTTGCTCGATCTTGTTCTAGCTTTTCTAAGTTCTGTTGGGCTTCTATTTTGTTCATATCATTTTCCAGATTGCGGACACCAATAGAACAAGCACCACAACTGATCCAGTGATCACGGTTAGGGTTCTGCGCTGCATTCGATCAATCTCAGCACTGATTTCAGCATTGGTTTTGGCTAATCCTTCTAGCTCATCAACTCTTTCATTGTGCTCTCGCCAATAAGTAATAAATTGACTCTCACTAGGTGTTAACTCAACCACCGCTTGACTCTTAGTATGCTGCGTCGCACGTTGTCGCTTAAGTTTGCGTTGTTTTCTGTTCAAAATCCCACCCTTCAGCCAGTGCCATAGCCATCACTGATTCCACACCTATTCCCCCACATCTAGTTACCCAATCTACGCTGATTTAGTCGGCGCTTTTTCTGACTAACCTTGTTTCGCTTGCTCTTTGTTTGCTTTATTTGTGGTGTAAATAAATTTTCCAATATGCCACTAGTTCTACCAAACATATCTATAGGTGCGCTAACTACTGACGATCCAACTAGCCAAGCTAGTCCAAGTTTACTTAACCGCATTCCACTTTCTCCACACAAAATAAAACCTGCTGTACGTTTTGCGTATAGCTGCCACAGAACTTCTATGCTGTGGCCCATAGCTACTCCCTACTTCGATTGCCACTGAATAGGCACAGTACTAATCAATTTTCGGTTTCATTATTCAATTATTGCGGGGGGCATCACTCCCAGTTCGGATTGTCACTTTCCTGCTTATCCTATTCACACTCGATAAACTGCGTGGGTTGTATCGTCTTTCGTGCGATCTATACGTGTTCACCCAAATAGACATGTCTATTCAGTAAACTTTAGTGACTGGGTTTGCACATCTTCACTTTCCTTTAGTCGTAAAAAACCCCACCGAATGGCAGGGTCATAAATCAAATACAATAATCTACTAAGTCAAAATGTCAGTAGAAATGTCAAAGCTTTTTAGATACTTATCAATTGCTTGTGAATTGATTAAGTTAAATTATGTCAAGCAGGATGTCAAAACAAGTTATTCGGAATTTCCTAATAACTGGTTAATTGGGGGTGATTACACTCGATTAGCAAATTCAGCCAAATACTTGCTGTCACACTCCCACAAATACACAGTTGTTGAGTTGTTTGAATTTTGGCTACAGCACACACAACTAGATAAATACTTGCCACTAAATTCCGAACTACAAATTGTGGAGTTGAAGTACTCCAAATCTCCATCCTTACCGAGCTGGAACCATTTGCCCTTATTCTTGACTCTGGCATGATGAAGCGGCCCACCAACACAAATTAAACCATCCAAAGTATCGCTATTTACACACTTGTGAAAACCCATAGTGGTATCTCCTTACTATCCAGCCCTCAGCCTAAGTGAAAATAAATACAAACGCAAACCACTGTTTTTTATAATTATTTATTAAATATATTGCAACATTATCTACATTCGCAAGGCCTTCAAAACCCTAATCACAACCATTTCGGCAAGCACCTCGCTTTCATACTTAAACTTGTTGATCTGCCCATCTTTCATGACTACAGACACGGTCATCTTATCGCGACTCACTGACTGTATTTGTTTTGGATTAAACATATGCTCACCTTTTTTCTTTGAGCATACGAGATTTTGCGGGGAAGTTTTGGGATTTCAGATAAGCAAAAAGCCCACTGATTAAGTGAGCTTATTAAATACTGATAGTGACCTGACGACTCAAGCGCACTATACAGCAAATATGCCACATTACACCCTGCCTTTCAAGCCCCTATGATGCGACTTCTAAATTTATACTTAGTTGCAAGTCTTACCATGCCCAGCATTTTGTCCCGTGTAACTGAGTATTCAGACACCCCAAGCTTCTTTGCAATTGTGCTTTCTGACTTGAACTCAACATAAAACATGATCACAACCTTAAGCCAGCTCTTAACCTTGCTGTTTTCAATCTTCATTAAGTCGTTCAACATATCGCCTACCGCATCAGCATGCGCATCATTGATCTTACACAGCGGAGCAACACGCTCACGCCGATCTACAACAACCCCATTTGCAGTATCAATTAGATGACCCAATACACTTGACGCACCTAGAGACACAGCATAATTATCATCAAGCAACAACCACGATCCGTATTGCTCCAAGTGCCATTCAATTGGTTTTTCAGCCCAGTTAATCGCAACTGAAAAGTGTTTTCTATTCGCTACTGCATTCATTTCAATCCCCTAAACTTCCACAATTTCCACGCCATGCACACTCATCATCAAGTGCTTCTTAATCCGATATGTATCTTTAGTTCTAGTTGCAACACTCTTCACATCTTCGACAACCTGACAACCATCTTTGATATAAACAAAATCAGCAAAATATCTCAGTGCTGGCTTGCGTCTTGGCTCATTCTTAAACTTGACTGGCTCGGCAAGCACGAATGCATATTGAGTTTGTAGCTCTCTGATTTCCCCTGCATGTTCAAGAATCTGTAACTCTTGAAAGCGTCTTGCTTCTTTTCGGCTGTCGAAAGTAGTGCCGTTAAGCACTGCCTTCTTGTTGTTGAATTTAGAGCGTTTTGGCTTGATCATTCAGACTCCAATCAACTTGGCAATAGAGTCTTCAAACCACCAAGCTAAAATCAATATCGTGCCGCAAATGTAAAACACCGAATCGCTGTTCATCACAACCAACCCAACACGTTATTAGAACTTTCTGAGCCGCTTGCCCAACCGCACAAGGCGACCAGACAGAGGGCGAGGATTTGTTTAGTCATTTGCACCCCACTTCACTTCCATCGTTGCGAGTCGAGCAAGACTTTCCTTGACATGCTTTGCAATTGAGCGTCGAAACATGTTGTCTAAAACCTCATTCCCAGTTGTTTGGGTTTGGGTACCATCCTCTGAACCTTCCACCACAACACTTTCAGCGTTATTTTGCGGGGTTTGGGTGCCACCTAAAGCTTGCTCTAAAAGCTCTATTTGACGCTCAACTTGCGAGCACTCAGACCACAAATCAAATTCACTTCGCAGTGATTTGACGAGTTTTGATATGTTTGCGGCTTGGTCTTCAAGCTCCTTGATACGTGCGTCTTTGCCATCAATCTCAGCCTGTCGGGCTTGAAAAATATACTCTGACTCAATTCTTGAAACATTTAAGTTGGCACAATTTTCTTCATACCACTTATCAAAATTCTTCACTTAGCCACCTCCGCAATCGCACTAGGCAAACCACAATCTATCGTCTCGGTATGGAACTTGTACCCAAGCTGATCAATTGGACCGCGCTCAGGCAAGTCACCTTTCCGCACAAATTTCGACATCAAGCCTTCATGCGACATTACCTGACGGTCCATGTCATCAAACCACCACAAAAACATGCCGCAGCAAATCGCATGAGCTAAATGATGCTCCCCAGTTTCCTGATCTTTCTGCTCTCCATTCCACCATGCGTCAATGTGACGATTCATTGCATCGTAATAGCGCGTTTTAGCGTCGGGAACGGTCTTCCAGTTGTCTGCTGCATACTTACGTGCGCCAAACTCTAAAACGCTAACTACGGCATTTAGAGCGCCTTTCGGTAGAAGTGAGAAGCGCGGTTTTGATTGGTCGTGTTTAATTGTCATTTTGCGGCTCCATTTCTTTGATTTGCTTCTCAAGTTCTTGGCAGTGCATATGTAGCTTTGCTTGATCTGTTGCAGCTTTGAGTAGATCGGCCATCAGCCTGTCGATTTTAGCTTGCATCTGATCAGCCTTGGATTTCTGCCCCGCCTTGTAAAATCTATAAAACTCGGGTCGATTCGCCTCTAATTCATCTAGTGCCCTACCAACCCTCTTACCTTCCCCAAAAGAAAACAGTGCTTGCGCTGTATTGTTCTTTTCCTTATCTAGTATGTCTTCAAAACTCATATCGCTTCTCCATTTGGCGTAGTTCTGTAAGAGTTGTTAGCGGCCAATCTTTAAGTCGAGGTAAGTCATTCCATGCCATTTGATAAAGTCCGTTGCGGTGAGTCACTACAAAACTTGGACTGTCTGCATTGTCCCAGAGTCCATACCCCAATCTCTCCAACTCCATCACAACCTCATCAAGTGGCTGCTCTGCGTTAATCTCGATCTTCATGTTTTTCATTGGCATGCCTCGACGTCGGTGATTGCTTGCTCCAACCTGCGTGATGAGCACTTTAAATACTCCCGAAAACAAGGTTCTTGGTGTTGATACTTAATAAACTTTGCGGCTGCCTCGTTTAATCCGCCAAGCCGCTCAACCAACTCGTGACTCTCAACGATGCGTTTAAGATTTTCTAAATCGTGATGCACATAAGAAAACAACCCTAGTTGACGATATGTGAAGCTTTCCGCCGCCAATATGCCTTTAGCCTCTTCCCATCCTGCAGCTCTAACAAACTCAATCGCGTTCATAGATCACCCCACAATTTGGACTCACATCGATCATTTCTAAGATTTCTAAATCGTCTCTTCCTGAGAATTCAAACTCATCGATTGCAGTGCGGAGGTCGTCAAGGTTAATCAAACTACCAGTTGGTTTTTTACAGTCGTGCCACTGATTATTAATTAGTGTTGTCCACTTCCCAGAAATCCATTCTTCAAAATAACGAGGGGCGAAATAATGAGTTGCGGTGCTTGGTGCACCACTCAAAAGCTCTCTAGCCTTGCCAATACCACCTAATTTTGTAATTACATCATGATTTTTCATGCAGCTGCTCTCCCGAAATTACGTAGCTGTTGAACCAATACCCCGCGGTCCCTAGCGCTAATCATGTACTCGAATTCTTTAAGCATTTGAGCGCTCTTAAACTTCGCTTCTGCTTTGATAAAGACTTGTGATTTGATCAACTCCAAGCCTGTTAAATCCTCAGTTTCCCAGTTTGCAATCATTTCGGTTTGTAAGCCTTTCCAGCGAGTTTTAAGACCACCACCACGATTAACTTTAACCTCACAACCATTCATCAAATCCGCATGGCTCATCTCTGGTAGCTCAACGCTAAAAGGTATTGTGTGGACCTTACCCAACTCGGCATCATAAAAATGACTATCAATCCCAATTTCCCAATAAGTCGGGTCTTGCAGCTGCTGCATCTTCAAAGCAATGATTAGGTCTTGCTGTTGATATGTGTCGATAGTCACCCACTCAGGGCAATACTCATCTTCAGCAACGTTGTACCGCTCACGCCATTCATTGATCGCTTTATTGACCACTTCAATCTCAAACTCCATCTCAAACTCATAAGTCAGACCGAGTTTTGAGGCCATTTGACGTTGCATTTTTTGAGCAAGTGGCACATATTTTTTATTACGTTTTTTCATGACTTCGCCCCAATAAACAATTGCTTCGTCTTATCAGTCGCCCGATATTTATAAACACTGACTTTTTCCAAATAACCTGTCTTAACAAGATCAGTCATGCATGATCGAACAACCTGTATTTGAGCCTCAAAAACACGGTCAAATATATCTTTCACAGTGAATGCGGTTGTTGCGTATGCGCTGTAAATTAAGATATCTAAGCGTCTCTCGAATTGTTCTGATGCCGTTGGTTTAGTCTTCACACCCCACCTCCAAGCATTACCCGCCCTCTCAGCATCGCTCTCAACTCCGATCTACGTTCACTAATTGACTTCGCTTCGCTGCAATACTCACAACGACACTTGTGCTTGTTGTATGCATTCAGCGTCCCATGATTGAACTTATGTTCGTACTTCAAGCCCTCTAATTCTTCGCACCAATCAATGGTTTTTTGGTCTCGAATATTTCTCACGATATTTCTCCCATGCGACACAAAAATATAATTTCCATTCCACCAAATGACGGGCGATTAAAAGTTTTTAGGCTCTTTTTGATTGCTGACTCAATGCTTGTTTTACTTGCTGTCTTGAATCCAACTGAGCTTTTTAAGATGCGTTGCGCCCCATCAAAGGCCTCGACTGTTGCAGTATATTTTTGGTTGTCTACTGCTATTACTCTGACTTGTATACTCATGCCGACGCTCCTGTGGTTTCTGTCACACCCATAAATCTGCAAATATCCAATCGATCCATGACCACAACTTTCCCCTTTTTGCCATGGCGGTTTTTCCCAACAATCATCTCTGTAAGCCCAGATGGTCCGTCATTTTCTTTACTTGGTACTGGATGAACCAAGATAATCTGATCTGCATCTTGCTCAATCTGACCTGACTCTTTTAAGTTGTGAATGCGTGGCGGCTTGTCTGTGCCTTCAGACTCACGATTGAGCTGTGCAAGTACAATCACAGGACACTCAAACTCTTTTGCTAATGCCTTGAGCTTGCGACTGATTGAAGCCACTTCTTGGGTGCGGTCTCTAATGCTTGGATCACGAATGAGCCCAATGTAATCAATAACAATGCACCCTAATTTCTTATATCGACGCTTAGCTTTTCGGGCATAAGAACGAACTTCAGAAATCGTAGGTTGCTGCTTGTCTTCGATATGAATTTTCAATTTCTTATACTTGTGTGTGGTTTCAGCAAAGTTTTTGAAATCCTCACCATAAAGCTCAGCATTGTGAATATTGTTGTACGGAATCTCTCCCAGAGCGCTCACACAGCGATTTGTTAACGTATCCTTATCCATTTCAGCAGATATGAACAAAACAGCCTCATTGAAGCGGAAAGCGGTCTGTATCGTTAACATTTGAGCTAGTGTTGATTTACCTGATCCTGGTCTTCCTGCAATTACACACAGATGGCCTTTTTTAATCGTCCCAATAAGCCGATCAAGGTGGGTTAGATTAAATTGAACCCCAACAAACTCCTTTTTCTGAGCCGCATCAGCCTTAGCAACGACGAGTTCTGTCGCACTTTTAAGGGCTTCTTCAAAAGTAAAACTGGTTTTGACTTGCTCACCAGACTCATCAGCATTGCTAAACAAGCTTTCTGCATCAGTAAAAACGTCTTGAACAGTGAGATCGTTAGCAAGCGCAATGATCGACTGACCGACTTGAAGTAGCTCACGATGCTTCTTGAATCTGTTTAACTCAGCCACATACGGCTCAAGGTTGTAAAAGCTTGTTGGCGCATCGGAAAGCATACGAATTAAGTATTCAGATCCGCCAGACAACTCCAATTTCTTTTCTTGGGTAAGGCGCTGTTCAACAAGAACAATGTCGTATGGCTTGGATTCATTCGCCAAGTCGGTGATTGTTTTAAAAATAGTTTGATGGCGTTCAGAGTGAAAGCACTTTGCATCAAGATCACTGTTCACTTGCTCAAGTGAGTTTTGAACTGTCATCAGAGAAACTAAAACGCTCTGTTCAATTGCGATATTGAATAGATCAGCCATTACCAGTCCCCTTTGTCAGCAGTGAAGTTTTGAGGGGAGTAAGCTTGCTGAGCTGCTGGATTCTTCAACGTCTTAATAGCAGCTTGAATTGATTCATCATTCCAACATTCTTGATTCAACCAAGTTGCTGGATTTTTCTTAAAACGATTTTGTTGATCACAGACCTTAACGTTTGCTTGGTATGCAACGATCAAATCTTCAAGTGAAACCTTCTTGATTGCTTTCTTGAATGCAGCTTCTGCGGACTTTTTGCCATCCTTGTTTGGTACAACTTTCCAGAATTCAGAGAACATTAATTCATAATTTGGAGTCTTTGCTTTTTTCAAAACAAATGCAAAAACTGCGTTAATTATTCTGAAGTATTCTTCTGTAGTATTCTTCTGTAAACATTCCGCCATTATGACGGGATCGAATCCGCCATTTTGGCGGTATGGAGTCCGCCATTTTGGCGCTATCGAATCCGCCATTTTGGCGGTATCTGGTACATCTGCGTTTGAGCTGTATTTATTACCTACATTTGCCAACTCTGCATAGTTAATGGTGAAGTAATTTGTCTTCTTCCACTTGTTTGTATTGAGCTGTGCAACCGTGATTAATTTACGCTTTTTGAGATCAGAAATGATTCGCTCTAAGGTGCGCTTTTTAATAGTCCCTCGAACCATCTCTATGCATTGATCTAGATTATTGAAAACCCATTTCTTGCCATCATGCTCATGTTGAGACACGCCAAGCCAGAAATGCAATTGCTGCAGGAATACAGCCGTCTCCGTTCCAAGCTCAATAGCCAGAGTTGGGGAAAACATTAAGGGGTGCTCATTGATAAGTAAATTACTCACATCCACCCCCAAACTGCTCATCAAATTGCTTGAGCAGAGTCGCGAACGCCGATAAATCAACTTTGACTGATTTGACATAAGCCCTACACATTGAGCATTTATTTGAATCAACACACTCGGGGCTGTGGTACTTATTTGCCGCAACAATGTGTTGTGTTATATTTGCATTCGCATTCATTCGATTTGTCTCCTATGAATGTGTAAAAAGCCCTAGCTCTGAACAGCTGGGGCTTTTTCTTGCTTCCACGAAAAGTAAAAACCACGAATAGCATCACCTTTAGCCATACTTGGGTTTTTAATTTTCCCGTTTTTAAACTTACTAATACTTCCTTGATCGACTCCAGTTAGTCTTTCAAGTTCTTGTTGAGTGAACGTACCAAGTAGCTCATCAATCATTTGCTGAAGTTTATTCATTGAAATTAAGCCAATTGAGATTATGACTATTTTTATTCATTATTGAATTATTGTCAATCACATTTGACTAACAATTGAATTGGTATTATTCTAATTTGAATAAAATAATGGGGGATACCTAGTGTTTTTCGGAATTGCTCAAATGTCGATCCAAAAGAATTTAAAGTTTTTGCTTTCGCAGCGTCACTTAAATGCGAATTCTCTTAGCGAGGCCAGCGAAGGCATTCTTGCTCAGCCAACCACGCGTCGAATTTTGAATGGGCAAAGCGAACACATCAGGGATAACACATTAGAAAAGTATGCAAAGTTTTTTGAGGTCGAACTTAGAGACCTACGGTTCGGGGATTTAGAGAAGGGTGCAACCATCTCACCACGGATAACCACTAGCCTGCAAAGCTTTGATTTGTGGGATGATGAGACGCCACTAGATGGTGATGATGTTGAGTTACCCTACTTTAAGGAGGTGTTGTTTGCCGCTGGCTCAGGAGCTACGCATGTTATAGAGGAAATGGGCCGTAAATTGAGGTTTAGTAAGCGAACACTAAAGAATGCTGGTGTTGAGCCAGAGTTTGCTGCATGCGCTACAAATAGTGGTAAGAGCATGGAGAATACAATCTCTGACGGGGCGACGCTTGGTATTGATAAGAGTAAGCAGGTAATTAAAGACGGGAAAATTTACGCATTTGATCACGGTGGGATGCTGAGAGTTAAGAGGCTTTACAGGCTGCCTTTTGGGTCTGTGAAGTTGGTGAGTGACAATAAGGAGTATGAGGAAGAGGTATTAACAGCAGAGCAATGGGCGGCAGACGCAAGATTGTTGGGCTGGGTATTTTGGTGGTCTACGGTTGATAAGTGGTAAAACCAGTAATTCAAAAAGGTCGCTAAATGCGGCCTTTTTTATTCACTATAGAATTTTATTAATCAAATAAAACAAAAAATAGTTAAAATAATTCACATATGAATAATTATATATTGACTAATTTAATTCAATATTGAATAATCATCTCACCAAATACGAAAAAGCCCACCGTCGTCGAAACCTGTGGGCTTACTCAAAAGAGTGAGGAAATTATGAAACACATCAACTCAAATAGCAACTGCGGTACGTTCGGCGTTAAACGCCCTGCTACCACTCCGCTTTACTTTGCTGTACCAACTCCCAACCAAATCAAATTGGAAGCAGCTAAAGATCGATTGGACCGAGTTAAGACATTCGCCAGCAATGCAGCTGCAATCGTTTTACTAACAATAACTTTGGGTGGGTCTCTATTCACTCTGACTAGCTGCTCTGAAAGCGGAAATCATAGTGCTGTGGCGAAGGAGATTGTGGAATGAGAACATCTCCAAACTTAAGACTCTGCGAAATTGAAGTTGCGCGACTTAAATCAAGGGTTGCAAGAGCCATCAAACCACTTAAAAAACTCTGTGTGAATAACGGCATTGAGGTGCTTGAGCTCAACGAATCGGTTTGGGTTCACAAGATTGAAAACAATGAAATCGTGTTCAGTAAATCTATCAAGTTTAATGCTGACAATTATCAAGACTGCTTACAGATTTATGTGATGAATCAACAACTTGAAAAGATTGAAGTTATTAAGAATTACATTGAGTTAAACACTTTGCAGTGTGCAGCTTAGGAGAAATATCATGTCTATTAATATTATTCAGGCTGACCAACCCTTAACAGTCACGGCAATTATTACTTATCTTTATGCAGATCCAGGCTTGGGTAAAACTTCAATCGGGTTCACTGGTGACAAGGCTATTTCATTTGACTTTGATCGTGGGTCACATCGTACAGGTGAATTGCGTCGTGGCGCTGTAGTTCAAGTTAATCAATGGGCTGATGTTGCAAACCTTACCCAGCAGGATTTGGCACCATACAACACAATTGTTATCGACACTGTGGGCGCCATGCTCGAAAGCATCAAGACTCACCTGATGCTCAACAATACCAATAAGCAAAAAGACGGGTCTCTAAAACTTAAGGCTCAAGGCTTGGCTAATAATATATTTAAGCAGTATGTTAATAGTCTGGTTAGCTCTGGAAAAGATGTAGTTTTCATTGCTCACGCTTCCGAAGATCAGAGTGGAGACCAAGTTATTTATCGCCCTGATCTTGGTGGTAAGAACCGCAATGAGTTGTACCGCATAGCCGACATCATGGGTTACTTAACCACTGTAACTACTGGTGAAGGGAAAACTGAGCGCCTAATCAGCTTCAAGCCATGCCCTACTCATCATGCAAAAAATGCTGGCGCATTGGGCGGTGAGTCTGGTGAGGTCTGGGTCCCTGACTTAAAAACAAACCCTAGTTTTTTGGCTGACTTAATTCAACAAGCCAAGGATCATATCAACACCCTCACCCCTGCTCAGCTAGCATCAATCAAGGCCATTGAGGAGTTTAATAACTTCGCTCAAAGCTGTGAAGAAGCTATGTATGCTAGTGAAATCAATCAACTGACTGAAACGATAGGCTTGGACAAAGAACATCTTTTCTACCACAACATGCGGCAAACAGTGATTAAGCGCGCCAAAGAAATGGGCTGCACCTTCAACAAAGAGATCAATAAATATGTGGGCCCAGTGGAGTTTAATGCAATCACAGGTGCACAGCGTGATGAACTTCAGGCTTTGCTAACTGAGCGAAATATTGATGTTATGACTTTCTGCGAAGATAGTGGAATTGATAGCTTGATTGCTATTGATGGCTCGACATTTGATGCTGTTAAGGCGTCCATTGTTGGCAATCTGGAGGTGGTTCAATGAGCAATTTAACACTACCACCGCTTGTCACTGACCAGCATGTTCAGGGCCAACTAAATGACTTTTTTGCAAAGTTTCATGGCGGCGATACTTCCAAAAAAGTTCAAGTAATTAATGGCATTCCTGCAGATGCAAACCGTTACGACACTCTTGGTGGTGAGATGAAATACCACAAGTTTGATGACACTGGATTCTATTTTTGGTCATTTGGTAGCTGGGTTCGCCATGGTGAAGGTTATCCAGTTGAACGGACAACACTTATTGGTCAAGCAGAGCCTAAGCGTATGCAGACTGCAACGCCGAAAGCCAAGCCAGTTCAAACAGTGGTTCCAGCGAGCCCGATCTATACAAACGCCAGATATAAAGGGGATTAGTAGCATGAAAAAAATCATCAAGGCAAAAAACCTAGTTGCGTTCCGAATTTGGCTCAACCTCCTTGGCTACCAAGTCAAAGAAATGCAGGATGGTCGAGGCTTTAATTTTCGATCTAAAAAAGAGTATGGAATGGTCACAAAAGACCTGACTGGCAATGGTTTGGCGGTGAAGTTAGGTGCTGAATTTGAAGACCATTTGAGCAGTCCGAATTACCCTGAAATTGTTGGAGTGGCGGCGTAATGGCTAGATTAACAAAGTTAGATAAAATGACAGAATCCCAAAAAAAGGAACTAGTCAAGGATTATCGCGAAGCATCTGTTGATACCGAGTTTCCACCAGAGGTGATCTCACTTGTCTACCACCTCTCGTTGCCGTGGTTGCAAAAGAAGCGTTGTGAAGGTGGCGGTATCCCCTTCACCAAACCATCAGCAAAAACAGTTCTATATAAAAAGCAAGATGTTTTGCAGTATATGGATGACAATCGGCTTAAGCACACTGGATAAACAAAGGCCCTTAATTTTAAGGGCTTTTTTGTATATAGTAGAAATACTAAAACTCAATAATAATCAAGTCTTCTTGCATGTAGACCAAGTAGACCCATAGTAGACCGCAGGAATATCTCAGTAGATTGTATAGAGTTGCTGAATATTGCGAAAAGTAGTTAAAACAAGCATTTATGTTATTTGATAAGAATTTAATATTGTGAAATATTGCGATATATTGTTGTTTTTATAGTAGAGATTGGAATTATGAGTCCGCTGCTCTAACCAACTGAGCTATAGGCCCTGCGTAAATACTGATATATCAAGCATTTCGTGCAGGAATACTAGCGAATCTTAAAATGAAATACAAGTGTTTTAGATCTATGCTAAACGAGGATGTTGCTTTATTGGTCAATTCCAAATATCACCAGCTCATTGGTCTTTTTCTTTATTCTATAAGATTGATTAGATAGACCTTATTTACAGATTCAGTGCTAGCAGTTCAGTCTAAGCCGCGAATGATCCTAGTCAAATTATTAGACAGTGCTTCCCTCTAATTTTACGATTAATTTTTTGGATTGAGGTAGACCTTACCTATATCAACCACTGCCTCCTCATAACGACTAGGATTTTCAGGGCTATATGGAAATTCTAAATAGTTAACTTTCTTCCGTTCAAAGCCCTCCAAAAGAAAAATCACTTCTCTAGGTTTAGCATTATAAAGCGATTCAGATCTATAGTTCACTTTTTCAGCTTGTACGTAAAAATTACCATTAGCATCAGTGTAGTTTTTACCAAACTCTCTCTTTAATAGTGCTTGCAATATAGCTTTTTTTAGACACGAGCTCATTGGTAACTTGATTAATAAATTGCCCCTTAAGAGATGGATGTACATAAACTTTCTGTGATGCACATGCTGCTGAAAAACAACACGCAACCAATAAAATTAATTTTCTCATGGCTTTATTCCACCAATCCATATCAAACTCTTAACATCTTCCTCGCCAGCAACAACCCTTTCATAAAGTCCATTGACCATGACTCATTCGGGGCTGCTGGTACTGCAAGCGTTTCAGGCTCTATACGTTTAATACGCTTGTTCGGTTTAATTCGAAGGTTAAGCTCTAGTTCCTAATACATACGATAAACACGTTTATGATTCCAAGGGTAGCCTTGGACATTACGTAGGTACAAAAAGCATAGCATAAAGCCCAAGTCTTATTCTCATTGGTGAGCTTAATCAGCCAATCTGCAATGACCTCATTCTGCTCCTTCAATTGAGCTATATAGCGATAACAGGTTTGACTGACTTGGAACATGAGACAGGCTTTACTCACTGAGATGTTATATTGCTCAACGGCTTGCTAAGCAAGTGCCTTGCGTTGAGTTGGCCTTATAAGTTTTTTGACAGTGCATCCTGAAGGATATCAGCTTTGAGGCGCTCATCTGCGTACATGCGTTTAAGGCGAGCATTTTCAGCCTCTAACTCTTTAAGCCGAGTCATCATGGAAAGATCCATGCCGCCATATTTGGTTCTCCATTTGTAGAACGTGGCAGAGCTCATACCATGTTCTCGGCAAAGGTTCGGCACTGGAGTACCTGCTTCAGCTTGCTTCAAAATACTCATGATTAAGCTGTCTGAATATTTAGATGTTTTCATAAAAAATCTCCTTAAATCAAGGTTATTCGATTTTCTACTTTTAAGTTCAATTATTTTTAAGGAGCATTTCCCTATCTTGACGCTTACCGACCTGTAAAATTTATATCAGTATTGGATTCCATTTATCAGCCCACCAGATTTGCTCAGAAGCCAACCATGGAACATATACGATATTCCCAATCTGCTCTAAACCATCAATAGTTTCAAGGTCATCCAATGTAGATGCACATACGACCAATACATCTACATGACCAAGACTTGATATTTTTGAAGGCTGCGTAGCTATAACTTTTGTCCCGTTAAAATCTACATTATCTTGATTTATTAACCCACTAACGGATATTCCTTTAATTTTAAGTCTACCAACGACCTTATTTAACGTAGAATCAAAACCACACATGGCAGGCACAACAATAGCAATGCTTTTTAAATTATTCCTGTCAGCAACCGCAAATGCAGTGAGTAAACCAAGCATAGCGCTTTCTTTTTGATCTCGATCATCAGATTTTACTAAAAAACGTACAGTCACAGTTCAATACTCCAGTCCTGTTATTTTTAGTGAGCATACCATGCCTCTTTAAATCCTTAAGCCACTGAATAGCAAAACAAGCCTAAACCTGCAAAGGCAGTGGACTGGTTCTTGGTTTTGTTTTGGGTGGTCGTCTGCTGCTAATCTTGTTGTACTGATCAACGTTGTTAAAACGCCCGCTTTGTTCTTATGCTGTTTTAATTCTTTCAGCTTTTCGCATACCAAAAAAATCGCTCTTCAATGTAAGCGATCTCGATATCAGTTCAATCTTTGGTTGAGCAGGCAACCAGATGATTAAGCTCATGCTGAATCTGCTCAATCCTTTCCTGAGCATTCATTTAATTCATCCGAGTTTTAATTCCATTGAATTCGAAGGAATTAGAATTTAGGCATCAAAAAACCACCCGAGGTGGTTTGATTGAATATACGTTTAATTAATCGACTTTACTAATTCTTAGTTGGCCATTAGTAACATCCAAGGCAAAAGCAGATACAAAAACAATTGCACGATTCTTTTCTTGGTCGCGACCCCATATAGAAACACTGTATTTACCCGTTTTGAGTGAACTAGCAGTTTTTTGAATAGAATAACCTGATATATTTTGGCCATATTCAATACAGCTTTTGGAGCTTAATGTCACTCCGTTTCCGACTTGATCTGCAGGTATATTTACTCCCCAAATATATCCATATTTTGAGCTAGAAACACCGATATATGAGAGTTTTAAATTATTGCTATCCACAAATTGCTTCCCCCAGATTGCTGGTCTGGGTGTGTAATTACTTACTGAAAAGCACAAATGATTATTTTGCAACCTAACATTAACCTTACCATCAGAAACTTTGTCACCCAATGCTGCTGCATTGCTAGATATCAGTAACAATAAGAATATTATTATAGAATTATTGTTTTGGGAGTTTTTTAGCATCGCCTGGGTCTCTTAAAAAGTCAGATAACGTAGACTGATAAAAATTTGTGTATACCCATTCTGGTTACTGGATACGTTGATTCCAAAAATATAAATTGATGCATGATCTGCAATTATATCCATAGCTGTACCCACAACTCTCTAATCATTTATTTTTGTTAGGATATTTACCATATGCAAGGATGTCTGTACCTGCATTAGGCCTCGCCAAATGGTTTTTACGCCTGGGTCACCATCTCCTTTTCTACCCATATGCCCTCCAAGCTGGGCAATGATATTGACCATTTGTTTCAACTTCGGTCGCTTCGTTGGTGGCTTTTTTTCATAATAAAGATTGTAGGCAACATGCCATTCTTCTCGATCAAATAATACCTCACAACTTAAATCAGGGAGTTCTCTAGCAAGCATCGTAACTAGTAATATTCTGTATGAAATCAACAGATAAAGTAAAAATAGTTTCTCTAGTTTTTCAATGCTATTGAACTGCCTTTCTTCAATCCCGCAACCCGTATTTAGTATGTTAAATAACATTACTATCTGCCAACGCTGGCGATACCAGTCGATTATTTGGCTTGCCTCATCAAGCTCCTTCACAATGCGATTGGTCAATAAGCGCCACATCACTGCTGTAGTTCCTTTCGGTGGATTATTTTCTTTAGCGATAATAATCATTACCTAGCAGCCACTTTTGAGTTGAACGCGTTTGCTGTAAATCGTTTGAGTAACTTTACGACTTGGTTTACCATGCCCGCTTGATACAGTAAATTCGATCTGCCCGAGTATATTTTCTGCTTTAGTGATATCAAATAATTTACTGCCATCTTGCAGTAATCTTGAATGTTTGGCCCGTATTAAATAATCTGCAGAACATTGTTTTTCATCAGCTAATTCGATTATATCGTGCAAGTCACCTTCACGGTCAGCGATATATACATAATCAGTTTCAGGATTGTCCTCGGCTAGCTCACAGACACGTTGATAGCCTTCTTTCCAACGTAAACTTTCTTTGATGTCTGGCTCATCTTTAGCTTTTCTCGCCCATGACCACATATCGGTAATACCCAAAGGTACACCTTCGGGTGTAATCATCAATGTTGGATGCAAATACATACCTTGACGAGCTTCGTAATTCAAGCGGCCTAAGCCTTTGATCGTAGACTTTGTTCTGTAATCTAATTCAGTTGTATCTTGAATACAGAGTACTGTGTGGTGTTCTTTTGTCTGAGTTGAACAGCCTTAACATTTTATTCTAAAACAATATTTTTATCGATTTTAGGGTTTTCAATTAACCGATAATAGGCTTTACGTGTATGTTGATCTTTAGACAACTGGGAGACACTGGATTGAAAATTTTGACTGGCTTTATTTAGGAATTCACACAGTCGAATCGTTCTTCGGCGATCGCCTAAATCAATGTTACCCATTTCCTCTACAGCCCACATTAAAGGATTCATTAAATATTCGAAATTTAACAGAAATTAAGACTTGTGGGTACATCTATGGCCTAAACCTGCAAAGTACCATCTTCAATCCTTTTAATTGGTTTTGAATCCAGTTAATTGCATAACTAGAACTAATCTGAAAAGGCTCAAGACGTTCAAATGAATACCCTTTATCCATAGCTAGGTCATATTTAGACAATGCATTAGCTATTTTGTTTCCGCCACGACCAACTGACCATGGGCTACCAGCGATTTCGATAAGCAGCTTTAGCTTCACAATATAAAAAAATACAACTAAATTTTAATGATCGTAAGGGCTTTTTCCATATTGCTTTATATACAGGTCTTCTGCACCCTGCCTTCTGGCCTCTTGTATTTCATACTCTTGTTCATTTTTGATATCTTCCAGCGTTATCCTTACATACTGCACACAAACTGTATAGTGGAGTTTCTCCACTTGTAGATCTTGCTGTGTGTGCACTCCCATTGCTCTTTTGGCAATTTATAATGATCAACTATACGGGTATTATAATAATCCCAGCAAAATCCGATTAGCGCAACTACTACAAAAAATAGAAGAATCCAAATATTTTCAATGCGACGCTCCATTAAATTTTTTATAAATGTTTTCATTTAAAAACTTCAACTATTAACGTTAACCAGGACTTGGTGATCATAACCAAATTATTAGACCTTTCTGAGCAAGGATCCTCTGATGTATGCTGAAAAAAAGTAGTCTGCAACTGGATAAGCTTTACAGTGACAAATAAATTATGCTGAGGAAGTCATTTGCATCCACTCAATAATAAGTCATTCACTCTAGCAAAAGTTTTTCCTATGCCCTGAAAATAAGGATATCCAGATACGAGTTGTGGAGATTATATTATGCTTAATACAAGTCGCAATATCTGCAATCTGCAGCACATACGATCAGAATGCCCCGCAATTGCGAGGCTTTACAAGGCATTTTAAAGGTATCGGATTAAAAAAGATTTAGTGTTGGCCACAAACCAATGGTTTTTCTTGACCTTTTTCAATCTTTAATTTATGAGAATAAGATAAGATCCGAACCAAATACCCATCAACATCATAGTGTCCAGCTATTGCACGCCGCTTTAAATTTGAGCAATTCAACCAGGATATGTCAACCACATATCTAGAATATTCGCGATCAACGAATTTAAACCGTAACTCTGTTGCCTTTAATTTCCCTAAATCAAAAGATGGCTTGAGCATACTTCTCATCTTGTTGCCATTTTCCCACTCAACTAACTTTCCATAAGCTAGATCATTCGACACATAAAAAAAATCATCAAATGTAGATACATCTATCGTTTCTGGAGGTGTATAGTCAATTTTCTTAGCATACAACTTAATGGTACAAAATAATAAAATTAAGCTAATTACCGTTCTCACAAAAATTTCACTTCAATTTTTAAAATGAGCTTTAGTATAATCAAAATTTACTTTACTCCCTAAGTTA
>NZ_SLVJ01000026.1 GCF_004345325.1 Acinetobacter calcoaceticus
AGAATTGTCGCCAATTATTTTTCTTCAGTTCATTCACCACGTTGGCATAAGCCTGATAATATTGCTCTAAACTAATGCCATTTTCTGCATAAAAGCGACTCATCACATCAATACCGTGAATACCTTGATAAGTCTTCCGATCAAATGCAGTGCCCATCGCACTACTGACATTAGGAATGTCTAAATGACTTTCCGCAGTATAAATACGCACCTGACCTAATGCAGAATCCCTCCAACTTAAATCCTGAAACCCCATACCCACAGGTTCCATATAATTATTATCGAAAATCGATTGATTCCTTTGAAAGTCTTTTACACCCTGTAGCCCAAAATGTAATTCAGTTAGCATGGTTTTATTTCCTAAAGGTTGGCATGCCCATAAAAAAGAGATACACAACAAAAATAAGCCACAGAAATACGCCCCAAGCCTATATGCTTTAAAAAAAATCAAACGCGAACTATTGTTCACCTGCATTGTCTGATATCCATGTGCTGATGATTGCCAACCCTTTATGTAAAAAATCTCGTCCATTTTCATCGGGCATTAATCGATGATATTTAGCAGCAGCTCTATCGATCCACTTCATGCGACTCTTATATGAAGGAGCATACGTCAATGCACTTACATCCTCATATACCTCCTCTTTAAGCTGATCTAAAACATTTCGATGTCGTCCTTTATAGTGTTGTACTTGCGTAGTAGGCTGATGATGTGGTCCCATTAGACGAGGTGCTTCTTTTTGCACATCAGATCTATCATAATCACTGGACAGTACTAAAGTTGCGTCAGGACCTATCGAAAAGACAGATGCTCCTTTTCCAAAAACTGCACCAACCCGCCCTCCCACAGTATTCCACACCAAAGGCTGTAAAACATTGCGCTGTTCTTGGACTGCAATCATATTAAGGTGCTCCATAAGCTCTTTCTCAGCCTTATGAAAACGCACTTTTTCTAGAGGGAATTGTTTAAATATCGCCTCAATTTCAGTGAGTTTTGAAAAAGTACTTTCAATTTCAGCAGTCCATTTTAAGTTTTTAATGTACTTAAAGCTTCTTCAGACCAAGTTAGATTGTTCATTAGTAATTTCGCATAAGGCGTATGGTATTCAATAGGGCATAATTCACGGGTTTTTAATACGATACAACCCTAAACTCTATTTACTTGGAATATTTCCAATAATCTGGATCTTGGTAGTTCTCATCAATATGGTAGCCTTTCGCTCTAGCCTCTTGTTCTGCGTTTAATCGATGTTTCTGCTCTTGTTCCATATATTTTTGAAACTCTCTTTCATACTCATCATCACTGAAATTATCTACATCGACACCATCATCACCAACCATATTTTTCATCCTATAGCGAAGCGTGGTAAAAGCATAACTAATGTCTAAATTAAATGGACGGTTTTCTTGGGTTTCATCCTCTTTATTTGAGGCTCTTGGACGTGGTAATGGAGAAAAACTAATATTTAATGCTACATCACTATTATATACTTTGAGGCTAAGTTCCCGACTTCCTGACAGGACTTGCTGCCATTGTTCAAAACTTAATAAACTTGTAGGATCGATATTATATCCAGGTTTATTTAACATATATTTTAGGTTATCTTGTGGTGCAATTCTTGCATCACTGGCGTAGTAGAATTGTCGCCAATTATTTTTCTTCAGTTCATTCACCACGTTGACATAAGCCTGATAATATTGCTCTAAACTAATGCCATTTTCTGCATAAAATCGACTCCTTACATCAATACCATGAATACCTTGATAAGTCTTCCGATCAAACGCAGTGCCCATAGCACTACCGACATTGGGAATGTCTAAATGACATTCCGCAGTATAAATACGTACCTGACCTAATGCAGAATCCCTCCAACTTAAATCCTGAAACCCCATACCCACAGGTTCCATATAATTATTATCGAAAATCGATTGATTCTTTTGAAAGTCTTTTACACCCTGTATACCAAAATGTAATTCAGTTAGCATGGTTTTATTTCCTGAAGATAAGTGAGTGGGTTGACATGCCCATAAAAAGATACAAAGAAAAAATAAGCCACAGAAATACCACCCAAGCCTATATTCTTTAAAAAAAATCAAGCGCATATTATTTACCTGCATTATCTGCGATCCATGTGCTGATGATTGCCAACTCTTTATGTATAAAAGCTCGTCCTTTCTCATCGAGCATTAATCTATGATATTTCTCAGCAGCCTTATTGATCCACACCATACGTTGATCATAGTCAGCAGAATTTGTCCCTTCTGGTGCATCCTCATATACGTCCTCTTTAAGCTGATCCAGAACGCCTTTATGGCGGCCTGGATAAGCCTCTACTTTTGGCCCAGGCTTCCCCATATACAAACCTGATGGTGGAGGCACCCGTTTGACCACATCAGATCGATTGTAATCACTAGAAAGTATGAGTGTTTGGTCTGGACCCAATGCCCTTAATCCCTTCCCCATACGACCTGCATTCTTTCCATCAGGTGTGTTCCAAATGAGAGGCTGTAAAACATTGAGCTGTTCTTGGACTGCAATCTTATTACGGTGCGCCATAAGCTCTTGCTCAGCCTTAAGAAAACGCACGTTTTCTTGAGGGAATTGTTTAAATATCGCCTCAATTTCAGTGAGTTTTGAAAAAGCACTTTCAATTTCAGCAGTCCATTTTAAGTTTTTTAACGTGCTTAAAGCTTCTTTAGACCAAGTTAGATTGTTCATTGTGTTTTTTAAGTTTTTAAATTGACTGACATCACGTGCCTTGAAACAACCCTTAAATGACTTTGAGTCCTCACTCCATGCCAAGAACCAAGGTGCAATTTCCATAAACAACCAAAAGTTTCCTTTACGAAAAGCCTCTTTTGCAGGAGATACTAAGTCTCTCCAATCATGAAAAATATAGGCAACTGTTTTAGAGGCAAAAGCACCAAATCCCATCCAATAATAACGACCTCTTAAGTTTGGATTGCCTTTGGATTCTGTTTCCAAATAAATACGAGCATAAACTGCAGCTATTCGACGTGCTCGAGCTTCTGCATTTGGAATAATGGCATATTTCTGTGGTGCATTCATTGGTGCAAGCAATCTATTTGAAAGTCTTTTGAGGGCTTTTTGTTGTTGCATTTCCCAAAAAACGACACAGTCACACCTTGCTGGTGTACAACTTGCAACCTCTTCATTTGTTGTGGTGGACCACTCGCTCATTATCGGACTCCTTATTCTGAATAAATGTAGCTTTTAAAGTGAATCTTTTAATAAACGTAAACCGAGCGCATCCGAAGTGCTTTTCGATAAGCACTTGCTGTTCTTTGTTTGGGTAAATGCGATATTTAAACGCTTTTAATTGGAGTTGGTTCATGGCAACGACTATAGCGCTATATGAATTTCGATTGCCTAGCATAAAACAACATCATTACTCAGTTTACATATCAACCCATCACTCGTTGTCTTTAGCAGCATATTGAAAGAAATATTTAACTCATGATTATGCCAAGCAAATTCATCAATAATCTAAAGACTGTAACAAGCCGATTGATCCGAAAAGAGTTTGCAGAAGAATTGAGTGCTTTCTACTGGAAACCTGTGCTTTGGACAAGAGCATATTGCCTGCTTAGCACTGGTGGGGCAACAATCGAAACAATACGGGACCATATTAGACAATATCGAAAAACAGCAAAGACCTGAATAATGAGTGCTATCCATCTCCACCTGAGAAGCACTGCTTCGCAAGAAAGATTATAGATGGAGAATTTCGCACAATTAGTTAAACTTAAACACTGATCTTAAGCTTGAGGTTGAATATTAGAAATAAACCATATGATTACGATGGCAGTTGGTCTTTTTATTTATGCAGTGAGTTGCTAACATAGCTTTAAATTGCGCTTGGCAGACACAACAAGATTATCAACCACTGTGCATCTCAGCCATTGTGTATTTCATCCACGGTGCATGAACATTGCAATTTAACCGATTAACTCACCCCCATAGTGCAGGATAAGCATGCTGATTCAATTTTTATCAGAACCAGATTTAATCCCTTTCCACATCAGTGTGGTGGGACTGGTTTTGCTCAGTATGGCTGAAACCATTGGTTATTATATCAATCTGCGCCCGAGTACATTCTTAAAAAGAATCTCACCACAATGGTTGGTTGACTCCCCCCTGATCCAAGTGAAATTTTCCAAAGTACTGATCTTTGTATTCTTGCTGATTAACTTTAGTTTTGCGGGTTATTTAATTCAGTTTTCCATCTTTGCCAGTCAGCTCGAATTTTCACCTTGGTATTATATTATTCTGCCAGCCTTGGTGGTGGCGATCTTCTTTACTGTATTTATGATCCATTGCTTGGATCAAGTAATTAAACCCAAACTCACGCCGACCCAAGTGAATCTGATTGGTCGTTTAGCCACAGTATCCAGTGGCAGTGCCCGTCCGGGATTTTCGGCACAAGCGCGTATTCGTGATGAGTTTGGACAGTTGCACTATGTTCAAGTCGAACCAGAATTTGGGGAATTAGAATTTCAATCGCAGATTATTTTAATTCGATTTAAAAAATCACATTATATCGCCAAGAAAATCTCAACATCCAACCTATTGTTTAACTCAGACTAAATCGGGTTATAAGTTCTATTTGAATATTTTTTTAAATACTTTAATAAATATATGCCTGTTACTGACCCAGATCAGCAACAGGCATTTACACATTTATTTTTTTAAAAATGAACTCAGCATTGACATTACACTACCTACATCTTGATTGGCTTCGGCTTGATTGGTCTGAGCACCTTGTGGGGTTAATGCATCGACAATCTGCGGCAATACACTTGAGATTGCGCTATAGACCTGTTGTGTCGGGACTTGAGCTTGATCAGCCACTTGCTGAACCTCATCCGCTTGAAATAAATTTTGCACCTGTTCAACAGGTACTTCGGTATTGCTTTGATTCGGGTCTAACCACTGTTGTAATTGCTCACCCAAACCTGCACTTTGCAAACTGCTGATCACCCCAGACAGCCCACCTTGTTTTTGTACCTGATGCGCGACGAGATAATTTTCGCAAAATATTGAGATAATTGCCTAAACTTCTCGTTGCACATGCTGCAAAACAATTTCAAATATTAAGCACTTGTCACTCTAGCAAATCCATCATTACCTTTTGCGCCTACCATATCGGAATTAGACCAGCCTTTAGTACCGCCAACACCACCGCTGCCTACGATCAATGTAATAGTCTGGTTACCAGCACTATTATTTGTGTACTGAGCTACCAAGACTGATCCTGATGCTCCACCGCCGCCAAAAGACCAGCTTTCATCACCAACGCCATCACCACCGCTGCCACCTTTGCCAAATACTCCAACGGGGCTTACGGATGCACCGCCTGAATGATCTTCTCTACCTGCATTACCTGCAAGGCCTTTAGTAATGTTTGTAGATCCAAATACACCAATAATCTCTACTTCACCTGTAACGCCACCAGCACCATTGTGGTATGACGAACCATTCCCCCAGACGCCTTGTGTTCCGCCTCCGCCTCCATGAACAGCTGCAATGGTTTCTCCGTTGGCTTTAATTAGAACATCCTCACCATTTCTACCATCGCATAATGGATATTCGCTATTACTAGAATGTCTAGAAGTACCACCGCCACCGCCTGAGCCGATCAATGTAAATATTTTGGATTCATTTGGTTGAAGAATAAAGCTATAAACGCCAACTGGGTAATCACCATCGACGGTAAGGCTATTTGGATTCTTATGTTGAACAACTTGAAAGCTAACTTGACCCGTATAGCCAACACGGTTTTGGCCCGAGCGGTTCCAGAGTTTTGGTTTAAAGTCCTGTAGACCACGTTCTAAAGCATAGCTTTCATTGTCACTTTCAGGACTTAGAAAAATACCGTAATTACGATCAGTTAAGTTATAGATAGACGGCGCTATGACGCGATCACCCGATACATCCCAACCATCGCTACCTCCTAGCCACGAAACTGAGCCACCATGCCCATCACCTGCATAATAAAGTACGCCAGAGGCTACGATCCGAGGATAAACAACGTGATTCATTAAGGCTGTGATTTGAGCTTGAAGCTCATCGCGTGCTTGTTTATTTAATTGAGCCTCATGTGCAAATCGATTCTCGATAGCCGCCATTAGATCGTCAATATAAGGATAAGTCACCAGTAGCTCATATAGCTGCTGTCGATTATTCGGATCTAGATTCACCCCATTTCTTTCTAACACATTGGCTATTTCCTCTTGGACTGTATTGCACCAGTCAGGAGTCATGTAGGTCGCATCTTGTCCTGGTACATCATCATTTGCATGAAAGCCTTTTTTATCACTGCCAAAGAGGTTTGGACGTGCATTAATACTATCAATTCTTTTCATTTAGATTCCTCAACATCATATCTGACATAAGCTGGTAGGTAGTTTTTGATGATGCAGTTCAAATCTGCTTTAACAGGTTTTTTTAGGATTAATTTAACCTTGTAGCGCAGGCTTTCCGTATTAACAGGTGCAGTACATGATTCTGTGCATTGCATTGGTGTATATTTCACTAACTGTAGAAGCTCAACACTAAACAAAGCCAATAATTGCTCTAAATAATCACGGTTTAAGACATTGTTGGTTGCTAAAACCCAATTGATGATTTGGAGTCGTTCCTCAATTGATCGGGACACATTGGTGGTGCATTTAAGTGGTAGACCGAGCGATTGCTCATATTCATCGATGAGTTCAACAGGTACTTTCTCAATAAATGCCAATATTCGTTTGCCATCTAGATCGACTTGAGCTAGGGCTTTGGCGTGCGCATAGATATCAACAGAAATTACGGTACCGTTTGCGGTGTCATAACCGCCTACAGGTAGTAGCTGGCGAAGCACAGCACTATATAGTTCAACTAGTTTCTCGAATCTCATGCGCGGACCACATCTAAATTACCAATCCTTAGCCAACCAGTAATAAAGGTTGTCAATGTTGGGACCTTGTTTGTATTGGGCGTAATTGCCACATCAGCTACGCCTGATATAGCTTTAATCCGGCTCACGATAGTTGAATGAACATAGGTCTCAGCTGGAGTAAGTAAGCCAACATAGTCCCGAATAACTTGTTCTACATCAGTTAAATTTGCTGTACCCATAACAACAACTTTGAGATTTAAATACTCTTTTGTCGGTGCATACGCACGAACGTCAGCCCAAAATCCTGCATAAGTATCTAAAGCACCTTGAACACTAGAAAGTAATGCAGTACTAGGTGAATTTGGCGGATTACCAGCTGCTGTTACAGCAACGTCTAATGAACCCAAGCCACGTCGCTTCGGAAAGACAAATACATCAGCAACACCCACAACATCTTTGACAATGCGCTCAATATCATCTTCGCGGTCACGTACTATGCCGAGGCGTTCTTTTTCAAGCATACGCTGACGCCAAGTCTCAACTTCTTCCTCCTCAGCTCCGCCAGACACCTCAATCACTTGAGCTTGTCCAGATAAGCCTGCTGCTGGACTGATCCATAGCAGATTTTGGCCATCAAAGTTCCAAGCAGTACCGATATGCTCTGCAACGACATCAACATCTTTAAGGCGATTCGGTTTGAAATATTCATCGTACAGCGTAAGCCAGTAATGACCTTTACCGTCGGTAAGTTTTGTCCCTGCTGCAACTTTAAGTTCAATATTTGCTGAAGCTTGTACACGGCCAGAAGCTTTGACACCGCCTTTTCGTGGTACTCGGAGTCTTTCAGCGTGCATATATAGAAATGGCTCATCTGCAGTCGCTACGAATAATTGTTTTTGAATGTATTCCTGCTGATGATATAACCCTTCAACGACGGAAGCGGTACCGTCAGCACGGATACTAGCATCAGAATCATTAGGAATTGTTAAGCCGTTTTTATTACGAATTTCTTGAACAATATCATTATGAATCTCAGGGAACGTTTTAATTTGAAATGCCATATCAGCCACCAACTGGAACAAAGTATTGAATCGTCTGGGTTTGACCAGTTAATCGCGTTATGTTGATATCGAGATCAATACGACTTTGAATCGTTTGCTTGGCATTCACGACTAATGCTGCAAGGCGATCAGGTACTAAGTCAGATAAGGCTTCCTCGGCATACTGCTTGACTGTTTGCAATAAGCGAGGGACGTCTTTTGAGCGACGCAAAGTATAAAAACGACTTCCTAAGCGTGGATCTTTCCAATATTTGCCACGATGGATATTGAGCCGTAAACAAACAGACTGAACAACATCATCATGAAATGCTGCATCAAGGCTTGTGAGAACATAATCTTTAGTTTCTAAATTAATAACGCCCATAACTACTCCATTGGTTGTGAAGGTGCTGGGCTGTTGCCATGCACGTGCGTGTTATATGTAGTGCGGATTTTTTGCATTGAACCTTTTTGATCTGAAACTTCTTTAGATGCTGTGATAGAGCCATCAACATCGACATCACCTTTAATTTTTACGCCATTTTCATGCAGGAGGATTGAGTGGCCATATTGGTCATAAATACAGGTCTCACCCTCAGCGACATTCACAACAACATTACCGCCTGATGTTGCTATGACAATTGAACGAGAGGTTTTTCCCTGTAGTGGAAGAACGACTACACGCGCATTTTCAGGAATGTGGGAGCTAAATCCGACCTGTTGAAATAGTTCAACTTCTTGCAACGTTTCATCAGCAAATCCCGTCAACTGCAATAAACGTGAGCCTCCACGGGCAACAACTCCCAAGAATGATTGACGGACTTGACCTAGTCCTTTTTGCACTTGCCTTGCGACTGATCCCATCATTTCTTTTGCTCCTCGATCGTTGCTTTGGTGTCAGTCTCTTTCTTTTTATCCTTGGCTTTCTTCTTGGTTTTCGGTTTTTCCTTGTCCTTATGTACCAAGGGGTTCGACCAATCACCTTGACGCTTGAGCAATAGTCTTGTGGTTTTACCGCTACTCCGATCTAAGTTTAAAGTGCGACCGACTACGGCCCATTTAGCATTGGCATGTGTCAGTGCATTGGTTTCTAAATTGAGATGCCAACCTGTTGACCAAACCTTATTATCAATTGTCCAGTCAGCAACTGTTGCCGTTAAGGTGTGAGATTCAAAGTCGTTGTCTTTTTTAATTTTTTCTAGAGCATTATTTGCTTCAGTAGCGGTCTCAACATCACTTAAAGTCAGGATTTTTAGGCGATTAAAAGCATATTGTGTCGTTTTTTTAGTCTCGGCGAGAATATGCTGACCTTTAGCGTCTTGGCTCAATACTTTGAATTGGCTATAGACATTAGAAACATCATTGTCGTAATGCAGGCTGAGTACATTATTCTCATTATTTGAAGGCTTCATTAACCTAAGCGGCATTTTAACGTAATAGGGATTGGCAAAAGGATCGCCGATTTGCAATGTGCCATCTGGATCAAGCCAAACGTGCTGCCCAGTGACTTGAGCTGCTTTAACGATTGCATCCCACAGTGATTCACTGGGTTCAATCGATATTTTATTTTTCAGCCACGCATTGTTCTGAATTTTGACATTGTGAAAAATAGAGCCTAAATCACCTGACAGCACGAATTTACCAATCAACTCTTCAAGCGTGATTTGTCTGCCATTAAAGATCGGCACCGAGCAATCAATCAGTTGCCCTACAAGGTCTCGTCCTGAGATTTGTAATCCATAGCCATCACGGCTTACAGCTTCTGATACCTTGTCAGCGATAGAGGTTAAAATGAGTTCATTTGCATAATAAAGCTCTATTGCTGCACCGCCTTGAATGCTCTCTGGAAGCAAAACGCCTTCATTTTGAAAAAGGCTAAGGCTCCAATTCTCAGACGGTGTATCAATTTGGCTATCAACTTCAACTTTGTCCCATTCTTTAATTTCATAGCCGCCAATGACTAAACGAATTTCTCGGCCTTGATTATCTTGCATAGACTGTTAACTCCATACCAACTTGTAGCAGTGCTGGATTCATCAAATCTGGATTGAGGCGAATGATTTCATCAGCGCGGTTCATGTCCCCATATAAATAGTGGGCAAGCCAATGCACAGTGCATGGCACTGGAATTTGTACAGTGCTAATCGGTGGGCGAGTTTCAATTAATTCTTGTATCTGCAGGTGTACTTGATCAGCTAGCTCTTTATAGATTTGAATTTGAGCAATACTTTCAAAGTTTGAATCAACACGCTCATTATGAATCGTCTGCTGTAAGACTTTCCGCGTGTTTTGACGAACGACAGCAAGATCAACAGGTGTAAAGCTAATAGTTTCATTGTTCACCATCTCTTTACGGACAGTTGCAATGACTTGCTGAGTAACAGCAATATGACTTGCAACGACCGTTGCACGCCACAGCTGCTTTAGCTCTGGAGAATCATCATCATTTTGAAAAACCTTTTTAAAACGTTGAATGCGGTGAATAACATCGCGCCATTTAGAGATAGCGGAAATATTGGTATCAAAAGTGGCCAGATTTGTTACATCATCAACTAGACCTACAACCCAAGATACTGGCGAAAGAACATCTTCAATCGCTTTTTTTGCCACACCCAAAAATTCACGAGCCTGATTAACGCCATTCCTGATTGATGTAACAGTATTAAAAAGTTGATCACTGTCACTGAGTTTTAATTTATCTAATACTGTTTGAAGTCTTGAAGCAGGTGCTTCGACAATCGAAGGTGTATCAATGGCTACAGGGGTTTTAACTGGAATAAAGAGTTCACGCTTTTTATCTTCGGCATTGATAAATTCTAGCGAGACAGTGCAATAGTCCGTATTATCAGCATCATGATTAACCGTAAAGGTTTCAACATAGACTTGCATTACGCCATCGATGGGGTGTACCAGCTCTCCTGGTCCAGTTATTTTTATCGCTGCAATTAAAGCATCGAGTTCAATTTTATAGTTTTCACCTGAGAAAACTGCATTGAGTGAAATCTTATCAGGGTCATTACCCATATCTTCAATTGATGCAACATTTGAGTATGGTGCTTGCTTTACTGCTAAGGTTTTAGACCCAGTCGTGCCAGTCGCCGCACATTCAAATAGTACGCCTCTAAAACTTGCATCTTGTAAATCAGTTGCCCAACCCATAATAAAAAACCTCACAATTGTGAGGCTATTCTGTGCAAGTTTAAAGCTCAGTATTAGGCGGAAACCTTTCCTATTATCTAGGCTGTAGCATAAATGGAATCGTCGGTGCACCATGTCTTTTTTCTTGAGTTGCAGCATTATTTGACATCATATCCAACAATGATCCACCGCCGAAATTAACTGTCGGCTTAATATTATTCGTTGCTGAAATTAAGTTATCCATCTTCCCCAATAATTGTTGAGTATATTGACTTTGCTGCTCAATGAGTTGGTTTTGTTCTTCCATAATACCGTGTTGCTCATTGAAGTACTCGCCAAAGGCTTCACCACCTTTGTCACCAGCCCACCAGCCACCAATCCCACCAGCTATTCCACCAAGTGCTCCACCGACGGCTGCACCTGCTGCAGTTCCGACAACTGGTACTATGGAACCAATCGCAGCTCCGCCCAATGCACCCAATTTTGCACCGGCTATACCACCAGCAATGGCTCCACCAGTGCCTCCCACGATACCGGCTTGTTTTACATTTTTTTGGTACTGAGATAATGAGTCATCAGTAGCTGTATCGTATATGCCATAAGCTCCAGCGGCTACAGTGATTGGAATTGCAGCTTTTTTAAGCCAAGGCATTACTCGTGAAAACTGAGACGCCCCAGCTGCTCCAGCAGTTGCAGCACCACCGCCACCACGCATTGCCAGTGCCGCAATACCACCCGCTGCAGCCACAGCGGTTAAGCCAACTACGGCTGCAGAAGCTGCTGCCGCAACACCTGCATTTGAGCTGGCAAAATCTGCAAGGCCTTGTTTAAGATCTCCTAACCATCCTGCATTGCCGTTGTAGACATCGACTTTTGCATTAAAACGAGAGGTATCAAATGAATTGTCTTTTGCATATTCTTGTGCTGCTTGCCATGTATGAGACATATCAATCGCACCATTTGAGTCTTTAATGCCTTGATCAAGCTGATCTTTAAAACCGCCAGACTCCATATTCATGGTGACACCCATAAAAGCCATTAATGCCTGCTTATTATGGAAGATTTTCCCGACTTCTGCCTGAGCTGCAATTTGGGTCGCGGCTTGGACATTTTCTAGGTATTCAGCATTATTATTACTTTTAAGAGCTACTTGTGCCTTGTCTCTGTATTTACGATATAAGGGACTATTTTCCATCTGTCTATTCATCAAGATAGCAGCCGCCTCAACTTCACCCACACCTTGTTCACGCATATTTGTCGCATAAGTAGGCCAGTCAAAGCCTTTTCTTTTTTTACTCACACCATATGCTGCAATAGGATCGCCTTTTTGCACTTTAATGTGTTTTGCAAATGAAAGTCCTAGATGATACTGACTGAATGAACCCAACAAATCAGACATATTCACTGCTGCACCTTCTGCAGTTCCAGCCGTTTTCTTACTTAACTGCATCATTGAAAGCAAGTCACGATAGCCTTTATCGCCAATATAACCAGCATTTCGACCTTGTGTCAGCAGGTCTGGCATATAGCGAGCCATATCACGTAATTCAAATGAACCCAGTTGGCCTGCTTTCATTGCCTGATCATTTGCCTGACCTAAATTAGTCAAACCAAAATTTCGCTGTGCAATCGTCATTAGGGCAATATCATCAGGATTGGCGCCTCCAGCAAAGGCAGTTCTACTGACCTGCATCAAGACATTCTTAAGCTCATCAAATTCATATACGTTTGATGCGACCAGTGTATTGAGTGCCTGAACTAACTGCTGGGGTGTGCTACCACCTTGGATCGCTGATTGACGAACGAAGCCTTCCATTTCATTGCTTTTATTATTGAAAGCTTTAACAGATAATTTCTTTCCAGCCAACGAAGTATCTGTTGCTAGAGATATTTGTTTCATATATTGACGTGGATCGTCTAAATAATTAGAGACAATACTCCCACCAGCATATGTACCTCCTACAATACCAGCAGTAGTCTGCATTCCACCACCACCGCCTCCAGCACCACGGTTAGCGCGTCCAGCTTGTTCAAGTTGCTGACGTAAGCGGTTGGCTTCAGCGACTTGCTGACGTAATGAATTTAGTTGGGTTTGATAATCACGTGTTTGATTGCGCAGTGATTGGCTTTGTATTCGTGTTTGAATCGCTTGCTGACGTAAAACACCCTCCAGCAAACGATTGGTCCGAAGTAATTGATCACTGGCACGTGACGTATCTCGAGTCGCACTGGCTCCAGCTCTAGCTGTATTGGTAAACCGCGCTTGAGCATTACCGATCTGTGTCCATTGCTGATTAATTTTTGTTGTAGATCGAACTTGCTGCTCTGAAATACGAGTCAACTCTCGACCAGCATTGCCTCTAATCTGTAATGTCAGTGATACAGTGGTATTTCTGCTCATAACGTACCTTTAGGCTTCGAATGTTTACGCTCAGTTGAGATATATGTTTTTGTTACAGTATTTGAACCCTGTGGACGTACAGGAGTCGCTGTGGGCTGTTTTGGGATTTCACGCTGACGAGTATTGTTTTGCCGCCCGTCACAAAGAAGTAATGCATAAGCCATATCAAGAGGCAGTTGTATGGACTCTTGATATGGAATACCTATGGACATTAGAGCGCGGACCAATTGCGCTCGTTCAATCAGTTCTCGGCTGCTTCCTTTGCATCAAGCTGTACTTTTAAACGACTTAGATAATCCATATTCGCACGAGAAGAATTTCCAAGGGCCTCATAACTCAATGCATGCTCATTGCCTTTTTCATCAATAAGCTTAGTCATTGATGACAGATCTGCAATAGCGATAAATTGGCCTTCATCCAGACCAGCCTGTGACTGTATGAATTGAATCGCAGTCATTTGATGCATGACTACATTCTTACCTTTTACTTCTGTTTGTCCATCTAAGATCTTGATTGCAACAGGCAATGTGCCTTCAATTTTTGTGCTCATTTTTTCATCCAAGGTTAAAGTGTTTCGTCTAAATAATCTAAGCAGAACATGCTTAGATCACGCAGTGTTTCACCATTCATGTCATACGAAGCGCTGACTGAGGTCGTGTGGCAGTCAATGAAGGTTTCGCGGAAGTTACCGCTTGGTGACTCAATTGAAATACGACCATCTCTAATATCAAGCCATTTCACAGCATCTTTGCCATCAGGCACCACAACTGAAACTGAAAGTTCAAAAGTACGAATACCTGTTGCAACAAATTTAATTCGTTGTGCGCGGTTCATTGTTGGGACGGGCTTGGTACCGGTCGTGATCGATGCGGTAAATTTGGAACAGTCATACTCAAGACCGTCGTAGCTCATCACAATTGAGCCAACTACTTCTTCAGACATTTTGGTCACTCTTTTTTAACGATGACTTATTCTTGATCAATTTCTTATTTTAGATTAGGCGGAAACCTTTCCAATAAAAAAGGCTGCATAAGCAGCCGATTGGGGTATTACTGGAGGTCAATACACATAAAGCGTTGACGCGAGCACATGCATACCACGCACCCAGTAGCACGGGATTTGCGCATTAGCTCGTGACTTATCATGTTCATCTTGGGTCACAGTAAACTGATTTGCTGTGGTGGTCACATTTTCAAGAATTTCAGCTTTTTCAAGCTTTAGCGCTTGAGTCAGTAAAATACTACGCACATTACGACGCGCAGGAGCGGTATTTTTTCGACGACGTTCTTTTGATGTAGCTGTACGCATCACTTTACGCACATAGTCGATGGTTAGAGCACCGTTGATGTCCAACATAATATCGTCGGGTTCGCCAGTTTCGGGGTTCATTCGATAAGTTGAAACTGCACGGACAATTTCAGGTTTGCCATCAGCACCCGTCTGAATCATGCACACGCCTTTATTCAGAGCGCGTTCTACACGCTCAAAGATTAATTTATGTTCATCAGCAACGGCCTTAACACCGCCAAGGTTTACACCATTGAATGGAACTGCTGGGTCGTTAGAGTCGGCTAATGCAGCAGCTGTCGCAGCAGCCAACTCTGGTTCTTGTCCAGTCGCACCGTGATAGCAAACCGCAACAACGCGATAGCTTGATTTAACTTGAACCTGATCTGCAAAAGCTTCAGCTTTTTCAATGTCTGAAAACGGTACAACCAGTATTGCTGGGCGTTGCTCAATTGCACCGCTAACAAAATCTAAATGATCGATCCAAGCCTTTGAGTCATCACCAAGTGCTGGAGGTGCTGAAAGAGCGATGATGGTGTGGCCAAGTGGGGCGATAGTATCGAGTGTTGTTTGAAGTGACATATTTTATAACCTTTTCATTAGATATATTTAAGACGTAACAAGGTTCTTTCAATTTCTTCAGCAAGAATGACGTCCATTTCTGCTGACATGTGTCCAGCATCTCGACTTAGTGACGGAGGCTTACAGCGACGCTCTATTGCTGCTATGTCTTCGTTAGTTTTTGTTAAGCCGAGTCGCGTCCACGTCGATTCCTCAAAAAGTAATTTATTAATATCGAAATACTTCAAGCCATAATTTGATTCTAAAAAAGCATTAATTTCTTCTACAATATCTCGTGTACTGTCAGTCGCATTTGTATTTGAAAAATGACCACCAACAATGAACTTTGAATCTTTCGGTAAATAATCTAAAAATGCTTTTGTATTTGCTAAAATAGTCTCGAGGCTATCGTAACCAACGTTGTTTTTACCGATGTTGATGATCATCACACCATCAATTTGGTTATACCAATCTACAGCAATTGTATTAAATCTTATACTTGAAGTAATAATTAACGGCTTAGATAGTCCAGATATGGTTAATACATGTTTTTTTTCTGTTGCATTATAAGTCAGGCTACCCACAATACCATTTGACAGTTCTACCTGTGTTGTTTTGTGAATGTCTCTGCCAGACCAAATTTGCTGCAGTAATACCACATTTTTACCGTTTGTAATTATGCCGGATGGAAAACTGACAGATACTTCATTTGCACCCATCACAAAACCAGCACCATTAACTGTTTCACCACTCAAAGATTTATCTTTGAAAACTAAATTTTTACGCTTTGCGAGATCAGCTAATTCGTCAGATAAGTATTCAAGTGTTGAAGATCCGTACACGATAAGCTTCTGTTCAGTTATCTGTTGAGAAACATCAATAATAGAGTTCGCTGAGTTTTTAAACCCACGCCATGGTTGCCAAGTCGCACTGTCGCCACTTAGAGATCCCCATCGAAAAGCATAACCACCATATGTCTCCCATACTTGATGGATTGCGGCAGACGCATTTCTCTTTACTGTAAGGAAGCCACCTGTAGCAACAATAGGGAATCCATTTGCCCGCGAAGCAACAGATCCAGTATTTACTTGGTATAAGCCATCTACAATTGCTTTATCTAGATGCCCGTTTAAATCAGACATATCCTTAATAATCTTTTGATTTACTTGTCCGATTTCCAATAATGTTGATACATTCTTAATTGAGTTGTTCTCGTACCGAACACCAGACCAAGGTTGCCATATTATTTCATCACCTTTAAGACTACCAACTCGCGAAGCTACACCTTGTGATGATGTAACAGTCTGATTGATAGATGACAAATGCTCTCGAGAGTATTGAACAGCTAGTTCGCCCGATGATCCAACACCAAAAAATGGATAATTTCTTTTTTCCGCATCATCTTTTACGACAGCGCTTCTAATATTGTAATTTCCTTGAATTATAATGAGATCAAGATTGGTGTTACTAGGCGAGATTACTTGATAAGTATTCCCATTCCAAACAGACCACCCAGCAGCCTCTTTTGTTCTAAAAAATACACCGCCAGCCCGATCCATAAATGTTTGAAATACAAATCCACTTTTGGGAGGTTGTGTATAACCACTAACAGTGAGTTGTCCATGCAATGCGGAAGGTAATCCCAAAGATTTTGCAATAGGATCTTGAGGAACATGATAAATTCCTGCCGTCGTTAGTTCATCAATAATTGTGGAAGCATCAAGTCTTACAGGTTTGAATAATGGGTTTTTATTGGCAAACTGAACTGATTGATCAAAAGAGTCATAACCCTTTTTATACCCTTTACCATCCCAAATATAAGTTCCGCGCAATTCAAGATCAGGGTCATTGTTTCTTACAGATACATTGGCTTTGGCTGGGATATAAGCAACCATTTCGGTATAGGTAGAGAAAGAAGCATCTGCACCATTACCGATGGCTTTTAGTCCATATTCAACCCCATCAATTCGTTCATTTGCAGCATCAGTTTGCTTTTGAGATTGAACTTTAACTGCTTCAACGGACGCAGGACTGGCAAAATCAATTTCATTTTTCATAGCCGCTGAACCTAGACCAGCAACAATTAAATTGGCAACCTGTTCTAGAGGTGCTTGTTTAGTTTCATCATCTTGAACTACGGGAAAGAAGTCTTTAGCCGTTACTTTTGATGTCCGATCAAGTTCACTGATTTTAGTACCAGGGACTTCAATTACAATTCTTTGTGCCATTCATCAATCCTCAGTTTGGCTCTAACAATGCCCCAGTTTCAGTGAGTACTGGCTCACCATCTTCGGTATGAATCGCATCTTGAGTTCGAACATCTTCCAAAGCTAAAGCAACGGCCTGAGCATCAACTACACGATTGGTTTTAATTGCTGCTGTGATCATTCGTCCAGCTTGTGATTTATCACCGAAAATTTTGTCGGCTGTGGTTGTGTCATAGACATCAACGGGGTTAAATTGCCCCGACAACACATCTAAGGTGACAAATAAAACTTTATGCGTGTTGGTTGGAAGACCTGTACGTTGAGTATTTGTGTTGACATCAAAGTAAGTGCCTGGTGTTTTTAAGTTCTGGGGAATATTGGACATTTTCACTTAATCCTTTTTCAACTCGACCAAGTCAGAAGCATCTGCAATGCCGAAATCATTGGGGTGAAAGTAATAATCTAGATTGATACGCTCTAAATAAGCGTCTTCTGCTGCATCTTCACGATCCCGATCTGAGGCAGTAATGGTGTATTGCGTCGTAAATTCTTGGCCTAAAACACTGATAGATTTACTACCTGTCTTAGAGTTAAAGATGGTCTGAGTCCGACCGAGTTCTAAGGGTTCAAGCCCATGCACACCAACGCTTTTTAATGTGTTTCCTGTGAGTAACTCTTGAATATTACTCAACATGTCATATGTGCCAATTGTTGCAGCGGTACCTTGGCGCTGGGTTTCTTCATTACGCAATGATCGAGCACCAACCATCACGACGAACTTAAGTGGATACTCAGTCTTGTTGTGACTAGTTTTTTTAGGTGAACCAGAACCTTGGAAAGTTACCCAAATTGCGGGGAATGTTCGAATAACAGCTTCAATGTCATCATCAAACTCACCGCCATAGGTTTTGACCTCGCGTATCCAGGGCCATTTTCGGTCTGTGATTTGCTTTGCAAGCAGTGACTTGATTCCATGCTCGACTATACCCACTCTTAGATTCACCACCGGTTACCCCCAAAGTCACGACGTGCAGCCATAAACATCACGTTGTTCGATGCCGATTGAATCGGCTTAGACTCTCCAGCTGGTGAGCCGCCTAGGGTCAGTTCACCTTTTGAGATTTTAGACAGAGTTTTCAGCGATGCTTCATAGCGGCTCTTGATCGGATCATTTTCAGCAAGGTCACCTGTCACAGCATAGAAGCGAGCAAGGTTGCAGCCGATGTTGACCAAAAAAGGTGGAACGATATGCAACGGCAGTGAATAGCGACTCCCAACGTATGCATCAATCTCACTATTTGCTTCCTCAATCGCAGAGTTCAGCTTGGTCAAATTGATTACATATTGATAAGGCTCTTCATGATCCGTGAGTTGAATAAGCTCTTGCTCACCGAACTTTGATTTCATTGCATCTACCGTTGCATACATGGCTAGGCTTCCTTACCAGTTGAACCAAATACGGTTTGCCAGAAGCCATAACCTGAGGCACCACGTGCTTCAGCGCCAAAGTAGTAAACGCCTTCCATAAATACAGATGGTGAGTCCATATTGGTTTGAGATACAAAGACTGGTTTTTTACGCAGCTGATAAACAAAAGGCTTAACTGGCTTGGTGGTATCAAGTAAGAACCAAGCATCATCGTCAGTGAGTCGGGCAGACACCTGAACTTTGGCCGTATTTTTGTATGGATTTGGCTTGCCATCTTCAAGACGATCCACGGTCATCAATGCATTGGCAACATCTTCAAGCGCAGGTGGTACCAAGAGAACATTTGGTTTGACATTCAAAGGACGACCAGACTCATCTTTAAACTTCATCATTGCAGTACGTGCAGCACCATACGATGCTTGGGCTTTGCCTAAAGATTCAATCGAGAGCTTTTTGGTTCCTTTATTACTAAATGTGATTTTCCCAACCTTATGACTGGTTGAAATCATTGGTTGACCGTCATAACACTTGGCGACAAAAGATTTATTTACCGCATCAAATACCAGCTCATCAGGATGCTGTTTTGCAGACCAAGCCGCAGATTCAGCCTGAGGTTTATATATGCCAAGCTGATCATCTTCAATGTCATTGCGACGCACTTCGATGGTTGCAGCATAGTCTTTGTTACGAATGACATAGTCGTATTCGGCAAGCTTGGTAATATGTTTTTTGCCCACCCATTCTTTCATCTGTGGGAAATTGGCCAACCAACGGTAATCCACATATGCACCGTTAGACGGTACAACCATTGCAATAGCGGTGTATTCAACAGGTACATCATTGAATGTCTGATTAAAAACCTTACTTAGGTTTAAGAAAATTGCATTAAGCGTAGCGGCATTTACATTCATTCAACCCATACTCCATTTTCGTCGATACCTACAACACGACCAGCTTTTGAAAGTTTTCCATCACCATCTGTTGCCGCAACGGTTTCACCATCTTGTAAAAAACATTCTTTGCCAAAAGAGACTTGTTCAACTGGATCACTCGGGCTATTTGAAAAGTGAAAAGCGCATTGATTGCGAACCAGCACTGAAAAATCACCATCTGAGCCGTGTGTGTTATCAATGCTGTCCTCATAACGACCTAAGTAGGTCAGACCTGTTGCAGCAGAAGCAGCAACAGCAAATCCAGTTGCATCTACAGCAGCGGCAAAACCAGCCACAATGACAGCACCAGCTTTTACAGGAACAGAGAACAATCCCAGTTCACGGAGCTCTGTTTGTCGTTCTTGTTGATTTAAAATGCTACCCATTAACCATTTTCTCCTAAGTCAACACCCATAAAACCTGCTACTTGCAATGCTTCGGATGTGTATTGTTTTTGCTGATCATGACCAGCATGGTTTTGAACTGTCGTTGTTTGTTGCTGAGTTAAAGCTGCAATTTTTGGCAAACTTTCAATGTGAGTTTTGACAAAATCGGGGTTCGTCTTGGCCTGATCTTTCATCCAGTTAATTGTTGCTTCACCAGTGATACGACCATCACTACAGGCTGCAACGATCAAATCATCAATTTCTTTGGCCTTAGTTGCAGCTTCAGCATTGCCTGCTTTAGCTATAGCTTCTTGATATACAGTCATAGGTACATACTGCGTTAAATCAGGGGCCTGACTGTTAGCAGCAACTTTGATTTCAACTGCTTTATCAATCGCTTGTTCAAGCGTTTGGGTAGTCGTTGAAAGCAAAGTGCCAAATGCACCATCTAGCTTTATAAAAGTACTATTGGCAGCCGCTATGACTTCTTGTTCAGTAGCAGTCTCTGACAGCCCTAATTTTTTAAGCATGAGCTTTAGAAACTCATTCATTGTTGAATCCTCATCATTTATTTGAGACAAAAAGTCCTGTGCCGCAGCAGCTAAACGCGCTTCGGGTAGTCGATCTAAATTGGGGGTATTGGTTAATGCGACACTGTGAAGTCCAATGACTTCGCCAGTTTTGTTATAAAAAAGAACAGGTGAAATATATTTATATTCTTTGGACTCGATAAACCCTTTAGCTTTATCAGTCCATTCAAACTGAGTACTACATATCCCAACTCCTTCAACATATTGAAACCCCAGAGGCTTTAACCATCCTGCAGCTGGTGCTGGGTCACCAGATTCTTGAGCCTTTAAAGTTGCATGCTCATAATCCATGACCATATCGATGGCACGTTGATTCAGTGCGGCAACAATTTGTTTGCCACATTCTGGGGTTAGGTTCCAATGAGGTGCATCAAATGGGCGACCATCCACACCCTTAAAGATCCCTTCAGGAATCAATACAAAGTTTTTGGACGATGCCTCAAGGGCAAATGAGCATGCAGCTACGAGTAAGGTCTTTTTCATGCTGTCAGCTTAAAGCCGACAGCACTTAAGGATTAGGCGGAAAGTCTTCCGATAATTTGATGAAATTTACTTAAACATATTCGATAGAAATGCGGTGGCGGTATGGTCGATCGCAGTCTCGGCTTCAGGCTGAAGAAAGCCACTTGGATTCATAGGTAGATAGCGACGGGCAGGAATTTTAACTTTACGATTTCGCCCAGCCATACCACCGAACTGGTGGATCGGGGCATATGCAGCACTCTTACCAGATCCAGCCCCAACAGTTACCGTATTCTGATCATGATCGCCCTGAACGCTGTCGCGTAAACCACCAGCACTGCGCTGCAGTATCCCTTGCGGTGTAATACCTTGCTTCCGATAAATAGCCAGTGTGACAGGTGAAAGACCAGCCCATTTCGGTCGACCGTTGGCATGAAAGTTTTGCAAAGTTTGACTGACAAGAATACGTTCTAAGGTTGCAGCCAAGCGCTGTGTATTGGTTAGGCTCTTGACCGCTTGAGCAAAGCGCTGGCGTACCGCTTCATCTTGAATCTGAAGAAATGACATAGTTGAACCTGCTGTATATTTAAACTAAACTGAATGCGAGGTTATGTTGAAGTAGGCTATGGGAAGCCAGCCGTCCGCGGTATATTCGGGTTCGAGTCCCGAACCAACATGACCTTATTTTTTACTCACTAAGAATTCATAATCTTTCCCATTCAGAATATTTTCTGGCTGCTCAACAATTAAAGTCCGAATCAGATTTCCTGTGATTTTTTGCTTCATGTCTCCAGCATCTTTGCCTTTGATTTTTTGATTGATCTGCAATACCAACTTATAAAAAATACCATCTTGCTGAATGTCAAAAATCAATAGCGGCGTGGCGTGTGACTTATCCCAGTAAAGATCATGTGGGCTATTTAAATGTTCAACGATATTCTCGAACCATTCACGATTATGGTTTTTACGATCTTGGTCGATATGGCGAAGGGTTTCCCGATCATGAACTGTGATTGCCGCACTTTCTAATACAACACCTTTCTTGCTTTTTAATGCACTCAAAAATTCAATAGGCAATGTTCCAACAGAACGCATCTCTCCGCGCGGCTTTTGTGTATCCACACTTTGAATCCATTGCTTGACTTCATTATTGTATTGCTGAGCAACCGATGTATTTTTAAATGTCTGAGTGACCGCTTTTGCAGCAAGCTGCGGTTCAACTGAAATGGCTTTATCCATCATTTGTTTGGTCGGCAATGCATTGGGACGACCAACCCAGCCAGCATCGGTTGAAAATGATGGAAGACCAGGCAAGTCTAGTTTTGCAACTTTGGCGATACCACCATTGCTGACATCAACATCATGAAAACTCAAGTAAGAGGCGCTATCATAAATTTTTTGAGCTTGTGCTTCATGTGCCATCAGCTCAATCACAGTACAGCGGCAGTTGTAGCCATTTTTGGGCGCTATGGCTTGCCAAGCTGGGTCGGACTTAAGCATCACCACGCCATGTAGGGATCGATGCTGTGGACGGGTTTTATTGTCTAAAATGGCGCTGTACTGCAGGTAAGGAAATAAAGGGTTGTCATCAAACATGACGGATTGACGACCAGCCTCATACGCCTGCGCCATATTGGTTTGATAAATGGTTTTAAGTCTGTATGGGTTACCAAGTTGCACGCTACGCTGACCATCCTCGGTAAAGACTTCTTGCTTTCCCCACCAGCCACGGGCTTTCATCTTAGGTTCTACGACTTCAGACCACTTTTTTAAATCCCAGCCATTTTTTTGTGCGGCAATCAGTGATTGCCGAATATCTTCAAGCAGATCCATGCGTGTCATATGAGAAATGACAAATGCTTTGTTATGTGCATTGCCTTGAACTTGCCACCAGTCTTGCGATGGCATGAGTTGTTTATTTTCTAAATATTCAATGGCTTTGCGTGGAGGCTGCCCAAACACAGCCTGCATGGTTGGTTTATCCACGTTTGCGTCCCTCATATACCGAAAGTCGCCCCAACACATCACTGGCAAAGATTAATTTTTCCAAATCTGCTTGCAGCCCTTCGATATCTTGATCAGGTGACATTTCAGCCAACATTGCCAAAGCACCATCAATGTCATTGGCTTGGGTTAATTTCTGGATAATCTGGGGCAGTAAACTTTCAGCCTGACTTTGTAAATGCTCATTGCTCAAGCGTAGTTGCATTTGCTCATCCAGCAAAGCTTGCGATCGAATTGCAGTGGCCTCGGCTGGGTGCATTGGCATAACAGCATTCTGATTCAGTGCAGCTAAAGTGGGTGTGACTTGCCCTGAATATTGAAAATTAGCAGCTTGCAAAGGCTGCGGTGCAGCAACACTTAGAACATCCTCATCATCACCAGGCTCTGGAATACCAAGTTTTTCATGTGCCCATGTGCGTGGGATTTTCATACCGACACTAACCAGCTTCGGCAAGGCTTCACCAAAGGTCTCAATATCCTCAGTGTCCGTGGTATCAAACTTAAATTTTGGGTAGCGGTCTGGTGTGATATTGGGATAATTCAAACGCATCAAATAGCTGACAAGGCTGTCATTCATTGTCCGCGCAAGCTGCAGTGCGTCTGATTTAACCAACTTATCGAATTGAACTTCATGGGTTTTACTTTGAGCATTGGTACTTGATTTACCATCAGCCTGAGAAAGCAAGGTTCCTCCGACAATCACTTTAGATTGCGTCTGCTCACACCATTTCACTAAGTCCATGTGATTCTTAGTGTCACCATCTGTAGCGGATTCAAAATCAATCGACATGCCATGTGGGATAATGCCGCCAGCATTGCGACCAATCATCATGACAGCTCGCAGCAGAGTCATTTTTTCTTGATCAGTTGCACCGCTGGGATATTTACCGATTTTATTAGGTAGACCGTAAGTTTCTAAAAACTCCATCACATCGCGGATGCCGTAGTTCTTAAACAGAAATGGCCATGCCAGCACGCGGTGTAATCCTGATCGAGCAATATAACCCGACTTGGCTTTATGCCGATGCACAACCCAACCAAAGTCCCAAAACTCAGCACCCTCTATGCCACCATCATTTAGGCGCAGTTCATTCGGCTTGTTATAAGGGGTGAGAAAGTTACGAGGGACTACGTGAGCAAAGTTTTTAGGTAGCCACAGGTTGCCGATTTGTTGCCACTGTATTTCTTGGCAGCTATAGCCATGACCGACCGCATCCATGCAATCAAATAAAAACATTTCAAGATCTTCGATTTCGTCAATCCACTCCGTGACTTCCTCAGCGATCTTGCGTTCAGTTTCATTGGCATTCTTGGGAGGATTGACCATCCATGACAAGCCGTTGACACCTTTCTTCCGTTTATCCATTTCACTAAAGATATGCCCATCACGTTCTTCCATGTCACAGAACAGATCCGCTTGCGCTTGTAAATTACCTTGTTCGGCTTCGGTCAACATTCGGTGTAGTCGCTGCGGGGTCATTCCCACAACAGGATGTTCCTGCCACTGATTGGATAACCATGCGACTTCAGCCGTTTGATTAGTTTCAAGTGCGGATAAATCTTGCTTTTTAGAGTTGAGCTTTTTTTTAGACATGATGCAAAAATACGTGGTGGATTTTGCATCATGGTGCAGGATTAAAAATGATTAAATCAGACGGAAGCGCTTCCGCCGATTTTAAGCGTTTCTAGCGCTGTTTGAATCAAGCACGACTCATTTATGCTGAATCACATCAAAAGCGCTAAAAACCCATTTATAAAGATTTATAAATCTATAAACATACTGGCTTAGTAATTGGTGATGATGAGTTCCTGTTTTTCAGCACGACCAGCACCAGAATTACCTATTGAATATTTAATTTTGGTCGTATCGATATTAAGGCTTTTAAATACTGCACGCATGTCAGGATGATCATTAATAGAAAGCATGATTTTACTTTTGCAGCTCTGCATCAGTTCAGCCATTTTTTCATATTGATCAATACCGAAGTCAACGCCATAGCCAGCTAGTTTCCAATACGGTGGATCGGCGTACATAAAACTATGGGGTCGGTCATACTTCAACAAACATTTATCCCAGTCTAAATGTTCAATCGTCACCCCAGAGAGACGTAAATGCGCTTCACTCAATTGCTCTTCTATTCGAAGGAGATTAACTGGTCGAGCTGTTGTTGCTGTACCAAAATGTTGACTAGATACTTTTGCACCAAAGGCAATATGCTGCAAATAATAGAATCTAGCTGCTCTTTGAATGTCGGTCATTAAATCTGTACTGGCATTTTTCAGCCAATCAAACATCTGGCGACTGACCAAAGCCCATTTAAACTGCCGCATAAACTCTTCTAAGTGATGTTGAACGACCCGATAGAGATTAACCAGTTCACCGTTAAAATCATTAATCACTTCCACTTTTGACTGCTGTTCACGCATAAAAAATAATGCTGCACCGCCTGCAAATAATTCTACATAACATTGGTGTTTTGGCATTTTTTCAATCAGTTGCGACACCAGACGACGTTTACCACCCATCCAAGGAACAATTGGCTTGGTTTTCATGTTTTCACCTACTGCAAAACCTTTTCATTTTTGATAACCTGCGTTTACTGTGTGCACAGTAGCGAGGCTCAGCCTGCGGTAGTCGCTTTACCAAAGGGGCGGTTCTTGGTTCGAACAAGAATCGTCGCCTCGTTTTCATTATTTATTTTTATGACTTTACAAATAGACGGAAACAGTTCCAATGAATAACCCAAAAGCCCAATATTGGATATTTATAATAATCACCATTTTGTATTTCTTGATATTGCATCAGTTTTTCGATGTAACTTTTATCAAAGTTAAGTCATTGCCAGTTAATGTGCTAGGTGATTTCCTAGCTGGTACATTTTCACCATTGGCTTTCCTATTTTTAATTTTAGGATATTTACAGACCAATAAAAGTTTAGGGCAGAATTCTGAGGCGATAACACAACAAGCAATAGCCTTGCAACAACAAGCTACATCATTACAAATGCAATCGGATGAATTGAAAATAAGCAATCAAGCTTTACAAGCTCAGGCTACAGAACTTCGAAATAGTGTTGAACAACAAATGGAACAAGTTCGAATTTCTAATGAGCAATTAGATTACTATAAACAAAAAGATATTAATGATTCTGAGAAGGAAATAAGAAAAGCTAAACCAGAACTGCATTTAGCAAGATATGGTAGTGGACATACGTTTGGTAGTTATAGATTAATGAATCTTGGGGGTGAAGCTAAACTCATTAAATCAACAGATGTAAATAATATTGCATTTCCAATTTTACCTCCTAAGCAAAGCCATACATTTGACTTGGAACAAAATCTAGAAGAATTAACATTTACTTATAGTGATCAATTTGGGAATAAATATAGCTCTAGATTCAAAGCCGAAAGTTCTGGTATTTGCGATTTTGAAATCACAAGCACCCAATCTCTTTAAACTAACCATCATAATCATCAGCACGCATTTCTACTTTTTGAGAAACTGGAAGTGCAATAAATCAAACTTACTTAGCTGGAAAACTGCATGTCAAAATTATTCAACGAAATTAAAACACCTGAAATAGTGAAAGAAATATCAACTGGTGAGTTTGAGACCATTTATAACATCAATATTTGGAGTCGTTACGATGAAGATCGGGAGCTGTGCGAAATGCTACAGTTCTGTAAATTTATCAATAATATTGAGTTAGCTTCTTATATTGACGAGTTATTTTATGACAGTAAAGCAAGCCTCTGTTTTATTAAATCAATAGAATTAGATAAGGATGCTAAGGCTGGCACAGAATTAGAAGCTATTCGCACGATAGCACTGCTAACTATTTCTCAATTCCAGTTCCAAGGGGTTATTGGCCATCAGAACCCATATTTGTCTAGAAAAATTCAAGTGATGATTTAAATACTTAACCCACATTTATTAAGAATATTTATCATGCTAAAAATTAAACAAAATTTAATCCTCATCACCGTCTTGATTATAACTATTGGCTATCTTTCCCTGTCTTTCTATTTCTTTTTTGATTCATCTGACTTCGTTGATTTACCTCTAAATGAAAAAGGAGATTTTCTCGCAGGTGCTTTTGCTCCTTTAGCATTCTTATGGTTGGTGTATGGCTATTATCAGCAGAGACAAGAAATTAAACAAAATACTGATGCTTTAAGATTACAAGCTGATGAACTTGCAAATAGTGTTGAACAACAAAAACAAATATTAGAAATATCTAAATCTGAATTAGAGTTAAAACATTTTGAAGCTCGGCCTCATTTAAGTTTTCAAGGTGCTAATTTTGAAATTTCTTATGAAACAGTAGTTGAATATGATGATGATTCAGGTCAAGCAATTGATGCTGACCATGTAGAATCTGTAAGTATACTTGTCAACATAAAAAATCAAGGTGGCTTAGCTAAAAGCCTTACTGTGTGTGCAATTGACCATCTAGAATATTCCTTTGAATGGGATGCTTACGAAATATCAAAAAATGAAACAACAGTAATGAATTTTTATTTATTAGGTGATGAACTCGAATTTTTAAAAAACAATCCCAAACAAGACCTAAACTTTGACATCACATACTTTGATAAATATGGAAGGAAGTATCATGAAAGAATTAATATGCTCATTCAACCTTCTAGAAATTGCTCTGGTGACTTTTCAGTTTATATAAAAAAAATACCGATTTAGATACACCCAACATCACTAAACCAGCCATCATAATCATCAGCACGCATTTCTAGTTCTTGGGGAGTTGGAAGTGCAAAGAATTCTATTGCACTGGCCAGATGTAGACTGGCAAACCAAGCCAAGATAGCAGCCACAGCACCATCACCATGACGGTATAGTTCTGAATCTTTTAAATCCTTTTTGCGGGCTTTTACCACCATATGAATACCATCAACTTCCTCAATCGCTGAACAGTCATTTTTCAAGTTTTCGTCGCGCGGTAGATCAAGCATATTGTCTTCAAAAGCCCCAATCAATTTCGGGGTCCAAAGGCCGTACCATTTTTGACTCAATTTAATCTGATGCACCATATGTTCACCGTAGCGATCTGCGGTGTACTCAGCTAATGTTTCACCCGTACCTGTGGCATCCATTGCAATACCACCGAAGCGCGGTAAATGGTCAAGCATATACCATAGGATCTGTTCCTGAGCACGAGCTGGGACATTGTGCATTTCAATGGTGAAAGGTACGACTCGGCGTAAATCATGTTCAATATAAAAAGGCATGATGTAGCTAAAGTCACGATGCCGTGCATAGTCTTGTCCAGCGCCATGCTGCTTACGTTTATCAAGCTTTTGCAGCTCAGGCTCTAAGTTCTGTTGAATCCATTCAGCAATCCATGCCTTACGTTCATCTTCAGTTTGTTCTTTAAAATCATCACTCAGGGTCAAACGTAGCACGGCTCTAACATCAGGCATAGCACGCTCGACCCAAATGCTCGGCAGACATACAGATGAACCATCACGTGGGATCGCATCCAACTCTTCACGCATAGCTGCTTTTCGGCTGCCGTATGCTTTACGAATCTTGTTATACCATTTCTTTTTTCCTTCTAGCGTAGCCTCTTTACCCTGCATAAAGCAGACGCGCTCATAAAGGCCATTGGCTACAGCATCATCAAAAGTGATGGTTAAGGTCTTGGCATCCTCACCAAATGTTCCAGCATTGATTTCATTAACGAACTGGTTAAAAGGATTGCTCTTACCGTTATGTGAGCTAATGACAGAGATACGACCACCCCAAATTAAGAGCGCGGTTGCAGCTTCAATCACCCCTTGCACATTGGGGTGGAATGCAGCCTCATCAATAATTACTTTACCTTGTAGACCACGAATGTTCTCAGGCCGACTGGATAAGGCAACGATCTGGAAACCACTGGAGTAACGTACACGATAAGCCGTGATCTGGCGTGTTTCACCTTTTTCATTTTGGTCTTCAAATAGAAACTCTTCTATCTGCGAGATACCTTGGCCTTGGGCCTCGGCGATAACACGTGAAAACTTGGCGCAATAACCAATGAACTCCAGACCTTTTTCTTTGGTATCACCAATATAGAAGACACTCATACCGCGAGCTTCTTTACTGGCAGCTGCAGTCAGTACAGCATCAAAACTCTCGGCAAAGGTAATCCCAGTACGGCGGCCTTTCGGACAGGCTTTGATATCGGTTTGAATTTTCAGCCATTCGACTTGGTGCTTCATTAAGACACCTTCATCAAACGGATTTAAATTATCAGGTAAATTGCGAGCACGTTCTGGTAACTCATCCCAGTCGATAATCCGTACTGTGTCATGCCGAGGTTTTGGTGCTGCCATTATTTAATGCCTAAGATTTTTTCACGCCAGAATTGGATCTGATCTTCACCCATGCCTTGAGAGGCTGCTGCTTTCTTCAAGTTTTCGTCCTGCTCAAGCAACAACTCTTCACGTGCCATACGCCGAATTTCTTCACGTTGCTTGATCGACATACCACGAGTCGCAATCACAGCCCGTGATGCACGTGCCAAAGCCCCCACATCTTTAATGTTTACTTTAGGATTGTCTGGATCAGATCCATCATTTTTCAGCTCAGTCAGCACAAGATCAGTTGTCAGTGTCGTAATTGCTTGGGTGAGTAAAGCCCCAGCTTTGTCATCAACATCCTCACCGAACTCAGCAACGAGCACTTCTGCTGCAGCTTGGATCTCGCGCATACGTTTGGCTTCCTCTGCAAAGTTCTGCTTTGCGCGACCTAACGATGAGCGACTTGGAATCGATGCAGCTGGAAATTCAGCGCGTATTTCATCAAGCATTTCGTTCAGCGTTAAGCGATCTTCACGTAATAGTTTTTCAATGTATTTACGTTGATCTTCAGGCAGTTTTTTTATTGATGACATAGCAACTCCCTAAGCCGATGGCCGCTTAATACCAGGCGCATTAATACGACCTTCTGCTACATCTTGCCCACGTGTTGAAAGCTTCACCACTAGAACCTCAGGGGTATCTAATTCAATTTCTAGATAGCTTTGATCTCGTAGCCAATAGAGTTCTGTCTTAACCTGATCTCGACTAAAACCCAATCCCCAACGATCCAATCCACCATGTATCGTTGAACTGTTTCCACGATAACTTGGCAGCTCTTTGAGCAAACGAAGCATGACTAGACGCATTTCCTCTTTAGTGTGATTTTCAAAACTCATAAGTCCTCACTTCTTATTATCAAGCAGATAATTTTCAATACGGGCAACACCTTTTTGTACGTTACCAATGCTGTTATTTGCCGCATTCAACTGAGTCTTAATCGTTTCAACCTGACCTTCTAGGCGGGCAATCTCAACTTTTGAGGGCATGTCCTTCACTGAGTTTTCTAGCTCAGTGACACGTATTCTTAACTCGACCATTTCACGTGCAGAAGCGCTAGATTTGTTAATAATCCATGCATAAATAGCAATGGCTGTAACCACAACCCATTGCACCTCTGCAAAGCCAAGTTTTAAAAACTCAAACATCGCTTACCTCTTTTTTAGGTTGACGAGTTTGATTGATAAAACGGCCAATCAATCCCAACAGAGCAAGCCCTAGAGTGACTGTCGTTTGTGTATCAGCTGGCAGTGACGCAATCAATTCAGGTGGCAAAGCATCATAAAATGACTGAGTTGCTACAATCCCAGCAAAGGCCAAGTTACTCATCCAAGACCAACCTTGCTTCCAGTTTTTTACTAAAATTGGTGGTCGTTGTATGGGTTTTAAATCTAATGAACCATCCAGCACCGGAGAGCTTTTAGAGGATGACATAACGCTGTTTTTCTGCTGTTGTAAGCGACGCTTTAATTCAAGATTGGAGACATAGGGCTTTTTATTCATTGATATACCCCTAAGCCAACTCAAAATGCGGATAGTCTTTTGAACTCTTCCAGTCACCGCCCCAAGCCAGAGGCACCCTGAGTTCTGCAGCAGCCTGTTTCATCGCAACAGCAATAGCCCGAAACTTATTTAGGTCATTCCAATCCACAGGATATGGCACCAGATCTACAGCCTTGCCTGATGCATGATTCGATGCGAATGGATTGTTTAACCAAGTTACCTTGGATAGCTTTGGCTGAGCATATGATGCAGCAATACCAAACTTGGCAAGCTGTGCTGCTGTACGTCCTTTACCATAATTAATCATCATTTGTTCTTTTGAACGAATGCTTTCAACAACTAGGAAATCTTGCGTTGTAAGCTCAATAGCGCGTTTAACGACTTTAACCAAATTTGGATTTGCACCTTCTAAACGGCCTAAACTCAACTTTGAAAGTACATATTTTGATTTTTGTGTATTGCTCAAAATAAAAAACCTCATTTATTAATGAGGTCATTTTGTTTACTTATTCAGTTTTGTATTAGGCGGAAAGAGTTCCGATTATTTAGTATTGGTCGCAACCATACATACGACTGGATAACCATCTTTATAGCGCCTTGCATCTAATTCGAATGAATAACCATAGCGAATAAGCTGAATCATAGCATCAGAGCCATTTTTTTCTTGATCCTTGACAAGGTCTGCAAGCTCATCAATCACTGGCGGCACTCTATTATCAATATGTCCCCATATGTTTTTACAATGACTTAAGGCCAAATCCTTTGTGGCTTCATATGACTCTTGATTATAAATCTCGACCATTGAGGAACCCCATTGATCACTATTGGCACTTCTAGTTATTTTTATACTGAACCAATTATTAAACTTACTAAATCTTGCATCTGGTTTTATATCGCTAGGAAGAAGCGTAACTATACTCACATCTTTAGGGTATGTGATTTTCAAAGTTGGATAAATATTTTTTAAGATATTGGTAAATTGGACAATACTCAATTCTGCTGCTAGATCTGATGCAGCATAGCTTTTTTGAACATATGAGGCTTCTGTTTGAATCTCATTTAAGTCTTTTTTAGCACACCCAACCAATAGTTGGAAAAATAAAAACACCGTTAAAAATCTCACAAAACACCGCGTTTTCTTAGAATAATAGTGATAGTTTGAAAATCATTTTTGTATTCCATCAACAATTGAGCATCTTGCCTTTTAATCCACCATTGCCACGCAACAGGTAAAATTATACCGAAGAATAGAACTATAAAAACAATTCTAATATCTGAAGAAGAAATACTAAACATATTTGGCAGAATAAATTTCAATAAGCAATATAAATTTAATAACGCGCCAAAAACACCCAATAAAATAGGAAAAACTCGTTTTAAACGAAGCTTCCATATTTTGGTTTTACATAATTCTCTTTCATTTAAAAGACTTTCATCATTAAGATCAGACCATGTAAATGGCGCAGCGCTATAACGTAAGCTCTTAATGCGAATTGATTTATTATATATATTATACGCAGCTTGACTATTTCCCCCTCGAGCTTTAATTTCAGTCTTCGGTTGTTTCATCTAATTTCCCTGACTTGTATAAAAATCATTTGCTTTTGTTTTTTAAGCAAAAATGAAAAAACACAGAACATAGCATTGATATAAGAAACCCTTCAAAACCAATGATATAAACTATAAAAATAAATAAAGTTGTGCCAGTCTCTTTAATAAATGGAGAGGATAATACTGCGATAATTACAATAGAAAGAAAAAGCCACATTAGCCATTCAAACAATTTTTTAATATCTGAAAATTTAGTATCAACAGTGTGAGTGACATAAATATTCTTATTTAAAATATTAAATGCTGCTTGGCTATTTTCTCCTTTCGACTTAATTCGAATTTTTGGCTGCTTCATCTATCCCTCAGTCTATTTTTGGTTCGATATATTAAATCCAGCTTGCGATTTTTTACCTTTAGATTTAATGCGAACTTTATCTGAGATATTTTGATTATCAGGGAATGTGCCATTGTTAACAGTCGGGTTTGTACCATTTAGCTGAGTACCGCTACTACTGTTGGTTGGTTGACTTACAACACTGTCTTTATTACTAGCCCCTAATAAGAGCAGAACTACATTGGTTTTAACATCTTGATCAGCTAAACGATATTTTTCAAGCACTAGAGTCTCATCTGTAGGCAAAGCATTTGAAGAGCGCAATCCAGTAATGACGTATTGGACATCTACACCCGACTGTGCGAGAGCCGCCATCTGTACAGCAGTTGGTGATGAAACCTCTTTCTCCCAGTCAATTAATGTTCGTTTCGATGAGTTAGCCAATGCTGCAAAATCTGGTTGATTTAAGCCCAGTCTTGTTCGCTCTTCTTTAATTCTAGATCCAATCACGATAAAATCCACACTATTAATTGTTGACTAGTGCAGTAATCTGCACTATTGTTGGTTTACAGAGTTCAACTTAATTCTTTTTAAATCGCACAGTAGAGGGCTAATTCTATGCCGATTAAAACTCCCGAAGAAGTCAAAAAAACTTTTGAAGAAAGAGGTCAAACAGTTGCCAACTGGGCAAGTCAAAATGACTATCGACCACAGGACGTTTACAAAGTTCTCAATGGCCAAGCTAAGTGCAAATACGGCATTGGTCATGAAATTGCAGTCAAACTAGGTCTTAAAGCAGTTCCTAAATCAAGAGCTACTACCTAGACAAGATTTGAACATTTTTGCACAAATTTGCACAAAGGGAAAGAGCATGAAAAATGAAAATTTTTGCATAAATTTCATTTGTATTTTTTTGATTTTCTTTGGTTATTTTGGATGGTTTGTTGCTGAGCAGGACAACGAAATATTGCGTGAACAATTATCTTCCCAAACAGGCCAAGAGGTACGTAAATGAGCACAGTTAAATCAGCAGGAAAGGTTCTAAAAGTATTAAAAGCACTACGTGGGCATAGTTTGCAAGGTGTTAGTAATCAGGAACTCTCGATAAGCCTTGATGAATCTCCATCGCAAATTTATAGAGCACTTCAAACATTGATTGCCGAAGGCTTGGTGAAGAAAGAAGAAAATGACCTATACACGCTTGGTTCGGCACTCGTGCAAATTGCTAAAGCCCATGATAACGAAATTGAGCGAGCTAAAGCACGTATAGCTGAGATCGAACAACGTACAAGTGTCAATTACTAAGGAAGTATCATGGACTTAGAACAAAAAACCACTGAAATCTCTATTTCTGAGCATGCACAAAAACTAGGCTTACTAGCAACTCAACTTGGCTATCAAGGCACTTTGACTGTTGGTGCAATTGAGGATGAAATCCGCTTCTATCAACAACGTACTGTTGAGGCTTGCATGGAACTCGGTAAACGTTTGCTTATCCTCAAGGAAATGACTCCTCATGGAGAGTTCGAAAAACGTATTGAAATACTCGGTTTCAGCTCGCGTATGGCAAGAAAATTTATGTCAGCAGTACTTAAGTTTTCAAATCGGAATTCGAGTTCCGTTTTACAAGCCGCGAAATCACAAACTAAGCTTTTAGAGTTGGTGGTGCTTGATGATGATGAATTTGATGTCATCGAACAAGGTGGGAGCATTGGGGATGTATCCTTAGACACCATAGAAACAATGTCTGTACGAGAGCTTAAGAAAGCATTACGTGATGCTAAAGCCGATATTGAATCTAAAGATCAAGATCTAAATGCAAAAGATCAAGTCATTCAAAAGAAAGACGAAAAAATGAATCAGATGGATGCTGAGTTAACCAAGCTCAAGAGCCCCACTGAGATTAAAAAACGTGCTGAATCAGAACCACAGTTGCTTTCCCAAAAAGCTTTAGAAGATTTTCACGTGACATGTATGACAATGCTGAATGCCACAACACGGTTTGTGAATGAAGCAAATTCAATCATGGAAGTGGTCAGTGAAAATGCTCTTTTCGATGTACAGGATCAGCTGGTGCAATCCATTGTAGCGACATTCCAAACTATTGCTCAAACCGCTGCTGATCTAAACGTGCAGATCGATTTTGAAGAAATGGTAAATCCTGCATGGATGGCTTCTCCACAGGAAGAACTAGTCGATGTTGAAACATCCACAAACGTGGAGCAGTAATCATGACGACTCCAAATCTAGCAAAACAAGATTATTTACGCGAAGTTGCAGAAAAACTTGGCTCGGCTGGGTTTGGTGAGAAAGGTCCAATTGTGGAAACAGCGTGTAAATATCTTCAAGTAAGCCGGCCCCAGTTATATCGCGACCTCGAAACTGTCGGTTTTAAGTCTGAACGTAAACAGCGTTCAGACAAAGGAAAAACTATCGTTCCGACAGATGTAGCGGAAATGATTGGCGGCATGGTTCATGTTGCAACACGCGCAAATGGTAAAAAAACCTTACCGATCACCACTGCTTTAGAAATTTTGGTGGCAGATGGTAAGGCCCCAAATGTCTCGGCTGCGACAATTGCGCGAGTGATGAAACAAAACATGTGTCACCCAAAACAACTTGCCACACCATCGGCACACACTCAGCAAAAGTCATTGCATCCAAATCATGTCTGGCAGGTTGATGCTTCAGTCTGCGTCCTGTTCTACCTCCCTAAAGGTGGTATGCAGGTGATGGATGAGAAGAAGTTCTATAAGAACAAACCTGCCAACATCAAGAAAATTGAGAATGACCGTGTGATTCGTTACGTGATCACTGATCACTACAGCGGTTCGGTTTATGTTGAGTATGTAACAGGTAGTGAAAGCTCAGAAAACCTGATTGATATTTTTCTAAACAGTATTCAAAAACGTACTGACCAGGAACCATTGCATGGTGTGCCCAATATTCTGTATGTCGACAAGGGTTGTGCTAACACCAGCGGTTTATTCAGGAACTTACTGGAACGTTTAGATGTCATTTTTATTGCCCATGCGACAGGTAATTCACAAGCCAAGGGGCAAGTTGAGAATGCACAAAACATTGTCGAAACTCAATTTGAGGGTCGCCTACGCTTTATGCAAATTAGCAGCATTGAGCAACTCAACATTGCTGTAGCTAAGTGGCGGATGTTTTGGAATGAAACCAAAACACATAGCCGCACCAAGCGCACTCGTAATGCAGTTTGGCAGAGCATAAAGCCACAGCAGTTACGCATAGCACCACCAATGGCATTGTGTGAAGAACTGGTTAGCACGGTACCAGTTGAAAGAACGGTTACTGGCAATCTTACAGTAAGCCACACCATCAAGGGCTATGGCTCACACGATTATGACGTGCGCTATGTCGATGGGATTTATCCCAAAGCAAAAGTCAAAATTGTCGTTAATCCATACCGCGCACCGAGTATTGATGTTCTATCGAAAGATGAACATGGCAATGAGGTCTTATTCACCTGCGATCCATTACAAACTGATTGGGTTGGCTTTAGAGAAACCGCTTCAGTGATTGGTGAAGAAATTAAAGCCATGCCACAGAGTGAGATTGATGCAAACCGCAAACGCATCATCAAGAAAGCCTACAACGCCGAGACCTTGGAAGAAGCAGATAAGGCTATCGCCAAAAAGCAACCTGCGTACAAAGACCAGATCAATCCACTAGCCGATGTGAATGCCACTACGGTACCAACATATTTAAATCGTGCTGGTGAACAAATGACAACGACCAGTCAGCGTCGTCAGGTTGCCCCAGTGAACTATATCCAAGCGGCTAAACAGATTCGCGGAGTCGTGGGTGATTTATGGACTGCAGATCATTTTGCAGCACTTAAAAAATCATTCCCAAATGGCGAAATACCACAGGACGTTATTCCTGAAATCATCGAAGGGATTAAGTCTGAAAATACTAAACCTAAATTACGTGTAGTTGGAGAGTACTAATGCCTAAGAATTTGAAACAACTACTTGATGAACATTCCATCAGTCAAACATGGATCGCAAAGAAGCTGAGCTTCAGTACTGCAACCATTAATTTGATTGTTAAGCACGGAAAGTATCCGAAAAAGAATGCTGAGAGCATTAAACAGCAACTTATTAATTTACTTGTAAGCAAGGGACTTACTGAAAGCGAAATTTCAACAGCAATGGTTGCTGTACAACTCAACTCTGAAAACGACCAAGCCTCCGAGATTGAGTGTACAGCTGCCCCACAAACAAAAATGGAAGAGGAGCAACTTATGCTACTACGTAAACAAACCTTAACACCAGCCGCAAAAAAGCAATTTGCCTTATTTAAAAACATCTTTACAGAAAGTATTCGCAATGCGAATGAGCTTTATAACAACTCAGACATCAACTATGTCCGTGAAAGTATGTGGCAGGCTGCAAAAGGTAACACATCATTTATTGCCGTGATTGGTCAATCAGGGGCTGGTAAAAGCACCTTGCGTGAAGAACTTCATGATCGCATTGAACGTGAGCGTGAACCCGTTGTGGTCATTGAACCTTATGTCTTGGCGACAGAGGATAACGACATAAAAGGTAAGACGCTTAAAGCTGTCCATATTGCTGAAGCGATCCTTTCTGCACTTGCGCCAAGCACAAATGCAAAACGCTCACCTGAAGCACGGTTCCGCCAAATACACAACTTACTTAAAGAGTCGAGCCGAGCCGGGCATCATCACCTACTAATTATTGAAGAAGCACATAGTTTGCCAATTCCAACATTGAAGCATTTGAAGCGGTTTATTGAGCTAAAAAATGGTTTCACACCTTTACTTTCCATCATCTTAATTGGACAAGATGAACTCAAGATCAAGCTTGCAGAAAACAACCAAGAAGTCCGTGAAGTCGTACAACGCTGTGAAATTGTCACGCTTGAACCATTCACTCAGGTGACTTTAGCAGACTATTTAAAGCACCGCTGCCAAGCTGCGGATCGCAACCTCAGCGAATTTATAGACGAGTCGGGTTTGGATGCTATTTGCACCAAATTGACACGCAATATTGGTCGTCGTAATCAGCATGAAAGCCTTTTATATCCCCTTGCAGTTGGCAACTTAATTACTGGTGCCTTGAATGCTGCAGCTGAACTTCACGTTCCTGTTGTCACTGGCGACCTGGTCATGGAAGTCTAAAGTATGGATTTCACGTTTAAGAACACCATGATTTGCAATTTCCTTATGGGGTTGATCGTCATGAGTCTCATTGCAGCAGTCTTAGGAGGGTGTCATGGCTGATTTCGCTGATATGGCAACAGATATTGCTGAAGAGCGCTTGCAACGCTCTATTTCAGCACGGGCAAAGTTTGTAGCTGAAAGTAATTATGAATGTGAAGACTGCGGCAATGACATTCCGGCTCAACGTCGTGCTTTGGGTGGGGTTATCCGTTGCATTCAATGTCAAACCAAGTTTGAAGCAAAACAGAAACACTTTAGATAGGAAATCCTAATGAATATGACTCAAATCCCTATTGGTTACTGGGAAAACGCTCAAGGTGCATTAGTACCTGAAGCCAATGTCAAAGAGATCGACAAGCTGCGCGATCAAACTGTTAAACGTATTTGGGAAAAAGCGGAAGCAATTCACAAGGCACTTGCTGAGTTTAAAGATATTGCTTTTGCTGATATTGCTACTTTCATCCAAATTTCGGCTGACCAGTACGATTCAAAGCTTGGCGGCAATAAAGGAAATGTGACCCTCATTACTTTTGATGGTCGTCTTAAAATCCAACGCAATATTGCAGAACGCATTGTATTCGATGAGCGTTTATTGGCGGCTAAAAATCTGATTGATGAATGCTTAAAAGAATGGACAGCAGATGGCCGTGATGAAATCAAAGCCATCATTAACAGTGCGTTTAACGTAGATAAAAAAGGAGAGATTAGCACCACTAAAGTTCTTGGTCTCAAGAAAATTGAAATCAACCATGAAAAATGGCTTGAAGCCATGCAAGCCATCTCTGACAGCATCAACATTGCTGGCAGCAAATCTTATTTACGCTTTTACCAACGCAACGATGACTCTGGTGAATATGAACCGATGTCACTCGATATTGCATCTATCAAAACCAAGGAAACTTTCTAATGAACAAGTCAGAACTTATTAAAAACATCGCTTCTCAAGCTGATTTAACCCAAGCGCAAGCTACAGCTGCACTGCAAGCTTTCGAAACCAGTGTCATAGATACCTTAGCCAATGATGGTGAAGTTGCCCTGATTGGCTTTGGAACATTCAAAGTGACTGACCGCGCTGCACGTGTTGGTCGCAACCCTAAAACAGGTGAAGAGATTCAAATTAAGGCCAGTAAAGTTCCAACTTTTAAAGCTGGTAAGGCATTAAAGGATGCAGTCAATGGATAATTTTAAAAACGACACAGCTTCGGCATCAATGGATGTAGCTAAGCTTGTTGAAGATACCATTTTTTGGTTTGAGCAAAGAATTGAAATGTTAAATGACATTATCGAAGCGGAAGGCACTGTCGTTTTGGCTTCATCAAAAGGCACTGATACCGAGCTTAATGACGAACAAAGTCGAGCGTTTAGAGTAGGTTTAGCTACTGCAATAAGCATTATTGGGGCGTTTCCACTTTCATTAGACCAGCCAACTTACTCTCTTGATATTGGCGAGTTAGAGGCTTAAGCGAAACATAGGCATTCGTGCCTATGTCTACCAGATGTCGTGGTCTGGCACTGATGAGCAGCGAGGAGTAAAGCACAATGAAAAAATGCACTTTAAAAATCCGTCATAAATGGGTGTACGTTGGAAATGTACAGGTAACAACACAAACAGCGCGCACATTATCAATTGGCTTTAAAGGTCTCTACAAATGCGCTTGTGGCGCTAGAAAATATGGGTTTATGCAATGATCAAAATTGAAGATTTAGAAAAACTACCACCTGAAGTTGTGGAAAGTTTAGGGGAAATATCATGAGTATTTTATTCAATTGGGTATTTATCATTGCGTACTTTTCAGTATTCATTGTTGGTTTATTTGGATGTTTTAATCTTTCAAAACAATACTGGGTTGCTCGTTCTATGGCTGGTAACACAGTTTTTGTAAAACGCGCTCTGACAATAAAGGCGACATCAACTGGACTGTTAGGTTTTTGTGCCATTGTTGGATTGATCCAAGCAATTAAAGGGGCTTGAGAATGAAATTCAATAAAAAAGCTAAGCTCATCCAACTGATACATATTGGTAAGTCACAGTTGAAACTTGAGGATGATGTTTACCGTGATGTGTTAGAAAGCTGTACTGGGAAGAACAGTTCAAAACAATTGACCATTGCACAACTAGAGTCTGTGTTGGATCGCATGAAGCAGCTCGGCTTTGCAGTTGAGTCCAAAGATAAAACTGGTGTGAAAAATTTAGCTGATGATGCTCAGAGTAAACTCATTCGTCATCTATGGCTTCAACTACATAATGCTGGCCAAGTTCGTAATAGCAGTGAAAAGGCTCTGGCTAAATTTGTGGAAAATAAAGTTGGCGTTAGTGCGCTTCAATTTTTAAGCACTAAGAATGCAGACATGATCATTACTCATCTACGCCAGTGGTGTAAGCGTTGTGGCCTAGAGCGATTAAATCAAGCATAAAAAAGAAAAGCCCATGATTGCAGTCATGGGCTTTTAGAATCCAACAACCATCCCACCAAGGACGATTTAAGTCACTATAACATAGTATTTTATGAGGTAAAACTATGGCTTATCGTCCGCACATCCAAGATGCTACACAAGTCTTTTCAGATATCGAAATCATCGAATTAATGCCCCGAAGTTATGCCTTTGTCACAAAGTTAATTGGCGTTGAAGCGGCTTTAAATCTAATAAATGCATATGGCGGCACAAGCATCTTCATACCCTGTAAACACGCTTTAAATATCAATAATGACATTACGCATGTCGTTGGCTTAAAGTGCCTTCAGCGGCTTTCTGATCAACTCGGTAACGCTACTATTGAAATCCCTATGGGTACACCAATCAAGATTGCCATGCGCAACCGTGCGATCCGAGAACTTGCTAAAAAAGAGTCTAAGCCAAAATTAGCCCGTAGGTTTAACGTGACTCTAAGAACAATCCGCTCGATTGTGAATGGTGAGGAAAAGCTTAAAAAAAATGATGATAGAAATCTTGATCTTTTTGAACAAAATAGCGGACTCTAATCCGCTATTTTCTATTGCGCCAGTTGCAAAGTCTTTTCAAAAGCCATCCCAGTCAATCCCACCTTATCCTAGAATATCCCACAATTATCTCAATACTCTGTGTTAGTTATAATATTAGGTGTCATGTACCCAGCCCAAGATTAACGGCACCACCATTAACAATAATGACGAATTGATTGCTGATCCGGCATTAGCATTGTTGCTGCTATTGTTCGTGCTGTTGCTATTGTTTTCATTTTGATCGGATTGTTGCCCGAACTGATTGAGCACTGAGCCCATCAAACCACCTAATCCACCTGATTGATTGGTCGAATTAGATTGGCCCAACTGTGAAATCACTGAACCCAGTAAACCACCAAGATTGCCTGAGTTGCCTGAATTGCTTGAGTCACCTGAGGCATTCGAACCCAGTGCCTGCTTTGCGAGTTGTTCTACAATGCTGCTTAAATTTGTCATGGCGAGTTTCTTTTAAAGTTCAAATAAATTAAAACCATATGATGCTTTAGCCATGAACGCAAAACTCAAATTGTTATTTTTTGCACATCCCAATCAAGCTCAAAATTAAAGAAACACGGCCCTTTGCCTACCAACGATATTTATCCCAGTTTTCTGGATTGGCCCAATATTTGGCATTTAACCAATCCGGCACATGTTTATAATTCAGAATATTAAATTGCCACAATGTAATATCACGAGCGTTCATATCCGCTGAACTTACATTAAAATGATTAAAACCCAAAGCTCGAAGTAAGCTTGCATCAACATCATGTGCCAGCACCACGATACGTTTAGCCCACAAATCACGTAATTTAACCAACAGTTGGGTCTGCTCTGCATGCGACAATGCCTGCAAATCTACAGGGTTAAATATCACCACAGCCAAATCATAACGTTGGCTAAAAGGCAGATTTAAAAACGCAGATGCGTTAAAATATGTCCATTGAATCGCAGTATCAGACTGCAATTCCGCCATATTCGGTCCAATACATATAGCAGTCGCAATCGGCTGTTGCTGCGATAAATCGTCTAGCATTGCAGTGATGACATTTTTCTCAGCCATAACGACACCTTAAATTCGAGAGAGTAATTGAACATGGAACTACAAGGCATTTGTCATAAAATGCATGCGTCGGTCTTAGCGCATAGTGTAACTGATCAGCCTACACCTCAGGCAAATGTTGAATACAAATTTATATTAGATCGTGAACAAGTGGATCTGCCTTTTCAGCTCGGTCAAGACATCACCCTCGAATGGACGGGTAAAATTTATTGTGTGTCGTGTGGCAATAAAACCCCGAAATCCTATTCCCAAGGTCACTGCTTTAAATGCTTTAAAACCAAAGCCTCATGTGATCTGTGTATGATGAAACCAGAGACTTGCCATTATGCTTTGGGCACATGCCGTGAAGAAAGCTTAGCACAAGAAGTCTGTTTTCAACCCCATATTATTTATCTGGCCAACTCGAGTGCGCTCAAAGTCGGCATTACCCGTTTCGGTCAAATGCCAACCCGCTGGTTAGATCAAGGGGCAACCCAAGCACTGCCGATTATGAAAGTCGGTTCACGGCGCTTATCAGGTCAATTGGAGATTATGTTTGGCGCAGAAGTGGCCGACAAAACCGATTGGCGCAAACTGCTCAAAGGTGAGGCTGAACCGCTAGATTTAATTCAGATTCGTGATGAATTGGTCGATCGCTTTGCGCCTAAAATCCAATCCATCCGTGAAGCATTTAGTCAAAACTTAGATTTTAATGAAAATGTGGAATATCTGGATCAAGAAACGCAACGCAGCTTTATTTACCCTGTAGAGCATTATCCAGAAAAGATCAAATCACATAATCTGGATAAAACCCCTGTAATCCACGGTAAATTACAAGGCATCAAAGGTCAGTATCTGATTTTAGATAATGGCGTCATTAATATCCGAAAATATACCGGCTATGAATTAAAAATCAGCATCTAAGCTGATTTTCAATTCTATTATTTTAAAGCACTCAAGCAGTGACTAAGAAGCCGATCAATTCGATGGATTGGCTTCTTCAACCTTGACATCGAGCAATTCTAATATTGCAGTCACTGGATCATCCCCAGTACTGGCTGACATCTGTTTATGCATATTTCTAAACTGCATCACTTGAATGCCTGCAACTTCGATATTAAATAGACGCTCGATTTCCGCCGCCAATCGTTCTGGTGTCGCCTGCTGCTGGATCAATTCTTGGACGATTTTTTTACCTGCAATAATATTTGGCAATGCATAGTAAGGTATTTTCACCAAGAACTTCGCAATGGTATAGGTCAACCAATTCAGTTTATAGAATGTCACCATGGGTCTATGAATGAACATTGCTTCCAAAGTTGCAGTACCTGAAGCCAATGCCACGATATCCGCGGCATTCATCACCTGCCGACCAATACTGGATTCAGGGTGGGCGTTGTCCATTAAAATAATATTTTCAACCAAACTTGCAGGATAGTTTTTCAGTAAGTCTTGGATTTGTTGTTTACGCAGCGCATTAATCGCAGGGATTACAAATTTTTGAGTCGGATGTTTTTGAATCAGTATCTGTGCGGCATCGAGTACCAATGGTCCCAAGCGCTCAACCTCACCTTTGCGACTTCCTGGCAATAATGCAATATAGTGCGTCTCAGGATCAAGTCCCAAGGCGATTTTTGCGGGGGCTAAGGGATTGTCCAACGGTAATTCACTGGCCAAAGGATGCCCAACAAAAGCAGCGTTGACTTTAAACTTGTGATAAAAGCCTTTTTCAAATGGAAATAAACACAGTACCAAGTCAACCGAAGCGCGTATGCCATGCACTCGACCTTGACGCCATGCCCAGACCGATGGACTGACATATTGTACCGTCTTGGTCGGCAAATGCTGTTGCTTAATACTTTTACTCATTCTGAGATTAAAATCTGGCGAATCAATACCAATAAAGATATCAATCGGTTGCTTCGTCCAACGTTCAATCAGTCCATCACGAATCGCATAGAATTTTTTTAGATCTTTGAGGACTTCGACGATCCCCATGACGGAAAATTGATCCATCGAATAATGACTTTGAAAGCCTTCCGCGATCATTTGAGGACCACCGACCCCTTCAAATTCGACCTCTATACCTTGTGCTCGAAAACGTCGCATCAGTTTCACCCCAAGCGTATCGCCTGAGACTTCGCCGACCACGATCCCTATTCTAAGTTTTCGATTGATCAAGTGATGTTCCTCATTTTTTAAAAATAAAACCGCGCTCAAATCTGTAAATCTCCATGGTCTGTGACCACCGTCTTTTACTATTGTCGTGGGCGCATAATTTAACATAGGCTGTTGCGGCCGTAATCGATATTTTAGTCAGACCTTAAAGTCAACTCAGTTTAAAACTCAAATAAATACTCTGCACAGTTGTGTCAATTTAGTGTGGTTGATTTTAGTCTATGCCTGAGACCCTAGGCCAGAGCACTATACTTTAGCATTTTTTTGCATAAGTTATTCAGCAATCAAGACAACCTCATCCATGAAAAAACAATAACATATCCCAGATTTTTCATATGTAGAATTTGATCATGGTCGGTCCTATCGAATTTATCCTTGCAGGCATGTTGGTGGGTTTCTGTGTGGGCATTACGGGTGTTGGTGGTGGTTCATTAATGACCCCGATTTTGATCAGTTTATTTCGGATCGAGCCTCATATTGCCATCGGAACAGACCTGCTCTATGCCGCAATCACCAAATTTTGTGGTTCGATGGTGCATGCCAAGAAACTCAATATCGTCTGGCCGATCGTGTTGTGGTTGGCTTTGGGCAGTATACCGGCATCCTTCCTCACCCATTGGTTGGCGGATCTTTATCTCAGTCAATCCACCTATTACAAAGTGGTGCTGACCACAGTTTTGGGTTTTATGCTGACCCTGACCGGCATATCGATTATCTTTAGACCGCAGATCGAAAAGTTTTTCCAGCGCTTTCAACGCCATGAACAAGTGCAGCCGGGTTCAGCCTTTCAACTGACCCCACGACGAAAACTGCATATCATCATTATGGGCGTGATATTGGGTATATTCGTGACCTTATCTTCGGTTGGTGCTGGCGCATTTGGCATTATGGCTTTGATCCTCATGTTCCCCAATCTGCCGATGATCCGTATTATCGGTTCAGATGTGGTGCATGCGGTATTGCTCACCGCTGCTGCGGGTTTGGCGCATATGTCCTCTGGCAATGTCGATTTTCACTTATTGGGTTGGTTATTGGTCGGCTCCATTCCCACCATTATCATCGGCACCCTGATCAGTTCGCGTCTGCCTGAGCAAATTATTCGTCGGGTACTCGGGGTAACACTGCTTTTATTGGGCATAAACTTTATTGTTTCGCCTTTAAAAAGCAAAGCACCTGCGAAAGTTGAAACCGTTCTACAGCTACAAAGTGCATTGGCGGGCAAAATCGTCAATCAAAACAGCTGAAATCACCTAACATCGTGCATTTAATCCCGTTTTTTATCACAATAGCGTAATTAAATCGTGTTATATTCAAGCAACTCTAAATACTTTTGTATGATCTAATACCAGTGACGGCAATGAATACACTAAAGTCTAATTCTCAAGCACAATCCGACATCGATGATGTAAACGTTCAAAGCATTCAAACCTTGGTTACTCCAGCCGAGCTAAAAGCTGAACTGCCCCTCAACGATGCCGCTTATCAAACCGTATTGCATGGACGTAACACTGTTCGTGATATTTTGGATGGCAAAGACAAACGTCTTTTTGTCGTCATCGGTCCTTGTTCTATCCACGATACTGTCGCAGCACATGACTACGCAGATCGATTAAAAGTCCTCAGTGAAAAAGTGAAAGATACCTTGTATATCATTATGCGGGTGTATTTTGAAAAACCACGTACCACTGTGGGCTGGAAAGGCCTAATTAACGATCCTGATATGAATGACTCTTTCAATATCGAAAAAGGATTACGTTTAGGTCGCCAGTTGCTGTTGCAATTGAACGAAAAAGGTTTGCCATGTGCCACTGAAGCACTTGATCCAAACTCACCACAGTATTATCAAGATTTAATTTCTTGGTCTGCGATTGGTGCACGTACCACTGAAAGCCAAACCCATCGTGAAATGTCTTCGGGCCTCTCCTCACCTGTAGGTTTTAAAAATGGTACCGATGGCGGCTTAACCGTTGCGACCAATGCCATGCAGTCGGTCAAACACGGTCATAGTTTCTTGGGCCTAAATAACCAAGGTCAAGTATCGATTATTCGGACCCAAGGTAACCCTTATGCACACGTGGTTCTACGTGGCGGTAATGGCAAACCGAACTATGATGCTGGTTCAGTTGCAGATGCTGAAAATGCACTCAACAAAGCCAAAGTCAGCAATAAGATTATGATTGATACCAGTCATGCCAACTCGAATAAAGATCCGTACTTACAACCGTTGGTATTAAGAAATATCACCGAACAGATCTTAGAGGGTAATAAATCCATTGTCGGTATTATGGTTGAAAGCCATATCAAAGGCGGTCGTCAAGATATTCCAGAAAACCTCGGTGATTTGGAATATGGCAAATCGGTGACCGATGGCTGTATCGACTGGGAAACCACAGAAAAAGCGCTTTTAGAGATGGATGCAGCACTGAAAGATGTACTCAACCAACGTTAATAAAGCTTAAAACGCCATCGCTGATGGCGTTTTTTTTATTTACAATACAGACTAAACATCAGCTCAATGTTGGTTAAATTCTGGTTAAATTCTGGCTAAATACGGGTTCAAGCCTAACAAGTGCTCACCGAGATTCACGCAATTTACATCCGCCTCTACCACCCTTCACTATAATCAAAGTTGAACATCGAATGAATGAGATTGAACAACAACTCAGCGAAATTCCCAATTTTCAATTTATCCATGATCGCCTGCTCACTTCAGGGCAACCTTCGTTACAACAATTGAATCTGATCAAAGATTATGGTGTCGATAGTATGATTCGACTGAGCTTAAACGATGCTCAGGCAGAGCTTGAGCAACAAGATCAGCATTGTCTCGATATCGGATTGAATTATTTGCATATGCCCATGTTGTGGGATCGACCGACTGCAGATCAAGCGTTGTTGGTACTTGATCTGATTGATTATTTGGTCAAAGATAAAATGATTTGGGTCTATTGTGACGATAACTGTCGAGTCAGCAGTTTGATGTATTTATATCGACAGTATTATATGGGACTTGATTTGCCTACAGCGCATGAATTGCTCCATCAAATTTGGGAACCTAACGACACTTGGACTGGGGTTCAACATGCCGTTTCTTTACAACTCCAAGGCCGTATATCGACCCAAGAGTTGCAACAAGATTTGGCCCAGATTGCACCTGAAGATACATCTGACCTAGCCGATCCAAGCGACGAGCATCACGATGAATCTTAACTGCGAAGCTTAAATCAGCACGATTGGTTCATTAGCACGATAGCTTTTAACTACTATTTACTGCTTTTAACACCCCGTTTATCGACTTCCTTGATGCGCCAACAATACTGTTGCCATCGCCAAAATGCCTTCTTGTCGTCCGGTAAAACCGAGTTTTTCCGTGGTGGTGGCTTTAATACTGATCTGTGTCACATCGACATCTAACACATCCGCAATACTTTGACGCATGGCCAGATTGTGTTTGGCCAGTTTCGGGCGTTCACAAGCCACGGTCATATCAGCGTTATTGAGGTGATAGCCACGATCCAAGATCAACTGATAGACGTGTTTTAACAGTTTACGGCTATCTGCCCCTTTAAACTCTGGGTCTGTATCCGGAAAATGCTGCCCGATATCCCCGAGTGCCAGTGCGCCAAGTAAGGCATCACATAGCGCATGTAAGACTACATCACCATCTGAGTGTGCTTTGAGTCCTTGATCATGCGGTATTTTCAGCCCTGCCAAAGTCACAAAATCCCCTTCTTCAAAGGCATGTACATCTATTCCTTGTCCAATCCGAATTTGTGCAATCATTTGACCCTCCTTTCTGCAGTTTTTAAATTTGCAATCTTGTAATCAATGTTTCTATTTCGCTATAGTAGCGGTGCGAACCATATGAAAGTATAAGCGATCATGCCGTTAAAAACTGATTTTATGCATTTAAATACCTTGCTATCTGGAGCAATTTTAACTTGTCTGTGCATGAGTACTGCCTCTGCCGCTTCGATTCATTGCAATAGCCCTCAACACAGTTCCCAATACAGCCCTCAAAACAGCAGCGCCTACAAAATGCTTTGTGGATCTGCACTGGAAAAAAATCGTCAGACTCTCAATGAAAAATATCTCACCGCTTTATTGGTGACCGATGCGCCCATTCGGTTGATCGAAGACACCCAAAAACTTTGGTTGAATCGCGTACTGCAATGCAAAAGTTCCGGTTGTATAAAGTATCAGATAGATGAACGCCTAGAGGAACTCAACTTTTACACCTCAATGAACCAGTCCCTGACGCAACATTATTTTAAATATCAAAATGGTGGCATCGCACAACCAGCGACTCAAATCCAAGTGCATCAACTGGGTAAAGATCGGATTAAAATTGAAGGTCTCGCCTATCTCAATCCCAACAATCGCAATGATCGCCAGACCCTGAGCTTATTGGCATACACCTCACCCGATAAAAAGAATGAAATTTTGGATAATGAACATCAGTGCAAATACCAATTTAATTATCAGAAATCACTGTTGGTGGTCAAATCAGCACAGAAAGGCTGTGAACGTTTTATCGGGACTTATCGTTTATATGATTAATGCTGGCTGATCTAATTTTAGTTTTAAGGATGTTAACTATTCGCGCATTTTAAATCACTCTCCTAAGGATCCCCCTTCAATGAAGATTCAAACGCCTCGTCTTGAACTACAACCGTTTAGTGCGCAAGATGCAGCCGAATGTTATGCCTGCATTACCCCGACCTTGACTCGATATATGACTTGGGAGCCTGCAGCATCACGCGCTGAGTTTGATCAGATCTGGTCTAATTGGTTAGTCAGTATGACTGAACAGCGCGAACTGGTGTGCGTGATTCGATCCAATACCACGCAGCAGTTTCTTGGTCTGGTCGCACTGCATCAGATGCATACAGCTACCCCAGAATTGGGGATCTGGATCAGAGAGGATGCCCATGGACATGGCCACGGTCGTGAAGCCGTCACTGCGCTGTGGGACTGGGCAAAATCCCTTGGCAATATAGACTATTTTATTTATCCAGTGGCGCAGCAAAATCAAGCCAGTCGACGCATAGCTGAAAGTTTAAATGGTGTGATTCAGGCCAAAGAACTCAAACCGAAATATACTGCACTGATCTACCATATTCCAACCTGGGGTTGATCAACTTAATATAGTGTTTTCAAAGGGTTTAATTAAATATTTGTCATTGTAGTGTCATTCAACCAGATTAGCATTTAGGCTCATTTTAGGGGGTGAAAACAACAATGAAATTACAGCTAATCTCATTATCCATCATGACCAGCATACTGTTGATCGGTTGTGGCAGTGATGACAAAGATACCAGCAGCGCAGGAAAAACATTAACCCTGCAAACTGAACTTAAGTTTGCAGATAAAAACTGTTGGTTAGGTGGGCAATCCACTGCAACTGGGGTAGATAAAAATGGCAATGGCAAATTAGATCCGGATGAAATCCAAAATATAAAAAATGAATGTCAGACTGAAAATCTTTTTGCCAAAGGAAAGGCTTTTAATTATGACATCATGGATATTAAAGGCGTACCTGATGGGGCAAAACCGGGTAACCAAATAGAATTTCGAATGGGTGGTTTTGGTTCTGATCTGGTTGCACACCCCAGCCAAAAAAATCAGTTTTATGCCCTGACCGACCGTGGTCCAAATGCGGACTACAATCCTAATAAGGACAATGGGAAAATATTCCCTGACCCACGCTATACCCCACGTATCGGTTTATTTGAAGTGGCGCGCGATGGCAGTATTAAAAAAATAAAAGAAATACTGTTCAAAGATCGTCATGGTCAAATGATCACGGGATTACCAAACCTCAATTTTGGTGCAACCAAAGAAGCCGCTTACGATGTTACTGGCAAACTGTTGGCTAAACAAAGCGATGAATATGGCCTCGATCCTGAAGGTTTAGTGGCATTAAAAGATGGGACCTTCTGGGTCAGCGATGAATATGGGCCGCACATCGTGCATTATGATGCCAATGGAGTCGAAATCGATCGTATTAATGCCTTTGAAAATGATCAACGCCGTGTAGGTGGCTATTTACTCCCTGCTGAATTTTCCAATCGCCGGCCGAACCGCGGCATGGAAGGTTTAACCATTACACCTGACGGTAAAATGTTAGTCGGTATTATGCAATCCACTATGGATAACCCAACAGCTGCGGTTAATAAATCAGACCTAACCCGTATCGTAACCATAAATATTGCCACTAAAAAGATCCAACAGTATCTCTATAAACAAGAAGGTGGAGCTAAAGCCTATTCTAATTCTGCAATTACAGCCTTAAGCAACAGTAGTTTCTTGGTCATTGAACGTGATGGTGATTTTTATCGAGATAATCCTGACAACTTTAAGCATATTTACAAAATTGATTTACGTTCAGCAAGTAATCTTGAAGACGTTAAGGAAACAGCACAGATTAAACAAGACCCTAAACTCGGCCTCAGCATTGATGGGCTGACTTTAGAGCAATATGTATTGGCCAAAGGTTGGGCTGGTTTAAAAGCAATGAATATCGTGCCAGTGACTAAAACCCTAACCCTTGATATGAATAAACAAGTCAAGTTCCCGCATGACAAAATGGAAGGCTTGTGGTTGATTGACCAACAACGAATCGGCATCATCAACGATGATGACTTTGGTTTGTGGTCAAACAAAGGTGTAATGGAACAAAAGTATTTAGACCTGGACAAAAAAATCATCGATGGAAATACGCTCTATATCATTGATCACTTGGATTTAAAACCAATACCCTAACAACTGAATACATGAATAACGTAAAAATAAAGGGAGCAGATGCTCCCTTTATACTCCCTTAGATGCTCAGCTTACTGAGATTGAGCCTGCAAATAAAACTCAGCTCCAACTTTAGCCACAACTTGCACGTATAATTTTCTGTGATACCGGATCGATGACCACTGTAATTCGGCTAGCACTATAATCCATGGTCACAGGTTGATGCGGTGCGACACGACGAACAAGTTTAGAAAAGGTAGATTGCTTAATCTGTTCATCACTTAATCCTACCCTACCCACCAATTTCTCAGCTTCTGCCGCTGAACATTCAGTTTGGCTACTACGAAATAAAGTCCATTCTTCTATCACCTGACCATCAGCTAAATGACAGTAACCTGCTTGTCCCCCTTCAGCATTGGTCTTGATCTGCAATTCACCGCCTTGGGCCACACAGTATTGACTGGCAGGATTGGCCATACCCACACTATGAGTGGTATCCGGCTTGGCTGGCATTGGGCTACATGCGCTCAATCCAAAAACGGTTAAGCTTAAAAGCAGTGCTTTGTTGATCGTCATCTTTATTCATCAAGTCTATTTAATCGCACAAATCTAACAAATAATTGATTCCAATCACAACCCACATGGCAATAAAACTTGTATCCACACAAATCCCGCGATATAGTTAGCCGCCTAACTATATTTGGGATCACCATGCTAGTCAGTAAACAGATCTGGTTACTCAACCAGTTTGAGCCAAGTTCACCATTACGTAGCAATGTTCAATTGTGCTTTGAGATCCTGACCTTAGCGCAGGCTATAGATCAAGATTGTGCCAACCGCTTGAGTGCTTATGGACTTTCTGAAAGTAAATTTGTACTGCTCGGCATACTCAATGCTGCGCCAGAGCAGCAATGCTTTCCCAATCTATTGGCAGATACCCTCGGCATCACTCGCGCCACGGTCACAGGTTTATTGGATGGCTTAGAAAAATCCTCCTATATACAGCGACTTTCGGGAAGTCATGACAAAAGAAAAGTCGCGATCCAATTGACCGCTAAAGGCCAAGACATCTTCAATCAAGTATCTGCGATCCACACCGAATGGATCAGTGAATTATTTGCAGATTTAGACCCTGCAGAACAGAAAGTTTTAAAAAAATTGCTTTTAAAAGCATGGAAAAAAACCGATCAATATCAAACTCAACTGGAGCAAGAACATGCAATATCTCATTGAACTTTACACCCCGACTGCCCAATGGCGTGCGCTCAGCCAAGCAGATAAACAGGATTTTTTAAATGGTGTCGCAGGTGGGATGCAAAGCTTAAGTGAATATAGTATCGAGGCGGTATCTATGGGGAAAATTGATACCACAGTTTCCAATAGCAGTCAGGATACTTTTTTTGCAATCTGGTCTTTTGCTGACCAAGCATCTAGAGATGCATTGATTGCGGCTATCACTGCTACGGGTTGGCATGATTATTTTAAAACATTAAATGCTGCAGGAAATGGCGTAGATTTCCCTGAGCATTTAGGCCAGTTACTCGCTGTAAATTAAGTCAGAGTATTCACTGTGCTTAATCCCTCAGCTATTTTAATCTCGATATTAAAATAGCTGAGGTGAATCAAACCCATAAATTCAGCCAAGAATCTAAATTGATAGGTAGTTGATTCATTTCTTCCCATATTTTTCAGCATCTGCTTTTTGAGCGAGGTCAATCCGGTAGGTATACTGTTTCCAACGGGTAAAGAATTCATCATCTTTTACTTTGTTTTTTATATTCACCATCGAAACAGAATAACTACCCAAGCTGATCATGGTGGGTTTATAAAAACCTATTTTTTTTAATATGGCTTCAAGTAAGCTGCTTTGATCATCAAAACTTGCTCCTATTCTCCAACCTATTAATATAAGGGATAGAAAGCAAAATACCAACGTCCAAACAACAAAGTCTAGCGTTAGTATTAAAATAGCATCACCTGTGAACACAAAAAAAAGTATAAAAGAAAGTATTCCAAGAAATCCAAAAAAAGCCCCTATTTTAGAAGAGAATATACGATAGTTAATCCGACCTCGTTCTACCTGTTGACCAGTCCACATATACTGTTTTTGAGCATCTATAACCGAATATGCATAGGCATAATGATTATTTAAGGGTATAGCAATCACTTTAACCTGATCGCCTATATTAAAAATCACTTCAGGAAAACAGCCTTTAAAGTAATGCTTTTCACCAGCTGTATCAGTCAGTTCCAAGGCAAAGTCACTTACTTCAATATAGCTAAATACCAAACTTAGGATACAATGTCTATAATTTCGAGTTCATGCCCATTATGCCTAAAATTTACTCAGTGGATTTACGTGAAAAAGT
>NZ_SLVJ01000027.1 GCF_004345325.1 Acinetobacter calcoaceticus
AGCGGCATCTGTAGCCAAACACAATAGTTCGGCAGATAGACCTTGATTGAGAATATGCTGACCATCAATGCGTTGTAAAAAAACTGTCGCATTCAAAGCAGCATTGGAGAATTGGATATGTAAGGCACGTTGTTGGGCAGACAAACCGAGTTGCTGCAGTGCCAGATAAATATTGGCTAAAATCATTTTTATTTTAATTTATAGATATAATCGAGCACGAGTAAAACATAAAAGAGCTTAAAAAACAGCCATGTTTTTGTTAAAAATTTTAAATTAAAAATATAAACAAATAAAAAAACCGCTAAAAGCTTTTAAGCTCACAACGGTTTTTTTCACTTCAATGCCATTAATCTTTTTGCACGCTACCGAAGATTTTATCGCCTGCATCGCCCAAACCAGGCACGATATAGCCCTGTTTATTCAGACCTTCATCGATCGATGCAGTGAAGATCATCACATCAGGATGCGCTAATTCAACACGCTGGATGCCTTCTGGTGCAGCGACCAAAACCATCACTCGAATATCTTTACAACCACTGGCTTTGAGCACATCAATGGCTGCAACCAATGATGCACCTGTGGCCAACATTGGGTCGATAATCATCGCAATACGGTTTTGCACATCTGGAACTAATTTTTTATAGTAGGTTCTTGCTTCGAGTGTTTCTTCATCACGCTCTAAACCCAATACCGATACTTTGGCACTTGGAATCAGATTGAGGAAGCCATCTAACATGCCAATCCCTGCACGCAAGATCGGCACCACGGTAATTTTTTTACCCGCGATACGCTGTACAACCACTTTACCTGCCCAACCGTCCACTTCCTGATCACACATTGGTAGATCTTTGGTTGCCTCATAGGTCAACAACATGGTGACTTCTTGCGCAAGTTCACGGAAATTTTTGGTACTGATATCGTTGCGGCGCAATAAACCTAACTTATGTTGGATCAGTGGATGACGAATTTCTTGGATGGGCACGAGAAAATACCTAAAACATAACAATTAATTATGCCTATTATAATTGTTTTTATTTTTTGCGATAGTTATCCCGATGGTCAAAATCAGCACTGACACAAGTTTAGTGCAATATTCCAACAAAAAAGCCCTCATTGCTGAGGGCTTTCTTTAAAAGGATATGATGCTAAATATTAATGCGGCAGAAAATTCAATGGCATGATCAATTGTGCTTGTTTTGCCATAGCGATAATTGGATCCGGATAAACACCAAATACAATCACCAATAGCGCAGCACCTAAGACCATGATCCCACCTGCAGATTGACCCCAATGTTGTGGAGCATCAATACGTGGTGTATCTGGTGGTGTCATATACATCACCACCATAACACGGAGGTAATAATACAGACCGATACCGCTACCGATGATAATCATCGCAGCATAGAACCAATGTCCGCCTTGAACGATACTCAACACCACCATGAACTTACCGATGAAGCCAGCAGTTAATGGGATACCTGCCAAAGACAACATCATCACAGTTAAAGTCGCAGTTAACACTGGACGACGCCAGAACAAACCACGATATTCCGCCAAGCTTTCAGCTTCTGCGATGTTGTTATACGGGCTCGACATCAAGGTCACAGCACCAAAAGCACCAATCGTGGTCAATACATAACTGAGTACATAGACACCAATAGAGGTCATGCTGTTCTCAGTACCACTGATCAATGCCAACATGATATAGCCGAAGTGAGCAATAGACGAGAAAGCAAGGATGCGTTTTAAGTTCACTTGCTTAACCGCAAGGAAGTTACCCACCAAGATTGACATCACCGCAATACACACCACAACGGTACGCATGGCTTCGATCTCGATCATGCCCGAGGTCATTAAGAAACGCACGAACAATGCGATCATCGCAACCTTAGCAACAGTGGCTAAGAAAGTGGCGATCGGTGCAGGTGCGCCTGCATAGACATCGGGTGTCCATTTATGAAATGGTGCCAGTGACAATTTAAATGCAATTGCAGCCATCATTAAGCCTAGACCAATGATCATCAAGGTCGAGTGCAAAACTGAACCATATTGCTGACCAGCCATTTGAAGTGCAGTGAACTGTGCTTCAGTCGGTGTCTTCATCAACGCATAGATATTATCATCGATTTGACCCATGAAAGATAAAGAACCCGTGGCCGAGTAGACATAAGCCATACCCATCAACAACATCGCAGAAGCCGTTGCAGAAAGTACCAAGTACTTAATGCCCGCTTCTAACGAATGACTACGTTGGTAGGTATAGGCCAATAGTCCATAGACTGGGATCGACATCAACTCAAGGCTAATAAAGAATGACGCAAGATTGGTACTCGACACCATTAACATTGCACCGGTTACGGAGATCAACATCAATAGATAGAGTTCTTCACGATTGTCTTTATAGGTCTCGATATAGGCATGTGACAATGTAAAACAAGCCAAAGCTGCGATCAAAATAATAATCTGATAGAACAGGCTAAAGCCATCTACCATGAACAAGCCCATGATAGGTTGAATGTTATAATCGCCACCAAAAATAGTGTACAAAATTAATATAAGAGCAAGGTTTAAGCCAACAACAGATGTGGTTGCAATAAGATTGTGATTGCGTTTAATCGCAACCAACAACATCACAACAATGGCGGTTAACGCCACAATCATCACAGGCGCTAAAGGCATAAGTTCATTAAATGACAGTGTGAAGTTCATGACTTATTGCATCTCCACATTTTGTTGAGTCACTACCTGTTGGATAGTATCAACCGCTTCTTGAACAGGAATATAGCTATTGGCAATCCACGCCATGCTTGATTGAGAAATATCAAGGAAGCTTTGTGGATAGAGACCAAGCCAAAGTAGACCAATGGCACAAACCATCAATAAACCAACCTCACGCAGAGATAAATCTTTGAGTGGGTTTTTATAATGTGCTTTTTGTTCTTCATTTGGCGTACCAAACAAAGTGCGATGAATCAAGATCAGACCATATAGACCAGCAAACACTAAGCTCACAGCAGCCAAGATGGTGAACACAGGGAATTTATCGAATGAACCCATTAAGATCAGGAATTCACCAATAAAGTTACCTAGACCTGGTATACCAACCAAAGCAGACACAAAGAACATTAAGAAGAATGCTAAGTAAGGCAATTGACCACGGATCCCGCCCATCAAACGCATATCACGGGTATGTACACGCTCGTACACTTGACCACACATGATGAACAGTGCAGCAGAAGACAAGCCATGTGCCAACATCATGATCATCAGACCTTGGAAGGTCAAAATATTACCGGCATACAAGGCCAATAACACGAAGCCCATGTGTGAGATCGAGGTATAAGCCAACAGACGTTTCATATCAGTTTGTTGGAAGGCACACCATGCACCGTAGAAGATACCGATCAGACCGAGAATAATGGCAATATCAGCAAATTGTGCAGATGCGACTGGGAAGAAAGGAATCACAAAACGCAATAGACCGTAAGCGGCAGTCTTAATCAAGATACCCGCCAAATCCACTGAACCTGCTGTTGGTGCTTGCGCGTGCGCATCTGGCAACCAACCGTGCATTGGGAATACCGGTAATTTCACCGCAAAACCAATGAACAAGCACAACATAAAGCCATAAGCCAAAGCCGGGTTATTGATATCAATATAGTTAGCAACCATTAACAAATGATCATAACCAAATGAAATTTTTCCAGTGGCTTGCATACCAACGACAACTAGACCCAAGATTCCGATCAACATGATCAGACCTGCAACCTGAGTATAGATGAAGAACTTAGTCGCAGCATAAACGCGTGATTTGCCTGCAGAACCTGAATGTCCCCAAAGTGCAATCAAGAAATAGATTGGCACTAACATCATCTCCCAGAAGAAGAAGAATAAGAACATATCAATGGCGATGAAGACACCGATCACCCCACCCAAAGACCATAAGAGGTTGAGGTGGAAGAAACCGACATTCTTTTGGATTTCACCCCAAGAACAACCCACAGCCAAAATACCCAGTAGTGCGGTTAAACCGACCATGAGTAAAGACAGGCCATCGACTGCTAAGTGGATGTTAATCCCCAAGGTGGTAATCCAAGGGATATTGAACTCAGCTGCCCATGTCGGTACAGCTTGACCCAATTGGTAATTAAAACCACCTTGGTTCCAGAGCATGATGGTTAGACCCAAGGTCACGACCATACCCAAAAGTGCGATATAACGCGGTAGATGTTGATCGACTTTATCGACCAACCAGCAGATAAAACCAGCAATGAACGGAACGAGGATCAGCGCAGGTAAAATCAAATTATTTGAACTTTCCATTTTATTTCCCCACGATCTGTATCACGATCAAGATCATTAGTAACACCACCAGACCCAGCGCCATGCTTGATGCATATTCACGCAATGAACCTGTTTGACGCGAGCTACTAAACTTATGACCACCCCGGACAATCGCTGGAAGCACCAGCCAAAAACCTTCGATAGGATCACGACCAATGATCTTGGCCAAAAGCAAATAAGGCTTAACAAAAACAATATTGTAAAGCGCATCAAAACCAAAGGCGTTACGGCAAATATTCACCAAGCCAGCACCAAATGACGTATTGGCGAAAGCTTTAACCGAGTTATAAGCCACAGCAAACAACACGATTCCAACCACCAAACCTGCAAGTGCCACGCCCACAGCCGTATATTCAGCCGCATGTGCGCCCGCTTCTAAAGCTTCAGGAATGTTAAATGCTGGGATTTTGGCACTGGTGAGAATGTTTTTCACCGGTTGGATAAGGAAATAAGTCAAGCCTGTAGATAAAACCGCCAAGATCGCCAAAGGTGCCCAATAGCTTGCGCCTTTGATCGCATGGTAAGGGGTTTTTTCCACACCAAAGAACACCACCCAAATAAGACGGAAGGTATAAATTGAAGTCAAGAAAGCACCGGCAACGCCGACCCAATACAGACTCGCGTAGATAGGAGCAGTAGCTTGACCTTGTACCCAAACCGCGCCCAAGATCGCATCTTTAGAGAAGAAGCCGATGGTGATAAATGGAATCGCTGCCAATGCACCGCCACCAATGGCGAAACATGCAAAGAGGAATGGATTCTTTTTCGCCAAACCGCCCATCTTGAAGATGTTTTGTTCGTGATGGTAAGCCAAGATCACCGCACCAGAAGACAAGAATAACAATGCCTTGAAGAATGCGTGAGCCAACATGTGGAACAAACCAGCTTGGTAAGCTTCAGAACCCACCGCCATAAACATATAACCGAGTTGGCTCATGGTTGAATAAGCCAAGATACGTTTGATATCGGTTTGAACCAATGCAGCAAAACCAGCAACCAATAAGGTCACTGCACCAGTAATCGCGATGAACTGCAATACTTCAGGTGCCATTTCGAATACAGTGAATGCACGGCTGGTGAGATATACACCTGCGGTAACCATGGTTGCGGCGTGGATCAAGGCTGACACTGGAGTCGGGCCTGCCATCGCATCGGCTAACCAAGTTTGTAATGGGATCTGTGCAGATTTACCCGCAGCACCCAAGAACAACATCAATGCAGTCCAAATGGTCAAGCTTGAACTTTTGCTCATCACATCCGCTGCAGTTTCAACGATGGTTGCAATGTGCAAAGTACCAAACTGTTGATACAACAAGAACATCGCAATCAGCAAGAACACATCACCCACACGGGTCACGGTAAATGCTTTGATCGCTGCCAAACCGTTTGATGGGTTTTGGTAGTAATAACCGATCAGCAAGTAAGAGCACAGACCTACACCTTCCCAACCGAGGAACAATAACGCAAAGTTATCGGCCAAGACCAGAACCAACATGCTCGCAACGAACAGGTTGAAGTAAGAGAAGAAACGTGCAAAGTCTTCTTCACCGCGCATATACCAAGAAGCGAAGATGTGAATCAGGAAACCAACACCGGTCACCATGCCCATCATCAACAACGACAAACCATCTAAATGTAAAGTGATGCCCGGTGCGAGATTACCCGCACTAAACCACGTCCATAAATGAACGGTTTGAACCGCTGCACCACTGTTAATAAAGTTGATTCCGGCCAACAATGCGGACAATGCTGATAAGCCGACCGCACCCACCCCAATAATCGCAGCAACCATTTCTGGGAGCTTGTTACGCCCTGCTGCGAGTAATACAAAACCGATGAGTGGAAATAAGATTGTTAAAGCTAATAAACTCATCCGCGCATCTCACTAGCAGCATCCACATCCAAGTGATGGAAGCGATGATAAAACTGAAGTACGATCGCAAGACCGATACATGCCTCAGCAGCAGCCAAGGTCAAGATTAAGATAAACATAATTTGACCATCTGGTTGTGCCCATGCACTGCCCGCCATCACGAATGCCAATGCTGCAGCATTCATCATGACTTCAAGGCTCATTAACATAAATAATAGGTTACGACGTACCATCACACCGTATAGACCCAGTGCAAAGAGTATGGTCGCAACGATTAACCCATGTTCTAAAGGAATGTTACCCATTATTGTTTATCCCCTGCTGCGCCGGGCTCACGTTTGCCTAAATGGAATGCAGCAACCAGCGCCGCAAGCAACAGCATCGCAGCCACTTCAACCAATAATAAATATTTGGTAAAGAGTGCAATACCGACGTCTTTAGGCCCGATGACTTGGCTACCCAATACCAGGTGTTGTGAACTTTCCAGACCCGTGTCTGAACCCAAAATCCACACCAACGTCAAGCCGACTAAAAAGCTCATCAATGCAGGATATGCCCATGCATCTGAACTGAGCCATTTACGTTCTTGATCTACAGTGTCTTGTCCGAGGTTCAACATCATCACCACGAATACAAATAACACCATAATGGCACCCGCATACACGATCACTTCAAGTGCCGCCGCAAAAGGTGCGCCGATGGTCAGGAACATACCTGCCACGGCCAATAATGAAACAATTAAACTCAGTAATGCATGTACTGGGGTAGCGTTAGTGACAACGCGAATGGTCGAGAAGATGGCCACGATGGCCATCAAATAAAATGGCCAAATCATGGTAATAAGCTCCGTACATCCACTGGTGCGCTTTCTTTTTGTGCTTGGCCTTTTTCTTTGCCCTGCACTGCCATACCCGTTACACGGTAGAAGTTGTAATCAGGATATTTACCTGGACCTGAGATAAGTAAGTTCTCTTTCTCATAAACCAAGTCCTGACGTACATATTCGCCCAATTCGAAATCTGGGGTCATTTGAATCGCCGTAGTCGGACATGCTTCTTCACACATACCGCAGAAGATACAACGTGAGAAGTTGATCCGGAAAAATTCCGGATACCAACGACCGTCTTCTTTTTCTGCTTTCTGTAAAGAAATACAACCCACCGGACAAGCCACCGCACAGAGGTTACACGCAACACAGCGCTCTTCACCATCTGGGTCACGGGTAAGCACAATCCGGCCACGGTAACGTGGCGGTACTGGCACAGGCACTTCAGGATATAAAATCGTGTCACGCTTACGTGTTGCATGGCTAAACACCATCAACAAACTGCGAACGATAGACCCGAATCCAGCTAGAATTTTTAACATTTTGAACTCCTTGCTGTCCTAGGCCGCTTGATTCATAAGAATCACAGCACCAGTAACCAATAGGTTAACCAGAGCAAGTGGCAAACAAACTTTCCAACCAAAGTTCATCACTTGGTCATAACGAGGACGCATTAACGAACCACGGGCCAAGATAAACATCATTACAAAGAACAAGGTTTTCACGATGAACCAGAATGCTGGTGGGATAAATGAAATTTCTAAATTAAACGGAGCTAACCAGCCGCCGAAGAACAAAGTCACGATCAAAGAAGAGATCAAAACGATGTTGACGTATTCAGCAACGAAGAACATGCCCCATTTCATACCGCCGTACTCGACGTGGTAACCCTCAGCCAATTCTTGCTCAGCTTCTGGTTGGTCAAATGGATGACGATGCGTAACTGCGACACCGGCCACCACAAAGATCAAGAAACCTAAGAATTGCGGCACGATGAACCAAACATCACGTTGCGCTTCAACGATGTCACGCAGGTTAAATGAACCTGCAATCGCGACCACACCCATCAACGAGATCCCAAGGAATACTTCGTATGAAATGGTTTGTGCAGCAGAACGTAGACCACCGAGTAAGGCATATTTGTTGTTGGATGCCCAACCACCAAAGAGCACTGCATAAACTGCAATACCCGCCATCGCCATAAAGAACAGCAAGCCGATACTCATGTCCGCCACGCCCATGGTTGGGCTGATCGGGATCACCAAGAACGACAACACTGCAGTGGCCATCGCCACACCAGGCGCCAAACGGAAAGTCAGTTTGTCAGCAAACTTCGGTGTCCAGTCCTCTTTGAACATGATTTTCAACATGTCGGCGACGATCTGGAACATACCACCCGGACCAACACGGTTCGGACCGTAACGGTCTTGCCAAAGGGCCAATAGACGACGTTCAATAAACGACATCAACGCTGCGAATAGCACCACCACCAACAGGATCACAATGGCTTGGATCACCGCATATGCGATTGGCCAATCGGAAGCCCAAGTGGGTAGTGCACGAATAGATTCATTCATAATCACGCTCCTACCGCAACGGAAACAGGCTCAGCAAGAGAAATCGTTGGCGCTTGACCAATTGGATAACCGATATAACCTGTAGGTAAATATTCAATCACCAGTACCGGTAGGCTAATGCTTGACTCGCCGGCTTGTACTGTCAATTGCTGACCATTTTCGACATTGAGACGCGCTGCATCATCTGCACCGAGTGCAAATACCGCTTCTGGAATGCGACTTTGCATAGCAGGGGTTTTGATGGTGAACTCGCCTGAAGCGAAGATGTGATGCATTGGCAACAAACGGAAACTGTCTGTATTGACCACCACCACAGCAGGTGCAACATAGCTACGTGCAGGACGTTTAGCCAAACGATCAAACAAACGAATGCCTGAATCGCCCCCTTTAAGATGCCCACCGACGTTGTCTTGGAATTTGTTCCAAGATTGTGGTGAGTTCCAACCTGGTGCCCATGCAAATGGAACCAAGGCCGCTTTGGTTTCTGGACCCACATAGCCTTCCATAGAGAAGGTTAAAGCAGAGTCTAGATCAACTGGTTGTTTTGGCTCATTGACTGCAATTTTTGCACGCATTGCGGTACGGCCTGAGTAACGACGCGGTTCACGCGCAATTTTCAAACCATGTACACGGTAGCCTGCATCTGGTGCAACATCTTGAATCGCTTCAAATGCTGGCACGCTACGTACCACAGATTCGATCACGTCATCGAGTAAAGTCCAAGAAATGGCTTTGCCTTGTAGACCGGTTTCGATGGCATGTAACCAGCGCCATGATTCTTTGATCGCGTATTCTGGTTTGTAGTAGCTTGGATCGTAAACTTGATAGAAACGTTGTGCACGACCTTCTTGGCTCACAACCGTACCATCACCTTCAGCGAAGCTAGCAGCAGAGAGTACCAAAGTGGCTTGTTCAACTGTTGCAGTCAAAGCATGATCCAGTACGATCACATCATTGGCCTTAGCCAAAGCTTGATCAACTTGATGTGCAGGTAGACGACGATAAAGATCGTTTTCAACCACAACCACAGCATCATAGTCTTGTGCAAAGGCTTGTTCGAGGCTTAAACCACCAAACAATGCCAAGCCCATCGAGTTCACTTCAGGGACAGTTAAAGTCAAGCCTGCAGTTTCACCCAAGTTCAAGGCCACTTGTGCCGCAGCTTCCATAATCGCAGGGTCTTGTAGACTGGTTCCTGAGATGATCAATGGTTTTTTCGCTGCTTTTAAAGTGGCTGCAATTTGCTCTGCAAAGGCTTTGGCATCATCGTTCAAATCAAGGATGATTGCGCCTTTGAGTGCTGCTGCAACGGCAAAACCTAAACGTGCGATATCGTTTGGCGAAGCAACCACTTCACCTGTCGCCACATCGGCTAAACGGGTTTGTGTTGCTGCCAAGATATAGATCGGTGATTTCTCATCCTGACCAATACGTTGTACAGGCTCTGCCAACCAATCTTGAGTACGGCGATCTGCCGACATTTGTTTGGCTTTGTTTTTCGCCGCTTGACGAACTGACAACGCCATACGTGGTGCAGTTTGGGTCAAGTCTTCACCCAAGATCAACACCGCATCATAGCTCTCAATTTCACGCATGCCCGGGTTATAAATCCCTTCGCTCTGCATGATAGAGGCAGCCAATTCAACCAATTGCTGTTCTTTCTGGGTCATACCTGTTGAGTAGTTGGCCTGACCGACCAGCTCACGCAACGCAAAGTTAGACTCGATCGAAGCACGTGGCGAACCAATACCAAGAACTTTCTTGCCTTGTAAATTATCGATCACACGGTCGAGGGCTTGGTCAACGGATAAGTTGCTGACACTGTTGCCACCACGAAGTTGTGGCTGACGTGGACGATCTTCACGGTTGATATAGCCCGTACCAAAACGACCTTTATCACACAAGAAGTACTGGTTAACTTCACCATTGAAACGGTTTTCTACACGACGCAGTTCACCATAACGCTCACCCGGTGAGATGTTACAACCTGAAGAACAGCCTTGGCATACGCTTGGCGCATACTGCATGTCCCATTTACGGTTATAACGTGCGGAGTGAGTTTTGTCGGTGAATACACCTGTAGGACAAACTTCAGTCAAGTTACCTGAGAATTCAGACTCTAAAGTGCCTGATTCTGGACGACCGAAGTAAACGCGTGACGCATTACCATAAACACCAAAATCAGTACCACCGGCATAGTCGTTGTAATAACGTACACAACGGTAGCATGCGATACAGCGGTTCATTTCATGTGAAATAAAAGAACCGAGCTCTTGATTATGATGAGTACGTTTGGTGAAACGATAGCGACGACGGTCATGCTGTGTCATTACGGTCATATCTTGTAAATGACAATGACCACCCTCTTCACAGACTGGACAGTCGTGCGGGTGGTTGGTCATCAAGAACTCAATGATCGAGGCGCGAAAATCAACCGCTTCTTTATCTTCAATCGAGATAAAGGTGTTGTCAGACGCAGGCGTCATACACGACATGACCAAACGGCCACGGGTGTCATCTGCATTGGCGTATTGGGTCACCGCACATTGACGGCAAGAGCCCACAGAACCTAAGGATGGATGCCAGCAAAAATAGGGGATGTCGATGCCGAGACTCAAACATGCTTGGAGCAAGTTTTCTGAGCCATTGACTTCATACGATTTTCCATCGACATGAATGGTAGCCATAGTCGAATTCCTTAAGCTTGTTCTACGTTGCGATTTGAAGCGACCGAACTATTGGTCACCTTAGCTTCAAATTCGCCACGGAAATGTTTGAGTGCGCCCATTAAAGGTTCCATAGCACCCGGTGCGTGGGCACAGAAAGTCTTCCCAATCCACAACTTACGCGTAAGTTCTTGTAGATTATCAATGTCTTCCTGCTTACCTTCGCCTGATTCAAGTGCTTTGAGTGCTTTAACCGCCCAAGGCAATCCATCACGACATGGGGTACAGAAACCACAAGACTCGCGTGCAAAGAATTCTTCTAAGTTGCGTGTTGCAGAAACCATACATTGAGTTTCATCAACCACCATCAACAGACACGTGCCTAAACGTGAACCTGCTTTCATGATGCTTTCAGCATCCATCGGCAAGTCGATATGTTCAGCAGCCAAGAAATCTGTTGATGCGCCACCTGGTAACCATGCTTTGAGGGTCAGACCGTCTCGCATACCACCGGCATACTCTTCGATCACTTCACGTGCAGTGGTTCCAAAAGGAAGTTCCCACAAACCTGGGAATTTAACTTTGCCCGAAGCACCGTAGATTTTTGTGCCTGGATCTTTAGACTTGCCCGCAGATAAGTTGACGTACCACTCCGGGCCACGCAACATAATTGCTGGTAAGTTATTGAAAGTTTCAACGTTATTCACAATCGTTGGACGACCCCAAGCCCCTGCAACTTGCGGGAATGGTGGTTTGGTCCGTGGATTGGCACGACGGCCTTCTAGTGAGTTGATCAATGCGGTTTCTTCACCACAAATGTATCGACCTGCACCGGTATGCACGTACATGTTGAAGTTCCAACCCGTACCGAGGATGTTGTCACCCATATAGCCTTTGGCACGTACTTGATCCAACGCATCATTTAAGTATTGCGCTGCTTCAATATATTCACCACGGATAAAGATATAGCCCTGAGTTGCCTCTAAGGTATAAGCCGCGATTAACATGCCTTCGATCAATTGGTGTGGAAGTCTTTCCATCAACAAACGGTCTTTAAAGGTACCCGGTTCCATTTCATCGGCATTACAGATCAAATAGCGTGGACCACCATCATTCGGTGCCATCAACGACCATTTAATCCCTGCTGGGAAACCTGCACCACCACGGCCTTTGACCGTTGCAGCTTTAATGACTTCGAGCACATCTTTTGGTGGCATAGTGATGGCTTTCTTAAAACCAGCATAGCCTTCGAGTGCTTCATAGTCATCCACAGCGCGCACATGTTCCTGCTTGCTTAAACGCCAAGTCAGTGGATGTGTTTCTGGATTACCTGCGCCATAAATCGGTTTTGGTTCAGTATTCATAGATACTTCTCCAACAACTGTGGAATCGATGTCACTTCCACTAGACCGTGGGTGTCTTCATCAATCATAAGGGTTGGGCCTTTATCGCAATTTCCTAAGCAGCAAATCGGCAACAAGGTAAAACGACCATCAGCGGTGGTTTGACCGTATTGAATACCGAGCTCACGCTGGAATGCTTCAGCCAAAGTTTCTGCGCCCATCAAAAAGCATGCAATCGAGTCACATAATAAAATCACGTGACGGCCTACAGGCTGGCGATAAATTCGGTTATAGAATGTCGCTACACCTTCAAGGTCTGCAGTACTGATTTGGAGCACTTGCGCGATCGCATTGACCTGCGCATCATCCACCCAACCATTGCGTTGTTGAACGCACTTTAAGGCATCCAAAGATGCCGCACGTGGGTATGGATAATGTGTCATATGATGTTGAATATCGTGAATTTCTTCACTGGTCAAAATCCCTTCAACATTCACACGTGGCTTTCTATCTGTCAAAATCATCATAATTTATCCCCTTAACGATCCACGTCAGCCATAACCACGTCAATGGTCGCTAGATAAATAATCAAGTCAGAAACCAGACTGCCGTTAATCACAGAAGGAATTTGCTGTAAATGAGTGAAGGTCGGTGTGCGGATACGAGTACGATAACTCATCGTAGACTTGTCCGAGGTCAAGTAGTAGTTACTCGCCCCTTTCACCACTTCAGCCATAACAGATGCTTCACCTGCAGGCATCACTGGACCCCATGACACGCTCAAGAAGTGCGTAATCAAGGTTTCAATGTCTTGGAGGGTTTTATCTTTTGGTGGCGGAACAGCAAGAGGATGATCAGCTTTATACGCGCCAGAAGGCATGTTGTTTAAACACTGTTCAACGATCTTCAATGACTCGAAGATTTCATCATAATGCACCATGACACGTGCGAAAGCATCGCCGGTGTACTGTAACGGCACTTCAAAGTCGTAATTTTCGTAACCGCTATACGGACGATATTTACGCACATCAAAGTCAATCCCTGTTGCACGTAGACCGGTACCGGTGATGCCCCAAGCCAATGCTGATTTTGCATCGTATTGCGCCACGTTTTCAGTACGACCACGGAACACAGAGTTGTCCAAGGCGGCTTTCTTATATTCTTTCAGACGTTTTGGTAACCAATCTAAAATCTCACGAATCAACTTTTGCCAGTTGTTCGGTAGATCATGCGCAGTACCGCCAATACGGAACCAAGCAGGATGCATACGGAAACCGGTAATGGCTTCAATCGCATCATAGATTTTTTGACGGTCAGCAAACATATAGAATACCGGGGTCATCCCCCCAGCATCTTGAATCGCAGTACCGATAAACAACAAGTGGTTATTGATACGGAACAGTTCCGACATCATCACCCGGATACACTGTGCACGATCTGGCACAGTAATGCCTGCAAGTTGCTCCACACCCATGACATAAGGCATGTTCTGTGCACAACCACCTAAGTAGTCCACACGATCGGTATAAGGAATAAAAGAGTGCCAAGTTTGACGCTCTGCCATCTTCTCTACACCACGATGGTGATAGCCGATGTCAGGTACGCAATCTTTCACTTCTTCACCGTCCAACTGCAAGATCACACGGAATGCACCATGCGCAGATGGATGGTTCGGACCCAAGTTCAGGAACATAAAGTCTTCGTCGGCATTGCCGCGCGTTAGGCCCCAATCTTCAGGCACAAAACGTAAATGTTCTTGCTCAAAGTCCTGTTTGGCTTTGTCTTGCATATACGGGGTGTATTCCGTGGCACGTGCAGAATATTCTTTACGTAACGGATGACCTTCCCAATATGTCGGTAGCAAAATACGACGTAGCATTGGATGCCCATCGAAGTTCACTCCAAACATATCGTAGACTTCGCGCTCATACCAGTTGGCATTTGGCCAAATGTTGCTGACGGTTGGAATATTTAAATCTTGCTCATTCAACGCCACTTTGACGCGAATATCAGTATTTCTTTCCAACGACAACAAATGATAAAACACAGTGAAGTCTGACCCAGGTAGACCATCACGGTGCGTACGCATGCGCTCATCTACCGCTGACAAGTCGAATAACATCACATAGGGACGTGATACTTTACGCAAGAACATGAGGACTTCATGTACGCGTGCGCGCTCAACCCAGACTGTAGGAAAATCCTCACAAGTCGTTTGCACGTAGAAGTTCTCGCCAAATTTGGCTTTAAGATCTTCTACAATCGCAAATGCTGGGCGCGAATCGACTGGTGCTGATTCTGGCATAGCAGTTTCTATTTCAGCCATTGGCTTGGCTTCCTATTTAATACAAATTCTGTCAATTTCAAGACCGCAGCATGGCGCTTAATGACCATGCAAAAGCTCAAAAAATCACTCAATCTCATCCATCGAACGTAAGTTTTTCACGGCAATTCGTTCCGCGTTTTTACGATCACGTTCTGGCATCATTTTTGGCTTGTATATCGGCTGTAGATCACTACCAATGACGGCAGAAAGCGGACGACGCTCTAATTGAATTTGATCTTGCAAAAGCATTAAAGCTTGGAGCAGCGCTTCTGGACGTGGTGGGCAACCTGGAATATAGACATCCACAGGAATGATTTTATCCACCCCTTGTACCACTGAGTAGATATCGTACATACCACCCGAGTTGGCACAAGCACCCATTGAAATGACCCATTTAGGCTCCAACATTTGTTCATACAAACGTTGAATGACCGGCGCCATTTTCACGAAGCAGGTACCTGCAATGATCATCAAATCGGCTTGACGTGGTGAAGCACGAATGACCTCAGCACCAAAACGTGACATATCATGTACGCCAGTCAAGGTGGTGGCATATTCAACGTAGCAGCACGATGTACCGAAGTTAAATGGCCAAACTGAGTTTTTACGACCCCAGTTGACGACGCTATGTGCGACATCTTCTAAACGTGTCATAAACACGTTTTTATTCACTTCTTCATCTTGAAGCGGATCACTGACAACTTGGCGTTCTTGAAGCGGATACTGATCAGCATTCGGATTCGCACGGGTTAAGGTATATTTCATCCCGAGTTACTCCTTATTTAAAGACATAGCAGATGTGTCAGCTTTGACACGACCTGAAGATTGCGCTGGAATTTGACCTGTAGGATCAATCACCAACTCTTCAATCGAGTTAAAGCGAGTAATTTCTGCGAGATCCATATTTGGTGAACCCATCTTGGTTTTGATACCGGCCGCCTTACGACGGTCACTTGGTGCCCAATTTAGCGCACCTGTGGAAAGCTCGTAGACCAAGCCCACTAACAAAACCAAAATAAAGATCGCGGCAGTTGCAAATCCAATCCATCCGACTTCACGCACGGACGCCGCCCATGCATACAGATAAAGTGCCTCTAAGTCGAAAACGACAAAGAAGATTGCAACCAAATAGAATTTCGCGGACAAACGTATACGGGCACCACCAGCACCGACAACGCCTGATTCAAACTGCTCTTGCTTTGCACGCCCCCAAGCTTTACCCCCAAGGAGTAAAGGGACAGTTAGCATAAAGACACACAAAAATGTAACGCCGATCACGAAGGCAATAATCGCCCAATCGTATGGAGTAATGGCACTCATGCGGGGATAACTCCTGGCAGGCCTATTATTAACAAAGAATGCATGTATTGGCCTTAAAATACACCAAACACAAATTAAATCTGGCTAATTGTACCTGATTTATGATTTCTCTTGCTAGCTCATAACTCTAAGTCTTTCGGATGATTTTTTAATCCCCTTACACAATTGACTCTTATTAAAGCAATTCGAGAATGTATTAATCGATTTGCCAAATTAGCACGCATTGCTAAATTGTTTTTTTAAATAATATCCAGACCAAGCTTTAGCTGCTTTATGCGTGAATAGAGACGTTCTGCTCCCCATCAACAGCATACATTTATAGATTATTATTACTTTAATTCCTGCTTGAATATCAAATGCAAATGAGAATGGATTATATAATCGACTATATTTTGTTACACTCTTTTTAACTTGATCAGCGCGCTATGCATTTTTATTTACCAATTCTCATGATTTAAAAATCATTGATTTTAATGGTGATAATTTAGTTGATAAATCCTGCTATATTATTAGAGTTATTTTCAATTAAAATACACCTATTTATATTACACATAACCTCAATATATCCAGTAAATCAAATTTAAATACACAGCACCCCCTCATATTTAACTTTCAATTCAACTACATGCATTAATTAAACTTTATACAATCGCCTGCAACTATTTTCGTATGATCAAGCGACATCAATCTCTTTGGTCTACTTTAAAAATACTTTATTTTAATCTCACATAGAGCGAATTATATGAACCTAAACTATGCCCACAAACCGAATTATTTTCTCTTTGCTCAACTGTTGATTCGCCATGTAGAGCAATATATTAAAAAGCACCCAACCGCGACTCAAGCCAGCTTCGATTTACATGAAATTTACCAAGTTTTTCGACACGACCTCGCCTCGACCACCACCAATCTTGAGGGCATCCTCAATATTTGCGATGCCTACAAAGTCGACACCTTGAACGGTGATCAAAACCTGATTCAGCACTACACCATCGACGCGCAACTCAACACCCTACAGATCGACTTCCACCCCGATGCGGCTCAAAGCATCCGTGAAGGCAAAGCACTGATCGAACCAGATGCGACGTCCTATTTATAACCCCGCCCCCACCTAACAACAAACCAGAACAAACCAGACTAAACCAAAACCTTAGCCATAAAAAAACCCACATCTTAGATGTGGGTTTTTTTAGATGAGCAATGCAAAGCACCGCTCTCTCACCATAAGGCTTATGCAGTTACTTTAGCAACAACACCAGCACCTACAGTACGACCACCTTCACGGATCGCAAAACGTAGACCTGGGTCCATTGCGATTGGGTGGATCAATTCTACTGACATTTCAACGTTGTCGCCTGGCATAACCATTTCAACGCCGTCTTGTAATTGGATTGCGCCAGTTACGTCAGTTGTACGGAAGTAGAACTGTGGACGGTAGCCGTTAAGGAACGGAGTATGACGACCACCTTCTTCTTTAGAAAGAACGTATACTTCTGCGTCAAATTTAGTGTGCGGTTTGATTGCACCTGGTTTAGAAAGAACTTGACCACGTTGAACGTCTTCACGCTTAGTACCACGTAGAAGAACACCACAGTTCTCGCCAGCACGACCTTCGTCAAGCAATTTACGGAACATTTCAACGCCAGTTACAGTTGTTTTCACGGTATCTTTGATACCAACGATTTCAACTTCTTCACCAACTTTAACGATACCAGCTTCAACACGGCCTGTTACTACAGTACCACGACCTGAAATAGAGAATACGTCTTCGATCGGCATCAAGAATGCTTTATCGATAGCGCGCTCTGGCTCAGGAATATATGTATCAAGCGCTTCAACAAGTTGAAGTACAGCTGGAACACCGTAAGGACCTTCTTCACCGTTAAGTGCAGCAAGCGCTGAACCACGGATTACAGGAGTGTCATCACCAGGGAAGTTATAAGTAGAAAGAAGTTCACGAACTTCCATTTCTACCAATTCGATCAACTCTTCGTCATCAACGATGTCACACTTGTTAAGGAAAACAAGAATGAACGGAACACCAACCTGACGTGAAAGTAGGATGTGTTCACGTGTTTGTGGCATAGGGCCATCAGTTGCTGAACAAACAAGAATAGCACCATCCATCTGAGCAGCACCCGTGATCATGTTTTTAACATAATCGGCGTGACCTGGGCAGTCTACGTGCGCGTAGTGACGGATTGGAGAATCGTATTCAACGTGTGAAGTATTAATCGTAATACCACGTGCTTTTTCTTCTGGTGCAGAGTCAATTGCTGCATAGTCTTTCGCTTCACCGCCGAAAGTTTTTGCACAAACAGTTGCAATCGCAGCAGTCAAAGTTGTTTTACCATGGTCGACGTGACCAATTGTGCCCACGTTAACGTGTGGTTTATTACGTTCAAACTTGGCTTTTGCCATGATGATCTTCCTTTATGAACTGCCCATGAGGATCTCTCATGAGCAACTAGTTTTTAACTAAAATTTAGTTTGGCTTATAGTAATCGAAAGATTACTCGTCGTCACCTTTTTTACCACCAGTTTGGAACTTAGTGATAATGCCTTCAGCTACGTTACGTGGAGTTTCAGCGTATTTAGCAAACTCCATTGAGTACGTTGCACGACCTTGAGACATAGAACGCATATGAGTTGCGTAACCAAACATCTCAGCCAATGGCACTTCAGCACGAATTGACTTAGTACCACCAGGTAAATCGTCCATACCCTGAACCATACCGCGGCGACGGTTTAAGTCACCCATGATATCGCCCATGTAGTCTTCTGGTGTTTCAACTTCGACTTTCATGATTGGTTCAAGCAAGATTGGATCTGCTTTCATGAAGCCATCACGGAAGGCATAAGAACCTGCCATTTTGAACGACAATTCATCAGAGTCGACGTCATGGTAAGAACCATCAAATAGTGTCGCTTTAATACCCACGATTGGATAACCAGCCAATACACCATTCTTCATACGTTCTTGAATACCTTTGTCTACAGCACCAAAGAATTCTTTAGGAACCACACCACCAACAACTTCTTCAACGAACTCGTAGTCTTTACCGTCAGTAGTATCACGTGGCTCTAAACGAACGTATACGTGACCAAACTTACCTTTACCACCAGTTTGACGAACGAATTTGCCTTCTTGCTCAATCGTTTTCTTAATCGTTTCGCGATAAGCAACCATTGGTTTACCAATGTTCGCTTCAACACCGAATTCACGCTTCATACGGTCAACGATGATGTCAAGGTGAAGCTCACCCATACCAGCGATGATTGTTTGACCTGATTCTTCATCAGTAAACACGCGGAATGATGGATCTTCTTTCGCCAAGCGACCTAAAGCAACTGACATTTTTTCTTGGTCAGCTTTAGTTTTAGGTTCAACAGCAAGTTGAATTACTGGCTCAGGGAATTCCATGCGCTCAAGTGTAATGACGTTTGCTTCATCACACAGCGTATCACCAGTCGTAGTATCTTTTAAGCCTACACACGCTGCGATGTCGCCTGCACGAATTTCTTCGATGTCTTGACGATCATTGGCGTGCATTTGCACGATACGACCTACACGTTCACGCTTCATTTTCACTGGGTTATAAACAGGGCTACCTGCTTTTAACACACCTGAATAAACACGTACGAAGGTTAAGTTACCTACGAATTTGTCATTCATGATTTTGAATGCAAGTGCAGAGAACGGTGCTTCATCTGATGCTTCGCGAGTTGCTTCAGTTTCAGCTTTGTCGTCTAGTACACCGTTTACAGGTGGAATATCTGTAGGTGCAGGTAAGAATTCAATTACAGCATCCAACATACGTTGAACACCTTTGTTCTTAAATGCAGAACCACAAAGTGCAGGCTGGATTTCAGCTGCTAGCGTACGTGTACGTAAACCTAGGGTGATCTCTTCTTTCGAGAGTTCACCTTCTTCAAGGTATTTGTCCATGTATTCATCATTGGCTTCAGCAGCAGCTTCAACCATGTTGGTACGCCATTCTTGTGCGAGCTCAAGCAATTCTGCAGGAATTTCGCCATACTCAAATTTCATACCTTGAGTAGCTTCATCCCAGATGATTGCTTTCATTTCTAACAAATCGATAACACCGGTAAAGGTATCTTCAGCACCGATTGGTAGCACGATTGGCACAGGATTAGCGCCTAAACGTGTTTTCATTTGCTCAACAACGCGAAGGAAGTTAGCACCTGTACGGTCCATTTTATTTACGAACGCAATACGCGGCACGCCATACTTGTTCGCTTGACGCCATACAGTTTCAGACTGAGGTTGAACACCACCTACAGCACAATAAACCATGCACGCACCATCAAGCACACGCATAGAACGTTCAACTTCGATGGTGAAGTCAACGTGTCCTGGGGTGTCGATTACGTTAATGCGGTGTTGGTCAAATTGACCAGCCATACCTTTCCAGAAGCAAGTTACTGCTGCTGAGGTAATGGTAATTCCACGCTCTTGCTCTTGTTCCATCCAGTCTGTTGTAGCAGAACCTTCATGAGTTTCACCAAGTTTGTGACTCTCACCGGTATAGAACAAAATACGTTCAGACGTTGTTGTTTTACCTGCATCAATATGCGCAGAGATACCAATGTTACGGTAACGAGAAATTGGGGTTTGACGTGCCATGATTTCTAGCATTCCTAAATTTTGTAGTTAAAACAGGACGCTTTAAGCTGCATAGCAACTTAAAGCGATTTGATGACAGACCTGTGACAAATATGTGACGAAACCTGTCATCCTCCTGATTAAGGCCTGTTTTAGCCGCTTAGAAGCGGTAGTGAGAGAAGGCTTTGTTGGCTTCAGCCATACGATGCACATCTTCACGTTTTTTGATGGCAGAACCCTTACCTTCAGCTGCATCAAGCAACTCACCAGCAAGACGTAGAGCCATAGTTTTTTCAGAACGCTTAGCAGCAGCATCTACCAACCAACGCATCGCTAGAGCAGTACGACGGGATGGGCGCACTTCCATAGGAACTTGATAAGTAGCACCACCAACACGGCGTGCTTTTACTTCGACCATAGGACGAACTTTCTCAAGAGTAGTCTCGAAAAATTCAACTGGATCGACTTTGTTTTTTTCTTGAACGCGGTCTAAAGCACCGTAAACGATACTTTCAGCAATTGATTTTTTACCATCTTGCATCACGTGGTTCATGAATTTTGCGATGGTTTGGCTGCCGAACTTAGGATCCGGAAGGATTTCACGGGCAGCGACTATGCGACGTCTTGGCATTTTAATAACCTAATAAATATGACACTTCAGGGTGATCCAGCAGTAGTACAAAGTGTCGTGTACTCTTCGCCGGCCTTACTACACGTCGCTTGAATATATACAGTATGAGTGCAAGATTCGGACAAGCGATACGCTAAGGAATGCAGTTCTAAAGCCTAAGATTATTTCTTAGGACGTTTAGCACCGTATTTAGAACGTGACTGGTTACGATCTTTCACGCCAGCACAGTCTAAAGAACCACGAACGGTATGGTAACGTACACCTGGTAAGTCTTTAACACGACCACCACGGATAAGAACAACACTGTGCTCTTGTAGGTTATGACCTTCACCACCGATATAGCTTGAAACTTCAAAGCCTGAAGTTAAGCGAACACGGCAAACTTTACGCATTGCTGAGTTAGGTTTTTTAGGTGTAGTTGTATAAACACGTGTACACACACCACGACGCTGTGGACAAGCCTTCAACGCAGGAACTTTAGATTTTTCAACTAAAGTTGTACGACCCTTACGGATCAATTGATTTGTTGTTGCCATATGGCAAATCTCCCGTTATAAAAAAACCACCAAAAAGACCACTTTTTGGGGGCATGCAATTGTAAGCGAAGAAGTAAAAATGGTCAACATTGCCAACACACGACAATATCGACCATTACAGTGGCAATATTTTTAATATTTCAAAAAGAGCGCCTTATTTTTTATTATTTTCGGTATCGATTTGCTCATTTTTGTTGGCGTCTGGCGCAGTGGTTTTACTGCGAGAGCGCGGTGTTTTAACGCTTTTCGTCGTAGACTTGGCACTTTGCTCAACTGCAGCACTGGTTTTTTTCGCTGTGCGCTGACGTGGCTTTGCTGCCGATGTCACCGCTGTAGCTGACTCTGCCGTAGTTGGCGCAGTTACATTTTTATTTACTGAATTGTCTTTGCTTGCAGATGTTCGTGTTGCTGGTGAGTCCGTTGAGACTGGTTCAACTGGCGCTGTAGATCCGCTTTGTTGCACATTTTCGATTGTAACTTGCGTTTCTAGTTTGGGATCGACTTCAGGTTTAGGCGCATTTTCAAGCGAGTTATTTTCGACTGGCACCGATTCAACTGTTTCATTTTTAACCAGATCAGCCTTTTTTTCAGTCCCCGCTTCGTCTGTCATGCACACTTCAAGCAATGCTTGAGTGTCTTTAGCTTGAGCTCCCTCAGCCTGGTTTTCCTGTTGTTGCGATTGTTCAAAAGCGGATAATGCATCGATATCCACATCGGGATGCTGATTGAGATACAGTCTGGCCTGTGAAAACACCCGCTGCGCATGAGATGTTGCTTCATCAACCAATTTATAACTATAGCTTGCCCCCACGCCTAGACTGGCCAAAGGCGTGAAATTGGCCAAGAAACTGGTTTGCGGTATATGACGCATCCACGCCCACTTCATCTCACCCTCAGCATTGAGCAAGTACTTGTGTAAATAATCGCTATTGTTCGAAGAACCCAACAATTGTTGCAACTGTTGCATATCTTGATTTTTCAGCATTTGTGAGAAGGCACGAATCGCAGCCAATACAGCTTGCTTCTCAGCCACACTACTCAGATCAATCTGTTTAAAGATAAATTCCACCACCAAATGATCTTCAGTATTCAACTCAAAACCATAGGCATGCCCAGTTTGATAAATACCACGCAAGGCCAAAGCAATCGAAAATGGAACATCCAAGGCAGCACCAAGTAATCCGCTGATGCCACTAATTCCACCTTGAGCTGCGGCCATGACTTTATTTTGATTGGCCAAAGCCTGAGTAATACGCCCAGAACGTGCAGGATCTTTTGCCAACTCAGCGAGATCTTTGGCACCGACCTCTTTTAATACTGCACTGCTAGAACTGAACTGGGCAACGACATCATTGAGACGATCAAAAACATAGTCGGAAACTTTGTCGTTAAATTCTGGGGAAACAAAAGAGGTGATGTGGTTGACCCGTTGATAATGTCGACCGAAGACTTGACTGGAAACTTTCGGTAAATGTTCACGCAACATCTGCTGCGGACGATCATAGTGTTTTTTACCATCCACATAGCTTGCAGATGAACTGCTGCCCAATTGCGTAGCCGATGCTGTATTCGGCACTTGCTGTTGATCTAAAGGCTGCGCTGTTGTTCTCTCTTTGGCCTGACCTTGAATCACCTGTTCTGGATCTGGGCTATGGGTCATTTTCCCTACAGTATTTGGCGCAACGTGATTCAACATCTCTAAGCCAGTTGATCCCATTTTTTTCGCCAATTGAAACGTGGTCGCGATCAAACCTGTTGATCGTTGAGACTTAGGCATAAATTCCTCTCCACAAATTTGTATTTATTTTACAGGTCTGTTTTAAATGCATGCTTTGAATACATGCCCAAAAGTACGGTGCATTTTGCCATTTAAACTGGACTGATTCCCTCTAAATGTCAATCGTCGATCTAAGCGGATGACCTAGAAATCACGGCGATAACCCTCGGTCACAACCTGTCGCAGCCAAATTCAACAGCACTAGTCAGCTTAACTATTGATGGTTATGATGTTTTTAATCTTAAATTTTATATGTTGTTTACAGATGAGTATTTCTACCATGGACCAAGGTCAACTCAAACTAAGTGCTGAACAAAAATATGCCGAAGAGCTGAATCGCCTCCTCGAACAAGATCAACATCGCAAACCCGAAGGCTGGAAACTCTCAGCACATGCCGTACGCCGCTTTATCTTGGGGGATCAAAAACTTGAGATCCAACGCAAATTTTATGGTGATGATGCACTGGTCGATCGCGCCTTGGTGACCTTGATGGGCAATCAAGGTCTGATGTTGGTCGGTCAACCCGGTACCGCCAAATCAATGTTGTCTGAATTGTTCAGTACCGCGATCAGTGGCAGTTCGCAATACACCATCCAAGGCACTGCAGGCACCACCGAAGATCATATTAAGTATTCGTGGAACTATGCCCTGTTACTGTCTGAAGGTCCGACTGAAAAATCATTGATTGCCTCGCCGATCTACCATGCTATGCGCCACGGTAAAATCGCTCGCTTTGAGGAGATCACCCGTTGTCCTGCAGAGATTCAGGACGTATTGGTGTCTTTACTCTCAGAAAAACAAATGATGATCCCTGAAATGGGCCAAGATCAAAGTATTTATGCCCAACAAGGCTTTAACTTAATCGCCACCGCCAACTTACGTGACCGTGGTGTACACGAGATGTCTGCGGCACTGAAACGCCGTTTTAACTTTGAAACAGTGAAGCCGATTGCAGATCGTGAATTTGAAATCCAATTGGTTAATCTACAGCTAAAACAACAATTGGCTGAGCTCTATAAAGAGTTGAATGTACAACCTGCAGTGATCGAACTGTTGGTGACCATCTTTAATGAACTGCGCACTGGGCAAAGCTTACAAGGCGCCAACCTAAAAACGCCTGATGCAGTGATGTCCAGCGCTGAAGCAGTCAACGTGGCACATGCTGCCGGTCTACAAGCCATCTACTTAGGCGATGGAACTTTGCGTGCTGAGCATATCGCACAGCAGTTATTGGGAGTGGTATTTAAAGACAATCCTGAAGACAACAAACGTTTCGCTTACTACATCGATACCGTTGTCAAAGAACGTGCCCGCCAAGACCAAGATTGGAAAGCCTTTTATGAGGCCAGCCGCGAGTTCTAAGCATGAATGAGTTCAATCCAACGCTGTGGCCTGAACGCTTGCAACAGGCTATGCGCGACAAACAACAACTCGCCAAGCAACAGCTGTATTTTGCCCCGATTCGGCATCATAGTCCGGCCTGCGCCTATGCATTACAGCATTATATTGCGCAGTTACAGCCCACCCATATCCTGATTGAAGCGCCACAGTCCTTTCAATTTTTATTGAGCAGCTTGTTGGATGAAGCCACGCGCCCACCGATTGCAATCTTTGCCCAAGCCAGCAAAGCCAGTAGCAAGAACGCGTCCGCTACAGCAGCCAAGGCGACACAAGCCACTGACTCAACCACTGACTCAGACGAAACCGATGCAGAACCCGCCTTGCCTGAGTTGGCTTCGGCCTATTTTCCATTTTGTGAATATTCACCAGAATGGGTGGCACTAAAACGTGGTCAGGCACTACAGGCCAAGTTGGAGTTTATCGACCTGTCTTGGGCCAAGCAAAGCAGTTTGGATCAAGCTCAGCGTCAGGTCAGTCATAGCCAACGCAGTCTGATGTCTGAACGATATTTGGCACATAGCCAGTACATTCAGCAATTGGCGACACAACTGCATTGTCGTAATCACGATGAACTCTGGGATCACCTGTTTGAACTGCAAACACCTGTTCAACTGCAACAGCCCGAACAATTCTTTGATGATGTGTTTAGCTGGTGTGCCTTGGCACGTTTGGATTATGAGCCTGAGGTGCTATTACAAGATGCCTCGCTGCACCGTGAAGACCAGATGTGGCAACAGATCCATGCTTGTCTTGCGCCTGAGCATAAAGTGTTGGTGGTCACCGGTGGTTTTCATACCCTCGCCTTGATTGAGCTACTGGCCAGACCGAAGCAGGCCAAGCGCTATGAAGTTAAAGCCACAGCTGCGGCGCAATGGCAAGAGCAAGCTTGGTTAATCCGCTACAGCTTTGACCGCCTCGATGCCTTAAATGGCTATGCCTCAGGTATGCCCTCGCCCGCCTATTACCAACAGTTTTGGCTAGATTTAAACACAGACACTGACAGCAATAGCAATTCTGATCCTGCACAAGCTCAGGCACTGTGGCAGCAGCAATTTTTAAACTATCTCAGCCAACTCTGCCATCATCTGGATGCGGCCTCAGCGCTAGAGATCACCACCTTTATCGCCATCAAAAATACCGCCGAAGTGGCGTGGCGCTTGGCAGAATTACGTGAGCATTATCGCCCAAGTCGCTATGACCTCTTAGACGCGCTGCAAAGTGCCTTGATCAAAGGCGAACTCGAAGATGGTCAACAACAACTGTTTGAACTGATCTTTCAATTTCTCAGTGGTCAACAATTGGGTCAGGTGCATGCCGATCAAAACAGCCCCGCATTGCTGGCCAATGTCTATAAGCAAGTTGAAAAATACCGTTTCAATCTGAATGACACCTTGCAGCGGCAACGTAAACTGGATGTCTATCGCAAACCGCTACATCAAGAGATCAGTCAATATCTGCATCTACTCGAATTTGTTGAATGTGGTTTTGCACAGCGTTTATCTGGACCCGACTATGTACTCGGTGCCAGCCTAGACCTGTTGTTTGAAGAATGGCGCTACGCGTGGACCCCCAGTGTCGAAGCCCGCTTGATTGAATTGGCCGAGCAAGGCGATCAATTGCATGTCATCGCTTTGGCTAAACTACAAGCCAAACAAGAAGAAAACCAGCAACAGGGCTTGGGCCAATCCGCAGCCGAAACAGCCAAACTATTGGCACTGGCATGTCGCTTGGGACTGAAAAAACAGCTCACTCGCTTTAACCAACAACTCAACCTCTATCTCGAAACCGATCAAAACTTAGCTTCGGTGATTGCAGCAGCTCAGCAATTGTACTACCTCTGGCATGGTCGGACTTTATTGCAGTTGCCAGAAGCGCTGTTACAACACAGTCTGATCTTGGCCTTGGGTCAAGCCTGTTTCCTCTTGGATCAACTCTATGCCACCCAAGAAGAACGTATCGATGAGAATCTCAAACACCTCAAGCATTTGCATGAGTTGATCCTCAATGCCCAACAGCAGATGCCACAGGCCTTGCGTGACTTTAATCGCAATAGTAACAATAACAGCACCAGCAATAGCAACCAGAACGGCAACAGCAGCAATAACAGTGCTAGTACGCGCAACAACAGCATCACGACAAGGGGCACAGATTCACTGTTAGAACTGATGTATCAACAGATTGATATCGCTCAACTACGCCAGTTGCAATTGAGCAAATTACTTGGTGCAGTTGAAGTATTGCAGTTCCTTGATCAACGGATCAGCCAAGATCAACTCAGTCAGTCGCTAAAGTTGAGTTTTGCTACGGGCAGTGATGCCGATCAGGCGGTGCAATATTTACAAGGCATGTTCTTTATTGCCCCTGAAATATTTGTGCAGTCCAATATCGCCATTGAGGCCTTACACCTGTTGATGAGCCAATGGTCTGAAGAGTACTTCATCCATATTCTGCCTGATTTACGCTATGTGTTTAGCCAACTCAGTCCCAAGCAAACCCGTCAAGTGGCAGGTCGTATTGCCGAATTGACTGGGCTCAGTGATGAAGTAGTGCTCGATCAAGTCTTTGCCCATATCAGTGAGCAGGATCTCTTGGCTGGGGTAGAACTGAACCAACAACTGCAACAACTCTTGGCATTCGACCATCTCAGTGCGTGGTTTAGCCCATCCTCAGACACCGCATTGCTTGAGGAGACTTCAGATGACAAATAAAACCCCGCCAGCAATGAAACATCATACTGAAGATGCAGCAGCGGCCAATGATCCTAGCCAAAACACCATGGATCTCGCACGGCGTTGGCGTTTGATGTTGGGCCGTTATTCGGATCAAAACCTACATCAAGCCAATCTCGATGCCAAGCAACTGAACATGGAACGACAACTGGATTATCTCTACCAGAACGAATACAAACGTCGTGGCATTGAACAAGGTAAAAGTCGCCATGGCAGTCTCGATGCCTCGCAACTCACCGCGATTAACTGGCTCGATCAAAGTCGTAAATTGTTTCCAAAATCAACCTTTGAGCGCATGCAGAAACATGCCATCGAACGCTACCAAATGACTGAGCTGCTCAAGAGTCCTGCGCATATCCAACAACTGGACGCCAATCCTGCGGTGGCCAAGGCATTGTTGAGTTTACGTGGTCGTATGAGTGCCGAGATGAAAGAGGCCATTCGTGCCCTGATCGCCAAAGTGGTTGAGGAGATGTTGCAGAAGATTCGCCCGCAATTTTTACAAGCCATCCAAGGACGACGCAATCGCTTTAAACGTTCGCACTTAAAGCAAGCGCAAAACTTTGATTGGCGTCGTACCATTCGAGAAAACCTGAAACATTACCAACCTGATCGCCAACAACTGATCATCCAAAATCCGTATTTTAATGCACGGGTACAAAAGCACTTGCCGTGGGAAATCGTACTCTGTGTTGACCAAAGTGGCTCGATGATGGACTCGGTGATGTATGCCGCGATCTGCGCCAGTATCTTGGCCGCCCTACCCGCAGTCAGTGTCAGTCTGGTGCTGTTTGATACCCAAGTGGTGGATTTATCGCATGTGGCCCATGATCCAGTCGAGGTGTTGTTGACCATTCAACTCGGTGGTGGCACCAACATTGGCCAAGCCCTGCAATACTGCGCCAAGAAGATCAAGCAACCGCAGCGCAGTATCTTGGTGCTGATCAGTGACTTTGAAGAAGGCGGTTCTGTGCAAACCATGCTCAACACCACCGCCAGCTTAAAACAGCAAGGCTGCAAAATGTTGGGCTTGGCGGCATTGGATCAACATGCCAATCCCGTCTATGACAGCAATATGGCACAACAACTACAACAACGTGGGATGGAGGTCGCTGCCATGACCCCAGAACATTTGGCGACATGGTTTGCTGAGGTGATGCAATGAGTTGGTCGATCTATCTACATTATGATGAGGACAGCCTCAGCCTACATAGCAATGCAGGTCTATTGCGTCGTGCCAAAAAATCGCTGGACGAGGTGCAGTTACAACAACGCTCGGCGACCGAACTGAACTTCCAAGTCGAAGACTGTGTGGTCAAACTCAGTCCCAAAGGCATTGCCCAAGCAGCCTGTGATTGTCCTGCAAGCAGTTGTTGTAAGCATATCTTGAGCAGTATTTTGTGGATGCAGCAGCATGCCGAGCAATTTGGCGCAGCCCCTGCGAACAGTGGCTTAGACCCTGCGTCTACTGCAACTCCTGCTCCAGTTCCTGCAACAGAATCGGATATAGATGCTGATACGGGCACAGTTGCAGCGACTACAATCCAAAGTGCCACAACAGCGACCGATGCCGATGCTGCTGCCAACACCTTGGCACAAGCCCTCAAACTGCCTGTGGCCAAGACGCTAAAACAGGTCAATAAAGCCAACCGCCGCGTGGCCTATCAGCTATTTTTAGAATGGCAACAGCATCCAGAGCAGTGCCAGATCGAGATATTGGCGGATAAAATCACCTTTCAAACCGAGCTGAGTCCGAACAAGGTCCAACTGTTTGCAGCGCTGGGTCTTGGTGGCATGCTTTCGGATATCGCTGAAAAACAACAAAGTGCCGCACACTTGGCTTGTTTGGCGCAGTTATTTTATGCTCATCAAGCCGAACTGTGGCAGTGGCCCGAAGATTTGGTCAGTGCTGAAGTCAACCAGAGCAATCCGATCCTCAGTGCTGATGATCTAAGCTTAATCGCTGAACTGCAGCAGATGTGCCGCTATTTTATCCAACATGGGCTGTCGCATATCGCCAAGGAATCGGTATTGGCACTGCATATCCTCAACATGCAGGCCCGTGCGCAAAACTTGCCGCGCTTGGGCAGTGAACTCAGACAACTCTATGGCTTGATGAAACAGCGCTTGGCTGAGGATGTGCAGATCACCGAACAACAGATCTTTGATCGTCTGGCCATGTTGTACAGTTACTTAGCGGCATTGATGGCGGTCAAAGATCAAGCCGAAGCGCTACAACCCTTGCGTGGTGTCATTCAACAGCAGTATCAGCAGCAACAGTTTGAGCATCTGATCCCCATCGGTTGTGAATGGTGGCAATACGACAGTGGTGCCCGTGGACTAAGTGTCTGTTTCTGGGATGCCAGCGCCAATCATATGCTCGAAGTCACCCAAGCCCGAGCCAACCATCTGGATAGCACCTTTGACAAAGCCAGTGTTGCCCAGTCTGGGATCTGGGGCAGTAATCTAGATTATTTACTGCAACATCAATTGCGCCTCACTCAAGCCAAGACCAGCTCAGCCTATCGGCTCAGTGCCAGTAGTGATACCCGCTTTGAGCAAATCGATACATTTAAAGCCCTCAGCTTGGAACAGTTTGATCAACACCACATCGGCATACGGGATTGGCAACAACTTGATGCCCTGATCCATCCACAGTCCAGTATTCAAGCCAATCAACAGCGCTATGTATTACTGCGCCATCAAGAGATGAATACGCCTGAGCTGAATGAAATCGAGCAATGTTTTGAATGTCGCGTGGTCGATGAGCACGGTCTGAGTCTGAAACTGAGCCTGCCGATTGAACCTGAATATCAATCGCGTATTGAGCATTTCAGCCAATTGGTCAATCATGAAAAACCCTTTGCCACCTTGGTTCGCTTGGACTTAAGTCAACGCCAAATTCGCCTGATTCCATGTAGTGTCATGCTGCAGCGCAAAAAACAATTAAGTATCTTTAGTTTGGATTATCACTACCCGCCTCGCCGGCCCAAAGGCAATGTATTTGAGTTGATTGCGGGCAGGATTGAGAAAATGCTCAAGCAGAAAAAACAATGGCAACAGCAACAGTTGCGTAGCCCTTTGGAACTGCTGCTGGATCAGACCCAACCGCTGCTTGAGTACTATGCCAACATCGGACGCGCCCAGTTTGACCCCTTGGATCAGCAGAAATTTGAGCAATTGACCCAGCAATTTGAAGACCTTGGCCTGAGCCTCATCGCACAAAGTTTTAAAGCAGCACAACGTTTTAAAGCAGCACAACGTTTTAAAACAGCGCAAAACGCCCAAGCAGAAAACCAGCACATCAATCTGCCGCATGCCTTGCTACAGTGGCGTCAGCTGCTCAACCAACTACAGCGTTTGCAGTACCGCTTCAGCCTAGAAGGTCAGGTTATGTCGCCATAGGCTGCGCTTGATCTGGTATTTCCTCATAACTTGGTTATTATTTAATGCTTGAGATCAACCCTTATTAAACATGATGATTTAAATGATTTAATCATTATTAAAGAAGACTTTGTTTTGAATGCGTGGTGAATGACACCACGCCCCAAACCAATACTCGTTTTAGCAAGCATCCATCGATACTGCATCAGTCAAGGAAAACCAATGTTGAATCAACTTTTTGCAAAAATTGAATCCTTAATCTCCAAATCAAATACCAGAACCACGGCGCTACTACAGCCGATCTTGGCACCTTTGGCAGAAATTGATGCTCAACTTCCTGCAGACTGCATGGCATTTATCTTAAAAGGTGAGCATGCTGAAGTATTGATGAGCCTGCAACATTTGCCGGATGATAAAGCCTGTGCATTGCTGGGTAAACCCGGCACTTATCGTTATTTTTGGCCTCAAGCGAATATCAGCAAGGCCCAAGAAAAACTAGCCAAAGCCTCCACCAAGGCCAGAAAAGAACTCTATGAAGCGCTGTTTGATTTGCTTGAGCCAGAGCAAATCATTCGCTATGGCAAGGTGATTGCTGCGGCAACCCAACAGCGTAATCTGGCACATCTCTACCCTGTACTGCCGATCTGGTTGCATTATGTGGTGATTGATGCCTTGGTCACCAGCTTCAATGATCTTGGCTTTAGTGAACAAGACCACAGCAAGGCCATGCGTCAACATTGGAGCATGCAAAAATTACATCAATTACTTGATGCAGATGAAGCCGGTTTAAGCCCATACTTAATTGGCTTCTTATTCGAACGTCAAGATCAACCGAGTTATTACTCAGATGAACTGAGCCTACTGTTTAAACTTCCTGATACTCAAAGCTATATTCAACAACACATTCAACAACTGCCTGCTCTGATCACCAGTCTGGGCATCGACGCTCAGCTCAGCTTTTTAGACTACCTCCCACAGCACAATGAGCTGCTACAACAATTAGCGCAGTTGGTGGTGCAACTGGCAGTGAGTAAATCGAAAAAAGTTCGTGAAGCCGCCAATAGCTTATTGGGCAATTTATCCAATGAATTGTGCCAAAGCCACTTCACCCATTATCTTCGTGAAGGGCAAAGCAGTGAACGGGGCTATGCAGCAGAATTGATGGCGCGCTATGGTCAGGACAATCTGGCGATCCTCGAACAAGCGCATGCCGATGAAAAATTAAAATCGGTACAGCACTTTATTATGAGTGCCATGCAGCGACTACAGTCGATCAATGCCCTACCAGCAACTGTAGATTATGAGCTGCCTGCATTTACCCCAGTCGAAGCAACGCTAATTACGGACAGTTTTAGCAGCGTGGTCAAAGAAAACTATGCAGCGATATTGGAAAAAGCCCAGCAATCGGCTCGTGATGAGATTGAGGAAAATAAAACCCGTGACTATAAATATCACTGGGCCAATCAAAACCTCAAAAAATTAGAAAAAGTGAAAGTCGATGCACTTGAGCGTGTGGTGCCCTACCTCAATGGTGAAACCGGCTTAAAAGCCTTTGATAGCGCTCAGCAAATCATTAGCTATAAGAATCAACTGAAAAATCTACCTGAATATTCGATCCTGCATGCAATACGCTTACTAGGCCTAGGTGGCCGCAATCATATGTATTGGCCATCGCTGTTCGAACAACTTAAACCTGAGCAATACAGCCAACTTGAAGCGCGCCACTATGTCGATCTATTAACGCGTAGCCACTATCCAGAACCTAAACGTGCTGTTGCCAAAGCCTTGTTAATGGATGCATGGAACAGTCTGGCGGACTATATCGACAGCGGTGATAAAATCTGGCCCTTCTTTGCAGAAAACATCGACTATTTGTCTGAAGCTTTGGGACTCTCACCGTCCTTAGAGAAAAATCAATATCAGCATTTTGAACCGAGTCGCGCCATTCAAGTGCTGCGCTATTTCCCAAGTTTGCCGCAACAGTTTGTACCCCGCTTACTTGAATATGCTTTAGGTGAAAACAAACGCTTGCGCTATGATGCCCAACAAGCCTTACACACACTACCTGATATTCAACAACGCGCCATCGAAGCCTTGGGCTCAGGTAAGCAAGAAATTCGGATTACTGCGATCGAATGGTTGGCACGTCTACAACATCCAGATGCGGTACCGGCCTTGAATGCCTTGCTAAAAACTGAGAAAAAAGAAATTGTGCGCGCTGCACTGCTCACCGCCTTAGAACAATTGGGTCAAGACATCAGTCCTTATTTGTCTGCTGCGGTCTTGCTCAAAGAGGCTGAAAAAGGGCTCAAAACCAAACTCTCGGCCAGTTTGACCTGGTTTGATTTTAGCAATCTGCCAGCATTGACCTGGCAGAGCGGCAAAGCGGTTGATGCAATGATCATCCAATGGTGGGTAGTATTGGCTGAAAAACTCAAAGAGCCTAAAGCCAACCAACTGTTACAACGCTATGTCGGCCTATTGGATGAAAAAAGCCAGCAACAATTGGCACTGCATGTCTTGCAGGCCTTTATCCACCAAGATACCCGTGGCCCAACCTTAGATGAAGCCACTGAAATGGCGGTCAAACATGCCCCGGGTCGCCTGCAAAACTATCAAGATTGGTATAAACGTTATCCTGAGTATTATGCCAAATATGCCAATGCCACCCTTGATCAAATCGTTGATGAAATCAAACGTGAACATATGGCGACTTATCTGGGTTCAGCGATTAAGTCCAAAGGCGTCTTGGCACTGACCCATACTGCCCAAGGCAGCCATGCAGTCAAACAACTGCAAGACTATATGAAGCAGCATTATCAACGCCGCTCGCAAATCGAAGCCATGATCAATGCCTTGTCGCTTAGCAATGATCCATTGATTATCCAATTGTTACTCGGCTTATCTCGCCGTTATCGGACGACTTCGGTACAGAACCTGGCCAATGCACTGGTCAGTGAAATTGCTGAACGGAATCATTGGAGCAATGATGAATTGGCCGACCGTACCATTCCCACTGCGGGCCTCGATGAAAAAGGCATCCTGCATCTGGACTTTGGTTCACGTCAATTCACCGCCTATGTTGATGACAAAGATAAATTGGTACTGAAAAATGAAGATGGCAAAGTCATCAAAGCGCTGCCTGCCGCGCGGCAAAATGATGATGAAAGCCTGATCAAAGAAGCCAAGGCTTTATTCAGCAACAGTAAGAAAGAGTTAAAACAAGTCATTGACCTACAGAGCTTACGTCTTTATGAGGCGATGTGTGGTCAACGACAATGGCCGGTTGCAGAATGGCAAGCGTACATTTATGCCCACCCGATCATGCGCCGTCTGATCCAAGGTCTGGTGTGGTTAGAAACCAGCGCCGATGGTCAACAGCAACATTTCCGTCCGAGTGATGATGGCAGCTTGCTCAATCTGGATGATGATGAAATTGAACTCAGCGCTGACAGCAAGATCCAAGTTTCACATGCGGTCTTTGTCAGCGAAGATGAAGCGGCACAATGGATCGCACATTTTAAAGATTACAAAGTGAAGTTCTTGTTTGCACAGATGTCGAATCGCCTACCAGATTTGACCGATGCCAAAGCCACTGTGATTGAAGACCGTAAAGGCTGGCTCACCGATACCTATACCCTACGTGGTGTGATCACTAAGTTGGGCTATCAACGCGCCGCAATTGAAGATGGTGGATCGTTTGATCGCTATACCAAGTCATTTGGCCAACTGGGCCTGCACGTTCAGATCAGCTTTAGTGGCAGTTATGTGCCAGAGGAAAATATTCCTGCGGTGCTTTACGATTTAAGTTTTGACCGCCAAGGACGCAATTCATGGAATCAGGATTTGTTGAGCCTGCATGAGGTGCCACCGATTTTACTGGCTGAATGCTATGCGGATTATTTAAAAATCGCTGCAGCCTGTTCAGGTTTTGATCCTGAATGGCAGAAAAAGACACCGTGGTAAACTGATACCCCGAACATCAATCAGATACAACCTTGCCACAGCAGTCCACAATCGTTCGCGATTGTGGACTTTTTTTTCGATATCATCACCTTGGGGCATCATGCTCTGAGCATTTGATAATTGAGCAGTTGCTGAATCACAACTTGAATTTTCAGGCTAAATCCTTGACCATGGCGTGGTTGCAGACGAAACACAATCTATATCTTTCGCCATTGCAGCGCAAAACGAAAAAAGTTTAAATAACTTCCATTCTCTCTATATCGAATTAAAGGACTGAGCATGAATCGTCGTGTTGTAATTACAGGTATGGGTATCAACTCGTGTATAGGTAACTCTCTTGAAGATGTGACCCACGCACTCCAAAATGGGATTTCTGGAACGCGCCACAACCCGACATATGCTGAGCTCAATTTTAAAAGCCATGTCAGCGCAGCAGCAGTACAAGATTTTGATCACATTGATCGTAAACTCAAACGCTTTATGGGCGTTTGTGCCATGTACGCCTACAACGCAGCAGTGGATGCGATTGAGCATGCAGGTTTAACCCAAGAACAATTGGGCAACAACCCACGTTACGGCATCGCCGGCGGTTCGGGTGGTAACTCTACTGCTTCAGTAGCCGAAATGATCAAACTACTCGAAGAAAAAGGCGCACGTAAAATTGGCCCATTCTTCGTACCACGCAACATGTCCAATACCATTACCGCAAACTTGGGTGTGGCGTTTAAATTACAAGGCATAGCACACTCCATCACCAGCGCATGTGCAACTTCTGCCGATGCGATTGGTTATGCCTACAATATGATTCAATTGGGCAAACAAGACCTCATGCTTGCTGGTGGCGGTGAAGAAGATCACTGGTCACAAAGCCTATTGTTTGATGCAATGGGTGCCATGAGTTCGAAACACAATGCAACCCCTGAAACCGCATCACGCCCATATTCAGCGGATCGCGATGGTTTTGTTATCGCTGGCGGTGGCGGTTTTGTGGTACTCGAATCACTTGAACACGCTCAAGCACGTGGTGCCAAGATCTTGGCTGAAGTGGTGGCCTATGCTGCCAATAGTGATGGTGCAGATATGGTTGCGCCAAGTGGTGAAGGTGCAACACGTTGTATCCTCATGGCACTTGAAGAAGCCAAACAGCACAACGTGGATAAAATCGACTACGTGAATACCCATGGTACGTCTACCCCAGCGGGCGACATCACTGAACTCAAAGCCATGGAACGTGCCTTTGGTGAAGGTCAAGTCCCAGCATTTAGTTCTACCAAATCAATGACAGGTCATAGTTTGGGTGCTGCTGGTGTGCAAGAGACCATTTATTCGGTATTGATGATGCAAAATGACTTCATCGCACCTAACATCAACGTCACAGAATTGGACGAAGGTGCTAAAGGCTATGATCTAGTACTTGAAAAACGTGATACAAAACTGAATACTGTGATGAGTAACAGTTTCGGTTTTGGCGGCGTAAATGCTTGCCTGATTTTCAAGAAATGGGCTGATGCCTAAATAGGATCATTCATGGATGCACCATCTGATGCTTTTTTGTGGGTAAAAGCATTACATATTATTGCTGTGGTTTGTTGGTTTGCCGCATTGTTTTATCTACCGCGTTTGTTTGTTTATCACGCCATGAGCGATGACAGCGTAAGTCACCAGCGTTTTGAGGTGATGGAGCGTAAACTGTACCGCGGTATTATGTGGCCTGCGATGATTGCAACTTTAATCACCGCACACTTTCTGGTCGACTGGGGTGATGCCACGCAGCATTATCACGAGGCACTCTGGTTTTACTTAAAGTTGGCATTGGTGGGTGCATTGGTGATTTATCATTTTGTCTGCGGCTATTACCGTAAAAAACTGATCGGTCATGCACATTTAAAAACCCATAAGTTCTGGCGCTTTTTCAACGAGTTGCCAACGCTAATTTTGGTCGCAGTCATCATCTTAGTCGTGGTCAAACCCACCTTCTAGTACTTCCTTCTCCCCTTGGGAGAAGGTTGCTTTACTCCCCCTCATCCTAGCCTTCTCCCTCTGGGAGAAGGCATTATAATGAGGCCTCTCGCTCTGCTTGTTCGAGCAGCATCGGAAAATCTGCGGTGGTGATCGGTCGGTCTTTGATGGGGAGTTTGGCCATTTTTTTGGTCGGCCAATACTGCATTGATGCCAAGGTTTTGAGATCATAACCAGCATAGACCTCAGGCAATGCCAAACGATGTGCTACAGCCGTTTCCTGTTCAGGAAGTAGCGGCATGCGGTTACTTGCCACCACATAATGTCGTTTCAACACTAAAAACTTTTCTGGCACCCGTTGCGATTTATCCCACCAAGTGCCATTGATGTCATCAAAAACCTGTCGCGTTTTCTCAGCCGACTGCACATCAAGTTGCTCTAAAGCCGATGGCAAGATGCCCTGCATCGCCCGATTAAAATCTTTTACAGAATCCGCTTGCCCCTGCATCAACACCGTGACGGCGAGTCGCGCCCCCAACAAATTTGAATACAGATCTTCTGGGCTAAAGGCCGAGATTTGCTCAGAAAAACCCGGTACAGAACGATAACCATACCATTGAGCAATTTCATGCCACACCGCCAATTGATAGCCCAGATGAGCCGCCAAATAAACGCTCATGCTATAGCGTTCTGCCTCAGTCTGTGGCGGGCTAAAAGCATGAAACTGAATCCGCCGCTCAGCCAATTCATTGCTGAGTTTTAAGGTCCATGCCTCGCCTAAGCGGGGATATATTTGCGCAAATAAATAATAACTATAGTCGGCGGTATCGCGGACATGGGCAACATCGATAAAACCGCCTTTACGGGTATAGACCATCCCCAATTGTTCAGAACTCAGACTGAGTACCGAACTGACCCCACGCCAAAAACTGTCATTGTAACGATGACGTCCCAAGTGTTCGAGATCGAGTACATTATTGACCTTATAAAAAGGCACAGGCACTTTTGCCAATTTGGCTTTAAGATCATAGCCAAAGGCACAACATGGTCTTAAACCATCGGGCATCGGCGGTTGATTGATCGCACTCGGCGGTTGCAGATGTGGCTTGGCCTGTTCTTGGGTATCGCTGCTGATATTGGCTTTAATTGTGGGCACCGTTGGAACGTGTTGACACGCAACCAACAGCACCACACTACATAATCCGAATATTGCTGCCCCACCAAAACGCATTAAAAAGCCTCACCCACCTGAAAATAAAAACCGTTACTTTGTTTGCCAATCCCCAGATCCAATCGAATATTCATCTTGGGTTTAAATTCAAAACGATAGCCAATCCCTGCTGTGGGCAACCAATGCCCTTGTCCGAGTTCACTGGCCTTGTCACTGAGCGTCCCCGCACCCAACCACAGGGCAATCCCATGCCGCCAGTCGAGCTTTCGCCGGTACTCCACTTGGGTGGTAAAGACATGCCGGTCTTGAAAACGTCCTTCATAGTAACCGCGCATCTGACTACTGCTGCCCAAGTGTGACAACTGATCCCAAGGCACATCACCAAAGCTTAAATGCGCATAGTTATCAAAGGCCAATGTGCTTTTCTCATCCAGTGGATAATAAAAATTGTATTGCAACTCAGTGGTTTTAAAGCGTTTATCACTGCCTAAAGACGGTGCATAATAGGTATAGGTGGCATTTAATGCTTGGCCGTGTCTCGCATTGGGTAAAAAATCTCGACTGTCATAGCTGAGATGGGCACTGATGCCGGAACTGGTCGAGCGTTGCTGCTGCTGATTTTTCTGTAAATAGTCAGCGAAAGCAGCATTCGGTTCTGCCGCATTTAAGCGATTATAATCCCAGCCTAGGCCCAGATAGCTATGTTGAGAAACCTGCCGTAGCAGCAACGGCGTCAATTGAAATTGTTCAGATTGATATTCACCCCAATGCTGTTTAGGTTTGCCTGCGGCATAGCCACTGCCCCAATAATTTGTAGGAACATTATTCAGCGCACCAGTAAGATAAACTCGCCAACGATCATCATCCAGATAAGTATAGTTTTTAAGGCTCAGACCAAAAGCCCCAGTTGATGAGCCAAAACCACTCAATGAAAAGGTTGAGGTTTTTGCATCTACAGATGTCGAGTCGGCTTGATAGAGCCCCACCAGTGCGACCCCGACTCCCAGTTCCAACTCCGGGGTATAAAATGGCCCGGGCAACACGCCCCAATCGATGCGTTTAGATGAATCAAAGGCATTGTCACCGCCCAAATGGCTCAGCATGCCATCGATTTTTTCACGATCGGGCAGCAATGCGGCTTGGGCAGTGAACGTCAGCAAAAGACTGCTAGTGAGCAGCCCTTTGATCATCATACTACGGCACATTAAAAGCGGAACTCACCAGAGATGAGATAACTCTTACGGTTGTTAAAGCCCACTTCAGTGGTCAAATTAAAATTCGGTGTCACTTCGTAACGCGCCCCAACGAGAGGATTCCACTTATGTGCCAGATGTTGATTGACATCAAATTTCATACCTGGATCATCCAGTGCTGACAGCAGCATTTTTAACATCGGCGGTAAATTCAGATCGTTGACATTACCGCGAAAATGCTGGGTCACATCTTGATACATCGCCCCGGTCCACAGTTGCAATTTACTGTTGCCCTGCCCTTCAATCAGTTCAGGTAGTTCAAGGTTATAACCAATACGTGGCGTAATCATCAGTGCTTTAATACTACCGTCAAGGACGTCTAGATCAGATCGGGTATAGTTAATATCTAAAGTGCCGAAGGCTTTTTTATACCCAGCGGCAAAATTCACCCCTGCACCAAAAGACTGTCCTTCAAACTCCAACTCAAAAGGCATACCTTGAATCGGCAATGGCATTCCAATGAAATCAACCCCTTCAAGGATCGTGGTCGAACTGCCTTTGGTCTTACCATAAAGTCCATAGACATTCATAAACGGAAACACCCATGCATCCAGTTTCAGCATGTGCGATTCACTTTCTTGATTGGTATGTCCGGGTGTTACAACGAGTGCTTTAGCCGTGTCTGGATTTTTTGGCATGATAAAACCAATCCCATCCACCACGATATCTTGCTTCAGATTCATGTAGTTATAGCTAATACCAAATGTTTTCGGCAGATCATAGCCTTTGGCGCGCGCTTCGTTGCCCCAGATCGGCAGAAACCGCGCTTGCACTTGTTCAATCGCGGGATCAACTTCAACCACACCGCTCATCGTGCTTGCAGTTGTATTGACTGCATTGGTGGGTTGGCCATCACTGAGTGATGATGTTAGATCCTCATTATTGGCAAAAGCATGACTGTTAAAAAAAATAAAACCAGTCACGATAACAGTGTTAAAAACCTGACGAAGCATAATAAAATCAATAATTAAAATTTCAAAGTGCGGCAATTTTATCGAGCAAAGTTCACCCTGTCCATCTATTTGAAAATCGCTTTTGCCGTCTGATTTGCGCTTCTAAGATTGCTGGTTACACTTTTCTTGGATGAGCTCGCCCTGAACTGAAGATTGATATGCACTGACGACAACTAAAGTCTGATTATTAAAAGCGGAACTCACCAGATATGAGATAACTTTTACGGGTGTTGAAGCCCACTTCGGTCGTCAAACTAAAATGTGGTGTTACATCTAAACGTGCGCCCACCAACCCATTCCATTTATGTGCCAGATGCTGATCTACACTAAATTTCATATCAGGATCATTCAACACATTGAGCATGCCCTTTAATGCCGGTGAAAGATCGAGTTCATTGATATTGCCTCTAAAGCTCTGCGTCACATCCTGATACATTGCACCAGTCCAGAGCTGTAACTTACTGTTGGCTTGACCGTCGATTAAGGCAGGTAATTCAAAGCTATAACCAACGCGTGGGGTCACCATCAAAGCTTTAATATCACCATCCAAAATATCCAGATCAGACTTGGTATAGTTGATATCGACGGTGGCAAACATATTTTTATAGCCGCCAGCCAAGGTCGTCCCCACACCGTAGGTTTTACCTTCGAACTCTAGGTTAAATGGCATACCTTCTATGGGTAAGGGTTTTGGTCTTAGTCCCAATTTAAGACTTCCGCCCGCCAACGTCGTATATGAAGTCCCTTTAGTGGTGCCATACAGACCATAAACATTCATAAAGGGAAGAATCCATGCATCCAATTTCAACATATGCGATTCACTTTTTTGCTCGGTATGCCCAGCTTGGATCTTTAGACCTTTTTCAATCAATGGATTTTTCGGCATGATAAAGCCAATCCCATCCACCACGATATCTTGCTTAAGGTTCATATAGTTATAGGCAATACCAAAAGGTTGTGGCAGATCATAACCTTTGGCTCGAGCTTCATTGCCCCAGATCGGCAAAAAACGGGCCTGTACTGCTTCTACATTTGGCTCAACCACCACCACACCCGTTTGCATCGCTTCAGCTTGTTCTACAGCAGTGGCAGCAACTTCAGGCTGTGCAACATCATCCGCCACAGCTACATCTTCAGTTACAGCAACAACATTCTCATCGGCATAGGCATAGCCACTTAAGTAAAGTGAAGCACTGAGCATGGATGTGGTACAAATCCGTTTTAAGGCAATCGTTGGCAGCATAATTTAATCATTGAATTCTAATTGAAAAGTGTCGCAATCTTATCGGTCTAAACCACTTATGTCCACATTACAACCACGAATAAAAAACAACCACCCACCCCTTCTCCCTTTGGGAGAAGGCCGGGATGAGGGTTGAAGGTCAGGATGAGGGTTAAAGGCCGGGATGAGGGTTGAAGGTCAGGGAGAAGGTTCGGTTGAGGGCCAAGGCTTAAATCAACCGATCTCGGATCTTGCGATTCAATGGCGCCGAATAATATTTTTCGATCAAGCTACTCAAGAAAAATGTCGCGATAAAAAATACCAACAACAGCATCAATTTTTCTGCAGGCAAGGTCTGTTTAGGGAAATAAACCACTTTGAACAAGCCCAAAATCACCAGATGAAACAAGTACATTTCATAACTACGCTTGCCGATCCAGACCATGCCCTTGCCCACTCGAGTTTTGGCATCCGGATCCACCGCCTGAGCAAAGCAAAAGATCAACACTGCAGCCAATAAGGCAAAAACACTGATGCCCCAAGTACTGACCGCTTTGATCGGCGCATATAAGTATATTGCTGTCATCAGCAGGACAACCACGCAGATGAGCGGTTTTTTAAGCGCCTCGGTCAACTTGACTTTGTTTGCAAGTATTGCGGTCAAACAGCCAATAGCAATGCCATCAAAACTGGAAAAATAATGGTACAGATAGGCACCACTTTCAGCACCCGCATGTAGACTGCGGAAATAGGGTGCATAGAGGATGATCGCCAACAAAAACCAGATAAAACCTCTGCCCCGACCCAGCAACACACACAAGATCGGAAATGCCAGATAAAAGACTTCCTCGACTGAAAGGGACCACAACACACCAAAGGCATAATTGACCCAACCATATTTAATGATCAGGATATTCATCCAGAAGCTAAAGGCTGAAAACACCGTCAAGCCATAAGATACTTCGATACCATTTGGTGCTTGATTCATGAAGGGTTTCAAACCCCAAGCGCCCAAGATCGTGACCATCGCAACCAGTAAAACCAAACACGGTAAAATTCGTGCAATGCGCCGCGCATAAAAGGCTTTGATATTAACTTGGGCCAGACCGCCATAGCGATTGATCGTGTGATGAGTAATCAAAAAACCCGAAATCACAAAAAACATGGTCACACCATAATTGCCATTACGCGCAATCAACGTACTGAGGCTTTCACCAAACAGTTGTACCCCAAGAAAAGTATCATGCAATTTATAGGGGATATTGAAATGGTGCAGCAGCACCAACAGTATTGAAATTCCCCTCAGAATATCGATCTTATCATTACGCATTTGGGTCTATTGCTCTTTGATTCAGGATGGATTTAGGCCCATTTAAGCATAGGTTTAAGTAAAGCAATTGATTGTTATTGCATTTTTTCGACTGAGCGCATTTTTATTTGCACGAAGCCATTTTTATAAATTCAAAATTTAGTCATTTAAGCTTTGTATACTCATCACTCGAACCAGTGCATCGTGCCTAGATCAAACTACCCATTCATCTTTAGCAAGGGGTTTCGCATATGGACTATTACACCGAATTTTATCAAAGAGGTTTCGAGCATCTAATATCCTTGCCAGAACAGGGTCTGATCGAATTTAGTGCTGATCTATTTGCAGGCACACCAGCTGAAGTCGGTATCTTGGTCTACGCGACAGATCAAGCCCATCTCAAAACCCAAATGATGCCCCGACTCGAACAGGCACTGACCGAGATTGATCGATTGGTGCTGGGGTTGGGCAATCTCCAAGCAGATTTGGCGCAAATCTATTTATATCAACAGCGACTCGGCTTACATTTTTACTCGCATGAGATTAACAATGAATTCACGGCCATTTTCAAATACCAACAGCAATGGCAGTTTGTCGGCTACGGTGATGTATTTGAGGCATAAAAAAGCCAAGCTGGTGCTTGGCTTTTTGACGAACAAGGTTGTTCCACTGCAGTATTAATCTGCGCCGTGTTGTTTAACGCGACGTTTATAGACAAACTGATAGGTTAAACCCAAGATGATCACCCACAAAGGACTGATCTTCAAAGCATTAAAGGTATCTGTTTCTAAGCTCAAGATCACCAAAGCAAAGATTAAGAAGGCAATCACGATATAGGCCATCCAAACCCCACCCGGCATTTTAAAGGTGGATTTTGCATGCAGTTCAGGTCTAAGTTTGCGATAACGGATATAGCACACCATGATCATGCCCCAGATACTGATAAACAAAATCACCGTCAGTGAACTGGCTAAAGTAAAGGCTTCCATGGTGTTCGGCACGAAGTATTGCAAAACTGCACCGAGCATAATAAATAGGCATGAAAAGGTTAAACCTTTTGCAGGCACAGCGCGCTTAGACAGATCAGCCAAATATTGTGGTGCTTGTTGTCCTCTAGACAAACCAAACAGCATCCGACTGGTCGAGAACACACCACTGTTCATTGATGACATCACCGAAGACAACACCACCAAGTTCATGATAATGGCTGAGGTTGGAATACCCGCATGCAAGAACAAAGACACAAATGGGCTTTGATCCGCAGGAATCTGATTCCACGGCGTCACCGACATCACGATAAAAAGCGCCAACACATAGAATAAGATAATCCGTGTTGGAATCGCATTCACTGCCTTAGGTAGATTTTTCTCAGGATCTTTGGTTTCAGCAGCCATGGTACCAATCAGCTCTACACCGACAAAGGCAAACAGCGCAATTTGGAAACCGGCCAAGAAGCCATCGCCACCTTTGGGGAACATACCGCCATGCGACCAGACATTACTAAAGCTGGCGACCGCACCATCTGGAGATTGGAAATGGCTAAACACCATCACACCACCGATCACAATCAAACCCAAAATGGCTAAGATTTTAATCAAGGCAAACCAAAACTCAATTTCACCAAACAAACGCACCGTAACCAAGTTAATCGCCAGTACAAACAATACGCAGCCAGCACTAATCAGGGCTTGGCCTATCGGTGTAAAGGAGGTGCCATCAGGTAACCAGAAGTTAAGATAGTTAATAATCGCGGCCAAATCGGCAATACCCACCAAGACCCAGCCCAGCCAGTATGACCAACCAATATAATAGCCCGCACTTGGCCCGATCAGGTCATGTGCCATATCAATGAACGATTTATAATGCAGATTTGAAAGCAATATCTCGCCCAAACCACGCATTAAGAAAAAGAACATGGTCCCGATAATCATATAAATAATCAGGATCGAAGGTCCTGCTAAGGCAATCGTCTTACCCGAGCCCATAAATAAGCCCGTTCCGATCGCCCCACCAATCGCAACCAATTGTAAATGTCGATTGGTGAGTTGTCGTTGCAATTCATGCGACGACCCTTGAGCATTTGAACTTTGCTGTATGTTTTTATTCATTGAACATCCGTATAAGCATGTAAGCAGGAAAAGTGCATCAAACAGCAGCAACCGTTCCTCGGTTACTGGCTCTGATGCACGATTATTAAATTTTTAAAGCAATTTAAACTTTAAGTTGCAGCACCGTTAAGCGGTGTGGCTATAACGTTGGATCGATAAACCTTCAGTGCTGATCTCAGGTTTATGATTGAGGACGATGTCACTGATCAATTTTCCTGAACCACAAGCCATGGTCCAACCCAAGGTGCCATGTCCAGTATTAATAAACAGATTATTAAAACGAGTCGCACCAATAATTGGGGTACTGTCTGGCGTCATTGGACGTAAACCAGTCCAGAACTCAGCTTTGGCCAAATCACCCCCTGGGAACAAATCTTGAGTGACCATTTCAAGGGTGCCACGGCGACTTTGTTTTAAGCCATGGTTGAAACCACTTAACTCAGCCATACCACCAACACGAATACGCTGGTCAAAACGGGTAATGGCGATCTTATAAGTTTCATCCAATACCGTAGACTGTGGTGCAAAAGCAGGATCGACAATCGGAATCGTCAACGAATAGCCTTTGACCGGATACACTGGCAAGTTCAATGACAATGGTTTTAAGAAGTCACGTGAATAACTACCAAATGCCAAGACATAGCGATCCGCAGTCAATACCTGACCATTGACCAATACGCCTTTAATCTCATCGCCTTCAAGGATGAGTTTTTCCACATTTTGGTTAAATTTGAATTCCACCCCAAGACCTTGCGCCAATTTGGCTAAGGCATTGGTAAACATGTAGCAGTCACCGGTTTCATCATTTGGAAGATGCAAACCACCAACCAATTTATCTTTGGCATGTTCAAGCGCCGGCTCTACACTGGCCAATTCTGCTTGATTTAACAAAGCATGGTCTACGCCACAAGCTTTAAGCACTTCGATATCGCGTTGTACTGCTTCAAGTTGAGCTTCGTTACGGAACACTTGCAAAGTTCCTTTAGAACGATGTTCGTAGCTGATGCCAGTATCTTTACGCAGATCACGTAGACAATCACGGCTGTATTCAGCAACACGGGTCATACGTTCTTTGTTAATCGAATAGCTTTGTGGATTGCAGTTTTTCAACATCTGCGCCATCCAATTTAGCTGCCACATACTGCCGTCAATATTGATCGCAAGCGGTGCATGATGTTGAAACATCCATTTCACGGCTTTAAAAGGAATACCTGGCGCAGCCCATGGTGTCGAGTAACCTGGAGAGATTTGACCAGCATTACCAAAGCTGGTTTCTTCAGCGGGTCCTGGTTGACGATCAAGCACGACCACCTCAGCACCTTGCTGTGCAAGATAGTACGCACTTGCAACACCTATGACACCACTACCTAAGACGATAACGCGCATTTCTGATCCCTCATCCATTCATCAGTTTATTCGCCTAGTATATTTTTGAATCAATAGTTTATTTCACTGTTTTAAGCGCTATAATCTAGGTTATTTCACAGTTTTGTCGTGTGTAGAATACAAAAAAAGGAAATATTTGATGCGCAACTTAGACCGTGTGGATTGTTTGATCTTAGAGATTTTACAAAATGAAGGTCGAATCGCGATTAGCGAATTGGCTTCTCGGGTCAATTTATCGACGACTCCCTGTTCGGAACGGGTCAAACGTTTGGAGCGTGATGGCATCATTATGGGCTACCACGCACATCTCAACCCCAAGCTGTTGGAACGCAATTTATTGGTATTTTTACAGATCAATCTGTCTGCCAAATCGGGGGAAGTGTTTGATCAGGTCGCGGTGAGTTTGGCCGAAATACCGGAAGTGCTCGAATGCCATCTTATTTCTGGAGATTTTGATTATTTGGTCAAAGCACGGATTAAGGAAATGAGTGCCTATCGTCGTTTATTGGGTGACCTACTCAAGAAACTGCCCGCTTCAGCCTCCTCACACAGTTATGTGGTGATGGAAGAGATCAAAGAAACCCTGCATCTGGATATGCGTTAAGTACAGGATGAAAACAGTTGATCACCCCCAAAAGAATTAAGGTCAAACAGCACCGAATACTGTTTGACCTATTTAGCGTACACGTTGGCTCAAGTTTAGCCTTAATACAAGTTCAGTAAGAAACCTACGCCCAAGATGGTAAAGCTAAACAACCAGATCCAACCAAAGGAATAACGTAGATGTCGTCCCATGTCCGTGCCTGCCAAGCCCATCGCCAACCATGCAGCCGGTGAGAATGGACTGACAAAAGTACCGGCGTTATTACCAATGGCCATGGCATAGACCACTGACTCGACTGGCACACCTGCGGTCGCCGTCACTTCTTGAATAATGGGCAACAGCGCAAAATAATAAGCATCGGTACTGGTAAATAGATCCAATGGCACACCCAACATACCCACCATGATATGTAAGCTACCCACCCAAGAGCTTGGCAAGATCTGAATCAAATCAACAGCAATCGATTTCAACATGCCTGACTCAGAGAGTATGCCTAAGAAGGCTCCCGCAGCAAAGATGATCGCCACCATGCTCAATGCCTGAGGTGCATGACGACTGATGACTTCCATTTGATGTTTCGGATTTGGGAAGTTAATCACCAAGACCAAGGATAAAGCGATCATAAATACATAAGGTGCGGAGAATAAACCAAAGGCCAGCATGATTACCGCGATGACAACCAAAGCGAGATTCAGCCAGAGATTACGGGGTTTCACCACCTCATCGCCATCATCATGGGCCAGATCTGAACCCTGACAATCCATTTCAAATGGTGTAGTCCCACTTAACTGTGCCACAGCAATACGTTTTTTCTCACGCATGCCCATCAGCACAGCAAAGCCAGCCATGATCGCCACACCTGCAATTTGTACAGGTATCAGATCACGCCATAAAGCTGAGGCTTCGATGCCCGTGACTGCAGCCGAACGCCCCAAAGGCCCGCCCCACGGCACCATGTTCATCACGCCCATACTGCCTGCCATCAACAGCAGCATCAGATAAGGACTCATGCCAAGTTTGCGATATAAAGGTAATAATGCCGGAATAATAATTAAGAATGTTGCAGCACCCGAACCGTCTAAGTGCACTACAGCTGCGATCAAGGTGGTCATCACGGCCACAATAATCACATTACCGCGGGTCATACGCACCATAGCGCGGATCATTGGATCAAAGACATGTAATTCTTTTAAGATACTAAAAAATAAAATCGCAAATAAAAACATCGTTGCGACTTTACTGACTTTAAGCAAACCCGCTTCAAAAAAAGTTGAGATTTCACTGACTGAAAATCCAGCGATCAGCGCACCAATGATGGGAATAATCGACATGGACACAATAGGACTGGTTTTACCCATCATGAGCAAAGTCACGATGGTAATAATAATTAAAATACCGATCAAGGTGAGCACGATTTACTCCTTTAAATCTAAAAGTCTACTCTCGGAAAGACCATTCAAATCTGTTGTATAAAATATTATGGCTATTGGGCTGAACTAAAAAAAGCAACAAAATATATGACCCAAATCTGCAGGAGTCAAAGAAAATATTCTAAATTTTGTGATGCAATGCGCATTTTATAATGAATTCAATCAGCTATGTATAGAAATCATTTGTAAAGAAATGTGATGAACATCACAAAAACACAACCCTAATAAAAGCATATGAGAAATAAAAAATACTGCGCTGCCTATCTTAGGGTCTGTTGACATTTCATCTATGAATTGTCACAGATCCTAGATCGCATGCATTACTTATTATTAAGTAGATGGCGTCAGAATCTGCAATAAAGTGGGAAAATCGCTAATACGATGTAAGGGCTGTGCGCGATCTAATTCCTGCGCATTTCCATAACCATATTCAACTGCGATGGTGGCAATATCATGCTGCCGAGCGCCCAAGATATCGTATTCCCGATCGCCAACCATAATGGTTTGCTCTGGATCAAGTTGCTCGATCTCAAGTAAATAGCCAATCAGCTCCGCCTTATTGGTACGCTCACCACTTAATTCACTGCCATAAATCTCATCAAAATAAACAGCCAGCTTAAAATGTTCGAGTATTTGCTTGGCATACAGCGTCGGTTTAGCCGTCGCAACAAACAGCCGATAGCCGCGTGCCTTGAGTTGCTGCAAGGTGTCCAATACACCGTCATAGACCAAGTTTTCAAATAAGCCGATCGTGGCAAAGCGTTCTCGATAGCCCAATAACGCCTGCTCAGCCAAGTCATCATTCACATCGACTTGCAGTAGCTTGGCCAAAGATGCTTTTAAGGGTGGACCAATGATCCAATCGATATCCAGATCTTCATGGATAGGATGACCGATCTTGTTTAAACCATAACGGGTTGATGCGGTAATCCCCACTTTGGGATCAGTTAAGGTTCCATCTAAATCGATTAAAATATTTTTGATCACAGCCTTCATCCAAATCTATCCAGACACTCGAGAGTTCAATGAAATATGCCTATACTAAGGTCATTGAATCAAATAAGGATATCACGGTGCGTCCAACTGTACTTTGTTTTTCTGGCCTCGACCCTTCGGGTGGCGCAGGTATACAAGCCGATATCGAAGCCATCGGTCAAAGTGGCGCCCATGCAGCTGTGGCCTGCACCGCACTCACCATTCAAAACTCTCAGCAAGTGTTTGGCTTTGAAGCAACCTCAAGCCAATTGCTGTTGGCTCAAGCCAATGCTGTGGTCAATGATCTCCCCATCACCTGTGTCAAATCAGGCATGCTCGGCACCACCGATAACATCGCTGCCCTGGCTGATTTTTTAGCTCTACATCCTGATTATCATTATGTGCTAGATCCGGTTTTGGTCGCCAACAGTGGCGGCTCACTAGGCAACCTTGAGACTTTGGTCAAAGCCTTTGCACAGTTGATTCCGCTTGCCAGCATCATCACCCCCAATACAGTCGAATTACGCGCACTCGCAGGCGAGCAAGATCCCGAACGTGCCACTGCCAAATTGTTTGAAATGGGTGCCAAGGCCATTTTGGTCAAAGGTGGTCATGAAGATACCCCCGACTATATCCGCAATGCCTTATATATTGATGGGGTGATGGTTGCCGAATCCCGTTGTCCACGTCTCGATGGTGAATATCATGGTTCAGGTTGTTCTTTGGCCAGTTTTATCGCTGGACGTTTGGCCCAAGGCGATTATCTCAAACAGGCGGTACAACATGCTGAAACCTGGTTGTTTGGCGTATTACAACAAGCTGAAACCCCAGTGGAAAATGGTCAAAAGATCCCAAAACGCTTTTGAGGTCTAGGCCTCAAAGCCAGCACCATGACCCCCCGCATTGAATCGTTCAGCATAGAGCCTAGCTGCATAAGTACGGCATAGACAAAATCAAGGTGACTGTAAATCCTCATGAAATATTTCAAAAACCGCCAAGAAGATATCGTTAAAGAATCCATCCTCGGTACAGTAAAGTCCAACCCGCAGTTGGGACTATTACACTCCTTTCCGCAGATCAAAGTAGTGCTGCGTAAGGATTGGGACAAATCCAAAGTGGCACTGATCTCTGGGGGAGGCTCTGGTCATGAACCGGCCCATGCAGGTTTTGTCGGGCAAGGCATGCTAACTGCCGCCGTGTGCGGTGAAGTCTTTGCCTCACCTTCGGTCGATGCAGTGCTCTCCGCAATCATTGCCACCACAGGTGCTGCAGGTTGCTTGCTCATCGTCAAAAACTATACTGGTGACCGACTCAACTTTGGTTTGGCCGCAGAACAAGCCAAAGCCATGGGCTATAAAGTTGCCATGATCATCGTCAATGATGATGTGGCTTTGGGCGTACAACCCAACAGCCGTGGGATTGCAGGAACAGTGTTGCTGCACAAGGTCCTCGGTGCATTGGCTGAACAAAATACCGATTTGGAACAACTGCTTGCTATTGCGACACAGTGCAATGACAACATTTACTCATTGAGTTTGGCCCTGACTGAGTGTCATCGCTTTAATCAACCTGAGGAAGCGCGTATTGCAGCAGATCAGGTTGAACTGGGTTTAGGCATACATGGCGAACCGGGTGCCGCGATTATTGACTATGCCAGTGCCACAGAACTGGTCACACAATTGCTCAGTACACTGGCATCGGCCATTCCAGTGTCTAAATCCAATACTGAATATGCATTAATGATCAATAATTTGGGCAATGCCACGCCCATTGAAATGTACATTGTCACCGAAGTGATTGCCCAGACTACCTTTGGGCAACGAGCAAAATATCTGATTGGCCCTGCCGCCTTGATGACCGCACTGAATATGAATGGGATTTCCATTTCAGTGTTATTGCTTGATCCAAGCACAGAAGCTGCACTGATCGCTGAAACCACAGTAAAGCAATGGCCGGGTGTGCATCCATGGAACAACGATCATCTGATTGCCTATCCTCAACTGCCTGAAACCCTTCAATTCCCAGCCTCTACAGATGCAGCACTACAACAGTTGGTCGAGCAATTGGCGCAGCACTTTATTCACCTTGAAGATCAGATCAATCTACTCGATGCCCAAGTCGGTGATGGTGATGCTGGCAGCACCTTTGCCACTTCAGGTCGTAATATCTTGAAGTATCGTGAAGCACTGCCCTTTGCCCAACCCGCAGAATTTCTAGCCACGCTGGGCCGGATCTTGGCACGTGAATCTGGTGGCAGTAGTGGCGTATTACTGTCGATTATGTTTACTGCTGCCAGTGAGGCTTATCGCCAACAGCCGCATTGGGGCCGCGCCTTACTGGCTGGACTCAGACAAATGCAAAGCTATAGCGGTGCCAAACTCGGCAATCGCACCATGATCGATGTGCTGGAGCCTGTATTTGTGGCGCTTGCTGCCGATGCGGATTTGAGTGAGATTGTCGTGCTTGCGCGTCAAGGTGCAGAAGCAACCAAACAGATGAATACTGATGTTATGGGCCGTTCGGCCTATGTCCCCGAAGCCATCCTCAAAGACATTCCTGATCCCGGCGCTGCTGCGATTGCCCGCGCGATTGAGATGTTACTCGAGAAGTAGTTGAGTCTGCGGCGGTTTTCTACCGCCGCAATCTTATTAGGGTGACTAGATAACGCTTTATCTAAATTGGAGTTGGATCTTATTCGTTTTAATAATGAACTACTCGATGCTAAAGCAATCGAGTTTCCGTAGTGCAACTAAGTTGCACACTTTTCTTTTGACGTTTCACTGGCAATGCGAGAAAGAGC
>NZ_SLVJ01000028.1 GCF_004345325.1 Acinetobacter calcoaceticus
ATCGGAATACTTAGATGTTTTCATAGAAAATCTCCTTAAATCAAGGGTATTAGATTTTCTACTTTTAAGTTCAATTATTTTTAGGGAGCATTACCCTTCAATGTCTGATTGTGTAGCGAGTGGTCATTCCTTTCTACCCACAGGTTCATATTTTTGGATTTCGTATTTGAAAGAAAATTATCAAGAGTTAGGTGAAATATCTCCTGAACTTAAAGAACCAATTGATTCTTTTATACGTGGACGTACGTTTACTCGCTATTTAGGCTATAAATTTGGAAACAAAGATACGTAATGCTAGTATCTAGTGGTAATACTTTTACGCGCCAACTTAACTCGATTGCTCGTTCCATATTTAATTTTTTCTCATCCCCCCCCTGAAAGGGATAGAGCGACTCCATATTAATGATTTACTGAGTCACAGTAAATTTATAGGTTTTTTTAATTTCATTACCACCACCACCAAAAAAATCAGCATAAATATTTATACTATAATTTCCTTCATATTTTGGTTTTCCTTTGATTTCTATAATATTATATCTTGATAGATCATTCTCAGGCTCGACTGTGATGCCAAGATCCTCTGGTATATCTGTAGTTAATTCAGCATATTGATCTCTAACCTTACCTCCAGAAATATGAATAAGTTGTCGATACTCCTGACCTACATGAGCTGTTGGAAGTTCATCAGGTGTTATCGTGTATTTTTTCCCACATCCAGAAACACATAATATGAAAAAAAATATGACTATAAGATATTTTTTCATCAAAACTTTTCCTTTTTAATTTTCTCGTTCCATCCCTTTCAGGATGGAATGCCAGACTGGTTAACGTTAAGAGTTCGTACTTATTCAGAGCAGTGCAACCTCATAACCCTAGATTTCATGCATAGGTTCTGGCACAGCTATATCTCTACTGCTCGACCTCAGCAATAAAACCATATTAACTAGATTTCGGTGAATATATTCGTTTATCACCACATCATCATTTCATTCTCAATCATTTAAGATTGTTATAATCATATCTGCTACGACAGAGCTTGAATGATCTTATTTAAAATCTGTTAACCCATGCAGCACTGTACATGTCTTAAATTCGGGATGCTGATTTTCCAAGTTTACCTCGACTGCAAAGCATAAATTTTGTTCTGGGTTGAGAACTTTACTTAAAACAGTTTGGCATTCCCCCCTAAAAGGGATAGAACGAGTACATATCACCATAAACTCTGGACAGACCACATAATTTCTTCCCCTTTGAAATAGGTTCTTTTATTAATTTTCACTATTAAACTAAACATGTGAAAATGAATTTTTTAATTTCGACATCAATATACCACGCATTGTTAAAGTCCCCCTCACCACAGATGAGCAACAACAGCTTATTCATCTTACTAAACACGCTCAACACTGGCGTGAAAGACAACGGGCACAAACCATATTATGGCTTACAGAAGGTAAAACCGTAGCGGAAGTCGCTAAACTACAGAATCGAATACCTGAGACTATACGATTACAGCGTCGTCATTGGTAACTATACCAATTTGAATCGATTAAAGAAGGCCATCGCTCAGGTACTGATCGTTGATAATGCCTCTATTCATCTAAGTAAAAAGATGTCGGATTGGCGGCAGTTATTAGAGGATGAATATTCAACGATTTTGTAATATTTACCAACATACAGTCCAGAATTAAATAGAATTGAAATGGTTTGGCGGCAGATAAAATACAAAGCTGGGTTGGTCAAGTATCGACAGAATTCGGACATAAATACATGTTTACTTTTTATAGGCGACTTCTAATAATAATCAGCATTGGTTAACACTTTTTCTAAAGCAATCAATGAATAACAAAGACTATGTGATCAAAATACGCCCATCAGCTTTCATTTTTTAATCAATCACGCTAAATGGTTATTATCCCAAAATAAGAACGCTGACTCCTAAATCAAGCACTTATCACTAAATTATGCCTATGTTATGATGTAATCCATGTTTAGAGTAAATGGTTTTTATACTTATGAAAGTTTTACACATTGACACCAGTATTCTCGCTAGTGCCTCAGTTTCACGTCAGTTAAGTCAAGCGATTATCGATCAACTCAAGTTAAAGCACAGTGAACTCAGCATCGACTATCTGGATCTAGCACATCAGAATATTCCGCATCTCAACCATGAGATCCTCATGGGACAAGAACCGGAACAGACTGCATTGACAGAGAAATTAGTTCAGCAATATTTGGATGCAGATATCGTGGTCGTTGGTGCTGCGATGTATAACTTTGGCCTATCTTCTGCCTTAAAAGCATGGATTGATCGTATTTGTGCTGCAGGTCGTACCTTTAAATATACATCTGAAGGATCAGTGGGTTTATCTGGTGATAAAACCATATATATCGCCAGTAGCCGTGGGGGTATTTATGGTGAAAATCATCCTGCAGACTTTCAAGAAGCAATGCTCAAAACCATTTTTAATTTTACCGGTGTGAGCAATATTCAGATTATTCGTGCTGAAGGGGTCAATATGGGAGAAGCACTGAAAGAAAAAGCCCTAGCTGATGCATTTTCAAGCCTTCAAACCATCTAACTTTTTGCTATAGCATCATTAACCCCTTTGGCTCAACCGTTCCGACGTGTTGGGCTTTTTTTAAATGAGTGCAGCGCAATTTCCATCACTCATGGTCAGTGAACAACTTTAAAATGGCAGCTTGCTACAGATCATTCCAGATTGGAAACCGCAAAAAGAAATCATTCATTTGGTCTTTCCTTCACGGCGCGGATTATTGCCCTCATTTCGATTACTGATCGACTTTCTGGCCGAGAAATTTTCAAGTCTTAAAATCTGTATCAATGCCTAATGTAAAATGCATAGAGTGAATGAGTGGCTATCGTCTGGATATTTATTTATGATACTCACAACGTTTTAAATCACTGCTAGACACGCTAGCAACGGGTCTCAATGAAACTTTTCTTAGATTGCGAATTTAATGGTTTTGGTGGTGAACTCATCTCAATGGCTTTGGTCGATGAGTTGGGACAGTATTTTTATGAAGTGTTGCCATGTCCACACCCCGTTGATTGGGTCAAAGACAATATCCTGCCGATCTTAGGTCAAGCGGCCATTGCTGAAGCCGAATTTAAAAACAAATTATGTGCCTTTCTCAATCGATATCAACATATTCATATTATTGCTGACTGGCCTGAAGACTTGTCACTGTTTACTCGCGCACTGATCGTTGCAGCTGGTCGCTGCATGATGACACCTCCTTTAACCTTAGAGTTGTGGATGCCCAGCAATATGCAAATCATCAACTCCAGTCTTCCACATTATGCCCTTGCTGATGCGCGCGCCCTCGCCAACGGCTTTCAACAAGCCCAATCACAACAAGCTACGTCACAACAACAGTCGTCGCAGTAAACATAAAAAAAGCTTGAGCATATGGCTCAAGCTTTTTTGTGATGATTGAACATTTATGATCTAAAGCATTATTAACCTTAAAACTTGTATTTTAGACCCAGATTATAATTACGCCCCTCGCCCCAGGTGTAGGTGTTATACCAACTGAAAATCGTATAGTATTTTTTATCCATCAAGTTATTGACATTGAAGCTCAGCGATACTTGATCATTGACCTTATAGTTTGCCATGACATCGATTAACCAATAATCAGAGACCTCATGTTTAACTTTTTCCTTATACAGTGGATTACTGACCTGACCCCAAGTTTTGTCCTGCCAACGTGCCCCGCCACCTACAGTCAATCCCTCGATCCATTGACTCGGTTTATAACTACTATACAACGTAAATTCATTTTCAGGATTTAAGGTCGAAACTTTTTCACCTTGACGTTTGGATACGCGATGGTTAAATCCAGCATGTAGGTTCCAATCCGTTAAAATCTCCCCAGTAAGCTCCATTTCAAAGCCTTTGGTTTTCACGCCCTGAATAGCCTCGAAAGCAACCTCTCCAGATGCGGTTTTTTCCCCAGTCTCTAAAGCAAAATTATCTTGCTTCAATTGGTAATAGGCGAGACTGGCATTTAAACGACCATCATAAAATTCTCCTTTCACCCCAACTTCATAATTACTGCCATCTTGGGGATCAAGGGTTTTTTCATTGACATCTCTGGCTGTTTGCGGTTTAAAAATCGTACTATAACTGGCATAGACCGAATAAAAGTCATTCAGATCGTAGACCACCCCCACATAAGGTACGAATATACCGGACTCTTTAATATCAGGCGCTTTATAATTTGCAACACGCCCGCCCAAAATCAGCTTTAAATCATCCATGAGATTTAAACGAGTCGTCGCATATAGGCCATTTTGCTTTGTGGTTTCATTAAATCGACCTGCAACCTGCCAATCAGGGCGTGGTACATTTCCATTCCATTGGTAATAATCATCGATATCGGTCTGATAACCATCTTCAGTCGTATAATTGGTATTTTTCCATGTGCTTTCAGAGATACTCCCGCCTAAAACCAACTCATGGCTACGACCAAACAATTGAAATGGCCCAGTGGCATAGAAATCAGCAGCATTACTGGTAGTTTCACCGACATGTTTGCCCACCCACATCGAAGCGCCTGTACCGGTCTCAGGATCTGGATGTCCTGATGCGACTGCAGCTAAGCCGGTTTCATAACCGTTTATTTGATGATTCAGTTGCAGTTTAGCCACCCAGTCATTTTCAAACTTATGCTCTAAGGTTGAAAAGAGCGTTCGGGTATATTGTTCCCATTGACTCCAATTCGCGCCATTGTTAAAGCTGCGCGGCATGTTATTAAAATCACCCCGAGCATTATAAATTGGGATGCCACCCCACGTAGATCCCTTCGGATTATTATCTTGATAATCTGCACCCACTGTGAATAAAGTACGATCTGTAATATCCGCTTCTACGATGCCATAAAATGTTGGGGTCTTACGTTCATAGCGATCCAGTTGAGATTCTTTATATTCATAAGACGCCACACCACGCGCGCGTATACTGCCGTCCTCATTTAAAGCACCCCCCAGATCTAGCTCTGCACGATATTTATTCCAAGAACCGATACCTACTGAGGCACTGCCTTGAAAATCATGTGTTGGTTTTTTACGGATTAAGTTAATGGTTGCCCCCGGATCACCGACACCGGTTAATAGACCCGTAGCACCTTTAAGCACTTCCACTCGATCATAGATCGCCATATTACTTAATGTATTCCCTGCTGAATAAGCCGAGTTTCGACTCATCGGAATACCATCATATTGAAAATTCTGAATCGCAAAACCACGCGAGTTATATTCAGTACGTTCACTGTCATAAGTAACGATGCTCACCCCTGGTGTATGGCGCATGACGTCATCGATTGAGGTAAGATTAAAATCATCCATCTCTTGTCTGGTCACCACACTGATACTTTGTGGCGTTTCCCGTGGTGACAGCACTAATCGTGTCGCTGTCGCGATGCTGCCAGGTGTATATATACCACTATTTTCAGTGATTTCACCCAATTGATTGGCAGTAACCACGATGGTCGCCAATTGAGTCGGTTGCGTTTCTTGGACTTGAGTTGCAACGTCTCCATCCGCAGCATAGCCCAATGCGCTATAGCTATTACTCACTACCCCAATCATGATTAATTTAATCGCAGTCGATAAATAATTTGGCGTCGGAATATTTAAATTTGAGATGTTATGTTTTCTGAAAGACATAATTGAACCATGTGATCTTGGTTTTAAAAAACGCTTAGCATCCTATCTTTGGCCTCAACAAATGCACAAAACCCCCTTGGCATTTGATGTTTAAAATCGGGTTCGGCCATATAGATATTTCAATAAGCAGTATTTGATAAAGACGCGATTGTCATACGCAGCTTGATTTTGATCAGCACCGAAAAGCATGCGATCCAACTGATCGATGTATTACAATCAATTTGGGTAAGGATAATAATAACAATTATCATTAATATCAAGAATTGTGTTTTAACAAGGCTTATTTTTTTGAGCTGTGGATTGTTTTATTTAAATTGATAACCGTTATGATTTTGATCTATTTTTAAAAAGCATACCCGACAAGCACAGCCTTGAAGACTCAGGTAAATCGTCGCTAGAATTTCAATTATTGTATTAAATGCGCTGCATTCTGAAAATGGTGTAGGCTGAAAATTGAAAGAACCGTTTTATAAATTAAGCTGAACTACGATTTAGATATAATTTTTAATGGTGATATCGTCTACAAAAAAAGGCATATCCAGTCGAACTCGCCAAGCACGTTGTCTGGATTTATTTTGACTATCTTCGATAATCAATGCATTGACATGAAATGCGTCATCAAGTTGATAATGACAGCGTTTAAATAAGGCCGCCATTTTTAAAGCGTCATCTGTAGCCAAGTGCCCTGTTTTTAATCCCGCAATATAAACGGCTAAGATCGGTTGTTGCTTACTGGATAATTCACATCTTAAGGTCGCTTGTACAGGTAAACGAACGATATCATCAATCTTTAGACCGATAATGGCATTGAGATTTTGTTGATACAGCGATTCATTGGTAATGCTGTAATCATAGGGATGATCGATGTCTGGAAAGATCAAACCTTTGACGTTGAAGCTGATATGTTTGAGATGATTGAGCTGAGATATACTGAGATTATTCATTAAATTCACTTTATCTAAAGCAGCAGGTCAACTAAGACGTTTGCTTAAATGGTGGTTGAAAATAAATTTGGGAGGCTTTTTTTCATTACATTTGGATTAAGCCTAGACTGCATCCAAAACTTCTTGATGATTTTTTTTTGCTTTTTCTGCAGCAATGCCACACCGATATCCATTACATTTTTTAGATTCATCGGCAGAATGGTGATTAATCCATGGCCATCTTGATAATTTGGATTTTGCTGAATATAAAATTGTGCAGAAGGCTTTGGCACGAGATTCCACTGATCTCTAGACTGTTGTGCTTCTCTGGTTTTCCAACCCACTTGCACCACATGTGGATTGGAGGATTCTACTGGAATCAGATCAAATAAATCTGACAAGCGACTGACGATACTTTTGATTTGCTCGCAAGGCACAGGCTGAGCCATTGTAGGCCAGACATGCTTACTCAAATTGGTTAAGGCGACATAGCTAGATGGATGAACCAAACTACCAAGAAAATATATTTTGCGATTAGGATGACTGATTATGAATTGCAGTACTTTAAATAATGCAAATATATGCAATTGATTATTACCACTGCGGAAATCAGGTATAAGGCCTGCTTCCATACGGATCACGCCGATACGCTCTTCAAGCGTATCAAATTTATAGAAGTGGATTGCCCCGTAACCCACCGCTTGATCTTGATGCTTTTGTATAAATATATTGGTAATGTGCGCCTTAGAATCGACGACATAGTTAGTGAATTGATCCTTATCAACCCCATCAAAAATTTGGTCATGGACTTGATAGAGTTCATCAACCAATTTCATTTTGTCTTTTTCAGAGAAAAGCTTAGGATCGACGATCGATGCATTCAAACTCATTTTTAACCTCTAAACTACAACTTTGATATACACTCCTGTCTGATCTGAAAAAATCCTTTTCGGACACAATTTAAACAACTTAATGTGAAAGATTTATTAAAAAATTTAGACTCATTAAAGATTTACTTAAAATAAAACATGCATTTAAAAAAACGATTAGTAATATATTTCAACTAAATAAAATAAATGACCTTGAAGATTTTTTCAGCAGGCTTTGCCAAAGCGCAAGTAGTGTTGCAGAGACAAAAAAGCCCAGTCAAAACTGGGCTTCCGCAATACAGGTTAAATTTATTTTGGTTCGATCGGATTAAATGGAGCAACCACATCGGCATTTTGCGCACGATGACGCATAAAATGATCCATTAACACGATTGCAAGCATGGCTTCGGCAATCGGTGTAGCACGCACGCCTACACAAGGATCATGACGACCTTTGGTTAAGACATCGGTATCTTGACCTTGAATATCAATGGTCTTGCCAGATGTTGTAATACTGGCGGTTGGTTTTAGCGCAATCGCAACACGAATGGTCTGCCCCGAAGAAATCCCGCCAAGGATTCCCCCAGCATGATTAGCCAAGAAACCATCACTGCTCAATTCGTCACGACTGGCATGACCAAACTGTTCTGCGACCGCAAAACCATCTCCAATTTCAACGCCTTTGACCGCATTGATACTCATCATTGCATGGGCAATATCCGCATCTAAACGATCAAATACCGGCTCACCCCAACCCACGGGTACTTTTTCGGCCAAGATTTCGAGTTTGGCACCGCAACTGGTTCCCTGTTCACGCAATGAGGTCACCAGCGCTTCAAAGCGCGGCACCGCATCTAGATCACCACAGAAAAATGGATTATTCCCCACTTCATTCCAGTCCAAACGTTGGGCTTTTTCAGTCCCGATTTGGGTGACATGGCCACGGATCAATACACCAAACTTTTCAGCAAGATATTTCTTGGCAATGGCACCGGCAGCAACTCGCATCGCTGTTTCACGTGCGCTAGAACGACCGCCACCCCGATAATCACGAAAACCATATTTATGCGTATAGGTATAATCCGCATGGCCAGGCCTAAAGCTTTGAGCAATGTTGCCATAATCTTTAGATTTCTGATCGGTGTTACGGATCAATAAGCCTATCGACGTTCCCGTGGTTTTACCTTCAAACACCCCAGAGATAATCTCAACCTGATCAGGTTCTTTGCGTTGAGTCGCAAACTTGGAGGTGCCTGGTTTACGGCGATCAAGATCAAATTGTAAATCTTGTTCAGTCAATGACATACCCGGTGGCACACCATCCACGATCGCCATCAGGCCTGCGCCATGTGACTCACCACAGGTCGTTACACGGAACAATTGTCCAATACTATTGCCAGCCATGTGCACGACTCCTTATGCAGATTGAATAGACTGTATAAATAAATCGCGGAACTCACGGCATTGCGCTGCTGTCAGTGCAAACACACCTGAACCGCCTTTTTGGAACTTTAACCAGTAAAAGTCAATTGTATTGAAGTTTTGCTTCATTGCCCATTCTGAGTTACCCACTTCGATGACGATTAAGCCATTTTCAGTCAAATAATCAGCCGCCTGAGCCAACATTTTACGCACCAAATCTAGACCGTCTTGGCCTGCAGCCAAGGCCAATTCTGGCTCATGTAAAAACTCTTGCGGTAGATCAGCCATGTCTTCAGCATCCACATAAGGTGGATTCGACACGATCAAATCATATTGATTTTCAGCAGGAATTTTTTCAAACAAGTCTGATTCTAACAAGGCAATTTGATATTGCATGTTGTGGTGTTCAGTATTGATCGAGGCCACTTCTAGGGCCTCTTTTGAAAGATCTGTTGCATCGACTTCGGACTCTGGATAAGCATAGGCCAACGCAATCGCGATACAACCTGAACCAGTACACATATCGAGGATACGTTGCGGTGTCTTAGGTGAGTCATTGGCAGGCAATGCATTCAGGGCTTCACGCACCACACCGTGTTCATCTAGGCAGTAAGGCGCAAAACGCTGTTGAATCAATTCTGCAATCGGTGAACGTGGAATCAACACACGCTCATCAACATAGAATGGTTTGTCACAGAAATAAGCCAGATTGAGCAAATATGAGGTTGGCATTTTCTCGTTAATACGGCGCGCCAGCAGGCTTAAAAATTCAGCTTTTTCACTTGGGAGCAGTTTGGCCGACAAGATTTCAGGGTCTGATTTCCAGTCCAATGACAAGGTTTGCAGTACCAAGGCTGAACTCTCAGCAAAATAGTCTTCAGTGCCTTGGCCTAAGTGTGCATCATATTGACGTAATGCCGACACGCCAAAACGAATATAATCGCGAATGGTACTTAAGTGTTCAGCAGCTTCCTGTAGGTGTTCAGGGGGGATAGTCGATTGATCCACTTAGGGCATCTCCGAAAATTCAGTCAGTTGAAAACCCGATATCATACCTTGTTTTGCAGCGTTTATTCACGACTTTTATACGGGTCTTGCACAGAATATTGATGCAGATCAAATCACAGCATCAGGCTCAGTCAATATTTGAGTCGCTGTAAATCGCGAGCTTCAATTTTTATTTAATTTTGAAATAGTGTTTTTCGGTGATCAGCTTAATGCGAATCCCTTTATAGAGTCGATTTTTACTATCTTCTGATTTGGTCACAAACTCAAAAAACTGATCATCTTCGAGTAAGCGTGCATAGGTTTTAAAGCCAATTTCGAGTTTTTCAGGTTTTTTTCCTGCTGTAACAAACTCTTCTAATAATTTATTTATTTTCTTGGCACTGAGATCATTCATTTGTTTAAAACGTCATCTGATTAAGTTAATTATTTTTAGCATGTAATGTTTACATTAATATTAAATAATGTAGTAAATCTTTGATTTATTGTATCTTGACATCATATTGACCACTTTAAAAACATTGGTTTTTTGTTTTTTAAATTTACTCAACTTTACATTTGAGTATACATTTGACCTCATCAAAAAATCATTTCAGTGATTTAGATCTAGAATGTGCATGCATGCTTTTAGTTTTAGAATAGAATTTGCCCGTTTGTGCAGCAAGCGAGCTGCTTTTTTAAAATTCTCCAACTTAGAACGCGAGAAATGCTTGAAAGCCAGCTGCAACAACCTTATATATAAAAGCTTAACTGAGATGAAATGATCAGAGAGACCCTCCGAGTATGAGCTATAAACATAATGATCTACGTGCCATGCGCCAAAACTATTGGTGTGACGAGGCTTCAGACAAAGTCCAATCAGAAAAACAATTTTTGCAGCAACTATTAAATCAACACGGTATCTTTCAAAGCGCGACTTTAGAGGATGCCAAATATTTATTTTTCTCCCTACCCAGCATTATTATCGTCAAAGGCTATGCCTTGGGATTTATGAGCCAGATGGTTCAACAACTTCTCACAGATTACATTGTTGCCAATAAAGATGATCTGGCACAACGTAAAGTGCTTAAAATTCAATTTCGAATTTAGTCCGCTAACTGTACTGCCATGACATCTTGAGTGGATCAGTTTATGTCATCGAATAGATTAAACTTTTTTTATACGCGCAGAAGCTGTAATATTCGTTACAATGACTTATCTGCTCGCTTGCTTAAAGGATTTAATGTTCATGTCAGATCAGAACGATAAGCTAAAACAGTTAAAAACCTCTTCTATGGATCGACGCTTATCGATTGCAAAAGCATCCTTACTGGCGGGGACCCGCTGGGCGGCATCCAATGCAAGCACGATATTTTCAAATGAAGAAGAAAAAGAAAAGAAAAGAAAAAAAGCCATGAAAGAACAGGCTGAATATTTGGTTTCCGAAATAGGAAAACTCAAAGGTTCGATCGTTAAGATCGGTCAAATGATGGCCCTATATGGCGAGCACTTTCTGCCTGAAGAAATTACCCAAGCTTTAAATACCCTCAATAATCAAACTGTTGCTTTGGCATGGCCTGCGATTAAACAACAATTGGTCAGTCAATTGGGCTCTAAATTGGATGAGCTCACCATTGATCATGAGCCGATTGGTACTGCATCGTTGGCACAGGTACATCGTGCTACACGTAAATCAGATGGCTTAGAACTGGTACTCAAGATCCAATATCCGGGTGTGGCCGATGCCATCGACTCAGATATGAACTTGTTTAAAAACATGCTCAAGTTGACCCGAATGGTGCCGCAGACCCGTGAATTTGATCAATGGTTTGATGAAGTTCGTGAAATGATGCATCGTGAAGTCAATTATCGGGTCGAAGCCGCCACCACACGGCGTTTTGCTGAACGCCTCAGAGGCGATTCGCGTTATGTGGTGCCACAAATTATCGATCATTTTTGTAGCAACCAAGTCTTGTGCATGACCTTTGAACGTGGTGTGCCGATCAATAGCCCAGTGATGTTGTCCCTCCCCCAAGAACGTCGTAATAAATTAGGTGAAGCTTCACTTGAAATAGCGGTACGTGAAGTATTTGAATGGGGCGAAATGCAGACCGATCCAAACTTTGGTAACTACCTGGTGCGTCTGGGCAATGCCGAAGATATTCCTGACAAAATTGTGCTGCTGGATTTTGGTGCCATCCGTGAATTTGATCAGCAACTGTTGACCGTCGCACGTAATCTGATCATCTCTGGCTATCATCACGATGCCGATGCCATGGTCAACTCTATGACCGGTTACCAATTTTTTAATGCCATGCCGCAAAGTATCAAACCTGATATGGCCAAGGTGTTTTTGCTGGCGACTGAAGCATTTAGCAGTAGCAGCAATAATCCCGACTTACCTGAAGGTGTGATGGATGAACAACAGCGCTATGACTGGAAAAAAAGCCAGTTGCATAGCCGAGTGATGCAACGCGCTTCTAAGTCGATGGCGTCACGCTACTTTAGTGTACCTCCCAAAGAATTTATGTTTATTAGCCGTAAATTCATCGGGGCTTATACCTTTATGACCGTGATCGAAGCACGTACCAATGTGCGTAAAATGATTACTCCTTTTCTATGATCATGCCGGTTCGCTGCGCTTAGATCGAACTTAAGCACATGTTTATTTGAGTATTACTGCCTTAACACTGAGTATTTGCACGATCTACAGCCATGCTAAACATACACGATTCGGGCGTTGATGATTGATCATCAGCGCCCGAATCGTGTCTGAACCCACATCCTTACAGGTTATTTGTCACTCTAGTCAATTTACATATGGCCCCACACGCATAGCCAAATAAATACCTGATGCTTATCAACCGATTGAAACCAAATGCAAGCCCTTTAATTCAACTGGATATTGCTGCATAAGCTTGTCAGCTTTGACATAGTCTTTTGGCAGTCTGCGTGTCAGCATAATGAGCGAATTACAACTCTCTCAGGACATAGCGATGACCAATATGGCGAACAAAGCCCAAGGATTGGGTTTGGCATTTATGACAAAAATCGCAGGTAGCGATATTATTGATCAACTTAAACTGCGTAAATTTATAGAAAAATCACTCTATCAAGGTTCTAAAGTCGGCTTTAAAACCTTATCCAAAACTCAAAAAGTCTTCCAATCCAAACAGCATGCGACGCATAATAATGTCACTCAGCAGCGCTTAGCCAATCAACAAAAGTCCTTGTTTGATCTTAACCTCAGTGAAGAACAACACATGCTGGTGGATAGCATGGATCAGTTCGCTACCGAAGTGCTCTACCCCTTGGCGCATGATGCGGATCACCAAGAAACATTTCCACAGCAATTGCATCAATATGCACGTGATCTAGGTCTAAACGACTATGCCCTGCCTGAAGCCTATGGTGGCGTGGCCAGTGAGAAAAACATCCTTAGCAATGTACTGATCGCAGAACATTTGGCGCGTGGTGATTTTAGTTTGGCGGCTGCCATGTTATGCAACAGCAGTGTGATCAATGCCATAACCCGTTGGGGAACCCTCGCAATCCAAAGCACCTATCTGACGGCCTTTGCCGAACAGACCGATCTGCAAGCCAGCTTTGCCGTTCAAGAAAATACCGCCGCCTTTAATCCCTATCAATTAAAAACCTCAGCCATTTCCAAACAAGGCCAGTTTTATCTCAGTGGTGAAAAGACCTTGGTGTTGCTTGGAGAAACTGCCGACCTCTTTATTGTCAGCGCGATGTTCAATCAACATCCTGAGGTGTTTGTGGTCGAACGTCACACCTCCATCGGGGTCAAAAAGTCACCTGCAATGGGCTTAAAAGCCACTGAAACTGTGACGCTGCAATTTAACCAGACCCCAGCACAACGCTTGGGCGATGATGATTTCAACTACACCGCCTTTGTTGATCTGGGTAATTTAATCTGGTGCGCCATGGCGGTCGGTTGTGCCACAGCAGTAAAAAACTATTGTATTGAATATGCCAATCAGCGCATCGCCTTTGGTGAACCAATTTCGCACCGACAAAGTGTGGCATTTATGATCGCCGATATGGCTATCGAAATCGAAGCCATGCGTATGCTGGTACTCAATGCTGCAAGCTTGGCTGAAGCAGGTCAAGATTTTCATCGAGAAGCCTATCTGGCTCGACTGCTCTGCGTGGAAAAATCCATGAAAATTGGTACCGATGGCGTTCAAGTCTTGGGTGGGCATGGCTTTACCAAAGAACATCCGGTAGAGCGTTGGTATCGTGATTTACGTGCCACTGGCATTTTACATTCAGGACTGCATGGCTAATTCGGCTCAGGCAGAAACCCAAAGCAGACTCAAACCCAAACCCAGATAAAAATAACCCTAGCGATCAAGACTGTGTCAACCTCAACGACAGTGATCAAGACCATTTCAAGATCATGCCAATGTCAATGTCAATGTCAATGCCAACCACAGTACAGCACAGTCCAATCAAGCACCCTTGCATCAGGAAGCAGATCATGAATTTACAAAATCCGAAAAAATTTAAAATGCTTTTAGAGCAGGCCCATGAAGTTGCTCTCAATGTGCTGCGCCCTGTATCGCGTAAATACGACAAAGCCGAGCATACTTATCCCAAAGAACTGGATATGTTGGCCTCCTTATTAGATGGTATGAATGATGGCGGTGATGGCCTAAATGCAGGTGCTGCAGTAGGCAAACGTGGCAACAGCGATGACAGCAATAAAAATGGCGTCAACATGTCAACCGCACTGGGTATTGTGGAAATGTGCTATGGCGATACAGGTTTGCTGTTAAGTATGCCGCGTCAAGGTCTGGGTAATTCTGCGATTGCAGCAGTGGCCAATGATGAACAATTACAACGTTTTAAAGGGATATGGGCAGCAATGGCGATTACTGAGCCAGGTTTTGGTTCAGACTCCGCTGCAGTACGCACCTCAGCGACCAAAGATGGCGATGATTACATCCTCAATGGTGAAAAAATCTTTGTCACCTCTGGCGAACGCGCCGATGCTATCGTGGTTTGGGCCACCTTAGATAAAAACCTCGGTCGTGCTGCGATCAAATCTTTTGTGGTTCCCAAAGGCACCCCCGGCATGAGCGTTGAACGGCTGGAACATAAATTAGGCATCAAAGCCTCAGACACGGCGACGATTCGCTTTATCGACTGTCGTGTTCCGGCGAGTAATTTACTTGGCAATGCCGACATTGAAGTGGCCAAAGGTTTTGCTGGCGTAATGGAAACCTTTGACAACACCCGCCCTTTGGTTGCCGCAATGGCGGTCGGATGTGCTAAAGCGGCCTTGGAACGTATTCAAGAAATCTTTAAAGATTATTTAGATCCGGATTATGCCACGCCCTATTTACAGACCTCGAATATTGCAGCTCAGATCTATCGCATGCAGGCCGAATGGGAAGCTGCACGCTTATTGATGCTCAAAGCGGCATGGATGGCGGATAATAAAAAGCCCAATTCACGTGAGGCTTCTATTGCCAAAGCCAAGGCTGGCCGAGTCGGCAATGAAATTACCTTAAAATGTGTCGAACTGGCGGCCAGTCTTGGTTACAACGAGGAGGAGCTGTTGGAAAAATGGGCCCGTGACTCAAAGATTTTGGATATCTTTGAGGGCACTCAACAGATCCAACAACTGATTATTGCGCGTCGAGAATTGGGGAAATCCTCAAGTGAACTGAAATAAGCGATTTAAGTTCAATAAGCCATTGAAGTTAAATTGAAAAATCCAGCACCAATTTCAATGCCAACAAGATTAAGATCACTCCCATGACTATTTCGAAGATCTTTTTCTTGTTTAAGAACATTTGACGGATATTTTGCGTGGTAAATAATACCGCAACCAAGATAAACCATGCTGCATTGACCATACACATCCAAGCGCCATAAAAGAACTGGATGGTCATCGGAGTTTGCTGGGAAACAATGGTGGTAAAGATGCCAAGGAAAAAGATCGTTGCCTTTGGATTGGTGGCATTGGTGATAAAACCTTTTAAAAATGCCTGCTTCAACGAAGGCGCTGCAGTGTTTTGCAGTTGAGCAAATGGATCAGACGCCGTTGTCGTAGTGCTCGCTTGTTCCACTGGCGCGGCCTTGACCAAGTTACTGCGAATCAATTGATAGCCGAGATACACCAGATACAGCGCCGCAATCACTTTAACGCTATTAAAGATCAATGGATTGGTCTTGAGCAACAAGCCAAAACCTAAAATGGTGTACAACACATGCACTGAGATCCCCGCGCCAATCCCCAATGCGGTCATGATGCCGGTCTTACGGCCATGTGAGACACTCTGTTGGATCACCACTGCAAAATCAGGTCCCGGTGCAACCACTGCCAGAAAATGTACTACAGCTAAAATCAGAAATTCATTGAGATAAAGCACGCAACGGCCTCAGGCAGTCATTTTGAGCATGATAATGTAGGGGTTTTAGATGGGTAGCGCAAAATATATTTTACATTTCATCAGTTTTTTTTAAATGTATCTATTATCGAACACGCAAACCATTGAGCAACAACTGTAAAGCCGCCAAAGATTGCGCTAGCCGAGGTTGAGAATCTGTCGAATCCGCAATCCAAAAGGTCGCCTCCGACAAACTGCCGTGAATCAAGATCGCCAAAGCGGCTGCATCACTTTGATAGATCACCGCCTCCTGCATCAACTGTTGCAATATCTGCTGCATTGAGCTGGTGCATTGCTGTGCATCTTCCGCCCGACGATGGCCGAGCACGGCACGGGCATCTTGTAAAATAATCCGTTGAATCTCTGGCTCTTGCGCCATACTCAGATAAAGTTTACAGCGGTTTTGAAAGCCTTCCCACGGATCAGCAGCTATCTCAAAACTGTGCTGTAAGCGTTGATCCATCTCAAGATCTAGCACCTCTACCACCGCCTGTAGCAGCGCTTTTTTATTTTTAAAGTGATGATATAGCGCACCACGACTCAACCCAATCTCGGTACAGACATCATCGAGCGCAGTATCGGCGTACCCGCGCAGTGCAAAACTTTTACGTGCACTCGCTAATAATGCGATCCGCGTTTGCGCCATTTCAGCCTTGGTTCGACGTGCCATGTGCAGCCTCTACAGTAAAAAAAAGCATTCTAGCATTTACATACGTGCTGTATGTATATATATTTCATCTTACATACACATTGTATGTTTAGTATTTTATTTCAAGCAGCACCAGCAAAGAGCGCATTTATGACCAATCCCTATGCCGAACTTTTTAAGACCTCAGGTACTTTGGCTTTTACCCTATCTGGACTGGTTGCACGTTTGGCATTACCAATGATTGGGATTGGGATCATTACCATGTTGGTACAGCAAGGCTATGGCTATGGTTTCGCTGGTGCAGTCTCGGCGGTATTCGTGTTGAGTTATGCGCTAATCTCCCCGCAGGTTGCACGTTTGGTAGATCTGTATGGCCAAAGCAAAATCTTACTGATTTCGGGCCTACTCAGTGCCTTGGGATTAATCAGTTTGGCCGCCCATGCCAGTTTGAACTTGGCTGACTGGAGTCTATTTGTTGCTGCGGTCTTGGCTGGTTTTTTACCCAGCATATCCGCTATGGTTCGAGCACGTTGGACCATGATTTATCGCGGTAAAGCTCAATTACAACAGGCTTACTCGCTGGAAAGTGTCTTAGATGAAGTGACCTTTATTCTTGGCCCACCCATATCGGTCGGACTAAGTGTGGCATGGTTTAATCAAGCCGGTATTGTTACTGCTGCATTGATGTTATTGATTGGCGTGGTGATCTTTAGTCAACAAAAATCCACTGAACCACCGATCCATCGTTTGATGTCGACTGCATCTCCTGCCCAATCTAATGAACAACGTCATTCACACCGGCATAGCCCAAGCAAATCAGTGATTTCACTTGGAAAAGTTCAATTACTTGCAGCATTGATGCTCGCCATGGGTTTAATCGTGGGCACTATTGATATCGCGAGTGTGGCCTTTGCACAACAACAAGGCACTCCAATCGCGGCCAGTCTGGTGCTTTCAGCCTATGCGGTAAGTTCTTGTCTAGCAGGTCTGGTATTTGGTGCGATCAAATTTAAGCGTAGTCTGCATCAAATGTTACTTTGGGCTGCGATTGCCACCGCAGTGACAACCCTACCCATGTTATTGATTACTCATGTTTATGCGTTGACTGCTGCGGTATTTATTGCTGGGTTGGCATTTTCACCAAGCTTAATTTTAGCCATGAGTATGGCTGAACGTGTGGTTCCAGAACAGCAATTGACTGAGGCCTTAACGTGGTTATTGGCTGGCTTGAATGTCGGGGTTGCCATGGGTGCCGCATGTTCTGGACAGATCGTTGAGTTATATAACAGCGCCCGCGCAGGCTTCTTGGTATCGCTCATTGCAGCACTGCTGTTGGTCATCGTTGCTGGGATCATTTTTAAAGTGAGCTCTAAAGAAGAAACTCAGCCGAAATTGAACTAAGATGCATTAGGTATTCAATTTTGTGATGACTTTGGTTTTGAGCTGATTAAGCTCTCCACTTTTGAAGGATTGGATGCAACCCGTCATTTATGTGAGGCTGTTGGGTTTGAATGAATTGAGCAAAGAATCGGAAATCAATGGGGAGTATCAGTCAACGAGCAGACTTTCATTCGGACTCGCTCAACTGAGCTCTAACAATAAAACCCTCAATTGAACCCTAAAGCCACTGCCGATTAAGTCAATTTCATATATGCATTCGCAAATAATTTTGGGTAGCATTCATGGAGTTCGGCATCATTTAAGTTGGCGATGTGTTGAAAATATTTGGAGCGATACAGCATGATTGCAGCGCCAAAGATCAATACTGAAAACCCAGCCAACGTCAGGCTTAAATGATTGGATTGCACCAGCAATGTGGCCAAGCTTAGTCCAAAGGGTATCGGAATCAGACACAGCGCAAGATAGATCGACTCAAAGGCATTGCGTAATTTTTCAGGGGTTGCTGAACAGCGAATCTTGTTGGTATTGATATTGAACATCACCGTCCCCAGACCAGTGATCGCCAAGCCCAGGAGTAATCCTATTAAATATGGCAACATCAAGACCATGCCCAAGCCCACGGCAACCAAAATCAGGCTACTGACACTGTTCAGGCGCACGCTGAGTAGCGTATTCAAGCGTGAAATACATACTCCTCCACACAACATCCCCAAACCAAACATTGCTTCTGCAAGGCCTAAGAGCATTGCACTGCCTTGATAATGCTCCACCACGATGATCGGTGTGATGTAAAACAAGGTCGGTGTCAGTATGAAATTGGCCAATGCAGCAATACACACGATTCGTCGTTCTAGCCGGTTGCCGATTAATGCCCGTATAGCAGCGGTTGCAGAAAAAGTGCTTTTTTCCTGATTCAATGAGGGCTTTAGCTTCAGTCCAGAAAAGATCAGCAATGCGCCAGCGACGGATACACTCAAGATCCAAAGCAGTTGTGCCGTTGTGAAGATATGTATCACCAAGCCGGAGATCGCCGCACCCAACACCATATTGATAGAGTTGATCAGACCACGCACTTGAAATGCAGATTGTAGATCGGCGCCACGAAAAAGTTCAGGCACGATACTGTTGCCGATCGGTTGGATGATAATACTCAGCACTGAGGTCAACAGAAAAAGCGCTGCCAAATGAGCAATCCCCCACTCAGCACTTAGACTCAAGCCAACCAAACCTAAGCATCCAACCAAACTACACAGCACTAAAGTGGTTTTTTTATCCATGCGGCTTGATATAAAACTAAGTCCGATCAACACCATGATCTGGCTCAACCACGACAATGTAATCAACCATCCTAAACTCACAGGCTGATGATATTGATTGATCATCAGCCATGCCACCAACATGGCGAGCGCACGGCAGGATGAAGTAAACAAAATATCCGCTACTTGATAGAGATAAAATCCTGAATATTTCACCTTACTATGCCTATGCCATGGGTTTGGCATAGATGCTACGTCTGCAGACTCAACCTGTAATATGCGTTTTGGTAAACCACGATTAATGGTTATGCTAATTAATTGTGCTGGTCACTGTGCCATTGGCTTTGGTAGATACAATACAGAGCGATCAACAAACACAGCATTGCCAGAAAACGTGTAGATGAAAATGCAACCCCAGCATTCCCCAACCATGCAAAATGATCGATTAACAGACTCATGCTTAATTGTCCAAAGATGACTGCAACTGTGGCCACAGCAGCGCCTATTTTCTTGACCGAATAAGCCATGATCAAGATATAGGGCACACCTAAAAAGGCACCCATCAGTTGCCACTTTGGTACATCAAGTAAAGTCTGTGCATGGGGTGCTTGGAAAAACACGATCAACAGCCCAGTGCATAAACTGCCTAAGGCAAAGGTTAAAAATGCGGTTTTCAGTACGCCGAGGCTAGAACTTAAACTTGCATTCACTGCCGCTTGTACACTGAGTGCCATGCCAGCCACAACAGCCAGTAGTAACATCAACATCCACATTAGTTCGCCCCCGCCATAAGAAAGAGTGCAACGCCTATGGCAATTATGGCCACGACTCGATGTCCATCAATGCGACGCTTTGGCATTTTAAGTAAGCCAAAATGATCAATAATGATGCTTTTCCCGACCTGACCTGCGAGTACGCCAATCATGGTATAGGCAACCCCAATGATCGGTATGGCAATGGTCAAAATCACCACATAACAGGGCCCTAACAGACCTGCACTGAGTTCCCAAGCAGGTCGTGAGAAAAATGAAGCGGAATGCCGTGGTGCAAAGAACAGCATTAGCATAAATGTCAGGACAGCACCAATCGAAAATATGCTAAATGTCGCCCATAAGTCACCGACATTTTGACCCAAAGGCCCCAATATACCAGCCTCAACCGACAGGCCCATCCCAGCCAGGATCACAGTAAAAATCAGTAAACGTTGCATTATTATCAAATTCTAAAAGAAGCGATCTGGCAGTATAAGTGGCAACATTTATGCGAAAAATGCCATAATCTCAAAAACACTTTTGCGGTATATGCATCAATGCCAAGCCTAAATTCGAGTAAATACCAGCCTGCCCACCCCATCAACAATCAACTCATTAATAATATTCAAAGTGATGCACTTCGCATCTTTATCTTGGTCTATGAGCAACTGAGCTTTTCTGCCGTAGCCCGTATGGACAATGTTTCTCCCTCATCGATTTCTCGAAGTATTCTGCAGTTAGAACAGAATCTTGGCGTACAACTGTTTTATCGAAATACCCGACATCTCGTGGCCAGTGAATATGCTGGTATCTTGATCGTCTATGCTCGACAGATCCAATCTCAGCTCAATCAAGCATTGACAGCTTTACAGCAACATAGTGGTGAAATTAAAGGATGGGTTCGTATCAATGCACCCGTGTTGTTTGGTCAAATGCATCTCGCTCCTCATTTAGCTGTGTTACAGCAACAATTCCCTGCCTTATTAATTGATTTACAACTGAGTGATGACTTTATCGATCCCTACCAAGATGCAGCAGATTTGATCTTTAGAATCAGCCCAATGCCAGACTCTAGCCTCAAATCTCGGGTTATCGATCGATGCAAATACCATCTCGCTGCGAGCCCAGCTTATTTGCAAAAAAAAGGGTACTCCCAGCAACTTAGAGCAGTTCAAAGCACATCAGGCATTGGTTTACCAAGCTAAACAGGGCTCCAATCAATGGTTTATTCAGCAGCAACAGACTTGGCAACAGATTCATCCTCAAGTGATCATACGCTCAAATCATGCTGATTCGTTGCGGAGTGCGGCTTTAAATGGGCAAGGCTTGGTGCTTTTTCCTGACTGGTTGATTGGTGAAGATCTAAAAGCGGGACGACTCACTGAGCTCTTTGCCCAACAGCCCTGCTCTATTAGCAAGCAGCCCCTTTATATCGCAGCGATATATCCGCAAACTCAGGCCATGCCCTTAAAAGTCCGCACTGTACTGGATTTTTTCCTGACACAATTTGGACAGCTTGAAGGCGCTTGTTATTGGAAATATCCCACTGCTTAGAAAGGGGCCGTATTTGATTTCATTTTACAATGTCAGCTGATTTACTTAGGCTATTTGTGAATACTAAAATGCGACCCTACGCTGTAACATCGAATCTAGCTTGGTCGATAATGACCGTTCTAAGGCTGAATACTCAGACCAAATTTTTTAAGATTTGGATATTCATATGGAGCATCTTCTGCTGGGTAGCGTAGATTTTAAATCCCATATATTTTCGCAATGGTCCATACGATACTTTCACCTGCAGGCAATATCTGAGGCTGGATTTTATAGAGTGGATCTTGGTAAGCCGTATCCGAGTTAATAAAAGTCCAACCGTTTTGATTAAAGGCTTGAACAATATCTTCTAACCATGCGGCATTAATCGCTCTCACATGCAGTAGCAGAACATGCTTCGGCGAACGCTGTAATGTGTCTAATGCCAAAGCATCTTGACATCCTCTCCGACCTAAAGGACGGAGATTCCTCCTGCGAGACGCTCATGCCTGAGCGCGAGAATGTTTTTTGCTGCGTTTATATCGCGATCATGGAGTGTACCGCACTCTATGCACTGCCATTCTCTTATTCCAAGATCTGTCCTACCTTTCGGACTACTGCTTGATATCCTCTTACAGTGCGAACAGATTTGGGTGGTATACGATTCATTTACTTCCTCAAACATGAGCAGCACTGCTGCGCAAGTTGCGTTCTCGCATTTATACTTGAGCATTGTTTTAAATGCTGCAAATCCCGTATCCAAGACAGACTTTGCCATCTTGGTTTTTACCAGTTTTGCAGCACTGAGTTTTCCAACTACGATGAATATATTGTTTTCAACCAACTTACTACTCTCAGTATGCAGGTGATTTAGACGACTGTTTCTGATCTTGGCATGAATAGCTCGGACACGCTTCTTGTTTCTTGCTCGTTGAGCGATCCCAAGCTTTTTCTGGTACTGGCGGTAATACTTCGGATTCTCGACCAGCACGCCATCGGAGCATGTGGCAACATCCTTTAGGCCTAAATCAATACCAATATCTTGAGTTGCTGTTGATTGGGTCTTCTCGCTATCCACAACCAAACAGGCGTACCAACGTCCACGGGCATCCTGAACAAATGACCCTGTTCTCACTTGATACCTACTTAGCCCATAGCTATCCCAAAGGCTGAACCATTGATTGCCATATTTGATCTGGCCATTTTGATATTTGATTGCTGATTTTTTAAAAGGGACCCATCCCAAAGACTTTCTAGATGACTTGGGATTACTGACTCGCCATCTTAATTTAGATTTTTTAAACTGCTTTCTACGCGTAACATATTCTTCGGTAACCGCTTGAATAGTTTGGCTATGTAAGCCACATTCTTTAGAAGCACCTTTGGTATATTGGGCGATATCAAATGCACTAAAAAACTGGCCCGTTCTTTGTAGATGTTTGAAACACAAAGCATTGACATAGTTCCAAACGAAATTAACTTCAGTTGCTAATTGAGTAAGCAACTTGCAGTGTTTGTCTTTGATACGCAACTTAAGTGTTTTCATACTTAAACTATAGTGGTCTATGAGCAATACTCAAGGTATTCGGTCGGGTTACCATTGTATTTTTAACACACATGTTCAGGTAATCTGATTCTACGCAAGCAACATCCTGAAATTAAATTAAGTTTGGAGTAATGCCTTGTAGTCGCCTTGTTATCTTGCAGCTAACAATCTTGATACTCCAATTGAGATCATTAAGCTATACATTCAACACCAACTATCACTACATTGAAAAAGCAGGGCCTTATATCACAGCCCTAAACGGCGATGTTTTACGGCCAAATGGATAAAAACAAAACTCAATCTTCGCTCATCGAGTAGGTCTATGATCCTAGTTTCTTTATCGAGATGAAATATTATGTGTGCTTGAATAAGCTGTATTTCGACTAATTTTCGCTTATTTGCCACGCCGACCATATGATTGTGAGAGGCACTATATTGAAGAAAACCTTGCCTTAAAATATCCTTCATGACCTGTTCAAGTGTTACATCCTCTTCGAATTCCAATTGGATTTCTAAAGGGCCTAATTGGTCATCTTGGGAACAACAAGCTTCTCTTTGAAACGTAATTTTCATCATTCGCGCTCATCGATTTTTAAATATATGATACAGCTTTTGTATTTGCGCATCGCTGCATTTATTAACTATGCAGACATTCAATCGTGCAGGATTTAGGGCTTTAGAAAATGCAGAGATATGTTATACATTAAAGATATGTTCTTCTCAAAGGGATTCAGTCATTATATTTTGCTTTAGGATTTAATTATAAAGTACTGTATTTATTAATAATTTTATAATTTAATCAAATGTGGATATATCTAAATGGAAGGTTTATTCATCATACTCATTTCAATCATCAGCTTTTTTGCTTTGAAATATTACGAACTTCCCCAATCACCAGCGAGCTCATCAATTTCACCTATCAAGAAAACGGTATCAAATATGAATCACAATGAAATATATCATTTACTTCAAGCGTCGCTCCCTGAATTAAAAAAACAATCAATTCCTCAAGATAGCCAAGATTTTGCACATTTTCGTGATTGGATGAATGAGCATCACGCCTATATGGGATATGTTGAGATCAAAGAGTTTTATGACAACGGTATTGCCGATTCTGAGGTGCTCAAAAACGCTCAGGTTGATACGGCGGCACTTGAAAATAAAATAGGCCAAGATGTACATAAAGTTTGGGACAAATATAGTGAAGATGATTTTGAAAATCTCAGTATTTCTGAACAAATGGACCTTAATCTGGAGATAGATTATGAAGTTGAAAAAGCGCTCTTCAATAATATAAAACATGCTGCAGAAGAAAAAAATCTGAAGCTTTTTGTAGTGAATCGAGAAAATCCATATTGGTTTGTTTTACCCAATCATCCAGATCATAATCAAAATATTGTGAACGCTTTTAATCAGGTTTTCGAAGATGATGGGGACACAAAATTGGTTATATATTAAAAAAACATTTTATAAATAAGTTCATCAAGCTAAGTTTCCATGCAATAAAACTTGTCTGAATTTGTACCTTGTCAGTTAAGAAAAACTTATGAATATCCAAGTTGAATCGTGGTTTTTATATCCGATATTTTGAATCCACCCCGTCCCTCCTTTTAAAAAAGGAGGGTGCAATGAATTGACTTTATGCTTGATTAAAAGAATTTCTATTTTCCAAACAATATGTTTATCAAGTATTGATTTCAAAGGAATTCCTTCCTTTTTTAAAAGGTGAGCAGCACTGCTGCGCAAGGGGATGGATTCAGGCTGAAAGCCTTTAGCAAAGATGAGCAATACTGCTGCGCAAGAAGGGAGGTTTTTGGTATAGAAACTTAGCCCTTGGCATGGTTTTTATACTGATGATTTCGATCAAAAAAGATTAACTACTCTGGCGTTTTTCTGGCTTAGCATTTTTCATTAATGCAGCGTTTTTTAGCTAATTTAATATGGAAACTTAAAAATGGGGCTATTAACGATCTTGTTACGGCCTTAGAACGCAAATTAATGGCGGCATGATGTCAATTCCCCCCTATTAGAGACTGCATCGTTCTCAGATGAATGCACCCTATTTTAATACTGAGATCTTGATGTATATATTGCTTAGGCTAATTAAGTTGTAATAATTGATCTCGTTCGGCATCGACCTGATATGCAGTTTGTAAAGATGGATTCAGTGGATAAGCCTGACCATTAAATTGCATCAGAACTTGGCCCGTCCCCCGACTGTAAACCGATAGATCAGACCAACCGTTGCGACTACTGCTCAGTTGGTAGATCGGCGTATTCACAACGGTTGATTTGCTCAACAGCTCAAATTTCTCATGCGGCATGCCCTTGAAAACCAGCAATGTACATCCCCCAGAACCGCACCACTCTTGGCCTTGTAGCAATACCACTGCGTCCACTTGCCCATCGGCGTTGAGATCTAGATAACTGACCAGATAAGCAGTAGCTTTGCTTAGGCTATTTCCAGAATTCGCATGCGATGTGCCCAACTTAAGCGCCTGAACCGCTTGATCCAAGGCCTGCCCCATTGGCGTGACACTGATCGGCATTACCTGAGGTTTCGCTGGCGACTGCTGTACCTCTGTTGGTGCACGCTCAGATTGGCTCGGTGTTGTGGTAGGACTAATGGTCACGTTACTGCAGGCAACCACTAATACACTACTACCAGATAGGATTAATAATTGTTTCAGCATGGTTATGCCCTATTTCAAAAGTATTTTTTCATAATGCTGCTACTAAGCTCACATTGCAGTAGCGAGTTCTAGGCATGACAAATTGGGGTAGTGATGTGCAGGATGTTGAAAGGCGGGATCATTCCAAATCTGGTACATCGGGATTTTGACATCCAACGGCAAAGGCAATTTTTTGCGATTGAGTTGCATCGCAGTCAGCGCAGTGCCCCATGCGATTAAATCAACATCCAAACTGATTTGATGCGAAGGACGTACACGACCACTGTCATTTTCCCATTGCTTGAGTTGGCTGCTCAGTTGTTCAACGCTGAGATCGCAACAGAGTAGACAGGCACAATTCCAATAATCCGCACCAATACCATCACGACAAGGAATCTTATAGATCGATGAAAATTGACATCGACCTAGACCTTGTAATTGGGCAATGGCTTGACGGAAATGCTGCTCAGGGTGTTGATTACTCGCCAGTGCGAGGGCGTATATCGTGTCGGTAGCGTTCAAGACGAATTCCTACAGCCTGTGCTTGGGCGATAATGGCTGGTTTACGAATGGTAATCACAATAGATTCTATCGCTTCAAAAGTCACAAACAATTGCTCAATCACCAAATGTGCGGCGTGCTCTAACATTTTAGGCTGGCTTTGTTGAATGGTTTGTGCTGCGATTTCACAGATTTGCGCATAGTTTAAAGTATCAACTAAGGCATCTGAGCGAGCAACTTTGTTTAAACAAGTATTGATGGTCATATCCAGCATTAAAGGCTGAACAATCTGGCGTTCCCAGACGAAACAGCCAATCACTGTATCGACTTTCAGCCCTTCAATTATAATTGCATCCATGATCACGACCTCAATGCTTCACTCAGTTGTTCGCTCTACCCGCAGTTGCTTTAGTGTTTCAGCAACTGAACAGGCTCTAAAGTTTGCACCATTTGTAAACGTTGGTCAGCATAAATATCGGTATACGGTGCGAGAACGCGCATAAAGCGATCAAAATAAAGCATTTGCTTGAACAATAACGCAAAATCACGTGGGAAACGTATGCCGTGACGCTCTCCAACCCCGACCATATCCATCATAATGTCATTGAGATCGGCAGGATTTGAAGACAAAATTTGTTGTGGATCTGCCATCATCACCCCACTAAATAACCGCTCTAGATCCGCTGCCAGCACTTTGATCTCAACTTGAGTATCGGTCATGCCCATTTTCAACATATTTTCAGCCATGGCTTCATAGTTGGTGCGTTGCAAGGCATCCATAAAGGCCATACAGGCTGTCCAGACTTGCGGGTTAAGCTGTCCAACGATACCGAAATCGATAAAGCCAATCCGCCCATCATCGAGCAACATCAGATTGCCAGCGTGTAGATCGGCATGGAAACTGTTACACATCATCAGACTACCAAACCACGTATTCATGGCACTGATCAGCACTTGCGATGGATCTTTGGCATGTTGCTTAACCACATCAAAATCAACCAGTGGCACACCATACAGACGCTGCATGGTCAGGACACGGCGTGTTGAATATTGGTGATAGACCTTCGGTGCTGTCGCAGCCTGGTTATCGGTAGCGCGTAGATATTCAACAAAATCATCAATGTTCTTGGCTTCTTCGATGAAGTCAACTTCACGCACCATGCGATTTTTGATTTCTTCTACGATATCGGCCAAAGAAGCAAATTTCACTTTAGGTACTGCTTTTTCAAGGATTTTAGCAGCCCAATGCAGCACATTTAAGTCGGTATATAAAATGGTTTCCACCCCAGGTTTTTGCACCTTGAGTACCACATCTTCACCAGTGACCAATTTTGCGGCATGGACTTGAGCGATCGATGCAGAAGCCAAAGGCTGCTCTTCAATCGATGCAAAAATCTGGCTTAGGTCACGACCTTCAAACTCAGACGCTAAAACTTGTTGTACATAGCTAAAAGGCAAGGATGGGGTCTGGTCGAGACAGCCTTGAAACTCTTCGACATATTCTCTTGGGAATAATGACGGTGTGCTGGCAATAAACTGGCCCAGCTTAATATAGGTCGAACCGAGCGATTCAAATGTTTCGCGCATTAATTTGGCATTGCTGGGTTTTTCTGTGGCGTATTTAATCCCAGCTTTGGCTGCGATTACTGCGGTCTCCCCCATACGGGCAACTGAACGCAGACCATCAACTAAAATATTTCTTTTCATAGAGTCTAAGTACACACAAATGAATGCAGTTTAACAAATAAATGGCCAGAGCTGAGCGTTGTTACTCAACATACTGGGCATTCGTCATCTTTTTCAAATTGAATGATGCGCTGTTTCATACTCAGCCCATCCCACAATAGTAATTTTTGTTTTAAGGGTGTGAGCCCCAAACCGAGATAGAGCAAGGCATGGTGCGCTTGCAAGCTGGCCATAACATTGGGGGTGGTCGCCAATACGCCTGAATCAGCGCAGCGTAAAGCGTCATTGTCCTGTTGCTCTGAGGTCGAATCTTGCTTTGGAAATAAACACTCATAACACGGGGCATCGCCCTCAACCATAAACAACTGCCCTTGAAATCCAATCGCAGAAGCACTAATCAAGGCAACCTGATGTTGCTTACAGCTCAGATTGACCAGATAACGGGTACTAAAATTGTCACAGCCATCCAAAACCAGATCTTGCATTTTAATCAGTTCTGCTGCATTGCTGCGATCAAGCTTAAGGTTATAACTTTCAACGTGGATATGCGGGTTAATTTGACGTAGTCGATTGGCCAACACCTCCGCTTTATAAAATCCGATATCTGCATGACTAAAGGCAATTTGCCGTTGTAGATTACTGATTTCAATGCTATCCGCATCGATTAAAGTAATTTTACCAACCCCTGCTCGCGCCAGTAATTCGGCGCTTGTACACCCAATACCACCACAACCTACGATGAGGACGTTGGCCAGTTTCAACTTTTCTTGTGCTTCGATATCCCAGCCATCGAGTAAAATTTGGCGGCTATAGAGATGCATTTCTTCATCACTTAACTCTAAGTCTATGTCGAACGGATCTGTCACGTATATATCCTTGGTCTGGCAACGCTTACAAAGTCTTGGATGGAGTATAAAGCGTTTAGCGTAAATCTACAGTAAAACAGCTTTGACAAAACACCCTTTTTACCCCAATATTTATGACACTCTTTAACAGCTAACAAAATCAATAACTTACAAACCATGTAAAAATATTGGGTATTTCGCCTTTTTTAGGGCTATCTCATTGTTATTTTATAGTTTGTGGGTGAAATTTTACTGTTCACTGCCTGAGCGAGTTTTAAAGTGCTTCTTTAAAACTCAGCGTAAAGCAGCTTAGAAATCAATCAGAAATTGCTTTTTTGGCGATACATCGTTTACTGCCGCATAGGCAGCTTAGAAAAATACTGCAGCAAGTAATATCACCAGCACCCAAAGTTTTAAAGCATGGATGGGAAGTTGACGATACTATCGTTTAAAAACTATACTTTAGATGTAACATATCAAACGGAAAGCAGAATAAAATGCCCTTTCGGGCATTTAATTATAGTTTTTATAACGATAGGTAATCCTACTCATCATCTTGCCCCAAACCCTGTTCATCTGCGTACTTACCGATATCGAGCATTAAATTTGGTGTATCCAGTGATGCTAAAAACTGCAAATGGGAAATGATAGGCAACTTGCGCACATTCTCTAGTTTAACTTCACCACCTAGTATCAAAGCAGGCTCAAAACCAAACATTTCATGTTGGTTGAGTTCACCATATTTTTTTACAGCTCGCTCAAATAAAGGTTTATTTTTCCAATCATCAAAATCTAAAAAATTTTTATCTTGGGAAGCAAAAAAACTTCTTACTAAATAATTTTCTTCCCCTTTTTTAATTTCTTCCATACTTGGAAAAACACTTGAAATAGTAGATGCTATTTTATAGCAATTCCCGTGTATGGTTCCCCAAACCTTTAAATCACCAAATGCACTACGTGCAATAACAAAATATTCTTCAAATGGCAGTGTTTCTATATGTTCTAACCATGCATCAAGTACATCTTGATAGTCTTCAGGGTTGACCAACCAAAATAAACCGTTGCCCCACGCAGAAAAGCCAAATACTTTCCAATATTCTAATAATTGATCGGGTAATTTACCCTTATATCTATGAAGAGTTTGTTCTGTTACTCTTTCAACTTGGGTAGGTGGTCCAAAGCCTTTATCATTATAAAAGTAGTTAAAATGTTCATCTATTATAAATTCACTCATTTTTTACACCTTTCTAATTTAGCATTCATACCTGTATTACTACGTTCATTTGCTGGAACTTTAGCAACTGCCGCATCTAAATCTCCAACGCAGCTCGGCCACTGACCACCAAGCGAAGAATTGGTATTTTTTAAGCCGAATGCTTTATAGCCAATTTTATTTGCACCTCCGGCAATTTGATCAGGATCATGCAAAGCCGCCATTTCATCCATAATTCTTCCGGATTTTGCTTCGGCTTTTGCAGAAGCCTCACTAATACTTATTCCTTATTTTTCATAATCTTGACGATATTTATCTCTTAACTTTTCTTGGTAACTTTTTCGTGCTTGCGCAGCTGGAGCACAACTACCTCGCCCACCTTTTTGAAAAGCTTCGCGACCTTTTACATAGTCGTCAACACTCATTTCATTTAAACCTTTTTGTTGGTTTGCCAATTGAGTGTCTGTTTGATCTTTCAAGTATTGATCTACTGTTTTTTTATTACTACCTCTGGGATAATCTTCCTTAATCATTTTAGCAGTATTCTTCTTGGCAGCATCGTTATTTACTGGATTAAAACATTTTACCTTAGCTTCCTTCATTTGCTTGGTAATCGGGCCTTTAACTTTTGGATCATGCACATTATCCGGTAATTTACCTCCACTTCCTCCAGAAGCACTATGTGCTGCACCAGCCGTGTGTGCAGCATAGGCAGCTTAGAAATTAACATGCCCTTAACATTTATAGTTTACTGCCTGAGCGAGTTTTAAAGTGCTTCTTTAAAACTCGGCGTAAAGCAGTTTAGAAAGTATTTTCAAATCATTATTTTTCATAATAGGATCGTTCATTAAGATTCACCTTAACATTATTTACACAACGCTGAACCGGTATATAGGATGACCCTTTATAGATATGCATCCAGCTATTTTCAGGATCATTGACGTCTGATTTACTCACATTTGAAATAACATGATATCTAAACTCACCTCTGCGAAATTCCATATTGGGCCATAAATTTCCATGTAGTTCAGATAAGCTTGGGGTATTCGTTTTTAGGTCACTGCGTGAATTTCTCACTATCCGTTTTTTTGCATTCAATTGTGGGCTAAAAGCCAAGCGGTACATATCGCCCTCTCTGCTTATATCCATGCCACCGCCATCGGCAAAATCACAAGAAAATACAAACGTTGAATCCGCTTGAACCATGAAAGGAATAAACCCCATAACCATGATGATAATTTTTTTCATAACAACCTCCGTTTGATCAGGATAATATTTGGCTGGCTTGAGAGAATTGAAGTTTTCATGTTCTAATTGCAGTTCATCACAATTGAGAAGCTAACTTAATTCTTCATCAATAAATATGAACGCGTCTATAATCTCACCAATCAAAACGCCACAAGGATTGCGCCATGACATCAGAAAAAGTCTCCAAACTACTTGATGATATCCAACTCCTCCACCCCACATTTTATACTTTGGTGGTTGCAGTCCGAGAAATCATTTTTGATTTAGATCCTTTGGTGACTGAGGAAGTCAAATACGGCGGCATATTATTTTCTAAAGGCACTGCTTTCGGTGGGATATTTTGTTATGCAAAGCATGTGAGTATGGAGTTTAGTTCAGGTGCAACACTTGCCGACGATTATCAACAGCTCCAAGGCTCAGGAAAGTTTCGTCGACATATAAAATTGCGCACTTGCGATGATATTCACAGCACACATCTGACTGAATATATTAGCCTGGCATTGGCTCAGGCTACGGATCACCGTTAAACCGCGTGTGTGCTGATTGAATCACCTTTATTGGTTAAAAAAATCTGGAAAAGAAACTTGGTTTTTTCCAATCCCGTTTAAATTGATCCGCTTGCGGATCATGATCGTCATAGGACAGCACTTGATTTAATCGTTGATGTGCTGCTTTTAAATTTCCATTTTTGTATAAAAGCTCTGCATGGGCTAAATATATTTTCTCTTTTAACTGATCATCAGGCCATGCATGACTCAAATACATATCCTCAACCCTTAAAATCAGTTGATCGATCTTGTCCAGATAATTTGTCGATGCATAAATTTGAATCATCTTACTCAGCAGTTGCACATAATCAGCCTGTTCCATGGTCTGGTCGATATCGGCTTCATGTTTGAGAAAAAATTGGATGGCATCTTGATACTGTTCCAACATCAAACAACTTTTAATATACAAATGACGCGCTAAATTGCTTTCGTCATCGTCCATGACGACTTCATCCATATGGATCAGGAATTGACTTGAATGCTGCTTCACTTGCAAATATTCAGCTTGATCATCATATTCCTGCATCAGCATATAATGCGCGAAACTCTCTTTGGGATATTCAGCGGCAATCCCTTCATAATAAGCAATGCAGGTTTGAACATCATCAAGTTCACTTAAATCACAAATGATGTTTTCAATAAAAATTTTGCTGAGTACAAAATCTCGTCGGTCAAATTCATTCAGTTCGGTCGCAGGCTGATGTTGATACAACTCAAACAGTACAGCCTGACATTTTTCCTTTAAACCTGCTTTACGCCCCAAATAAAAATCGACCATCAATTGATGTGCTCGCTGTATTTGATGGCTGTAAAATTGACCATCCGCACCCGAATAACGCGAGAAGTATTCTGCTAAAGCTTGATCAGCACTTTGATATTCTTTGCCGTTCATTAATGCTGCTAAGAGATTAAAACGCAATCCAACATGCTCTGCATAGTTTAATCCCTCACTGGCGATCTCAGCACATTGCCGCGTTTGATTTAATTGTCCCAATTGAGTCGCATATTGATTACAACATTCTGCCCAGAGTTGATAGTTGATATAACGATCACTCGCAAAGATGTTCTGTTCAAAATAGGCTTTAAATTGCAGATAGGCTTGGCTAAATATTTCACAACAGATCTGCTTGAGTTGAGTGCTGACTTCTTCAGCAATGACCGTGTGATTTAATATTTCTGCGACAAACTCTAGCTGGTTTACACCCTCATTATATAATTCGCGGGGTGTATTGTCGCTAAAGTTTGGAATATCCTCTGGCAGGCTTCGATCGAGTAAATATTCAGTTTCAATCAAACGTCCCCAAGTATAAATATCCACTTTCTTTTGCAATGATTTTCTTAAGTAACTGCGTGCTTGCTCAAATTGCTGCTGCTTATACAGATATAACCCCACATAATATTCAGCTTCAGCATTGTGTGGATTGCGCTCGATGATTTTTAAGGCGTGTTGATAATAATGCTTGGGTGAGATCGACAAAATTTCAGCATAATTAGCCTCAAGAAGAAGTTGGATATGTTCAATATCTGGGGTTAAATCGCCCTGTAGCTGGTATTGGTTTAAGCGCTGATACCATTGCAGCAACTTGCTGTGTAGTGAATCGGCTTGCTGCAGTCCCTCTCTCAGCTGAGCCAATATTTTCTGGACCAAGCCTATATTGCCATATTCATATGCGATCTCTGCCAAATCGAACAACTGAATCTCATCATGACTTACGAAACTGTCTAGGCCTTGCTCAATCTCCTGCACGATCTGTTGCGCTTGTTGCGAATCTTCACCACTATGCGCTGCATTTTTATAGCGCCTTTGCAGTAGATAGATTTTCTTGAGCCAAAATTTCGAGACATTTAGATCCCTAAGTTCGCGATTCTTGGAATATAGATGTTTTGCAAAGGTAATCGCCCGATCTAAACTCAGTAACAGGCGATGGTCATCTTGCCGATATTCATAAACACCCACCAATAGGCAAAGCCCCTGTAATGGATCAATTTGATTGGCAATGCGCTGCTCAACGTATTCAATCACTGCAGCAAAATTGTCATCATTTAAATAATCCCCTATAACCTTTTCCATGACCATTTCTAAATCATCAGCATTAAATAACTGCTCTAGTTCTTGATTATGCATATTTTTCTCAAATCCAATTTTCCTCAGCATAACAAATAAATAACCGAAGGTGGATCTTCACACATCTAAATCCGCGGCATTAAAATTAGAAAAAAAAATGCACCCTTACGGGTGCGAAGCATGAAACTGGAAACCGAATCTGATTGTATTTCTATCGGTCGATGAGATGAAAAAAGGGCCTTGCAGTGCTCAGGATTAAGCCGCTTGTTGCTTGGCGATTTCTTGCTGTTTGAGCAAATTGCGTTGGATTTTGCCGCTCGATGTCTTGGGTAAACTGTCCACAAACTCAATCTCCCGTGGATAGGCGTGTTTAGACAATCTAGCGCGGACATATTCTTGCAATTTGGTCTTTAACGCCTCTGTGGTTTCGATCGTAGACTTCAATACCACAAAGGCTTTGACCAACTCGGTACGCTCTGGGTCTGGCTTGCCAATCACTGCAGACTCTAAGACTTCTGCACACTCGAGCAAGGTACTCTCCACATCAAAAGGGCCTACACGATAGCCTGACGTTGTAATTACATCGTCAGCACGACCTACAAAGTCGATGCCGGCATTTTCATTCAACTTTACGGTATCGCCCGTGAGGTAATATTGACCTGCAAAGGACTTACGATCACCACCACCATAGCCTTCAAACCAGAATAATGGCGAAGCTGAGCAGTCTATGGCCAAGGTTCCAATACCACCAATCTCAAGCTCTTGATGTTGTGCATCAAGCACACAAAAGCGATGCCCGGGAATGGCATAACCTGCAGAGCCAACCTTTTTCGGATGCGCCAAAGCATGATGATTGGCAATGACCATACCGAGTTCAGTCTGACCATATTGATCGTAAATATTGACCTCTAGGTCTTGCTTAAACCAATGAATCACTTCAGGGGTCAGTGGCTCACCTGCACTACTGACCACACGTAAATGCTGTTTGATATCAGCGCCGAATTGTTCTTTATATCCAAAGAACATTCTAAATGCAGTCGGTGAGCCGGTCAGATTACTGACTTTGTGTTTACGGATCATCTCCACCGCACGCTCTACACTAAAGCCACATTCATCCATGATGATGCTATGACCAAGGCTCAACGGCCCAGTGATGCCATAATACAATCCATAAGCCCAACCGGGATCGGCAAGATTCCAAAATGAATCCTCATCTCGCAGTTCCACTGCATGGGTCATATAGCCCTTAAACGCCAACATGGCTTTGAGACTGACTGGTACAGACTTGGCTAAACCAGTTGTGCCAGAGGTGAACATCATCAGGAATGGATCTTCAAAACGGCGCATCACCGGTTCAAATTCACTGGATAAATCTTCCAATACCGCCCAGAAATCTGCTACAGGTCGGGCCAGATGATCCTCAAGCTGCGGGCTTGCATCGACCACCAACAGATGTGGACACGCGATGTCTTTGAGTTTTAATGATTGTTCAGCATTGCTGACGATGAGTTGGGTTTGTGCCGTATTGATCCGATGCTCAATGGATTTGGATTCAAAGGCGGTAAACAAAGGTTGATATACCGCACCGATACGCCAAGTGGCCAACACAGTGATCAACAGTTCTGGCGTACGTGGCAGTAAGCCTGCAACACAATCACCAGTGCTTAGACCGATCGATTTAAAATAATGCGCTAATTTAGCCGACGCGACATCGAGTTGCTCAAAGCTCCATTGTTGAGATTGGCCGTTTTTACCTTCCCAATACAATGCAGTCTGATTTGAACCAAGGTAACGTGCGCAGCACTCCACATAAGCATTGATCGATTGCGCGTTACCGATGAGTAAGCGATCGATCGAGTGTTGATAATTAAATTCTTGATATGCTTGTTCGAGTGTCTTCATGACAACCACCTTATTCATCCTAAAATTGACTTGGCCACTGCCCCAGTCTTTTGCGCTGTAACGCTGTTTTTCCTTCGCAACTTCATTCATTGAAGTTGTTGTTTTTACTATATTGTTCCGAGTTCCTAGCTAATCATGTCTAGGTTTAAACTGCAATTTCCAAAAGCTGCAACTGTATTGCAGCTTTTGAACATTTTTAATTTATTGATCAAGCTCATGCATTTAAATGCTGGCCTCTATACAAACTGCTCCAAAGTCCAGATTGATTAGACTTTGGTCACTTCACGTGCAATCACCAGACGTTGGATATCCGAGGCCCCCTCATAGATCTGGCTGACGCGCACATCACGGTAAATACGCTCTACTGGGAAATCAGATACATAGCCATAGCCACCATGGATCTGGATCGCATCAGAACAGACCCGTTCTGCCATCGTGGAGGCAAATAACTTGGCCATGGATGCTTCTTTTAAGCATGGCTTGCCTGCATCTTTTAAAGCGGCAGCATGGAAGATCAATTGACGCGCAGCTTCAATCTGGGTGGCCATATCGGCCAGACGAAATGCAACTGCCTGATGTTGCACGATTGCAACCCCAAAGGCTTTACGTTGATTGGCATATTCCACCGCTGCATCGAGTGCTGCACGTGCCATACCCACCGACTGCGCTGCGATCCCAATACGTCCAGACTCTAGATTGGACAAGGCAATCTTATAGCCCTGACCTTCGGCACCGAGCACATGATCGGCTGGCACACGGCATTGATCGAGTACAATGGTCGCGGTATCTGAACAATGTTGGCCCATTTTCTCTTCAAGTCTAGAAACGATATAGCCGGGGTTATCGGTCTTGACCAAGAAACATGAAATGCCACGTTTACCAGCAGCGGGATCGGTCACGGCAAAGACCAATGCAATCTGAGCATGTTGACCTGTGGTGATAAATTGTTTGGTTCCTGTCAGCACCCAGTCATCACCATCACGTACCGCACGACAACGAATCGCACCCGCATCTGAACCGACTTCTGGTTCAGTCAGACAGAAACAGCCCAACCATTCGCCACTGGCCAATTTGGCAAGATACTGCTCTTTTTGCGCCTCAGTCCCGTATTTAAGTAAAATGCCGCAGGGTAAAGAGTTTTGTACACTAACAATGGTCGAAATAGCACCATCACCTGCAGCAATTTCTTCGAGTGCAATCACCAACGCGGTATAGTCCAAACCGGCACCGCCCCATTCTGTTGGGACTGTCATGCCCAAAGCGCCCAGTTCACCCAACTGTTTGAGTTCAGCCGCAGGAAACTGATGGGTTTTATCGCGCTCTGCTGCGGTTGGTTTAAGTTGCTGCTGCGAAAAATCTCGCATCATGTCCTGAACCATTTGCTGTTCATCAGTGAGTATCATGCCGCTATCCCTTTCAAAAAACTGATCTAAAATCTTATTACTGAACTCGAAACTATTTCGCTGCCATACGAATGGCACCATCTAAGCGAATCACTTCACCATTCAGATAGCCATTTTCACAAATATGTCCCACCAATTGTGCAAACTCATGCGGTTTGGCTAAACGTGGTGGAAATGGCACCATTTCACCCAATGCAGCTTGGACTTTTTCAGGTAAGCCTTTGAGCATAGGCGTTTCCATAATGCCCGGTGCAATGGTCATGACCCGGATCGCATGTTGAGAAAGTTCACGTGCTAAAGGTAGGGTCATGGCCACCACTGCACCTTTAGAGGCCGCATATGCAGCTTGACCGATCTGCCCATCATAGGCTGCAACTGAAGCGGTATTTACGATCACACCGCGTTCTTCCTCGCCCGGTTGCAATTCATATTTAGACATCAGTTCCGCAGCAAAGCGCAGCATGTTAAATGTCCCTGTGACATTGATATCTAAAGCACGTTGAAATGCAGCCAACTCATGTAGACCATTACGCCCCATGACTTTGGCAGAAGGCGCAATGCCTGCACAGTTGATCAAACCATTTAACTGACCATAATCTTTTTGTATTTGTTCAAATAAAGCAGCGACTTGATCTTCTTTGGTGACATCAACTTGGGCGAACTGACTATTGGGCCCCAACTGCTGCTGCATGGCCATTCCAAGTTCTTGATTCATATCCACCAAAATCACTCGGGCACCTTGCGCATATAAATGACTTGCGGTCGCCGCGCCTAAACCTGAAGCACCACCGGTAATGACAAAAACCTTTCCTGAAATATTCATGTATTTTCCTTATTTAAATAACGTGAACTGTCAACTGTTCCTAAATAGCAGAGTAAACATAGTCTAGATTGAGTACAATTTCCAAATCTTGCATCTTGAGTGATGTATTTGGCCAATCTATGATGAGTGATCTATGCCTGCAGATGTCCGTATTCGTCAGCCCCAATATAGTAAAGGGACCATTTCAATGGCCTTGGTGCATGAGGCGCTGCGATCCGCTGAGTTACAAGGTATAAATACCGAATTATTATTACAACATGCCGGTATCGCACTGGAACTGACCCATGCGCCCAAGGCCCGAGTTGCGGTCAGTGCCTATGCGCAATTGTGGATTGCTTTGGCGGATCAATTGAATGACGAGTTTTTCGGGATGGATCGGCATCCGATGCGCCGTGGCAGTTACCAACTTATTTCACGTTTGGTTATGCGCAGTGACCATCTGGAGCAGGCCTTTCGACAGATTTTACAATTCCTAAATACAGTCTTAGATGACATTCATAGTGAGTTGCAACTTGAAGGCGGCAAAGCGATTTTAATCCTGCATGATCGGGCTGAGATCAAACCGATGTTTAGCTATGCCACTTATTTAATGCTGGTACATGGCTTATTGTGTTGGTTGGCGGATCAACGCCTCAATATTGAAAAGATCGAATTAAAATGTGCCGCCCCTGTCGATGACCAAGATTATAGAGTACGTTTTTGCGAGGCGATTCAATACCATGCAGAGCAAAATCGTATCGTGATGGATGCGGAATATCTCAGTATTAAGATCAAGCATGATCAACGCAGTTGGTATCAGTTTATTCAACATACCCCACAAAACCTGTTGATCCGCTTTAAAAACCCACATGCCCTCAGCACCCGAATCCGTAAGCATTTGATCCAAGTTCACCCTTCAGAATGGTTGGAGCTGCATGCCTTGGCGCAACGTTTAAATATGTCTGAAGCCACCATTCAACGCCGACTAAAACATGAAGGTATTAGCTATCAGCAACTTAAAAATGATATCCGCCGCGATACCGCGATTGAGCTATTAAGCAAAACAGATAAGCCCTTGATCGAAATCAGTGAACAGCTCAATTTTCATGATCCCAGTGCCTTTCATCGCGCATTTAAGAAATGGACTGGCGTTAGCCCCGGTGCCTACCGCAATGGACTGGAACAAGCTTAGGTCGAGTCTACATATACGCTCATACTCAAACACACTTGAGATTGCAAATACGACAGTGTCGTATGTACTAGAATATGTTTACTGTCTATGAACCCAGAAGCAGGTGATGTAGAGCCTCAGTCTGGCGGTATTCGAAAGGTCAGGTGGAGGGGAAAAGGAAAAGGGAAGCAAGGCGGTTTAAGAGTTATATATTTCAATCGCTTAGCAAATGGTGAGATATGGCTTCTGTCACTTTATAGTAAAGACACCATCACTCAATTAGAAAAAAAGACCCTTAGAACATTAGTGGAGTTATTAAATAAATCGTTTACTCAGTGATGAAGAACTCGCTTTACGTGAATCAAAACGAGATCTAAATATAGAAATTTTAGAAGGCATAAATCATATGCTTGCAAATAATGCAGCTAGACGGACGGTGATTAATGAAACTGATGTCGCATTGGCACGTAGAAAAGCCGCATTAACTCAAGAGCAATTTGCATCTATTTTAGGTGTATCAAAGCGTACTCTTGAATCTTGGGAACAAGGTATACGCAGACCATCTGGTGCTGCACAATCGTTAATCAAATTATTTATATTAAACCCTGAATTTGTAAAGGAAAGCCTAGCTTAACAACCGAATAAAGCACTTTAGCAAATGAAACATCATCCTCATGATTCACAGATGATGTTTTTTGAATATCAACGCCCTTCTCCTTCTCACAAATAACCATTTCACGGTGGTTTCAACTTGTGAATTTTTGCACCAAATATTTGCACTGACGCACCAATTTTGAACACATGCATATATTAAAAATTACGCTCTGACTAAAAATCACGCTACGTAGCAAATGATTGCTGATTTTTGCACCCGCTTTATCGCTTTATTTTATTAGAATCGGCATTAAATACGAAAAAAAAGATCAACAAAATTGCGCAAGTAATTGAGCAAGCTCACAGAGATGGTATAGGATAGTGACCTTGCGCCGTATTGGTGCAAATATTCATACAGCGTAAATAGAAATGGAATCCTGTCACATGACAACCAGAATGGAAAAAGATTTACTCGGTACGCGTCAAGTCCCAGCAGATTGTTACTATGGTATTCACACTTTAAGAGCAATGGATAACTTTAAAATATCCAAGCACCAAGTCGGCGAACAGATACATTTCATTCGCGCCTTGGCTGAAGTTAAGAAAGCCTCAGCCCAAGCCAATCTTCACTTTGGCACTTTAGATGAAGCCATTAGCCTTGCCATTCAAAATGCATGTGACCGTTTGATTATGCACCCAGAACATTGGGGTTTTGCCTTCCCAACAGATGTGTTCCAAGGCGGTGCTGGTACATCAATCAACATGAACACCAATGAAGTCATTGCCAATATCGCACTTGAATCATTGGGCCATGCCAAAGGTCAATACGATGTTATTCATCCCAATGACCATGTCAATAAATCTCAATCCACCAATGACGTCTATCCGACTGCATTGCGTCTGGCCAGCTACTTTGCATTGGATGATTTATTGGCACAAACCAATCAATTGATCGAATCCTTACTGGTGAAATCAAAAGAATTTCAACCTGTATTAAAAATGGGTCGCACCCAATTACAAGACGCAGTACCGATGACCCTTGGTCAAGAGTTCCATGCCTTTGCGACCTTATTAAAAGAAGATGTACGCCTCATCGACAATACTCGCCAATTACTACTCGAAATTAACTTAGGTGCCACTGCAATTGGTACCGGTGTGAACAGTCCTGAAGGTTATGCTGATAAAGTCTGTGAATATCTCAAAGCAATTTCGGGTCTGAAACTCAGCCCAACTGCGGACTATGTTGAAGCCACCAGTGACTGTGGTGTATTTATCATCTTGTCGAGTACCTTAAAACGCCTAGCGGTGAAACTCTCTAAAATTTGCAATGACTTACGCCTACTCAGTTCGGGGCCACGTACTGGTCTAGCTGAAATTCGTTTGCCTGAGTTGCAAGCGGGTTCATCGATCATGCCAGCCAAGGTTAATCCCGTGATTCCTGAAGTGGTCAACCAAGTGGCCTATAAAGTCATTGGTAATGATTTGAGCATCACTTTTGCCGCAGAAGCTGGCCAATTGCAGCTCAATGTGATGGAACCAGTGATCGCTGTTTCTTTAAACGAATCAATCGAGTTACTCACCAACGCCATCCAAACCTTGGATGAAAAATGTATCCAAGGCATCACGGCCAACAAACAAGCCTGCTTTGATGCTGTGATGCGTAGTGTGGGCATTATCACCCTACTCGATCCGATCTTAGGCCATTCAAAATGCGATGAAATTGGTAAGCAATGTATTGCAGAGAACAAGACCATTCAAGAAGTAGTACTTGAACAAAAGCTACTCAGCCAAGACCAATTGGATCAAATCTTCTCTTTTGATAATATGACTGCGGAAATTATTCCTGCAGCATTGGCTCACGCGCCAATGGCCGAAGCGGTCTAAACCCTAAAGTGCATCGCGTATAAATCAATCGATTTATATGAAACACGGCGTCATTCTTTTGAGCATGGCGCCGTTTTAATATGCGGCACATGGATGGATCAATACGACCATGCATCTGGTGATTAAATGATAATTTGTTGATCATTATCAACATTTAGTGAATAATTACCGAGTTTAATTAACAATTTGACTTTCCGTCCAGCACAATAACCATAGAGATTGAAATGAATAATAAGTATCTAGTCGCCATTCTTGCTTGCCTGATCCTTTCAGGCTGTACTAAAAAAGCCGAAGATCGTGCCGAACCCGCTGCTGCAAACGATGCCGCTGCTGTGGCAACGCAACAATCAGAAACGGCTCAAACCGCTGCAGATAATGCCGCTGCTGAACCCAATACCACCCCTGTTACTGAGCAAAAACCGGATAGCATACTGAATGCTGCTGTGAATGCAGTAGAACTCGGTCGACGTATGGTACGTGAAGCACAAGTCGATTTTAATGCCCAAGATGTGGTCAAAACTGGCTTGGCCATCGAGAAATTAACCCTAGAAGCCGGTGGATTTGTCGAATTAAAAAACATTGATTTTCGTGTGATTGATGCTGATCAACAAAAAATTGCCGATGGTAAAATTAAAATATTTGAAAAAGTCAGCCCACAAGCCGATATGGTGGTACGTGTACCAAGTGAAAAAGCAGCGGTATTTGTCAATGCTCTGCTGCCCATGATGTATTTCCTCAATCAACAGCAGTATTCAGCCAAGCGCTTTGAACTGAAATTACTTGAAGAAAAAATCAGCCAAAGCCAAACTGTACCGAGCACAACGCGCAATGCGCAGCAAAATGAAATCGCACGTCTCACCCAACTTGAAGTACAAGACCGGGTAAACTACAGCACCATCGCCATCCGTATTAATCAACCGACTTTGGTCCGCGAACGGATTGATATCGATATTAATGCCGTTGCAAATTTAAATGGTGATGGCTTCTGGACCAGAGCTTGGAATGCTTTGCAATCGGGTTGGCAATTTGTGCTCGACCTATTGGTATTCCTAATCACCATTTGGCCGCTGTATTTGGTCATCATCATTGGTGGCTTATTGTTTAAATTAATCCAACCGATTATTCGCCGCTTTAAATAAAGCATAAATATTTAAATAAAAAGGCGTTGCTAGGTTCAAACCAAAGCAATGCCTTTTTTACTTCTAACTTTATTTATCGTTTTAATGAATTAATTTGACCACCACTGTTTTGGCCATTTTGTCATGCCAGCCCTGTTTCTTTGGATCAAAACCGATCCAGATAAAACCCAGAAAAAAAGCCATGCCTGATACGAAATATCCCAAATAACGAATCACGGCTTGGCTGACTCGGATCGGGTTTCCGCTGGCTTCATCCAGTATTTTTAAATTGAGTAATAGTTTGCCTGGGGTGCCCGCAAACTTAAGCCAGCACACGATATAGACTGCAGCTGATAATATTTGCACAATGAAATCAAATGGTCCCATCCTCATAGCGTCAGCTGAGTAATAATCTGCTGGCCCAAACATCAACGCAAAAGGAAGGATGATCACTGTAGAAAGGAATAAATCGATCAAGGTAGCGAGGACGCGCACCCAAAAACCAACATATTGATATTGTGGTCTAGTCATATATTGCTTCTTATCTAATGATCATACAAAGAGTCTAATTCAATCTGTATCGTCTTAGACAATAATTAATGCGGACTCAGCACATAAAAGTAATAGCATAAAAAAATCAATGTAAATACAGCAATTGCCAAATAGGTACCAACAGTATTAAAACTTCTTAAAAACTTTAAAATTTCCATTCACTCAAACCATTTTATGACGGTAGTTAACTGATTTAACGCGTTAAAAAAGAATTATAGCGATCTGCCTCACAAAAAACAAACCCAGTCAAACTTGACTGGGTTTTTATGAATGAAATATTAAATTTACTGCAGAATTAGTACTAAACTGCCAACATACTATTTAAGGTTTCCACCACATTTTTAGACTTCACTTGAGCATGTAACGCTTGTAATGCGGATTGAGTCTGGCTGCGCTGTGGCTCAGCCAAACTATACCAACGACTGAGCTGTTGCAGTAAACGCGCCCCCACAATCGGGTTTTTCTCATCAAGATATTTGGCTAGATCAATAAAGTGTGCAACACCAAAACTCCACATATTGATTGGATTTGCATTTAAACCACCGCTGACTGAACGAATACGGTTTGGTGTACCCAAGTCATAGTCCGCATGCGAAGTGAGATACGCAATACGCTCTGCAGTGGCTTTTGGATGCGCAGCTTGAATCATAAACCATTGATCTAGTGCCAGTGCTTCATCACTATAGCGATGATAAAAATCTTGCAGTGCTTGCTCTGCTTGAGGTGCATCATTCCAGACCAGCACTTTCAGCGCACCCACCCGTTCAGACATATTGCTACTGTCTTGATATTGCGTATGTGCCAGATCAAAGACTTGGTGATCTCCCTGACGTGCCATCAAACTCAGCATAATATTTTTCAAGGCACGCACGCCCATGGCTTGGGAGAAATCTGCTTGTGCCGCCACATCTAGGGATAAATACGTCTCTTTACAGAACTCACCCAAGGCTGTCGCCAAAGCATTTAACAAGGCTTCACGCTTTTCATGCACCACTTCAGGTTGATAATCTTGATCAATACGGCTGGCCAAATAACCCTCAGATGCGACATCAAATAAACGAGAGGCCAATAATGGATCTTGGGCAATCACATTGGGCATGGTCTGTTTAATGGCATCGATATAAATCTGTGCTGGGTGATCTTCAAGTAAGATCCGTTCCAACAAAGTTTGGGTCGCTTGCCATTGGTTAAAACCATTGGTCTCATGTTGTAACAAGAATGCCAACTCTGCATCAGAGTAGTTGAATTCAAGATTGACTGGTGCAGAGAAATTACGCAGCAATGACACTACGGGTTGCTCGCTTAGACCACTAAACTCAATCACAGCGCTTTGTTGATCCAGTAGATAAACACCATCTTTGACGCCATTTTCAATCAAGGCTGCGCAATTTAACGTGTACTGTTCACCGGTTTTTGGATTAAACAAAGCCAAAGCCACAGGGATCGGTAAATCTTTTAGATTTGGATATTTGGCATGTGCTTTTAGGCTCTGCTCTAAACTCAAGCGGTAGCGCTGTGTACTGGCATCATATTCACCATGCGCAGTCAATTTTGGTGTACCCGGTTGGTTATACCAATTTAAAAATGCTGAGAGATCAACACCAGAACCCGCCGATAAGGATGAAATCCAATCCTCAACCGTTACCGCTTGACCATCATGGCGACGGAAATACTCATCAGTACCCTGACGAAATTTTTCTTTACCCAATAAGGTTGCCATCATGCGGTTAATTTCCGCACCTTTTTCATAGACGGTTGCGGTATAGAAGTTATTGATTTCCACAAAGTGATCTGGGCGTGGTGGATGTGACAAAGGGCCTGAGTCTTCTGGGAACTGGTGTGCTTTTAGCACCTCAACATCATCGATACGTTGTACCGCAGCAGACTGTAAATCCTCAGAAAAAGATTGATCACGGTAAACGGTCAAGCCTTCTTTTAAGCACAGTTGGAACCAATCGCGACAGGTAATACGGTTACCAGTCCAGTTATGGAAATATTCGTGCGCAATCACCGATTGAACGCGCATAATCGCGGCATCAGTGGTGTATTCTTCATCGGCCAAGACACACGAGGTATTGAAAATATTCAATCCTTTGTTTTCCATTGCCCCCATATTGAACTGGCTCACAGCCACGATCATATAGTTGTCTAGGTCATAGGGACGACCATAATGCTCCTCATCCCAACGCATAGAATGTTTCAATGCATTCATGGCGATCTGGCATTTTGGAATATCTTTTTCGATGGCATAAATTTCTAAGGCCACATTACGACCTTCAGAGGTCACATAATGATCTTTGAGTACAGCCAAATCACCAATCACACAGGCAAATAAATAGCTCGGTTTATGGGTCGGATCTTCCCAAATCGCAAAATGACGCTCTGCACCCACCTCACCTGTTTCTAGTAAATTACCATTGGCGAGCAGCACTGGATATTTTTTATCTGCTTCAACACGAGTGGTAAAGACTGACAACACATCGGGACGATCTGGATAATAGGTAATTTTACGGAAGCCTTCAGGCTCGTTTTGGGTGACAAATAAATCACCAGCCTGATATAAACCTTCAAGCATGGTATTGCTTTCTGGATGAATGATTACTTCAATTTCGACTTTGGCGATATCGGGTGCATTTTTGATGCAGATCTGTTCGCTATCGAGTTGATATTCTGCTGCATCCAGTGCAACGCCATTGATTTTAATCGACTGAAGTTCCAGATCACGTCCCAATAACACCAAGTCGCCTGCAGTCTGACGTTGCATCGAAAGGATACTGCTGACTTTCGTATAATCAGCATAGACTTGGATATTAAGATCGACTGTATCGACGAGAAAAGAGGGTTTTTGATAATCTTTTAAATAAACGGTTTGATTGGCTTCTGTTACTGGGTTGGCTACAATATTCATAAATTACCCTCATCCTATGACTTAAACGATCTATTTCATTGTTGTCTGTCGATCATACGCCGAGTTCAGAACCTTGTCCTGTTATGCAGCATGGATCTCACAGCTGTTCTGTATTTGATTTATGTAATATCGGGACTGTTAAGCTAAATTCAAAGTCAATTCTAAAATGAATGTTGGCTAATTGATCATATCTATAGAATATGCTTCACATTGCTTAGGCTATGCGTAGGTAATGCTTAGGCTATTTGATTTTGCATGACTCAGGCCTGTGTACAGCTTATCTGCTGATTTTAGGTGCCGCTTATATGTGCTGCTTGCGTGTTGCTTGTGTGTATAATCTCAAGCTACAGAAGGTTGCTTGAAAGGTGTGGTTAGGCATGGTGATGCAAGTTCTACGGAAACAATTAGATGAAAGTACGTTCTGCCCGCTGTGTCAGGCATCGATGTATTTTGTAGAAACTGAACAATATGAAAAAGAAATAAACTTTCATGAGTGTAGCCATTGCCAACATCAGCTCTATCAAGATCCTCAACTGAACTGTCACTGCAAAAACTGCCAAAACAAACGCAAACAAATGATCCAAGCCACCAAGGTACAAGAACAACGGATCAGCAAACAAAAAGAAGTGCAGTCCCAAGAACTGGATCAACTGAGTTTCTTACATCAATTATTTTTACTCAGCTTACTCGATGATACGGTGCAAGAAGGTCGACACTATCAAGAATATATCGACTGGAGCAGCATTAAATATCATCCCTTTACCCCACATTATTATTTTCAATCCACCATGATTCAACAATTGCTCAAGGCCAATGTCTTAAGCGAAACCTCTGACCAATTTGTACAACAACAATATTATCTTCACCTCAGACTGGATGGTTATGCTGATCCCAGTTTATTTAGTATTACCCAGCACCTCAGACAACGTTTTTATGAAAACCTGACTCACGGGATTCCATTTAAAACCGCAGATGAAGTCAAAAACACTCTACACCTGATGCTCTACCAAGAAATCGTGCAGTTTATGCAGCACTATTGCCGTACTTGGGGCATTCAAATTTCAGGCAACTTAGGTTTTCAAAGTTATTGCTTTGGTTTACTTGAGCACTTGGCAGTAGGACAAATTTATTATCTGATTCAGAAAGCCTTAGAGTATTTATATCAACAAAAAGCGCTGCAACCGCGCAATGATAAATTTATTAATACCCATCTGCTCAAGAAAACGCTGACCCAATATCGAGAGCGGGCTTTGGCTGAAAAATGGGAAACGCCTACGTTGCCACGCCCGAGTAATATTCCACTGAGTAAAATGAGTGAGATCTTATTTTTTAAATTCCTCGGTTATGACGAACGTATCTTCTTTCAACCGATCTGGCGCAGTTGGAAAAAAATCGCCCCAAGGCTGAATTTCTATTCTGACAAGCGTTGTATGCACTGTGGTTCAAATAAACTCAAAGTGGATTATGATGCGGGTGATTATGTATCGCTCACTTGTTTAAACTGCAAACATCAAGATCACTACTTTACCCAATAAACCCATCTAGCAGCGCATTTAACTTAGATATCATCTGGTGATACTCATGCACAACAACCACGCCGAATACCCTGCCCACCCCCCGATTGATTCAACTGAGGTACTGAATACACCGATGACTGATCAAGTATTACTGGATCAGGTGATAAGCGCGTGGACACTGCTACAACAGCAACAACCCTTGGTGCAGTGTATTAGCAATAGTGTTGCAGCCAATTATGTTGCCAATATCTTATTGGCAGCAGGTGCTTCACCGGCCATGATCGATCATCCCCAAGAAGCGCAAGGCTTTGCTGCAGTCTGCTCAGCGTTGAGCATCAACCTTGGTACACCCACTTTGGAACAAATGCAGGCGATGTACATCGCTGCCGAAACAGCGCATTTACAACGTACACCGTGGGTACTCGACCCTGTGGGCTATGGCAGTGTATTACAATGGCGCAGTCAGGCCGCAGACCAACTACTTAAATTTAAACCGAACATTATTCGTGGCAATGCATCTGAAATCAGTGCTTTGGCAGGACATCAGACCCAAACCAAGGGTGTAGATTCCACCCTGAGCAGTCGCCAAGTCTATCTACAGGCACAAAGTTTATTGCAACACAGCGAATGTGTCGCGATCTCAGGTGTGTCGGACTATATCTTGTCCAAAAAATATCAAGCTGTGATTCAAATTGACGGTGGCAGTGCCTTGCAACCCCGTGTCACTGCAACAGGTTGTGCCCTCGGTGCATTAACTGCGGCCTATGCTGCTGTGACGGATAGCACCATCGCTGCAATAGCCGCGCATGTGCATTTTGCCATTGCGGGTCAATTGGCTGCAGTTAAAACCCAACAACTGGGCAGTTTCAATGTGGCCTTTTTGGATTATATCCATGCCATGGATAGCCAAATGATCGAGCAGTTTGCCCAAATCAACATCATTGACATACTCCCACCACTAAGTTTGCAACTATAGTGGGGGAATCTTTGCGACCCGAAAGATATATCTGAGAAGAATATCTAACCTTTCGATGCCACACTTGCACTGACAAGTATCGTGGCACAGGAACTCTTTATACAACGCTATTTTTATTGTGTCCTAGCGCATCAGCTAGTGCGAATGAACGCACATTCTTTCCTGCATTTACATCACGGTCATGCTCAACAGCACAACTTGGACAACACCATGAACGTATATGCAAGGGCAACTTTGGCATCACATAGCCACAGCTTGAACAGGTTTTCGAGCTTGGCATAAAACGACCAATCTTGAGTATGTTCTTACCATTCCATGCTGCCTTGTAGCTTAATAAAGTGAGAAACTGCCCCCAAGCCACATCCGATATCGCCTTGGCAAGTTTGCG
>NZ_SLVJ01000029.1 GCF_004345325.1 Acinetobacter calcoaceticus
CATCGAAAGGTTAGATATTCTTCTCAGATATATCTTTCGGGTCGCAAAGATTCCCCCACTATAGTTGCAAACTTAGTGGTGGGAGTATGTCAATGGAAGTCGGTATATGACCGCTGATGGTAGCCAGCTGGAAATTGATGATAGCGATTATGTGTATGTTACATTTTATTATAATCGCTTAGGTGTAAATGATTGTGAAAACTATTTATCAAAAAAATAAAAAATGTTTTTGGCGCTATATCAGCATGATGAGCTCTAGCCTGTTTTGTATTGCGAAAGTTGCCAGACAATTCGGCAGCGATCACTAGGAAGGTCTAGGGCCTGTTGACAATTCATAAATGAATGGCGTTATCAACTTAATACTGCAAAGACATCATCTAAAATACGTCCTCAAGACGTCTGCTCAGCCATGCAGTTAAAGCAATGCAAAACTGATTTTAAAGACCACGCCTGTTTGAGCTGCAGGGAAGACCTCGATGTGAGCTTGATGCTGTTCAACAATTTGTTTAACGATAGAAAGCCCCAATCCACTGCCAATCACACTCGAACTTTGATTGATCCGATAAAAACGTTGGAAGATAAAGGGAAGTTCTGTTGCTGCGATTCCAATGCCATTGTCCTCAATCTGCATAAAGGCTGTATCGGCATTGCGGCCACAACTGATTTTAATACGCGGCAAGCTGTCTTTTCTGCGATAGCTCAAGGCATTTTCAAGCAGATTGCGGATTAATATTTCAATTTGGTCGATTTGCCCTGAAATTAATGCACTTTCGAGGTGGCATTCTATGACCACTGAGGCTTGTTGTAATTTAAACGCCATTGTGTCTAAGGCATTTTGGATTAACTTGGACAAATCAATGGGATTATTTTCCTGCGTGCTGTTGGCACTTAATCGGGCAAAGGTGAGTAACTGGGTAATCATGCGCGAGGCTTTATCTACCCCCAAGATAATATCCCGAATTGAATCTTCTGCCTCTTGAGGTGATCGGGCATTTTGCAACACCTGTGCATGGACACGAATCGCCGATAATGGCGTTCGGAGTTCGTGCGCTGCATTAGAAGTAAAGCGCTTTTCACGGTCGATACTGTCGGCAATTTCGAGCAGTAAACTGTTCAGTGAATTCACCATCGGCATGATTTCATTGGGCACGGCGTGTTGGATTGGGCGCAGATGCTCAACAGATTGTTTTTCCAAACTCTCACTAATACGATGCACTGCTGAAAGATTCTTGTTGACGATATAAATAATCAACCACGACAACAGCGGTAAAAAAACCACTAACATCATCAGTAGAAACAGCAGTGATGAATATTGAATCTGCTGGCGGATTTTCCATAATTGGGCAATTTGCACTTGCACCTGATGTTGACTGTCCCAAACCGCATAGCCACGATATACATCACCATTCATATTGATCCAACTAAACCCATTGGACTGAATAAACGGTTGTTGCTCTACACCGACCGAGCGATAAATCAGTTGACCATTTTTATTCCAGAGCTGAAAAACAATATTATGAAAATGCTCATCGTCGATTTTTTCGATTGCGGTTTGTTTAATATTGCCTGTATCTAAGGTGCTAAGACTGGTTGAAAGTAATGAGTGCGCTGTTTCTGCCAAAGATTGGTCAAAGATCTGATTGGCAGTGCGCTGCATTTGCCAATAAATAAAGATCAAACTCAGTACCCAGATACTCGCAGTGGCCACGATGATAATCAACGATAAGCGTTTACTCAGTGAATAGCTGGGGACGGGTTGGGCAGTTGCATTCATGGATACGGGCTATTCCTCTTTATTGCTATACGGTGCTCTGTATTGCGCTGCTTTTTGAATGTTGATCTTTGCCGAGTTAATCGACTGTCGCATGCAACGGTCGTTCATGATCGACGATATAACCAATGCCTTTGACGGTACGGATAATCTGGCGGCCGATTTTTTTCCTCAGGTGATGCATATACACTTGGATCACGTTGCTATTTACATCGGCATCATAGGCATAAAAGGAATCTTCGATTTTACGTTTTGAAACCACACGGCCTTGATTAACGATCAGTAATTGTAAAAGATGAAATTCTTTTAAGGTCATTTCAATCAATTGTTCATCGACAAAAACCTGATTGGTCGAGAGATTAATAATGATGTTTTGATATTGAATCACATCACTGACATGACCAGACATACGGCGTAAGATCGCTTGAATACGTGCTTCGACCTCATGAATATCGTAGGGTTTGGTGATAAAGTCATCCGCACCTGCCTGTAAACCCGCGATACGATCTTGTACTTGATCTTGCGCGGTCAGGATTAATACCCCAGCATTTATTTTCTTGTGCTTAAGGTGCCTTAATACCTCAAGGCCATGACCGTCAACCAAACCCAAATCCAGTAACACGATATGGTAGCTATAGACTGAAAGAAAATGCAGTGCTTGCTGCACCCCCTCGGCAATATCCACCACATAATGAGCTTGGTCTAAACCCAATGCTGTCGCCTTGGCCAATAATAAATCATCCTCAACCAATAATATGCGCATTATAAAATCCCTAGATATTCCCGATTGTGATCATCAAACTGTAGAACTGCGGTTATCATAATTCATCTCAGCCTGAATAAAATATAAGTCTGTGATTTTACGCTTTATTCTGCAGTATTGATGATCCGGTCTTTATCCTTTTGGCCCAGGTTTTAGCCTTGGCCTTGCGTCTGTGCTTGCTCATATTCACGACCTTTGTCATGTAAATGCGTCGGGGTCCAGATCAAATGGCTATTTAATAACAGTATGGCCATGTTTTTTGCATAATCGATTTTGGCTTGATCCAAATTGGATTTGGACTCGATGAGTTGCTGCGAGTGCAATAACAATTCATTTAAATTGATTTCACCAAGTTTATAGGCCTTATTCATCAGCGCATGCTGATTCTGCAGTTGGCTGCTCAGGGTTTGCGCATGCTGTATACGTTGCTGAGTTTGTTGTAATTGTTGATAGCTGAGAATGGTTTCATCGATCAAACGTCGCTTGATCTGTTCTGCTGCGATATCGGCCTTTTTCGCCTCAGCCTGCGCCATCTTGGTTGCCACTTTGACTTGCTGGGTCGAGAGTGGGATCGAGAGCGATAAACTGATTAAATGTTCAGCGCCTTTTTGCTCCTGACTATAGCCCAAGCCCACGGTTGGATCGGGGCGTTTGTCGAGTTGCTGGCGTTGTAGCAAGCTGTGCATATGCTGGGCTTGGCGCTGTGCCAGCTTTAATTCATGGTTGTCATTGAGTACCGAATCCACCCAATCTTGTTGGCTATAGCGACTATCGAGCAATTGAATCTGATCGGTAGAAAAATGGCTCGGCAGTTGGCCGCTAAAATAACGTTTTAAAATCAATTGATAGTGTTGCACTTGGCTTTGGTTCTGCAACAGTTGCGCTTGGACCTGTTGCTGCTGATTGCTGAGTAACATCAGTTCGAGTCGGGCAACATCACCTATGCGCACCCGCTGTGTGAGTATATCCATCTGTTGTTGGATCAGTTGCAGTTGCTCTTGGCTACGTTGCACGTGGCTCAGAGCAGTCAGATAATCAAACCATTGCATTAACATGAGCTTACTGGCTTCATGCCATTGATCCAAATAGGCTAACTCTGCCAAGTTCAATACGCTTTGACCCAATTCACGGTCTAGATTGAGCTTACTGGGTAAGCGCAGTTGCTTCTCGATGCCGATCGAGGGTTCATAAGAATGGCTAGAACTCGATTGCTCATTGCTCGCATCGGCACGGCGCATTTGTAGCCCTGTGTTAAAAGTCCAAGGATTGTCACCGATATTAAACTTTTGTTGTAATGCAAGGGCATAGTCCAACTCTGCAGCTGAACGCATTAATAATGGATGTTGCTCTAAGCTCTGTTGCACATCGGCGCTAAGTGGTAGCGCAGATTCAATCGGGGTGATCGAGAGCTTGGCATGGGCAAGGTTGGCCACTGCATAGATCAGCGCAGCCTGTAATAGCTGAGGAATAAGTTTCGCCATGGGGATAATGCTCCTATCGTTCGCGATCAAGGCTGCTGATCTTGCTGAATGCCAAATTTTTTAAATAAATTCGGTAATAAAATCAAAGTAAGTAAGGTGCTACTAAACAAACCACCGATTACCACGATGGCCAAGGGACGTTGGATTTCAGAGCCCGGCCCAGTACTGAATAACAAGGGAATCAGCCCCAACGCCGCAATACTGGCGGTCATCATCACAGGGCGTAAGCGTCTGAGTGCGCCGTGATAGACCACTTGATCCATCGGCATGCCTTGGGCATGTAATTGATTGAAACAGCTCAACATCACCAAACCGTTGAGCACAGCAATCCCCATCAGCGCAATAAAGCCAACCGATGCAGGTACAGACAGATACTCAGCAGTCAGTGCCAGCGCCACCACACCACCGACCAAGGCAAAGGGAATATTGACGAAAACCAAGACGCTTTGGCGGACTGAACCGAGCGTGGTAAACAAGATAAAGAAAATCAGCGCCAGTGCGGCAGGCACCACCAACATCAACCGTGCAGCAGCCCGTTGTTGGTTTTCAAATTGGCCGCCCCATTTGAGATAATAGCCTTCAGGCAGTTTGACTTTTTCAGCCACCAACTGCTTGGCTTGATCAACAAAACCCACCAAGTCACGATCACGGACATTGGATTGCACCACTGCCATACGTGAGGCATTTTCGCGTTCAATCTTGACCACGCCTTCGGTTTTGACTAACTGCGCTAAGGACTGCAAGGGGATAGCGGGCGCATTTTCCACGGGCAAGACGATATTGCTCAATGCCGTAGTCGAGCTGGCCAGTTGCGGATCGCCTTTCATCATCAGAGGCACTGCTTTGCCTTGCTCGATGATGGCGCCGATCTGTTGACCTTCGACCAGCATTTTAAGATTGGATTGCACGGTTTGGCTGTCCAATTGACTGCGCATGGCCATATCACGATCGATGTGGATTTCTTGGTACTGCACTCCAGAATTTTCCAGCGCCATGACATCTTCACTGCCTTCAATACTTTGCAGTACGCTCGCAATCTGTTTGGATAGCCCATTTAAGGTATCCAAGTCCGTACCGTAGATTTTCACCGCCAAATCGCCACGCACACCAGAGAGCATTTCCGAGGTACGCATTTCAATCGGTTGGGAAAAGGTCAGGTTGACCGCTGGGATTTGTGCCAAGACCTGACGGATCTGGGTCATGATGGTTTGCTTATCTGCGGCCTGCCATTCAGATTGTGGTTTTAGCACAATAAAGGTATCCGATTCATTCAGCCCCATTGGATCAAGTCCCAATTCATCCGAGCCTGCACGAGCCACGATACGTGCCACATCAGGGACTTGGGCCAAGAGTCTTTTTTGTACCTCTAAATCAATGGCAATCGAATTGTCTAAGCTGATGGAGGGGAGTTTTTCCAGTTGTAATACCACATCGCCCTCATCCATGGTCGGCATAAATGATTTGCCAATGAAGGGGAAGATCGCCACTGCAATCAGCAAAGACAGGCCTGCACAGATGTAGGTCAGTTTGGGTTGTGCTAAGCTGCGCTGCAAAATTTTGCTATACAGCGCTTCGAGTTTGGCCACCAGATAGGGGCTGTGATGCGGTTTTGATTTGAGAAAAAAACTGCATAGGACAGGGATCACCGTCAGCGATAACAGCAAAGAACTGGACAATGCAAACACGATGGTCAGCGCCACAGGAGAGAATAATTTACCTTCCAAGCCTTGCAGGGTCATCAGTGGGATAAACACCAACATAATGATCAACATGCCTGCGGTCACGGGGACGGCAACTTCGGATACCGCCGCATAGATCACTTGCAACTTGGGTAATGGTTCCTGAACCGGTGCATCGGGATCGTAGCTGAGTTTTGTTTCAATATTTTCAACGATCACCACCGCCGCATCGACCAATAAACCAATGGCAATGGTTAAACCGCCGAGTGACATCAGGTTGGCACTAATGCCAAATTTCGACATTAAAATAAACGTACTTAAGGCCGATAAGGGCAGTATGGTGGCCACCACCAAGGCCGATCTGAGATTGCCCAAGAACAACAGTAATAAAATCAAGACCAATACAATGGCTTCTAATAGTGATTTGCTCACGGTTTGAATGGCACGATTGACCAGATCACCGCGATCATAAAAGGGTTGGATACTGACCCCAGCAGGCAAGGTTTTTTCAATCTGCTGAATCTGCTCACGCACATGCGCCACGACTTGACGGGCATTGGCACCTTTTAAGGTTAAGATAATGCCTTCAACTGCTTCACCTTGACCATTTTCAGTGACGGCGCCATAGCGAGACAGTGAACCAATCTGAACCTGTGCAATATCACTGACTTTGATCAGTACGCCATTGCGATTGGACACCACGATCTCACCCAATTGCGCGAGGTTTTCGACCCGACTATCACTGCGAATCAACAAGGATTCACCATGCTCAGTCAAGCGGCCTGCACCATCACTGCTGTTGTTGCGCTCGATGGCTTGGGCGACTTGATCGAGCGAAATACCTTGTGCAGCAAGAGCGGCTAAATTGGGGGTGACTTCAAAGGTACGCACCAAACCACCCAAGGCGTTGACATCGGCAACCCCTTCAATCTTACGCAATTGCGGGCGAATCACCCGATCCAATAGACTGCGTTTTTGCATATTGTCTAAGGGACCATCCACGGTAAACATAAATGCCTCACCCAACGGTGTGGTCATCGGTGCAATTCCGCCAGATGCCGTTGCTGGCAGGTCAGGCATAATCATGCTTAAGCTTTCATTGGTCTGTTGGCGCGCCCAATAGGGATCAGTACCTTCTTCAAAATCCAGAGTAATCACTGCAATGGCGTATTTAGACTGCGAACGTAAGATTTTTTGATGTGGAATGCCCAGCAACTCCTGTTCAATCGGAACCACGATGCGGGTTTCGACTTCTTCAGGGGTCATACCAGGTGATTTAATCACGATCTGAACTTGTGTACTCGACACATCAGGAAAGGCATCAATCGGCAGGCTTTTAAAACTCACATAGCCCGCCACACAAATGGCAACGGCGATCAATAAGGTCAGCACACGTTGCGCTAGGCTAAAGGCAAAAAAACGATTCAGCATGTTGATTTCCTTTTCCTTATTGACCCATTGCTTGATCAGCCCCGAAACCATTCCAAATGGCTTTGAGTTGTTCAACTTTGCTCACTGCAATGCTTTGGCCTGCGCTAAGACTACTTGCACTGACCAGACTGTGCTGCTCATCGCTGTGATGGACCTCGACTGCAGTCGCCACATAGCCATTTTGCACAGCGGCTTTTGCATTGCTTGCTGCGCCAGGATTGGCTTTGCTCTGTTGTTTTACAAACAGATAATGCTTGGCATCTTTTAGACTGAGCGCGGCACTGGGTACTGACCAGAGCGCAACTTGAGATTGGATCGGGCTGCTGATGTTGGCTTTGACAAATTGATTGACCTTAAGACAAGGATCGTGTTGCGCCATTTGTACATGCAGCTCCTGCATCTGGGTGTTGTCTTGCAGCATTGGAGCGATTTTGATGATTTGCCCAGTGATGCTACAACCAGCAACGGTAACTGCATTGCCGAGTTGGATTTGACCGGCTTGGCTCAGCGGCAACTGTAGTTTCAACATCAGTGGCTGTAATGGATTACTCATTTCTCCAATCACGGCACCTGCTTCAACCTGTTGACCCAGCGTGACACTTAAATTATCGATTACACCCAGGCGTGGGCTTTTGATCAGCGCCAGCGCATTCAATCCCGCCGTGGCATCTGCGCCCATCAACTGCAACATACGTTGCTTGGCTTGGAGATCAATCGAAACTTGTTGTAATTGGCTTTGCGCTTCAAATATACGTTTTTCCGCAATAATGCCTTCCACAAACAGTTGCTGTTCACGGGCCAGTTGTTTGGCATACAGTTGTTGTTTGGAGCGTAGTTGCAGCAGTTCATTTTGAATTTGTAGTAATTCAGGGCTGTAGATCGCCACGATTTTTTGATTGGCTTGAACCTGATCATAGGCTTGTACATAAATCTGCTGTACCACGCCAGCGATTGGACTGGTCACTAAAGTCTTGTTTTGAGTCGACCAAAATGCTTGCCCTTGCAGTTGTATATTCGCCGTGGCCTGTGCATCGGCGGTTTTAAGCAGTTCGGTTTCTATGCCCGCAATTTTTTCTTGTTCGGTGCTGATCAGGATCAGGTTTGGATTAGACGCAGCTTGTCGATCCTGAGTGGCAGATTCTGGGGCTGTTTTGCCAGCATCTGCTTGAGAGCGATAAGCCAATCCGCCAATCAGGATCAATACAGCGAGGATGAATAAAATGAGATAAAGAATGCGACCTTGCACAATCTGCTGCAACTTGCCCACAATTAAAAACCCTTATATATATTTATGCAGGGGTTTTATAATTCATTCCTTAACTTTAAATTAATTTAGGGATTTATTTATTTAAGTTTAGGTGCTTAGCGTTGAAAATGTCGGGGTTGGGGCATATTAAAAGTGCTGAAATGGATACCGATCTAAAGCTTGCAGTTGAGGGGTCCGTCCACAATACTGAGCATTAGGATTGATCATTTCGCCATTAACAACATCATAATTTTTGAGCAAAGACTTTAAGGTTTGCTATTTATTTTATTTGGAACAGTCATGAGTATTTATTTAATCCGCCATGCACAAAGCGAAGCCAATATAAATGGTCGGACACAGTCACATGCTGCCATAGCATTGAGTGAGCAAGGGCATTTACAAGCGGTTCAGTTATGCAGTCATCTGCCACGGATTGATCATGTGATGATATCGCAATATATTCGCACGGCTGAAACCGCCAAACCTTTATTACTGAAATACCGATTAGACGCCGAAACCATCGAAGAGATCCACGAGTTTAGTTATCTGTCCGAGGCTAAATGCGCCAATACCAATATGCAGGAGCGTAAAGCTTGGGTCGATGCCTATTGGGCAAAGATGGATATTGATTATCAAGATGCTGCCGATGCGGAATCCTTTGCCCAATTTTATGCGAGGGTCGCTGCGTTTTATCAACGGCTGCTTGAACTCAAAACCCAGTATGACCATCAAAACTTGGCTGTATTTAGTCATGGTCAATTTCTGGCCTTGCTAAAAATCCTGATCCTACATCAACCAACGCTGAATCAGGCTTTGATGCAGCAATTTCGCTTTCAAATACTGCATCAACCGATTGAGAATATTGAATGGTTTGAGTTTTAGATCAGGGTTATAACCTCATCACCTAACTCGACTCAATCAAAGCTTAGGTGATTAACCTGGACTGAGCGAACTCATTTTCGACTACAGATCTGTAATCCACGGGCTTGAAACTTTTGCATTTCTTCAGCAGGGACCAGTGAACCTCCGGTACTCCAGATCACATGGGTGGCGTGTTTGATATTGATCTGATGTGAATCGAGGTAGGCTTGGGCGGCAGGGCTGCTATTGATCAGCATTGGACCATGCAAGGCCGCGGCAGCAGAGGGTTCGAGTTGTATTTGCTCCGCTTGATGGAGCTGATATAGGTTTTCATACAAGCGGTCATCGGCTACGGTAAAGACCCCAGACAATTGCGAGCGCATGATTGGGCTCACCAAACTTGAAGCCAAACCGACAGCGAGGCCATCGGCTTCAGTTTGATTGTTCAGCCCAATATCATAGACCGATACCGCTTGATCGGTGGCAGCCGCCAATTGCACTAACATACATGGCGAGGCCACGGGTTCAGCGAAAAAGCAATGTACATGCTCTGCAAAAATGGCTTTTAAGCCAAAGCAGATTCCGCCAGGGGCTCCACCGACGCCACAAGGGATATACACAAACAAAGGATGTTCAGCATCAACCACATGCTGCGCTTGGGCTAACTGCTCAGCCAAATGTGCTGCGCAGGCGGCATAGCCTAAAAATAACAACAGTGACTGCTCATCATCGACAAAATGACACTTCGGATTGGCCAAGGCTTCTTGTCTACCAGCCTCGACTGCAGCAGCATAATCACCTGTATGTTCAACCACTTCCACGCCACGACTGCGCAGGCGTTGTTTTTTCCATTCTTTGGCTTCGACTGACATATGCACGATGGCTTTAAAGCCCAAAGCCGCCGCCATAATGCCAATACTCAAGCCCAAATTCCCTGTGCTGCCGACCGCGATGGAATATTCGGAAAAAATCTTTTTGGCTGGGGCTGAGGCCAATTGAATCAGATCATCATGGGGTGCGATAAGCTGATGTTGCAACGCGATCTGTTCTGCAATCGCAATCACCTCATGAAAACCACCACGGGCTTTAACCGAGCCTGCAATCGGCAAGGCATGATCGGCTTTTAATAACCAACTTTGCTGGCTAAGGTCGTAATTAGAGTTAAGTTGTGACTCAACCCATTGTTGTTTAAATACAGATAAATCGATTAAGTGTGACTCGATAATGCCTTGGCTAGCGGTTAATTCTGGAAATAGCTGTGTTAATAATGCGGCACTGCGAGCGATACGGTGCTGCGCGGTTAGAATCTCTTGGCGATCTGGAATATTTTCGGCGAATGCACTGGCATAGTCAGGATTAATCCAAAGCATCGGATCTAGATTGCGTAGAGTCGTTAATACATCTAATGGAATATTGTGTGGAATTGCCGACATTATATATTCACTCCTTGTGAATATGAGCTGTGTATGCTGGCTATACTAAATCAGCGAATCATGCTAAAAAAATGATATTTACTTCTGAACCTATAAGCTGAGCTAATGCATATGCGATTGGATGCGATTAATTTTGATGCATTACGAACCTTTGAAATGGCTGCACATGAGCTGAGTTTTACCAAGGCAGCCAAACATTTAAATATTACTCAAAGTGCGGTGAGTCAACAGATTCGGATGTTGGAAACGCGACTAGGCTATGCCTTGTTTATACGCCAGTCCAGAAGTCTGGCTTTGACTGAAAAGGGCAGCATCTTGTTTGATTCGGTGTCAAAGTCATTTCATGATATTCACCAAACCTTGAAATATTTAAGCCTTCCCAATGCTTCATTACAGATTAATTGCTTGCCCTCATTTGCATTGCAATGGCTAATGCCGAGATTGAGTCTGTTTCATTTGGATCAACCGCGCATTAATGTGAAACTCAAAGCTGAGTTTCAAGCGCTCAGTTATTATGATATGCAGCATCACAATATTGATTTAGGGCTGCGTTTTGATCCACATGTGCAAAGTGACCTGCATACTGAAATATTAATGGATGAATATTTAATACCCGTCGCCACACCTGAATATTTGGCCAAGCATCCACGATTTGCTGCAGGTGAAGCTTTTGATCGGGTGACTTTATTGCACGATGCAACGCCGTGGATGAATGCACCTGAGTTTATTGAGTGGGAGACGTGGTTAAAACAAGCCAAACCAGAATGGTTAAACCGCCTCGGTGGCGTGGAATTCAACTTGTCTAGCCTTGCAATTAGTGCCGCATTAAATCATCAAGGCGTGGCCATCGGTCGAATGGCGTTGATTCATGATGAAATTGAAAATGGCAAACTGGTGAATATATTCAACCTCCCTGTGCGTTCAACAGCGAGTTATAAAATATTATCGCCACGACACCCCAATCCAGAACTCAAAGACTTTATTCGTTGGCTCAAATCTCAGTCCAATGCATTTGTGCAGAAAAGAAATCAGATGCTGCATTTAGATGTAGAGAGCATAGGGCCAGTTGACTATTCTTAAATGAATAAGGTGATACCAACTTAGCTATTTTTTAGCATTATTCAGCATAAAAAGATCCAATTGTTTAGACGAGTAAGCATTTATTTATTAGGTGAAGCATTGAGAGAATAGGTCAAATCTTCAACACCAGATAGACCATTTGGAGTGCTTTCATCATGTCTCATTTTCATCCTTTAACGCCAGAAAATGCATCCGCAGCCGCCCAACCGCGCCTGATTAGTGCGGAAAAAGCCAATGGCTTTCAATCAAATTTACTTGGCGTATTGGCCTATGCACCGACGGCTTTGGAAATGTACCAAACCGTTTCCGAGATTAATTCACGTAGTAGTTTAAATGCTCAAGAACGTGAAGTGGTGCAGTTGGTTGCGGCAACCGACAATGGTTGTCGATTTTGTGTAGCAGGGCACAGTGCATTAGCCACCCATAAAGCCAAGTTGTCGACTGAGCTGATCCAAGCCCTTCGAAATCAGGCTGCATTACCCGATGCCAAACTCAATGCATTATCCGTATTTAGCCGTCAAGCCTTGGCGCATAAAGGTGCTGTGTCTGAACAGGTCTTGCACGATTTTTTTGCTGCAGGTTATCAACAGCAACATGCATTGGATGTGTTGTTGGGCTTGAGTCTGGCGGCCTTATGTAACTATGCCAATAATTTGGCGCACACCGAATTGAATAGCCAACTCGCAGCCTACCAATGGGAACCCCAACATGATTAATCCCCATTTGGCGGCATGGTTGATCCAACATGCAGAAGATTTAAATACTGGTGTGTCAGCGCATAGTCTGGCGCTGTTAAAACAACTTGGGCAGGCAGATATTTTTCGTCACGGCGTACCTATCGCCTTAGGTGGTCTGGGAGATCGCTTTGAGGATGCAATTGAAAGCATTGCGGAACTGGCAGAATATTCCTTAACGGCTGCCTTTGTGGCATGGAGTCAACGTACCTATATCGAATATTTACTCAGTCCGCAGCAGGATCATGATTCAAAGCGGTTACAGGCACTGCGCTTGCAACAATTATTAAACGGTGATTATGCGGGGGCCACAGGTCTGTCCAATGCCATGAAGTTTCTTTCAGGCTTGGAAACACTAAACGTCCAAGCCACGACCACGGAGGATGGATGGCAACTCAATGGTCATCTACCGTGGGTGACCAATTTACATCCACAGGGCTTTAGTGTGGCGGTGGCAGCGGACAGCGATCAGGGGCCATTGCTGTTTCTGGTGCCTTCAAACCGTGATGGTTTTGAGCGCTTGGCGGATCTTGATCTGATTGCATTACGTGGGAGTGCAACTGCGGCAGCACAACTCCATCAGGTTCAGGTCAGTGCTCATGAGTTACTCAGTGCCCAAGCCACTGACTATCTGGCCGAGATTCGCCCCGCATTTATGGCATTGCAATGTGGTTTAGCCATAGGGCTAATCAAGCGCAGCATCAAACAAGTACAACAAAAAAAGAATGCCGCGTTGATCCATGACCAGATCCAATATCTACAACAGCAGTTGGCTCAATCGCTAAAAGCGCTGTATCAGGGGCTTGCTACAGGGGTGTTTAAGACACAGGCCAGTGGATTATTTCAGATTCGCATCGGCCTCAGTGAGCTAACCCAACAAGCGATCCAGTTGGAATTGTGCAGTGCTGGGGGGAAATGTTATCTGCGACCGTATGAGGAGGGTTTTTCTCGGCGCTTAAAAGAGGCGGCTTTTATTCCCATCGTGACGCCGAGTGTGTTGCAGTTAAAAACCGAATTATCACGGCGTAGCGCACAACTTGTTCACTAAGGGAATAGGCAATGGCTGAAATCGTATTAACGGCACGGCAACTGACGATCTGCCATGCACAGCACCAAGCAGCAGTGATCGATCAGGTTGATTTTCAGATATATCGTGGTGAAATTGTGTGCTTACTTGGGCCAAGCGGCATCGGCAAGTCCACCTTACTCTCCACCCTTGCCGGTTTACATCAACCACAGGCAGGTCAGATCGAATTACTGGGTCGCAATATTGATCAACAAAAGTCGCAGTTGGCGTATATGTTTCAACAGGCGGTGTTAGTGCCGTGGCTCAATGTTTCTGAAAATGTGGCTTTTGGGCAAAACTTTAGTAATCAGCCCAAGCAAAGCCGTGAACAGATCCAGGCTCGCGTTCAACATGCATTGGCGCGGGTCAAGTTAGCGCATTTGCCGCATGCCAAAATCAATACTTTATCTGGAGGCATGGCGCAGCGCGTGGCATTGGCACGGTCCTTGGCCAAAGCGCCGTGTTTATTGTTATTGGATGAACCTTTTAGTGCCTTAGATGAATTGAATCGGGCGCAATTGCAGCAGCTATTACGAGAATTGGTGCTTGAGCAAGAAATTGCTGCTGCGATGATGATCACTCATGACATCGATGAGGCCTTACTGATCGCGGATCGAATCCTATTTTTATCGGGCCATCCGGCAGGGATCTCAGAGATTTGGTGCCTTGATCAAGCGCAGCCACGTAACTTATGGGCGGACGATCTCAGCCGCATCCGTCAAGAAATATTAAAACAACTCGACCAACAACAGACCGATGCAATGGCAAATGCCAAATCAAATCCGCACCCCAACCCAAAGCATTGAGCTGAATACAGGATGCGCTATGTGTGATGACGACTATGCAACATCTCGTCGAGATTTCCTTAAATTGATGAGTTTAGTGACAGGCAGTTCAATGCTCGCAACACAAAGTCTATCTGCCGCTTCCCAAGCTGAAAGCACCCTGAACAAACGGGTTCGGATCGGCTATCTGCCGATTACCGATGCCACGCCCTTGTTGGTGGCCTATCAAAAACAATACTTTCAACAACAAGGCTTGCAAGTCGACCCACCGAAGATGTTTCGTAGTTGGGCACAGTTGGTGGAGGCGTTTTTATCAGGCAGTATCAATGTGATCCATGTGCTGTCTCCCATGGCGGTATGGGCACGATTTAGTAGTCAATTTCCCGCCAAAATAGTGGCGTGGAATCATGTTGGCGGTTCAGCCTTGACTGTAGCCCGACATATACAGAGTCTTAAACAACTCGGTGGTACTCAGGTGGCGATCCCATTTTGGTATTCGATTCACAATGTGGTATTACAAGAAATGTTAAGGCATGCAGGTCTAAACGTGGTGACTCGACCACAAGGTACACTGGCGGCGGATGAAGTGGGCATCATTGTCTTGCCACCTTCAGATATGCCACCGGCCTTATTAAGTCGACAAATTTCAGGCTATCTGGTGGCAGAACCCTTTAATGCGATTGCAGAGCATTTAAAAATCGGCAAGATCCTGCGCTTTACAGGCGATGTATGGAAAAAACATGCCTGCTGTGTGGTGTTCATGCATGAAAAAGATTTGCAGCAGCAAGCAGAATGGAGCCAAAAAGTCGTGCATAGCATCGTTCAAGCACAGTTGTGGTGTCGCAACCATCGTGCTGAAACGGCGCAATTGATGTCGCGTGAACACAAACCTCGCTTAATGCCACATATCCACGCCGTGGTCGCACAAGTGATTAATCCATCGCAGCAGCAATGGCAGGGCTATATTGCCAATGGCGTGGTGAAGCATGCCGCTTGGCAAGATCATCGGATTGATTTCCAGCCTTATCCATTTGAAAGTTATACGGTTGAGTTGATCAAACGTATGCGCCATACCCAAGTTGAAGGTAAAACGGGCTTCTTAAATCAGCTTGATCCGACTCAAGCTGCCAAAGCCTTGGTCGATGAGCGTTTTGTGAAACAAGCGATATTAAAATTGGGTGGTATGCAGGCCTTTGGTTTGGCGGACAGTTTCCAACGTCAGGAGGTGATTCAGTTATGAGCCATTCTCAAATGTCGCACTGGCGTTATCACGGGCTCGATTGTTTGGGGTTGTTGAGTATCTTTGCTGCGTGGGGGTATTTTGGCAGCTTTATTGCGGAGGGCTTTTTTGAGCAATTCAAACTCCAAGCCAGCGTCAGTAAATTTATCTTCCTGATTCAAGATGCTGAAACCTATAACCATATTGGGATGAGTATCAAACGGGTATTGCTGGGGTTATTGATTGCCTTGGTGCTGGGAGTGCCGATGGGTTTAATCATTGGACAAAGCCAAATCGCGGATGCTTTCACTTCGCAGGTGTTTCAATTTTTACGCATGATTTCACCATTGTCTTGGATGCCGATCGCCGTGATGGTCTTGGGTGTGGGGGATCATCCGATCTATTTTTTGCTGGCCTTTGCAGCGATTTGGCCGATTATAATCAATACCGCTACTGGAGTGAAAGCGGTTGATCCACAATTGTTGAAACTGGCACAGAGTCTAGATGCCACGGCATTTGAAATGCTTAGGCATATTATTTGGCCCAGTGTCTTGGGGCATATATTGGTCGGCTTACGCTTGGCGATTGGCATCGTCTGGATCGTGTTGGTGCCGAGTGAAATGCTTGGGGTCAGCTCAGGGTTGGGCTATTTTATCTTGGATGCCCGTGATCGCTTGGACTATACCGAACTGTTATCGATCATTTTTATCATTGGAATGATTGGTTTTATCCTTGATCGCTTGGTGATTAATTTACAAAAACAACTGCTCAGTTGAGTGCTTAGTGAAGTGATTAGGGGGGTGGCTGAATTATGCTATCCGAAATTGGGTATACGGCCATTATTAGTTTGATTGAGGATAGTTTCGCAATTCAATGGTATTTAGACCCAGTAACTAAAAAATAGTAATGTTTTTTTAATATCAAGGAGATGTAAATTGTCATTAATAAAGCAACTTGAATTTTTAAAAGAGAATAATAGCTTTCATGTGTATATATATGAGTGGATTGATAACTATGAATTTTTAAAAAAGTGTGTGAATGAGGATTACGGAGATAATTACAATCTAATCTTAGAAAGATTTAAAAAATCGGGTTGGAATGGTGATGGTATTTTGACAGAAATTTGGTTACCACCATTTGTCATTGGATATATATTAAAAGAGCCAATAGATTATGGTTTTAATTTATCTGAAACCTGGACGAAAGGATTTATAGTCTGGCATATAAAACAAAAAGAAGATGGTCTATCTTTTATAGGTTCAATTAAAGAATTAGATTTTGAAAACTATGGTCTTTTTGATAAATCATTTAAATATGACTAATAGCCCATCAAGCAGCACCAAACCCCACAGTGGAATCATGGTTATGACTATGACGCTGATCCCTTAAGGCATGAAACCAAGCAGTCTGAAAAGTTTGATCGGGTATGGTTTTACCATCGTGACCACTTAGGCACACCACAGGAAATAAGTGACCAAACTGGTGCGTTTGTTTAGACTGCTCAGTATAAGGCATGGGGCGAATGCAGACCTGAAAACCAAGTGAAACAGGACTTCACTATAATCGATACCGTAATTACTCGCCTTATGTCGGCCGGTTTATTAGCAAGGATCCGATTGGGTTGCTGGGTGGTAATAACAACTATATGTATGTTCCAACTCCAACCACTTGGGTTGATGCTCTAGGTTTATCGAGCTGTCCAGTTTTAAAAGCGCCTAATCCTAGACATTATGCAGATAAGGTAACCCAGAAGAGTACAGCGAAAGATAAAAATACTGTAATAAATAGAAAGGTTGTTGATATAAACTCTGATGTGAATGCCATTAGATCAGGGTTGGCCGCTAAAATTGGAAATACATTTAGTTTGAAAAATGGCCGGACATACGGTGAACATGATTGTATATTATATCCAATATCAGGCAGTGGTTTTTATAATTTAACGCGAGGAGAGTATAAAGCACTTGATCATTTTAATGTTCTTGGTGAGCAAAAAGGTGAAGATATACTAAATAAAGCTGGATATGATAAAGCTGTAATAGAGAAGGGCAAGGAAATATGGAAAATAGTAAAATAGATGTTTATTTTGATAAAACTCAGAGTATTAATGATATTTATTTAATATTTGATCTTTTGACTAAAAACAATAATGTGAAATTATTTTGCATAGATGTAGATACTTTCAATTGGTTGCCTAATGAGATTTATAATTTTTCAGAAATAAAAGGGTGTCAGTATATACTAATATATATTTCAGATGATGGCTTTCCTTGCTTTACAATCGATGAATGCATTTTTAATAATGAAACTTTCTTTAATTTATTCTTAAATAGTCTTAATGGTATGAAGTACTACCTTATTAATGATGATGTTGATGAATATGAATTGGTTCAATATGATTTAGATGGTTTGACTGGAAATATCATTAAAATCGACTGATTAAAGAACAGCTATGCTCGAAGTGGTAAGTCTGAGAAACCTAATTCAAATATTTTCGAAAATAGCGAAATCATCAGCAATAATATTCGTTTCCAAGGTCAATATTTTGATGCTGAGACAGGGCTTCATTATAATCGATATTGATATTACTCACCTTATGTTGGGAGGTTTATCAGCAAGGATCCGATAGGGTTATTGGGTGGCAGTAATGCTTACGCGCCGAATCCTGTTGAGTGGATTGACCCTTTAGGATTGAGTAAATGTTCTAACTCTAATAACAATGTACCTCAATTTACTCTAACAGTACCAGCTTTGTTAAAAATGGCTATAAGTAAAGATCAGAGATTAAAATCTGGAGAGCCATATCCAAATAGATTTAAAAAGAAATGGAGTGAAAGTGGTTATGATTATGAGGTTAGAATTCATGGTCCAGATCCTAATGCACCTTCTGGCTCATTATCATCGAAAAGTAATATTTATCGAGTCGCAAGAAGAAAACATGGAGTGGATTGTAATAATCAGGGATTCGGATGGGAATATGGTGATTTAGTAGGGAATTGGCATTCTGAAAAGTTTTTAAAAACATCAAAAATTAATCCTGCAGCTAATGTAGCTGCAAAAAATACACATATCAAAGTACCAATAGGAGTAATTAAATAGTGGATATTTATCTATTTGAAAGTAATTTGAGGAAACTTTATAAGGATGAAATTTGGATTGACTTCGAGGTGGTTGTTTTAGAGCGTAATATTTATATAAAGGGGTCAGTTGATTTTACTTATGGTCAAGATTTTGAAATTTATATATATAATGCAAAAATGTCACCATTACTAGATGGTTGGACAGTTGATTGTGAGTTTAATCGTATTTTTTCTATACGAGAAAATAAAATTACTTTTATAGATGATGACGGGGGTGTTATTGAATTTTCAGGTGAAAAATATTTGGGGAATATTCAAACAATAATTTACCATGAAGATCCATCAGTAGATTTAAAGGAGTATTTAATAAAACCTGAATATCGAGATTTAAGTTGTTTAAATGAAATTTATGACATGGAAAGATTTTATGATTTAGATTTTTAAATTATTATTAATTTGTCTTTTTAAAATATTTAATATTAGGATGGAGAGACAGAACTTCACTATAATCGATACCGTTATTACTCGCCTTATGTCGGCCGGTTTATCAGCAAGGATCCGATTGGGTTGCTGGGTGGGTTTAATGTTTATGCTTATGCACCGAATCCAGTGGAATGGGTTGATCCGTTCGGATTATCCCCTAAAAAGCCCAAAAAACCACAAACTGCAAATAGTAGTGGCGGTTGTATTGACACTATAAGAGGTATTGTTGAATCGACTATGAAAAATTATGAGAAAGACATTCAACGTTTAGATACCAATGCTCAAATAGGCTATAGAGGAAGCTTCGCGAGTGGTAATAAATATACTACTGGAGCGCCATTTAATCCGAATAATTTTGATGTTGATGGATTTATTAATAGTGACTATTTATCAGCTAAATCAGTTTATACAAATAGAAGGAGAGATGGGTCAAAGATTACTGAAATTGCTACTATTGAAAGGAAAATTGACACAGATTTAAGATCTAAGCCTTGTTTGAAAGGAATGAGGAGTGAGGGTTTTGGGTTTAGGTTATTTAAAATGCATGAGTTGGATGATTTGAGACGCAAAGGCGATATTCAGCGGAGATTATAAGATGTCATTTAGATTTTTAGTAATTAATTTAAATAGTTCATTCTATATTAGAAACGAAATTTCACTTTTCAATAAAATTTTTAAAGTTTCATTTTTGGAATCAGATAAGTTTGAAGAGAAATTGGGTTTTGTTGCAGAGAAAGATAATTATGTTATCTCTTTGATAGATAGAGAAGACAGAGAGTACGGGATATTAAGTGATGAGTCTGATACTATTGAATTTAAGTTTGTTAAAAATATCGACATATCTGAAAAAAATGCTTTTGAACGACATGTCTTGATTTTGCTAAAAGATAATGGGGTTTTTTGGGATAAGGCTATTTGGATTGATAACTCTAATGAGGTCTTAGATATTAAACTATAAGTGGTTTTAGATAATTCATAAAGTAAGCATCCACTGAATCCCTATTGGAGCCTGTAAATTCAGCACACATCAAAAAACTTGAAGGAGCATTGGCGCTTCCCGTAACAGTGAAACCAACAGGTAAACGAATATGAAATATTTCAACTCTGATATTACACTAGGAGAAATTATAAAATTTAATGAAGAGGAGAACTTCACATTATGGGTTCATCCAAAATATGTAATAGGGTTTGATAAAGATGAGTTACTAATTTTAAATTCGGAAATAAATTATATTAATAATCATTATAGTAGTGAAGATGTGGTTGAATCCCCCGATATTGTGGTTGTTGATTATTTAACATCATGTTTGAAATTCGATCAATTTAATACTGAAAATAATAATTATTTTATTAAGTGTTTTGACATGGTAAATGCCGCAATTTATTTAATCATTAATTTAATTTCCTCTAAAACGAGTTATCCATTTGCATGGTGGGGCGGGTATTTAATTAACATTGAAAACTGTAATGAAGTTTTTAATGTTATATTTAAATCTTTTGTTGAAACGAAAAGTAATCATGTAAAAAATTTACTACGGATTTTTTGTATAGAGCTATTGGATAATTTTCTACAAAATTTCCATATTAAAAATCAAATACGATATAAGGATATTCAACAGTTTGAGACAGATACGACGTATATGTATTAAGTGTTTTTAGGATGGAGATTAACTGTCGAATTAACTGCAATTAAAGATAGTAAACTCAGAAATCATTACCAATAATATGCATTTCCAAGGGCATGAGTGTGGCTAAGCAAAGCGCTGCTTTGCCCGAAGCGAAAGGATGTGGAAACGGATTTCCACTATAATCGATACCGTTATTACTCACCTTATGTCGGCCGGTTTATTAGCAAGGATCCGATTGGGTTGCTGGGTGGTAATAACGTTTATGCTTATGCGCCGAATCCTACAGAATGGATTGATCCTTTAGGATTGTTGGTTACACCTAAATATACTAAAGGTGCAAATGGCCGAGTTGAAAGAGTGCAAGCAACTATCACCAAAGCAAATCTAAACACAGGTACAGGTACAAATGCTAGTTCTAGAGCAGAAGCTCAAAGAATGGCGAATTGTAATAAGGTGCAGGCAGGGCATCTATTAGCTAAAAGGCTTGGTGGAAGTGGAGGGGTTGGTCATGTATTCCCACAAACAGCGGGTGTTAATACGGGGGCATATAGGGTTTTTGAAGGTCAAGTAGCCAATGCAGTGGATAAGAATGGTTCTGCTGACGTTGATATAAAGCTTATTTATCCAAATGCGACCAGTAAAATGCCGAATCAAATTATTTATACTTATTCATCTGGGAAAGATACTGATAATAGTCGGTTTTTAAATCCAAATCCATGTACATAGACGAGTAAAGAAATGAATGATCCTAAACAAACCTTATTTAATTTTATTAAAGAAATGCGTGAATGGGAGGTCGACTATGACGAAATTGTAAAAATTTCTGATGATAATTTTACTGATGAAAATATTCAAAAAAACAAACTTAATAAATTATTTCAAATACACCAAAAGTATTTGTCTGATAAGGCATTATCATCGAAGCAAGATAGGTATATTACTTTATCTTTCGGGGTACCCCCTGAATACGATCAGGAAATTACTAATGAGAAAATCATAAATAGAAAAAAGATAGAATTTGAAACCAGTAGAAAAGGTGATTTATACCGAGTATATACATTAATACTTGAAAATGATTTTTGGAAAGTTGATAAAATGGCGATATCAAGTTTAGACTGGAGAGTATCAAGACAAGTTTTTTAAATTTAAAGACAGCTTTGTTCCTTTAATACAAGCGACTTACCGACAACAGATCAAGCAGCACCAAACCCCACAGTGGAATCATGTTTATGACTATGACGCTGATCCCTTAAGGCATGAAACCAAGCAGTCTGAAAAGTTTGATCGGGTATGGTTTTACCATCGTGACCACTTAGGCACACCACAGGAAATGAGTGACCAAACAGGAGCCATTGTTTGGACTGCGCAATATAAGGCATGGGTGAGCGAGGATAAGAAAAACAACGTTTTTCCTGAGCGCAAGGTGAGAGCTATGCTCGAGGTTGTAAGCCTGAAAACCATGTGAAACGAGATATCTGGGACTCAGAAATTATTACCAATAATATTCGTTTCCAAGGGCAATATTTTGATGAAGAAATGGGTTTCCACTATAATCGATACCGTTATTACTCGCCTTATGTCGGCCGGTTTATATCTAAAGATCCGATTGGGTTGCTGGGTGGGTTTAATGTTTATGCTTATGCTTATGCGCCGAATCCAGTGGGGTGGATTGATCCAATTGGTCTGAGTAACTGTGCAATACAAAGTCGAATAAAGCCAATATTGGCATAGTGAAATGACAAATCCAGTAATGAAGGGATAATAAGTATGACAGAAATTCACTTTAAAATAGAATTTGATAATCAAGATGTTGATGGATTTAGTCTAGCTGATTTAACTTTAAATGTTGGTGGTGAAACTTTTACGACTAAAAATCACTGTAAATATAAATTAATGTTTTTTTTAACATTGACTGATTTTATGGATGGTTTATCGAAAATATATTTAAATATGAAAAAAGAATATATTTTACTAAATATATCTTCATCTTTTTATATGAAATTTAAGAAGGACAAAGATGACATTGTTAAGTTCATCAAGCTAAGTTTCCATGCAATAAAACTTGTCAGAATTTGTACCTTGTCAGTTAAGTAAAAATTTTGGATATTCAAGTTAAATAATTATTTTTAGCCAATATTTTAAAATCCTCCCCAACCCTCCTTTTTCTAAGGAGGGAGCGCTGTGCATCCAGTTATATGTTGATTTCAAAGGGATTCCCCTCTTTGGCAAAGAGGGGCTAGGGGAGATTTGCGGTATAGGAATTTAGCCCATGGCATGGTTTTTATGTTGATGATTTCGGTCGAAATTCAACTAACTGGCATTTATCTGGCTTAGCTTTTTCATTAGTGAAGAGTTTTTATTGCTAGTTTAATTTAGTATGGGAACTTATATCGGATAATTTAAAAGAGGTGAAGTATATATTTTTTGAATTTCTGATTGAAATATTTCATGAGGTGAATATAGTTTATGAGTTGGTTGATGGCTTAAGTGATGGTGGTATTGATGAATTTAAAGAGTCATATCTGAATTTTTATTGTTTTCTAAAAGATGAAAAAATAATTTTTAATTTATTTCGAAAAAGTTGGGTGATCTTAGCCAAATTATTAGAGCATGGAAATATGAATTTTGAAGTATTTGATTTACTTATAACGCGTCTAATGAATGAAGAAAAATACGATGAGGCTGACAAAATTTTAGATGGAAAAATTGATGCAATATATGCGTTGCCCCTAAGTGAGGCGGTTAAGTTTTTAGAATTATATGCATCGATCGCTGGCGATGTTGATTCATTCGATAGGTTTGATCGATTATTCTGTAAATTGCTTGCTGTTGATAAAGTGAGTCATGCTGATCGAAGCAGATATGAGGGAATTTCACCTGCGAATAGATGGTTGTAATTTTAAAAGCGAGTGCCTGCAAATAAAACTGTATATATGCTGCGCTATTTAGTCCAAGTGTTCATACCAAAACGATCAAAATCGGTATTGATGCACTCAGGTCATGTTATCCATAAGTGATTGCTTTGAATTTCACCGTGGAATTACAAGCTATCTATAATCCGAATAAGTTGCATTCCATCAGTGAAATAAAGTGTTAAGTCTCAGCCTTAAAAATGATATAGCATGGTCAAATTAAGCATTTTATTGCGTCGGCCATCATCTCCTGCGCCCAGTGAATCTGCTGTGCCACCAATCGAAGGATCATGTTTACCGATGATATATTCGGAGACCAAACTAAAGCTTTTATAGTCGATTGTTGCGCCGATTATGTTTCGACTAGAGTCTTTAAAACCTGATTGGCTTTTTTGATAACTGCTATACATCATATAAGGCATTATACTGATACCTTTATATACATCCTTAAAGGTATAACTCAGATCCGCAGTATAAAATGTCCCTTGGTTGGCCACCATATATAGATCATCAAATGAACCTACGCTCGATTGCGCAGACTGGGTGTAATCGCCATTGTCCACGTCATTTTTACCGCCAGTGAAGGTAAATTTTAATTCGTCGTAGGCGACCTGACTAAACACTGCCCATGCTTTACGCGAGCCATCTTGATTGGTCCGTTTATTGTCGATTGTAGAATACCAATACGATGCACCGACAGAAGTTTTTAGGTGCTCATTATCAAGAAAATTTAGCTCTTGATTAATACGACCGATCCACATATTTTTTTCTTTAAGGCAGGTTTGATCGGGATCATTTGAACTGACGTAATTAGAGCTATATCGAGATGCTTCACCATTTGAACCATGATATTTACCACCATCACGGGCAAAATAGGCCAAATCCAGCGTAGTACCTTTGATGGGCTGAATGTTGTAATTTATACCGAGGTTATGTACATCTTCCAATCCGACTTGGGAGTTAACCCCGCCATAATAATTACTACTCCAGAATTTATATGGCCCAAAGGGTATATCCTGTAAGCCGAGTTTAATACTGCTCTGTGGATTGATGTTATAGCCCATATAGGCATCGACTAAAGAAGAGAAATCGCACAATTTATCGAATTGATAACAACGATATTCGACATGGCCAAACAAATACTGCGATTTATAATCTAAATTTATTTTGGCAGCATCAAATTTTAAACTATGATCAGCATCCGAATAATCTTTGTCTTGAAACTTGGCTCTTAAAAAACCAGAGAGTTTAAGTGAACCTAGGCTTGATTTTGAATCGCCAATTTCTAAATCTGCAGCATGTACTGTACCTGCCAAGCTCACAGCACTGAGCAGGGCTAATTTTAATAATTTCATGTAAAAAACAATCCTTGTGTTTTTATCGTTTGCTCAGTCAAGGTATGTGATCTGACTGGGTTGGCGTGAAGTGCAAGATAGATAAATCATCGATAAACCAATGATAAAACAATATCTTAATTAATTGCATTTCAATTCTGAATATAACATTGGATATCAAGTACCGACTAGCCAAGGGTGGTGCCAATAATTGAAATAAGCGTAGAGCCAATCATGTTTAAGTCCATATATTATTAAAATTAATCATTATTTTTTGTTTTTCGATGGCTGGATCAGGTATGCAGAGCGCGTATGAAATTCACTTTTAAAAATAACTCAATATAAAACAAATGGCTATATATAGTTCATATATAGCCAAATCAGCACAGTCATCCGCATTGCAGTTACATGGCGGTTATGGATTTATCCGTGATTTACCTTTAGAGCGATTTGTACGTGATGCGCGTATTTTGCGTATTTTTGAAGGAACTTCTGAGATCCAAAAGATGATTATCTCTCGGGCAGTAATCCTTGGCTAGGTTTTCAGTCAGGCAGAACCAATTATAAAACATTTTAATTCATATACTTAGGGGATGTTTTTTAAGATAGAGCAGAAAAGCATTCCCAATTCAAAAAAGTTATAGTATATATATGTATATACAAGTAAACACACCAAAAGACATTGGGTCTATAGTATTCAAACCCAGATATATACTTGAGTTTTAAAGAATGGAGTCTATTCAATGAGTAATTCAACCACATCAACCAAATATCGTGATATCGAAATTCGTGCCCCACGTGGTACTCAGCTCAATGCTAAAAGCTGGTTAACTGAAGCACCATTACGGATGCTGATGAATAACCTTGATCCAGATGTGGCCGAAAACCCAAAAGAATTGGTGGTGTATGGCGGTATTGGCCGTGCTGCACGTAATTGGGAATGCTTTGATAAAATCGTTGAATCACTGAAACAACTTGAAGATAACGAAACCTTGTTGGTGCAATCGGGTAAACCGGTGGGGATCTTCCGTACCCATAAAGACGCACCACGCGTATTGATCGCCAACTCCAATATCGTGCCGCATTGGGCCAATTGGGAACATTTTAATGAGCTCGATGCCAAAGGCTTGGCCATGTATGGTCAGATGACAGCGGGTTCATGGATCTATATTGGTAGCCAAGGCATTGTACAAGGGACTTTTGAGACCTTTGTTGAAGCCGGTCGTCAGCATTATAACGGTGTAACTGCTGGTCGTTGGGTCTTGACCGCAGGACTTGGTGGCATGGGCGGAGCACAACCATTGGCTGCAACATTGGCTGGATTGTGTTCTTTGAACATCGAATGCCAACAAAGCAGTATTGATTTCCGCCTACGCACACGTTATGTCGATGAACAAGCTGCAGATATTGATGATGCTTTGGCGCGTATTGAAAAATACACCAAAGAAGGTAAAGCAGTATCGATTGCACTCTGTGGTAATGCGGCTGAAATCCTCCCAGAATTGGTACGCCGTGGGGTACGTCCAGATATGGTTACGGATCAAACCAGTGCGCATGACCCATTGAATGGTTATCTGCCTGCAGGATGGACATGGGATGAATATCGTGCCAAAGCCAAAACTGAGCCAGCAGAAGTCGTGAAAGCGGCGAAACAATCGATGGCGGTACATGTACAAGCGATGTTGGATTTTCAAGCTCAAGGGATTCCAACCTTTGACTATGGCAACAACATTCGTCAAATGGCGCAGGATGAAGGGATCAGCAATGCATTTGACTTCCCAGGTTTTGTTCCAGCTTATGTACGTCCATTGTTCTGCCGTGGTATCGGTCCATTCCGTTGGGTAGCGTTGTCTGGTGATCCAGAAGATATTTATCGTACTGATGAAAAAGTCAAACAACTGATTCCAGATGATGCGCATTTACATCATTGGTTGGATATGGCCAAAGAACGCATCAGCTTCCAAGGTCTACCTGCTCGTATTTGTTGGGTCGGTCTAGGGCAACGTGCCAAATTGGGTCTGGCTTTTAATGAAATGGTTCGCCAAGGGGAACTTAAAGCACCGATCGTAATTGGTCGTGACCACCTTGACTCAGGTTCGGTGGCAAGTCCAAACCGTGAAACTGAAGCAATGCAAGATGGTTCGGATACTGTGTCAGATTGGCCATTGTTGAATGCCTTGTTGAACACGGCTAGTGGTGCAACATGGGTATCTTTACACCATGGTGGCGGTGTGGGCATGGGCTTCTCACAACACTCAGGTGTGGTGATCGTCTGTGATGGTAGCGCCGAGGCGGATGAACGTATTATGCGTGTTCTGACCAACGATCCAGGTACTGGTGTGATGCGCCATGCCGATGCAGGTTATCAAATCGCAATTGACTGTGCCAAAGAGCAAAACATGAACTTGCCAATGCTGCCTTAAGCCGCATTTGAATCGTGCGACATACCGCGATAACAATTTCAGTTGAATTCAAGATGATTGGCCACGGCGAATCATCTTGAAGTTGTGTCTGGGAACATAATCTGATGAGCGCAATAAGGAGCAGAAGATGGAAAGGAACAAAGAGATGAAAACCATATGGCACCATTGTCACATCAGTACGATGCGTGATGGCCAGTATAGCAACATTGAAAATGCCGCCATTGTCACCAGTAATGGCAAGATCGATTGGATTGGTCCTGCAGCAGAATTACGTGCCTTTTCTGACAAAGATCAGGATATGGAAGCAGCGACACCCTCAGATACCAAAATTGTTGATTTACAAGGGGCTTGGGTGACACCTGGCTTGATTGATTGTCATACCCATAGTGTGTTTGGTGGCAATCGCAGTGTTGAGTTTGAACAACGCTTAAATGGTGTCAGTTATGCCGAGATTGCCGCACAAGGCGGTGGAATCGCCAGCAGTGTGCGCGCTACCCGTGAAGCGACTGAAGAACAATTACAAGAACTGGCGATTAAACGGATTCGTAGTCTACTCAAAGATGGCGTGACGACCTTAGAGATCAAATCGGGCTATGGGCTTGATCTGGTCAATGAACGTAAGATGCTGCGGGTGATTCGTCAAATTGCAGAGATTTTACCTGTCACGATACGCAGTACGTGTTTAGCAGCGCATGCCTTACCGCCTGAATATGCCAATGACAGCGATGGCTATATCGATTTGGTCTGTCAGCAGATCTTGCCTAAACTGCATGCCGAAGGTTTGGTTGACGCCGTGGATGCATTTTGTGAGCATTTGGCTTTTAGTCCTGCACAAGTGGAACGGGTGTTTAAAGTTGCCCAGGCACTGAATATTCCTGTGAAAATCCATGCGGAACAATTATCCGCGCTCCATGGTTCGACTTTGGCTGCGCAATATCAAGCACTTTCAGCAGATCATCTGGAATACCTCACGGACAGCGATGCAGCAGCCATGGCCGCAGCGGGTACAGTAGCGGTGTTATTGCCAGGGGCATTTTACTTCCTGAGAGAAACCAAATATCCCGATATCGCAGCTTTACTCAAACATCAGGTGCCGATTGCACTGTCGAGTGATCTCAATCCAGGCACTTCGCCAGTATTGTCATTAAGACTGATGATGAACATGGGCAGTACCTTATTTAAACTCACCCCAGAACAGACTTTAGCGGGTGTCACCATTCATGCGGCACAGGCCCTTGGCCTCCAAGCCAGTCATGGCAGTTTGGAAGTTGGCAAAGCCGCTGATTTCATTGCATGGGATATTGAGCATCCCTCAGAAATCACCTATTGGCTGGGTGGTGATATCGATAAACGTGTGATCTATCAAGGCTTTGAACGTTAATTTAAGCGACATACACTTGATCTGATCTGATCTGATCTGATCGCAAGTCGCAATAAGACAGCGCACCATCAAATATAAGGACGATAAGATGCAAGATAATTTTCAATGGACTGGACGGGATGATGGGCAAGATCCATCCTATTTACGCTTTCATCAACTGATGAATCAAGCGAAGCAGCACAACGAAGCGGGGTATGCGCTGATTGGCTTTTGCTCAGATGAAGGGGTGAAGCGTAATCATGGTCGGATCGGCGCAGCCAAAGCTCCAGACTTGATTCGTAAGCAACTGGCCAACTTACCTGTACATCACTATGTCGCTGTGCAGGATATGGGAAATGTCTATTGTGCGGATAGCGAGTTGGAGCAAGCTCAAGCCCGATTGGCGGATCAAGTGGCACACAGCTTGGCACAGGGCCATCGACCAATCGTGCTTGGTGGTGGACATGAAGTGGCATTTGGTAGTTTTAGTGGCATTTTCCAGTATATGCAGCAACAGCATCCACAGCAGCGTATTGGTATTATTAACTTTGATGCGCACTTTGACTTACGTCAGCACGATGTTGCAACTTCAGGTACGCCATTTTTACAGGCCGCAAACTTGAGTCAGGCACATGGCAAAGACTTTCACTATATGTGTTTGGGCGTGGCAAGACATGCCAATACGCGGCACTTGTTTGAAACTGCGGATCAATTGAACTGTCATTATGTCTTTGATTATGAGATTCACGCAGCATCATTAAACAAAGTCACGCAACATCTTGATCAATTCATCGCACAGGTCGATGTGCTCTATGTCACGGTGGATCTGGATGTGTTTTCTGCCAGTATTGCCCCTGGGGTCAGTGCGCCAGCGGTCAGAGGGATTGACGTTGCTTGCTTTGATACGCTGTTCCAACATATTAAGCACACAGATAAAATCCGCGTGCTCGATATCGCTGAATGCAATCCGATCTATGATATTGATCAGCACACGGCGAAATTGGCAGCGTATATTGCCTATAACTATATGTTCTAAATGTTCTAAGCTAAATAGGATGCGTTTTAAGGGCTATAGCTGTCTAGCGCTATGGCTTCGCGTGCCGATTTCAAGGGGAGCGTGAAAGGGTAAGTTGATTTTGATACATAATCAAGATCTGGGCTTAAAATGGCCGTTGCTTTAACTGGATGGTTATTTCTCCAAGCGCTGCCAATTTTGCTCAAGCCGATTTTTTATCATCGCTTTTTTCAAAGGCTTTCAGCCTGAATCCATCCCCTTGCGCAGCAGTGCTGCTTACCTTTTAAAAAAGGAAGGAGCGTTGCGTATCAGATTAGATATTGATTTAAAAGGATTTTCCCCTCTTTGACAAAGATGAGCAGCACTGCTGCGCAAGAGGGGAGATTTGCGGTATAAAAAATCAGACCTGCACATGGTTTTGATGCTGATTTTTACCGGCATTGTATTCATAACTGCGCGTTTGCGCATTTTGATCCACGGCCGTAATCAAGTTGCCTTGAGTATCATAGTCATAGTGTGCCAAGGGTTCGGGTTCTTCATCCACAAATACCGCGATCAACTTCATTTGCGGGTTATAAGCGAATTTTACCGTCTGTGCCGTACGCTTTAATTTAAAATCAACCGATTGTAAAAATGCATGGCCACTGGCAATGAGATAATTTAAAACCACCAGCTCATCTGTTTTACTGTTTTGTTCTAGCACCAATTGATAACTTAGGCCTTGGTCAAAGCTCTGAAAATGAAAATACCACGCACTGCCAAAATTGACGATCAGGTTGCTGTTTTCAAGTACATTAATGCTGATACCTTCATAAGGCACATCATAGGCTTCAGTTAAAATACTGTTGGGTAGTCGATGTTTACGCCCTTTGCCATCCATCAAGATAAAACCAGTTTCAGATTGAATGATCTGCGTGGAAAATGGCGTCATCCAACGTGCACCCATCGTACTGTCATCTTATTCAGCCAGTTGCGAGCTATACAGCCGACTAAAAGCAAAAGTGACCAATACAAATCAATTAAATAATAAACTATTTATTTAATTTATATAAAGAAAAAAATAAATTAAAATACCACCACAACACACAGTATTAAATAAATCAAATGAAAAGTTAATTTTAATCCAATTAGCATGTTTTTTTTTGAAAATAGTTAAATTTTCTGCATAGGCATTAGGAAAAAACTTAAATGGCTTATTCAGTAAATCATCCCTTGAGGGGAATAATGTTTTATTACTAATGAAATCTAAAAAAATATTAGTGTAATAAGCCATTATAAATATAACACCCAAAGTTGTTGCTATATTATCTTTCAAAGCACCAGTATTTCCAAAAAAAAACAAAGAAAAAGACTCTATATTACGTCTTATATAAATTTTATTAAAATATAGCTTTATAAAAACCATAAGAGCATTAAAAGGTATGAGAAATAAAATAAAAATATCTAATGAATTATTAGTAACAATTACTTTTGAAAAAAACCATTCCACTAGTCATACACCTCTGTAATTTCTTTGCCGACTTTAGTTCCTAAATAACTTCCAAGTAATCCTCCCGCCACTCCTCCTGCAACACCACCAAAAATACCAATTAAAATTAGTCCTGTTCCACCTGTGGCTACACCAAAAAAAAGGGCAAGACCAACTGCTGCAGGTCCTCCATACGTCCCACCAATTATGCCGAACCCAACACTAGATCCCACATTTAAAACTTCAACCACAGCAACCTTTGCCCCATACACCTTAAAAAGCTTAACTGACTGGCATCAGGGTTGGGGGGGATTTAAAAAAATTAGATTTTATTATGGTTTCTTGCTTAATTGACTAGTCTTGATGTTGGGATGGATTCAAGCTTATAGCCTTTCACCACCACCCACCTTGAAAACGCTACAAAATCAAGAAGCAAATTTGCCTTCGAGTTGATAGCGGCTACCGGGGTAGATTAAACGAGCGCTAGAGATGACGTTGGTTTTCGACCAAGTACGGCGTTGTATGAACAGACAAGGCTCAGTCTTGGTGATTTTCAACCATTTACATTCTTGCACTGAGGCGAGGATGGCTTTAACGGTGTGTTCACCCTCTGTCATCGGTGCGATCGACATAAGATAAGCATTTGGGGTAAGAGTACTAAAATCTTGCTTTAAGTAATCAGGGATCACAGCGGCATTAACCAGACGTTCTTCAATCTGTACCGGGATATCATTTTCAAAATGCACAATGATCGAGTGAAATAAGGATTGGCCTTCACGGATCTGCATGACCAAGGCTTGATTGGCATCGGCTTGGATCGCTTCAAGCACCATAACTTGCGCCTTGTGCTCATGGTTACGGGCTTGGATCTCATCGGCAATATTATTAATTTCAAATAGCGCCGTGTGACGCTTTTCTTCAGCAACAAATGAACCAATGCCTTGTACTCGAACCAGTATCCCTTCAGCAGTCAACTCACGTAGCGCACGGTTAATGGTCATACGACTACAACCAAGCATCTTCACCAATTCACTTTCTGAGGGAATTTTAGTATTGACCGTCCAGGTACCATCGGTGATTTTATTGGTAATTAATGATTTGACCTGCATGTAAATCGGCGTTGGGCTATTTTCATCAAAAGATAAGCTGTCTTTGGCATTGTTTTTTAAGTTAGACATTCAGATTCCAAATTATTGATGTTCAAGGTTGAGGCATATCTTAATCATTCTAAAAAGGCTTGTATATACACCTCTACTCTAATACCGTGTTAAAGTGGCAAACTTATTGCCAATCAGGGCTATACGTGTCTGGTTTATTATTTTTTCGATTAAATCTAAGCGAATAAATCCAATGGGGAGAATATATTGAGCATTAAAATAACCAGACGGTTTAAGGATAAAAAGGGCTATCTCCTTACTGGGTTCATGCTATTACTTGCCAATAGCGCCGTGGCTGACAGTAATCAGCAGCTAGATTATTGTGAAACGCATTTTTGCGAATTAATCGTTGATGAACAGGCACAGCGCCTTGAGCAAGCCCAAGCCTTCGATCTTGGTCTGGATGTTGAACAGGATAAAGCCAAAGCGCTGCAGATGTATCAGCAACTGGCAGAACAGGGAAATGTCGAAGCACAATGGGAACTGGGCTATAAATATGTAGCCGATCCAGACACCAAACAAGATTTTGATCGTGCTGTACTTTACTTGGGCAAAGCCGCTGAACAGAATCATGTTAAAGCCCAGCATCTATTGGGATCGATTTATTTTAATCCAGGCTTTTCAGGCTACGATCCCCAAAAAGGTATTCATTGGCTGACCCGAGCAGCAGAACAAGATTTTCGGGTTGCCCAAGAGGAACTCGGCCGTGTGTATGAATTGGGCGTAGGCACCGCAGTGGATTATGCCAAGGCGCGACATTGGTATATTAAAGCCACGAATAATGGTAATCGCTTGGCCAGCTATTATTTGGCATTGATGTATACCAATGGCAAAGGAATGCCCGCAGACCATGACAAGGCCTCTGAACTACTCGAATATTTAAATGATCGTGCTGTGCCTGAAGTGAGTCTGGATATTGCGCAGAATTATCATTATGCAAAAAATGATTTCCCACTCAATCTCACGCAAGCCAAAAGATGGTACAGACTTGCAGCCAAGCAAGGCAGTCTAGAAGCGCAAGCGATATTAGAAGTGTGGTCTTAATCGCCGCAGAACGGTTTTATTGTTCGATCATCGGCATATGAGGGCTGTAGATCGAACAAAACCACTTTACTTATGTGGAAGATTTCAATAAAAAGCCCAAGAATGTCTATGCACCACATGTAATGACTCAGGAAAGAGTCGATATATACATCAGGACATAGAACATGGCTTTAAATTTAAATATCTTCGCTTTCAAAACCTCTAACTTGACTTCGCACTTAGCAAAGTTGAAATCTCCCGCATGCGCTGCATTATGCTTAGCCGCGACCTTGAGCGTTTCATTGCCTGTATTGGCGGATCAAGCCGTAAATCCTGCGCTAAAGTCGGTATATATGGTGAAGAATGTCAATATTGGTGATCTTCCTGTTAAAACCATTGTACCCATTACGGCTAAAACCCGATTGCAAGCCATTGCCCAAGCGCAAGTCATCGCGCAAAACCCAGATGCCGATCTGGCTGAGTTTAGAATAGACCTACTCGATTTTGCAGATGACAATATACGAGTAATGGCCTTGGGGCATGAGTTGAATCGCATACTTGAGCATAAACCGCTGATCGCAACAATCCGTACCGCCAATGAAGGTGGGCAACTCAAAATTACCGATCAAGCCTATGAGAAAATCTATAGCGCCTATTTACAGCAGCCTTTTATGCAATTACTCGATATCGAAATGTATAGAGCGCCAGCAAGCGTGGAGAAATTGACTCAATTGGCACATCAGAATAATGTTTTGGTGATTATGTCCAATCACGATTTTAATCAGACCCCGAGCCAAGCCGAAATCGAACAACGCTTATATCAGCAGGATCAAATGGGCGCCGATATATTAAAGATCGCCGTGATGCCCAAGCGTCAGCAGGATGTATTAACCCTCATGAATGCGACGGCCAATGTCCGTCAAAATAGCAATAAACCATTATTGACCATGTCCATGGGGCAACTTGGAACTATCTCTCGGGTGGCAACGGCCAATATCGGTGGCAGTTTAAGTTTTGGCATGATTGGTGAAGCATCAGCGCCCGGACAGATTGATGTCAAACAACTCAAACACATTTTAAATGTGGTTCAACCGAATTAAGTCGACCTGAGCCCTAATCATTTTCAAAAGCATTTTCAAAAACATTTTCGAATCCTCATTTTGGGGTCTTAATTGGGGGATCTGAATTTAACTTTGGTTTTACTCAATCACTCTCCCTCGTTGTTAAAGGAATAAGCAATGAAAAAATCACTACTATCACTCAGTGTCTTGGCATTGAGTCTCAGTCAATTCGCCTATGCAGAACGTTTTATCGTAGACCAATATGCGGATACTGGCGCAAAAGGAAGTTTGCGCTGGGCGATTGAACAAGCCAATAGCCAACCGCTCAATGCATCTCAGCTAAATACATCAAACAACTCCGCTACTGCAGGACATGAAACTGCACATGAAATCGTAATTCAAGCAGTGGGTAAGCCACCTTATGTGATTAAGGCCAACAAACCTTTGCCAGAAATCAAAGTACCGGTCAGTATCGTTGGCGCTGCATGGGCCGTGAGCGGTGAACATATTGCCATTGATGGTTCAAATTATATTAAAGGGACAGGGGTTGAGGCTTGTCCCGGTGCAGTACCAGGACAATATGGCACCAATGTCCGTACCACGACTTTACCGGGCTTGGTATTAAGAGATACGCAGAATGTCAGTATCCAAGGGATAGAAGTCAGAAACTTCTGTATCGGTATCTTGGTCAATCGCACCAGCAATAGTTTGATTCAACATAACCGGATTATGAATAACTACGGCGGTGCAGGGATTATGCTGACCGGTGATGATGGCAAAGGGGGTTCAACATCAACCACCACCAATAACAATAAGATCCTCAATAACTATCTACAGGATAATGGTGATGGTCTAGAACTGACCCGTGGCGCAGCATTTAATTTGGTGGCCAATAATCAGTTTATCTCTACCGCAGTCAATCCTGAACCCTCTCAAGGTATCGAAATACTCTGGGGCAATGACAACGCCGTGGTCGGTAATATTTTTAAAAACTATTCGGATGGTCTACAAATCAATTGGGGTAAACGTAACTATATTGGCTATAACGAATTAAGTGGCAATTCGATCGGCTTTAATCTCACCGGGGATGGCAACATACTCGATAGTAACCGGGTACATAATAATCGTATCGGGGTGGCGATACGTTCTGAAAAAGACGCCAATGCACATATTCGCCTGACTAAAAATCTAATTTGGAATAACGGCCAAGAGATTAAGCGCTGTGAAGCTGGTGGTTCTTGTGTACCAGATCAAACTACCGGTGCGATCGTGATGAATGTACCTGCCTTGGAACATGCTGAATTTGTTGGTTCCCGTGGCTATGGCGTGGTCATGGATGCGGCATCCATGCAGCATACCTGTCAGGATAAACCTGAACTGGCATTAAAATCGACTACGCAAAATGCAGCTCAAAGCCATTGTAATGCCCGAGCCAATCAAAATATTCCAACACCCGTACTCAGCCTGCACAAGGGACGCATTCAAATCAGCGTACAAGGCGCAGCAAATACCCGCTATCAGATTGAACTGTTTGGAAATCAGAATGCGCGCTCTACAGAAGCAGAACGTTATCTTGGCAGTACAGCCATTAGCACCGATGCCAAAGGCCGTGGTCAGATCGTGTGGGATAGAACTGAAACCGTCGCGACTGTGACTGCAACTTTGACCAATCCTCAAGGCGCAACTTCCGCACTGAGTCCAGCCTTGACCTTTTAGTCGTTTGAATCGCAGGCATTTTAAAGGTCTATTCATGTCTATATAGATGAGATTTCAGCTATCTACCCAATAGGCACTTTTGATTTGAATCAAAGTGCCTTGACGGCGGCTATTTTTTGCAAAGGATACGCAAGTGAAATATTTAAATATCAGTCGACTCAGCATACTCTCGGCAAGTTTATTATTGTCGCCACTGACATTGGCAAATCAGCCGTGGTCACAAGATCGTCAATGGTTATTTGGCGATTGGAATACCCAGCGGCAAAGCCTCGCTGAGCAAGGCTATAGATTTAACTTTGCCTTTATGAATGAAAGTGCTGCCAATCTGGATGGTGGCTATAATGATGATTCGAAAATTCTTCATGCCAGCCAACTGACTTTAGGCACACAACTGGATCTGGAAAAGATCGCGGCGTGGAAAAACACCCAAGCCAGTATTATGCTCACCAAACGTGATGGCCAATCTTTATCAGCAGAGCGGATTGCTGATCCGCGTACTGGTCAATTCAGTAGTGTGCAAGAAATATATGGTCGTGGACAGGATTGGCGTTTGACACAGGCGTGGATTAAGACTGGATTTTTAGACAATACCCTACAATTTAAAATCGGTCGTATGGGATTATCAGAGGATTTTAATGGTTCCCATTGTGAGTTCCAAAACCTGATGCTCTGTGGCAGTCAACTGGGTAAGACGGTTGGTAGTATTTGGTATAACGGCCCAGTATCGCAATGGGGGGCCAATATTAAATATCAAATCAATCCTGAATGGTCGATTGCCACAGGGATCTATGAAATTAATCCTGAGAATGCACTGGAGAATCGCGGTTTCAATTTATCCATGGATGAAACTGAAGGGGCCTTAATCCCTGTTGAACTGGCATGGAAACCCAAGCTTGGTATATTTGATGGCTTGGCTGGGGAATATAAACTCGGGGCATTTTACTCAACTGCAGATGCGAGCAATATAAAAACGGACAGTCATGGCGATATTGCCCAGCAAGCCAACGCTCGAAAAGTTCATGATCATAAATCGAGTATTTGGTTCAATGCACAACAACAATTAACCTCACATGCAGATCATCCCAAGCAGGGTTTATATGCATCGGCAAACTTTACATTTAATGATAAAGCCACCACCGCCGTGCAATCGAGTCAACAAGTAGCAGTTTGGTATAAAGGCATTTCGGCCAATCGACCCAATGACAGTATTGGCTTAGGGATTGCTCGTTTTGATGTCAATCCTCGACTGCGAGATCGCCAAAATGATATGAATGACAGCAATGGATTTACAGCGGCTGATTATAACAATCCACTTTATGTCCCTGTGCAGCATGACGAGCTCAATCTTGAACTCAATTATAGCTATCACTGGTCACCTGCGATTATGTTACGTCCCAATATTCAATATGTGCATCAAGCGGGTGGGGTAAAACAAGTTGATGATGCTTGGGTGGCAGGGTTGAGTATGCGAGTGAATTTTTAAGACGGTGTTGGATAGGGTTGTTCTCGAGTCATATTTCAGGCGACAATCTGATCTTTAGAATCCATCCCTTGCGCGGGAGCACCGCTCATCCTTTGCCAACGGAAGGTTAGGATGGATTCAGGCTGAAAAGCCTTTGAAAAAGATGAGCAGCACTGCTGCGCAAGAGGGGATATTTACGGTAAAAAACTAAGACCATTACATGGTTTTACGCAGATTATGAGCATTTAAAAAACTTAAGCAACTGTCATTCAGATTGGCGATTAACCAAACACCAAAATAGCCTAAGCAACTATAGATTATGGAAACCAATACGCATTGCAAATGATCAATCGCCGTGTAATTTACCCCATTAATTGATATTAACAACTTGAAGTATGCCTTTTACAGCACTCGATTTTTAAAATCAGTATTTGTATAAATAGCCTAAGCGAATTTAAAATTTGATCTTAAAAACTCAGTACATCTCTGCAGATTTAAAGTATTGAACATTAATCAAGAGTCGAGAAAAAACGATATTTAAAATAAGCTCTATAAGCATTGACTTTGAATGTTTGAATGCAGCCCAAGCCAAGAAATTGTAAGATAAGTATTTGATTATTATTTAGATGGGTATATGGTATTGAATAAATTTTAAAATGAAACCAAGCCCCCGAAGATAGGAAAAAAGCGCAAATCTTTGGCGATAGATTAGGTAAAGTAAAATGAAGCAAAAAGAAATCATCAGTGAACTACTCAGGTTATTAACACCAGCACAGGTATTAACCAAAGAAATCGATAAGGCTTCATATGTAAAAGGCTTTCGAGTGGGTAAGGGTGAGGCACTCGCTGTTGCCATACCCCATTCATTGCTCGAGATCTGGCAGGTTTTAGAAATCTGCGTCAAACATGATGTGATTATCATCATGCAAGCATCCAATACTGGGGTAACCGGTGGTTCTACACCAGACTCAAATGATTATGATCGAGATGTGGTGATTATCAGTACCCGTAAATTAAATGGGGTGCAATTATTAGATCAAGCCACTCAGGTCATTGCCTTTCCCGGCACCACATTAACTGAGTTGGAAAATGCATTAAAGCCTTACCAACGCGAACCACACTCGGTCATTGGTTCATCCTGTATTGGCGCATCTGTGATTGGTGGGGTCTGCAATAACTCGGGTGGATCATTGATTCGACGTGGGCCGGCTTATACTGAAAAATCATTATTTGCCCAAGTGGATGCTTCAGGTGAATTAAAACTGGTCAATCATCTCGGTATCGCACTGGGGCAAACACCAGCAGAGATATTTAAAAATCTTGAAGGGCAGCAATACAGCACTGGAACCTGCCAAGATTGGGAAGGGCGCATCTGGGCGGATAATTATGCTGACTCTCTTAGAGATACCACCTCGGCTACACCGACTCGATATAATGGCAATGCAGAATACTTACATGACAGTTCTGGGAGTTCGGGGAAAATCGCTGTATTTGCGGTACGACTACCGACCTTTGAAGCGGCACCTGAATCGGTCAGTTATTATATTGGTAGCAATGATGAATCTGAATTCATCGGGCTACGCAAATATATACTCGAACAGATGACAAGCTTACCCAGCCAAGCTGAATATATCCATCGCCATGCATTTGATCTGACACGGCGCTATGCAAAGCATATGTATAAAGCCATTGATATTTGGGGTGCTGAAAAAATCCCTGAATTATTTGCTGCGAAAGTAAAGTTTGATCGATTCTTTAAGAAAATCCCCTTGCTACCCAATAACAGTATGGATCGCTTGGTTCAAATCTTTAATCGAGTTACACCAGCATGGATTGCACCACGGATACTCGATTTCCATGAGAAATATGAGCATCACTTATTGATTAAGTTAGATATTGATCAAAAAGATGAGTTTCAGGCATTACTACAAAATTTCTTCAAAGATAGGCCGCAACAGTATTTTGAATGTAGCCCCAAAGAACAAAAAAATGCCTTCTTAATTCGTTTTGCAGTCGGTGGTTGCGTCGTCTATTACTGCGATAGCATGGGGATAGATACCAACCAACGTTTGGTTTCCTTTGATGTTGCATTACGTCGTAATGACAATGAATGGATGTTCCGTATGCCTCAGCATCTGCAAGATCAAGTATTATTAGAAAGTTGCTGTGGCCACTTTATGTGTTTTGTCGTGCATCAGGATTATTTATTAAAACCTGGCGTGGATGCCAATCAATTTAAACAGGACGTTTTACAGTACATCGAATCCAGAGGTGCAAAATATCCTGCTGAGCACAATGTTGGGCATTTATATGCTGCAAATGAAGACTATAAACAATTTTGGAACCAACTCGATCCGACCAATAGCTTTAATCCAGGGATAGGCAAGACCAGTAAGTGTAAACATTGGCATTAAAGTGATCCTAGATTAAGGATTTTTAAGTATTTTGAAGCCATTTGTTGAGGATTTTTTCTCTACAAATGGCTATTAAAATATTTTTGGCATCTCTCTCTGGAAGTGAAAGTTTCTAAGACAGATCGCCATCAACTACAAAGCCTTGAATCCATTTTTTCAATATTGATTAGCGATTTTAAATCGCTATTTTTCATAAATAAATTAAAATTTAATATTTCATATTTACAAGCAGCCCCTTTAATGTTCATTCAAGTTATTTGAATCAGTGATGTTTTTAGATATAAATATTGATTAAATTCATATGCTTGATCAATTCTACTAACCCATTCAGTCGATATGTCTACTCTACCTATCGAAGGCTTAAATATTCCTGATTAAACACCTGATGAATATTTATATTTTCTGAAGAACCAGCCCATTACACATTATGCATTTCCGTTAATAATAATTCGAGGAAAGGTGGTGGAAACTAAATATTTAGAATATGACATTGTCATCATTGGTGGTGGCACTGCAGGTCCAATGGCTGCGATTAAAGCCAAGCAAGCTAATAAAGATCTAAAGGTATTGATTATTGAAAAGGCCAATGTAAAACGCAGTGGTGCCATTTCAATGGGTATGGATGGTTTAAATAATGCGGTCATACCAGGTTATGCGACCCCAGAACAATATACCAAAGAAATAACCATCGCTAATGACGGTATCGTGAATCAAAACACAATTTATGCGTATGCCAAAAACAGTTTTAAAACCATTCAGCAATTGGATCAATGGGGAGTGAAATTCGAAAAAGATGAGACTGGTGAATTTGCTGTTAAAAAAGTTCATCATCTCGGCGCTTATGTATTACCAATGCCCGAAGGACATGATGTAAAAAAAATCTTGTATCGGCAAATGAAACGGGCACAGGTCAAAATAAACAATCGTATCGTTATCACGAAGCTACTCAAGAATCAAAGTGGTGAAATTAATGGCGTACTTGGTTTTGACTGTAGAAATGGTGATTTTTATGTCATTAAAACCAAAGCAGCGATTTTATGTTGCGGTGCAGCAGGGCGTTTAGGCTTGCCATCATCAGGTTATTTAATGGGTACTTATGAAAATCCAACCAATGCCGGTGATGGTTACGCCATGGCTTATGATGTTGGTGCAGAACTCTCCAATTTAGAATGCTTCCAAATTAATCCATTAATCAAAGACTATAATGGCCCTGCGTGTGCTTATGTCACTGGTCCGCTGGGTGGATATACCGCAAATAGTAAAGGTGAGCGATTTATTGAATGTGACTACTGGAGTGGTCAAATGATGTGGGAGTTTTATCAAGAACTTGAAAGTGGAAATGGTCCTGTCTATTTGAAAATTGATCATTTGGCAGAAGAAACAATTCAAAGCATTGAAGACATTTTACACACCAATGAACGTCCAAGTCGTGGCCGTTTTCATGAAGGTCGTAATACAAATTATCGATCAGATATGGTTGAAATGCATATTTCTGAAATTGGTTTATGCAGTGGACACAGTGCTTCAGGCGTATGGGTCAATGAAAAAGCCGAAACAACAATCAAAGGTTTATATAGCGCTGGGGATATGGCAGCTGTGCCACATAATTATATGTTAGGTGCTTTTACATATGGTTGGTTTGCCGGTGAAAATGCAGCGGAATATGTAGGTTCAGTCACTGATTCAGCATTAAAACAAGATCAGATTACGACCGAGAAAGCTCGTATTTTTGCACCTATGCATCGCAAAGAAGGTTTGCCATCTGATCAAGTAGAATACAAATTGCGGCGCTTTGTAAATGATTATTTACAACCACCGAAAACACAAAAAAAAATGGAAATAGCTTTGCGTCGCTTTGAAGAAATTAAACAGGATATTGGTCAAATTTCGGCATCAAATCCTCACGAGCTCATGCGTGCAGCAGAAGTATCGATGATTCGTGACTGTGCAGAAATGGCAGCCAGAGCCTCTCTTTATCGTACCGAAAGCCGATGGGGGCTTTATCACTATCGTGCAGATTATCCTGAGAAAAACAATGAAGAATGGTTCTGTCATACCCATCTCAAAAAAGATGAGCAAGGCAATATGGTCAGTTTCAAAAAGCCAATAGAACCCTATATCGTGGCAATTGCTAAATCTGAACAGCATTCTTATCAACAGCTACGGATTCAATAAAATACCGACCTTGTTTTAAAAGTTGTTTAAAAAAAATAAAGAGGAAATATTCTTCATGGCGCTCATATTCAGAGAAGTTTCACATCGAACCGTTGCACCTGTACTCGTTGATGAAGATAAATGTATTGCAGATAAAGGATGTACCGTCTGCGTTGATGTCTGCCCAATGGATTTATTGGCCATCGATCCAGAAACCAATAAAGCATTTATGAAGTTTGATGAATGTTGGTATTGCATGCCTTGTGAAAAAGATTGTCCGACTCAGGCAATTCAAGTGAACATTCCGTATCTATTAAAATAAGAGTATTTGAATGTCAAAATTAAACAATAATAAAAAATTCGTTTGCTTGGCTGCCGTAATTATTTCAATTGGTTTAACAGGGTGTGATCAAAAAATCCAGCCAAAATCACAGATAGGTTCTACATCTGAAACTATTCGTATTGCTATTGGCACTCAAGATACGACTATTAATTGTGCTACAGGTGGTTTACTGATTCGTGAATTGGATTTGCTGCCAAAATATCTGCCGAAAGATGCTGAATATGAAAATGTGAAATATGATATTCAATGGAAAAACTTTACTTCTGGTGCCCCTTTGACCAGTGAAATGGTTGCTGAGCGTTTAGATATTGGTGCTATGGGAGAGTTTCCTGCAGTGAATAATTTTGTGGCTTTTCAAAAAATGGCCAAGCGTAGTTTATTTATAAATCCACTATCAGGGAGTACCACAGGAAGTGGTAATGCGATTGTAGTACCCACTGATTCCACAGTAAATTCAATTGAAAATTTGAAAGGTCAAACGATTTCTGTCCCATTTGCATCATCCGCACATGGTCTATTATTACGTGTGATTAATGAGCAAGGTTGGGTCCTTGGAAAAGACATTACAGTCATCGCACAAACACCTGAAATCGCAGGACCCTCCTTAAAGAGCAAGAGTATAAGCGCACATGCTGATTTTGTTCCCTTCGGTGAGTTATTTGCTTATCAAGGTTTTGCACGTAAAATCTATGATGGATCTCAAGCCAAAATACCGACCTTCCACGGGACGATTGTTCGTCATGACTTTGCAGCAAAGCATCCGAGAATCATCACAGCTTATTTACAGGCCAGTATCGAAGCAGACCAACGCATACAAAAAGAGCCTGAGAAATATAGTCAATTGATTGCTGATAAAACAGGTGTTCCAGCAGAAGTGGTGTATTTATTTCATGGTCCACTTGGCTTACAAACACGTGATTTCACATGGAAAAAGGAATATCGTCAAGCGACACAGCAGGCAGTTAGCAGTCTTAAAATATTAGGAAAAAATGATATAGATGTTGATGTAAATCAATTTATTCAAGATACCTATATAAAAGAAGCATTTAAAGCTTCAAACTTGGATTACTCAGCAGCCTTGAATAATTACGGAAAAGCAGCATTGATCGCCAATGATGCATTGACAGGAAAGCCAATAACATCATTTAAGTATGTAACTCAGGTTTGGGTGAGTGGTGAGGAGAAAGTTCGTAGTTATGCATCGATAGAACATGCTTTTCGGGATATGAAAACGCTTCAAAAAGAAGGCAAACAACTCAGAGTTGTCTATAGTCAAGATTTTCATTCAGACATCAAAATGCTTTCAAATCTAGCATGGTTTGCAACGAATCAAGCTGGGAAAATCCATGCCTTTTTACTACAGAGTGATGCTCAAGACTGGGCCAAAAAAAATGGCGGTCAAATCTATGATTTTAAAGTTGCTCAGCAATTGGTGAAATAAAGTCTGTTGAATTGCAATATTGCCCATGAGGAGGAGAAGCAACATGGGAGTTTTGGTTGAAAAGAATAAAAATCAGAGGATTGTAACGTTTATCAACATATTGGGGCGATTAAAAAAGCAAAATTTTACGCATGTTTTTCTCGCTACGGCATCCTTAATGCTGTGTTTGATTATTTGGCAAAGTTTGGCTCAATTAAAAGTTAATTTAGGCCTCGTCAATTTTAGTTATGTGCCGACGCCTGTAGAGGTGATAAATGAAGTCATTGTATTTTTTCAATTACCCACAGCTTTAGCGCATTTAGAAGCCAGTATTATTCGGGTACTCAGTGGTTTTGCATTGGCAGGCATAGTCGGGGTCACTCTCGGATTGATCATTGGTAATTACAAACTATGCGCTTCATTTTTATTAACGCCATTAGAAATAATACGGCCAATACCTGCTGTAGCATGGATACCGTTGGCGATTTTAATTTTTCCATCTTCTGAAGCTTCCATGATTTATATCACTTTTATCGGTGCATTATTTCCAGTTTTACTCAATACCATTCATGGTGTTGAGTCAGTAGATCCAAGATTAATTGCATCAGCGAGAAGTCTTGGCGCTGCAGAACTTTCGATTATGAGAGAAGTGATTATTCCAGGATCATTGCCGAATATCATCATCGGTTTATCCATCGGTATGGGAACATCTTGGTTTTGTTTAGTGACAGCGGAAATGATTTCAGGTCAGCTCGGTATTGGTTACTTCACTTGGGAATCTTTTACGCTCCAAAATTACAATAGCATTGTCGTTGGGATGTTATTGATTGGCGCACTAGGGATGTTCAGCAGTGCTTTGGTGCGGTGGATCGGTAAAAAAATTACGCCCTGGTATCACTTGAGGTCTTGTTAATGTTAAAGCGAGGTGTGATAGATATTGAAAACTTGTCATTATATTTTGGACAAGGTGAAAAACGGTTTCAGGCATTAAATCAGCTTAATCTACATATCAAGTCGGGTGAATTTGTTTGTGTACTGGGGCCATCAGGATGTGGGAAATCAACCTTATTAAGCGCATTGGCAGGGCATTTAAGTATTTATACTGGTGTATTAATGGTTGATGCTGAAATTATTTCGAAACCCCATCCAGACCGAGGTCTAGTATTTCAACATCACACTTTATTCCCATGGAAAAGTGTAATAGAAAATATTGCATTTGGCTTAAAAATGAAAGGGATGTCTCATACTGAGCGTTTAAAGCAAGCACAAAATATGATTAAACTGATTGGTTTAACAGGTTTTGAGCAAAAGTTTCCTGCTGAGTTATCAGGGGGAATGCAACAGCGCGTGGAAATTGCACGAGTATTGATTAATCAGCCTCATGTTCTGTTGATGGATGAACCTTTCGGCGCATTGGATGCCCAGACCCGCATCCAAATGCAACAGTTATTATTAGAAATTTGGCAGGACATCCAAACTACAGTGCTGTTTATTACTCATGATATTGATGAAGCATTATTAATCGCTGATCGCGTATTGATTATGAGTCATCGACCAGGGCGAATTATCGAAGAAATAGTATTAAATTTTGCTCGTCCTCGTGACATCGATATTATAACCTCAGCTGAATTTTCCCGTTTAAAAAAATACTGTATGCAGGTATTAAAGCGAGAACTTTTAGAACATACATGTCGGCTAGAACCCACGGCAATAACAAAATAGCAAAATAGCAAAATAGCAAAATAACAATATAGAGGGATCATTCAATGCTGCTTCAATATCCAAAAATTATCGATTTAAATGATGAGGATTTAATATTTTGGGATCGATTAAATCAAGATGATGAAAAAATACGTTTCATTACGATAATGAAAATAGCAGAAGAAGAGCGTGATGATTTCTTGCCATGGTTGCATTATGCGTTGGAGAATGATTGCTCAGCATTGGTTCGCAGTGAAGCTGCAAAACATTTAGAAGGTTGGGAAAATCCAGTAACCTTAAATGTTTTGGCTCGAGCTTTGTTAGATACGGATCCCGAGGTGGTGAGTGCTGCTACACAAAGCTTGAGTGAAGTTAAACTTCAGCAATCAGCTAGGATATTGGCTCCGTACCTTCAATTGAGTGCAGCGCCAGTAAAAATTGCGATATTACAAGCATTAAGACCTCTTCGCGATATCAGTCTTTATGAGCAAATTGCGCAACATGTTGATCATGACGATGTCTTGGTCCGAAGAGAGGCAGTCAGTGCCTTGAGTTGGTTACAGCAAGAGCGAGCCATACTTAGCCTGAGTAAAATTGCACAATATGATCTAGACTTGGAAACGCGCCGAATTGCACTTGGAGGTTTAGCTTATTGCAAGCACATCATTCCTGAGGTTATAGCAGCACTATCACATGGCTTGGAAGAAGGTCATTGGCAACTTCGCCAGGAATCAGCATTGACCATCGGTAAACTTAACTTAAATGAATTGGAAGTTGATCTCATTGCTTTGCTAGAAGATCAGTATTGGCAAGTACGTATTGCCATTGTTCGTAGTTTAGGTCGATTAAAATCAAAAAATGCATTAGCTGGTTTAACACTTAATTTTAATTTTGAAATAAGCAACTTACGCAAAGAAGTTGCACTTGCTTTAGGCGAAATCAAAGGGAATGATGCTGAGCAATTGCTATTAGAACATTTAAAAGATCCAGATCCAGAGGTGCGTAAAGCGATTCGAATAGGCTTAAACCAAATACAGGAATTTAAGGATGCACATTAAACCAGCGAATATTCAATTTGATGTGGAAAATCAATTGATTCATTTTATTTGGGATATTGAAGAAATGACCACATTGAGTTATATGCAGCTTAGAAACTTATGTCCATGCGTATTTTGTCGCTATAACAAGATAAAGAATTTACCCATTTCTATTCAGGAAAATATACAGGTCACACAATTAAATCATCAAGGATATGGTGTGCAAATTTGCTTTAGTGATGGACATGATCGTGGGATATATCCATGGGAATATCTGATGAGTATTAATAATCGTAATTAAGCCTACATCATCTAAACCCCCATCCCAAAAAACAACCGCGAGAAGCGGCTGTTATGAACAGAAGGGGTTTAATATACGCAGTTTGTGTGGAATAGATTGAGAAATGATATTGAGCACTTCAACTGCATGCCTAATATTTTTTGAGTTTATCAGCAAGATTGGCAACGCGGTTTAGGCTACAGGATTGAGCATCGAGCATTTGACCTTGGCCTTCAGTTTCTGGGTCCCAAGTACAATATTTTTCAGTATCACTCCACCAATTCGCGATCTCATCCATGACTTTATCTTTATTCACGCTATCTGGAAGCGTTAATATTTTAGCGTAAGACTGTTGAACCCGTTGCTTGTGATAAGCATATTCTTGTTCATCACAAATTTGTATTTCAGGGGTGATGCCATAACTATTGGCGATACATTTGGCATAACTGGGTTGAAATTTTGCATGAATATAAGAATCATTGGGAAGCGACGAGGATTTAGCTTTAGCCATCGCAGCATTGGAAAGAAGGCTAATCAAGAGCAGAGAGGCGATATTGAACAAGCCCAGTTTAAACAGCTTCATATTAACTAAGTTCATAATCCTTAACCCGCCCCAGTTTCTTCTGATAACCATTGCCACAGTTTTTCTGGAATACCTTTGCTATTTACATCAAAGCCATACATTTCCAGTACACCCGTCACATCGGCATATATTGCAAGCACTTTACCTGTTTTACTATTCACCGCGATTACCGCTTTACTGCTATCGCCACCTTGTGAATCATGGCCTTTACCCACCAGCCAATCACCATCACGCTGCATCGCACTCGATACTGTCAAAGACAACTTTACATCGTCATAACCTTTGCCAGTCAACTGTTGAAACTTTTGTTTCCACGGCTCTGCTTGTATAACATCAAAAGGAAGTTTCGCTTCGAGTTGAGATATTTCTATCCTTGGCGTTGGACGTAGACCACACTGTTTTTTGACTTCCTGCTCATAGCCGATATTGCCGATTTCCAATATTTCGATCACTTCACCAACTTTGAAGGCACACTGTTCCCAGTTTTCTAAGCTTTGTGCCTGTGCAGTAAAGGATGTGCCCAGCATGATGGCAAATATACTGCAGCACTGAGGTAATTTTAGGTCTATTAAACCTTGTCGCTGATTACTGAACATAATAAATCCCTTTGTCATGAATTTCGTATTTAAATCATCTTTAAAAACAAATCAATACTAGCGGAAAATATAATATATTTTATGGGGTTTTTCTATTTAGCTCAGCTTAGGTTTAAGCGGGTTCAGATGTTTGGTTTAATTGTGATCATTTTAAATACTTTAATCTGATCTATTTTTAGCCATGCAGTTGAATCGATACGGGCACAAAGACATACACTTAAATTTTACTTAATCCCAGAGTGATTCAAAGTGCTGAGCAAATAATTCACGACCTTGCTTTCTTTTTTCGGCATCCATTTGTTCCCACTGCTTTTTACGAGCATTGTAATCCGCAATATCTTGCTCAGTAAAATCCTCTTTCGGGGTACGCTTCAGTTTTGTTCGAATGACCCCCGTTTTGTTTTCAGCATCAATCACCTGCATGTCCAAATCATAAATACATGCTTCGATATCTTCATATTCAAGAGCAGGGGAAAAGGCATAAATCATTTGATCCAAAGCATTCTCCCAAGCCTGTATCGCGCTATCTGATGCCGCACCATGAGGTTGATCAGACGTTTTTTCAGAAAAGTCATTGGGTATGCCATTTCGTTTCGATTGTTTAAATTGCAACAGCCCAGTATAGCTAAATACCAAACTTGGGATACAATATCTAAAATTTCGAGTTCATGCCCATTATGCCTAAAATTTACTCAGTGGATTTACGTGAAAAAG
>NZ_SLVJ01000030.1 GCF_004345325.1 Acinetobacter calcoaceticus
AACGGTGCAAATGGTGTTGCTGGAAAATCTGCTTATGAAGTTGCAGTTGACAATGGCTATACCGGTACTGAACAACAATGGTTGACTTCACTTGTTGGTCGCAACGGTACTAATGGTATCGATGGTGCTGCAGGTAAATCGGCTTATCAGATCGCAGTAATCAATGGTTTTGTTGGTGACGAAAGCGCTTGGTTATTGTCATTGGTTGGTGCGAAAGGCGACCAAGGTGAGAAAGGCGAAACAGGTCTATCTGCTTATGACTTGGCTGTAAAAGAAGGCTTCGTCGGCACGATCACTGAATGGTTACAAAGCCAAAAAGGTCAAGACGGTAGTGATGGTAAAGATGGTGTTAACGGTAAGTCAGCTTATGAACTTGCAGTCGACAAAGGCTATACCGGTTCAGAAGATGAATGGTTACTCACTCTGGTTGGTCAAGACGGCATTAACGGTACTGATGGTAAGAATGGTGCCAACGGTGCAAATGGTGTTGCTGGAAAATCTGCTTATGAAGTTGCAGTTGACAATGGCTATACCGGTACTGAACAACAATGGTTGACTTCACTTGTTGGTAGCAACGGTACTAATGGTATCGATGGTGCTGCAGGTAAATCGGCTTATGAGATCGCAGTAATCAATGGTTTTGTTGGTGACGAAAGCGCTTGGTTATTGTCATTGGTTGGCGCGAAAGGCGACCAAGGTGAGAAAGGCGAAACAGGTCTATCTGCTTATGACTTGGCTGTAAAAGAAGGCTTCGTCGGCACGATCACTGAATGGTTACAAAGCCAGAAAGGTCAAGACGGTAGTGATGGTAAAGATGGTGTTAACGGTAAGTCAGCTTATGAACTTGCAGTCGACAAAGGCTATACCGGTTCAGAAGATGAATGGTTACTCACTCTGGTTGGTCAAGACGGCATTAACGGTACTGATGGTAAGAATGGTGCCAACGGTGCAAATGGTGTTGCTGGTAAATCTGCTTATGAAATTGCAGTTGACAATGGCTATACCGGTACTGAACAACAATGGTTGACTTCACTTGTTGGTAGCAACGGTACTAATGGTATCGATGGTGCTGCAGGTAAATCGGCTTATGAGATCGCAGTAATCAATGGTTTTGTTGGTGACGAAAGCGCTTGGTTATTGTCATTGGTTGGCGCGAAAGGCGACCAAGGTGAGAAAGGCGAAACAGGTCTATCTGCTTATGACTTGGCTGTAAAAGAAGGCTTCGTCGGCACGATCACTGAATGGTTACAAAGCCAAAAAGGTCAAGACGGTAGTGATGGTAAAGATGGTGTTAACGGTAAGTCAGCTTATGAACTTGCAGTCGACAAAGGCTATACCGGTTCAGAAGATGAATGGTTACTCACTCTGGTTGGTCAAGACGGCATTAACGGTACTGATGGTAAGAATGGTGCCAACGGTGCAAATGGTGTTGCTGGTAAATCTGCTTATGAAATTGCAGTTGACAATGGCTATACCGGTACTGAACAACAATGGTTGACTTCACTTGTTGGTCGCAACGGTACTAATGGTATCGATGGTGCTGCAGGTAAATCGGCTTATCAGATCGCAGTAATCAATGGTTTTGTTGGTGACGAAAGCGCTTGGTTATTGTCATTGGTTGGCGCGAAAGGCGACCAAGGTGAGAAAGGCGAAACAGGTCTATCTGCTTATGACTTGGCTGTAAAAGAAGGCTTCGTCGGCACGATCACTGAATGGTTACAAAGCCAAAAAGGTCAAGACGGTAGTGATGGTAAAGACGGTGTTAACGGTAAGTCAGCTTATGAACTTGCAGTCGACAAAGGCTATACCGGTTCTGAAGATGAATGGTTACTCACTCTAGTTGGTCAAGACGGCATTAACGGTACTGATGGTAAGAATGGTGCCAACGGTGCAAATGGTGTTGCTGGAAAATCTGCTTATGAAATTGCAGTTGAAAATGGCTATACCGGTACTGAACAACAATGGTTGACTTCACTTGTTGGTAGCAACGGTACTAAAGGTATCGATGGTGCTGCAGGTAAATCGGCTTATCAGATCGCAGTAATCAATGGTTTTGTTGGTGACGAAAGCGCTTGGTTATTGTCATTGGTTGGCGCGAAAGGCGACCAAGGTGAGAAAGGCGAAACAGGTCTATCTGCTTATGACTTGGCTGTAAAAGAAGGCTTCGTCGGCACGATCACTGAATGGTTACAAAGCCAGAAAGGTCAAGACGGTAGTGATGGTAAAGACGGTGTTAACGGTAAGTCAGCTTATGAACTTGCAGTCGACAAAGGCTATACCGGTTCAGAAGATGAATGGTTACTCACTCTGGTTGGTCAAGACGGCATTAACGGTACTGATGGTAAGAATGGTGCCAACGGTGCAGATGGTGTTGCTGGAAAATCTGCTTATGAAATTGCAGTTGAAAATGGCTATACCGGTACTGAACAACAATGGTTGACTTCACTTGTTGGTAGCAACGGTACTAATGGTATCGATGGTGCTGCAGGTAAATCGGCTTATGAGATCGCAGTAATCAATGGTTTTGTTGGTGACGAAAGCGCTTGGTTATTGTCATTGGTTGGCGCGAAAGGCGACCAAGGTGAGAAAGGCGAAACAGGTCTATCTGCTTATGACTTGGCTGTAAAAGAAGGCTTCGTTGGTAGCATCACTGAATGGCTACAAAGCTTAGAAGGTAAAGACGCTTATACCCTTGAAAAGCCAGTAATTGTTGTAAACGCGGATGATGAATTATCTGGTACGGCAAAAGCGGGTGAAAAAGTTGTAATCTTGAATGGCTCAGGTCATATCATTGCTGAGCAAGTGGTTAAAGCCGATGGTACATTTAGCTTTAGTCCAAATCCATTAAAAGACAGTATTGGTTCTATCTATGTGACCAATGATCAAGGTGAATTGTCGGATAGCTTCACATTGGTTGGTGCGCATGACACAACTGCGCCTGATATTCCAGTGATTGAGGCCAATGACCAAAATAGCTTAAGTGGTACTGCTGAACCGAATTCCTTAGTCGTCTTAACTGTAAATGGCAAGCAATATTCGGCTCAAACAGATGCTTCTGGTCAATGGAGTTTTAGTCCAAACCCATTCGTCGTTGAAAATGTTGCTGCAGGGATTCTGCATGCACAAGATGCAGCTGGGAATAAGAGTAATCCTGTACTGGTATTTAAACCTGTAGATTCATCTCCTGCAGATATTCTTGACTCAGTCACCGTTCTCAATGACCTCAATGCTGATGATATTATCAATGGTAGCGAATTGGGTTCGGATCAAAAAGTTCAAGTACTGATCAAGTTAGGTCCAGATGCAAATGTTGGAACTGTAATTTCAGTCAATGGTGATAAATATGTATTGAATAATACTGACATCGCCAAAGGCAGTATTACTGTTAAAGTTCCAGTGCGTGAAGGTGAAAATGCATTAAATATCACTGCTGAAACTGCTTCAGGTCAAACTGACCGTCTTGATAGCATTATCAATGTCAATACTGATGCTGGTGATGTCACTGTGACTCATATTGTTCCAGAGAGCTCATTATCTATTAATGACACTGTACACAAAGATATGATTATCAATGCGTCAGAGGCTACAGGTACAGTTGTGATCGTGGGTCAAGCAGCAGCAAATGCCACGGTTCAAGTGACCATCGCTGGCGTTGCTCAACCATGGACAGTACAAGCAGATGCCAATGGAAAATGGTCAATCGATCTTTCTTCTGCGGATATCGCTTTACTTCCAGAAGGTTCGATTAACATTCAAGTTAAAGCAACTGATACTTCGGGTAATAGCACAGCTGCGATCGATAACAGCGCCATCACAATTGATCGTGAAGGTCCTGAATTAAAACTAACAGTTGAAATTGATGGTACGATTCGTGTTGATTCATTGGATACGCTTTATACCAAAACTTCAGCAGCAGCAAGCTTAGATGATGTCGCTGCAGCGCTGACCTCAACCACAGCAGGTAGCTTCGTTGTTATTGATGGTCGCATTAAATTTGTACCTCAGGATGATAAATTCTACGGTGAGATTGAAGTCAGCTTGGCCGATGGTCAATTAACCGACTTGGCAGGTAACTTAAATAAAACCGATTCGGGTTCAAGTACTGGCAAAGGTCTGGTCGATACTGCTCCAGTGCCAGATGTTGTGATTACTTCAAGTGAATACAATTTACTTGCAGATGAAACTGCAGTGATTAAATTTACCTTCTCTGAGTTGATCACAGGCTTTGCCCTCGAAGATATCGTGGTCACAGGCGGTACATTGGGTCAGTTGCTACAAGATCCAAATAACCCATTGCTGTATACAGCAGTATTTACCCCAGATGTAAGCAATAATTTAACTGCGAATATTTCGGTATTGGCTGATAGTTATGAAAGTGCGACCACGGGTAAATTAGGTAAAGCTGGACAATTAGACCAACTCATTACTGGTGATACCCTTAAGCCAAATAGCCCATTTGATGTTGAACTCAACGATGATGGCAACTTGGTTACAGGTAAAGCTGATGCAGGTTCGATTATTGTGATTACCAATACTGCAGGCGTAGAAATTGGCCGCGGCATTGTTGAAAATGATGGAAGCTTCAGTGTCGCTGTTAATCCAGCCTTAACTGATGGCGCGATTGGTCATGTATCTGCGCAAGACGATGCGGGTAATAAGTCAGCATCTAAAGACGTGATTGGACTTAAAGATACTATTCCACCAATGACACCGATCTTAGATGCATTTGACGGCGTGATCCTTACAGGTACAACTGAGGCCAATGCCAAAGTTAACATTACGGTCGGCGGTCAAACTGTTGAAGTCACTGCAGATGGTCAAGGTCGATTTAGCTATAACTTTAATCCTACGTTAATTAATGTGGAAGAAGTTAAGGTTACAGCGACAGATGCAGCAGGTAATACTTCAGCTGAAGCTAAAACCAATGCACCTGATTTAACTGCACCTGATGCACCACTTGCTGAGCTCGATAGCGATAATGCAGTGTTAAGTGTTGAAACTGAGCCGAATGCAATTGTTAAGGTCTATGACAGTGCAGGTAATCTCTTGGCTGAAGGTCCAGCGGATGCCAATGGTCACTTTAGCTATACCTTTGATCCAGCTTTGGAGCGAGGTAAGATTTTAGATATTACCGCTACCGATGCTGCAGGAAATACTTCTGAGAAAACCACCATTCGTGCAGGAATTAATGATTTATTTGCCGCTGCAGACAATCATGTTGATATCTTGGTTTTAGCTGAGCCTAAGCAAATCAAAAATAATAATCCTAGTGCATTGGATAAGGGTGGGTTTAGTGTTGCGAAAGTTGGCCTTGGTCCAGTCCTTGAGTTGGGTGTCTTAGATGATATCGTCAAAAACTCGGTTCAAATTGAAGTAGGTAAAGACCAAGTTCGTAATATAACGGTTAAGGGTGATGCAACAGGTATTACGCTTGGGGGTACCATGGACTTGTATCTGTATAAGTTCAATGAGAGCTCTCAAGAGTGGGAGCAATATGCGGCAAAAGAAAATTGGGTTGTTGCATGGATACTGGCTGGTGTATCAAAACCGACTGACTTCAGTCTAACTGAAGGTAAGTGGATGTTTGTTATGAGCTCTGGTGAGGGTGTACAAGTCCTTACAAAATATACGCTCAAATTTAGCAAAGATATCGTTCTAGACTATGGACTTGCAGATTCTGTAAGTGGTAGTGCTTCCGGTAATATGTTGACGGATGACGACCCAATTTATGGTCAAGATCAATTGCCGCCAAACTCAACTTTGTTAACAGTCAATGGTATTGATATTTCGAGTAATGCACCGACCGTGATTCATGGTTTGCATGGCAAACTGGTAGTGAAAACTGATGGTTCATATACCTATACGGTGAATGATAGCTTCCGTGGTTATGGTGAAAAAGATGTCTTTACCTATAAAGTAACGTCACCTTCGGGCGAAGTGCATGAGGCTGATCTGACCTTTGAACTTGACATCACTGCACCAGAAAGTCGTCTTCCAATCGACAATACTGTGATTATGGATGCTGAAACCATAGGTGTTCCTAAGATACCAACGGATATTCCAAATTCAGGTTCATTCAGCGTATTAGACTTGGGTCTTTTAGGGCCAATCTTGGATGCGAATCTGATTGGATCTGATGGGGTGATGACCTTCAATGTCGGCGAGAACCAAGTGCGTGAACTGAGTTTCCATGGTACTGGTGGCTCCTTACTCAGTTTATCAACTACATTTGATCTGGTTATTTTTAAACTTGATCCTAAGTCAGGTCAGTTGGTACAAGTACACAAGTCAGATAAGTGGTTCCATATACCATTGGACTTACTTGGTCTTGGTGGTGCTGCTATGCCTAAAGGCGACATCACTCTTCAATTTGGTGAAGGTACTTATGTCGCTATGCTACAAGGTAAGAGCTCGTTAGGGCTAGTGAATGGTAGTAATCTATCCATCCAAAAAGATGTGATTTATGACTATGATAAACCGACTGAATACAAAGGAACCGTATCTGGTGATAGTACGCTTGATCCAAATACGATCTTGCTGCAAGTAAAAGCCAATGGCATCGTTAAAGATGTAGAGCCTGGGGCAGTTACTAAGATTAAGGGTCAGTATGGTGAATTATTGATTAACGCTGATGGTAGTTATACCTACAACGTGTCTAAACCAGCAAATGCACCTGCAGACTGGAAACCGGCTTATGGTAAAATCGACAGCTTCCAAATCGTCACCCAAGACAGTCATGGTAAAACCATCATTGATCATTTGAATATCGAAATTGGTACCCATAGCGCCAATGATGATTTTGCTGATTTGAAGATGATCAATAAAAATGTTCAAAGCAGCATCGAGTTTCATGAGTCCGATGGTGCCTTGAGTAATTACGGGAAATCGTATAGCAAAGAGTTTGATATTCAGGCCAATCAAGTGGGTACAGAGTCTAAATTAGCCGTCAAAGGTTCTTCAGAAGGTGGTCTACTTGGCCTTGGTAAAAAACCTTTTGAGATCAGCTATACACTGCTCAACACCACGACTGGTAAGTTATATAGTGGTAAATCAGCGAATGCGATTGATGCAAATTTATCGGCGATCGATTTTAATTTGCCGGCAGGCCACTACAAATTGACGATTACCACACCTAAAGAGGGTAATATTGAGCAAATCGATTATGTGAACAATATCCTGACCCTAGACAGCTATGCTGAAAGTGTGACTAGCGTTACAGGTTCGTTACTTGTCAACGATTTAGGTGCTAAAAACCTTGATAGTATCTCGATCGATGGCAAAATTATCTCAATCAGTGATCCAAATAAAGGGGTTAAATCCTTTGATATAGTCGGTCAATTTGGAACATTGACTGTGAATAAAGACGGCACATATAGCTACAAAGCTAAAGGTGGTGTTTATGGTACTGAATACTTTAGTTATGAAACAACATCGAAAGTTGGGCTGATTGAAACAGCTGTACTTGAGATCAATGTTGGTAAGCAGGTGACTGCTTCTGCATATGCAGATCAGGCAACGGGTTCAGTAGCAAATGACAGCTTTACCATGGGTGCTAGTGCGGATACGGTGATCTATAACGTATTGGACAACTCTATCGCGAACGCAGGTGGAAACGCTGGCAATGGCGTAGACAAATGGACTGACTTCAATGCATCTGAAGGTGACAAGATCGATATTTCTAAGCTGCTTGATGGCAATCAAACTGCGGACAATATCCACGATTACGTCAGCTATGAAGATGGCATGTTGAAAATCGATCGTAATGGTCAGGCAGATTATTCTGGTCAACCGGAAGGGAAGTCGAACTACGTTGATTTAATCTCAATCAATACCGACAAAACCTTAGATGAATTGTTGAACAATAATAATATTGTTTGGCACTAATCTCATCGATTGAAACGCGAATTTAAGTAAAGGACCTTCGGGTCCTTTTCTTAATTTAAAATATTGAATAAATTAACTATATTTTTGAATGCCCAGCATATAATATTAAATTAAGTGTCATTTAAGATATGAGCACCTTTATTGGTAGCAGTGCGTTAAATACAGATTAATTATTTTGTGCATCAATCATTTTTCTCAATTTTATTATGATGGTTGCGATATGACCTACCCAGTACATTTTAGAAAAAAAGTCTTAACCAAGCTCGAAGAGGGCATGAGTATTCGAGATCTCGCGGATAAGTATGATTTGAGTCCGACTACGATACAGCAATGGAAAAAAAAGCTAGAGCCAAAGCCTGATTGTGTTCGTAAGCCCTTCAAGATCGATGATCAGGCGCTGCGTGACGATGTTGCGCAGTTTCCGACTGACTATCACACCCAACGTGCAGAGCGCTTTAATTGCTCAGCTGTTGCGATTAGCAAGGCGCTAAAACGATTAGGTTTAAAGGTTAAGAGCAGTAGAAGTCGTTGAGTATTTATAGAAAAGCCGCTGCATTTGCAGCGGCTTTTTTGAATCAGGCCGATAGGGTTATCGGCTAGTTCTATGGATTAAGCTTGGATTGCGTCTAAAGCTGCGTTGAATGTCGCACTTGGACGCATTACAGCGCTGACTTTAGCTTGATCGACCGCGTAGTAACCGCCGATGTCCGCAGGTTTGCCTTGTACTTGAGAAAGCTCAGAGATGATCTTATCTTCGTTTGCAGCAAGGACTTGAGCAAGCTCAGTAAACTTGGCTTTGAGTTCTGCATCTTGATCTTGTGCAGCAAGTTCTTGTGCCCAGTACAGCGCGATATAGAAGTGGCTGCCACGGTTATCCAATTCACCTGTGCGACGTGATGGTGATTTTTCATTGTCGAGCAATTTACCAGTCGCTTGATCAAGTGTTTTCGCCAACAATTTCGCACGTGGGTTGTCTTGTTTAAGGCCAAGCTCTTCTAAAGAGACTGCCAATGCCAAGAACTCACCCAATGAATCCCAACGTAAATGGTTTTCTTCAACCAATTGTTGTACGTGTTTAGGTGCTGAACCGCCTGCACCTGTTTCGTACATACCACCGCCCGCCATTAACGGAACGATAGACAACATTTTCGCTGAAGTACCCAATTCCATGATTGGGAATAGATCAGTCAAGTAATCACGTAGGATGTTACCTGTCACTGAAATGGTATCTAGGCCACGCGCAACACGCTCAAGTGTATAACGCATAGCACGGACTTGTGACATGATCTGGATGTCTAGACCGGTGGTATCGTGATCTTTTAAGTACTCTTGTACTTTTTTGATCAATTCATTTTCGTGTGGACGGTACGGGTCAAGCCAGAAAATAGTTGGCATGCCAGAGTTGCGCGCACGGGTAACCGCAAGTTTCACCCAGTCACGAATCGGAGCGTCTTTAACCTGACACATGCGCCAGATATCGCCTTCTTCAACGGTTTGAGTCATCAACACTTCACCAGTTTCGATGTCAGTGATGTTGGCCGTACCTGCTTCAGGAATTTCAAAGGTCTTGTCGTGTGAACCGTATTCTTCAGCTTTTTGCGCCATCAAACCGACGTTCGGTACAGTACCCATGGTCTTCGGATCGAAGTTGCCATTCCACTTACAGAAGTTGATCATTTCTTGATAGATACGCGCGAAAGTTGATTCTGGCATTACTGCTTTACAATCATTCGGCTTGCCATCAGCACCCCACATTTTACCACCGCCACGGATCATCGCAGGCATTGACGCATCAACGATAATGTCGTTTGGTGAATGGAAGTTGGTGATGCCTTTGGCTGAGTCAACCATCGCCAATGCAGGACGATGTTCTTGACATGCATGCAAGTCACGAATAATTTCGTCATGTAATGATTCAGGCAGGGTCGCAATCTTTTCGTACAATGAAGACATACCGTTATTGACGTTAATACCTAATTCGTCAAATAACTTACCATGCTTCTCAAATGCTTCTTTGTAATAGATTTTAACGCAGTGACCAAACACGATCGGGTGAGATACCTTCATCATGGTGGCTTTGACGTGTAACGAGAACAAGATTCCTGCATCACGGCAATCATCAAGTTCTTTTTCATAAAACTCGCAAAGTGCTTTTTTGCTCATGAACATCGAATCGATGATCTCAGCATCTTGCAATGCAACTTTTGGTTTAAAGACGATGCTTTCACCGCTGTTGGTGATCAGTTCCATTTTCACGTTACGCGCGCGATCTAGAGTGATCGATTTTTCACCGTGATAGAAGTCACCGTGTTCCATGTGCGATACATGTGTTTGTGACCACTGTTTCCATTCGGTCATCGAATGCGGGTGTTTTTTCACGTTATTTTTTACAGCAGTCGGCGCACGACGGTCTGAGTTACCTTCACGCAATACTGGGTTTACAGCCGAACCTAGACATTTACCATAACGAACTTTAATGGCTTTTTCATCTTCAGTAGTTGGGTTTTCTGGGTAGTTCGGAATTGCAAAACCTTTGGCTTGTAGTTCTTTAATACATGCCATCAGCTGGCCAACAGAGGCGCTGATATTCGGAAGTTTGATAATGTTGGTATCTGGATCTTGAGTAAGACGGCCAAGCTCCGCAAGGCTGTCATTGACCTTTTGGTCGTCGCTTAGGAAATCAGAAAATTCTGCAAGCACACGCACGGCTACAGAGATATCACTTTTAACGATCTCGACGCCAGCCGGTTTAGTAAAGGTCTCAATGATCGGCAGTAGAGAGTAAGTCGCCAACAGTGGCGCCTCGTCGGTCAGTGTGTAAATGATTTTTGACTTTCCGCCAGCCATATATAGCCCCTTCGTTGAATTGAGTTTTTAGGAGCAAGCATAATTTCTGCCCCTGCAAACTGGATTATTTAAGTAAATATTGAGAGTATCAGTCCTCTACGCACCACAGTCAACGAATTATCTTTTGAAATTACCAAATGGCTGAAAATTGATAAACATCAAGAATTAAAATGACGACCTTTTTAAAATTGATGATGAGTTCGGAGCGTTTTTAGCCTGTTTTTGGATGTATTTTTGTTGAATAAAACATCGTTTTTGCGGTGGTCATTATGATTTTTAATATGAAAATAATCAGCGAAATAAAGTTTGCCGCCAAGGGGGTCGGGTAGGGCTTTAAGAAGTGGTTGAGAAATTTGAACAACGCTTTTGAACAATAAATTTTCGTTAAATAATTTCGAATGATTTTAATTAATCGTTTCACGAGCAGTCATACCAAGTCAATTCATAATACAGCACCCGTAGAGTGATCACTATTCATGATGCGCAGCTTGGTGTATGTTATTCCGAATAAAATGGTGCTGACGAGAATGAATAAAATCATCCTAATATCGCTTGGTGTAATTACTGTATTTCTTTCCGTTATTTCGCTTTTGTTTTTCAGTGGTATGGGGTGTATGTCATCTACAGGATCAAGTTCTGGTTGCAACAATCCAATTAAAACGCTGTTTGAATTTGAGCTGATTCCTTTTGTACATCTCCCGTTTCTCTTTGGGGTGGTGTTGATTTATTTTGGTCGAAAAATAAATCCTGCAAATAATGCTGATGAAAAATTCTGAGCTAATGCTATACAAATGCTAGAAGTGAGTGGATTAATTGGTGTGTACTGAATTTACTGGCTGAAGAAGTTGATATTCCTGGGGAGTTAAAAGATGGTCAATACCCGTGGTTTTAAAATGTCTATTTTACTGGTCTTTAGTTTGATGCTGCAAGCCTGTGTAGATATGGATATATTAATGACACCTGATATAGATAGTTATTTAAGGGATAAAGATGGAGATATCGTTGATGACTGCAAGGGAGATGCATTATATAAAAAAAGTTCAAGGACTAATCGTTTCTGGGAAAGAAATAACCTTTCAAAAGGCACTATAGAATTTGTCTGTGTGGATGGTAAAGCTTATTTACCTGGTCAAGAACCTAAAAATTAGATTTAAACTTATATCATGCAAATACTTGGGAGTTAAGTGATGGTCAATACCCGTGGTTTTAAAATGTCTATTTTGCTGGTCTTGAGTTTGATGCTTCAAGCCTGTGTAGATATGGATATATTAATGACACCTGATATAGATAGTTATTTAACGGATAAAGATGGAAGTTTTGTTAGAAATTGTAAGGGGCATCCATTATCTAAAAAAAGTTCATGGACTAATGATTTCTGGGAAAGAAATAACCTTCCAAAAGGCACTATAGATTTTGTCTGTGTGGATGGTAAGGCATATTTACCAGGTCAAGAACCTAAAAAATAGTTTGAGCCACATAATCATAGAAAGGGCTGAGTGTGGTCCTTGCTGTAAATGAATTTTATCGAAAGATCGCATCGGGTTAATCTTATTAAAAAGGATTGGAGATGAAATACGCTCAAAAAGTATTGTTCAGTTCTGCAATGGTCTCAATGCTGCTTTTCACAGCTTGTTCTGATTTTGCGAATGCATTTAGCCCAATGCCACGGCAGAAAGTACTGAAACATCCTAATGGTAATTCTGTTCAAGATTGTGGAGGTGGGGCTCTACCCATTAGAGGTGATGCAGAATCTTTCTGGAGAAAAAACAACCTGCCGAAAGGCACTACCGAATTTGTCTGTGTGGATGGTAAGGCATATTTACCTGGTCAAGAACCTAAAAAATAGTTTGAGCTGCTTAATCATAGAAAGGGCTGAATGCGGTCCTTGCGATGGAAGAATTTTTGTTTAAAGAAATATCCTTGGCATGTGGCGACTAAAATGGATGTCCATGGTTATCGGCAGTTCTGTGTCGATGGCGATTCTTTTTTTATTACCAAAGCAGACTTTAAAAATATAGATCAAATGGCGCTACAAGCCCTACCAACAGGTGATGTTGCAGTCTTTGATAAGTATTTTTAACCAATGCTTCAAAAAAAATAGATTTAAACTTATATCATGCAAATACTTGGGAGTTAAGTGATGGTCAATACCCATGGTTTTAAAATGTCTATTTTGCTGGTCTTTAGTTTGATGCTGCAAGCCTGTGTAGATATGGATATATTAATGACACCTGATAGGGATAGTTATTTAAGGGATAAAGATGGAGATATCGTTAGAAATTGTAATGGTCGAGTATTATATTAAGAATACTCCGAACGCTGAATATTTTTGGAAAATAAACAACCTGCCGAAAGGCACTACCGAATTTGTCTGTGTGGATGGTAAAGCTTATTTACCTGGTCAAGAACCTAAAAAATAGTTTGAGCCGCTTAATCAGAGAAAGGGCTGAGTGCGGTCTTTTCTATGATTAAGCTAAAATATTTAAGCACAATGTTTTTGCATTAGTTGGGCGTTGTTGCATAAGATTTAATCGGTGATTTTCCCCTTAGCCCAAGAATTTAAGGGACAACTTGGGTGTTGGGTCAACCTAATCTAGTGAACATATTCAATACGGCAATTCGGGCATGACCCCCACCTTTTTAACGTTGGCTTCGGAAAAATCGACCCAGCTTTCCAATCCGTGAAGCGATTGCTGGCTATAGGTACAAGATTGTTGATAATCTCGGTCAGATACTTTAAGGGGGAACAGATGCTCAAGCGCAAACTGATCGGATATTGAGTGGGGTAAAAAATGTTGGCTTAAATCTAAGGTATTCGATTTTCTACTTTTAAGTTCAATTAGTATTAGTGAGAATTATCAAGCCAAATCAAAAAGGTGATGAAATCAGAGCAGAACTACGGAAAATAGGCAAGGTAAATCTTGGAGCAGAGAAGTGATTACAAAGGCAAATTTTTTAGTAACCTTAAAGAAAAGTATTTTAATTGAGTTTAATGAACTACTAAAACAGTATGAAAATAAAGAAATATATGCTTGTACATTATGCATAGATGATGATTTTATTTCAAGTTACATGGTAAGTTGCCTCTAAAAAGTAAACATGTATTTATCTCCAAATTCTGTTGATACTTGACCAACCCAGTTTTGTATTTGATCTGCTGCCATGACTTTAAAATCACGCCAATGATATTTCATCTGCCGCCAAACCATTTCAATTCGATTTAATTCTGGACTGTATGTGGGTAAATAATACAAACTCGTTGAATATTCATCTTCTAATAACTGCCGCCAATCCGACATCTTTTTACTTCGATGAATAGAGGCATTATCAACGATGAGTACTAAGGGAACACCATAGGCTTGTTTTATTTTTTCCCCCAAACCCGTCAAATAGGCATAAAACCAATCGCTAGTGACTGACTCTTGCAAGCAACTCGTTACGAACTGTCCTGTCGAAAGTAAGCATCCCATCACATTGGCGCGCTTTAATCTGACCGCATCAACTTGATGCACTTCTCCTCGTTTAGTCCACGCATAACGGTTGTCAGGCGTAGCCGAAAAACCAGTTTCATCAACATATCCTAAAACGATTTCCCCGCGTGCAGCCCGTTCTCGAAGTATCTCAATCTCCTGTTGAGCTTGATTGAACACCAACTGATCCCTTTTTTTTCAAGCTATGTCGGGTCCGTTTAAATGACATGTCTGATAATCTTAGGAATTGACGAATAATTTGAACATTTACGGATATATCAAATTTCTCATGTAATTTAACCCGAATTTGTTCTGCATTAAGAGGGCTATCATTCGCCCATTCTAAGATCTGATTTTTATGCTCATCCGAGAGTATATTGGGTCTACCTGAGCGATGACCTTCCTTAATCGATTCAAATTGGTATAGTTCCCAATGACGACGCTGTAATCGTATAGTCTCAGGTATTCGATTCTGAAGTTTAGCGACTTCAGCTACGGTTTTACCTTCAGAAAGCCATAATATGGTTTGTGCCCGCTGTCTTTCACGCCAGTGTTGGGCTTGTTTAGTCAGATGAATAAGCTGTTCTTGCTCATCTGGGGTGAGAGGGACTTTAACAATGCGTGGCATATTGATGTCGAAAGTAAAAAATACATTTTCGCATGTTTAGTTTAATGATGAAACTTAAGGTTAATTTATCAAAAAAAGATCAAGATGGAGAAGTATCTAATTGGTAGGGGTATGTTTCTAGCCAATATCTATTTCTTTTCTTATCAACATGCATCATGATCGGCAATGAGAGCGATATTGTAAGCGTAAATATGAGCAAAAGGGTGCAGTAAATGAAGCTATTAATAATTTTATGCATGGCTATAACTACAATATCTTGCACAACTAAATATGTTTATTTGACACCTAGCATTAAAGGCCAGGTATTTGATAGCAGAACAGGTGATGCCATAGTAAATCAGGGTATCATTTTTACAGCTGGACCACAAAATAGCGCTACTGATTTGAGTGGTAAATTTTATTTGGAAGCATTCAAGGGGAAAAAGTTAACGGCTTTTGAGCAGAGAAGGTTTAAGCAAACAATAAAGTTTAATTTTAATGGCTATGAATTTAAATGCATTGATTATTCAAATCATCTAGCAGATCCGCTAAACGCCAACCAAGATAATAAAATCGAAGTAGATATCGGAAAGGTATATCTTGATCCTAAAGAATAGCCATTTAATTTTAGTGTCACTCTACGATCATCAAAGCCTGAGCGTAGGCAGCGATCAGGCATCAGCAATAACCTGTTGCTAATGCTTTTTTCTATTTTGCTAAAGTTTATGAGTCGTTTTTATTGCATAAAATTTATAAAGTTGTAACAATGTCATTGAGATCAAAAACTAGAGAAAAAATGAAAAAAATCCTTTTATTAATGTTTCTCATGTTTAGTATTAACTTAAATGGATATGCAGAGTCTAAGAATGAAACATATTGCGTAGAGAGTGACTTATATGATCTTACGACGTGTGTCTTATATCCTTTCAAGATTCAAGTGACTAACAAAAATACTTCTAGTGATACCGTGGAAATAGGTGCGATATGGAGTGAAAGCAATATAAATGTTGTTGATATATATATTCGTATAGGGAAAATGGCAACTGATATTACGCAAGTCGAATTCGATCTTGATGGGGCGGTTCGCAGTTTTGATATCATGTCCGATACAGGTGAGATTGTGCAACGTGACGGTATTCCATTGAGCGATGGTGTTATTTTAATTCCTTTAAATTACTTAGCTAAAATAGTAAATAATAAAGCACCCAAGTATAAAATATCTACACAATCTAGTGGCTATAGAGTAGGCATATTTCAAGAAGATATTACTCAAAATAACTCAAAGGCTCTCAATGAGTTTTACAAAAGAGTAATCGAAGAAAAAACCAAGCAGTCTGTTAAATAAACCTAAAATACTACATCACATATAAACCCACTTCAGTGGATTTTTTAATCAGCGAAATTTTTGAAAAAACGCTGCCAGCTAAAATCGGGAACTTTACCCCAAGTTAATCGACACGCGCAAATGCGCTTAACTGTCTTGATCGCAAACATAAATGGCCTTACTTGATCTGTGATGATTTGGCGGATGCTTAGGTCTATGTGACTCATTCAGAACAGAAAAGGTCTATAAATTGGGAGTTATCAAGGATACACATTAGAATACTGGATATTTAGAATATACTGAAGGTTGGTATCTCAGCGCTGAATCCGATGCCATTAATGAATTTTGTCAAACGTTTGCCCATGAGATGGGGCATGAAATTTTACAATCAGTTGGTAGTATTGTTTATTCAAAAACACATAAAGGCTCGTCAACATTATTAAAACATCCTAAAAAAGGCACTCTTTATCTCAGATCAGGCGAAATCGGTTATATGAAATATACGAAGAATAATAAATTTGATTTACCTGACTTTTATGGAAGGGTGATTGCTCATGAAAATGATGTGGGATCACTAATCTGGATAGAAGGAATAAAATTATGAGAATAGTAATTTTAATCATACTCGCTATTTTGATTACATCTTGTTCTTCAAAAAAAATGTACTTAAAGCCTGCTGTTAAAGGTCAATTAATTGATAACTCTTCCAAGCTACCAATTAAAGAAAAGGGTTATTTATCGACAGTATTTGCTAAAGATGGTTCTAGTTATTTTTCTACAGATAAGAATGGTTACTTTTACATAGATGTACCTACGACCAAGAAAATATCACATCGGAATTATCGGTCTATTCCTGCACTAATCTACATTAATGTAGAGGGCTATAAGAGAACGAATTATGATTTTAGTGGTATTCCACGCGTGCCGCCTAATGTAGATAAATATACCAAGTCCGAAGTAGATGTTGGGACGATTTATCTAGAGCCTAATACTGAGTAGTTTAGAACCCACTTCGGTGTGTTTTTTAAAGGATGAAATTGTTTGCAGCTTAAATCAATAAAGGGTGACAACCTTCTTGACACTTACCGATAGCAACAACTTGTTGTGCTTGAATGACTGTCGAATTAGTCGGGAAATATAATGAGTGTAGGGCGAGGCACGGCGCTATTGTGAAGGTTCTTGAGTAATGCTATTTATAACTTTCTAAGAACTTAATACGTTCTTTAGTTGTTTCTGTCATGCACATGGTTGCCTCAAAATGGCCCTCTTTGCCATATAGACTTTCATTGGCTAGTGGTGTGCAGGTGCGGTTTCTTTTTTTTATCCACTGCCTTTGAGATGATCTAAGGTTTACTTTTTTAATGGCACTTAGGGTGGAAATCCTTTGTGTATACACTTCATTTAGTTTTTTATCATAAAAGTTATAGTCCTCAGTGAGGCAGGTGCTAATCTCCTGAAATGTATCACTATTTGGATTGGAACATCGTACCTTATCATCACCGTTAGCTAAAAGTGACTGGGTGATAAGAATTCCAATAAAGGTTAAAATAAATTTATTCATAGTAGTCAGATGTCACCCCTTTTCAAATAAATCACCTTCTTTTTCGCATATTAGCGAGCCCTGTTAGGCCTTTGCCTTCCCATAATTAAGACAACTCTCGAAATTTATTAGCTATCTTATCGAGTTCGGATGATTTTAGCGCATCCTGTATTTATCTCATATGCCGCTTTGTTAACTCTTTAGGTTTGTCCTCGAAATTAATGGATAGTTAATGTGAAATGCTGATTGATGTCTTTGTGTTCTGTTGTGCTAGATTTCAATCTGAGCCACGATGTGGTGGTAAGTTGAAGGTGTTAAAATACTGGCAACCAAAATTAGTTGGACATATACAAATAATGAAGAGCCTATTAATTGGATTTACACTTTTGTGCTTAACTTCGCCGTTAGTTTTTGCTCAAAACAAACAGGATAGCCGCGCTATTAACTCTTTTTTCTGGGGTAAATGGTGTGATGGGGTAGAAGCATTTGAAATACAAAAAAAATCGATTGTCGTCTATCATGGCCGTGGCACTGTCAATGTACAAGTAATGAGTCTAAAAAATAATACAAACAGTTTATTAGAAGGCAAATTTAAGTTTAACAGTGGATCAGATGCGGCTATTGTTTATAGGAAGTTTAGTTTGAAAAATGGTGTTTTAACACAATATTATGATGATTGTGAGGCAGTTGAATCTAAACGATGCCACTTTTGATTAAAACTTATATAAATGGCACATATGAATACACTGTTAGTCGCTATATAAGCAGAATGGGTAAATCAGGTGATTCGAGAGGTCTGATTGGTGTATTCAAGGGGCCGGATTATTGAGCAGAAACAAAAAGCATGGCTGAGATTAATCATCTGGATCATTGTTACTAAATTTTGATGTGATTTTGAAATGTTGTACTTTCATCCAACCCATTGTGTCGTTTCCATTTTTATCAATATACATCACGTAGATCCAAGTGCGATTTTCATTTTTAAATTGTTGGTAAGCGATCACGGAATCATTGGGAATCAAGAATAGATTCTTAATTTTACATTGCTCAGATGGTGCGGAGTGAAAGTAAGTCCTTAACCCTTTATTGCCCTGCACGGTATAAATGTACTTTGAACCGTGCATCAAGCCATTATCATCAGCAATCTTTGCGAGCTTCTCGCAATTTATATCGGCCCACACCCCAGCACTCAGCATGGAGGTCAATATTAAAATAGCAAACTTATTCATATGATTAACTCGTGTTTATTAAACTTATGATACACACGTTCAAGAGACGGGGTAAATACGTGATTTCCGAAAGAAATGAGTGGGGTTGAGGGTCGATCTCACGAACCTTACATAAACTGTTTGAAAGGTCTGCAACGAGCACACATGGTTGACCAATCAACAATAAAAAAAGCCCTAATCTTTCGATTAGGGCTTTTTCATATTTTGGAGCGGGAAAAGAGACTCGAACTCTCGACCCCAACCTTGGCAAGGTTATGCTCTACCAACTGAGCTATTCCCGCAATGGAGTGCATTATAGAGTATTTAATGCAGCTGTCAATATTTTATTGATTCAACTGCACAATTAAACGCCAGTCTTAATCCGCACGACGCCAAATAGTACCTTGACGGGTATCTTCAAGTACCACACCGAGATCAAGCAAATCCTGACGAACTTTGTCAGCAAGGGCAAAGTCTTTGGCTTTTTTGGCATCTTGACGTTGTTGGATTAAACCTTCAATTTCAGCTTCAGATAAGGTTAAGCTGGTTTGACCAATATCTGACTTTAAGAACTCATCTACATCATGTTGTACGATGGCGAGGATGTCGACCAAATGGCGCAAAGTCGCATGGTAACTTGCTGCTTGCTCAGCCTGCTGATCCTTAATGGCGCGGTTCAATTCTTTAATCAGCTCAAACAATACCGCCAAAGCTTCTGAGGTATTGAAGTCGTCACGCATTGCAGTATTAAAGCGCTCAACATAGGCTTGATCGAGGACTTGAGGCAAGTCTTGAGCAGCATACTGCTGTTGATAGGCTTTGAATGCATGATAGAAACGATTCAATGCTGATTTGGCTTCTTTCAAGGCATGATCGGAGAAGTTCACTGGACTACGATAATGTGAAGATACAATAAAGTAGCGAATCACTTCAGGGTGGAACTTGTCCATGACATCGCGAATGGTAAAGAAGTTGCCCAGTGACTTAGACATTTTCTCACCATCGACATTAATAAAGCCGACATGCATCCAGTAATTGACATACTGTTCACCAGTAGACGCTTCACTTTGGGCGATTTCATTTTCATGATGTGGGAACAATAAATCTGAACCACCGCCATGAATATCAAAATGATTCCCCAAGCAGCAGGTCGACATCGCTGAACATTCAATATGCCAACCTGGGCGACCTTTGCCCCACGGCGATGGCCAAAACGGTTCATTTTCTTTGGCATGTTTCCAGAGTACGAAGTCAAATGGGTGTTTCTTTTCAACTTCCACATCGACACGCTCAGAAGCGCCCGCTTGCATATCTTCCGATTTACGACCAGACAGGCGACCATATTTGGCAAATTTATCCACTTGGAAATACACGTCACCATTGCTTGCAGGGTAGGCGGTATCTTTGTTGATCAAGGTCGCAATCATGTCCTGCATTTGATCGATATAGTCTGTCGCACGCGGTGCTTGATCTGGTGCCACACAACCAAGTTGGGCAGCATCATCATTCATCGCTTGGATAAAACGTTCAGTCAGCGCTTGAATAGTTTCATTATTTTCATTGGCACGTTGAATGATTTTGTCATCAATATCCGTGATGTTACGGATATAACGGACCTGCCATCCCTGACTACGTAAAAAACGAATGATGTAGTCAAATGCAACCATGACCCGCGCATGTCCAATATGACAATAATCGTACACGGTCATACCGCAGACATAGATGTCAATCTGGCCTTCATTACGGGGAACAAATTCAACTTTTTTACGTTGCTCTGAATTATAAAGAACAAATGGTTGCATAAGAATATAAAAGCTTTGACGATACGGCCTTTCATCATAACGTAAGCATCATATTTCACAAAGTCTTATGCTTTAATTTTCTATAGTCGTGAAAATTATGCATTTAGCGAACAAGAGCGTTGCATTGCTATGCTAAAATAAGAAAAATTTTAACACCTGCATTAACTTATCAACCCCGAGTGAAGGTCACCTGTCTTGAATCCAGCACAACTGTCCAATCAAATTGATTTTCAAAAAGTCGCTTTGGAGACTTTACGCATAGAAGAGCAAGCGCTCCAAATTTTAGCAAGCCAAATCGATCATCGCTTTAGTCAGGCATGTGAGATCATCTTACAATGTAAAGGCCGTTTGGTCGTCACTGGAATGGGAAAGTCAGGGCATATTGGTCGTAAAATGGCTGCAACCTTTGCTTCTACGGGCACACCTTCTTTCTTTATGCATCCGGGTGAAGCAGGGCATGGCGATCTTGGCATGTTGATGCGAGGTGATGTCTTGATTGCGATTTCTAATTCTGGAAAAAGCGATGAAATCATGATGCTGATGCCATTGATTAAGCATCTTGAGGTGCCTTTAATTACCATGAGTGGTGATGACAAAGGCCCGATGCCGCAAAATGCAGATGTGGCGCTGACTTTAGGCGAGATCCAAGAGGCTTGTCCATTGGGCTTGGCACCAACTTCAAGCACGACTGCAACTCTGGCTTTGGGTGATGCGTTGGCTGTAGCACTGCTCGAAGCACGGGGATTTACCGCAGATGATTTTGCCCGCTCGCATCCAGCAGGTGCACTCGGTAAACGTTTGTTATTGCAAGTGAAGCATCTTATGCGCACCGGTGATGAACTTCCAATGGTAAGTCCAGAAACCCAAATGAATAAAGTGTTGTATGAGATATCCAATAAGCGCTTAGGTTTGACCACGATCGTAGATGATCAGCAACGCTTAATGGGCATCTTTACTGACGGTGACTTACGACGACTGATTGATAAACAGCAAGGCTTTGATGTCAATTTGCAGATTGCAACAGTAATGGTTGAACATCCAGCGACGATTTCAAAGGATGCTCGCGCTGTAGAAGCTTTAGAGAAAATGAACGATCGAAAAATTTCACAGTTTGTCGTTGTGGATGAAGAAAAACGAGTCATTGGCGTGATTAGCATGCATGATTTGATCCAAGCTGGAGTAAATTAAGTCATGTCGTCTTATGTATTATTGGAACAATCCCGTCATATCCAAGCTTTAGTGCTGGATGTCGATGGTATCTTGAGTGATGGTTTTGTGAGCTTAACCAATTCTGGAGACGAGATTAAGTCTTTCGATATTCGCGATGGCTTAGGCATGAAGTTATTGCAGCAAGCAGGGCTAAAAGTGATTATTATTACCGGTCGTAAAAGTCATATCGTTGAAAAACGTATGACTGATCTCGGTGTGGATCTGATCTTTCAAGGACGCGAAGATAAAGGTGTTGCATTGCAAGAAGCCTGTGCACAACTCAATTTATCCCCTGATGATTGCCTGTATATGGGGGATGATTGGCCGGATCTGTCTGCCTTTTCAATTGCGGGTATGAAAGTCACTGTGCCGAATGGTCATGTCGAGGTGCGTCGCCGTGCTGATTTGGTCACTCAGGCGATGGGAGGTCGTGGTGCGGTACGTGAAGTGTGCGATATGTTGTTGGTTGCGCGTGGTGCTTACCAAGATTTACTTGAAAAATATCTAAGCCTCCCACATTAATAACTCATCTTGCTTATGCATAGACTTTGTTGATCATTATTTATGGATACTCGCGTTTTATATATGACGGCTGTAGTCGTCGCAACTGTGAGCGGTGGTTATTATTACTACAGCGGCAAAGAAAAAAAGTTGGATGCCGATTCCTCGCTGAGTACGGTATTTACTGCTGACAAAATACAGATGTTGCAAACAGATGAGCAAGGCAATCTTTATATGCGTGCTCAGGTTGATCATTTGGAACAGGATGTACTGGCAAAAACCACTAAATTGACGAATTTAGAGGCCTCTATGTATAAAGCAGATCAAGTTGATGCCACTTTTTTTGCCAACGAAGCACGTGGCTTTAATGACAATGAGAAAGTCGTTCTGACGGGTGCAGTACGTGCTAATAAACTGGGGCAACAAGGGAATTTGACATTTCTAACCGAAGAGTTAACTGGTTATCCAGAACTTGGGACTTTAGAAACCCAGCACCCTGTGCAGGTGACTGCGCCAAATGGTCAGTTTGTCAGTCAAGGTCTTAAGGCTGATTTAAATCAAGGTCAATACGAATTTTTTAGTATTCGAGGAAAGTATGCTTCACAATAAATTGTATAACCTATCAACGACTTTACTAAAACCGACTGCTGTAAGTGCAGCATTACTTTTGGCATCAGTCAGTGCTTGGGCGCTTCCATCAGATCGTAGTCAACAGATTTCTTTGGTGGCAGATCATGCCACTTATAGTGATAAAACCGGTGTCACCACTTATTCGGGCAATGTGGTGATCGAGCAGGGCACCATGAAAGTTCAGGCAGCATCGATTGTGGCGCAGCTCAACAAGAACAAACAGATGAGTACCATTACCGCCAATGGTGGACCGGCTAAGTTCCAACAGCAACTCGAAAGCAATCGTGGCATCGCCCGCGGTGAAGCTCAGAAAATTATTTATTACGCGGAAACAGGGATCATCACTTTGGTGGGCAATGCTTACTTGTATCAAGATGGTGCCAGTATTCGCAGTAACACCTTGAAATACAGCATGAACAAAGGTGATATTGAGGCATCGGGTGCGTCAAATAGCCAAGGTGCTGCTGGTAAAGGTCGTGTACAAATTATTATCCCACCTTCAAGCAGCAAATCTGCTCCAGGAGTACGTGATTAATGATTCAATCTGAAACACCACAACGAACTTTATGTATTAAGCATCTGGCGAAAAACTATAGTAAGCGCTGGGTGGTTAAAGATGTCTCATTTAGTATGAAAAGCGGCCAAATTGTGGGCTTGTTGGGGCCGAATGGTGCCGGTAAGACCACCAGTTTTTATATGGTTGTTGGCTTGGTTCGGATGGATAAAGGTGAAATCCATTTGGATGATCTGGACTTGTCTGATTTGGCCATGCATGAGCGAGCACGACAAGGGATTGGGTATTTGCCTCAAGAAGCTTCGATCTTTCGTAAATTGACCATTGCTGAAAACATCATGTCAATTTTAGAAACGCGTAAAGATTTAAACAAGCAGCAACGCCAAGAACGTTTGAAAGGTCTTTTAGAGGATTTCAAAATCACCCATATCAAAGATTCGCTCGGCATGAGCGTTTCAGGCGGGGAGCGTCGCCGTGCGGAAATCGCGCGTGCTTTGGCTGCTGATCCTAAGTTTATGCTGCTTGATGAACCTTTTGCAGGTGTAGATCCAATTTCAGTCGGTGATATTAAAGATATTATTCGTAGCCTTAAAGCGCGTGGGATCGGGGTATTAATTACCGATCACAACGTTCGTGAGACACTGGCGATTTGTGAACACGCCTATATCGTCAGTGAGGGTGCCGTGATTGCCGAAGGTACACCAGAACAAGTCTTGGCCAATGAAACTGTGCGAGAAGTTTATCTTGGTGAAGACTTCGTGGTCTAGAAGATGATTACATAAGCAAAGCAGCTTATTCAATTGTAATACTCCCAATTCAGGGAGTATTTTTTTTAAGCAGGATTATATGTTTAATTTCAGATATAAAACAATGAGATATTTATTAAATAAATATCAAAAAATAATACATGGAAAATATGAATAATATTACCCTTAATAAAACTGTGTATTAAACACTGGATTAATTAAGTGCATATGTGTGATTTCCCCTTTTAACTTCTAAAAAATATTGACATTAACTCTGAATTGTAATTCCTTATCGAAAGTTGATAGTATTTTGAGCAATTTAGAGTTTGTAATGCCTATTTAAGCGGTTTTTAATAAACTTTATTATTTATAATTTTAGTAACTAAATTTGTATATCAAATTTAATTATGTATTAAACTTAATTGATTTAAAAAAATTAATTAACAACTAAAACTACTAAACTCATCGTATTAATTTAACTAAATGTGACTTGTATCTAATTATTTAGTGTGTGAAACAACTTTTTATTAATATTTTATAGTTTTTAACCCTAATTGATTAGCTAGGCTAAACTTATTTTTTTGAATGTATATTAATCATTTAATTCTCAGTTTGTTAATGTTGTGTAAATAAAATATCATTACTCATATTATAAATTTGTAACTACTATTACAGTCAATTGGGCCAATATGATTTCCTTAGCTGAGAGCGCTAGAACCATTTATTTTAATTTTGAATTGGGTGTTTCTACACAAAGAATGTATAAGTTGCATTTTAATCAAACTGATATTTTGAAATTTGTAAAAATTAACGCTGCTTTGAAAATAGTTTTAAAAAATCAAGATGATCTATTTATAAAGGATTTTTTTAATTATGCATATCAAAGTAGATTAGTCATCGAAACAGTTTCAATGACTTATTATATCCTTGAGCTAGGTCGGATATCTGATGCTGGAGATTTTCGTGAAGCTAAATTTTGCGCGATTAATGAGTATTACAGCGATCTTAAAAAGCTTTCAACTCAGGTCTATCCTATTATGGCGTGGCTGACGGGTAGTATTATTGGTATTGGTGGCTCTCAAAGACTCAGCATGATGAAAGTGATCGCCTAGATACACCAACTGAAAGCGAATGATATAGGTCTAAATACTGTTATATAACATCAAAGCTAGACTAAGGGCCAAATTAACATATCCTAAAAACCAGTTAAAAATCGACATGGTTTTTTCCAAGCCGAATACGCTTTGTTGGCTTATCCATATCAATACACGCTATAATTTCTGAGTTACATTTTTTGTTTTTTGATTATGTTATTTACCCTTGCTGACACTTATTTATTTGAAGAAGAGATTAAGAAAAGTCGTTTTCAGGCCATTGCGGCGACTGTCGAAAATGAACAAGACATTAAAGACTTCCTTGCACTGCACAAAGATCTGACCACCACACATCAATGCTGGGCATGGAAGATCGCTCATCATGTGCGTTTTAATGATGATGGTGAACCCACAGGTACAGCAGGCCGACCGATCCTTGCCACGATTGAAGGCAATGATTTGACCAATACCATCGTCTTGGTCAATCGTTGGTATGGTGGTATCAAACTGGGTACTGGCGGCTTGGTACGCGCCTATGGTGGCTGTGCAGGTCAATGTTTAAGGTTGGCAGAGAAAATTGAATTGATTCATTATCAGCAATTGCATTTTGAATGTGGTTTTGCTGAATGGGCAATTTTACAATATGAACTCAAACAACTGCAGATTGAATTTCAAGAACAGTATTTGGCTCAAGGTGTTGATGTCCTTGTCAAAATGCAGCTTAATCAAATTGATGGTTTTAGGCTACGGGTTCAAGACGTCAGTCGTGGAAAATCAGAACTTAAAGTCATCGAGCGCACTGAGGATGAATAACATCTCCCATTCACAGCCAACTCAATCGCAGCCAATTCAATTACAGGTGGGCGAACATGCAACATGATCTAGACCCACAGCAATCGGATGCCTTGGCATTACCAGACGCCATAGACCCATTGCTAAAGTACCGTGCTCAACATCAGCATCGTTTGAATTATATGCCTTGGTTGTATTGGAGCCTAAAGCCTAAACATCGTATATGGGCAGAAGCTTGGCAACGTGAATATCAACAGTACTTAATGCAGATGGAAACCATTGAGATCGGGGAAAACTGTTTTATTTCACCGTTGGCACATATCTTTGCAGAACCCGGCCGTAAGATTAGTATTGGTGATCATAGTTTCATTGCTGCAGATTGTAGCTTACATGGGCCATTAGACATTGGCAGTGAAGTTGCGATTAATCATCACTGTATTTTAGATGGTGGTCGTAAAGGTATAAAGTTGCATGATCAAGTACGCATTGCTGCATATAGTCATCTTTATGCTTTTGATCATGGTATGGCGTTAGAGCAGCCGATTTACCAGCAAGCTGTACGCTCTCAAGGGATTGAAATTGGCCGTGATGTTTGGTTGGGCGCACATGTAGGGGTCAAGGATGGGGTTAAAATTGGGGCGCATGCAGTGGTTGGTATGCAGAGCATGGTCACTAAAAATGTGTTAGAGCGTGAGATTGTCGCGGGTAATCCAGCACGATTTATCCGCTATCGTGAATAAATATAGACTTGAAAAACAGTTGAGTTGCTCGAAGTTTTATTACACTATAGTCAGAACCAATTTTAATTTATGATCATTTTAATCACTTGAATAATTAAATCGAGGCGGCTATGAAACGTGTTATCGCATGTATTGATTCCTCACCCTGTATTCATGCACTTGCCGATGCAGCAGCATGGATCGCAACTCAAACTAAGCGTGAATTAGTCCTTTTACAAATTTTGGATTATTATCCAGCCAGCTATCACTTAGGTGAAATTAGTGGCGTGATCGGTTTTGAAAGTAATGCCATGTTGCTCAAGGAACTTGCAGAGCTTGAGCAAAAGCAAAGTGAGTTGGCACTGGATTATAGTAATAACTTATTGAAGCATATCTCAGAAGCCATTTATGAGAAACATGCGATACAACCCAGCCAAATCCAAGAAAAGGGTGATTTTCTCGAGCAGAGCTTCAACCTGTTGCGTCCAGACGATATCGTGGTGATTGGGCGTGTCGGTGAGCGATCTGCTGAAAAACAAAGACCGATTGGTGGCAATGTTGAAAACTTTATACGTGGTGCAAATTGTACGGTAATGACGGTTGGAGAAAGCTTTAAGCCACCAACACGCTTTATTTTTGCCTATGAAGACTCTCCGACCTGTAAGTCGATGCTGAAGAGGGTGGCCAGTAGTGATTTATTACGACTATTGCAATGTCATTTACTCTATGTCGGTGATCACCCTGAGTTGCTAGATCAGCCTGCAGAGTTTTTAAGTGATGCGGGTTTGAATGTTGTGGTGGAATACCGTTACGGGGATGTGGCTGAGAATATTCTCGATTATCAACAGCAGCATCAAATTCAACTCATTGTGCTCGGTGCATTTAGTCACAGTAAAATTCATCAATTCTTTTTGGGTAGTGTCACCACCAATATTTTTCGTAATGCAACGGTTCCACTATTAGTGACCAAATAGCCTTTATTTCGATCTAATGATTTCTTGAATGTTTGACTAAAAATATCAAAATTCAGCGTTGGACCAGGCCACCAAGCCAACGCTGATTATGTGCATAGTGCTGCAATTATACAGTTGAATCTAGATGCAATAGTGGGTTGAATATTTAGTAATCACTCGCTAAAAATAACGTGTTTACAGTAGCTTGGAGAGCATTTTTTTAGTTATCCACAATTCTGCAAACAGGTCTTGGGGATAACTCAGCATGATTTTTTTAATTTTATTTCACGATAGCAATCGCAAAACCATCATGACCTTTACTACCAACGGTTTGTATGGCAGTGCTTGATAACAGTTGTGGATGGTTGTGCATCAATTGGTACATTTCACGAATACCCTCAATACTTGGCTTATGATTATCCTGATCGAGGATATCGCCTGCACGGATCACATTGTCTAAAACAATGATGGTGCCGGGGTGAGAGAGTTTGAGGCTGAGTTCAAGATATTCTGGATAGCTTTGCTTGTCTGCATCAATAAATATAAAGTCAAAGGGTTCAGTATCTTCAGGTAAGGCCTTGATGACCTCAGATGCCATACCAACTTTTAAGTCGATTGGCACAGCCAGTTGTGCGTGTTGAATATTTTCAAGCGCCAGCGTGGCGTGTTTTTCACGACCTTCAATGGTCAATAGGTAGCCATTAGCAGGCAGCGCACGCGCCAGCCATAATGTGCTATAGGCAGCAAAAGTGCCCACTTCAAGTACGCGTTTACATTGATTCATTTGGATCAACATTTGCAACAGCATCCCTTGGTTGGGAGCCACTGCCAGATGTTCAGGAAAACCTTGTGCTTGGGTATTATCCACTGCATGGACCAACATCGGGTCGTTCGGGACTAAATGTGATTCGATGTAGCTATCGATAGCTGACCATTGTTTTTGCATGTGGTTGTTGTCTTCCCAAATTTAAGCTATAGGCATTTTAATGATTTGGGTTAGGAGTGCAATTGGATTTGTACGGCTTGATTAAATATTCAGCGAATCAAAGGGGCTTTCGCCCCTTTATATTGATTAGTTTTGGATTTAGAAATTACACATCGAACTGTGCCTAGACAGACTTGGCCCCCAGGTTCGATAGCCTTGCGTATCGATATGGATCTGACCAGATGAATAGAGACCGATACCCATGTTGAAATTTTGCCCATACTGCGACCAAAATTGGCACAATTTATATTTGGTATTTTCGATCATGGCGTAATCTGATCCTTGCGGATAGGTTGGCCCAATGCGAAAATCAATCGCAGAATTATATAAATGCCGAGAGGAAGAAGCCCCTCCAGCACATTGGTTTAAGGGCAGATCACGATACACCGAGGTGACTTCAAAATCAGTCAGTACTTCTGCAGCAACGAGGTATTTAAAGACTTTGAGTGTGGCAAGTTGATTACTCCACAATTCACGGTTGGGCACCATATATTCTTCACGGCCACATTTTTCCCAGTCACGTGCGGTTTTAAACAACTCAAAACTCGGAATGATATTGCCGACATTATTTTGTTCGAGAAAACGCTCATATTCGCGGGCGCGGGCTTGGTTACTATCGGTTAAAAGCCATTGGCGATAAGACGCAGGTGCTGTTTTAGGTGCAATTGGGCGTTGAATTGAAATTTTTTCTTGAGGAATATAAATGCGTTGCCCAGGTTTAGTTGGCTGGGTCGGACTTTTTTGAGGAGTGGTCGTACACGCAGTCACAGCCAATGTGGCAAAGCTGATGGTGATAAGACCCTTCAAAGTTTTTTTCATTGATATAAATTTAATCGTTGAGAGAACGGTCAACATCTTAGTCTACTTTGCTAAATAGATGATGGATAAATTGAAATAAAATGTGCGTCTTGCATAGAAAAAGACCAGCAATGCTGATCTTTTTACCGATTTCACTCATTTACAGCGTTTACTGAATTGAGTTATCTCATTGCGCTTATTTCTCTAAGTACTGTAATTTATCTGGTTTACCATTCCATTCTTCACGATCATCGGGTTGGTCACCGATTTGCGTGATATTTGGCCATTTCTGCGATAAATCTGCATTTAATTCAATAAAGACTTCTTGGCCTTCTGGGAGTTCATCTTCAGAGAAGATCGCATTGGCCGGACATTCTGGTTCACACAATGCGCAGTCAATACATTCGTCCGGATTAATCACTAGAAAATTTGGCCCTTCATAGAAGCAATCTACAGGACATACTTCTACACAGTCTTGATATTTACACTTAATACAGTTTTCAGTGACAACAAAGGTCATGGCGTCAGCTACCTAAAAATATAGTTCTATTCAATGATCGAGTATTTTAGGCAAAAACCACACCAACTAACAATCGCTTTTATTGATATTTGTTATAGATCGTACTGCTAATTTGAATAATTTTGATTATTTAGCTTCCCCAGTCACATTTGACACCGTGATCTGTTGTTTTATTGCTCAAAATTGAGCGCTTTTTCAAAAAACAATCATTTAAACCAAGTTGCCTTAGCACTTATGCGTACTACTAAACATGATTTTCATCTAATGATTGTGGCTGCTTGAGAGATTTAGCCCCGTCATTGCATCTTTATTTTTCTTTGAGTGCTAATCGTGCTGAACCGCGATTGTGAACTGTGAGGGTTTGCCTATTTTGAGCGAGAAACAACAACTGTACTTTGTCTAACTCAAACTTAACGATAAAATGTAATATTCAATCGTTCATGGATCACCGTTTTTAATGTACAAGTTTGCAACTCTCATCCTGCTCAGTGTTTCTACACTGAGCTTTGCTGATCTTGGGCCTGCTAAATCAGATGCAGGAAAAATAACGCTTAATGATAACCAACGTTACAAGTTGGAAGGTGATTTAAGCTATTTGCTCAATAGTAGTCGATCCAATGGACAAAGTAGTCATAAAGAAAATCTTGCTGCACATCTATTGTTGCAACGCCAAGCGGGGATCTGGGGGCAAGAGCTTAAAGCAGAGGCAGTCAGTGCCAATGATGATGGTGATGCTAGTAAAAATGTTGAGCGCTATATGATGTCTGGGAAAGTCCTGCATCGGAGTTCTGATAACGTTTATCAATTTGCCAAACTGCAAGGCGATAAAGACTTGATGAGCAGTTTTGATTATCAGATTGCTTTAACCGGTGGTGCGGGTCTAGAACTGATTCAAAAACAGCGCCAAGAATTGGTCGCCGAAGTGGGTACGGGCTACCGTTATAGCCAATTGCAAGATCGCAATACCAAGCACGATGCAGGTGATTATAGTGAGCTCATCGGGACCTTGGCATTGTTTTATCAATACAAATTCAATGATGTGGTTAAGTTTAACCAAGACCTTGGTTATGAGTTTGGTGATAAATCACAGACCTTAAGATCACGAAGTAGTGTTAGTGCAAGTTTGACCCAATCCATTTCAGGCTTGGTCAGCTATCAGTTGAAAGACGTCAAAGCTGATGATGGCAACAGTCGTGATGCATTACTGTCTGTGGGCTTACGTTATCAACATTAAGCCCACAGGTTTGACCAAGGGCATTAGTTGAGATGCTGAAGTTGTGATTTCAGCGCATAGAGTTGATCCAAGGCCTGACGTGGACTAAGACTATCGATGTCGAGTGCATCTAGTGCAATCAACACTGGAGAAGGCTCCACTTCAATGACTGGCTCAATCTGTGCTGATTCAATCTGTTCAACGTCTAAACTATCAGTATTGAATAGATCGTTTTGCACAGTTTGGTTCAACTGCTGCTGTTGCTGTTTTTCCAAGATTTTTAAGCGTTTTTGTGCCTCTTTGATCACGCTGTTGGGGATACCTGCTAACTTGGCCACTTGTAGGCCATGGCTTTGACTGGCAGGCCCTTGTTGTACTTTGTGCAATAAGATCAAGTTGCCATTAAGTTCTTTGGCGGTGACATGATAGTTATCAATCGCCACTTCAGAGGCCAGTTCGGTGAGCTCAAAATAGTGCGTTGCAAATAAACACAGACATTTAATGCGTTTGGTTAGATCGAGGACACAGGCCCATGCCAAAGAAAGACCATCATAGGTACTGGTGCCGCGACCGACTTCATCCATCAGTACCAATGACTGGTGAGTGGCATGATGCAAGATCTGTGAGGTCTCCGTCATTTCCACCATAAAGGTTGATTTACCTGAAGAGAGATCATCAGCTGAACCAATACGGGTGAAGATACGATCGATTGGGCCAAGTTTGACCGCTTGAGCAGGAACAAAACTGCCGCAATAGGCCAGTAATGTGATCAATGCAGTTTGACGCATATAAGTGGATTTACCGCCCATGTTCGGGCCAGTGATAATCGCCATCCGATGATGAAAATCAAGATGGGTGTCATTGGGGGTATATGGGGTTTTAATCAGTGACTCAACCACGGGGTGGCGACCGCCTTGGATATGGATGCCAATCTCAGGACTAAAACTCGGTCGATTCCAACTGTGTAGACGAGCCTGATAAGCAAAGTTACTGATCAAATCAAACTGGGCAATGGCACTGCTCATCATCTGTAGTTCTGCGATGTGCTCACGAAGTTGTTCGAGTAGCATTTCAAACAGCATCTTTTCACGTGCCAACGCACGAGATTCACTGGACAAGACCTTGTCTTCAAATGACTTCAGTTCAGGCGTGATATAGCGCTCAGCATTTTTGAGGGTTTGGCGACGGATATAATGCTCAGGTGCTTGTTCTGCTTGAGCACGGGTCAATTCGATATAATAACCACTGACTCGGTTATAGCCGATCTTCAGGGTGTTAATGCCGGTGTTTTGACGCTCTTGGATTTCGAGATCAATCAGGAATTGACCCGCATGATCACGAATCTTGCGTAACTCATCGAGTTCCTCATCATAGCCTTCAGCGATGACATTGCCATCACGCAGCAGCACCGGTGGATTTTCAACGATTGCAGACAGTAGCAATTGATAGAGGCCAGCAAAGTCACCCAACTCTAGGTTGAGTTGCTGTAATAAGTTTTTGCTGTCCACGTTCAGCAACGGCGCGATGGTTTCACGGATCTGTGGGATCTGTTCACAGGCTTGACGTAACTGGATCAAGTCACGTGGGCGAGCACTGCCCAAAGCCACACGACCAAGCACACGCTCGACATCGCCGATTTCTTTAAGCACTGAACGTAATGGGGTTTCGTAGAACCCGTCCATTAAACTTTGAATCGCATCAAGACGTCGATCGAGTAAGGCAGTATCTCTGAGCGGTTGCATCAAGGTACGACTGAGTAATCGACTGCCCATCGCTGTTTCACAACGATTCAGCAGGTCAAACAAAGAGGTACCGTGTTCAAACAGTGGTTCAATGATTTCAAGGTTGCGTCGAGTGACTGGATCGAGTGCGATAAAATCTGTGCTTTGTTCGAGTTTGATGGATTGGATATGTGGCAGGGCCGTTTTTTGGGTTTCTTTGGCATAGTGGATCAATGCCGCTGCTGCTGCCTTGGCCAATGGCAGTTGATCGATGCCAAAGCCAGACAAAGTCGAAACTTTAAATTGATCACATAAGGTTTTTTGCGCATTGTTCTGATTAAAGTCGACATTGGGGCGCTTGGTGATTGAGCAATCGATATGTTTTTTGATTTGCTCAATAATATTTTGATCGATGATGTCTTCATCCAGCAAGATTTCACTTGGCATCAGACGTGCCAATTCTAAAGCTAATGCCTCAGGTTGGTAGGGTTGTTGCTGGACTTTAAATGTGCCTGAACTCAGATCGAGTAAGGCGATACCAATTTGATTTTGTTGTAGACACAGTGCCAAGAGATGGGAACTTTGATGCGCATTGAGCAGGGCATCATCGGTTAAAGTCCCGGGAGTGAGGATTCGAACCACAGCACGTTCAACTGGGCCTTTACCTGTCACTTCACCGACTTGCTCGCAGATGGCAACGGTCTCACCTTGTTTGACCAAGCGAGCCAGATAACCCTCGGCAGCATGATAGGGCACACCCGCCATTGGGATCGGTTCGCCATTGCTCTTGCCACGATGGGTCAGGGTAATACCTAATAATTTTGCGGCTTTACTGGCATCTTGAAAGAATAGCTCATAAAAATCGCCCATCCGATAAAACATCAACGCATCTTGATGCTGCATTTTAACTTTTAGGTATTGCTGCATCATTGGGGTATGTGTGGTGGGATCAGCCGTGATGATATTGCTATTCATATGTACTCATTCCTTCAATATTGTCTATAAATATCATTTAATACGGGCTGTTCAAGCATGCGGCTTAGGGGGAGATTCTCCCAAGTCAGAACTTTAAACCACGCAAAATTTTCGCGTTGCCATGGTAACAAATTTAGTCGCCCAAACAAAAGTCATGATCGGCAATCCCTGACCAGAAGTGCGGCATTGCGTGGTACTTTTTGAGCGTTTGGTGATTAATAAATACAGTTTGCTCAGATTTCATCGTGATCAATATTGATCCAGCCCAATGCAATTGGACAGGGTAAATAAATATTCAGGTCGAAGCACTATGCCTGGATGCTATCCTACATTGCAATGCCTCAATAAATGCATAAGGCATTTACGAGGCATAGTCTGGGTTGAACTCTGGGCCTTCGCATGGGTGTAATGCGGTATTGTTAAAAAGACACCATTTTCCCCGGATTAAATAAAGCGCCGAGGCCATAGGCACTTTTGGCAATCGGAATGACCAACGGGGCTAGATTTCGACCAAACAGAATGCTTTGGTGGTCAATCTGACGTAGCATATCAAAATCACTGCAATCACCCAGGAAGTCTGCTGCAATGGCTTTACCGATGCGTACTGTTTGCGCCACGCCGTGACCGCTCCAACCATGTACTGCATAGATTGGGAATTGATTGGCAGATTTACGACTATCTACTGCACCGTTGACGGTTAAATCCGTGGTACCACTCCAGACAAAGTCGATTGAAACATCTTCAAGTTGTGGGAAAACCGTATGGATACGACCTTTGAGATAGTCATGGGTTTTTTGGGTAGGCCAACAACTGCCTGTGCCTTGTCCACCAAATAACAAACGGTTGTCGCAGACAGGACGGTAATAATCTATTTGAAATTGGGTATCGTATACGGGATGTCCCTGTGGCAGCAGGGTATGTATATCAATACTTAAGGGTGCAGTGGTACAGACATAGGTGTAAAACGGTAAGGTGGTGGATTTTTTTTCAGCAAGTAACGACGCGGATGCATGATGTACCCCGAGCACCACCGATTTTTTGGCTTTGATCCGACCTTGAGCCGTATGCACATAGATGCCATCGGCTGTTTCCTCGATACGTAGCACTTCAGTTTGTTCATAGACCACACCGCCGTGCTGACAAAAGCCATAGATTAAACCCCGATTTAACGCCAAGGGATGGATCTGACCACCCAGTGAGTCAATCAATCCACCTTGATAGCTGTCGGATTGAATATATTGCATCAATTCATGTTTACCAATGACTTGAGTGTGATCTTCAGCTAGATATTTACGTGCATCTGCGCCTTGGGTGAGTCCGACCAGATGCCCTTCATGCACTGCTGCGGTGATATGGCCGCGTTGACGTCTGAAATCGAGTTGATATTTTTCAGCGATGTCATCTATCAATTGCATCGCTTCGGTGGAGCTAAAGTGCCAGAGTTTTTTGGCATCGGCATAACTGAGTCGCTCAGCCATTTCAGCGGCTTCCCAACGTGCCAGACCTGGGGTGAGTTGTCCGCCATTGCGACCAGAAGCTGCACTTCCAATGCGGTTTTTTTCAACCAAAATGGTATCCACGCCTTGCTCGGCGAGATGCATGGCTGCGGATGCGCCGAGCAATCCACCGCCGATCACCACCACATCGCATTCGGTATCTGCTTGCAGTGCTTCAAAGCTGTGCCACGAGTCTAGAGAGCTTTCATAATAATTGGCAGGGTGAGGCAAGTCTGCATGGCGTGGGTCGATCCAATTCCATTCTTTGCCCATCGCTGCAGCATTACTGGCTTTAAATTCAACATCAGTTAAAAAACTTGGTTTGGTGATTGTGGTCATGTACTGGGTCCTTTTAAATGAATAAATCATTGTTCTGATTAAATAAGGTCATTAATAACTGCTTGTAATAGCAATACTTTGTTTTTTTATACGTTTATAACAATAGAGTAAAAAGCCGATTGCGAACCAAGTGCAACCAAAGGTTAATGCAGCAAGATCCAAGTTAATCCATAGAAACAGAATGCTGCTGACTGAAATAAGTGGTAGGAACAGATTCAAAAATTTGTTTTTAAAGCCACGGCGTTGTTGCTGCTTGACATAAAACTTCATGAACACGGAAAAATTTACAGCGGTAAAGGCGACTAGCGCACCAAAGCTGATCAAGCTCAGCACTTGTGCCAGATTAAGAAAGACCGCACTCAATGAAATCGCACCCACAAATAATACGGAAAATACCGGGGTGCCATATTTGGCATGGAAAGTACCAAAGTATTTGCGTGGGAAAATATTGTCCTTGCCCATGATGTATAGCAGTCTAGACGCGCTGGCATGTGAGGCCAGACCCGAAGCGGCTGTATTCATAATTTGACCGACCAAGAAAATCGATTGGAACAAGGCACCACCGACATAGAGCACGATTTCTGGGAGTGCTTCATCTGGATGCAGAAAACGAGCATTGGTGGGAAAGTACAACTGTATAAACCATGCCGCACTAAAGAAAATTAAACCACCAGTCAGTGTGGTCAAGATCACAGCGCGAGGAATGGTTTTCTTGGGGGTTTTGGTTTCACTGGAGAGTGTGGTGACCGCATCGAAACCCAAAAATGAAAAGCACAATAGTGAAGCACCCGCAATCAGTGGCATTAAGTCTTGATGCGCCTGCCATAAAGGCTGAATGCTCCAGATCTGTGAGGCACCCGCAGTGCCTTGCAACAGGGATAGATCTTTGATGACCAAATAGATAAACACCAACATCAACAGCACTGGGGCGAACACAAACACCAGACTGAGATTGGCTAAGATACGAATCCTAAAACAATTCACGAGGGTAACTAATGCGGCAGCAACCACCACCCAGACCGTATAAGGGACACTGGGAATCAAGGCATTGAGATACAGGGCCGCCAAAAGTACGTTGATTAAGGGCAGCAGTAAGTAGTCGAGTAAAGCACACCATCCAACGAAGAACCCACTTCGGGGGCCACAGCTTTCAGCGGTATAACTATAGGCTGAGCCGGAATGTTCTGATTCACGGCTAAAGCGGGCATAACTCCAAGCGGTCAATAACATAGCGGCCAAAGCCAGCAAATAGGCGAGTGGTACACGGCCTTGGGTCACGCCAGAAACAATGCCAAAGGTGTCGAATACTGTCATCGGGGTCATATAGGCGATCCCGATAATGGTCACTTGCCACAATGACAATTTTTTTAATACTACAGTTGTTTTTTCCATGGTCAGTAGCCTAGTTTTTGTTATCGCGTTGTTGGTGTTATTGCAAATTTTGGCCACAGTAAGACCAATACTTGTGCAATACAAATATACAAACAACGTTGAGAATGTTTATGACTTGACTTGCATGATCCTTATGCAAGGCCCCTATACAAGACCTATATGCAAGTTATGGTCCAGTGATTGGTTCAGCTGTGCTTCAAACCGTCAAGTTCGAGCAGTATCTTGTTCAACTTCGGCTAGGTCCGCCGTTACACACCGACTAGGACAGCATCACCAATTGGAATGGCATTTGTGCTGGCTTGGTTGGTGATTGAATAGCAGCGGATTTTAATAAGGTTCCGGTGCGGATCGTGACATCATTCGAGGTAATGACGCGGGCTTGGTCATTGATGATGACTGCTTTTTGTTGGATGTTTTTGAGACTGGGCATGAAGATTTTTTCCAGTGCAGAGACCAGTAGATCAATGGCAATCACCCCAATAAACTGTCCATTGACCAATACAGGATGCGCAGAGGTAATGGTATACGCGCCATTACAGATATAGTCCACATAGGGCCCATAGATGCAGGGTTGTTGATTCTGAGCGGGTGCATGGAACCATTCGAAAGATCGAAAGTCTAGAAAACGCTGCGCGTTTTGATAATTTTCCAGTTTGGCTTGTTGTAGTTGATTGGCTTTTTTATACCACCATTCAAGGGTCCAATAGTCTTGTTGATCCTGAGTCCCAGCACAATAACTGGCAAAGCCCATTCCTTGACTATAATGACTTTTTTTCAGTGCATCTTGGATCGCATGTTGTAGGGCAAGACGTTCACCACTGGTCAGTTTTAAGCCCATCGGATCGACCTCGCGATGTGGTGCCACAATCTGACTGGTTTGTTGGGCTAAGGTCTCAGCCAGTAAAGTGGTTTCATTGACCACTTGTAGCAGTAAGTCTTGCAGCTCGGTAATCAAATGTTGTTGGGTCATTCCTTTAACTCCTTAAACAAGCATGTCATTGACTGAAGATAGAGCAACTCAGGATTTATTCGATGCTTAGCTTATAGTGCAGCATTTGGTCCGTGAGCATGGAGATTATTCTTTTTGCTTCAAGCAATGCCAGGTCTTCATGGCCTTGATTAAAAGTGCGTAGTAATTCTTGATATTGTGCAACCATGCGCTGATGAAAAGCATGGTCTTGATACAGCACCGCGATCAAGGGTGCCCATTCCGCTTGAATGCTTAATTCTTGTACAGCCAATCGCGAAGATTGGGCAAAGGTGCATAAAGTCAGCAAACAGCGTAGATCCAACTGAGCACGATTGTCTGCTTCGGTCTGTTGCGCAAATTGTTCGATCAATTCACCTAGTTTACTCAGCTCCGACTGGGTGGTTCTTTGTGCGGCCAAATAGGCGCTATGTCCGACGATCGCACTATGAAACTCACCTAAATCAGCCAAGAATTCATTACTGGCTTGACGCAGCGGATGTTGATTGAGCAGTAAATCTGCAGGTAGTTCACAAATGAAACTTCCACCATTTCGACCACGCCGTGTATCGATCAGGCCTTTAACCCGCAAGGTATTGAGTGCTTCACGGACGGTAATGGGGGAGACCCCCATCAATCTGGCCAATTCTGCTTCATTTGGAAGTTGTTCATTATGCTTAAGGAGTCCAGAAATAATTGCATTTTCCAAACGCTCAATCACCTGTTCAGAACGCGTGGCTTGACCAATCGGTGCAAATATAATGGTACTGGCTGACATAAAGAACTCGCTTAAAAGCGAGGGGGATAGCCTCGCTTTTTTAAACTATTGAAGCGTCAAAAACGCCTTAAAATACCCCATGGGGATGAACCGCTTCGGCATCTTCTGGGACTGCGGCAATCGCATCCCATAGTTCCGCAATTTTTCCATCTTCAACACGCCATAATTCAAAATAAGCATGTCGCTGCCCCGCAATACTGCCCTCAGAATGGGTCAGTACAAACGGACCTTCTGCAATACTGCGATGGGTTGTGGAGTATAGCAAACCTTCACCATGTTGACGGATTTTGTTGAGAAAATCGATTACAGCATCAATGCCATCGCCGATATCTGGGCTGTGCTGTAAAAAATGTACCCCATCGGAATAGCGTCTAAAGGCTTCATAGTCACCCTCAATCAGTGCCTCTTTAAAAAAGCTGAGTACCAATTGTCGATTTTGAGCTTCCTGACCTGTCGACTGCACTGCAGTTAGCCCATCAAGTTGGCTGCGACCACTGCTGTTCGGTGCGGCTTCAGGCACTAACCCATCCCAATGCTCTGCGATTTTTCCATCCTGTACCCGATAGATATCGAAGCCCACCAAAGGCATCTCATCTAAGCCCACAAATCGGCCATGGATCGCAACCAAATCGCCATCCGCCAAGACTCTGACCGCTTCATGTTGAAGGTTGGGGCAGTCCAGTACCAATTGCTTGAGTCCTGCCAAACCATCCGCCACCAAAGGCGAGTGCTCGATAAAATCTGCTGCAAAGTATTGATCTAGAGCGCTCAGGTCATGCAAGGTGAACAATGCATGATGTGCAGCGCAGACCATATCTTTCATCTGTTGTTGCTTCATTGCTGTGTCCTTTATTCGTGGCTGCTCATTACATGCTTGATACGGGTATATTCATCAAAACCATAACCAGATAAATCTTTGCCATAGCCTGACTTTTTAAAGCCGCCGTGTGGCATTTCAGCGGTCAATGGAATATGGGTATTAATCCAGACCGTGCCAAAGTCCAATTCACATGACAGGCGGGTAGCGCGGGCATGATCTTTGGTCCAGACACTCGATGCCAAGCCATAATCAACATCATTGGCCTTATCGATGGCATCGGCTTCATCTTTAAATTTTTGTACTGTAATCACAGGGCCAAAGATCTCATTTTGAATCGCATCATCGTGTTGCTGCAGACCACTGATGACCGTTGGTTCAAAATAGAAACCTGCACGATCTGCTTGTTGACCGCCTGTTTCAACTTTGGCGTAGGCAGGTAGATTTGCGATGACATTTTTAATGTTTTTCAATTGATTGGCATTGTTCAGTGGGCCGTAGAGCGCATCTTCATCATCTGGATCACCAAAGCGAGTTTGCTTGGCCTCAGCGATGAGTTTGCTGAGAAATTCATCATGTACCGCTTCAGAGACGATCACACGTGTAGCTGCAGTACAATCTTGCCCTGCATTGAAATAGCCAGTCATGGCGATATGCGCCACTGCTTTGTCGATGTCTGCATCTTCAAATACCAACACCGGTGCTTTGCCGCCTAATTCAAGATGGGCCTTGGCCAAATTGGCTGCAGCAGAAGCGGCGACTTGTAGGCCGGCACGTACCGAGCCAGTGATCGAGACCAAAGCAGGGGTTTTGTGTGAAACCACTTTAGAACCGACATTTGCGCTGCCGAGCACCACATTAAATGCACCTTTGGGGAAAAATGGCGCTGCGATTTCAGCCAGTAATAGGGTGCTTTCAGGTGTGGTATCACTTGGTTTAAGCACTACTGTATTGCCTGCTGCAAGTGCAGGTGCGATTTTCCATACCGCCATCATCAATGGATAATTCCACGGCGTGACTTGACCGACCACGCCCACAGGTTCACGTCGAATACTCGAGGTATGTCCCGCAAGATATTCACCCGTTGCGCTGCCTTCAAGTAAGCGTGCGGCACCGGCAAAGAAACGAATTTGATCGGCTGAAACGCCAATTTCTTCTGAAGCAATTAAATGCTTTAACTGGCCTGTGTTACGACTTTGGGCATCGATCAAGCGATCAGCGTTAGCTTCAATGGCATCCGCCAAGCTTAAAAGTGCTTTTTGACGTGCGGAAGGTGTACTGCGACTCCAAATTTTAAAGGCTGCTTTGGCAGCAGCATAGGCAGCATCTACATCTGCATCGGTGGCATTGGGTGACTGTGCATAGACTTGGCCTGTTACTGGGCTGACCAAGTCAAAGAAATCTTGTCCAGTACCGCTGACATATTCACCATTAATAAAGTGTTTTAGTTGTGTGCTTCCCATGATGTAATCCTTACGTTGGGTTTTAAGATATAACACTATATGTATTATGTTTTAATTTTTAAGTCAAACATTTATGCATACTATTTTTTTACTCTTGCACGGATAGAGATTTGAAGTTATGTGTGAAAAATCATATATGTAGTTGAAATATAATATCAATTTTTTAATTTTTGTTTAAAAAATTATTTTGAATAAAATATATTTTCAATTTTATAGGCTAAAGTTTATCAAATTGGCTCTAATAAAAAGTGTATAATTGGCTCTTACTTTATGTGTGGAAATTTGATTTAGTGAGTCGATTAAAATTCGACAAAAACAATATTTAATTTTCCATCAATGTATTGGCTTCAGCGCAATGAGCCAGTACATTTTTTTTGCTTGTATTGAGCGTGATTTGGAATTACATCGGATGTATTTCTATGAGTCGGTGATGGATGAACTACTCGATGCTAAAGCAATCGAGTTTCCGTAGTGCAACTAAGTTGCACACTTTTCTTTTGACGTTTCACTGGCAATGCGAGAAAGAG
>NZ_SLVJ01000031.1 GCF_004345325.1 Acinetobacter calcoaceticus
CCTGCTTAGCACTGGTGGGGCAACAATCGAAACAATACGGGACCATATTAGACAATATCGAAAAACAGCAAAGACCTGAATAATGGGTGCTATCCCTCTCCACCTGAGAAGCACTGCTTCGCAAGAAAGATTATAGATGGAGAATTTCGCACAATTAGTTAAACTGTTTTAAACACCTTTATGTGAACAAATCCTTTTTAAAAATATTGATTTAAATCCTGCACTACAAAGCTTACACAGCGCAAAGATGACATTTAAATATCACTGCATATACATTTAATCCAGTTGATTTCAGCCAGAACCCTCACAGATCTTGTCTAGAACGATGAACTCGCCAGATGCAGGTCAATACAATTCCAATCCACAGTGCCATCCCCCATTGTATTCAATGCTGAATCAGTTTGTCGTTGCCATAGTTTCAAGGATCAACCTGTGTGCAGCGCGTGATCAACGATAAAAAAACTGCCCTGAGGCAGAAAAAAACAATAAGCGATTAAGGACGATATATGTATATAAAATCACGGATTTTTTCTCTCGCTACCCTGACTTTTTCAAGCAGTCTATGCATCATCAGTAGCAGTCATGCCGAATTTGATTTGATCAGCAAAAACCAATTTGACTCCCCACTACTCGCGCCATTACAAGTGCAATTTGGAGGGCAACTACGTCCGCAATGGATCAACAATGCTGGGGATGAGCCTAATTATTATAAAAATGGTCATGATGGTGGTAGCCGAGTACGTTTAAAGATGGATTATGATCTCAATCCTAAAACCAAACTGGTGGGCTATTATGAACGCGGCTTTGATCCTTTTAATATCCTCAATTTAGATGAGCATCATAGTCCCAATGCGCTTTCTAACCAACAGCGGCAGGCCTATATCGCTATCCAGCACCAAGACTGGGGTAATCTGAGTTATGGTCAGCAGTTTGGGATTTATTATTCGGTGATTGGGAGTAAAAGCGATGTCTGGGACAACGATGCGCTCGCAGCAGCCAGCTCAAATGGTGCACATGCTTCCTATGATGGTTCAAGTCGTGCTAAAAACAGTTTGATGTACACCAAAGAAAATGAAAAATTCAAACTCTATGCCAATATCCTCTTCCCTGAAAAATCAGTCGAACTCTCTGACCAACATCGCTATAAGCGTGAACATGGTGCAGGCATCGGGCTGGACTACAAAGCCAGCAAGGATCTGACCTATAGCGCGGCATTCAGTCAGACCAATGCCACGATCATTGATGCACACAGCCAACCGACCATACAAGAGCAAGACTATCAACAAAATATCATCGGCACGGCGATCACCTATCAGCCCAATCAATGGTATCTCGTCGCCACCGCCAGCCATTATCATGACTTTGTGCCTTTGGCAGGTGAGCGCACTGTAGATCATTATTTTACCGGTAATGGCTATGGCCTTGAAGCCTTTGCCGGCTATACCTTTAAGTTTGATCAGCCCTATTTAAAGTCCATTCAACCTTATGTTGCAGTAGATACTTTGCGTTTGACGTCCGATCAACCCTACCGCAGTAACCACCAATATATTGGCTTTACCACGGAGTTTAATAAACACCTTAAAGTCATGACTGAGCATACCTTTGCATCGAATTCAGATGATTCGGAACAAGACTCGACTTGGGTGACGATGTACATTAGTTTTTAATCATTCCAACGCAAAAGACCGCAATCAATGCGGTCTTTTGCTGTCTATCTGCCAGCGTATTGAGGTTTATTGAATCTCAGCGATCACCTGATCGGCATCACAGCTGCTATGCAGTTCAGAGAGGATCTGGATCTGACCACTTTGCTGCGCCAAGACCTGTACTTCCATTTTCATGGCTTCCATAATCGCCACCACTTGACCCTTTTCCACCTGATCCCCTGTCGCCACTTTCCACGCACTGATCACACCATTCATCGGTGCTAATAAGTGTTGTGGCTGCGCAGATGCGGAGTGAGCGGCTGTTTGAGCTTTTGCCTGACCAGATGCATCCGACTGAACTGCTGCATGAGCAAAAAGATCGGCAGGCAAACCCATACGATGTAATTTGCCATCGATTTCAATAAAGCTCATCACTAACGGTGCATGCTGCTGAGCAATACTGCGCTTGGCTGGGCTTAAATCTGCCTTAAAGTCATTTTCAATCCAGCGGGTATGTACTTTGAAGTCTTCAACAAAATCAGGCTCCTGTAGTACAGCACGATGAAAGTCCAGCACGGATGCAACGCCTTCAATCTTAAATTGCTTTAAAGCGCGTTGAGCCCGTGCAATCGCCACTTCTCGGGTCGGCCCAGTGATGATTAACTTGGCCATTAAGGAATCAAAGTGCCGTGAGACCAAAGCCCCAGTACGCACCCCAGTATCCAGACGCACCCCCAGACCCGATGGCGCTTCAAATAAACTGATATGGCCAAAACCCGGAATAAAGCCACGGCTTGGATCTTCAGCATTGATCCGAAACTCTATCGCATGGCCCAGTGCTACAGGTGTGTCTTTGATGGACAGTTCAAGCCCCATCGCCACACGGATTTGCTCCACCACCAAGTCGATGCCTGTGGTTTGTTCGGTGACTGGATGTTCGACCTGTAAGCGTGTATTCACTTCTAAAAATGACAATTTTCCATCTTGGCTAAGCAAATACTCCACCGTACCCGCACCAACATAACCTGCCGCTTGACAGATATTTTTCGCGGAAGTCAGGATTTCTGCTTGCAGTGCTTCACTTAGAAAAGGTGCAGGTGCTTCTTCGATTAACTTTTGATTGCGACGCTGTAAAGAACAATCACGCGTACCGAGCACCACAGTATTGCCATGTTGATCGGCGATGACTTGGGCTTCTAAATGGCGTGGGCGGTCGAGATATTGCTCAACAAAACATTCTCCACGGCCAAAAGCCGACTCGGCTTCGCGCACCGCCGAGGCAAATAACTCCGCCACTTCTTCGAGCTGCCATGCCACTTTCAGTCCACGACCACCGCCACCAAAGGCCGCTTTAATCGCCATCGGTAAACCATATTGCTGTGCAAAGGCCACCGCTTCATCTGCAGACTGTAACGGTTCTTGGGTGCCTTGAACCAAGGGTGCGCCCACCGATGCCGCAATTTTACGTGCTTCGATCTTGTCACCCAGTTTCTCAATACTGGCAGGTGAAGGACCCACCCATTTTAAACCAGCATCAATCACGGCTTGAGCAAAATCAGCGCGCTCAGATAAAAAACCATAGCCCGGATGAAGCATCGTGGCTTTGGATTTTTTCGCCACTTCGATAATGGCTGCAATATTTAAATAGGTTTCTGTGGCACGATCACCGGCCAAACCCCAAGCTTCATCTGCCAATTCGACATGTAAGCTGTCCATATCATCATTGGCATACAGCGCCACGGATTGAATACCGAGATCACGACAAGCATGAATAATACGCACCGCAATCTCACCCCGATTGGCGATGAGTAGTTTTTCAGTTTTTTTAGTAGGGATAGTCGCGTTCATGATGCATTCTCAATCTGAATATCTGCTGTGTATTGATTAAATTTAATCTGGCAACCTGCTGGAATCTGCGCCACCAAGTCCCAATGATGTGGAGCAACCGCTGCAATCACCGGATAGCCACCGGTGAGTGGATGATCATTCATAAACAAGACCGGTTGCCCACTCGGTGGAATCTGTAAAGCACCAGTACAGGTGCCTTCACTCTCTAATTCATGACTGATGCGGCGTGTCAGTGGTTCAGCACCCTGCAAACGCAATCCAACTCGGTTACTGTCTTGGGTGACCAACCAACTTTGGCTACACAGTCTGTCCAGACTTTCCGCATCAAACCAATCATCACGCGGTCCCATCACGATATCCAATACGACACAATCCCCGACTTGCGGTAATTTGCGTAGTGGTACTTGATCGACTTGGATGCTGCCGCTTTTCGCCTGAGCCGGATAAAGCTGATCACCCAACTGTAATGGTGCTGGCCCCAATTGCGCCAAACTGTCATAAGAATAACTATTTAATACCGCTTGCAAGGCAAAGCCGCCACGTAGCGCGATATAGTTACGCAGTCCTGCACTGGGGCGTTTAATCTGTAGCTCATCCCCTTGATCTAAGGCAATGGCTTGATAACCTTCAAATGTTGCCACTTGACCTGTGGCATATTGCACTCGGATCTCTGCATGAGCCCCAGTGATGGCGATAATCGCAGGCTGTAAAATCTGTGCGGCAAAGCCCCCATTTAATATCTCGATCGCAGCGCAGCCGATGGCATTGCCCACAATCCGATTGGCACTGTGCAGCGCGGCCTGATCCATTGCCCCTGCTGTACCGACGCCAAGTGCAGTTTGATTTAAGCGCCCTTGGTCTTGCATCAACATTTGTAAACTGGCGGCCGTGATTTTAAATACCGCTTGCGCAGTGCTTTGCCTTGCACTGGATTCAGTCTCTACCGTCTGATGCGCTTGAGCTACAGCGTCTACGTTGCTGCTCACTGCGACCGTGGTCGGGTTATGCGTCACATCCTCAAAATGCACCTGCATACCAGGCAATAACAAGGCTGGATTGATCCTTTCTAGATCCCACATCTTTTCCGAAGTTGAACCTATGAGCTGCCAGCCTCCCGGACTATCTTTGGGATAGATTCCCGAATAGCTCCCCGCCAAGCCCAGTGATCCCACAGGGATTTTCTTACGTGGAACCGCTAAACGAGGCACCTCAACAAAGGGCTGATCTGGGCTATTGAGATAGGCAAAGCCCGGTGCAAATCCGATAAAAGCCACCTGCCAAGTACTGTGTTGATGGCGACGAATCACCTCAGCCACAGACAAGCCTTGCTGCTCTGCAACTTGAGCCAGATCTTCACCTTGATAACAGATTGGAATGATCTGAACTGGGGCATCTTGTTGTAGATGCTGATCTAGATCAAGGCCGCTGATCCACGATTGCAACCGTGCCAGATCTGTTCTTAAGCGATCAAAATAGACCAAGATGGTTTTGGCAGCAGGAATCAACTCCTGAATCACAGCGCCATGCCTGGCATTGATTTGGCCTGCCTCAAATTGGCCTATTTTGAATTGGGCCGCTTTGGTGTGGATAGCATTGGACTGGCTTGCTTTGAGTTGAGTTGCTGCATAGTGTGCTGCTTTAAGTTGAGCATATAGCGCCAACGTCTGTTCTAAGCTACTCAGCTCAATCAAAAAACAGTCTGCATTCACCGATAGAAATCGCATTTGCTGATCCTTTAGCAAGTTGATTGGCGGGTCTTAGCCACAAAATGGACGAATCTGAATCTGGTTTTGAATCAATTCAGCACGAATGGCCTGAGACATCTCCACCGCACCCGCAGTATCGCCATGCAGGCAAATACTGTCGGCTTGGATCGGGGTAAATACTCCATCAATCGATTGCACCCCACCGTGTTGCAACATCGAAACCACCCGTTTTGCCACCACATCTGTGTCATGTAATACCGCACCATCCATGCGACGTGAGACCAAAGAGCCATCGGCATTGTATGCACGATCAGCAAAGGCTTCAGCCACCACACGCAGACCGGCAGCACGAGCCTGTTCAATCAATGCCGAACCTGCCAGTGCCACCAGCACCAAGTCAGGATTAAACATTTTAATGGCATCAATCACCGCTTGGCCTTGATGGGCATCATGGGCAATGGTGTTGTATAAGGCACCATGTGCTTTGACATACTTCACGCTAGCACCCGCAACCTGTGCAAGACCGGCCAATGCTGAGATTTGATACAGTACATCTGCAATCAACTCCCCTCGGGACAGGTCCATATTGCGACGGCCAAAACCCACCAGATCAGGATAAGACACATGCGCCCCAATCGTGACACCCAGTTTCACTGCCTGTTTCAGGGTATTTAAAATCCCCAATGCATCTCCGGCATGAAAGCCACAGGCAATATTGGCACTACTGACCATGGTTAAGATTTGTTCATCATTACCCATTTTCCAAGCGCCATAGCTTTCGCCTAAATCACTATTTAAATCGATATACATGATGTCTCTCCTTGCATCAACGGGGTGATATTGATCTTATCTGGAGCTCGGCTGAGGCTCTACGCTTAGGCCGAGACTTCGCTTAAATTTTGGTTAAGTAATTAAACACAGTGTTAAAGGACACATAGCCCATCCACCACGTCAACATACAGGTCAGGATGCCGAGGATCAGCAACCATTTTGGATAATTATAATTGCCCATTAGGTCTTTGCGGCAAGCGGCCACATAGGTGAAAATCGTCAGGCCGATTGGCAATACCAAGCCATTGAAACCACCGACAAAAATCAATAAGCCCACTGGGGTTGCATCCAAGATCAGATACAGCAGCAAAGCCAAGGCGATAAATACGCTAATGCAAATGCTGTTCAGCTTAGGCGATATATCCTTTTTAAATACGGTAAAGAAGGTCACTGAGGTATAAGCCGCACCGATGGTACTACTGATCCCTGCTGCCCAAAACACCAAACCAAACAGTTTGAAACCAAACTCACCTGCGGCATAGCGAAATGCTTGTGCTGCTGGATTGGCGGTGTTGCTGGCCAAGTCAATGGTTGCACCGCTGACCACCACACCCAACACGGCGAGGAACAACACATAACGCATGATCCCAACCACCACGATGCCTTTGGTCGCAGCACGTGCCACTTCTTCAATATGCTCAGGGCCAACGGTGCCTTTGTCGAGTAAGCGATGTGCGCCGGCATAGCAGATGTAGCCACCCACTGTGCCACCCACAATGGTGGTAATCGCAGCAAAATCAATAAAATCGGGCAAGACTGTTTGTTGAACCGCCATCCCCATCGGTGGCATGACAATCGCAGCCACGATTATGATCAAGGCAATCTTCAGCAGACCCAAAAAGATCATGCTCTTGTCCATGGCCAAGGTGGCTTTACGTGAGGAGAAGATCAAAATCGCCAAAGCCCCACTGACAACGCCACCCCATTTCAGATCCAGACCAAACAAGGCATTTAGACCGAGTGACGCACCCGCGATGTTGCCGATACTAAAGAAGAATCCACCGATAATCACCAGTACAGCCAGTAAATAACCACTGCCAGGTAACACGATATTGGCAATATCTGAAGCGCGTTTTTGGGTCAGGGTGACCACACGCCAGATATTTTGTTGCACCACAAAATCAATCAAGATCGAAAGTAAGATCCCGAAACCAAATGCGGCCCCCAACTTTACGGTGAATGCTGCGGTTTGGGTTAAAAATCCCGGCCCCATCGCCGAGGTCGCCATCAGGAATATCGAAGCGACAATCGACCATTGCCGTTCTGAGAAAAAATTCTTTTTTGTTTCGCTAGTGCTGTTTGGCATGCATGAAATCCCTATCCATTGGTGTAAACAAAGCGGCCGATCCTACAACCTTCAAACGACAGATGCTGAACACAGCTTGATAAAAATGTTGCAGTTGGCGTATCCATCACCCAAATAATGACCTTGTTGTACAAGCCAAATCAGAATGGCAATGAGCGAGCTTTATCGGTAACAGCTATCACACCACAACGATATGCCGCTCGCAATAAGACCTTATTGCGTGTGTGTTGTTTTTAAATAATTGTTTTTATTGAGTTTTAATTATTGTTGCGTTCAACAATAAGCTTTGATTATAGCGCCAGATAAGTAATCCTTATGCAAAGCATCCTAAACTTTGCACTAGATACCATTTTTAAAATGGCCTTAACGTTTATGAAATTGAGCCAATTGTAGATTGTAGTTCTGCTCTGCTTTCGCCGCAGTTGCCACTGCCAAAGTTGCCAATTGTTGTTTGAGTTGGGTATGGTGCCCTTGGGTATAGATCACGGTGTAATAGAAGGACTTGAGTTTCACCGGGGTATTGATAATTTCTAAAATCCCATGCTGAATTTCTTTCAGCGCCGTGACCGTCGGCACCACCACGATGCCTAAGCCCTGCTCAGCCAAACGCAATAAGGTACTCAGTGAATAACTGCTGATCGAGATCGGTTCATCGATCTGTGCCTCTTTCATCTTTGCGCGTAGGTCTTTATAGGGATACGTCATTTTCGGATAGGTCAAAATGGTGTGTGACATCAAGGACTTTAAAGACATCTGTCCGATACTGCCTTGAAAAGACGGTGCAGCCAAAAAGCCAATCTCATAATCACATAAGGCCTGTTCGATACAATCAAAGTGTAAGGTTGGCCCCAATAAAAATGCCATATCCAACTCACCAATGCGCACGGCCTCATGCAAGCCCGGGGTCAGATTGACCACGATTTCCAAGGTGACTTTGGGAAATTTGGCACGCACTTTCTCGACAAAATCCACCAACCAGGTATGTACGATCGATTCGGATACACCTAAACGAATGGTTCCAGTGAGCTGCTCCGCCTCGGTCAATTCAGCATGCAGATCACTTTCAAGACGCATAAACTTTTCAGCGTATTTGAATAACACCAGACCGTGCTCGGTGGTACTGATTTGTCGTGCACGGCGATCCAGCACTTTCATACCCAGTTCATTTTCAAGCGCAGTGATCTTTTGCGAGATTGCAGGTTGGGTGGTATTGAGCTTGTTGGCGGCTTTGACAAAGCTATTCAGCGTCACCACCCAATACAAGGCCTCAAGGTTTTTTAAATTCATCATCCGGCATCCCCTCGATTCAAGCAAACAGCATAGAAAAAGACTTAAACCCATCTCGCTTTTTTAAAAATTCATTTTGTTCTAGCAAAATGCTGCATGAACTTAGTCTTGTTTGCTATCGAAATCAAGTCGGTGTAAATCAGTGTGCCTTAACGATATTGCGGTTGGCGATCAAAATTAATCCAATCTAAAACTAAAGATTTAACATCGGTGCTGTGCTTTATTTAATATTTGAATCTAGCGCCTGTAGATATTTCATTTATGTTTGCGACTGAGAAATTTCAAAAATAGCCAATAACAAAAGCCAGGAAACAGAGCCATCAGAATAGCCGGGGGATCGGCGTATACCCGCCACCATTCTGCAGAAATTTGACCTGAGTGGCCCCATCCCAAAAGTATAAAAAATGGCGTAGCAACCGCGAGTGAACCGATACAAATCGTAAGTAAATTCAGATCCAAATATCGATCCAAAAAAATCGAGATCAAAAACGTAAAGGGTAGCGTTAAAATAACATACGCCAAATAAATCAGAGCATGTCCTACAAAAACCACAGCAATTGAATAGAGACTATATTCGCGATTCACGATAATAAAAAGCAATGCGGTGAACAAAAGTAAGGGCAATGGCGCGAGTAAGAGTGCTTTTACTATTTTTTCTTTTGAATACTGCATTCACTTGGCTCTGTTATTTGGTCGATCAGTACGATCACTATACCGACTCTCTTTCGGATTGCTATCATCTCTTGCAGGAAAGCCTAACTGAACGATATAACCAGTACTTGCGATATTGCCTCGACTCGATCAATCACCCTCTTTTAAAAAATCCACCAAGGTTCTATTAAATATTTCGGTTTGATCCATCAAAGGCATATGTCCAGCATGTTGAATAGGTTTGAATATGGCATTTGGAATTATTTCAGCGGCGAACTGACTATATTTGATTGGGAAAAATTGATCATCTTCTCCATGAATGACTAAGGTTTTATGCTGAATGCTTTGCAGTTCATGCTTAGAAATTTCTGCGACAGCCTGACCTTTGCCCTGTAAAAACGCATTTTTACCGCCCAGACTTTTCGCCACCTCCACAGAATAAAGCCCGTGATATTTATGTTTAAGCTTTGGCTGAACAAGCAAATATCGAGAAGCAAAATGATTCGCTAAAGATGAAGGCAAAACATTCATCCAAACCATGCCTAAAAAGGGGAGAAATTTTGGTTTAGCACCGAAACCTGCAGAATTCACCAAGACCAATTTATTGACTTTTTCGGGGAAATCTAAAGCAAATTGCATTGCAATCGCAGCACCTTGAGAAAGCCCGACCAAACTGATTTTAGTTAGATTTAAGGAGGTTAAAAAACCATTTAACCAGTTTACATAATATGACCGATCATAAGCCGCATTGGGTTTATCAGATTCGCCATAGCCCACGATATCTGGAGCAATCACAGGGTAGTGCTGGGCAATACTGGCTATGCTCGGATACCAAGTCACGGCACCTGCCCCCGCACCATGTAATAAAACAATCGTTTCGCCAGTAGCATGCTCATTGCCAGCAGAGAGCCATGCTGTTTTGACTGAATCAACAATGATTTCATGTTGTTCAACTGGAGTATTCATTTGCTTAATGAGGCCTTGCCTATACTTCACTCGCCTCAAAGATTCGATATTTTGACTCATATTTTAATCCGATTTAAGAGTGAAAATAGGGTCGAAATCTCGTCTTCATTTAAAAGGGAAAAAAAGCGCTCGGCGGTATGTTCAACGGTGATCATCGCATCCTCAACGATTTGCAGTCCACTCTGAGTCAATGAAACCAAGCTCTGTCTTGCATCACGCGGATTGATATTTTTTTCAACTAGACCTATTTTTTCCATGGGCAGCAATACCCGCGTGATCCCTGAGGCTGTTAAGGCCACTTTTCCAGCCAACGCAATACGACTCAGTTTATTTTCTTGGGCATTGTTTAAATGGTACATCACGGTAAATTCAGTAGAATTTATGCCATGCACACTTAAAGCTAAATCTAAATTTTTGCCGATTAATGACCCAATATGGTTCTGTTGTAGTAAAAAATCTATTTTTTCCATTTCATGAAGCTCTCAAATATTAATTGCATAATACTTGAGTTATCAAGCATTATGCAATTAATATTTGAGCATGGTATGGAATATTCCTCGCTTGAAGATAGGTTCTGATGCATCACGTCAACCAATCTGGCATTTCATATTGAAAGGGATGCAATGAAAAAAACCAACGATGAAATCAACCTAAGTTCTGATTGATACCACTGTCATTCTATGGCTTAATTCTCAAGTAAGGTTGAAGACTTAAAAGCTATATATACCAAAGTCTTCGAGATGAATTGCTACAAGAACTCAAGCACTTTGCATAACTTTATAGGATTGAATTTTAAGACAATGAACTATTTTGCAGAGGATCCCTTCTAGGTAATGTCACCTAGGAGGAAACATGAAAAAACTGAAATATCAGTATAGGCAATCAATACGCATAACCCATAAAGCTTACTTTGGGTTGATTTACCCGAATATCAAAAGTTTGTATCACAAAAAATTTAGCACACAACAAGAGAGAGGTTTTTATTTTCTACATGTAATTGAATACAAGGGATATCCTCTTAAAATTCGAGCAGCTCGTGGTAAAGGTTTAGCTCAGGTTTGGGATGATTTACCCGCTTCTGTCTACAGTGTTGCTAAAAGTTGGAAACACAATTCCAAAAGGAAACATCAGTACTATAAACAGCATGAGCAAAAGTACGAGATCGGATCTTAGCGCATCTGTTCGCATTTCTGTGTTCTGTTAATACATCCCGTTCCATACCTTTTAGGATGGAACGGGAAATAACTTTTTGAAGTTGATACCTATATTCAAACGCTGCTGCAACTATTCTTTAGTCACCAACATTCTAGAAACACCACGAAACTCAGCCACAATCTCATGCGCTTGATTGGTCACGCTAATATCATAGATTTCCGAACGACCACTGCCGGTTTTAAACTCAGCCGTTGCCGTTAAGGTATCGCCGATCTTGCCCGGTTTTAAATAACTGATATTACAATGTTGCCCCACTGCTATCGTCTCAGAATTACAGGCCACAGCAAATGCCCCATCCGCCAATGTAAAAATAATCCCACCATGACAGGTTCCATGTCCTTGGGTATGTTTTGCGCTGACCACTAAGGAAACTTGGGCAGACTTGGCCGCATAAGCATCTAATGTTATGCCTAATTCTTGCATGACTTGGTCATTTTCAAATAAAGTTTTTTGGCGATCTTGATTCATGAATCGATTCCATTTGATACATTAATTAATAATAAATATAAAATTACGAATCACAATAAACCTGATTTATGCAGATCTTTCAAGACTTATTTTCTTTATCGCGCAGATGAGCCATGGATACTATTGCTTAAGCAGCCATTAAAATTCGAATTTTCTTATTCCTGTAATTAATAAATCGGTTTGATCTATAACGTGAGCGCCAAACCTGCATTACAGCGCGACATTTCCAACAAAATTGCAGGCATTGGATAAAGTTACGGAAGAATCGGATAGTCCACCAAGCGGAATCAGGGTTCAATCATCCTAAAGTTTCCATTGCATATAGGATGACACAATGGCCTCACGTAGCATTACCCAGTGGCAAGATTTCGTAGAAGGATGTCTCGACTTCCGCCCTCAAGACGGCGTATATCGCATCGCACGCGACATGTTCACTCAGCCAGACCTGTTTGAACTAGAAATGGAACTCATATTCGAAAAAACATGGATCTATGCCTGCCATGAAAGCGAAATCGCCAACAATCATGATTTCGTCACCGTACAAATTGGCCGCCAGCCGATGATCATCAGCCGTGATGGCAAAGGTGAATTACACGCGATGGTCAATGCCTGCGAACACCGCGGCGCAACCATTACCCGTGCCACCAAAGGCAACCAATCGACTTTCACCTGCCCGTTCCATGCCTGGTGCTATAAGTCCGATGGCCGCTTGGTGAAAGTCAAAGCACCCAATGAATACCCTGCTGATTTCGATAAAAATAGCCGTGGACTGAAACACGGCCGTATTTCGAGCTATCGTGGTTTTGTCTTTGTGAGCTTAGACACACAAGCAACGGATAGTCTTGAAGATTTCCTTGGTGATGGCAAAGTGTTCTTAGACCTCATGGTCGAGCAATCACCAACAGGTGAGCTAGAAGTCCTACAAGGTAAATCAGCCTATACCTTTGCAGGTAACTGGAAACTGCAAAACGAAAATGGTCTTGATGGCTATCACGTCAGTACCGTTCACTATAACTATGTATCGACTGTACAGCATCGCCAACAGGTCAATGCCGACAAAGGTGAAGATCTCGACACCCTCGACTACAGTAAATTAGGCGCAGGCGATGACACCACCGATGATGGTTGGTTCAGCTTTAAAAATGGTCACAGTGTACTGATCAGTGATATGCCAAACCCAACTGTACGTCCTGGTTATGCCACTGTCATGCCGTACTTGGTTGAAAAGTATGGTCAAAAACGTGCTGAATGGGCAATGCATCGTCTACGCAACCTGAACTTGTATCCAAGTCTGTTCTTTATGGATCAGATCAGTTCACAGCTACGAATTATCCGTCCTGTGGCATGGAACAAAACTGAAGTCATTAGCCAATGTATCGGTGTCAAAGGCGAATCTAGCGAAGCACGTCGTAACCGTATTCGTCAATTTGAAGATTTCTTTAACGTATCTGGCCTCGGTACCCCGGATGACTTGGTGGAATTCCGTGAGCAACAAAAAGGTTTCCAAGCCCGTCTAGAACGTTGGAGTGATATCTCTCGCGGACATCAAAACTGGTGCTATGGCTCTACGCCAAATGCTGAAGTATTAAATATCAATCCAGTGATGACCGGTACTGAAATTACCCATGAAGGACTTTATGTCAATCAGCATGGTCATTGGCAACGTAGCCTGCTCGATGGTTTAAATAAAAAAGCTTTAAAAATGCAGGATCTTGACCTCGATCAAAATCAACAAGTTGAAGGCGAATGCGACCACGCACACGACTGCCAAGCCAACACAACTGCCAAGGATGAGGTGTAATCATGTCTGCTGAACTCCATTTTGCTGTATCTCAGTTTCTGATCCACAAAGCTGAGTTGTGTGATGCCTATGATTGGGATGCGTATATCGAACTGTATGATGAAGACAGCGTCTACCATATTCCACAGTGGATCGATGAACACAACTATGTTCAAGACCCGAACCAAGGTCTGTCCTATGTCTACTATGAAGACCGTGCTGGTTTAGAAGACCGTGTCTTCCGTATCCGTACCGGTAAAGCTGCATCGGCAACCCCACTGCCACGTACTTTGCACCTGATCAACAATGTCCGCGTCAAAGTGCTTGAAGATGGTTTGGTCGAAGCCAAAGTGAATTGGCATACCCTCTATAACCGTCAAGGTTTGGAAGGCCAATTTTACGGTCATAGCACCTATACCTTGCGTCAGACTGAACAGAGTTTCCGTATTCGTCGTCAACACACCTTGTTGCTGAATGACAAAATCGACTCTGTACTCGACTTTTATCACGTTTAGTGGAGTTTGCTATGGGACATTCAGTTGCACTCAATTTCGCTGATGGTAAAACTTTTTTTATCTCGGTGAACAATGACGAATTGCTGCTCAATGCCGCAATTCGCCAAGGCATCAACATTCCCCTCGACTGCCGTGAAGGTGTTTGTGGAACCTGTCAGGGGCAGTGCGAAACCGGTATTTACGAACAAGAATACGTGGATGAAGATGCGCTCAGTGAACGTGATTTGGCTGAACGTAAAATGTTGGCTTGCCAAACTCGGGTCAAGTCCAATGCTGCATTTTATTTTGATCACAGCTCAGAACTGTGCAATGCCGGCGAAACGCTGAAAATCGCGTCAACAGTAACTGCAGTTGAGTTGGTTTCTGAAACCACGGCGATCCTGCATGTCGATGCGGGTGATCATAAAGATCAGCTGCATTATCTGCCGGGCCAATATGCACGTTTGTTGATTCCAGATACAGATGAATGGCGCTCGTATTCATTTGCGAACTTGCCCAATGCAGAAAACAAATTGCAGTTCTTGATTCGTTTGCTGCCTGATGGTGTGATGAGTAACTATTTACGTGACCGTTGCCAGGTGGGCCAAACGATTATGCTCGAAGCACCACTGGGCAGCTTCTATATGCGTGAAGCTGAACGTCCATTGGTATTTATTGCAGGTGGTACTGGATTATCGGCATTCCTCGGTATGCTCGATCACTTGGCTACACAGCCACACGTCCCTGCTGTACAACTGTATTATGGGGTTAATAGCGAAACTGATCTGTGTGAGCAACAGCGTTTACATGCCTATGCTGAACGGATTCCGCAGTTTAGCTACCAACCGATTGTCGGCAAAGCATCTGAGACTTGGACCGGTAAAACGGGCTTTATCCAGCAACATTTGGACAAAGCGCAATTGGCTGAACAAGCATTTGATATGTATCTCTGTGGCCCACCACCGATGATCGAAGCTGTTAAGCAATGGCTAGATGATCAAGCATTGACGGATTATCGTATCTATAGTGAGAAATTCTTGCAGAGTAATAATACTCGGCTTTAAATATAAGTTGAGTTAATTACTTGGCTTTGTTATAAAATAACGGAGTATCTTAAGGATTAAGATACTCCGTTGATCCAAGTAGTATTTAGCACTTAGATTGATTTATATTTAAGTCACTTTATCCATATTACTGTGACGATACTGCAGTAAATAAATGGATACTGTATTTACTCGCTTTAGAATAAAAACAAAAACTCGCTATTCTAAAGTTCAAAGTAATTACAGGTGCAGAGCCAATAGGGATATCTATGAGCCAAGCCTACCTGCCGGAATTAAGTGGTCGCCAGTTTCAAAATGTGCCAATCTTCACACCGCAAAATCTAATTTTTGCATGTCAGGATGTACAAGAAACCTGTAAAGGGGTCGGTCAAATCTTTAAGCCGCATCGGCTGACCATCTTAAAACAAAAAGCAGATTTTTCTGCCAGCATGCATCACTTTAAAACCAAAGCCAATCTGTCGATCTCGCGCTTGGATTATAGTCAGGAGGTGCTGATTGAACCTGATTTCTTAGAGCAGTTTTATCTGATTCAAATCCCGACTCAAGGCTATGCTGAAATAGAATTTGATCGGCATAAATTTATTTCCTATGTCCAAGTGGCTTCGATTATCTCTCCAGAACAATCTTTTAAAATGCGCTGCCATGCAGGCACACCGCAACTGATGTTAAAAATTTCCAAAGATGATTTTATTCAGCACTGTAGACAGCATATCCCCGAGTTTCATTTAAAAGCACCGCGTTTTGATCCCAAACTAGATTTTTCCACGCAGCATGGTCATTATTTTTTACAACTGTTTCGCACCCTAGTCGATGCACTCAGTTGTGAGCAACACCCTTTACAGCACCCCTTGGCTTTTAAACAATTTGAATCCAATTTATTTAATGCGCTGATTTACGGTCAACCGAATAATGCACTGCAAACCCTGCAACACAGTAAAGCCCAAGTGGTATCGCCATTCTTTATTAAACGCACCGAAGCCTATATCCGTGAGCATTTGCATGAAGCCCTCAATGTAGAGAAAATGGCTGAGCATGCAGGTGTTAGTGTGCGCACTTTATTTAATGGCTTTAAAAACTTTTTGGACACCACCCCGATGGCTTATCTCAAAGAATTGCGCTTTGAACAAGCCCATCTTGAGTTGCAGCAGAATGAATTGGTCTCGATTACCGATGTGGCCTACAAATGGGGCTTTTGTCATCTCGGGCGTTTTTCTCAAGAATATAAGCAGCGTTATGGCGAACTGCCCTCATCGACACGGCGCTTTAATCAAAATGAGATCAAGGTGGTTTAGGCCATTGCTGAGAACAAAGTCATTGCAGTTACCAAGAATAGGATGATGTCATTGCAGTTATCACGAATAGGATGATGTCATTGCAGTTATAACCAGTTGGATGATGTCGTTGCAGTTATAACCAGTTGGATGATGTCGTTGCAGCTGTGGCGAATATTGATTGAGGTACTCTAGGATTATATTACTTAGGCTATTTATATTTCGCGAATATGTAGATCATCATTTGCTGTTGAAGACATTCTGTTGAAGTCATCCTATTGATGTTGTGATGCTGTTTTAGGACGTATGATTGTGATGTTGCTTTTGCGAAGTGTTGAGCTGAATTCTGATTATTTATTATGATTATTTATTTTAGTGATTTATATACAACTACAGCGAATTTTTTAGGGTGGAGGAAAACACGGTGGTTTACTTCAACAACAATAGGTTTGTAACCCATTGCATCTGCCTATAAACTTTTGATCTATAGCGTCCTAAGTCAGATTGAGACCTTTTGGGTTGATTAGCGCCCTTCTCCCAAATTTGGCTAATCTTGCTCGCTCTGATCCCCATCACCCTTGACAACTAAGATAACAATAGTGACTTCGGAAGTTTTCCCTGAAAACACGGTATTTTTCATTTAATTTGAAAATATTTTTCACTCAAACCTATATGAATAAAAATTATTCTCAAGCATGCAGTAAGACTGCTATTTTATTGTGTTTTCCTATCAGTATCTGGATATATTTCCCATGCAAGTAAAGCACTTTAATAATTGCCTCATAATTATAGAGCAGCATTTTTACGACTTAAATCTAATATGCCTCAATCATCCGCTAAACTAAAAATCGACTCATCCCAATATCGAGTGCAATGGCGATTAAGATGATCCCCATTATACGATTCATGATTCTCATACGTTGGCCTTGATTTAAAAACAGCGCCATTTTTTCCCCCAATATCGCCCAAATCAATAAAGACACATAACACACCACAAAATAAATCAGTACGAACAGCATTAAATCGGTGGTGCTTTGACGCACTGAGAAAATCGCAGTCCCGGTAAATGCAGCAATCCAAGCTTTGGGATTCAGCCACTGCATCATGACTCCATAAAAAAAACCAGGTGCCTGAGATTGTTGTTGCGCCTGAACCTGTGTCGGATCAGCACGAAATATCCCCCAGCCCATCCACATTAACAGTGCCGCCCCGAATATACTCAGTGCATCTAAAAATATTGGGTAGCCATGCAGTAACTGAAATAAACCAAAACATACCGCTGCCAGTAGCGCCGTAAATCCAATGGTCGCCCCTGATAAAAATGCAATGGTGTTTTTAAAACCATAATTCATCGCGCTGCTGAGTATGGTGAAGTTCACCGGCCCTGGAGAAATCGACATCGAAAGTGCAAAACTAAACATTGAAAAGATCAGTAACATGGTGAGCCTGTGGAGAATAAGTATTCTAAAATCAGTTTTTATTTTTAATTGGGATCGTGCGCATATTTACAAGACAAGCTAAAAAAACCGGTGTAAAACACGATAGGAGCATGAAAAACACCCTATACAGGCAGCTACTGCACGGATAGCGCAGTTTTCTCTCTGAAAATACGCTAAAATAGCCAATTGCTCAGCAGCTTTGGAACTTTTAAATGAACGCGAAACCACGTTTAACGACCTATTGGGTCACTTGTGCAGACGGATTAGAAACGCTGCTTGTAGAAGAATTAAACGGTTTAGGTGTTGAAAATATTGAACGTTTTCCAGGGCGCTTAGTGTTTAACGGTACATTAGAACAGGCTTACCGCATCTGTATGTGGTCTCGCTTGGCATCGCGTGTCCTGCTGCCGATCCATACCCATGCGATTGATTTTAGTCATGATGCACGTGATGTGGCTGAAGAACTTTATGAAGGTGCCAATGCTTTTGATTGGTCTTTGATCTTTGCACCACAAAGTACTTTTGCCATCCGCCTGCATGTTGAACGTGATATTCGTGTCAATCTGCAATTTGCAACTTTACGCGCCAAAGATGGTGTGGTTGATGCATTTATGGATGCTGTGGGTAGCCGTCCAAGCATTGACACCAAACAACCAGAAATCACCATGTACATCTTGGCAGGTAAAACAGAACATACCTTCTGCCTCGATTTGTCCGGTGATTCATTACATAAACGTGGCTATCGTCACTTTATGACCGATGCCCCAATTAAAGAAAACCTTGCTGCTGCGATTTTGCTCAAAGCACAATTAATGCAACGTCAACCAGAACTCATCCTCGATCCAATGTGTGGTTCGGGTACGTTTATTATTGAAGCATTGATGATGTTGACTGATCGTGCACCGGGTCTACAACGCCGCTTTGGTTTTAATGGTTGGAGTGGCCATGACCACGACCTCTGGATGTCGATCAAAGCCGAAGCCAATGACCGTCATCAAGAAGCGCTCGCCAAAGAGCTACCTAAAATTTACGCCTATGATGCGGATTGGGAAGCGGTTAAAGCCACCAAGCAAAATATTATTGCTGCAGGTTTTGAACGCCTACTGGATCAAATCCAAATTGAAGAACGTACCCTTGCCGATTGGCCTGCTTTTGAAAATGAAGCCAAAAAAGCCTTTATCGTCACTAACCCGCCTTATGGTGAGCGTCTTGGTGATAAAGCCTCAAATCGTGCCTTTTATTTAGGTTTATCAGGTCGCTTACAACAGCATTTCCCAAATCAATATACAGCGATCATTGCCGCTCAAGTTGAACAAGCCGATGTGTTGGCGATCCTTGATCCGCAAACCTTGCGTTTAATGAATGGTAAATTGCCAATTTATATCCGTTTGGGAACCATCAAAGCGCCTGCTTCTGATCAGCCTTGGTTGTCTACTTGGCAGCCACAGCAGTTTGAAGCCATTGAAGGTGCAGAAGATTTCACCAACCGTCTGCAAAAGAACATTCAAGCCCTTAAAAAATGGGCAGTGAAAGAAGGCATTCATTGCCTACGTTTATATGATGCAGATTTACCTGACTTTAATGTCGCAGTGGATTTGTATGGTGAACGTCTGCATGTGCAAGAATATGCGCCACCTAAAACCATTGATCCTGAAAAAGCCAAAAAACGTTTTAACTTGGCATTGGCTGCGATTCGTGCAGTCACAGGTTTAGGCCGTGATGCGATTTTTATTAAGACCCGTGCTCGCCAAGAAGGTAAAAACCAATACACCAAGCAAAGCACCGTATCTAAACGCTTTATTGTTCGTGAAGGCAAAGCCAAAATATTGGTCAACCTAACCGACTATCTAGATACCGGCCTGTTCTTGGATCATCGTCAAATGCGTTTACGTATTGCTCGTGAAGCCAAAGGCAAACATTTCCTTAACTTATATAGTTATACATCCACAGCCAGTGTGCATGCAGCACTCGGTGGCGCATCAAGTACCACCAGTGTGGATTTGTCAAATACCTATTTGAATTGGTCTAAAGAAAACTTCGTACTCAATGGTTTAACTGTAGATCATGCAGATGAACAACATCAATTCTTTGCTGGCGATTGTTTTGAGTGGCTCAAAGAAGGTCATGAGCAATATGATCTGATCTTTATCGATCCACCGACTTTCTCGAACTCGAAGAAGTTCCATGGAACCTTTGATATCCAACGTGATCATCTGTCGTTATTAAAACGTGCCATGAACCGTTTAACGTCAGAGGGTACTTTATATTTCTCCAATAACTTCCGTGGTTTTGAGATGGAACCAGAAATTGAAGCCATGTTTGATACTGAAGAAATTACTCAAGACACCATCGGTTTGGATTTTAAACGCAACACCAAAATCCACCGTGCTTGGAAAATCCGTCATTTCCCGGTTTAAGTACAGCGCCTGAGCGACCTTTTATTATTTAATGCTGCCATGCAATTGCACTGGCAGCATTCTTTTATCCATTTGGCCGTAAAACATCGCCGTTCAGGGCAGTTTAGCGAGTTTCGGTTTTGATATAGATCACCACTTTATCATCACGTTCAAGACGCATATTGACCAGTTGCGGACCATAGATGAGTTCCACAGGGGTCACCTGCTGCTGCGGAAACTGCGGTTGATCATGGAAATTAGATCTTAGGTTGAGCATTTTTTTTTGCTGCTGATGATTGGTGAGCAGTATCGTTTCAATTTGTTGAAGCTTGAGTTGATCGTAGAGCACAGAAGCAATGTACTGCTGCTCAGATTGTTGTAGCGACTGAGGTTGCTGGGCTAAATGATTGATTTGGTCAAATACCGTCACAGGGATCACATCTGGACTGGTAAATTGCTCTGAAAGAAGCTCATCCTCCACGACTGCAACATTGGCAAATACTGAACTACTGAGACAAATTCCAATTAATGTGGTCGATTTTAATGCCAACAAAATACTGTTTTTCGGCTTTATCGGATGTAAAGCAAGGATATTGGTTTTATTAAGATTTGGCATGAAGGACTCATCCTGTTATTATTTTCTCCATATTGAAAACTAACAATTTTCAAGCAAAGTTACAATCTACAGTGCTCAGATTTCAGATAACTGGTAAAAAAACCAGTATTACAATATTGGTGAAAATAACTCTAGGCCCATCAAGATTTGGAGCAGCATATTAGGCATCGAGCCGAATAAAGAACAAAACCTATCGGCTGTACAGCGCATAATATGAATACTTTATATATTCTAGCTAAACTGCTATTACTAATATTAAGTTGGCCCAATGCCTAGCTTTGAAAAACAAAATACCTAGCTTTGAAAACAAGGTGCTAAACACTAAATACTTCATTTACTTAATGTCTGGTCTACTTCATGTCTGGTCTACTTCATATTGAATCGAAAGCACCCCTCAAAGCTAATCTCACCCATTAAAGAGTGAGGCTATGCCCTTGAAAAAGTGCAATTCGTTTAAAATATAATTTGGTTTTATCAAATCAAATGGTTAATAAACCAACACTCAGTATCAACCGATGCGGCGTTTTAATCCGGTCATTTGTAAAACACGGGTTGAAATTTCTTCGATTGACATCTCAGTGACATTTAAATATTTAATCCCTTCTGAAATAAATATGCCTTCAACTGCACGTAATTCCATTTGGCATTGGCTAAAACTCGCATATCTGCTGTTGGCTTTACGCTCAGATCGTATAGCAACTAATCGTTCTGCATCGATCATTAAACCAAATAATTTATTTTTATGGGGTTTAAGCACTGCAGGTAGACGATTATCATCCAGGTCATCTTCAGTTAATGGATAGTTCGCAACACGTATTCCAAACTGTAAAGATAAATAAATTGAGGTCGGGGTTTTACCTGATCGCGAAACGCCAACTAATATTAAATCGGCTTTATCATAATGCCGAGTACGTGCCCCATCATCATTATCGAGTGCAAAATGAACCGCATCAATACGCGCTTTATAATATTCAGAATCAGTCACAGCATGGGTTTGACCAACCAATGTTGTCGGTTGAGTACCGAGTACGTCAGATAACTTACTGATCATGCCTTCAAATACATCTAAATTCACTGCGTGTGCAGTATTAATAATATCTCGCACATAGGGATCGACTAAAGTATCAAACACTAACGGCATTTGCCCGTCTTTATCTGCACATCGGTTAATGTCAGAAACAACCTCCATGGCTGCTTCTTCACTGCTAATATAAGGAATAATGTGAATATCAAAATCGACATTTGGAAATTGTGCCAGAAGTGAATGACCAAGCGTTTCTGCAGTAATCGCGGTTCCATCAGAAATAAAAAAAACGCTGCGCTTTATTTGTTTACTTTCTGACATTAAATTTCTCCTCAAACATTTGTCTTAGCGGCATATAATCTTTATAGTAAACCCATCTTACATGACTGTCGCTTAGTTATCTTGAAATGCTAAGTTTTTTGGTTAAATTCTCATGCCAAGATATTGATTAATACTGCAAAAGTGGAGTAACAACTTTGGAAGCACGCGTAATCGGTCTGGAAAAACTAGGGAAACACGACGTAGAGATCGTGGGTGGTAAAAACTCTTCACTTGGAGAAATGATCAGCCATCTCGCGAATGCTGGCGTATCTGTACCAGGGGGTTTTGCAACGACTGCCGCTGCCTATCGTGAATTTCTAGAGCAAAGTGGTTTAAATGCAAAAATTCAGGCTGAGTTAAATCAACTTAATGTTGATGATGTCAACGCTTTGGCTGTCACAGGTGCAAAAATTCGCCAATGGATTGTAGACACTCCACTGACTTTAGAACTTGAAAAAGAAGTTCGTAGCGCATTTGCTGACCTAGCAAAAGGCAACCAAGAGATCGCAGTTGCTGTGCGCTCTTCAGCGACTGCTGAAGATCTACCAGATGCATCTTTTGCTGGCCAACAAGAAACCTTCTTAAACATTCGTGGTATCGATAACGTATTGATCGCCATTAAAGAAGTATTTGCATCGCTGTATAACGACCGTGCAATTTCTTATCGTGTACATCAAAACTTCGAGCATGATGGTGTCGCACTGTCTGCGGGTATACAACGTATGGTTCGCTCTGAAACGGGTGCTGCTGGCGTAATGTTTACTTTGGATACTGAATCAGGTTTCCGTGAAGCGGTCTTCATTACCTCTTCTTATGGTTTGGGTGAAATGGTCGTACAAGGTGCGGTCAACCCGGATGAATTCTATATCTCTAAACCAATTCTACGTTCTGGTCGCCATGCGGTGATCCGTCGTAATCTCGGTTCAAAGCATCAGAAAATGATCTACAGTCAAGAAGCGACTGCAGGTAAATCTGTGGTTGTGGTTGATGTTGATAAGGTTGATCGTCAACAATTCTCACTGAATGATCTTGAACTACAAGAATTAGCTCGCCAAGCGCTGATTATTGAAGAACATTATAAAGCGCCTATGGACATCGAGTGGGCCAAAGACGGTGATGATGGTCAACTGTACATCGTTCAAGCTCGCCCTGAAACGGTAAAAAGTCGTGAAAACGTCGGCACCATGGAACGCTACTTGCTCAAGCAAAAAGGCACTGTGGTGTGTGAAGGCCGCTCAATTGGTCAACGTATCGGTTCAGGTAAAGTCCGTATCGTGTCATCGATCAAAGAAATGGACAAAGTACAACCGGGTGACGTGCTTGTATCAGACATGACCGATCCAGATTGGGAACCGGTGATGAAACGTGCAGCAGCGATTGTTACTAATCGTGGTGGTCGTACTTGTCACGCTGCGATTATCGCCCGTGAATTAGGTGTACCTGCGATCGTTGGTTGTGGTAATGCCACTGAAGTATTAACCGATGGACAAGAAGTAACCGTTTCTTGTGCAGAGGGTGATACTGGCTTTATCTACGAAGGCGCATTGGATTTTGAAATTCAGCGTAATTCGATTGAATCTATGCCGAAACTTGCATTTAAAATCATGATGAACGTTGGTAACCCTGACCGTGCATTTGACTTTGCTCAAATTCCAAATGAAGGGATCGGCTTGGCACGTTTAGAATTCATCATCAACCGTATGATTGGTGTGCATCCTAAAGCCTTGTTGAACATTGATAGTCTGCCACGTGAAACGCGTGCTGCTGTACTTGCACGTACTGCAGGTTATAGCTCACCGATTGAGTTCTATGTTGAGAAATTGGTCGAAGGGATTTCTACCCTCGCGGCTGCGTTTAGCGACAAACCGGTTATCGTGCGTATGTCTGATTTCAAATCAAACGAATATGCAAACTTGATTGGTGGTAAGTTATACGAGCCTGAAGAAGAGAACCCAATGTTGGGCTTCCGTGGTGCGAGTCGTTATGTTTCTGACAATTTCCGTGATTGTTTTGAACTTGAATGCCGTGCATTGAAAAAAGCCCGTGATGAAATGGGTCTGACCAACATTCAAATCATGATTCCATTCGTTCGTACCGTTGCAGAAGCAAAACGTGTGATCGAGTTATTGGCATTAAATGGTTTGAAACGCGGTGAAAATGGCCTTAAAGTCATCATGATGTGTGAATTACCAACCAATGCATTGTTGGCTGAACAGTTCCTTGAGCACTTCGATGGTTTCTCTATCGGTTCAAATGACTTAACTCAATTGACCCTTGGTTTAGACCGTGACTCTGGTATTGTGTCTCATCTGTTTGATGAACGTGATCCAGCAGTGAAAGCATTATTGTCTATGGCAATTCATGCTTGTCGTAAAGCAGGTAAATATGTTGGAATTTGTGGCCAAGGCCCATCTGACCATCCTGATCTTGCAAAATGGTTAATGGAACAAGGCATCGAGTCAGTTTCACTTAATCCAGACTCGGTTCTAGATACATGGTTCTTCTTAGCTGAAGAAAAGACTAAACAAGTCTAAAGAAACATGCTAAAAGAAGACCCATTCGTTGGGTCTTTTTTTTCACCACATTTTTAGATTTTAATTTGAGATAAGAGTTTTATGCAAATTTACTTGGCACGTAATAATCAACAAGCAGGACCGTACAGTCTAGAGCAAGTCAATCAAATGCTTGCCAGTCAACAAGTCTTTCTGACGGATTTAGCATGGCATCAGGGTTTGAGTGAATGGAAAGCCTTAGGTGAGCTGACTCAAGGCAAACTGATCTATGAACCTGCGGGTTATACCGCACCAGCAAGTAACCCCTTTCCTGCACCGTCACAACCTCAATCACAACCTCAATCACAACCTCAATCACAACCTCAATCACAAAATCAATCACAAAACCAATCACAAAACCAATCACAAAATCATACTGGCACGTTCAGCCAACACAATAGCCGTGTAGAGCACAAGGCCAAAACCACACCTGAAACACTGGCTGGTTTAGGCACTCGCGTATCGGCAAAAACCATTGATCTCCTGCTCTGGTTACCCACATTTGTGATCCCTGCTTTATATCTTGAGCCTGATCAACACCAAAAATTAGCTGAGCTTCAACATCAAATGCAGGCAGCGCCAGGTCCTGATCAAGCGATGCTGGTTCAAGAGCAACTCTTGGCCCTGATTACCCCGCAGGCATGGACGATGATCGGCATTTACATCGTGATTATGTTGGCTTTTCAAGCTTACTTACTGGTTAAATCTGGTCAAAGTATCGGTAAAAAAGCCTTTGGCATAAAAATCGTTGATGCCGAAAATAGTGCCCCTGTCGGTCTGGTTCGAATATTTTTTCTACGTAGTGTGGTATTCATTATTTTAAATATGCTGCTGATGCCGTTCATCACCATTATCGATTCAGTCTTTGCATTAAATACCAAACGTCAAACCTTGCACGATAAGTTAGCATCCACTAAAGTTGTTAAACAATAATCAAAAACGGATGGAAGGATGACCCTCCATCCGTTTACACTATAGTTTATTGATTTAACTATAATAATCCCATTTTCGACATTCAATTCTAGCGATAAAATTAGTATCTATAACAAATATTTAAAGCAACTTTACATATAGCCAAGTTAGACGTTATAAGGCATAATGCCGTACAACGTAGCGGTGTCAAGGATTTGATTATTTGTTGTCTTAACAAATACGAATACTGTGGCACTTTAATCGCTATCCCATATTTTTTAGGGAATGGGACTCTTCACCGAGGTTGTAAAATGAGACAAACAATTTTAGCTGTATTGTCTTTATCAACGCTTGCTGCACTCTTAACGGGTTGTGGTGGTGATTTAGTACTTCTAAACTCCAAAGGTCCAGTCGCTGCAGGTCAAAGTAACCTGATGATGAATGCGATCTATCTAATGTTGTTGGTGGTTATACCATCGATCATTATGGCATTGTGGTTTGGTTGGAAATTTCGCGCGTCGAATAAAGATGCAGTCTATGAACCAACATGGTCACACTCTAATGCGATTGAAGTCGTTGTTTGGGGTGTACCCGTTATTATTATTGGTATTTTAGCTTGGTTAACTTGGTGGGGCTCCCACAAGTATGACCCCTACCGTCCAATTGAATCTGATAAAGCACCTGTCAATATTCAAGTTATTGCTGAAGCATATAAATGGATATTTATCTATCCAGACGAGAATATCGCCACAGTTAACGAAATTCGCTTTCCAGAACAAACCCCTGTTAGCTTACGTCTAACTTCTAACTTCACAATGAACTCATTCTTCATTCCACAGTTAGCAGGTCAGATTTATGCAATGGCGGGTATGCAAACGCATCTAAACGTTATGGCAGATTCAACTGGTGAATTCCGTGGTTTCTCATCAAACTACAGCGGCTATGGTTTCTCGCAAATGCGTTTCAAAGCGCACAGCGTAACAGCGCCTGAATTTACCGAATGGGTTAATTCTATCAAAGCCAATAACGGTACAACAGTGAATAAGGACGCTCTGCAAAAAGGTCTTTTAGACCAAGCTGAGTTTGCATCCTTACGTGACGGTACGCGTGCACAAATTCAAATTGATCATATTGTTGCTCGTGCCGTAACGCCTGAAGAAAAAGCTGAAGCTGCGAAGATCCAAGCTGAGGGAATTTATCCAACTAAGCCACATCAAGTGACTTATTATTCTTCAGTTGAACCTAAATTGTTCGAATCTGTGATTAACAGATACATGAGTAACTATCATGGTGCTGACCATACTGCGCAAGCAGATGCCGGTCATGCCAGCTCTGATGCTCAAGTAAATGTTACACATGCGAATGCATCTGTAGGGGAATAAGACATGTTTGGAAAGCTAGGTTTGGATTCAATTCCTCACGATCCAATCGTGCAGGTGACCATCGTGTTTATGGTCCTAGGTGCACTCGGTGTTTTTGCTGGTGTCACTTATTTCAAGAAATGGGGCTACCTGTGGAATGAATGGTTTACTACTGTAGACCACAAAAAAATCGGTATCATGTACATCATCGTTTCCATCATCATGCTTTTGCGTGGTTTTGCCGATGCGTTAATGATGCGTCTTCAACTGTTCCTTGCAAAAGGTGGCGGTGAAGGTTATTTACACCCTGAACACTATGACCAGATTTTTACTGCGCATGGTGTGATCATGATCTTCTTCGTGGCGATGGGTCTGGTTGTCGGTATGATGAACATCCTCGTACCACTACAAATTGGCGCGCGCGACGTTGCATTCCCATTACTTAACTCGTTAAGTTTCTGGTTGTTTGCCGGTGCTGCTGGTTTGACCATGGCTTCATTGGTACTCGGTGAATTTGCTGCAACAGGATGGATGGCTTATCCGCCTCTTTCTGGTATCCAGTACTCACCTGGTGTCGGGGTAGATTATTATATTTGGGCACTACAAGCCTCTGGTCTTGGTACATTGTTAACTGGTGTTAACTTCTTTGTAACCATTATCAAGATGCGTGCGCCTGGCATGAAACTCATGGATATGCCGATCTTTACTTGGACTGTACTTTGTACAGCAGTTCTGATCATTGCTGCTTTCCCTGTGTTAACTGCTACGATTGCAATGTTGACCCTTGACCGTTATTTCGATTTCCACTTCTTCACTAACGAGCTTGGCGGTAGTCCAATGCTGTATGTGAACTTGATTTGGACATGGGGACATCCTGAGGTTTATATCTTAGTATTACCTGCATTCGGTCTATTCTCAGAAATTACTGCAACCTTTAGCCGTAAAACATTGTTTGGTTACAAATCAATGGTTTATGCTACAGTTGCCATTACTGTTCTTTCTTTCGTTGTTTGGGTGCATCATTTCTTCACCATGGGTGCAGGCGCGAACGTCAACGCATTCTTTGGTCTAATGACCATGGTGATTGCGATCCCAACAGGTGTGAAAATCTTCTCATGGTTATTTACCATGTATAAAGGTCGTATCACCTATACAACACCAATGCTTTGGACACTCGGCTTCCTGGTTACCTTTGGTATCGGTGGTTTGACGGGCGTACTCATGGCGGTTCCACCTGCTGACTTCTTAGTACATAACTCTTTGTTCCTAATTGCGCATTTCCATAACGTAATTATTGGTGCAGTTGTATTTGGTATGTTCGGCGGTATCATCTTCTATTGGCCAAAAATGTTTGGTTGGAAGTTGAACGAAGCCTGGGGTAAAGCAGCATTCTGGTTCTGGTTCTTCGGTTTCTATTTTGCATTCATGCCGTTGTATATCCTTGGTTTCATGGGTATGACACGTCGTTTGAATACATATGACAACCCACAATGGGACCCGTACTTGGCGATTGCCTTGGTCGGTGCTGTGCTGATTGCACTTGGTATTGCGTGCTTGCTCATGCAAATCATCGTCGGCTTCTTACAGCGTAACGACAACCTCGATCTTACTGGAGATCCGTGGGATGGTCGTACCTTGGAATGGTCAACTTCATCTCCAGCGCCATTTTATAACTTTGCTCACGTGACAGATCATAGCGGTGTAGACCGTTTCTGGAGCGACAAAGAAAATGGGGTTGCATACGCGCGTCCGGCTAAATATGAAGATATTCATATGCCTACCAACCGCTCTGCTGGCTTTATTCTTGCAGGTTTCATCACTGTAATGAGTTTTGCGCTGGTATGGCATATTTGGTGGTTAGTCATCGTGAGCTTCGTTGCTACGATCATCACCTTCATCGTCAGCTCGTTCACTAAAAAAGTGGACTACTATGTGCCTGCTGCTGAAGTCGAGCGTATCGAGAACGAACGTTATGCGTTACTTGAAAAACACTTGAAGAAGGACTAAGGACATGGCTGAAGTACTTCATCACAACGATCAAGGACATGATGAGCATCATCACGATGATACTGACATCACCGTCTTTGGTTTTTGGACCTATTTGATGAGTGACTTGATCTTATTCGGTACACTCTTCATCGCGTTTGCTGTTTTAAGCAGCCATATACCTGCTGGCACACCCAATGCAAAAGAACTGTTTGGTGATTCATTAGGCTTTGTTTTAACTGAAACATTTGCCCTCTTGGTCTCTTCAGTGACTTTTGGTTTCGCAGTACTTGCGTCTTACAAGAAAAATGTAGGCCAAGTATTGATGTGGTTAGCGATTACTTGGCTCTGTGGTGCCCTATTTATCGGCATGGAACTTTATGAATTTCAACATTTAGTTCATAACGGTAATGGCCCAAGCACCAGCGCATTCTTGTCAGCATTCTTTACCTTAGTGGGTACTCATGGTATTCACGTTACATCAGGTTTAGTGTGGATGATCGTATTGATGATTCAAATCAAAAAATACGGCCTGACTACAGCGAATACACGTCGCCTTGCAATCTTAAGCTTGTTCTGGCACTTCCTTGATATCGTATGGATCTGTGTATTCAGCGTTGTTTATTTGATGGGAGTTCTATAATGAGTCACGATTCTCATGCTGCTGGCGCTGCTCACGGTAACGTGAAGCAGTACAGCATCGGTTTCATCGCCTCTGTTATCCTAACCATCATTCCATTTTATATGGTAATGAATGCAGATGGATTCAGTCGTGGTTTGATCGTTGCAACCATCGCGATCACTGCTGTTGCTCAGATATTAATTCAATTGGTGTTCTTCTTACACATGAATTCATCTGCTGAACAGCGTTGGAACGTGATTGCATTTATCTATACCATTCTGACCATTTCTGTACTCTTGGTTGGTTCGGTGTGGATCATGAACTACTTACACTCTAATATGATGATCTAATCAGATTGTCATGTTAAAAAAGTATTTATTCCTGACTAAGCCAGGAATTCTCTTTGGTAACTTCGTTACCACCTTGGGCGGCTTTTTTCTAGCCGCTCAAGGATCTGTAGACTTCCTTTTACTCCTTATCACACTGGTCGCAACCACACTTGTCGTTGCTTCGGGTTGTGTCGTAAACAATGTCATCGATCAAGACATTGACCAAAAAATGCAACGTACCCTCAACCGCGCTTTGGTCAAAAAAACCATTAGTCAGCGTGTTGCATTATTCTATGCCGCTGTATTGGGCGTAGTGGGTTTTGGCATGTTGTGGTTTTTTGTCAACGCCTATGCTTTTGGCTTTGCGGTACTTGGCTTTATCGTTTATGTGGTGTTTTATAGTCTCTGGACCAAGCGCACAACAATTCATCAGACCATCGTGGGTAGTATCTCAGGTGCAAGTCCACCCGTGATCGGCTACACCGCGGTCACTCATGAATTTGATGTCGCTGCGTTATTGATCTTTCTAGCTTATGCATTGTGGCAAATGCCGCATTCGTGGGCGATTGCGATTTATCGTTTTGAAGACTACAAAAATGCCAGTATTCCAATATTGCCAGTGGCACGTTCGATTTTGCGTACCAAGATTGAATGCCTGATCTATGTCATATTATTTACGGCAGTTTTAAATGGTTTATATTGCTTCGGCTATACCAATATTTTCTTTTTAATTATATTTAATCTCCTTTGTGGTTATTGGGTATATTTATCAATTAAAGGATTTAAGGTCGAAGATGATCAAAAATGGGCACGTGGTTATTTTCTTTATTCGGTGATTTTAATCACTGCATTAAGTGTCAGCTTTAGTTTTAGTTATCTATCCCCCGCCCCATATTTACCATTGTTTTAAAAGAGATAGACCTAGTCTATCTTTTTTTATTTTTGATTTTTGATTTTTGATTTTTCTTGCTCCACCTCAGAAGTCGCATTCAGCATTTTTATTGTCTTATACTTACCATTCAATAGTGCCTAACCTATACATCGTATTAAACACTCCCCCGTAAAAATTCCAATAAAAAAACCGACCTCAGATCAAGATCGGTTTTAGGCGAATACGGCTGTAGTTCGGATCAATTAACCAAAGAAACAGCTGCCCGCATCGATTTTACTAAAATAATCTTCAAGTTCATTGCGGCCCCAGCGACGTTCCAATTTTTCCCAAGTGGCCGTTGCCAATGGTAAAAATTCGATGGTGTCTGAACCGAGTGATGCATTACATAAGCGGATTTCATAATCAGGCTGTAACACTTGATTTAACGTAATAATGGTGGTGTCACGCTCAGAACCTGACTCTGGATAGACCACAGGTACGCGTTGATCTTTATAAAGAATCGTCAACTCAAAACCTTGAGCATTGTCAGCATCCACGGTTTCAACTGATAAATGATCGGTTTCTAAAATATCTTCACAATAATGAATAATTTCTTCGTCATGTTCACGCCAATCAACCACCATCACCAGATCGGTACGACCTGCGATAAGATCGACATAGACTTCTTCAGAACCATTTTCAATATAGGTTTCGATCAACTCTAAATGCTCTTTACTGGTATTTTTCATCACGGCTCAACTTTGACTCTAAAATTCATATTACACAGGAAGCAGCAATGCATATGGGCTGAATCCACCCCCTGCTTTGGACTACGCTGTGCATAGCATAATCTATTTAGCCACATCGTGTGCAGATCTAAACTCAAGAGCTGTTCTGTCTTCAACCAAGTGGCGGTCTGCAGCTTTTAATTTTAATTTCAGTTTTAGGTTTTAGCTTACAGATTCTGGTTTCTGGTTTCTGGCTCCGATGGCGCCTTTGGCAAAGCAGTGTAAGATTCATTTGTAATTTGATCAAATATTCCCTATAATGACGGCTCGCGAATTTTGCGGCTTAATCAATTGATTTGATTATGACTCCTTGCTTTTAAGCAATTATGCTTAGGGGCTGTATAATCCGTAAGGAGCTGACAATGCGTCATTACGAAATCGTACTTTTAGTACATCCAGATCAAAGCGATCAAGTGGTAGGTATGGTAGAACGCTATATCTCTCACATCAAAGACGCTGAAGGTCAAATTCATCGTCTAGAAGATTGGGGCCGTCGCCAATTGGCTTACCCAATCAACAAGATTCATAAAGCACACTACATTTTGATGAATGTCGAAAGTAGCCAAACTACGCTTGACGAACTTGAAGAATTATTCCGTTATAACGACGCAATCATTCGCAGTTTGATCATCCGTCGTGAGCATGCAATCACTGAAGAGTCTTTGCTTGCTAAGAGTGCTGAAGAAAAGCGTGCGCGTAAAGCTCAACGTGAAGAAGCACAAACAGTTCAAGACTCTGTTGAAGCATAAGGAGAACATCAATGGCACGTTTTTACCGTCGTCGCAAGTTCTGCCGCTTTACAGCAGAGAAAGTGACTTATATCGACTACAAAGATATCGATACTTTGAAACAGTACATCACTGAAAACGGCAAGATTGTTCCTAGCCGTATCACAGGTACTAAGGCTCGTTATCAACGCCAACTCGCGCTTGCGATTAAACAAGCTCGTTTCTTGGCTTTGATCCCTTACACTGACAACCATAAGTGAGGTGATCTGTGGACGTTATATTATTACAACGCATTAAAAACCTTGGCAAACTTGGTGATAAAGTTTCAGTTAAAGCCGGTTTCGGCCGTAACTACTTGATCCCACAAGGTAAAGCAGTTGCTGCAACTGAATCAAACACTGCTGCTTTTGAAGCACGTCGTGCTGATTTAGAAGCGCAAGAAGCTGGTGTATTGGCTGCTGCTCAAGCACGTGCTGATCAATTGAACGAAGTAAATATCGTTATCACTGCGAAAGCAGGCGATGAAGGTAAACTATTCGGTTCAATCGGTACGCGTGATATCGCAGACGCTTTGACCAATGCTGGCCTTACTGTTGACCGTGCTGAAGTTCGTTTACCGAACGGCGCACTTCGTCACACTGGCGAATTCAACATCGCAATCCAATTGCATCATGATGTTGTTGCTGAAGTTCTCGTTACTATCGTATCTGAGTAATTTCCAGTATAAAAAAGAGCATGCTTGCGCATGCTCTTTTTTTTGCCTTTATTTTTATACACGTTTCGTATCATTGACATCGATTAGGCCAGATCAAAGCAGCTTGATCAACGCCCCCATCACCCAAGCCTACTCATGCTTTCCCTCCTGTCAAGGCTGGAATGCAGCCTGTTCAAGGCTTTTTTCAATTATGAACTGAGTGGCTTTTGCTTTAAGATAACAGCATGTGTTTTTAGGGTGAAACTTGAGTATCTAAAACTCACTCAACGCTTGCTCTCTTTTTGTTTTATTTGAAATATCAAGGTTTCCTATGTCCCAAGCTACTGCCACGACTGCAACGAATACTTTTAATGCAGGTGCTCAAGGCAATGAATCCAAGCAATTAAAAGAATTTCGCACTCCACCGCACAATTTGTCCATCGAACAAGCGGTACTGGCTGCATTAATGACTGTCGCAGAATCATTTGAACAAGTCAGTGATGTATTGAGTGAAAATGACTTTTATGCCACACGACATAAATACATCTATCGTGCCATCGAAAAACTGGCCCAAGAAAACTCCCCCTATGATGCAGTTTTGGTCAATGACTGGTTGATTAAACAGAATTTGCTCGATGCCATCGGTGGTGAAGAATATCTGATGCAATTAATGGCGGATTCCCCTTCGAGTTTTTATAACCTCGAAACCTATGCCACCAAAATTCGTGAATTCGCCACTTTAAGAAATATGATTAAAGTCGGCAATGAAATCTTGCAAAATGCCTACGACACCAAAGGCCGTGAAGTCAGTGAAATCTTAGATTTGGCTGAAACCAATATCTTCTCTATTGCCGAACAACACAATAACAACGCCAAGGCTCAGGGGCCAAAACCGATTACCGCCGTCGTCGCCGATGTATTTGATAAGTTAAATGAACTTTCTCAGATGGAAGGCAGTATCACCGGTTTAACCACAGGCTTTGTTGAACTTGATAACAAGACCTCAGGCATGCAATCCGGTGACTTAATCATTGTTGCGGCACGTCCATCGATGGGTAAAACCACCTTTGCCATGAACTTGGTTGAAAGCGTGCTGTTTAACTGTGACCTGCCCGCTTTGGTGTTCTCCATGGAGATGCCTGCTGACTCCATCGCCATGCGTTTGATTTCAGCCTACGGTAAAGTCCATCAAGGTCATTTACGTTCAGGAAAACTCGATGGCGAAGAATGGTCTAAGGTGACGGGCACCATTTTACAACTACAAGATAAACATCTGTATATCGATGACTCATCTGCATTACCACCGACAGAGCTCCGAGCACGAGCACGTCGTATTGCCAAGCAACATGGCGGTAAGCTCGGCTGTATCATGGTCGATTACTTACAGTTAATGAAAGTACCGGGGATGGGCGATAACCGTGTTGGTGAGATCTCGGAAATTTCACGTAGCTTAAAAGCCCTAGCCAAAGAAATGATGTGCCCAGTGATTGCATTGTCGCAGTTGAACCGTTCTTTGGAGAACCGCCCCAACAAACGTCCAGTGATGTCCGACTTACGTGAATCTGGTGCGATCGAGCAGGATGCGGATTTGATTATGTTTATTTACCGTGATGAGGTGTATAACAAAGAATCCAAAGAAGCCGGTACTGCTGAGATCGTGATTGGTAAACAGCGTAACGGCCCGATTGGTACAGTACGCTTGGCGTTTGAAGGGATCTATACCCGTTTTAGTAACCTATCACCTGAGTACTATGCCCAGTATAGCGACGAAGAGTAAGTCGCTGTTCTAAATAAAAAAACACCACCAATGCTGAAAGCTTGGTGGTGTTTTCATTTGATCAGATGGATGCGGCAGTTGGATCTTAATGTTTCATTACGTCCGCATTATTTACCATTAAACACGTCTTTTAATGCCTCAATGTTTTCGATCCATAGATCATGCTCATCAGTTTCTCCCCACAGTTCATTCAATTCAGATTCTTCAGCACGCAGTAGGTTCAATGCTTTAATGGCCTTTTGTACCAAAGCCGGTGGAACTTGTTGATTAATACGCGCTAACCACTGATCTACTTTTTCGGTATAGGCATCTGTTTGAGTGCCTTGACCGAGTGCTTTGGCCAACACTTCCGCTGCTGCATGTGCGATAGAGCCGATATCGGCATCGACATATTCATCATCGGCTTGCAGCAACTCATCAAATGCCGCTTCAATTACGGCAAAATCCTGACTTTCTTCAAGTTCATATGCCCAATCACAGGCAGTATCATTTCCAAACGGTTCATGTGACCATGCGCCCATCATTTATCTCCCAAATTCATCTCAATTTAAAATACATTATTTTTACAATGCCAAACCCAACTGAACTTGTGCAGCACATTGTATTGTTTATAACCGATTTAGTTGAAAAATTCATGGCAATCTAAAAAAACATGTAAATGATGAATGACCATGTTCGGACATCGCCTGTTGAATTGTGCATGCAGAAAATTATGCCATAACGTCATTTGGGAAAAAGCCAACATCCAACCCATTACGACAATAATTGTCGCAAGCAGAACGTATTGTCTAGCGCTTGAAACTAAAATTAACCCTGTCCAGTACCTAGACGCTGCAATTGATCCAAAACTGTAAAACAACTATTTTAAAGCGCCAAATTCAGGATTACAGTCAGCAATGACCATCCCCCTCAAGGAGTATTTAGGGTGCGCCAAGCAACAGTGTGCATAGATCGTGAAGCACTGAAATCAAATCTAGATCGGGTGAAACAACTCGCCCCACAGGCAAAAATCCTCAGTATGGTCAAAGCCAATGCCTACGGACATGGCATCAAAGACTGTTTGGCAGCCTTAGACAGCAGTGATGCCTTCGGGGTCGCTTGTCTCAACGAAGCCTTAGAAGTACGCCAGCTCAATGATCAGCACAGCATCACCCTAGTCGAAGGTATATTTGCTGAACATGAGATGCAGATCGCCATCGCCAATCATTTTGAAGTGATGATTCATCAGCAGCAGCAATTGCAATGGTTACTTGACCATCAACAGGCCTATCTCACTAAGGGCTTAAAAGTCTGGGTCAAACTCAACAGTGGTATGAACCGCTTAGGCTTTAAAGCGGATGAGATCATTGCCGTGATCCAGCAACTCAAGGCACTGGGCTTTACTTGTGTATTGAGCATGCACTTTGCCAATGCTGATATCGACCATCCACTCAGCCAACAACAAATCCAACAATTCCTTGATATTAAGGCCGCCTGCGCACCGATCTTGGCCTCATGCTGTAACTCCGCTGCAATCTATAAATGGCCGGAGCTACATTTTGATTATGTTCGTCCGGGCATCATGCTCTATGGCGCAAGCCCCTTTGCGGATCGCAATGTACGTGACTTAGGTCTGCAACCCGTGATGAGTTTTCATGCTGAAATTATCGCGATCCAGCAGATCGCTACAGGTGAATATGTGGGTTATGGTGCAACTTTTCAGGCCACCCACCCGATGACCATTGCAGTTGTCTCTATTGGCTATGGTGATGGTTATCCGCGTAGTTATCATCGTCAAAACTTTGTCAGCATCAATGCCTCAGCGGTTGCAGTCGTTGGTCGAGTATCGATGGATATGATCGCGATAGATATTACTGACTTAGATGTAGAGATCGGACAAGTGGTTGAACTCTGGGGTAAAGATCGTCTGGTCGATGATGTCGCTGCAGCCAATGGCAGTATCGGCTATGAATTACTTTGCCGCTTAAGCCAAAGACCACAACGTATCGTGGTCTAAGCCGACTGATCCAACAACAGCACTGTGCCACTTTGGCCATCGATCTTGACCCGATCACCATTTTTCAGCCAGTTACACGCATCTTGTATGCTCATGACTGCGGGGATGCCCAACTCACGTGCGGTGACCGCACCATGTGACAAAGGGCCACCGCTTTCGGTAATCACGCCTTTGGCCTGATAAAACAATGGTGTCCATGCAGGATTGGTGGTTTTCGCCACCAAAATCGCCCCTTCGGGAAAGTGTACAAACTGATTGGGGTCGGTTATGACAAATACCGTACCCTCGACTTGTCCGGAACTACCGCCTAAGCCTTTGCGATGCATAGTCCCTGCCTCGATAATGAGGTTTTTTTCGCCATAGACCCACGCCGCTGCTTGGCTTTGCGCTTGTTGATAGGCCGCTTTTTCCTGAGCGACGATATTGCGGATCTGGCTATAGTCTTGGGACTCAATGGCTTGACCCAATTGATTTGGCCCGATAAAAAACACATCCCAAGGATCGTTCAAAGCACCCAGATTTTGCAAGCGCTTACCAATCTCATGTGCTGCACGGCGAAACGGCAGATGCAAACGCGTGGTGTGATAATGTTCAATATCATCCAAGGCGGTATAACTCCGCACCAAACGAATTAATTCCTGCATAAAGAATCGAAAGGTTTCAGGCACAGATTTTAATAGTTCCAATTCGGTTGCCAACATGGCATCTCTTTTCTGCCAATATGCCTCACTGTGATTGTCTTGCGGTTGTTTGGCCATGATCTGGATCTGAGCAAACACCAAGTGTGGCGCCTCCAACCAAGTCGGATGATAGGCGTCAAAATCCACTTCACGATGACCATGTTGTTTTAAAAATAGTTCAAAGCGCTGTTGAAATGTCGGATAAGCGGCCAAGGCCAGTTTCAAATCTGCAGGCTGTTCAAACTGCTGCTGATACAACTCTGGATAATCACGCAGAGTTCTGGATAACTGCCACATACTTTGATTGACCACGGCGGTCTTGGTTTCAGTTGAAGAGATCAATCGATCGAAAACATCCTGCGCTTGCTCACCGATAAACTGGGTCAAGACTCGACGCAGGGTTTGATAGAGTAAGTTCTGGGTCAATGAAATGGCGATATTGGGCAGGAAATAAGCCGTACCCAATTGATTGATCTCTTGCAAGATATCCCAGCATTCTGCAATCGATTTATGTTGATAATCAATATGGTTAAATCGCCCCAATGCCAGTAAATAGGTATCTAAATCATTCATCCAACGGGTGGGTAATTCACTGATCCAAGTAAACTGCCACAGGCCACCGGACTCAATAAATTGTCCCAATTTTTCAGCACTGTTCAATGAAGCAATCGGCATGCGCCCTGCATAAACACGGACTGCATTTTGATTGCCATAAACATAATTGTCTTTCAATACAAACCATTTGTCATGAAAGGGTGGCAGCCCCATCAACTGAAATGAAAAATTCAGCGACTTGTGAAAGCCATCTTCACACAACTGCCAAGTCAAAGGGGTCACAGGATTGGGAAAACGTTCCGCCGATTCATCCCGTGTCCATCGCGGTGCAAAGCGTGTGACTGGTCGGGACTGTAATAAATACAACTGCTCACCCTCAAAGGCCCACTCGATGTCTTGTGGAAAGGTTGCATGATGTTCCGCCAATCTCGCCATGTCCGCCACACGTTCGGCTTGTGCTGCGCTTAAAGAGGGTCTGCTTTGATGCGCTGAATCCAATGCCAGGTGTTGATTTTGACCATGCAGACGCACCAAGGCATGTGACTTTTGTGCGATATGCTGTGAAATGATCTGCCCTTTGGCATCGACCCGAAACTCATCCACCTCAGCCTCACCTGCCACCACGGTTTCCCCTAAGCCAAAGGCTGAATTGATCAATACCGCTTCGATATCATCCCCAACTGGATCAATTGAAAATGCCACACCCGCCGCATCATGGATGGAAACGTTGACCATTTTCTGGATCACGATCGCCATGGCCGCAGCGTCATCAGGCACACCGAGCCGTTGTCGATACACGATGACTTCGGTATTCCATAGCGATAACCAACACTGCAATACCGCTTGCTGTAACCCAGTTGTGCCTTGCACATTTAACAAGGTGTCATGCAGGCCTGCAAATGCTGCACCGGGCAGATCTTCAGCACTCCCCGAGGAGCGTACAGCAAAAAATGTTTCAGGATGCTGTTGCTGGATCAGTGCTAAGGCATCAATCAAGGCTGTAGGCAGCGGTTGTTGTGCCAGAAAGTTTTGGAATAACTGCGTTTTCTCTACAGCAGTGACCTCTGTCGTCAGTTGAGACTCAAGTTGTGCTTGAAAGGGCGCAAACCATGCGCTATAGACACTGCTGGGAATAATATACCCCTCGGGTACTGGCAAGCCCGCCTGTACTGAGCGTACCAATCCTGCGGCTTTGCCCCCGATCAGATGGAGGTCTAATTCGGCTGCGTCTTGAAAACCAATACATTGATGATGCTGCATGCTGTTTTACACCTCTTAACTGAATATCAAAATAATAAATTGAATAGAGAAACCCGAATGGAAGAGCCCTGTTGTAGCTGATTATAAAAATGGCGGCTTGGCCAAAGACGCTGATGCTAAAGACTGCTCACGATACTCAGCTAAGTCTGCATGGCTACGTTTAAGGACATAGAACCCGATCGCCATGCCGAGCAATACATCGATGCCATAGTGATAACGTAAAAATACCGTGGCAAAAATAGTGCCCATGATGATCGGCAACAACGCCAGACTGAGTTTGCGCAATCCTGAGTGCCATAAATAACCCACGATATAGATAGAGATCGCAGTATGTAGGCTTGGAAACACATCCATTCCAGTCACCCCAGCATTGACGGTCGTGGTGATCATTTGGGTCAAGGCTCCACCTCCGCCCTGTTGCGGGAGTACGGTAAATGCAGGCCCAGCGGCAGGCAGCAGCAGATAGCCAATAAAACCAAGCAAGTAGAGCAGAATGAGGCCATTAAAAAACACTTGCCCCACAGCCTGCTTCATTTTTAAAGCAAAATAAATCACACTGCCCAGCACCAGAAAATAGAACATGAAATAACACGCTGAAATCAGATCTGAAAATATTGGATGCGCTTCATAGTGAAAATAAGCTGGCAGGATCTTGCCACCCCAGATCTGCTGATCAATGCTGTGTAACAGTTCATCCGCAGACCATTGATAGACATATTTCACGATATACGTCATCAAAGGAAAAATTCCCCATGACAGCAGAAAAAGTAACACTGCAAACCATGACCATTGCGGTTTCTTCAGCGCAATCCATACACATCCCAACCACAATGCACTCACCACAGCCAACATGACGATATGATCTAACTGCCCCGAACGATAGATACCCAATGCCGCCAAGCCAATGAGGATCAACAGCACCAATAAATAATGACTGGCTATTTTTAGATTCATATGGGGTACTCTCAAAGTTTTGACTGCGGCGTAGACAAGGGTTCGGGTGTAGGTTCAGGATAAAAATACCAACTCAACCATCCCAGCATGATCAATACAGCGCCCCAGATCGGACTCAGCCAACACAGCAATAGCCAATACAACAAGGTCAATACACTGCCGTAAAGACCACCAAGTAGACGAAAGAAAGTAATATTGTTGCGACCATCAGCGCCCTGTTGTGCCAACCGTGCTGCGGATACAGTTGGTAAAAATGCCAACCTGAATATCCATTTGCAGATCACTTGCCATGGATTGAAGCGCTGCTTGGCTGGATTGATCGAGGTATTGCTCGGCAAGGCTTGTTGTTGAGTCGCTAAAAAGGCCGCTGCATAATTGTTTTCCTGCTGCCGATGCTGAGTCCAAGCGTGTTGTTGGCAATGATTAAAATGCGCCACAGAATCGCAATTCACCGCCACTTGATTGAGTTGCTGAGACAATTCAGTAAAAATTTCATCTTCATTACCATGGCGTGGGATAAAGGCCTCTCCCAATACGATCATGACCCGACTGCGAAATCCATCGGGTTTGCTATAAAACACACCCACCGCTTGAACATGAATATCCTGCTGTTGCTGTTGGAGTTGCTGAATGATTTTTGCCATGCCTTTTTTATAAGGCATGGCTTGATAGGACCATTCACTACTCCCCTCAGGCATCAGACTCAAACTACCGCCTGCTTGAAGCTGTTGAACTGCCGCAGCAATGGGTGCTGCCACAGCGTGTGGATCAATGTTATAGCGCTGAGTGTCCACTTCACGCACCACGGGAATCCCATCAAAAATCAAGCGCAAAAACCATTTACGCAACATTTGGATCGAGACCAGCGAAGGCGTATCCCCCAAAGCCCAGGTATAGACTTGACCATCAGTAGCCCCATTGCGGTGACTCCCGATAAACAAAGTGGGTTGGGTAGATTTCTCACCGATCACATGGATATCTGCATAATAAAATCCAGTCATCAGCTTGGCGAGATTCAGGTGCCAGCGGCTTAATTTTTTCAAAAAGAGACCCTTGATAAAGCTTTAGTGGTGATGGATTTTTGACGCTTTGTTTAAAGAAATTTAATTTTATTGAGCAATTTCTTTCACTTATTTTTTTATTTAAACAATGAATATTGGGCTTAGCAAGAATAAAACTACCAAAATTTCTAGATTATGACCAACCCGCTCCTTGATCAAAATGCCCCTATGAACTACTCGATGCTAAAGCAATCGAGTTTCCGTAGTGCAACTAAGTTGCACACTTCTCTTTTGACGTTTCACAGGTAATGCGAGAAAAAGCTTTAACACTCTTTTTCGTCTTACGAATACCTCCACGCCCACTAGATGACAAATAATTATCATCCAACAGTGTTCCACTGTCTAAAATTAATT
>NZ_SLVJ01000032.1 GCF_004345325.1 Acinetobacter calcoaceticus
AGCTCTTTCTCGCATTGCCAGTGAAACGTCAAAAGAAAAGTGTGCAACTTAGTTGCACTACGGAAACTCGATTGCTTTAGCATCGAGTAGTTCATGTCGTAAAGTGTAATTCGATTCACTTAGACAGGCAAATGGTATGTTGGGACTAAAAGCAATCGTGATAGGCATCTTAGCCACAATGATGATGGACATTTTAGGTTATGGCCGTGGTCAACTTTTGGCTGTGAAAGGTTTAAATTATGGCTGGTTGGGGCGATGGGTGATCGGGTGGAAAAACCTGCAGTTTCAGCACAGCAATATCAGCCAATCCGCAGCGCAACCGGGTGAAACAGCACTGGGTTGGATACTGCACTATGTGACAGGTGTACTCTGGGCGGGGCTATTATTGATTATTTTTCCAACGTGGTTAGCGGATTTAAGCATGCTGCCAGCGTTGTTGGTTGGCTTGGTTACTTTGGCATTTCCCTTTCTGATCATGCAGCCTGCATTTGGCTTCGGCTTTTTTGCGGGTAAAACCCCTAAGCCCTGGGTTGCAATGAAAAACAGTCTGATTTCGCATTTATTTTTTGCTGTGGGCTTGTATGCTGCGGGGTGGGTCAGTCGAGGGTTCATTTGGCTTTAGCGCAAAGCAACTGGCTACACGCAATTTAGCGATTAACATTCGCAATGACTGCAAGATTTGGTTATGCTGCGATAAATTTTCAAATATCAATGGAGTAACCCTTTGGCTGTACGCGACATTATCGAAATCCCCAGTCCTAAACTGCGTGTTCAATATCAAAAAGTACAGCAGGTCGCCGCAGTGCAAGGACTGATTGATGACTTGCTCGATACCATGTATAGCACCGAAACCGGTGTAGGACTTGCAGCACCCCAGATTGGGCATGCGGATGCAGTGGTGGTCATCGATATATCTGAGCAACGTGATCAGCCCATGGTCTTGATTAATCCTGAAATTATCGCTGCTGAAGACGAAATAATGTCTGAAGAAGGTTGTTTGTCAGTGCCGGGCATCAGTGCCCAAGTTAAGCGCTATGCCAAAGTCACAGTACGCGCCTTAAACCGTGACGGTGAGGAAATAATTGTGCAGCGTGATGATTTCTTGGCGATCGTGATGCAGCATGAATTAGATCATTTACATGGTCGTATTTTCATCGATTATTTATCGCCTTTAAAACGTGAAATGGCCATGAAGAAAATCGCTAAAATCCGTAAACAAGAACAACGCAACAGATAGGATTTATGAGGGGCATTACTCAGTCACGTTTGACGCCATTTTCCTTACAGCGTATTTGATCGTTTTCAGCCAAATCAAGATTAAGCACTGATCTTCGAGCTGGGTTGGCGGTAGACCAAATACACGCCGAGTAAAATGGCACTGATGCCAATCACATCGAAGCGACTCAGTGTGGCTTGGAAAATCATAAAGTCCAAGATCAGGGTGACGATGGGCACCAAATAAAATAGTGAAGTCACATTGACCAGATTTCCTGAGCGCAACAAGCGATAAAAGATCAATTGCGCTGCGACCGAGATCACCAAAGCCAGCCATATCGTCGGTGTCCAAAAATCAAAACTCATTTCAAAATGAAAGCCTTGCAGTGGAATGACCGCCACGAAAACCACCAAGGAGGTCAGATACTGAAGTGGCAAGATCTTCAGCGGATCTTCAACGATTTTGCGTTGTAGCATGGCACCGATGGTGATGGCGCACAAACAAATCAGCGCAAAGCTGATCGCCAGTATGGACAGTTGGTTGACAAATAAACTGGTATAGACCAAGCAAATGATACCGGCAAAACTCAATAACAATCCCAACAGCTTGAGTTTAGAGAAACTTCTCTCTGTTATAAAATAAGTCAAAATGGGCTGTAGTGCCAACACCGTTGCCAATAGCCCCGGCGAGATCCCATATTGCAAAGCCAAGAAATAAAACAATGAATAGCCGCCAATCAACAAAAATCCAGTCATGCACACATAGCGCCAAGAGGTGCTTTGCGGGAGAAAAGATTGTTTTTTTATAATGCAAAAGGCAATCAGCGCAATGATGGCGATGAGGTAGCGAAAGCTAAGCAGGGCAACGGCATTGGCATATTGCAGTCCCCATTTGCTAAAAATTGCGGCACTTCCCCATAGGCTGACGAAGGTGATGATGCTGAGTCGATTGGCAAGCGTCGCATTCATGATTTTACAGCTTTGAAAAATATAGCGATATTTTAAGCCCAAAAAGTTGTCATTGACCAGATCAATGTGACAGGTCGTGATCGATAATTGTAGCTCGCGGGTTGATACAGTCCTGTTGCCTTATAGACATCGAAGCATGGATTTCAATGTCGCACCTTTAAAAATCTAGAGATAGCCAATCGTAATTGATTTAAATATCCAGTGAAATAATGGTTTGCACCCGGTAATACCGTAACCAGATGTCGTTGTGGGCGTGCCCAGAGCATCAGGTCTTCAAGTAAGGTGATATTGTCCAACTCCCCGTGAATCAACAGCAAATCACCTTGTATCGCTGGGGTGTCATAACGTCTCAGCCCATCTACATCAGCCGTGGGCAGGCCGCATAAGATCATTTGTCTCGGGCGCTGTGCTTCGGTTAAACGTGCCTGACATTTACCGATCACATGCGAGCCAAAACTAAAACCTGCCGCATAAAAGGGTAGGCCTGCATGCCGTTGATGCAATTGTTCGATGACGGCGAGCATATCTTCAGTCTCACCAAAGCCATCATCATGCCTGCCATCACTTTCAGCAACGCCACGAAAATTGGGTCGATATACCACACAACCTTGTTCAGCCAACAGTTGCGCAAGTAAGGTGGGGACTTTGTGCTGTGGAGTTCCACCGATCAAGGGATGCGGATGGCACACCAGAGCAAAACCTTTGACGGGGCCTTCGGGGTGATCGACATAGACGTGGATTTTCCCCGCCAAACCGCTTAAGAAAATACTTTCGGTCATAAACTTATACTTCGGATTTTAACTCAGGCTAGTTTAGCGATCATCGCGATTAAAATCCTGAATTGGCAATCAAATAGTGCTGCTGTTATAGTAAAAACCAATGCTTTATTACATAGAATTGCCATGCTTGTTTTGATTTCACCTGCAAAAACGCTGGATTACCAGTCCGCACTCCCTACCGATCAGCACACTCAGCCACGACTATTGGATCAATCACAACAATTGATTGATATCGCAGAAAAATTGTCAGCTACAGAGATTTCGAGTCTGATGCAGGTTAGTGACAAGATTGCCCAATTGAATGTTGAGCGTTTCCGGGATTGGAATGCTGAGTTTGATTTTTCTACGGCGCGTCAGGCGATATTTGCTTTTAAGGGCGATGTGTATACGGGCTTGGATGGATACAATATTTCAGAGCAAGGGCTAGCATTTGCCCAACAACATTTACGTATGTTGTCTGGTCTATATGGCCTACTTCGACCTTTGGATTTGATGATGCCGTATCGTTTGGAAATGGGCATCAAGCTGAAAAATCTACGTGGCAGCAATTTATATGAATTCTGGGGTGATCGAATTACCCAGTTGATCAATCAAGACCTTACACAATCAGGCAGTCAGCTCTTGGTCAATCTGGCATCGGATGAGTATTATCGTGCGGTCAAAGAGAAAAACATTCAGGCGACAGTGATTAAGCCAGTCTTTTTAGATCAGAAAAATGGTCAATATAAGGTCATTAGTTTCTATGCCAAAAAAGCCCGTGGCTTAATGGCGCGCTTTATCGTTGAACAGCAACTGCACAGCGTTGATGATTTAAAAGCCTTTAATAGCGATGGTTATTACTTTGATGCAGACAACTCTAGCGCGACTGAGTTGGTGTTTAAACGGGATGAGAAAATAGCCTAAGCCCTCTCCTTGCCAAGGAGAGGGCTGGGTGAGGATCCTCGAAGAGGTTGGGTGAGGATTCTCACAAAGAGGTTAAGCATGAAGATTTCTATACAGCAACAGTTTGAACACTATTGGTTGCAGTTCCAGCAGCATTACCAACTTGATGCAGTACATGGGCAGGTGGTCTATGCGGGTTTGGTGCAGGCATATAGTGAAACGCAGCGCGCTTATCACAGCATGCAGCATATCGTTGAATGTTTGGATTTATTGGCTCAGGTGCTTGATCAGCTTGAAGATCCCTTTGCAGTCCAATTGGCCATCTGGTTCCATGATGCAGTATATGATCCGCAGGCCACGGACAATGAACAGCAGAGTGCTGTACTGATGCAGCAGCAATGCCAACCGTGGTTAAGCCCACAGCAAAGCCAAAAAATTGCGGCTTGGATCGAAGCCACCCAACATCATCAACCGAGCAAAGACAATGATCTAAATTATCTACTCGATATAGATTTGGCCATACTTGGAAGTTCAGCATCACGTTTCGCTGAATATGAATTGCAGATCCGAGAGGAATATAGCTGGGTTGCTGCAGAGGTTTATGCGCAAAAGCGTGCTGCTGTTTTGCAGCACTTTTATCAGATGCAACCACTGTATCAAACTGAATATTTTAGCACCCAGTTAGAACAACGTGCCAAAGCCAACCTTTCACCCTCTCCTTGAAAAGGAGAGGGTACGGGTGAGGTCTAGTTCACTTCTAAAGAAATAATAGTGAAGTATTGGTTGCTGGGTTTTTTCTTCAAATCAGGCACTTCAGTGACTTCAACCAAGTATTGACCCGCAGATGGGAATTGGACTTGGGCGATACCTGCGGCATTGGTGCTGGCTGTAATTGCTTGATCTTCAGTTGCGCCTTTGGCCAAGATATTGATTTGGGCATTTTTGAGTACAGCTTGGTTTTTATTGACCAAGATGTTGATCGGGGTGGTGGCCTTGATCTCATTGGGGTGGACAGAGAAGCTGACAGTGAGCGGTGTTGCGGCTTTGAGTGCGATATCAGAAGTTTTATTTTTGGAAATATAACTCTCAATGCTCCATTCACGGATCACATTTTCAAACTGCGGGCCTTTTTTCGAGGCTTTAAAGTCATCTGCAATCACATAATCACGATCAGCGATTGGGCCAGCTTTTTCCGCTGTTGATTCATAAAACAATTTCCATTGTTTTTGATGTAAGGCATATTTCAGTGGATAGGACACTTTTGCTGACACATGGTAAGTGCCATCTTCAGCTAAGGGCAGATCAATCACCGTGGCTGATTTCAGTGTAGAACTGGGCTTGATGACTTCACTTTTTTGACTCGGACTGATTACGGTGAACTGGGTGTCTTTTAGGGCATATTCACTGCTCAGTGCTTGTTCTGCATAGCCTGAGATGACCGCTGTTTGGGTGTTTTCAGTGACGAAGGCAACAGGGGCCAGATAGGGTTCATGTGCAAAAGCGGATGCGCCAATCAAACTGCTGAGTAATAATAGCTTTTTCATCTTAATCCCTAAATGATAAGTAATGTGTGGTGTTAATGATAATCGTTATTATATGGAGTAATTAAGATTTAGCAATAGATATCAAGGTATTAGACTTTGCTTTATGCAAAAAAAAGACCCAATGCAAAACACTGGGTCTTGTGACTTCAGTAAGGACCGAAGTCGTTAAGATCAGATGATCTTAGTGGTGGTGACCACCTGCGCCATGTACATGGCCATGTTCGAGTTCTTCAGCAGAAGCATCACGAATTTCAACGATTTCAACTTCAAAAGTCAAATCTTGACCAGCAAGCGGGAAGTTAGCATCAACAATAATGTTTTCGCCTTCGATTGCTTTAACAGTCACAATTTGCATGCCGTCATCGGTTTGCGCTTGGAACTGCATGCCCGCTTCGATGTTTTCAACACCTTGGAACATTTGCTTAGGTACTTCTTGAACTAAATCAGGGTTGTACTCGCCATAACCTTCAGCAGCTGACACGTTAACCGTAAATTTATCGCCCACGTTTTTGCCTTCTAAAGCTTTTTCTAAACCTGGGATAATGTTACCTGCGCCATGCAAATAGGCAAGTGGCTCACCTTGAGATTTATCAAGAGTTTCGCCTTCAGCATTGGTGAGTGTGTAGTGGAAAGAAACCACGTGATCATTTGCAATTGCAGTTGCATCAGTCATTGTATTGATCCATTCAATATTTTAAGGGTACATCATAAAGTGAAAAGCCTTCTTTGTAGACTAAAATTCGTAAAAAAAAGCAATTTCACCTACATCTGATGGTTTTTTCATTAATCGGGGCAAACTCATGGAAATCAATGCAATTTAATTTTTGGTGAGATTTTTCGTGTAACAAAATCTTTAGCCGTGAGTAGACCGGCATGGGCATAGCCAAAAATAGTGGCTTGGTGAATCCGATACAGCGAGACATACATGGATTTGGCCACAAAGCCTTGTACGTTGACTTGACCCAATAATTCACCGACTGCTTTGTTCTTGCTTAAGGAGACCAAGGAGCCTTTGTCGGAAAAATTAAACATCGGTTGTTGGCTACCTCGAATCCGCGCTTTCATGGCATTGACCAAAAAGCTTGCTTGCTGACTGGCGACTTGTGCGCGTGGACCGAGCGCGGGCTGTGAGGCATCTAAGATACAGTGCGCACAATCACCCATGGCAAAGATGTTTGGGTCAGACTTGGTTTGCAAGGTGGCATAGACATCGAGGCGACCCATACGGTCTTTGGCAAAACCCTCCATGGTGGAAATGACCTTGGGGGCTTTAATACCTGCCGCCCAGACCTTGAGCTCAGCAGGGATACGACTACTATCATTGAAGTAAATTGCATCTGCATCGACTTTCTCAACCCGCTTTGCGGTGAGGACTTCGACGCCCATACGTTGCAGTTGTTTTTCACTGTGTTCGGCCATTTCTTTGGACAGCGCTGGCAAGATGCGATCTGCACCTTCAATCAATGTGATTTTGACATTTTTGGGATTGATGCGGTTCAAGCCATATTTATAAAAATTCTGTTTGGATTGAACCAACTCCGCAGCCAATTCGACCCCAGTCGCACCTGCACCAATGATCCCGATATGCAACTTGCGATCGATATTTTTATTTTGTGCATCGAGATAGAGATGCAGCAAATCTTGTTGAAATATCTCAGCTTGGGCGCGACTGTCTAGATAATGACAGAAATCTTTGACCCCGAGAGTATTAAAGTCATTGGAGATTGAACCAACTGCCAAGATCAAGCTGTCATAACTGATGTTGTGTTCTTCTGCAGCATGGTCATATTTTGAGGCTGGTTTTTTAGAAACCACAATCTGCTTTTGCTCAGCATTGACCTGTTCGAGTCTTCCGAGGACAAATTCGTAGTGATGTTTGGCTGCATGGGCAAAATAATTGGTTTCTTCATCATTTGGATTCATGGTTCCTGCTGCGATTTCATGCAACAGCGGTTTCCAAATGTGGGTGAGTTTCTGATCGATTAAGGTAATCTGGGCTTTTTTTGATTTTCCGAGGCTATCACCGAGCTGAGTGGCCAATTCTAGACCGCCGGCACCACCGCCGACGATCACAATGTGATGAGTCTGAGACATATTCTTCCAACGTTTCTTATAAGAATGATGTTGGTAATATGCCATTTTCGCATTTTTTTTGAAGCTTTATTGCTTAGAAATTACAGATTTACAATAAAACAAAGTAATTTAGTCGGAATTAATTTGCATTTAAGTTAAAAAAGGAAAAACACTTTGCAACCACATCCAAAAACGTTGATACCACGTGGCTTGTTCAATTTGTACATCATCCTCAATATCAAAACTCTGTAGCAATAGGTTGTTCTGATAGACATTGACTTTGGCCAAATGCATCAAACCCGCAACTGGAGCCGTGAGGCTGGTTTGCTCTAAGCTGACTTTCATTTGGGTTTCGGTTTGGGTGAGGGGTTGAATAACGCTAACTTGCCCATTGGGGTCGGTTTGGGTGATGCGTTGTGTGGCTTGATCGAACTGGGTGATATCGATGGCTTGAGTATTGGGATATAAAGAGGTGGTGACAAATTGTGCTGAAGGCGTCTCGACTTTAAACAAGTTCACCGTGGCACCCTCTACTGGCAACTCGCCAATCATATGCTTGCCCTGAAAAGCCATTTCATCACGGGTATAAGTATAGGCCAGATTGAGCAATTGATGCGCCAGTTCAGCACGTTTCTCTGCACTTTTCGCGCCTAAGACCACCACCACTAGACGACGTTGTGGGACTTCACTGAGTGTCGTCGGGCGACTGGCGGTGAGGGTCAGATTATAACCTGCTGCTTTGGTGAAGCCGGTTTTTAAACCATCCACAGTCGGATCGATCTTGAGCAGTAAGTTGGTGGCATGGTGAAAGCGTTGGTTATAGCTAAAGCTGAGTTGTTTTGAGTAGTCGAGATACTCTGGATGGAGTTGCGTCAGCACTTGACCTAAGCGCGCCATATCATGCGCTGAGGAAAAATGCGCTGGCATGGTGATTCCGGCTGGATTGGTGAAATGGGTATCTTTCATTCCCAATGCTTGCGCTTCTTGATTCATGCGTGCCACAAAAGTAGGGACATCACCTGAAATGCGCTCGGCCAAACTCACAGCAGCATCATTGGCGGACATGATGATTAGACCAGCCAGCAGTTGATCGATACTAATCTGCTCGCCTGCTTTTAGGTACATCTGTGACTCGTCCCATTGCACCATCTCCACCACCTTGGTCGCAGTCAGGATTTCATTTTTATTTAAACGTCCTGCTTTGATTTCTTTGAGGGTGATGTAGGCGGTCATCATTTTGGTCAATGAGGCGGGCGCACGTTGCTGATGGCTATTATGTTCAGCAATGGTTTGACCTGTATGGGTATCTAAAATCGTCCATGCTTGGGCATCTACACTACTGGGATTGATATTTAAAAGATTTGCGAAGCTGAGCGTAGAAAAAAACATCGCCAACAGCGCAAAGATTGAAGTCAAAATTCTCAACAGGATTTCCTTAGGCAGCCGATTAGCTGGCCGTCAAGTGTTAAACAAATAGAGCGCATGCTATGCTTTTTTTCCCGACTATGCTAGTCGAATGGGCACTGGATGATGACGAATAACGCATGTGTTTGTAAAAAAATGCTAATCTAGGCAATACCCTCATCCTAGAGCATTTCGAATACACATTATGTTGCATTATCAGATCGAATTTGACGATTATCGCCAGCATCTTATTCACGTGACGCTGCGTTTTTTAGCCAACCCGACTCAAGTGCTGTGGTTACCGACTTGGATCCCGGGAAGTTATCTCATCCGTGAATTTTCAAAGCATATCGAAGCTGTGAAAGCTTATGATGAAGATGGTCGCTTACTGAATATTCAAAAAATTGAAAAAAACAAATGGCGTTTATTCAACACGGATCATGAGTTGATCACAGTTGAATACGATGTCTATGCCTATGACCTCTCGGTTCGTGGTGCCTATGTCGATCAAACGCGACTCTATGTCAATCCAGCCTGTGTGTGTCTAGGCTTGATGGATCAAGACGATGCACCAGTCGAAGTTGAAGTGTTTGTACCTGAAGAATTGCAACATTTTCAATTGGCCACTGCCTTGACTGGCAAAAGTCTGGTCAAGGGGCGATATACCCTCAAAGCCGATGACTATATGCAATTGATCGATAGTCCTTTTGAATTGGCAGTACAGAGTCGCTTTAGCTTTGAAGCCAATGGCATTGCTCATGACTTTGTGGTGTCAGGTCAACATGCCATGAATGCTGATCGCATGCGTCAAGATATTGAAAAAATTTGCCGCACTGAGATTGCATTGTTTGGTTCAGCACCGTTTGATCACTATACCTTTATGACCATCGCCACAGGGGATAGTTATGGCGGTCTGGAGCATCCAAACAGTACCAGTTTAATCACTCCACGTGATGACCTCCCTAAATACGATGAAGCTGCAGAACCTTCGGTGGCATATCAACGCTTTTTGGGCCTATGTAGTCATGAGTATTTTCATTCGTGGTTGGTGAAATGCATCCGCCCTGAAAACTTTGCCGAATACAATCTACATGAAGAAAGCTATACCTCTTTGTTGTGGATCTTTGAAGGCATCACCTCTTATTACGATGATTTGATTCTGTATCGCAGTGGGGTGATTTCGCAAAGTTCTTATCTCAATCTGATCAGCGCACAAATTAATCGCTACCTACAAAACCCCGGGCGCTTTATCCAAAGCGTTGCTGAATCTAGCTTTGATGCATGGATCAAGTTCTATCGTCAGGATGAAAACTCCAACAATGCCGGCACCAGTTATTACAACAAAGGGGCGTTGGTGGCGCTGTGTCTAGACTTGGGTTTACGCAGTCATGGCTCAAGCTTGGATGAGGTGATGCGCTTGTTGTATCAGAATGCGCAGCAGGGGATACAGGTCAATCCACGTAGTCTTTATGAGCATTGTCAACGCTTGACTGGTCAAGACTGGAGTGATCGCCTCGGTTTCTTGGTGGATCATACCGATGAGTTGCCGCTGGAGCAGTTATTGCCAGAGTTCGGTTTAAGTTATGTGTTGAAAAATGACAAGGCTTTGCCATTTGGCTTGAAACTGACTGAAAACCCACAGGGTGTGTTGATTCAACAAGCGCGCCGTGATGCTGCGGGTGCCAATGCAGGATTGTCTGCGCAAGATGTGATCGTGGCGATTGATGGCTTAAAGGCCACCGAACAACGTCTGGTTGCATATGCCAAACAGTCGACTGAGTTGACTGTACATGCCTTTAGACGCGATGAATTGATGCAGTTCACTGTGCAAGGTGGTGAAACAGTGTTGCCTGAAGTCGAATTGAAAGTTGTTGATGCAGAGAAGTTGGCCTCATGGCTGAGTCTGACGCCAAACGCTTAAATATAGACTGAAACTAAAAACAAAACCAAGGGCGAATCGCCCTTGGTTTTTATCTGCTGAACGCCTGTGTTTTAACTTGCTGCTTTGCAGCTAAAGGTCAATACACTTTGGTAATCGGTGTCTTTTTCCAAGCTATTGGGCTTACCCAATGCCGAGCCTAGTACACCCGCAGCAGCGGTAATCAATTGACCGGTTTGTTCATCAACTACACCATTGAGTGCGCCAGAATATTTGGTTTGTTCATTGATCATGATCGGTGCTGCTCGTTTACCACAGGTACTATTGGCAGCGGCAATGGCGTTGTTCTTGGCAATCAGTTGGGTCTTACCAACGCCAGTCACTTCATATTGATTGTTTTCTTTTTGAATCGCTAGGCCTTGAGTTGGTGTGGTGGCACAAGCGCCCAAAGTGATCGCCGTGATCATTACAGTGCTGAGACCTAATAGCTTTTTCATAATCGATTCCTAGGTTTAATCATTACTTTTATACACATACAAGCACTGAGCAAGGTTGATTCATGGCATTGCTGATCAACATGCCTTCATTGAAAGACAGGGTTTGTTGAAAGACAATGTTCATTTAAAAACAACATTCATGCTGCTCAACGCGACACAATGACATAAAGACGGGATTGTATGCTAATTGTTGTAATAAAAAATGCGTTGTCTGTAGATATTTCGTCTCATTAAGGATGAAATGTCGATTGAGCCACAGTGGGGGGAGTATCTGGATTGATTTTTCTATGGCAAAAATGATCCTTCTAACGTTATTTTTAGAGTTTATGTTAAGCTTCACGAGTGTATTTAATTAGATTTATTTGCAATGACAGCGTCGGCTCTACAATTGATTCATGACAATATCCATCAACGCCAATCCATTGGGCAACTGATTGAACCTGCTCCAGATACAGCACAACTCAATTTGGCCTTTGCAGCGGCATTGACTGCGCCGGATCATCATCGTCTCAAACCCACCCAATTTATTGTGATTGATACTGCACAACGTGCTGCTTTTGGATCATTACTTTCTGCTGCAATGGCAGATTTAGGCGAAACTGATCCAGTACAAATTGAGCGCGTGAAACTACACCCTTTTCGTGCGCCAATCTTGGTGATCGCAGTCACCAAGATTCAACAGCATGCTAAAGTGCCTGAGTTTGAACAAATCCTGAGTACAGGTGCAGCGATCCAAAATTTGTTGTTGTCCTTGCAGGCACAAGGCTTTGCCAGTATGTGGCGTAGCGGTGCTGTGGTAGAGTCGGTGTTTTTAAAGCATGCACTGGGTTTACAGGCACAGGATATTATTTCTGGGATTATCTATCTGGGAACTGCGGCTAAAGTCATTCCAATACGAGAAAGTGTAACGTTGACACCCTATGTAAGCCACTGGGTTGCAGCAGAATCAGCAGAGTAACGATGTCATCGTGTGCTATCTTACTGCTCGCGTAATATATTGAATAAAATTGATTGAGTTAGGATAAAAATAATGTCGGATTTAAAGTTTAAAGATTTGGTCGAACCTGTGGTGATGAATCAAAAAACAGCGCTTAGAGTAACAGTGTTGGGCGGGGGGAGTTTTGGGACCACCATGGCCAATACTGCAGTACGTAATGGCTGCGATACCATGATTTGGATTCGTGATCAGGATGCGGCAGATGAATTAAATCGCTTACATGTCAATCGTCGCTATTTGGCCGATTATCCTCTAGAGCCAACGCTGCGTGCTGAATCAGATCTGGAAAAAGCCGTTCGTGATCGCGATATTATTTTAGTCGCTATCCCAAGCCATTCATTCCGCAATGTATTACAACAAATCAAACCCTTTATCAGTGCGCAAGCAGTCATCTCTTTGACCAAAGGGGTAGAGGCCAAGACCTTTAGTTTTATGAGCGATATTATTCGTGAAGAATTACCTGGTGTGCCTTTTGGGGTGTTGTCTGGCCCGAACTTAGCCAAGGAAATTATGGCGGGTATGCCTGCAGGCACCGTGATCGCCAGTGATTCGGAGTTGGTGCGCTATGCGGTACAACAGGCTTTACACAGTGCGTTGTTCCGTGTATTTGGCAGTGATGATGTACATGGGGTTGAACTCGGTGGTGCGCTGAAAAATATCTATGCGGTGGCGATGGGGATGGCAGCAGCCTATAAAGTCGGTGAGAACACCAAGAGCATGATTTTGACCCGCGCACTTGCGGAAATGAGTCGTTTTGCCGTCAAACTCGGCGCCAATCCGCTGACCTTCTTGGGCTTATCTGGGGTCGGTGATCTCTTCGCAACCTGTAATAGCCCGCTAAGCCGTAACTATCAAGTGGGTTTTGCGCTGGGTTCAGGCAAGACCTTGGCACAAGCCACTGAAGAGTTGGGTCAAACCGCTGAGGGCATCAATACCATTGTCCAAGTCAACAGCCGTGCCAAAGCCTTAGATGTATATATGCCGATTACTGCAGCATTACATGAAGTGATCTTTGAAGGTGCGCCACCTTTGCATATCGCGGTGGCCTTAATGAAAAATGGTCATCGTAGCGATGTCGAATTTGTACTGCCACATCATGAAGTGTAAATCGCTACAATTGTAACAATGTTTGGATATAATCGCGCTGAAATGGAATAAGGAACATCAATGCAACTGACTTTAGTACGTCATGGCGAGGCCAGTCCTGCTGTGAATGGTAATGATCATAAACGACCACTGACTGAACGTGGTCATCTACAAGCGCAGCAAACCGCCGATTTTTTGCAACAAGGTCAACTCCCAGAAATCTTTGTGGTCAGTCCTTTGCTACGTGCTCAACAAACCTTGGCCCATCTACAAGCCTATTATCCGCATACGCCGGTGTTGATCTGTGATCACATTAAACCCGATGACGATGCTAAAACTGCTGTGGAATGGTTGTCACAATTGCCTTTTAGCAATATTGTGGTGGTGTGTCATATGAATGTGGTGGCGCATATCGTTGAGCAACTGACTTTAGATGCTTATGATCCTTTTGCCTTGGCTGAAGCGCGAATCTTTGAACAGAGCGTGATCGCGAATGGCTTGTCTACACTGAAGCAAGTTTTTGTTCCTACAGCATAAAACGTAAAAAAATCATCGAAATATTGAACGGCAGATAATAAACAATGTTGCACTTATGGATGCCTGAAGCCAATGGGGTCTGGCTATGGTCACGTGGCGAGACATGGACGCCAGCCTCAAGCCTCGATCAATTGATTCAAGACATACAACTCGACAAGGGTGAAGAAGCGGTGGTGTATTTCCCAAGTCGGGAGGTGCAAATACTGCAACAACGCTTGAACAAAGCGCAGTATAAGCAGTTGGGCGTAGATGGCGTGAAATATCTACTCGAAGAATATGTGATTCTTCCGATTGATATGATGAAAGTTTTTTCACACTTTCAGCAGCCCGATCAAGTCTATGTCATGGGGGTTTCCCAACACGCTGTCACCACCATGCAGCATGCATTGACCTTGATTCCGGTCAAAGTTGTGGCGCTATTGCCTGACTTTTTATTGCTACCTGTACCCGAAGCCGATCAGGTGGTGTTGGCGAATATCGCTGGACGCTTGTTACTGCGTGAACAGGAATATTTGGGGAACTCGATTGATGATTTGGCCGTGGATTTGGAGCATGTTAAGCCTGAGCTGAAATATCATTACCATGGTCTGACTGATGCGCAATTTGAATGTCTCAGTGCAGTGAGTACGGCAGAGCAACGCAGCAGTTTTGATTATCAATTTGTTGAGTTAAAACGCGCCAAAACCCATGCTTATAATGTATTGCCGAAGCAAAAAAATAACTCAGAGCGCAAAGTTGGTTATTGGAAAGCTTGCGCCGTGTTATTGATCACGATCTTGGTGGCACAATTTAGCTATGACTTATTGCGTTGGGTGAAGTTGAAAAAAAATGCCGATCAGACCGCCGAAATTGCACTGACACAGTATAAGTCATGGTTTGGTGCCAATAGTCGCAGCAGTGAGCAAACCCTGAAGAATGATTTTGAAGGTAATTTGCGCCTCAGTCAGAGTGCCAATACTCAAGCATTACAATTGCTGAGTCGTATAGGGCCGATCTTGATGCAACAACAAATCATTGCCAATCGTGTCAGTTATGAAGCCAATGTGCTGAATATGGATTTGGTGGGCAAGTCTTCGGATGCCTTACAAAGTTTGGTGAAGCAATTAAATCAACAAGGCTTTAAAGCCGAATTGGGTAATGTGCAAACCCAAGGTGCCACGGTGGTTGGAATGGTGAAAATACAATAATGAAAATCTTGGCTCCTCTACAAAACAAAATGGATCAATGGCTGGATCAGATACAGGTCTATCTAGATCGGCTGAGTCTGCGTGAGCGTGTCATGGTGATCTGTGCCGCGGTGATCGTGGTGGTGGCAGGGATAGGTTCGGCATTGTGGTATATGCATGCTGCAGCTGAGCAACAAAACCAACGCGTGAATGATCTCAAAGCACTGATCAATCATATGCAAAGTAATGTTGTAACCATGAAACCAGCAGATGATCTGAGTCTGTCTACGATGGATAAGATCCAGCGTGTGGCGACCCAACAAAACTTGTCTGTGGCTACTCAACAGCAGGCTGAGGGTGCCATTCAATTGGTGGCGCAACATGAAAATTATGCCATTTTAGCCAACTTCCTCAGTCAAATTGCACAGATGGGTGTCACAATCGATCAGTTAGAGATGCTAAAAAGTGAGTCTCAGATCAAATTAACAGCGAAAGTCCATTAAGTTATTAAAATAAACCCCGAACAAGCATGGCGTTTTTTGGGGTCTATGCCTATAATATTGGCTACTTAAAAAGCCATAGACTTTTATAGATATGTTGTATTCCTTAGCTCGCCCTTTGTTATTTTCTTTGGCACCGGAGCGTGCGCATGAAGTCACATTATCTTTACTTAAAACTGCGCACAAATTCGGTATTGGTCAGCAAAAAATAACTGCAAAACCCGTGACCTGCATGGGAATTGAATTTCCCAATCCTGTAGGATTGGCTGCAGGTCTAGATAAAAATGGTGCCTATATAGATGCACTTGCTGGACTGGGTTTCGGTTTTATCGAAATTGGAACCATCACACCTCGTCCTCAAGCCGGCAATCCACAACCGCGTTTATTCCGTATTCCCCAAGCCCAAGCGATTATTAACCGCATGGGCTTTAATAATGATGGGGTCGATCAACTGGTTGAAAATGTTAAAGCAGCCAAGTTTAAAGGCATCCTCGGGATTAATATCGGTAAAAACGCCGATACCCCAGTCGAAGATGCCACCCTTGATTATCTCATCTGCCTTGAAAAAGTTTATAACTACGCTTCTTATGTGACGGTGAATATTTCTTCACCGAATACCAAGAACTTGCGTAGTTTACAAAGTGGCGATGCTTTAACTGAATTACTCGAAACCCTTAAAAATCGTCAACTCGAATTGGCTGAACAGCATCAACATTATGTGCCCTTGGTATTAAAAGTTGCGCCAGATTTAACTCAGCTCGATATCAAATTTATCGCTGCACAATTGGTACAGTTCAAAATCGATGGCTTGATTGTGACCAATACCACCTTATCTCGTGAAGGCGTTGAAAACCTCGCCTTTGGTGATGAAGCCGGCGGTCTATCAGGTGCGCCAGTGTTTGAAAAAAGTACCGCCTGTTTAAAAGCCTTTGCGGGTTATTTAAAAGGCCAAGTGGCTTTAATTGGTGTGGGTGGTATCGTAGCGGGGGATCAAGCATTGGCCAAACAAAATGCCGGTGCAAACTTGGTGCAACTCTATAGCGGTCTAATTTATACCGGTCCAGAATTGATTGTAGACTGTGTGGATGCCATGACCGCGGTATGATTAGCCTCGTATGAATGCACTCGACATTATCATTCTGACTATCTTGCTCATTGGAGGGCTAAACGGTTTGCGACAAGGATTTGTTAAAGCCTTTGCCAATTTGGTGGGTTGGGTGCTCGCACTGATACTCGCTGCTAAGTACGCAAATTTTGTCGCTCCATTTATGTCGGTACTCAGTTTAGATCCTGTGGTGCAAAAGATTGCAGCCTTTGCTGCCATCGTACTGGTGATTATCGTATTGACTTGGATCGTGAGCGCACTGCTCAATGGTGTGCTGAAAAGCTTTAAGCTTGGGCCATTCAATCGCATGGTGGGTGGGGCATTTGGTAGTCTCAAAGGTTTACTCATCGTGCTGATCACCATGCAGGGCTTAGGCCCTTGGGTGGAGAGTTCACCGTATTGGCGTCAATCCAAACTGGTGCAAAACCTCCTCCCTTATGCGCCTTTGGCCACTGAAATATCAAAAAATGCAGCAGATCAGGCTTTTCAAGAAATGAAGTCTGAAACTCATTCAGAGGATGAGCGTGCAAGACCTGATCAATCTCAGTCTTCGACGCAGAAATCTTCTCATGCAACACAAAATCCCTTTTATTAATCCTAGCTTGTCTGCGAGGTAGCTATGTGTGGAGTCGTTGGTATAGCAGGTAAATCACCTGTAAACCAAATGTTATTTGATGCGTTAACGATGTTGCAACATCGTGGACAGGACGCAGCTGGGATTGTGACGTGTCATGAGGGACGTTTGTTCCTTCGTAAAGACAACGGCATGGTTCGGGATGTTTTTCATACACGACATATGCGTGCATTATTAGGTAATTACGGGATCGGTCATGTGCGCTATCCTACAGCAGGCTCTTCGAGCAGTGCTGAAGCGCAGCCGTTTTATGTCAACTCACCGTATGGCATTACCTTGGCACACAATGGTAATTTGACCAATGCGGCGGATATTCATGATGATCTGTTTAAAACAGATTTAAGACATATGAACACAGACTCAGATTCTGAAGTCTTGCTCAACGTCTTTGCGCATGAATTGCAAAAATGTGCCACCTTGGCACCCCAACCTGAACATATTTTCCACACCGTTAAACGTGTGCATGAGCGTTGTAAAGGTGCTTATGCAGTGGTGGCAATGATTACTGGGCATGGTTTGGTTGGCTTCCGTGATCCAAATGGTATTCGTCCATTGATCTACGGTTCACGTCTGACGGAGTCTGGCCAAACTGAATACATCATTGCATCTGAATCTGTGGCGATTACCGCACTTGGCTTTAAAGTCGAGCGTGATATTGCACCGGGTGAAGCGATTTATATCAATGATGCGGGTGAGCTCTTTAGCCATCAATGTGCTGATGATTCACGCTATCGTCCATGTATTTTTGAATATGTGTATTTTGCACGTCCAGATGCCATCATTGATGGGATTTCTGTGTATAAAGCACGTTTGAAAATGGGTGAGAAATTAGCGCATAAAATCTTGCGCGAATGGGGTGAGCAGCACGATATCGATGTGGTGATTCCAATTCCAGATACCAGTCGTACCTCTGCGCTCGAATTGGCGAATACCCTTGGGATTAAGTTCCGTGAAGGGTTTATGAAAAACCGCTATATCGGACGTACCTTTATTATGCCGGGTCAGCAGCAGCGTAAGAAATCAGTACGCCAAAAGTTGAACCCTGTAGAGCTTGAGTTTAAAGGCAAAAATGTCTTGCTGGTGGATGACTCAATTGTTCGTGGTACCACGTGTAATGAAATCATTCAAATGGCGCGTGATTCGGGTGCTAAAAACGTATTTTTCGCATCAGCAGCACCGATGGTGAAATACCCGAATGTGTATGGTATTGATATGCCAGCCAAAGCAGAGTTGATTGCTTCTGGTCGCAGTGTGGATGAGATTCGTGAGATTATCGAAGCTGATCGCCTGATCTTTCAGGATATTGCTGACCTTAAAGATGCAGTGCGTACCTCGAAAGTGCCTACGGTCAACGAATTTGACTGTTCAGTATTCGATGGCATCTATGTGACAGGCGATATTGATATCGGCTATCTGGATCGTTTGGAAAAAAGCCGTAGCGATTTGGCGAAAAAACAAAAAGATGGTTATATCGATGTCAATATCGATGCAGCCTCTGTTGATCTGAGTGGTATTAAAGAGGGTTAATCCATTCTTTATTTTGCCCTGATCAGATGTCAAAAGCGGGTTTTTCCCGCTTTTTTCATTTATGATGAGGGCACAATGTAATGAGGAAGGTTTACATTGAAAGATGTAGGTCATTATTTAATTAAAAATAAGAACATTCTTTGGTCTGTGAGCATGTGTATGCTTGCAGTGCTTTTGACCATCTTTATTTTAAATACCATCTTAGGCTTATTGGTCAATTATTTTGATACCGATCAATCGGTATTGTGGCATGAGCTCAGTCCCTATTTTCTGTGCTTACAGGTCTCGGTGATTGGTTGGTCAGTGATCTATGAGTTTTATGTATTTCGTTCTGGTGGACATTCTCTGGCCAAACAGCTTAGTGCACGTCGGTTGAATCTGATTGAAAGCACCCCAGAAGAAAGCGCAGCATTAAAATTAGTGGAAAAACTGGCACAAACTTTTGCTATCGATGTGCCAGCGGTCTATGTATTACCAGATGAAATTGGCGTGAATGCCTTAACCGCAGGGTTTTATCCCAAAGATACGGTGATTATATTAACTTGGGGTGCTTTGCAAAATCTGGATGAGCTGGAATTATATGGTTTACTCAGCCATGAGTTTAATCAGATTTTAACCGGTGAAGCCACCGAGAATACCCGATTAAAAATCCTATATAGCGGTCTGACCACATTTAGTCAGTGGGGGAGTAAGTTTGCTAAGCAAGGTTTTAGCGGATATAAAGAAAAATCTAGAAATAAATTTGAAACCACATTTGTCGCAGTCGGTGGTGTGATTTGGTTAATCGGTAGTATGGGCTTGTTAATTACTCGATTGATTAAATATCTCACTTTGGGCGGTCGAACATTTTATAATGACTACCAAACCAAACGATTAATTTCAAATCACGCCAATATTCAAACCTTACTTCGAATATATGTACACCATGCGGGTTCACAAATTCACAGTGAATATTCTGAAGCGATTGCACATATGTGTTTTGCAAACTCTTTGGGGCCGCAGAGTTGGTTGAATATTCACCCCAGTATCGAAGATCGATTATATGAGTTGAATCCAACGTTATTACAAGATCTACAGTTAGAAAATTTAAAGAAATTGCGCAACCAACCTTGGTTTACATTATTGCGTCCCTTAGAGGATGCCAATATTGATATTTATAATCCGTGGTTATCTCCACAGCCGCTGCCTTTGTTGCGTTTATCACCGATTAGTTTCGCGATTAGCGATGCAGTTAAACCCTTAAATCCAGAAATTCGACGTCAGATGGAACGTCCAGAGTTAATTCAGCGCGCTTTGCAAACTTCGACCGGTTCACGCGAAGTCATGGTTGCTATTTTAATGATCCGCCAATACCGCGAGTTTATCCCTGCGGGGGCAGAAGTGAGTCGGGCAATCGTCGATTCCTTACTGAATTTGGATGGCCGTGTGCATATTCAAATTTTCCATGATGCCTGTGCTTGCTTGGGTAATATGCCTGCGACCATTGCACGGCAATTCATCACCAAACTGGCAAAGATCATTCAAGAAGATGGTGAGATTGGTTTGCTCGATGCACTGTTATTGGAAAAGGTCAAAGCCGAATTTCATTTGTTGCCGATGCATACGCCTTCATCATTGGAAAATGCCAAACCGCAGATCGTGAGATTGATTGATGCCTTATTGCACGTACAGCAAATTAATAGTGTCAATCAATTGGACGTGCGTTATCGTATTTTACAGCGTGTGCTGAGTGATGAAGAATTAGAATTATACGAAGAAATTTCAGATGAGCCGATTGATTTGGGCGAGATCTTAAATGATGTGGCTGGTCTATTATTACGCGATCGTTTGAGTATTCTTGGGGTGGCTGAGATTTGTTTATGGAACGAGCGTATTATCACCCAAGATGAATTGGATGTCTTGGCCTTGCTCTATTGGCGTCTCGGTTTTGAGCATGATGAAATAGTCGATCAAATGCAAAAGAAAAACAGTATGATGATCGTCTAACGTGCTGCGTCCGTCGTGTGATTACGATGAATAGTGATTTGTTAAGTTGGCTTGATTTGGTTTTGATTAAATTGAATTAAATTAGGTTGAGTTGGGTTGAATTGTATTCAGTTGCTTAGGGCTGATCACTGATCACTGAGCAGTGAAAGGCAAAAATTGATTTTGAATGTGTAGGGTAGAGTTTAAAAAAGTGAAGGGTCGTGGAATTAAATAGCATAGCGCATCAGCGAAATATCTTAGCAACACTTGGCATTGATGTTTGGGTGCAGCGTGGCACGTCTACAGCTCAGGCCTATGATTATCCTATCTATCGCGATCGTGTGGACAGTCAAGTGGCCATGCCAGTGATGCTGCAACCCTTAACTGAAAATCTAGGCCAGTCTAGTGCTCCTTCAACACAATCTGCTCAAGATCTGCAAGCACAGGCAGGGCAAAACCTTGCGCCATCTACGGCTGCAGATCGTGCGATGCTTGAGGCGCTGAAACAACGCCAAGCCTCTACAGGATCTCAACAGCAATCCGTCGCTCCAAGCCAATCTGAAACTCAGCGCAATGTGACAGGGCGTGATGTAGTCGGACAAGATGTAGTCGGGCAAGTTCAGCAAGATGTGGAGTTGCCTGTTGCGCTACATCTCGAGCCATTTGAATTACAGGCCTATGTTTTTGATCAATGCGTCGTGGTATTGGAAAGCAGCAGCTTAACGCCTGATCAGGCCGTACTTTGGGGCAATATACAGGCTGCCAAGCATGGTCAATATTATGAGTTGAATTGGCCTTTTCCCTTGCCTGAATTTCAAGATGGTCGCGGCGCAATGCAGTATATCCAAGGCTTTCTCGATGGCCTCGCACAAGAGCGGAGCATTGTCAGTCTGGGTGAACTCCCACATGCGGCACATCCACGCTTGATTGTATTGGCCAGTTTGCAACAGATGCTTGAGCAACCGATATTAAAACGCCGCCTATGGCAGTTTATGCAAAACAGAGATCTCAACAAGGATATGTTAGACCCATGAAAAAAGTACTGGTATTTAGTCAGATTGATGCTGATATTTTGGCGCGTTTACAAAGTCAATATGACGTGGTGACGGTGCATCCCAAGTTGGGTGATGTCAATCAGCAGATTCGTGAAGCTGTGCGTGATGCTGATGGCATGATAGGAGCAGGACGACTGCTCAATGCTGAAAATCTGGCGCCTGCTGAGAAATTGAAAATCATATCCAGCGTGACTGTGGGTTATGACAATTATGATGTGGATTATCTCAATCAACGTCAAATTTGGCTGAGCAATACCCCGCATGTGTTGACTGAAACCACAGCAGATTTGGCCTTTACTTTATTGATGAGTGCAGCGCGTCAGGTGCCGCATCTTGATCAGTGGACCAAGCAAGGACAGTGGAAGCGGACGGTAGGTGCTGCGCAGTTTGGTGTCGATGTCTTTGGCAAGACCCTTGGTATTATCGGATTGGGTAATATCGGTGCTGCGATTGCACGACGCGGTTTTCATGGCTTTAACATGAATGTGCTTTATCACAATCGTCGTGAGAAACCAGAATTGGCCACAGCGTTCAATGCGCGTTATTGTGAGCTGAACACGTTGTTACAACAGTCTGATTTTGTGGTGGTGGCTGTAGATCTGAATGCAGATTCACAGGCTTTGATTGCTGCCGCTGAATTGGCTAATATGCAGAAGCATGCAGTTTTGGTGAATATCTCTCGTGGTAGTGTCATCGATGAGCAGGCGCTGATCCACGCGTTAAAAGAAAAACAAATCTTTGCTGCGGGTTTAGATGTGTATCAAAAAGAACCTCTGCAGGATTCGGAATTGTTCCAATTGTCCAATGTGGTGACTTTACCGCATGTGGGTTCTGCAACTGAAGCCACACGGCAGAAAATGAGCGAGCTGGCGTATCAGAACTTAGAAGTGGCGCTGGCAGGACAGACCCCGCGCTATTTAGTCAATGAAAAGTTTGGTCAATAAAAAAGTTTGGTGAATAAAAGTTTGCTCAATCAGCGAATTGTAAATGTGAAGTAAAAGTGTACTGCTTGCGTTGTTAAGTTAAAACTTCAATACATTTCATTTGTAAGTGTGTTCTATTTCAATGTTATATTTGCACAAAGTATATCCTTAGAGCACTGGTTTTGAAAAAAATTTTCTTAAGCTTGGGTCTTGCGTTGAGTACGCTGAACCACTCAGCTTTGGCTTTTTATACTGACTCTACCCCACAACTGGAAATTCCTGAGATTGGGAGTGGGGTTGGATTTATTGATCAACAAAAAGAAAAATTCATCGGCGAAAAAGTCTACCGTGAAGTCCATCGTCAACTGCCTATACTTTTGGATCCTTGGTTGGAGGATCAATTCTCTCAAGTGTTTTCTCAGATCCTCGGTCAAACCCAATTGGGTCAACCGGTGGGATTGGTTGTGGTCAAAGATCCTCAAATTAACGCTTTCGCTGTACCGGGTGGTCTATTTGCCTTGAACACCGGGATGGTCACTTCGGCTAAAAATATGGATGAGGTGGTTGGGGTGATGGCGCATGAGATTGCGCATGTCACTCAGCGGCATTACAGTCGTTCTCAAGAAGCCTTCAAAGGGCAGGGTTTATTGGCATTGGCGGGCATATTGGTCGGTGCTGCGGTTGCGGCCAAGGGTGATGGGGATATCGGTGGTGCAGTGATGATGGGGACGCAGGCTGCAATGATGGATCGTCAGCTCAATTACAGCCGTAACCAAGAACGTGAAGCGGATCGTATCGGTATGCAGTTCATGTCGGGTGCGGGCTATAACCCTCAAGCTATGGCGGATTTTTTTGAAACCATGAATCGTTCGCGTAGTTTTGTCAGTTATATGCCTGACTTCTGGTTAACCCATCCCTTGACCAGTGAGCGTATGAGCGAAGCGCGACTACGGGCTAATCAGTTTCCCAAAGTGGCCTATAGTCGCAGTCAGGCGGAGTTTGATGTAATCAAATGGTACGCAGCGGTATTGACAAATCAAAGCAATGAGCGTGAACTGCAAATCCTGGTCAATCAAAATAAATATGCCGGTATGTTGGCACTGGCGACGTTTTATTTGCAGCAAGGTGATTATGACAAGGCGCAACAGCAACTTGATAAAGCCAAGCAACTCAATGCAGAACACACTTTGTTTGTGTTGCTGCAAACTGAGCTCTATTTGCAACAAAATAAAGTTGATGCAGCCTATAACACCGTGATTGCGAAACAACGAATCGCTCCTGAGAGTCGAGCTTTGAGCTTGAAGTTGGCCAAAGTCTATGTACATCAGAATCAACCACAACAGGCTGAAAAATTGGCAAATCGATTCATTCAAAAAAATGATCGGGATATCGTGGCATGGCAAATATTACAACAAGCAGCAAATCTGGAAACCACCAATCCGATGCGCACTGTGAATGTATTGCGTAATCGTGCAGAGGTTGAGTATTGGTCAGGTGCAGAAGACAGTGCGATCAAATCTTTATTGCATGCTCAGCGCTTGAGCAAAGACAATCAGTCGATGTCTGCAAAAATCGAATCACGTTTAAAAACCATGCAAAGTGAACGACAGATGAAAATCTAGGTGTAGAGATGATTAAAGGGCAGTGTTTGTGTGGGGCGATTGGTTATCAATATGACGGTGTCATTGAGGAGAGCATTATTTGTTATTGTCGGGATTGCCAGCAGGCACAAGGCAGTGTTATGGCGTGGAATAGTCCGCTAGATAAACATAAATTTAAAATCGTGCAGGGGCTAAAGTTCTTAAAGGAATATTTTCATACACCCTTAAAAGCTCGGGTATTTTGTCAACAATGCGGCAGTCCGATTTATTCATATCGTCATGATCTACCTGACGTTATTCGACTTCGACTGGGAACGGTCACAGAAGGTGTAATACCTGTACCAAATCAAGAATATTTTCTTCAGTACAAAGCGACATTTTTACAGATACAGCCTGAGTCTTTGAATATGACAGACTGATGCTTCGGTGTCGAAGAGCTGAGCAGACTTAGGACAGTCTGGCTTTGATTTTTGCTGAAACGACAGCTGGATCGGCACGCCCGGCTATGATCGGACGTAGAGAATTCATCACCTTACCCATATCTTTCATGCTAGTCGCTTGTTGAGCAGAAATAGTCTGTTCAATCACAGAATCAAGCGCTTCCTCAGTCATAGCGGCTGGTAGAAACTGAGATAAAATCTCAATTTCAGCTTGTTCTTTACGAGCTAAGTCGAGTCGGTCCGCAGCTGTAAAAGCTTTGAATGACTCTTTACGTTGTTTGATTTGCTTTTCAATAACCGCAAGAACTTGATCATCGCCAAGCTCGATGCGATCATCGACTTCGATTTGCTTAATGGCCGCCTGGAGACTACGAATCACTGTTAAGGTTGCCATATCTTTGGCGCGCATCGTATCTTTCAATACAACAATGATTTGATCTTTTAAAGTCGTCATAGGGATTCCAAACAGTCATTCACAAATTAATTAGTAAAGGCGAGTTGTACGTACAGATTCACGCGCCAATTTCTTTTGGTAGCGTTTAACTGCAGCAGCTTTTTTGCGTTTACGTTCTTGAGTTGGTTTTTCGTAAAATTCACGTTTACGTACATCGGCCAAAACGCCTGCTTTTTCGCATGAACGTTTGAAACGACGGATAGCTACATCAACTGGTTCGCCTTCTTTCAATTTAACTTGTGGCATGAAGAATCCTCATAGTTTAGGGATAGATCTACAGCACAATTGCTCTAGATCACAAGTGAAGGACAGTATTTTACTCATTTACATCTCATATCACAAGTCTATAATGGTTTTGGCTCAAATTTGGAATGGAAAATAGGCAAAAAAATGATTGTTCTCGGCTTAGAAACATCATGTGATGAAACCGGCTTAGCGTTATATGACAGCGAATTGGGCCTCAGAGGACAAGTGCTGTATAGCCAAATAAAATTACATGCTGAATATGGTGGCGTCGTACCAGAACTGGCTTCACGGGACCATGTGCGTAAGCTCATTCCATTATTAAATCAGTTGCTTGAACAAAGTGACGTCGATAAAACTGAGATTGATGCTGTGGCCTATACCCGCGGTCCGGGTTTGGTTGGGGCGCTGATGACGGGTGCATTGTTTGGTCGTAGTTTGGCCTATGCATTGAATAAACCCGCGATTGGCGTGCATCATATGGAAGGGCATATGTTGGCACCCTTACTGTCAGCCACACCGCCCGCATTTCCATTTGTTGCTTTATTGGTGTCGGGTGGACATACCCAACTGATGGCGGCGTATGGCATTGGTGAATATGAAATCTTGGGTGAGTCGATCGATGATGCTGCGGGTGAAGCCTTTGATAAAGTCGCTAAAATGTTGAGTCTGCCTTATCCGGGTGGCCCGAATATATCCAAGTTAGCAGAACAGGGTGATCCAGCGGCATTTGCATTTCCGAGACCGATGTTGCATCAGGGTTTGGATTTTTCATTTAGTGGGTTAAAAACTGCGGTATCTGTGCAGTTGAAAAAACCAGAGTCTATCGATCGTGATGCGGATATTGCGGCATCATTTCAAGAGGCTTTGGTGGATACCTTGGTGAAGAAGTCTTTAAAAGCGTTAAAACAAACCGGTTTGAAGCAGTTGGTCATCGCGGGTGGGGTCAGTGCCAATTCGCGCTTACGTGAGCGTTTAGAGGTTGATCTGATGCGTGTGCGAGCACAAGTGTATTATGCCGAACCGGCTTTGTGTACGGACAATGGTGCCATGATTGCATTTGCAGGTTATCAACGATTAAAAGCAGGGCAAAATGATGGGTTATCAGTCACCACTACACCACGTTGGCCGATGACCGAATTGAGTCGTCCAGATCAATCTGAGCCGACTGTATCGATCACCTAAACCTGCAATACACTCTACAATTGAACCTACAACCGATTTTACAACTGATGTTACAAAAGCACTCAATGGATGGCTCGGGAGAAAGCTTCTTTTTGAGTTTAGGTTGAGTATTTTGTAAGGGTTATATTTTCGGGGATGGGTCTGATTGAAGAAGAGGTGGAGCGGTTTTTTATATTGTGCAAATCTTGTGATTTGCACATATAGATTGATTGAATATTACTGCTTATTCAGTTGCAGTTGGTTCATTTTCTGCTGTTGATGGTTCTTCGAGAGAGCTATCAAAAATTAAGATCGCTTTACCATCTGTTTCGATCATGCCTTCTTCTTCAAGCGTCTTAAGCACACGACCTACCATTTCTCTTGAGCAACCCACGATACGACCAATTTCTTGGCGTGTAATGCGAATTTGACGACCATTCGGCAAGATCATTGCTTCAGGCTGCGCACAAAGATCAATCAGGCAACGTGCAATACGACCAGATACATCGATAAAGGCTAAATCGGTAACTTTACGTGTGGTATTTTTTAAGCGGCGAACCAACTGTGCGAATACTGCATAACTTAAGTCCGGGTATTGCTGACTGAGTTCATGAAAGTTTTCGTAGGTGATTTCCGCAATCTCACAGGTATCACGGGTGCGAACTTCAGCAGTACGTTGAGGATTGGCTTCAAAAAGCCCCATTTCCCCAAAGAAATCTCCTGGATTTAAATATGCCACAACGATTTCACGATCATCATCTTCACGTAAAATAATTGAAACTGAACCTTTTAAAATTAAATACAGCGATTTAGATTCGGTACCCGCATCAACTATCGTCATTCGTTTCGGAAAGCGATTGATGTGAGCACGTTTCAAAAGTGCTTTGACTGACTCAGGAAGTTGACCTGGAGACAGTGCATCTGTACTTAAATATGAAAAATTAGAAGCCATGCTTATAAATTCCAAATTGGATAAAAAATAGATCTAATGACCTAAAATGAGCTCGTCAAGCAGAAGCAAAGAGATGAAATTCCTTCTCAACTCATTTTATGCTAGTGTTACCGGTACCCCGTCAATTTATAGATTTTTTTAGGTAGTTGCAATGCAAACAAGTGTACATTGGTTAGAGAATGTTGCTTTTGAGGCAAAATCAGAAAGTGGACACCAAGTGGTTATGGATGGTTCTGCAGCATATGGTGGACAGAACCTCGGACCACGTCCCATGGAGCTGATCTTAATGGGACTTGGTGGCTGTGCTTCTTTCGATATCGTGACTATTTTGAAGAAATCTAGACAGGATGTGACAGGGGTAGTTTGCGAGTTAAAAGCTGAGCGCGCTGATACAATTCCTGCAGTATTCACTAAAATACACTTACATTTTGTAGTGACTGGGAACGAGGTCAAAGAAAAGCAGGTCGCCAAGGCCGTTGAGCTTTCAGCCGAGAAATACTGCTCTGCAAGTAAGATGCTTGCCGATGGTGGTGTGGAAATTAGCCATGATTTTGAAATCCGCGCGGCCCAAGCTTAAATCCAGTCATTCATGTCGTGATTGATTCTGTTGGATCAATCACGTGAAGAAAGGTGTTTTTAAATGCACACTAGCGCTGCTGCTCTTCATATTCGTAATGCAAGGGACACAGATGCGCCAGACATTTGTCAATTGCTTCAATATATGGGCTATCCGCAGACTGCAGTGCATTTGATTGAATCTAATTTACAGCGCTTTGCAACCGACCCTCAGGCGCTGACCTTGGTTGCTGAGATAGAGGGGCAGGTCTGTGGGTTTATTTCCATGTATCTGATACCACAAATGACCTGTAGTGGCGGCTATGCTCATATCAATTTTTTGTGTGTCGATCAGCATCATCGAAGCAAGGGTATAGGTGAGCAACTGGTGCTTGCTGCGGAGAATTTTGCACGTATGCAAGGTTGTGAACGGGTGGAATTACATTCGAGTTTACATCGCCAAGCAGCACACCAGTTTTACCTTAAACTGGACTACATCGAATCGCCCAAATATTTCTGTAAAAAACTCATTTCGAATACATAAGGCCACAGGCTTCACTGTCGCCGATTATTAGTGAACAAATAAAGCTTCAATATTTGCTAGACCAGCCTTGAAAATAGTAAAACCTAACGCCATATTAAAGTTGAATTTTATCCAAAAAAAGCATTTTAACAAATTGAAAATTATAATCTTTTTTTAAAAATATTTTGCAAAAGCATTTGAAAAATACCAATTCAATCCCATCTTATTAGGCAAGACAGAAATATGCTGAGGCAGAATAACAATGCGTTTTGAAAAATTTACGAATCGATTACAACAAGCCCTATCCGATGCTCAATCTTTGGCCATGAGCAAAGACCATACCGCCATCGAAGGCATTCATATCTTGGCTGTGCTGATGAAAGAACCTGCCAATCTCAGCCTGTTGCAACAAGCGGGCGCACATTTACCTGATTTACAAACTCAACTACAACAGGCGTTAAATGACGCAGCCACAGTGGCCAATCCAACAGGGGATATCAATCTTAATCCTGAGGCAGTGCGCGCGCTGAATTTTGCTGATGCTAGAGCACTCAAAGCGGGTGATGAATTTTTAACGACAGATTGGGTGCTACTGGGTCTGGCTGAAACTGGACAAACCAAAACCATATTACAACGCGTGGGTTTAACCACCGCGCGATTGACTGAAGTGATCAATAAGATTCGAGGCGACGAAAAAGTGATAAGCAATAACCACGAAGATCAACGTGATTCTTTAAATAAATACACCATCGACCTGACTGAGCGCGCATTATCGGCCAAGCTCGATCCCGTGATTGGTCGTGATGAAGAAATCCGTCGCACCATTCAAGTCTTATCCCGTCGTACCAAAAATAACCCTGTCCTCATCGGTGAACCTGGGGTGGGTAAGACAGCAATCGTAGAAGGCTTGGCACAACGGATCGTCAATGGTGAAGTGCCTGAAAGCCTCAAAGGTAAGCGTGTATTGTCTTTGGACTTGGGAGCATTATTGGCTGGTGCAAAATATCGCGGTGAGTTCGAAGAGCGACTCAAAGCGGTATTGAATGATTTAGCCAAACAAGATGGGCAAGTGATCTTATTCATTGATGAATTACACACCTTAGTCGGTGCCGGTAAGGGCGATGGTGCTATGGATGCGGGCAACATGTTGAAACCTGCCTTAGCACGTGGTGAATTGCGTTGCGTGGGTGCGACCACCTTGGATGAATACCGTCAGTTTATTGAAAAAGATGCTGCGCTTGAACGTCGTTTCCAGAAAGTCTTGGTCGATGAGCCGAGTGTAGAAGACACCATTGCGATATTGCGTGGCTTAAAAGAAAAGTATGCCACGCATCATGGGGTACAGATCTTAGACTCAGCCATTATTGCTGCAGCGAAAATGTCGCATCGTTATATTACCGATCGTCAGTTACCGGATAAGGCCATCGATTTGATCGATGAGGCAGCATCTCGAATTAAAATGGAGATCGACTCTAAACCTGAACCACTTGATCGACTAGACCGTCGATTGATCCAATTGAAAATCCAATTGGAAGCGGTCAAAAAAGATCAGGACTCGGTGAGTAAGGTTGAAGTGAGTCATTTGGAAAAGCAAATCAAAGAGGTCCAAAACGAATATAACGATTTGGAAGAGGTGTGGCGTGCTGAAAAAACCTTGGTAGAAGGCACCAATAAAACCCAAGTGGCACTGGACCAAGCGCGTATTGCATCTGAAAAAGCCCAGCGTGATGGCGATTGGGCTGAGGCGAGTCGTTTACAGTATGGGGTGATTCCTGAACTGCAAAAACAGCTAGAACAGGAATATCAGGTTAATGAGGTTGAGGAAACGAAACTGATCCGAACCAAAGTCACTGAAAATGAAATTGCGGAAGTGGTCAGTGCAGCAACCGGTATTCCTGTGGCTAAAATGCTACAAGGTGAACGTGAAAAATTACTCGAAATGGAGTCATTTTTACAGCAGCGTGTAGTCGGTCAAAGTGAAGCTGTGGTGGCTGTATCGAATGCAATTCGTCGGTCACGCGCAGGCTTGTCTGATCCGAATCGTCCGAGTGGTTCGTTTATGTTCCTTGGACCGACAGGGGTTGGTAAAACCGAGCTCACCAAAGCATTGGCCAACTTTATGTTTGACAATGATGATGCCATGATCCGAATCGATATGAGTGAGTTTATGGAAAAGCACTCTGTCAGTCGTCTGGTCGGTGCTCCTCCGGGCTATGTGGGCTATGAAGAGGGTGGGGTGTTGACTGAGGCGGTTCGTCGTAAACCCTACAGTGTGGTGTTGTTTGATGAGGTTGAGAAGGCGCATCCAGATGTATTTAATATCCTGCTACAAGTACTCGATGATGGTCGCTTAACCGATTCGCAAGGTCGTGTGGTTGACTTTAGAAACACCGTGATCGTGATGACCTCAAACCTCGGTTCACAAGAAGTCCGTGAGCTAGGTGAAAATGCGCAAGATGAAGATATTCGCTCCGTGGTCATGAGTGCGGTCAGTGAGCATTTCCGCCCAGAGTTTATTAACCGTATCGATGAGTTGGTGGTGTTCCATTCCTTGAGTAAAATCCAGATTCGTGGCATTGCTGATATACAACTCAATCGTTTACGTACACGTTTGGCTGAACGCGATTTGGATATCACTGTGGAAGATGCAGCATTTGATCAAATCATCGATGCTGGTTTTGATCCAATCTATGGGGCACGCCCATTGAAACGTGCCATCCAACAACAGTTGGAAAATCCATTGGCGCAAAAGATCTTGTCAGGGCAATTTGTGGCAGGCGATACCATCTCAGTCAGCAGCCAACAAGGCCATCTACAGTTTGAAAAAGTTAAACTCAGTTAATGTAATTCAACTTTAAAAAATCGACCTACGGGTCGATTTTTTATATTTATTTAAAGCATTTATTTACAGTATTAATAATCCATTTTTCGATTGAATGCCTGATTGATTGAAATGCGATCATGTACGTCATCGCTGCTCGCGATATGTTTTTCATTCTATGGGTGTTTTTAATATTGCATAACAGGTGGTCGGATAATTTTTGAATATGACTTGAAATCATGCATTAATATTTTGAATGTATTAACCCCATAAAAACATCAAAGGAGTGATCGTTTATGGTTTATCAATTTTTGATGTATTAGATGAAATGATCTAATATTTTTGGATATTGATCGGATGTTTTTGGATAATGATTTAAATAAAGATTTATATAGGTGTAAATTATATAATCAATTTAAGTGTTTTATTTTTTAAATAAAAGCATTGTGATGTTCAGTACATCGTTAAAAGTTTATCGTGCTCATCCCGCTATTGATCACACTATGGTTGTAATCTTGTTATGCTTCGGCACTCAAATGTACAGCTTAATGATCCTCAATCGTTACTGCATAGACTTTTAACTTCATGTTCTGCATTGCGCTATGTATATCTTGAAATATTGATAAATCTTAACGAGATAAATGAATATGATTGAATTGAAATTATTTCGTAAGTTTAAAAAGCAACCGTATAGTTTATATAAAACTATAAATAAAATAACTGTAATACAGTTAAAACAAATGTACTCGATCTATGAAAAATATTATGAAAATACCAGTTATGAATTGTTTGAATCGGATTTCTTACAAAAAACAGGGATATTTCTTATTTTCGATCCACAAAATAATATCGTTGGATTCTCTACAGTGGTTGAGCGTGATTTCTTAATTGATGGTCAGGCCCAGTATGCATTTTTTAGTGGTGATACCATTATAGAGAAAAAATACTGGGGCAGTCATGCATTACAACGCTCCATGGCACGATATATATTGACCTATAAAATGAAACATCCCACTCGACCCGTTTATTGGATGCTGATTTCTAAGGGCTTTAAGACTTATTTGTTATTGGCTAATAATTACTATACTTATTATCCCAATGTCGAAAATAAGCATAGCCATTTAAAGCATTTGATCGAAGCATATTGTGTGCAGTACTTCGATGAATATTATAATCCGCAGACTGGTCTACTCAATTTTGGTGAAGATTATCAAGCCCTAAAAGCTTCTGTCGCGCCGATCCAACATGAGATGCGGATTAAAAACAAAAATATTGATTTTTTTGAGTCGGTGAACCCGACGTGGATACAAGGCACCGAATTACCGTGTATCGGGGAAATCAGCTGGAAAGATCTTTATCGACGTCTACGTTCATCGAAGAAAAAACCAACAGTTCAGGCAACGATTGAGCAACATCCAAGTATATTGCGTAAAGCGACTGAGTTTATCGCAGACAAGGTGGCCTAATGAAGATCATGACCCTGCTGGCGCATTGGGTGATGCGCCAAGCCTCTAAGGCTGCAACCAAACGTTTTACCCAACAAACAGGTCAACTTGAGCACGTGCAACGACAGAAATTAGCAACGTTGCTTGCTATGGTTGAAAAAAAAAAGCTCAGCTATGAGGAGTTTTGTCGGCGTTATCCATTAACACGCTATGCAGACTGGCGTGGAAAAATAGAAACCTCGCGTCGCCTTGGTATTAATATCATGGGGCAGAGTAAAATTGTTCGATTTCAACCTACAAGTGGTTCAAGTGAGGCACTCAAATTTATTCCATATACGCCAATGTTTTTAAAAGAGCTCGATCAAGCGATTGGGCTCTGGTTAAATCGCTTATATCATCAGCATCCACGTTTAGCGCGTGCTACACATTATTGGTCGATTTCATGGTTACCTGAAAGTCAGCGTCGTGTACTCAAGAATGCGAACCTGAATGATGACAGTGCCTTGCTGAGTTTTTCAAAACGGCTGATGTCGAGAATGACCCAAGCTGTACCCAATGAAGTTGCCTATGCAGAAACTGCAGAGGCGGCCATGTTTGCGACTGCTGTGTATTTGGTGGCGGATGCCAATCTCGGTATGATCTCGGTGTGGAGTCCCACCTTTGCACTGCAATTGATTGAGATTATTGAAAGCCAACAGGTTCAAATCGCAGAAGTATTAAGCACAGGCCAATGGCAACAGCCAGGATTGTCGCATCTAAAGGCACCCAAAGCACCAAGGCGCGCGCGCGTGTTGAAACAGCTTGATTTTCAGCAACAGCATGTCTGGCAGAAGTTGTGGCCTAAGTTGTGCTTGATCTCAAGTTGGGATACCGCAAGCGCGGAGCAATGGGCACAAGAACTGCGGGCGAAAATGCCAAAGATCAACTTTGAAGCCAAAGGCTTATGGGCGACAGAGGGGGTGGTGACCATACCCTATGGCAATTGTTTTCCATTGATGTATCAATCACATTTCTATGAGTTTTTAAAAGCCGATGGCAAAACTGTACTCGCAGCGTGGCAGTTACAACAAGGTGATGTGGTCAGTCCCGTGATCAGCACAGGTTCAGGGTTGATGCGTTATGTTATTGATGATGAAATCGAGGTGACTGGGTTTTTAAATCAAGTGCCTTGTTTTAAATTTCTTGGGCGTAAACTGACTGTCGATATGGTGGGGGAGAAATTAGACCATCAAACTGCGGTGCAAATCCTACAACAGTTCCAACATCAGGATTATCGTCCGATGAGTTTGATCGGCGTTGAACGAGCTAAAGGTAAAAAACCACACTATATCTTACTCAGTGATGGTGATAATGCAAAGCAACCGAGTGCAGCACAATTGGAGCGACTGTTAAAACAGAATTTTCATTATGAATTGGCGCGGGATCTGGGTCAGTTAGATCCAGCTCAGGTGTTACATGTCGAAGATGCATGGGATTATTATAAGCGCTTGGCCATGCACAATGGCATGATTGAAGGCAATATCAAACCTGAACCACTAAAAAAAATTAAAACCAACTTAGAAGTGGTCTAATACGATGATGACGCAAAATCCAATATTATATCGAAATGAATCGATCCCCGATTTATATTTACGACTCGCAACTTGGCGAGATGATGCTCAATTGATTGAGCTGATCAAAGAAGTCATGCCGAGTAATGGCATGCTATTGTCGTTTGAACGTTTTCCTAGCTATTTATATGCGGTGCAAGTGCAGAGTAAACGCCCACAGAGCATTGTTATTGTGCATGAGCAACGACCGGATGAAGTCTTGGGAATGTTGTTGGTGGTTTGGAAAGATTGTTATATTGATCAACAGCTTCGCACGATGTGCTATCTGTGTGATCTTCGATTTAGTCCACAGTTACGCGGTAATCGAGCAATGCGCTTGATTATGGATTATTTTAAATATAATCACCCGCATGATACCTTGTTCCAAAGTATTATCTTGTCCGATAATCGCTATGCTTGCGAGATATTCCATGCTGAACGACCGAATTATTTAACTCCTTATCAATATGATCTGATTTATACCTATAATGTCGGAAGGGTTAAAAGATCGCTGGTGCAAGATAAGTATCAAGTGGTTGAATTGGATGAATCGTGGATTGATGCCTTGCAGTATTTTTTAGCAGACATGCAGGTGTATTATAATTTTCTGCCTGATTATGATTTTAATGAGATCGTGGCGAAAAAGCGCTTTTGGGGAGATTTAAAACTCGAAGATTTTTATTTAATTCTAGATGCAGAGCAGCAGATCGTAGGGGTGTATGGGCTATGGAACCAAAAGAAAATTAAACAAATCCGAGTGGTAAAATACGATCTCAAATTACTGGTATTTAGACCTATTTATAATCTGTATACCCATTTTAGAGGTGGATTTAAGCTACCTAAAACACGAGGCATGTTTGATTATTTACTGATGCATAGTCCGATCTGTGCGCCTCAGCACTTGGATGTTTTTGAACGGATGCTATCGCATGCCATGCAGCAAACTAAACTGAGACAACATAAGGTCTTTAGTTTGACCTTGGCGGAAAGTGATCCACGACGCAGTGTGCTAAAACATCTGCAATCCAATGCCATCCAAGCCAAGCATGCTTTTCATAGTTTTTTTGACAATCCGATTGCTCAGCTAGATCGCAGTAAGATTAGTTATTTTGACCTGTGTCGAATGTAAAGCGAGTTCAAAGATTTAACCAGCCTAGCGGCTGGTTTTTTTATTAGGCTGATTCTTTTAGCCAGAATAATTTGCAATCGGGATGTGTAAAGCTTTTATCGAGAGTTAACGTTTTTGATGCATGTTGGATTGACTGTTATTGTAATTGTCAACCATAAAATAAATAAATAAATGTTTTTTCTGACTCAAACTTGTAGTTAGAAGGTCTAAATAATCAATTCAATTTTTACCTAATATCGCTCAAAGATAAATCAAAAATTGGATCATTGTTTATATTGGCTAATATTGTGCGGTGCTCGGTGTAATGTAAATTTAAGCGCAGTGGTTTTTTGATTAAAAAATAATCGAAATGGAGTTTACTTCTTTAACTGAACTGTGCGTATTGCAAAGTGAATTGAGCCCTCAAATATTGCAGAGCATGAGTGGGTAAGTGCAGTTTTTAAAATATTTATAATGAAGCTCAGTAATCTGAATATAAAAAATAAAATCGAACTTTCCAGATAACCACATTACATATAAAACTAAATTTTTTCAATGCGTTTAAAAATTATTTAATCGCTAAATTTTAAGTGGCAGTATACCAAATTGTGAGGACTCTAAAAGCAAAAAATTAGTATAAGGGTAGTGGTTTACCTGAACTAAATATAAATCCATGTGTTGTAAAACTATTGATATATAAGGGGAAAATTTGTGTTTGACCTTAACAAATAGAATACTGTGATGGGACTTAATCACTCTCAGTTTATTGAGAGACATTACAAAAAAGGGTTGAATATGAATAAAATATATCGTGTGATTTGGAATGCTTCCCTGAGTGTATGGGTTGCAGTATCAGAGTTAACAAAGTCAAAGACTAAAACAAAAACAAAATTGGTGGGTGCTGTGCTTGCTATTGTAGGTTCGGTCGGTATTTCAGCAGATACGTTTGCTGCAACTTTGCTTACAGGACCAGGATGTACTGCAGCTACAAGTGCAACCGTTTATGGGATCGCAATTGGGTGTGATTCGGTTGCTGGTGTAGATTCTACTATCGCGGATAGAAAAAACCCCTATAACCCGAAGACAACTGCTGGAACTGATACTAAATGGAATAGTGGAAAAGGTGGGAATACTGCGCTAGGCGCGGGTGCTAAAGCAGGGGTTGGAACGTCAACTGTTCAGGGGCTGGCTACAGCGCTTGGATCATATGCTGCTGCTACCAATACAGCTTCAGTTGCAATTGGTGTTGCAGCATTATCTACCGGAAATTCGGCTTTAGCAGTAGGTAGACAGTCTGCAGCAACAGGTGATTATGCTCAAGCTTTAGGTAATGTATCTGCCGCGACAGGGCTGGGTTCATTGGCAGTTGGACATTCGGCTACTGCCAATGGAAAACGCTCTATTGCGATTGGATCAGCAGATATCGATTCTGCAACAAGTGTAGATCCATCACAACCGGGCGCTGATTATCAAACCAAGGACCAAACTTTATCTACAGGTTTAGATTCGATCGCTATAGGTTCTGCAGCAAAAGCGACTAGAGACAATGCTTTAGCGCTCGGGGCCCATGCTACAGCTAACGGTCTAGATTCTACTGCAATGGGATATAATTCTACAGCGTCAGGTAATGATTCTTTTGCTTTGGGTCGCCAGGCTCAAGCAAAAGCAAACAACAGCTTTGCAATGGGCGCTAAAGCCGAAGCTGCAGGTATAGGCTCATATGCGATGGGCTCGGAGGCAATATCAAAGGGTGAAGATTCATTTGCTATGGGAGCTAAGTCTCAGGCTTTGGGTAAAAATGCATTAGCGATTGGAGGGTTATCCTTAGCAAAAGAAGCGAACTCCATTGCAGTTGGTGTAAACGCTAAAGCTAATTTTGCCAACAGTGTTGCCTTGGGTACAGGAGCAGAAGTCAACCATCTCAATAGTGTGTCGATTGGTGAAAACTCAAAAACCAACGATTATACGGCAACTGCATTTTTGTTTGACGCAGCCGTTGCTGGTGCAAATGCTTCTGGTGCTGTTTCTGTAGGTACTATAGGCAGTGAACGACGACTTCAGAATGTCGCTGCGGGTTCACTTGATACGGATGGTGTAAACGTTTCGCAACTTAAAAAGCATAAAGCCCTTACTGATCAAGCAGGAGCGAATGCAGCTCAAAATCTAGGTGGTGGATCAACATTTGACTCGACTACGGGGGGGATTTCAGCACCGACATACAACATTCTTGGTAAACAATATACCAATGTAGGTGCAGCATTAGACGCAACCCAAACCCACTATGTCAGTATCAATGCTGGTGGTACACCAGCTGGAAACTATAATAATGATGGGGCAACTGGTACTCATTCTATCGCTATTGGCGTTGATGCCAGTGCTACAGCTGAGAAGGGTGTTGCACTAGGCTTTGGCAGCATAGCTGATCGTAGTGCTACAGGTACAGCTGGAGCAGTTTATACGCCTACAGGTCTTAAGCAAGCTGATATTGACAGCATTAATGCAACTAAATCGACCAATGCTGGAGCGGTGAGTGTTGGAAGCATAGGCAATACCCGTCAAATTACCAATCTCGCAGCTGGATTTGCCGATTCCGATGCAGTAAACGTTGCACAGCTCAAAGGCGTGGCAAATACCATCGCTGGAGCACTTGATGGCGCAGTGAGATACGACCTCAACCCTGATGACACAATTAATAAAAACAAGGTGACCTTTACTGGCACACCTGCTGGGGTTAGCAAAGATCCAATCACAGGAATGATCACGACCACAGGCGGTACCAGTCTCAACAACGTTGCAAGCGCTGGTGACTATAAAGATGTCAACAATGCTAGCAAAGGGGTGAATGCTGGTGATTTAAACAATGCGGTCATTGATGTAACGACGACATTAACTGACAAAGGGATGAATTTCGCTGGTAATACGGGTTCTACACCGAAGAAACTCGGTGAAACCATGAACATCAAAGGTGGTGGTGCTAAAGCGGATACTGAGTATTCAGCTGAAAATATCAAAACCACAGTTGATGGCAATGGTGACTTGATCATCGCGATGGACAAGAACTTTAAAGTGGATAGCTTGGCACTTAATGGTACCAATGGCAAAGACGGCTTAACCCTGACTGGTGGTGCAGGTAAACCAGGTGTGGATGGTACGAATGGTATTACCCGTATCATTTATGAAAACCAAGAAGTTGCAACCTTAAACGATGGCTTGAAATTCAAGGGAAACACGGGTGATACGCTTGAGAAGAAACTCAACGAGCAGTTAGAAGTCGTAGGTGGCTTAGCTGATACGAAGGAATCAAGTGCGGAAAATATTCGTACTGTAGGTAAAGACGGTAAGTTAGAAGTACAACTGTCTAAGAACCTAACTGGTCTAGAGTCTGTGGCTGTAGGTAATACCACGATTAATAATGCAGGCTTAACCATTAATAATGGTCCAAGCATTACTGTAAATGGTATCGATGCTGGCGCTAAGGTCATCACTAATGTTGGTGATGGAAAAGCTGGAAAGGATGCCGTCAATGTCGATCAGTTAAATGCAGCTAAAACTAAGGTTGTAGCGGGTAGCAATACTACGGTTAATTTTGACGCAGCAAGTAACACCTATACAGTAAATGCATCAGGTGGTACAGGAGCTGGCAATGATACTCATTACTACAGTGTTAATGACAATGGTACGCAAGGCGGTAACTATAATAACGATGGTGCGACGGGGCTAAATTCGATCGCGGTGGGAAATAATGCCTCTGCAACAGGCAGTGGCGCACAAGCACTGGGAAATAACTCCGGCGCTACGTCAGGTAATACGCTTGCTGTAGGTAATTCCTCTTTAGCCAGTGGTGCTGGCGCACAAGCCTTGGGTAGCTATACTGAAGCAAGTGCGGACAATAGTGCGGCGATTGGATATGGCGCTAAGGCCAGAGCTGACACGGCACTGGCGGTTGGTAAAGATGCCAATGCTTTAGGTCTTGCATCTGTTGCACTCGGCGGTAATAGCAAAGCCACCAAAAACCTATCCTTGGCAGTTGGTGCCAATAGTGAAGCGATTGAAGATCGTGCAATTGCTATTGGAGGGGTATCGAAAGCAACCCGATCTATTGCAATGGGGGTGGGTAGCCAGACGATTGCAGGTGCGGATCGTTCTGTAGCGATTGGCGATATGGCATTCATTCGAAATAAGAACAGTGTTGCAGTAGGTGCCAACAGTTCCATCACACAAGATGATGCAGTTGCACTTGGATCTGCAGCGAGTGTTACAGCTAAAGGCGGTGTGGCGCTTGGTGCAGGTAGTGTGGCTGATCGTGTTGCGACAGGTGCATCTGGGGCAGTTTACACATTAGCAGGTCTTAAACAAACCGATATTGACACTATCAATGCAACTAAATCGACCAATTTAGGTGCTGTAAGTGTTGGAAGTGCAGGCAATACCCGTCAAATTACCAATCTTGCAGCAGGTACTCAAGACTCAGATGCAGTAAACGTTGCACAGCTCAAAGGTGTGGCAAATAGCTTGACTGAAGGACTCGATGGTTCAGTTAAATACGATCGTCATCCTGATGGCACAATTAATAAAAACGATGTGACCCTTGGTGGGACGAAAGCGAGTGCTATCAAAGATCCAGTGACAGGTAAGATTACCACGACAGGTGGTACTCACTTAAACAACGTTGCCAGTGCTGGTGATTATAAAGATGTCAACAATGCCAGTAATGGCGTGAATGCGGGTGACTTAAACAATGCAGTCAATGATGTAACGACTACATTAACTGACAAAGGGATGAATTTCGCCGGTAATACGGGTTCTACACCGAAGAAACTCGGTGAGACCATGAACATCAAAGGTGGTGGTGCTAAAGCGGATACAGAGTATTCAGCAGAAAACATCAAGACCAGTGTTGATGCCAATGGTGACTTGATCATCGCGATGGACAAGAACCTGAAAGCGGATAGCTTGGTACT
>NZ_SLVJ01000033.1 GCF_004345325.1 Acinetobacter calcoaceticus
TTAGTCGCAACAGGTGGAACCAAGATTGGCTCAACAGGTTTAGCTTCTACATCAATCACGACTTTGGCTGGGTTTGAAGGCTGACCGTCGTTGTCTTTAACGGTGTATTCAAACTCATCCGCACCACTGAAACCTTCGTTCGGCGTATACGTCACTTTGCCTGTAGTTGGATCAATTTCAAGCGTACCGTTGGCAGGCTGTTTGGTGATCACAACAGTCGTTGCATCAATTGTGCCGTCTGCATCGGTGTCATTTGCAATGATATCGATTTCAACTGGGGTATTTTCTTGAGTAGTACCTGAATCATTGGTCGCAACAGGTGGAACCAAGATTGGCTCAACAGGTTTAGCTTCTACATCAATCACAACTTTGGCTGGGTTTGAAGGCTGACCGTCGTTGTCTTTAACGGTATATTCAAACTCATCCGCACCACTGAAACCTTCGTTCGGCGTATACGTCACTTTGCCTGTAGTTGGATCAATTTCAAGCGTACCGTTGGCAGGCTGTTTGGTGATTTCTACAGTCGTAGGATCAATCGTGCCGTCTACATCGGTGTCATTTGCAATGATATCGATTTCAACTGGGGTATTTTCTTGAGTAGTACCTGAATCATTAGTCGCAACAGGTGGAACCAAGATTGGCTCAACAGGTTTAGCTTCTACATCAATCACGACTTTGGCTGGGTTTGAAGGCTGACCGTCGTTGTCTTTAACGGTGTATTCAAACTCATCCGCACCACTGAAACCTTCGTTCGGCGTATACGTCACTTTGCCTGTAGTTGGATCAATTTCAAGCGTACCGTTGGCAGGCTGTTTGGTGATCACAACAGTCGTTGCATCAATTGTGCCGTCTGCATCGGTGTCATTTGCAATGATATCGATTTCAACTGGGGTATTTTCTTGAGTAGTACCTGAATCGTTAGTCGCAACAGGTGGAACCAAGATTGGCTCAACAGGTTTAGCTTCTACATCAATCACAACTTTCGCAGGATCCGATTCATTACCATCGCTGTCTTTAACGATGTATTCAAACTCATCCGCACCTGCATAGCCAGGATTTGGTGTGTAAGTTACTTTACCATCAGCATCAACGGTAACCGTACCATTGGCAGGTTGTTTAGTAATTTCTACAGTCTTAGGATCGATCTTGCCATCTTCTAGATCAGAATCATTTGCAGTGATATCAATCACCACAGACTGATCTACTTTAGTGTTGGCCTTATCATCAACTGCAACAGGTGGCGTTTCAACATCAATCACAACTTTGGCTGGATTAGATGGATTGCCATGGTTGTCTTTAACGGTATATTCAAACTCATCTGGACCGCTGAAACCTGGGTTTGGCGTATAAGTCACTTTGCCCGTAATCGGATCAACTGCAACCGTACCATTGGCAGGTTGTTTAGTGATGACTACAGTCTTCGGATCAATCGTGCCGTCTTTGTCGGTGTCATTGCTGATCACTTCGATTTCAACAGGCTGACCCGGTTTAGTTTTGCCCGAATCATCACCAGCAACTGGTGGATAATCTTTGGTCACTACAGGGGGTACAAATTTATTGCCACCTTTGTCTTTATCATGATCAATAGCAAGCGCAGCAACTGGCAGCAGCGCCAATAACCACCAAGGGTTAAATGCCCAGAATGCAGCAACTTCTTCACCACCTAAGGCTTGGCCCGCTTCCGCTTGATCAGCCAATAAGCTAACAGCATCATTTTTATCAGCACTTTCAGGCACGTATGGATAGTATTTACCATTTTCGTGCTGACCGATAATCAGATTCGACTCACCATCGGCATAACCCAATTGAGCATTATCAGCATAATAGCCTTCAATGATCAGATCTGGTTGCTCGATATCGCCGCCTTCAAAACTAATCCACAAATCTTTACCTGCACGTTTAGTCGCAATATTCTCTGGACCAAACTGAGTTTCAAGATCAGTTAATTCGTAATGTACATTGGCTTTGGCCGCAAGTTTTAATGGTGTCCCCTGCGCGCCACGACCACCTTTGCCGCCTTCGATACTAAATGTATCTAAGGTTGCTTTTTTATCATTAATTTTTAAAACAATATTTTTAACAGACACGTTTAATTCCTTAATTTCTGCGTTTGTGCAGCAATGTGTTCAAATTTGATTCATTCAATAACGGGGTAGGTTGACTACTGAACACCATATAAAATGATTTCAACACGACGATTCGGCTGGTTACATGCAAGACGCGCGGTACGGTCTTTGGCATGTTGCACATCACAATCAGAAATTAATAAATTGCTTTCTCCACGACCCTCGGCATAGACCGAATCTGAAGTAAAGCCATGTCCCATGAGGACTTGTTTTACACTTTGAGCACGATGTGCTGAAAGTACTTGGTTATACGCCTCAGTACCATCTGGATCAGTGTAACCAATCACATCAATACGGCTAATTTGCGCTGTTTCTGCATGGATTGCATCTGCAACTTGTTTAATCTCTTGCTTGCCTTTTTCGAGCATGTTTTGCTCATCAGACTTATCAAACTTAAATAGCGCACCTGCTTGTAAGGTGATTTTTTTCAATACTTTTGGTGTTACCGCAGTACATTTATAGTTTTTATCTACACGCGGCAAAGTATGCGTTTGCTGTTTGGCTTTCTCTTGCGCCTGCTGAATTTCTTCAGCATTCATAACCAAGAAATGCGGTTGCCCTTGTTCATTTTGGGCCACACGTAAATATGTGGTTTTATCTTTGGGTAGGTTATAGAGTTGACCACCCAATTCCTTAGTCAAATAGCGATCTTTCACATCAGTATGTATAGCGACTAATTTCTGATTATCTGGGCAAACTTCAACTTGTTTATATGCACCCGGAAGTAAAGAGGCTAAATATTCACCGCCCACAAAAATATTAACGGCTTTACCTTCAACAAAGGCTTCATCACGCACAAATACCACATTTGCTTTCTCAGCAATGACATCGTCAACAGGTTTAACCTGGTCAAAGTTATTCCACTTTTCTACAGCAACACCATTACTTCCACCATTAACCATACAACCCGTTAGCAAGGAACTTATTAGTACGGTTTTTACGAGCGTTAAATCACGCTTGAACATTTTCATTAACTTCATATATCCAATAATTGATAAGTCATATACAAAACTCAAAATCTTAAATTCAATTATTATTAGTAACAAATTAAATAAAGACTAAACTCATAATGACTAAAATTTGCAAGCTCATATTGTACACAAATAAAGTGTAAACAGTCACATAAAATAAACACTATGTGCGAGAAAACCGAAAATAATCATAATATGACGAATAAAAATTGTATTTTTATTATACTATTTTCTTTTAAATCATATAATTATAACTGTACGTTAGATTGAAATATGAACGTAATATATTTTCACGGACATTTTCATCCTTTAATTCAACCAATCCATTAATACATTTCTTTGTAAAATACCCTTAATATATGGATATATTTTTTATTAAGTTTTAATTCACTATTTATTTAAACCTTTAAGCACTGTTTATTTATATTTTAAAATATTTATTGTAGCCAAACTTAACACCCATTTAAATTGGTTATTTTAGTTATATAAAATAGTCTTACAACAATAGTAACAATTTGTTAAAAAACATTAATTTACACAATGTTACAGTTCAGAGGCTAATGAGAAACTCGAACTCATAGCCATCCAAAATCGAGTCTGCAGTTGTAATATATCTATATTGGAATGCTTGTGAATTGATCAAATCGTTTAAATTTTACTTTTCAAAAAACAGCTAATGATCGAGTATTTATAATTATTGCCTTCTATCTTCAAAGCACAAGGATCGAATCAATCCTTGCACTATTTATGAAAAATTTAATCAAAAAAATCATTGCAATCTATGAGTTAAGTGCGCATAGCATAGCCAATGCCTGCACTTAAGCGACTTTGGCCGCTACATTGTTATTTACTTGAGTTCAGTTACAGTCGCCAGTGCAGAACATCCCATTCCCCCAAAATAATGAGCATCATGCTTTGGCTCAATCGGTTAAGGGTCAAATAATGACGCATGTCGGTGTTGCTGATGAATTGCTTCGGTTTTAAGCTGCGCTGAATGCTGCCAGATGGGGATTTTAAACGGATTCTATTCTGACGTGATCACATCGATGACCACTCAACAAGACGATATTTTCATGACTGTTATCGGTTATTTTATTGAGTCTATAACAGAAAAATGTCAGGCTATTACAGAGATAAGTACTTTATTTTATTAAGATATTTATTATAAATCCTAACATTAAAGCCTTAAAATTGGAGCAAAAAAAACTGCCCGAAGGCAGTGCGCGCCATGCTTATCCAAGGCTGTATTTGCATGTCACTATGGATGAATAGAATCTTTAAATCTGCAATACAGCACTCATTTTTCAGGCCAAAATTGTACATAACCCAGATGTTTGATCCCCGTATCAACGAATTGTGGATCGATCCATTGCTTGATTTGAATATCATTTTTGATCAGCTTGGCATCCAATGCTGTGCGTACTCCAGTCTGTAAATGGTCTAAGTATGACGAATCTAAACGAGGTGAATGCATATCTTTGAGCGACAAAGCATCCAAATTTAAAGCATAGAGCTGTTTTGAATATCCAGCATTCTGTGTCACCAGTTGAATGGCTGTATCTCTATTTTCATCTTGACCGACATAATAGGCGGATTTCAATACTGCATTCACCAGCTTTTGAACGATTTCAGGATGGGTTTTGATGAACCCCTTAGTTGCAATTAATCCAGTTTGGATACTGCCTGCCCCCTGACTGTCACGACTACTCAGCGGGATCTCAACAATACCCTTGAGTTTTAAAGCCAGATTATTCATCAAGCCCCAACCCGCATCAATCTGGCCAGCAGCCAATGCGGCATTGGCTGCTGCGGGGTCCATATTGACAATGCGAAAGTCTTTTTCGCTAAAACCATATTGATGAATAAACTGATTAAAAGACAATTGCATCGCAGTCCCTTGGAACACCGCAATACGTTTGCCTTTTAAGGCAGCCAAACTGTTATAGCCTTTGTTGGGCAAGACCGCGAGGTAGCCCGGTGTATCGCGACTAATCGCCATTAACAAACGAGTGTCAATTCCTTTGGACTTGCCAATAATCATGGCCAAGTCACCCAAAAATGCAAAATCAACTTGATCATTGGCCAGCGCCTCATTAACTGCAGGTCCTGCGCCTTTAAAAAACTGCCATTCGACTTTAACATTTAGCGGTGCGAGCTCTTTCTGGATCATTTGATTTAAATACACATGATCGACCAAGGCCGCACCACTACTCGGATGACTACTGCTACTGATATCTGGTACTGCAATTCGAATCGTGGTGATTTTTTCTTGACCCTGCGCTTGACCTGATTGTAGTGTTGACGTCGGTTGAGAAGGCTTAAGCAGAATAAAGAGCACCACCACCACGATCAATATCGGGAAAGCCCAAACATATTTTCTCTTTCGCTCTGCAAACATCGCTATTCCTATTTAATCAAATTGTCGTGATATACATTGGGGGCGCTAGGCCTTAAGCCATGGATCATATTTTTGCGCTAAAGCCATAAGCTTGGGTCATCACGCTAAAGTCACACTGCAATATGCTATTGAGAAGAAAGTACCGCTTCAATCTTGGCCTGTTCCAATTGCTGTTCTGACAAATTCGGCGCGATGGTGTGACTGCGAAATCCATCTATACCCACCGGAATGTCGCCTGCCAAAGTCACACGGCGTACCACCCGATGCTGATCTTCATAGTCATTGACTGCGAGATGTTGTGTGGCGCGGTTATCCCAGATCGCAACATCCCCCACCTGCCATTTCCAGCGCAGAGTATTTTCTGGTTGTGTGATCCGATCTTGGAAAATATCGAACACTCGACTGGATTCAGTCTTAGATAAGCCACTAAAATATTTAAAGAAGAATCCCAGCACCAAGCTGCGTTTACCTGTTTGCGGATGTACACGAACCAGTGGGTGCTCGGTTTGATACACCGTACTGGCAAAGACATTCTTATATCGACCCAGGGTTTCCTTATCCGTATTAGGCTTGGCTGCGATATAGTCAAAATCATTACTGTGGATGGCTTTAAGTTGATGAGCCAGATTTTTAAGCATCTCTGGTAAATCATCATAAGCGGCTTCAGTATTGGCCCAAGTGGTATCACCACCACGTTCTGGTACCACCACTGCTCTTAATATGCTCATTTTTGGATAAGCATCAATAAAAGTCACATCGGTGTGCCAGATATTGGCTCGTGCGCCATGCTTCGAATCAAGTTCAAGTAAATACTGGGTACCATCCACCGTGGGTAAAGTTGGATGCTTAATCGGTCTTCCAAGCAATTGCGCAAAGGCTTCTTGTTCTTGATCATCGAGATGATTTTGATTTCTAAAAAAGATCACTTTATATTGCAACAATGCCTGTTCAATGGCCTGCAGCGTGTCTTGATCCAAATCTCCAGATAATGCAACACCTTCGATGATCGCACCGATCCGACCTGTAATCGGGCTCACTTTGAATTGTTGTTGTGGTTTATCGATCACTACTTTGTCGTTCACTGCAGCTTTCTCCATAACTGCTTTGTCGTACACTGCAGCTTTATCGATCACTGCTTTGTCGATCACATTGGTCATTATCATCACTCATCAATTATTTTTGTTTATCTTATTTATAGCTTAAAAAACATTCTGTCTGCACTCAGACATTTCTATGAAGATATCGTTCAAAGCTAATATCATTCGCTGATATTTAGCTTGCATCACAAAAATATTTAAATAGGCGTTTTAAAAATAATTTTACCCATACGCCTTTATCAATACGGATGGATCAGTACCGATTACTCACAAAGCAATATCTTGAATACCGATGTATTTAGCATAACTTTGAATTTTGAAGTGCTCAATTTTTAGTTATATTTAGCGATTCTAATGCTATGAACTGGCATTTACGCAACTGCTGATCGGCATGAGGTTGAGTGCATTCAATCCATTTAAAACCAATAGCAACATCATACAAAAATAACAGGCTCAGTACATGCAGCAAATCAGAGAACTCTTAGATCATTACCCCTTTATTCAGCATCTAGATCAGTCTGAAAAAGAGTCGCTCATAGAGCAAATCAAAGTAAAAAAGTTCTATCACAATCAAATGATTTATTCCCAAAACACAAGCATCAATGAAGTCATGCTGGTATTAAATGGCATTATTAAAACCAGTTGGGTCACCATAGAAGGAAAAAATTTCACCAAAATGTTTGTGCCAGCAGGCTTGCTGATTAACATTGTTCCACTCATCGCGGAAAGACCATTGATCCATGACTATATCGCCTATGGCAATACCACGGTCGCAATCATACCCGGAGCGATTTTTTTAAACATCATTCAGGCTAATCCTCAGGCTTTGTTTTATATCCTAAAACTGGTGTGTATACGCAGTCAGTTTAGCCGAGAGCAACTGCACTATGCCGCAACCGATACATTACGTATTCGCCTAGCCAAAGAGTTACTGTTTTTGGCGCATTATCATGCTTCAAAATTAGACAATGTTATACATCTCAAACTCAAGCTGACCCATGAAAATTTTGCTGAACTGTTGCAAAGTTCCAGACAGAGCATCAATCGCGAGTTTAGTTGGCTGGCCCAAGCCGGTATCGTGCAGGCACGGTATAACCAAATCGCCATTACCGATCTGACCCGCCTGACCCTTTTAGCCAAATCTAATACCCAAGTTACAGATACGTTGTTTGCTTGAGCTGTGTAGCGTAGTGACCATCACCACGCTAAATAGCTCGACGATGCCGTGCTCCAGCCTAATCCAACATCAATAAAAGGATCGATCTTTTGCATTGTGTAATAACTGTCGCGAGGGAATATTTTCAATCACGCCATTGGCTTTGACATATTCCGCCCAATCCTGCAATAACTCAGCCAACTTATCGGCATGCAGTTCAGCAAGATCATTGACTTCACCTTGATCATTTTTTAGGTTATACAATTGCCAACGATTTGGGCCATTCGGCGCTGGAATAAACAAGGCCTTCCAGTCCCCTTTGCGCAGGGCTTTTTGCCCAAAGAGCTCCCAACCGGTGATGTGGTTTTCATCATGAATATAGTCTTGTATTTCTTGTAAATAGCCGAGGAAAGATTTACCACGCAAGGGGGCCAAGGCATGGCCTTTGTATTCTGTGATTGGATGTTGAATATCTAAATAATCCAATAAGGTCGGCAAGATATCCATGACCGTAACAAAGTCATGACTGATCTGTTTTTGGCGTTTAAATTTTGGATAATGCAAAAATGAAACGGTGCGTATGCCGCCCTCACTGGTATGTGCCTTATACAGTCGCGAAGGTGCGGTCGCTGCCTGCGCCCAATGTTCCCCATACCAGACATAAGAATTACCACGACCAATATTGTCTAGACTGTTGTCATAATATTCAGCGATCAATTGATCCAGATTGCCACCGAATACTGGCAGTGCTTCGAGTTGCGCACCTTCGGCACCATTGTCGGACAGAAAAATAATGATGGTATTTTCAAATTGATCCGTTTGTTCTAGATAATCAATCACTCGACCAATGTTTTGGTCCATACGATCAACCATGCCCGCATAGACTTCCATAGTTCGCGCAGATCGGTCTTTGCCCGCTTGATCCAAATTATCCCAATAAGGTGTACGCGCCAACACTGGATGTACACTCGTTTGCGGATCGATTAACTTCAAGCGCTTTAAATTTTTCAATCGGGTTTGGCGTAATTTTTCCGGCCCCTCAGCATATTGACCTTGATAACGCGCAACATCTTGCTCTGGTGCTTGCAACGGCCAATGCGGTGCGGAAAATGGCAAATAAGCAAAGAATGGGCGGTCTTGGCGAGTGACATCATCCTGTAAAAATTCTAGCAACCGCGTGGTGAAATAATCGGATGAATAAAACCCTTGGGGAAGCTCCGCTGCAAATGCATCATCCTCTGAATATAAGCCACGAGTTTTCTTGAGTAATTCAGGGATTTCATCTTTAGGCATATCCGCCTCAAACAAATAATGATTTGCGGCCCCTGGCAATAACGCAAAAGATTTTTCAAAGCCCTTCTGACTTGGAAAGTGCTCAGGGCTTAAACCCAAATGCCATTTCCCAGACATTAATGTGTAATATCCAGCATCTTGTAATAGAGCAGGCAATGGCGCCACCCGATGATTGAGCACCCCTTCATAACCTTCTTTGCCTTCAAGTTCTGGGGTCAGTGCCTCAGCCATCGTACCCAGACCCGCAAGATGATGATCTGTACCAGACAACAACATCGATCGGGTCGGTGAGCAGGTGGATGCGGTATGGAAATTGGTGAATCGTAAGCCATCTAATGCCAGTCGATCAAGATTTGGGGTTTTGATTTCCCCACCAAAGGCACCAATATCGGAAAAACCTAAATCGTCTGCAACAATGAGTAGAATATTCGGTCTGGGTTCGGTTTGCGTGTTCATACATCACTCATGATATTGATGGGTATAGCGATGATATTGAAGCTATCTGTATCTGAAATCTGCATGGTCTTTTACAGTTTATTGATGCATTATCGATAAAGTTATCTGCTGATGCAGTTAGATTGAAGCTGTTTCAAATGCTGAGTTAAAGCCCATGTTAAAGCACCTTATCCTCAGTCAAAACTGAAAATATATATTCCTTTAAACGCATTAAATCCACATGGGTACGACTTCTAGGCCGTGCTAAATCAATCGAGATAATCTCCTCGATACGTCCAGGATTGGGTTTTAAGATCACCACTCGATCTGCCAACAGTACCGCCTCTTCAACATCATGGGTAATAAATAAGGTGGTGATTTTTTCTTGGGCTTGAATGCGTAATAATTCATTTTGCATTTGATGTCGAGTTAATGCATCTAAGGCGCCAAAGGGTTCATCCAGTAAAAATATCCGTGGCTGAGCGACCAAGCTACGTGCAATCGCAACACGTTGCAGCATGCCCCCTGAAAGCTGATGCGGATAGGCTTTGGCAAAACCATCTAGTCCGATCAAAGTAATCACAGCCTCAATTCGGCTGCCGCGTTCTTGTTTAGACAGCACCTCATTGACCAAGCCTAATTCGATATTTTGTTGCACTGTGAGCCAGGGAAAAAGTCGATGTTCTTGAAACACAACGGCACGATCTGGCCCGATTCCTTGAATAGCCTGACCATCTATCAATATCTCCCCTTCATAATTTGGATCCAAGCCAGCCAACAAGCGCAGTAGGGTCGATTTTCCACAACCGCTACTCCCCACCACAGCCACAAATTCACCCTCATAAATACTGAGGTTAAAATCATCAACGATCTGCACTCGCGCTTGGTTGACGGTGAAAAATTTATTCACCCCTCGGTATTCAACCAAGGGTTTAACTGCGGGTTGGCTCTCTATGGCCTGTGCGTATTGGGTAGACAATCCCACTGAAGTATTCATCATTCATCCTCTATCATTGTCATTGTTCAGTCAATTAATCAGCCATTGTTCAGTCATTGATTTGCTTGATTTTTCCAGTCATTTATTTGCGTCATTGATTGGATTGCTGCATCGTGTAATACAGCGCGTGGGTTGTCCTATGGACTTGCTCAGCCATGATGATTGCGCCATGCTGTAGCGGAGTCTTCGGCTTTTTTACCAAGCCAAGCCAAGATCGCACCCAAAGCTGCCACCAATACGGTTGCCGCAATGACCCGATCCATCTCAAAATGCTGTTGTGCAGCCATCATATAACTGCCAATGCCGATACCGGATCCCATCAAATATTCTGCGCCAAAAGACGCCATCCATGCATAGAGCAAGGCCAATCGAAAGCCTGAAAACACCGCTGGGCTAATGCTCGGTACAATCAAAATTTCTAAGCGCTGCCAAACATTCAGGTGCAATACTTGTGACACTTCATGCAATTGAATCGGGACATTGCGCATACCCTTCCAGGTGGAAATAAACATCGGGAAAAACGTCGCCAACGAGATAAATACCGTTTTGGATAAGTCCCCCAATCCGAACCATGCGGTAATTAATGGAATCCATGCAAAGATCACAATGAGTCTGAGGGTGTTAAAGGTCGGCGCAAAAATATCTTCTAATGGTTTAACCAAGCCCAACACCAGACCAGTAATGACTCCGATGCTGCCACCAATCAGCAACCCTAACAGTGCGCGATACAGACTGTGATACATCGCGGTGATCAAGGAACCATCCGAGATGCCATGGCTCAGGGCCTGAATCACCTGTATCGGTGAAGCCAAACTCAGCTCTACTACAGCGAGCTTGGATGTCCCGATAAACCAAAGCAGCAATAAAATCATCGGAATGGCCCATGCTTTTAGCCATGAATGCCGCTTTCTCTGGCTCAAGCCATGCGCAGCAAGCACGGTATGCGGCCAAAACACCCATTTGCGTTCCGCAAGCTGTAATAGCAGATCAAAGACGATACCAACAGATGCAATCAGAACAATACAGACAAAAACCATATCCAGTTGGAACAGCTGTCGCCCCATCACCATCAGATAACCGATCCCCTCTGATGAAGCCAATAACTCCACTGCAATCAGTGAGGTCCACGCTGCAGCCAGCGCCAATCTCAAGCCAGTCATAAAGTAAGGCAGGATTGCAGGGAGCAATAAACGATAAAATAATATCGGCTTAGACAACTGCAATATCGCAGCCATTTCTTTCAACTGCGGTGCGATACACCTCACTCCAGTTTGAACCTGCAAAGTGATGGGGATCAGCGTGGCTTTAAAAATAATAAAAACTTTTAATGCATTTTCAATGCCTATCCACAACATTAACAGCGGCAACCAAGCCAAGGTCGGGATAATCGCCAAAGCAAAAAAAGTCGGTGAGATATATTGATCAGCCTGTTTAGAGTTACCCAGTAGTACTCCCAATAACACACCAGCCACCACCCCGAGCACCACACCCATAATCAAGCGTTGCAGACTCACACCCAATTGCCACCATAAATCAGTTGCGGCCAAGGATTGAAAGGATTGCCAAGTAACTTCAGGGCTCGGTAAAATTTGCTCAGGCATCCACCCAAGATTGGCTGCCAACCACCACAGTATAAAGATCGATATCGGTAGCAATAACGCGACACTTAGGCGATTCAAGCCATCTAAGAGATTCAACCATTCAGTTTTATGTTTAGGTGCAACGATCAAGGGTTTTGCTTTTAACAGTTGTTCAGCCATCTCTACTCCCAGATATCAAACATATCTTGATGTACGAATAGAAAGCTTGATCGGGTATCGGCACTTCAACCTACAGAAGATGTATATGCCTGATCTATTTATCTAAAATACTTCTAGCTCGCACACTGACACGTTGTCAGGATAAAAGAGATTGCCCTTATAAAATGTCATATACAGTACAGTTGTTCGCTTATTTTTTGCTTTGTATATCAGGCTTTGACAGATCCATTTTTAAATACCAAAAGGCCCTATCCAGAGAGAGGGCCTTTTTGAATGCATCAGATCAATAAAGCACTTTATTTATAAAAAGTAATAAACCCATTTTAAATACCTAAAAGGCAAAATATGCAGGTCAATAATTTTTTTAATAGTACTCGTAGTAGTATTCATGGCTCCTTGTGATTTCATTACTTGTATTCTTAGCTGTATATTTTTATTTTTTAAGACGAGATAAAGCCAAAGGAAAAGACGCTGAGAACAAATGGGAACATATATTTTGGTGGTGTTTATTCGGATATATCATTGTATATTTTATCTTTTTTTGGCTGCTTACCATTAGTTAACCAGCATTATTGAAATAATATTTTTCAAATGCCCTCGAACTTCGGTGCGCACTTGAAAAATATTTTGTTTGCTTGTTAGCAATGTGGCTGGCGGTTGGCTTATGCATTAATCCAGCACTCAGGCAGCATGCTCACTTGATCCCAGTACGGCTTTGAGTCCTTGCTACTTTTGAATACTGCTGTTTTCAATATATGCAGACAGGCATTGATCTGCATTCTGAAACACAATATCGAAACTCTGACTCATGCTCGAGTCATGTTGATGTTGGAGATAAAAGATATTGGCGATCGCTCGCAAATAGTATTGCACCCAATCCTGCTGTGATGAAAAACTGCTAAATGCGCGTAAGCCTGCTTGAAGTTGCTGTAACGCCTGCGCAATATGATCCAGATTAGGTTCAAAAATGAACACTGAAAGCGTATCGGGTTTTAAGGGGCTGAGGCGATAAGGTAATGCAGCATCGATCTGATATAACTGTGCGCCTGTGGGGGTATATTGAGTACAAAACAATCGAGTCAGATTAAATTGCGCATGCTCAAAGCCCAAGGCTTGTACCCGCAATTGTCGCGATAAAGTTAAACAACTCGGTAATGCACTGAGATCCTTTTGAGGGTTTGCATTAAACAATCCGACTGCACCAGTAAGCATCAGCGCCTCTCCAACGCCACTGATTAGCCCCTGTTCCCAACTATGGATTTTACTGGCATGGGACTGCTGCACTGATTGAGGATCAGCAAGATCAAGGGTGGTTTTTTGGTGATCGGCTGCGAGGATCAAACTATCTTTTAATTGGATTGCGATTATAAAACTCATAATTATTATTTAAATTCAGTAGATTAAATTTAAAACTACACTTAAACAGCGCCAGTATGGAATGCTTTTATACCTAGCCTTGTTATGTTTAGTTCACATATTTGTATTTTAAACATGGTCCATTTTAATATGAATCTATAACTAACGGTGTTATTCCCTCATCATATCGAATTTAAAAGCCTAAGTTTTAGCCTAATCTACTTAAAGCCTCCAACCTGATAAAATGATCACTTGAATAACTTTTAGTGAAAAATTCTCCAACAAGTACAATTAATACATATTTCATAACATTTTAGATAAGTGAGTAGAAAACAAAAATATCCTTATACATCAAAAATAAATAACGAATTTAACCCAATTAAAACACCTTTGTTAAGTTACACTAAATACACATATCAAATTATCCTAATATTTTAGTGTTGAGCTCGATATAACAATATCAACTGTGGAATTGGCTTTTGTAAAACTAAGCACATTATAAATCAGAGTATTTTTAATGTTTTCTTAAACCAAAACTTAAAATACAACCCATAGTCATAAATACATCGTCATTTCAAGAACTAAGATTTACAACAAAAGCCCACAGCCCTATCGATTCCTTAAAATACTCACCCTCACATTGAAAAAATGGGGGGGATACACTGTATATGCATATTCGGAGAACTCACATGTCGACGATTACTGAATTAGATTTAACTCAACGCGTATCATGGGGCAGCATAATTGCTGGTGTCATTACGGTTATCGCAATATCCTTAGTTTTGTCTTTATTAGGCATTAGCTTAGGTTTTTCGATGCTCGATCCTCAATCTAGTACCGATATTAGCAATGGCTCTGGTACTGCAGTGACCATTTGGACCCTGTTCTCACTACTACTCAGTCTGGCTGCAGGGGGATTTGTGGCGGGACGTTTGGCAGGTATAGATGGCTTGATTCATGGCTTTCTGGTCTGGGCCTTGTCCTTGATTATCGGTATTATTTTAAGTGTTATGACCCTCAGTAGTGCACTCAGCATCACTGGTAGTGCCATAGGTTCTGTGGCCTCAGCAACGGGGAGTGTAGCATCTGGTGTGGGAAGCATCGCAGGCAAAGGGGCTGGACAATTGTTCTCCCTTGGCGAAGATGTTTTTGCAGATGTGATCCCAAAATCAGAGCTGCAACTTGGCGACAACAGCAGTCAAAATATCGCTGAAGCACTTAAGAAAAGTGGAATTCCTGAATTACAGCCAGACTATTTATCGGCTCAACTTGATGTGGCTAAAGATAAAACCACCCAAGCCGTTAAAAAGCTTGCTATCAATCCACAGCAAAGCGATCAAATTGTACAAGATCTACTGGCCTCGTTGAAACAACAAGCCGAAGGGATCAGCAGTTCAATCAATCGTGATGATGTTAAAAATGCTGTGGCTAAAAATTCATCCTTAAGCCCTGCCGAAGCAGATCGTGCAGTGGATAATTTCATCCTCGAACGGCAACGTGCTGCTGAAAAAATTAATCAAGAGCTCAATCAACTTGAGGTCAACATTAAAAAAGCAGAACTGAAATATCAACAACTCAAAGAACAAGCTGCTGAAACTGCCGCTCAAGCCACTAAGGCTGCTGCGAAAGCCGCACTATGGTCATTTATCGGCTTGGTGATTGGTGCATTGGCCAGTGCTTTTGCGGGTCGTTGGGCCGTCAGTCGTTATGCACTGACTAAGAAAGTTATTGTTTGAGGTTGAATTTAAAATCGTTTGAATGATTTAAGTTCAGTCATTGCTGATATTAACCTCGACTCAGGCCTTTAGCTCAAAGATCTGAGTCTCCTCTCCACAGCGGCTTCTGCACCCTCGACATTTGAATACAAAATTTAGCTTATGTCGTCTTCAAGCAATGGCTCCATGCCTGCATTTTCATCCAATACATTAGCCAATCGTTTAGAGTGTGCAATCAAACGTTCTAACCAACGCTGAGCAGCTAGCAACTCTAAACTGGTGGCTGCACTCATATGATGGGTGGTGGCATATTGCATAATCTCCTGCCGCGATTGATCCCGATGCTGCGTTTGCCATTTTTTTAGATTATTCAGTTGGGTATTCAGGCTTTTAATATCCTCAATGCGTTGATGCTGTTGGATCGATTTATAGTGGCAATCCACGATATGCATATAATCCAAAGCAATTTGCTGTACAAAGGGCAAGGTGCGAATCAACACCACATACCTGATATTTTCGAGATCACTGCGCAATACCCGCACATAGACCATGATCCTGAGTAGCGCAATGAGACGTTGTCGATCTTGGGCATTATCTGGGACCGGAATGTTATCTAGATAGCGCTCTAATTGCACAATGATTTCATCGAGTTGCTGCAGTTGTACCTCGAGCGGCAACACCCCATTTTGCAGTGCATCATGCAACAGATCAAAGATATGTCCCAAGGTGGCATAGACCACATGTTGCGCTGAGTTGATCGCCAGTTCAGGCACGGTAAAACTGGCTTGATCCAAATAACTGAGTATCTCTGGTTCATTGCTGGGCAGAAAGCGATTAATCAAAGCTTGCAATCGATCGATGTAGGGCAGCACAAATAAAGCACCAAAGCTACTAAACGCGGTATGAAATGCAGCCACCAAGATCACATCATCGACACTGCCCCATTGCCCCTCATACTGGGCCAACCACATAAATAGCGGCAGTAAAACAACAAAGGCCAGCACAGCACTGACCAGATTGAAGATCACATTGGCAGCGGCGGTACGTTTGGCATTGATCGAAGCCCCAATCACCGAAAGTAAAATAATACTCACTGAACCAATGTTCTGCCCGATCACCAATAACAAGGATTGTTCGAGGTCAATCGCCCCACTGGCCAAGGCCGCCAAGGTGGTGGTAATCGCTGCAGTTGAAGACTGCAACAACACCGTCATGATGGTTCCGATCAACACCAACAGTAATTTGGCCGCCAACGTGTCATAGCCAAAGATCGACAAGTCCACCTGCGCGGACACGCCTTGCATCGCCACCTGCAACAGGTCGATGCCATAGAACATCAAGCCAAAGCCAGCAATCGCAAAGCCAAGCAGCCCGATACGCCCTTTGATCAACAGCTTGATAATGGCACCAATGCCGATCAACGGCATGGCAAAGGTGGCAATCGAGAATTTCATCCCCAACAATGCCACCAACCACGCGGTGCTGGTGGTCCCGATATTGGCCCCAATTACCACCCCGATGGCTTGGCTAAAACTCAGCACACCTGCACTGACAAAGCCAATGGTCGCCAAGATGGTGGCGGTGGATGAATGCAGCAACACTGTCAAGCCAATCCCTGAACCCGTGGCTTTAAGCGGGGTTCGGGTAAATTTGGTCAACCATGTTTTCAGGGTTCCCCCTGCGATTCCCTTGAGACTGTCGGTCATCAAGGTCATCCCGATCAGGAATACCCCGACCCCGCCACAAAACTGGGCAATTAATTCAAGCATAGTCGCCTATATAATCATTTACGCCATGGTATGAATAGTTTCTCTAAAGCGTTTTAGGGAAAAATAGAACAAGATACTGCCAATGCTAAACAAGGCAAGGAAAGATGGCCACACCATGGCAAAGCTGGCATCTCGATACAAAATCGCCTGTGCCAAACTGACAAAATGCGTGGTTGGCGCAAACAGCATAATAAACTGCACCAGCTCAGGCATACTCTCACGCGGCGTTGTCCCCCCTGAGAGCATTTGCAAAGGGATCATAATCAGCATCATCAACAAGCCAAATTGTGGCATTGACTTCGCCACCGTTGCAATATAAATCCCCATAGCGGTGGTTGCAAATAGCGACAATGCTGCACCCAAGAAGAATAGCCCTAAGCTCCCATCAATCGGCACATGCATAAAGGCTTGCACCACCAGTTTGATCGAGAAAAATGAAGCCACCAACACCACCAAGCCCATCGACCAGACCTTGGCCATCATGATTTCAAACACAGTTATAGGCATCACCAATAAATGCTCAACTGTGCCATGTTCACGCTCTCGGATCAGCGCTGCACCCGTCAGGATAATCGACAACATGGTGACATTGTTGATGACCTGCATGATACTGCCGAACCACTTTTTATCCAGTGTGGGGTTAAAGCGTGAGCGCAATTCCAAATCTACTGGCATCGCTGGCGTGGCGCGATAACCCGCCAGATATTCATTGACTTGTCCCATAATGATTTGTTGCACATAACCACTACCGGTCATGGCTTGTGCCATTCGGGTTGCATCAACGTTGAGCTGTACTGCAGCCGCATTGCCTGACAATACATCTTGTTGAAAATTGGCCGGGATATTGAGTGCAAAGGTAAACTGCCCTGCATCCATACCGGCATCCATCTGATCCAACTCAGTGACTTGCGGGGTAAAATACGGCGGATAAAATGCCGATGTAATCCGTTCAGAAAGCACCGAGTGATCTTCATCAACAATCGCGATCGGCGCTTTATTTAAGTTTTCCGGGGCCGCAGTCGATGCGGTATAAATTGAAACAGTGAAGGTATAGATGATTAAAACCAACATCACTGGGTCACGCCACAGACTCCACAACTCCTTACTGCCAAGCTGATAGATATTCTTTACTTTGTTCATGAACATCGTTATTGCTCCTGTTTTTTCAGTAAGGCAATCGCGGCCAACATGATCACAGGCACCGCAAGGAACAATGACCAAAGGGATTGATGCAGATCTTGAAAACTCAGTGATTTATTAAATACGCCGCGACTGATATTGATCATATGCGTGGCAGGATAAATCTGGCCGAACCAGTGCCCCACCCCTTCGAGTGAAGAAACCGGATCAATCAAGCCAGAGAACTGACTCATCGGAATTAAGGTTCCGATCATGACCAAGAACATCGATGCAATCTGGCTATCGGTAATCGAGGAGGCCAACAGACCAAAGCCGGTAGAGAAAATCACAAATAAAAATACCGCCAGCGTTAAGGTCCAGAAGCTGCCTTTAATTGGTACATCAAATACCGTCACCACCAGTAAACACATCAGCAGATAGTTCAGCAGTGCAAGTACGATATAGGGCAATTGCTTACCCAATAAAAACTCACTACGACGTACAGGGGTGACATAGAGATTGACGATTGAACCGAGTTCTTTTTCGCGCACCACAGACAAAGCGGTCAACATGGCCGGAATCAATAACAATAATAATGGCACGACGGCCGGCACCATTGAAGGTAAGCTGCGAATGTCTGGGTTATAGCGAAAGCGCGTTTCCACCGTAACCGAGCTACCGAGGTTTTGGCCCGTCAGTTGTCGATATTGTTGGGTGAGCCATGAGGCGTGAATGCCCTGCACATAGGCGCGAACCGTTTCGGCACGCGAAGGCATCGCACCATCGATCCAAGCCCCGACTTTCACCGCTTCACCGCGCGCAACGTCCTTGGAAAACCCAGGCGGGATTTCAATCGCCAGAGAGATATCGCCACTGCGCATGCGATAATCCAGTTCCTCATAACTCTGTAGTGGCGCTTTTTCCACGAAATAACGCGACCCCGATAGACTCAAGGCATAGTTTTGACTGAGGCTACTTTGATCTCGATCCAGTACCGCATAAGACAGATCCTCAACATCCATGGTGATCCCGAAGCCCATCACAAACAGTAAGATGATCGATCCCATTAAAGCCAAAGTGGCACGAACTGGATCTCGTGCCAACTCCAAAGACTCACGCCATGCATAACTCAGCAAGCGTTGCAGACTGAAAGCATTTTTCAGCGTTGCATGCTGTTCTGGACTTGGCTCATGCTCAGTCGTCAGTGCTTTATCACATTGATCTTGATCTTCATCTTCATCTTCACCTTCACCTTCACCTTCACCTTCATCATGGCTTGGCGTACCTGCGCCGGCATCCAACAAGTAACCGATAAAAGCTTGTTCTAAATTTTCCGCCTCGCGCTTTTCAATCAATGCCTGCGGTGCTGCACTATCCAGCACTCGACCCGCATGCATCATCGACATCCGATCACAGCGCATGGCTTCATTCATAAAGTGGGTCGAAATAAAAATCGTCACACCATCATTACGCGATAGATCGATTAAGGAACGCCAGAAATTATCCCGTGCAATCGGGTCTACCCCAGAGGTGGGTTCATCTAAAATCAAAATCTCAGGATTGTGTACCAAGGCAACGGCCAAAGACAGGCGCTGGCGTATCCCCAAAGGCAATGCATCAGGCAGACTGTGTTTGACTTCGACCAAGTCAAAGCGCTGTAACATCTCCTCAACCCGACTGTCGATCTGATCATCAGGCACATGAAACAAGCGCGCATGCATGACCAAGTTCTGCAAGATGGTTAATTCGTTATACAGTGAAAATGCTTGTGACATATAGCCGACACGGCGACGAGTTTCGATATTGCCTTCAACTTCTTTACCAAACAGCCAAGCCTTGCCCTCGGAGGCGGGTAGCAATCCGGTCAACACCTTCATGGTGGTGGATTTACCACAGCCATTTGAGCCGAGGAAGCCAAAGATTTCACCACGTTTAATCTGAAAGTTCACATGGTCTACGGCAGTAAAATCACCAAAGCGTACCGTCAGTCCTTGGGCCTCAATCGCATATTGTTCTGATTGATCCACCGCTAAGGGAGGGATGACCACAGGCGCATAACCCTGCTTTTTTTCCTCAGGCAAGAGCTTGATAAAGGCATCTTCAAGATTATCGCTTTGGGTCAGCGCCAACAGTTGTTGCGGTGTCCCGGTCTTTAAAATCTGGCCCTCATCCATCATCGCCAACCAATCAAAACCCTGCGCTTCATCCATATAGGCGGTGGCGACGATCACGCTCATGCTGCTGCGTTGTTTACGGATTCGATTGATCAACTCCCAAAACTGCGCCCGCGCCAAGGGATCGACCCCTGTGGTCGGTTCATCCAAGATTAAAAAATCTGGATCATGAATCAAAGAACAACATAGACTGAGTTTCTGCTTCATGCCGCCAGACAGTTTGCCTGCCGGTCGGTCGAGAAAGTGATAAAGACCTGTGCTTTTGGTCAGGTCATCAATACGCAACCGACGCTCCTTGGCGTCATGACCAAACAAACGTGCAAAGAACTGTAGATTTTCTTCAACCGACAAGGTTTTATACAGATTTTTACCCAAACCCTGTGGCATATAAGCGATACGCGGACAAATTTGAGCACGATGCTTGGCCAAGGCAATGTTGCCGCCCAATACCGTCACAGTGCCCTCTTGCAGTACCCGCGCACCAGAAAGCAAACTAAGTAGACTGGATTTTCCCACACCATCGGGACCGATCAGCCCAATCATGCAACCAGCAGGCAAGTCTAAACTGATGTTGTTCAGTGCCAGGGTCTTGCCATAATGCAGACTGACCCCCGCCACTCTGGCAACCATCGCTCCAGGGTTGGTTTCGGATTGCAGTCTCATTATTTAACCTTATTCACCAAAAATGCTGGCCATGCCGCTTGATCATCAAGTTTGATATAGGCCATGCCTGGTAAACCTGTTTTGACTTGGGTGATATTGCTATTCAATAACGCTGGATCGATTTTGGCTTTGACACGGAACATCAACTTCTGACGCTCACTTTCGGTTTCAACCGATTTAGGTGTGAACTGTGCGGTATCCGCCACATAGGACACTTTTGCAGGAATCACGATCTTCGATGCAGCATCCAATACGATGCGGACTTCAGAACCGATCGCCACGCGACCCGCTACAGTTTCAGGCAAGAAGAACGTCATATACACATCAGATAGATCAATCAAATTAAGCACACGACCGCCACTCGGCACGATCTCTCCCGGTTGGGCGATACGATGTTGCACACGAGCTTTTAAAGGGGCTTTGAGTTGACCATCTTCGATATCAAATTGAATCCGATCCATGGTGGCTTGGATGGCCTCAACCTGAGACACCACCCCAATCACTTGAGTCTTGGCCGCAACCACAGCGGATTGAGCGCTGGCGACTTGTGCTTTGGCTGCACTGACCGCTGCGGTGACACGTTGCACATCGGCACGTTCATCATCAAGTTGTTGTTTCGACGATGCGCCTTCTTTGGCCAATACTTCAGTACGTGCCAGACGACGTTTGGCCGCAATCAATTCAGTCTCACGTTGTTCAACCACGGCTTGTGCCGCAAGTTTGTCACTTTCACGCATAGCGATTTGTGCTTCGGCGGTGGCAATGCCATTTTTGGCTTGGCGTTGCTGCGCCTCTGCTTCACGGAGTTGCGCTTCTAAAGTCGAGATTTTAATCTTGGCCAAGACTTGCCCTGCTTCAATAAAGTCACCTTCTTTAACCAATATTTCTTCGATCTGACCGGGTAATTTACTCGCCACATTGATTTCAGTCGCCTCAATTCGACCATTACCACTGGCCAAACCTTCGCTCGATTCTTGATTGAAATAACGCCACGCAAATACCGCGATTAAGGCAACGACTGCCACGGCACCCCAAATGGAAAGCTTTTTAATATTCATCGCCTCACCCTAAAATGTACAAATGTTTGAATACTTGAATGTTTAAATCTTTAAATACTTCGATCTTTAAATGCTTCAATGTTTAAATGCTTCAATGTTTGAATGCTTTGATCTTTTAAATGTTCGAATGTTTGAATGCTTAACCCAAGCCGGGCATCTGACTATCGCCACCGAGTGCCACATATAACTTCACGTAGGATTTCAATACCGCACTTTGGGTTTCGATCCACTGTTGTTCAGCTTGCAGTAGACTGCGCTGTGCATCGAGGACCTCTAAATGACTCACCGCACCACTTTCATAACGCAATTCAGCTAGGCGCACACGCTCATTAAAGGCGTTTAAACCATTCGCTTCGATCTCGAGCTGTTGGGTTAACCAATACCGTTCTGATAAGGCATCTGCGACTTCACGGAAGGCGTTCTGTACGGTTTTTTCATATTCAACCACGGCCATATCGGTACGCACTTCGGCCAAATTGAGGTTGTTTTTCAAACGACCTGCGGTAAATATTGGAATCGAAATACTCGGTGCAAAGGCCCATACGCTACTGCCGGATTTAAATAAACCATCCAGATCAGCACTGGCCGTACCCACACTGCCGGTTAAGGCAATACGTGGAAAAAATGCAGTCCGCGCGGCATGAATATTGGCATGTTGTGCCTGGAGCAGTGCCTCTTTGGCAGCGATATCTGGACGATTGAGCAGCAACTCCGCAGGTAAACCCGCTTGTAAGTTGGCATGTTTAAAGGCCACTTGATCTAATTCTGGAATTGAAACCGAGACTGGTTCACCGAGCAATTGCACCATGTAGTTATTGGTCATTTCACGGGCTTTGTACAATTGCATCAGTAGCGATTGACCTTGACTGAGCATGGTGAAGGCTTGGGTATATTCCACCTTCGAACCCGCACCGACTTCATAACGACGCTGAAAGATCTGCGCTGATTTTTCATAGTTATGTACCGCGCGTTGTGCAAACACGATGCGTTTTTCCAACTCAGATAAGCTTAAATAAGTCTGAGTCACTTGTTGAATAATACTGTTGCGTACTGCGGCTTGATTCCACTGCGTAGCAAAGAAACGGTTTAACGCCGATTCATTCAGACTACGAATCCGACCCCAAAGATCCAGCTCCCACTGACTCATGCCGATACCGACTTGGTATTGATCATTGAACATCGCCTGCCCAGTGTAGGAAAGATCGGTAGGTACGCGAGTACGCTGCCCACTGACCTCGCCCCCGATACTCGGGAACAATTGTGAACGCTGTATGCCATAGGCGGCTTGTGCTTCTAAGACGCGCAGGCTAGCCAGTTTTAGATCTTGGTTTTTTACCAAGGCCTGTTCAATCAATTGCTCAAGCACAGGATCATTTAAATAATCTTGCCATTTCAATACCACACGTTGCTCGCCATCGTTATAGGCATAGTGATTGGACAAGGCCACTTCAGGCGTGGCACGCGGTTGTAGGTTTTGACAACCGGCCAAAGTCCCGAGCAACATCAGTGCTAGGATTGGTTTTTGCAACTTCAGTTTTTGCAGTTTAGGTTTTTGTAGTTTAGGTTTTTGCAGCTTAGGATTAGACAACATCTATTCCCCCCAATAGTTTGTTGAATAATACATATGTGAATTTTTAAACATATTGCGTAGCTGAATTTCAGCCAACTGTTTCAATCTGAGCGCCAAATTAAAACGTGGATTGATCATCCAACTTTGTACCAAACCCATCACGGCACTCATGATCAAGTCAGCCATCATCTCGATATCGACATTGCGCGTGATTTCTTCGAGTACACGCGCTTCTTTTAACCACTGGATATAGCACTGAGTCATCTCTTTACGCATGCCCAGTAGGCTGCGATTAAACTGTCGATCCGCAGTTTCGGCCATACAGCACAGGGTAAAATAGGCTTTTACTTCTACGGCGTACTCATAACAACGATCCGCCATAGCCTTGATTAGACTCTCAATGGCAGTGATGCCATGTTGGCGCCATGTCGCTTCAATCAGCATGCCTCGAAACCAATCATTTAAATGATGAAGTACCCGAAGCAATAATTTTTCCTTAGACCCATAGCGACGGGTAATGATGCCTCGGCTGTACCCCGCTCCCTCACCGACTGCTTGCATGGTGACGGCGTTGATCCCACCTTTGGCCAGTAGCAATATGGTGTGCTGAATAATTTTTTTATCTGACTCAACCCAGTCTTGTTGACTCTTTTTTTCAGTTTCAGAAAGCATCACTTTAATCACCTCACTTCCCATTGCAGTGAGCTTTACGTGACTACTCATTGTATTTTCCCCTACATATTAAAAAATCCGACATGGTGCAATAAAATATTTTCGAACCAACATATATAGTTTTTACTTTATGGTCAAAATATTTTAAGGCATTATTTTAAACTAATCAGTATTAGACAATCTTAATATCACAGCCAAAGCCACGCATACTCAAGCACAGAAAAAAATTACCAACCCAACCAATATTACATATTATTTATTTTAGTTCACTTCCATATCCGACTAAAACCCTCAGGTTAATATGTGATAAATTCATTATTAATTTAAAAAAACAACAACTAGCGACAGTGCAATTTAAATGCTTAAATTACAAAAAACAACATTTAAGTCATCATCTTATATTTAACAAATCAAACAGGCAGGCACAGATTTATTATAATTCAACATTACACTCACACACTAAAAGCATGGATATTTTAGTTTAAATAACAATATTTTAAGCATCGACATAGTTTGCAATGTAATTTATCGAAACACCAATCCATATAGAAAAATTAGCAATTTATTATTTATATAAATTGATCTTATTTTAATCGATTGTGTGAAAACTTTAAAATAAAACTGTCGCTTAAAATTATTTATAATTTTTTTCCGAATATTAAAGCAATCACTCTTATCAAAAATTAAAAAAATGGTTATTATTTAGTTCAATCTTTTCATTAATAGATATAGTATGCCGCATCATATTTTCAGCTAATCAATGCATTCAATTGTTGTGGAGAAAACCCTTTTTTTAAATAAATGTTCAAGTGCAATCATGAACATCAAACTCAGCACTGAACTTGCAACATTGACCTCATCCGGCCCCCCGAAAACGGAGTGCTATACGGATAAGTAAACCTATTTTTTAATTCAACCCTTGTTGAGTTTTGTCATGCAAAAAAGTAAATCAGAAGTCAAATTAATGATCGATCAATTGTCCCTTGATCTGATCGAAGCACAGTATGCGTTAAAAAATACCCGTGGACAGGACAATGCCCGAAGCGTATTGGTCTTGGTCGGGGGGATCGAGTTCGCGGGTAAAAGTGAAGCGATTAAACAACTGCGAGAATGGGTCGATCCACGCTACTTCTATGTCAAAGCGGATATTCCCAACGAAATCCATTCTAAAAAAATATTTTGGCAACCCTATGTCAACCACATCCCCAGTCATGGCCAGATGAAATTGTTCTTAGGCAACTGGTATACCGACTTAATGGCTTCGGTACTCTATGGCCCTGAAGAAATCTCCGAGGCTCGCTTTAAACATTATTTGGCGGAGATGCATCAGTTTGAGCACTATTTACAAGCCAATGGCGTGGACATTATCAAGATTTGGTTTGACCTCTCTCTAGAGACCACCCAAAAACGCATACGCAATCTGGATCTGACCAAAGCATTACAACGAGTTCCCGATCTGTCTTGGGACAATTTCCCCTTGTCCAATTGGCGCAATAAAAAACTCTATGATGATATTCAAGAGATCCGTAAACGCTTCACTTGGGACTGGATCATCATTGATGGTGAAAATGAAAAAGCACGTAATCTGCAATTTGCCCAAGAAATCCTTAAAGCACTGCGATCACCTGCACTTGTATGCCATGAGAGTCGGCCGATGCTGCAATATCGCCCTGCACCAATCCATCCACAATTACTTGAACCCGATACAACCCAACTCGAGAAAAAAGCCTATAAAAAGCGCATTAAGCAACTGGAAAAATCTTTGGCACATATGCTGCGTTATGATCCACGTCAGATCGTGATCCTCTTCGAAGGCATGGATGCTGCTGGCAAAGGTGGTGCAATCAAACGAATTATCAAATATTTAGATCCACGCGAATATCAGATTCACTGCATCTCCGCACCGGAAAAATACGAACGCGAGAAGCCTTATCTGTGGCGCTTTTGGAATAAGCTCAGCAATGATGGTTCGATCAGCATTTTCGATCGTAGCTGGTATGGCCGGGTCTTGGTCGAACGTGTTGAAGGCCTGATCGAACCTGAGGCGTGGCAACGGGCTTATCATGAAATCAATCAATTTGAAAAAAGTTTAAGTCTTTACAACACTGTAGTGATCAAATTTTGGTTGTCGATTTCCAAAGATGAACAATTGATTCGTTTTAGGCATCGTGAAAATACCCCACAGAAATATTTTAAAATCACCGATGACGATTGGCGCAATCGTGAAAACTGGGATCAATACTTACTCGCGGCCTCAGACATGTTTGAAGCGACCCATACGGATTTGGCGCCTTGGCATATCGTCTCAAGCAATGATAAATACACTGCCCGTATCCAAGTGCTGGAACAAATCATTGCCCGCTTAGAACAGGATTAAGCGATTTACGCATAGACCAAACGATAGTCCACTGCAACAAAGCCCAAAATCAATCCTGATTTTGGGCTTTGTCTTTAAAGTCGCTTAAAGTGGCATACGATATTGGATGATACCGGGCTTATCTGCCACCCAATCATACAGACGTTGCGCTGTGTGATTACTTTGTTGGGTATGCCAGTACAGGCGCGCACATGATTGTTGTTGCGCTTGTGCTTGCACATATTCGATCAATTGTTTGGCAACCAATTTTCCGCGCGCTTCAGGGGCAACATAGAGATCTTCCAAATAGCAATATTCCTGTTCAGCCCAAGTTGAATGGTGAAAAACAAAATGCACCAAGCCCAAGATTTGGTCACCCTCACGCGCCACAGCAGCATGCAGCTTGGTGCTCGGATCTAAAAATCGCTGCCAAGTTGTAGCAGTGGTCTGCTCACTCAATTGCACTTTATAAAATGCTTGATAGGCCAACCAGTGCGGTAACCATTGTTGAAAATCTTGCTGTTGTATCGGCTCGATGCGTAGTGTCGCTTGATTCATTTTCATCACCCTTATATGCAAATAGACCTGAATGCCTTGCAGCTTAGGGGCTAAAGTGATTCTATATAAGGCACACTTTCTGTATTTTTTTAGGGTCCACTTTAAATGGGAGATGATCTTTGAGCAGGAAAAAAAACAGCGTTCATTTCCCCAATTTATTGCTGCAACCGGGCATCATCAAAGATCAGTTTTATCTGGCATTAAAAAAGCAAATCCAACACGGCGCTTTAAGTCCTGGCAGCAAACTCCCTTCGAGTCGCAGCTTTGCCAGTATGATGTCGATTTCTAGAAACTCCGTTTTGGCAGGCATTGAGCGCCTCATCGATGAAGGTTATTTGTATAGTCGGCAGGGTTCAGGCACTTTTATCGCCGAGATCATGCCTGATCAATTGATCCACATCCCCAATGATAGCCTACACATCTCTCAGCTAGCTGCCACCTCAGGCCAACACAGTCAAGCACCGTACAATCAAGTAGCGCATAGTCAAGCATTTAAAAGTCAGCCGCTTGATCGCATCACGCAGCACAAGCATCTTCAAGACCCACAGATTAATCCTAAGATCGAGCAACTGCGCCCGATCTGGAAAAAAGCAGCAGCGGTACTCGGCCAACCCCAAACCTTTGCCATTGGGATCGGTTGTACAGATCTCTTTCCACATCAACTTTGGGGCAGACTGTTGGCCCGTGCTTGGCGACAGTTTTCCAGCCACATACTCGCGCCCACTGTATCAACGTCATCATCGTCATATTGCTCATCACCGTCTAATGATCCACGTGGAGTCCCCGCATTAAGGCAAGCCATTGCCGATTATGTACACACTACACGTGGGCTAAACTGCACAGTAGATCAGGTGCTGATCACCAGCGGCACACAACAGGCCATGAATCTGGCGGCACACGTACTATTAAAACCCGCGGATGAGGTTTGGTTAGATGAGCCAGGCTATGATGGTGCTCGTGGTGTATTTACCGCTATCGGTGCTCAGATTCGGCCGATCATTAGTGATCAAGATGGGATGGATATCAACCATGCGATACAACATTGGCCCAGTGCAAGAATGGTATTTACTGCACCTTCACACCAGTTCCCGCTGGGCGGTACACTCAGTTTAGCCAGACGCCATACCTTGTTGGCATGGGCAGCAGCGCAGCAAGCTTGGATATTTGAAGATGATTACAACAGCGAATTTCGTTATAAAGGCCGACCGATTCAAGCCTTACAGGGTCTCGATCAACAGCAACGAGTGATCTATGCAGGCACATTCTCCAAGATGATGTTTCCTGATCTGCGCATTGGCTTTTTGGTTGTCCCGCCGGCATTGATCGAGGCTTTCACCCTTGCCAAATATTATACCGATACCCGTACGGCCTATTTGGAACAAGCTGCATTGGCGATGTTTATTGCTGAAGGACATTATGCCCGACATGTGCGCCGCGTCCGTAAAGCCTGTTCTGAACGGCAGCAGGCATTGATCCATGCTATCGAAACCCATCTCCCCAATCAGTTCAACGTGCAAAGTTCAGCCTCTGGAATCCACTTAATTGCTGGGTTGAAGTCGCAGCAGCATGAACATCAATGGATTGAAAATTGTCGAGTCGCCGGACTTGGAGTACAACCTCTTTCACGCTACTTTGCTGCTGAAGCCACTCAACACGCGCTATTATTTGGCTTTGCTGCTCATCGACCTGAAGTGATTGACCTAGCGATTCAACAATTGGCCACAACGCTTAAAAACAAGTTATTAAAATAAAGAGGAATGACTTGAATAGCCCCACGTTTAACAATAGCTTTAGAACATTGCTTATTGTCGTAGGCAACTAAAAAGCTGGTTATATTCAGGTCAATTGAGAGTTGTGTACCGAGTTTTTGTAGAGCCTTTCATCCTATCAAGGTTGGGCGCTAACCATTTATGCAATTAAGCCATTATATTTTAAAAAAACATGTCCAAAAACTTTATCCAAAATAAAATCACCACCAACAACCAAACCAATGTTAATAAAGCCCCACCGACCACCATGTTAATTTAAAACTCTAAAAAAACCACCAATTAATAAATAAGAAAATAAATAATATATGCAGCAAAAAACAAATATAATCTCAGAAAATTAACTTAAAACAGAATATGTACAAACAATACGTTAACAAATTAATAAATATTTTATTTAAGTTACTATCCAAACACAGATATCAATCTAATCACATTAATAACAGCGACTTAGTCGAATATGGTTTTGGTAAATTTCACGTAAATTTAAAATTTTGAGATTAAAATCACAATAAAAACGATTAGAATTCAAAATATTGTGACAAAAAACAACAATAAGGAGACAAAGGCTATAAATTAAACTAAATTCAATGCTAATTTTATGTGATGCAACCAACGCCATTGTTAAATATAGCTAATCAATGATGTAAACTTTGAACCAAAATAACCACAAAATGGAATGAATATTATTAAACTCAATTATCTATATTACATTTATTTAATAAAACTTAATAATTAAAATTGATAATAAAAACAGAAACTAAATATTTGTTTAAAATAATAATTCCAATGTAATATTGCGCAAATAATTTATTACCAATATCAAACGGTACAGTAATTATTCTATATGGTGGAACTTTCATTATTCCATCCCAGTAAAAACATACTGCTTAGTATGCGTTAATTAATTTTTCTTTCACTCAAGGTAATCAACAATGCTGAAAATCTCTAAAACCTTAGTTTTAATACTTGCTGCAGGTTCTACCACTGCCTTTGCTGCAGATGGAACCATTACCATTAATGGCAAAGTTTTGGATAGCACCTGTGCTTTGACACCAGATGGTGGTCCAGCGCAAGGCAATAAAAACAACATTACCGTTACCCTACCAACAGTAAAAGCAGGTGATTTTTCTGCAGTTGGTGATGTAGAAGGTAAAACTGACTTCCAACTAAAAATCACCAACGGTGCTGATGGTCAAGCATGTGGCTCTCTATCGGGCATTCAAGGTGTATTAATCAGTGCCGCAAACGGTAAATACTTAGCGTCTAATTCAACTGCATTGATCAACCAAAAAGCTTTCGATGAAGGCAGTGCGGGCCAAACCCCAATCCACGTGCAAATTCTTTCAGGTGCAAACAACGATCCAATTAAGTTTGATAGCTCCGTAGCCGTTCCACATAAAGACGGTGTCATCAAGCTTGCATCTCAGTACTTACAAGCCGTTGATGGCCCAATCGCAGCTCAAAATGTAACCGCAGTTGTGGATTACACTTTGGTTTATAACTAAGTCTTAACTATTCAACATTAAAATTTTCGTATTGGGGAGAATAAAATGCATCGTACTTTGATCGCGCTAATGTGCGGCTTGTTTATGGTGATGACCATGACTACTTATGCTGGCGTGACCGTACAAGGTACGCGGATTATCGTTCCTTCCAATGCGAAAAGTGTCAGTGTTCAATTGCAAAATCAATTTGATACACCGGCATTGGTTCAAGTTTGGCTCGATAAGGGTGATATGAATGTCATTCCTGACGCGAGCCAAATCCCCTTTTTACTCACCCCTGCACTGACGCGGGTTGAAGCGAACAGTGGTCAAGTGATTCGCATATTGCCATTGGGGACACCTGAACTGGTCCAAGATCGTGAAAGTCTATTTATCTTTAATCTTCTCGATATCCCACCTGAAAAGGCTGAAGATGCCAACAGCAATGTTTTAAGTTTTAATGTCCGTACTCGACTTAAATTGTTTTATCGTCCACATACTTTAAAAATGTCGCAAGACAAAGGCTTTCAGGCACTCAAGTTTCAATACGACGCCAAAAACAAAACCCTGCAAGTAAATAACCCAACACCCTATTATATGAATCTTTCCAAAATAATTTTAAATCCACAGCAGCAAAAAAAACCGATTGTTCAAGCACTGATGGTCGAACCTTTTGAAAAGGCCAATTTCACAAATATAAGCTCAACAAGCGATTTAACTAAAATTCAATATTTTGTGCTCAATGATCTAGGTGGTGAAAACACCTATACAACCTCAGTGACTACAACTACTAACTAAGAGTTATATAGATGTTCCAATTATCTAAGTTATCCGTAATGTGCCTTTATGCTGTAGCGCATATGGTGTATGCACAAGATAATCATGATCCATTAAAAAAAGATCAAGATCTCTTAGCACATAATAATCATAGCTACGCATTTAGTACCACATCCTTATATGGCGCCAATCGCGATATTGACCTCAAAGCCTTCAATATAACCAACTATATTGCACCAGGCATGTACAATGTCAGCCTAAGTATCAATGAAAAAGCATTAACCGATACTACAGTTAAATTTGATCACTTGGATGCCTCAAGCTCTGCGGTATTATGTTTAGATCCGCAACTGTTGACTCAGTTAGATCTAAAAGCACAAGTGATCGAAAAACTACCTCAAGAACCCTGTATTACCATCAAAGATATTAGTCCAGATGCCTATTATGACTTTAATCTACAGCAACTCAGCCTTAACCTTTATATTCCCTTAGTGGATGTGGTGCAACGCCCTGCAGGCTATATCAGTCCCAAGTTATTTGATGAAGGGGTAACATCCGCTTTTATTGGTTATAACGCCAACCTACATAAAAATGATCAGCAGACTCAAAACTACCTTAACCTCAGTGGTGGTATAAATTTCGCTGGATGGTTCTTCCGCCATAATGGTTACTTTGAATCAAACCAATCAGGCAATCTCAGTCGCTATCGCTCAAGTATAAATACCCTTTATCGGGATATCGATGCATTACATTCACGCTTAAGTCTAGGTGAGTTTTACACCAACAATAATATTAGCGAAAGCTTATCAATTTTAGGTGCCCAATTGGCTTCTGATGACAACATGCTGCCATGGAGCGTGAGAAACTATGCGCCAATTGTTCAGGGTGTCGCCAATACCAATGCCTTGGTACGCGTATTTCAAAATGGACAAAAAATATATGAAAAGTCTGTGCCCGCAGGCGCCTTCGAATTAACGGATTTAGCCACCTTATCTAACGGTGATCTAAAAGTTGAAATTATTGAAAACGGGGGTGAAGTCCGGGTACTCAATTTCCCGATGCAAGTGAGTATCAATTTACTAAAAAAAGGCCGATTTAAATATAGTGCTGCGGCGGGTCGTTACAAACTGGCAGATAAAATAACCGATGATATGGTCGGTCAAGCCAATTTCAGCTATGGTTTAAGTAACAATATCACCCTCAGCAATAGTGTCACCTACGCCGACATTTATAAAAATATACTCATCTCTGCCGGTATGAATACTGCGCTCGGTGGAATCAGCTTCAGTGGTGACTATAGTCGCACCAATCTTTTTGATCAGACCAAAAATGGGCAAAGATATCAGTTCAAGTACTCTTTCTTCTGGGAACCACAAAGCATTAATTTTAATGCCAACGCATCAACACAATCCAAACGTTATCAGACTGCAAATAATGCCTTATCCCAGGCCAATTATGACAAGCTCAATCAGGATGAATACTGGAACTTTTGGAACAATAATGATTTAAAAAATCAATATGCGCTATCGGTGAGTAAATCATTTCAAGATTCGCGCTGGGGTTCCATACAAGCCAGCATCTTACGCAACGAATACTGGTCAGACAATAATGATCACAATCAATATGTGTTGAATTACTCCAATCGTTGGAAGCGTTTTAGCTATAGCTTGGGTATGAGCCGCAGCCAAGATCCGTATAATAATCTACAAAATAATACCTATTATGCCAGCCTGTCTCTGCCTTTGGATTGGAGAAAAAATAATCTGTATTTGAGCAGTAATCTACAACGCTCGGAAAATACCACCAATTCCACCAATGCCAATATAAACTTAAGTGGCACCCTGGGTGAAAGTAACAATCTAAACTTTGGTGTCGGTATTAGCCAAAACAATGACAACAATCAAAACACCACCGCCTATAACGGTAATATTAATTATTTACACCCCTATGTCAGTTTAGGTGCAACTGCGTTTAATAATGGTGATCGCAGTCAATTTTCAGTCTCGGCTCAAGGGGCGCTCGTTGCCCACCGTTATGGGGTGACTGCGACCAATACCATCCCGAACACTTATACCATCGTGCATGTCGAAAAAGGCCAAGATGCCGGCATCAGTAATGCTTGGGGGGTAAAACTAGATCGCTTTGGTAATGCAATCTATAGCAATAGCTCGCCCTATAGCAAAAACTTGATTCAAATTGATCCGGATCAAATGCCCGTCACCATGACCTTGCAATCTAGCCAAGCGACGGTGATTCCAAGACAATTTAGTGCGACCATGGTCAAATTTAGTGCCCAACATAGTTCGATGTATGTGCTGCGGATCAGCAGTCCACAGGGTCAATTGCCAATGGGTGCTGAGATTCGCAATGCCAAGCAACAATTGGTTGGTCGTTTAGCCCAATCCAATCAAGCGATTCTTGATCAATTTGATCCTCAACAAGATCGCCAATTAACCTTGCTCTGGGGCAATCAACATCAGAACAGTTGCCAAATCCAACTTCCGACTTTGAACACTGAAAAAAGTCAGTCATTCCAAATCATTCCTGTGGAGTGTAAATAACATGAACATCAAAAAAACAGTATTATTCACCGCACTCTTCACAGGCGGTGCTGCAAGTTATGCCTGTACTCCTGTAATGAACCCTGCAAATTTTAATTTAGGTGGCAGCAACTTAATCATTAACAAAATATTAGACAATGAAAATATAAGACAAATAGCCAAAGATGCTCGCCCCAATCCCGATCGGTATGACACCATATTTGATAAATGTGATCTAAAACAAGGTAGGCAAACCAATTCATTTTTTACTTTCACTGACGCCACATCGAGTCTCAACGCTCAAGACAAGAAAGACTTCCCCACCCCCGTAGGAAATCGAACATTTTTAGCCATCAAAAACGCAAGTTATAGCACGATTCCATCAGGTGCAAAACCGCCTAAGGTTTATATGTCCTTTGCCGTTGCTGACCCCAAATATGAAGATCGTAAAATTATTATTACCACCCCAGGTGTTAACTATAGAATGCTTAAGAACAATGCAGATGCTGAAAGTATTGGCTTGGTAATTGATAAAATCTATTTATATATCATTACTGATAAAGACAGTGTTCCTGGTCTCTACAGCATCAATAATATTAAGATTGGACAACTCCATGCCGAAACATACACCGCCGAGGGTGAACATCTTAAAAACTCCCCTAGGGTCGATGTCAATATTTCACCCGGTCTGACCTTTCAAATTAAACAATCAACCTGTGCCTTAGATCCTAATAATCATACGATTAATCTAGAGCCAATACTTAGCCGGAAATTTACCAGCCTCAATCAAAGGGAAGGAATGCAATATAGAATGCTACTAATGGACTGCCCGGATGAAACACCTGGCATGAAATTTAATGCAACAGTAAGCGACAATGGACCTCAAGCACGGGCAAATACCATAGGGCTACTCAGTAACCAAATTGCTACTGCACAAGGGGGCTCAAATGTACAAGTTGTGGTTTTAAAAGAGGATGGTACAGGTGTTCCAATTAGTGCAAAAAATGATAGCCAAATGTTTTTTTTTGGTGAATTAAACCAGGAGAAAAAGATCCACTTCCCATTCCGAGTGGGCTATCAAGCCACCACCCTCCCTGTTACACCGGGTGATGTAAAAGCCGTAGCCAATATTAATATTGATTATGATTAAGCTGCGATAAGTTTTTAGAAAATATTCAAATAACGTTTTATTCGACATTCACTACTGGCTTCCATCAAAAAAATCCAGACTGTACGGCCATGGTTCAAGTGATTTTTTTGATGGCAGCATACTGTTTCTTTTTTAATCTTTATAATTTTAAAAAATGAATAAATTGAGCCATGTAAGCATTCGATTTAATAGCATTATTCTAATATACATTTATAATCATACTTTAAAATCCGCAAAACAAAAATTATAAATAAAAAATAAATACTGAATAAAAATAATTTTTTCCAACCAAACAAATTCACGAAGTTTAAATAATACCCCCACTAAAAGCATTTACAATTCACATATAATATATTTTAAAATTTCAAAACCCAAAGGAATAGTATAGCTACGAGCTTGGTTAAAAATCAGACCACAACAGAACATTCAAGTATAACTATTCGTGAATGTCTTTCGAAAATGATCATCTAAACCAAGATCATGATTATAAATTAAATCGTCCAACTTAGGACGGCTTCCAAGCATTAACTTCAAGTTTCGAGCAATATAATCAAACACGTATTTATAATTCCATTGACCAAGGAGATTAAAATGCTGAATATTCTCAAGGTTTGCGCATTTATATTATCGGCATTCACTGCTCAAGCTTTTGCAGCAGATGGAACCATTACCATCAATGGTAAAGTCATCGACAATACCTGTACCTTAAGCTCAAATGGTGGACCTGTAGTTGGGAGTGGCAATGTGACCGTGACTTTAGCAACGGTTAAAACTTCAGCTTTTGGTGCAACCAAAGGGGCGACTCAAGCTAAAACCGACTTTCAACTTCGAATTATTGACAGCACATCGGGTGGCAGCTGCAGTTCTTTGGCTAGTATTGGTAGTGTGTTGATCAGTGCGGTATCTAGTAAATATCTCCCTGCAGATAGCACAGCATTGATCAATGACAAAGCGATTGATGCGAATTCAACTGGTAAAAAAATCTACCTACAACTCTTGAGTGGCACCACTGCTATTGATTTTAGAGCGCCTCGATCCATCCCACAAACCGCAGGCATTATCAATCTTTCCACACAATACTATCAAGCTGAAGATGGCGCTGTGGCTGCACAAAATGTATCAGCAACAGTCGATTACACCTTAATTTATAATTAAATTTTTTAAAATCATCATTGAACACAATGATGATATAACTAGGCTAATTTTCGAATTTAGCGATGATTTATTAAATACTTCAGTCAATGCGCATTAGCGCTGTATCTGGAACGGAGCAATCATGCGATGGATCGCAATGTTGGCACTGCTCAACTGCATTTTAATGAGTAATATGCTCAGCGCTTTAGCAGGCGGAATTATCATTCAAGGCACACGCATCATTTTCCACTTTAATGCGAAAAGTGTTAGCGTTCAACTACAGAATCAATTTGATATGCCTGCACTGGTGCAAGTGTGGATCGATACAGGCGATATGTATCAGATTCCTGATGCCAGCCAAATCCCCTTTATTTTAACGCCTGCTCTAACCCGTATTGAAGCGAACAGCGGCCAAGTGATACGTATTATTCCATTGGGCACACCACAATTGGCACAAGATCGTGAAAGTTTGTTTATCTTTAATTTGTTGGATATTGCGCCGGAAAAGATTGAAGATATCAATACCAACCAACTAAGTTTCAATGTACGTACGCGTATAAAATTATTTTATCGACCGAATCAGTTAAATATCTCACAAGAAAAAGCGTTTCAATTGCTCAAATTTAAATACAACGCAAAGCAGCAAACCCTAGAGGTGGATAATCCAACGCCTTATTATATGAATATCTCTAGACTCATTTTAAACCCTCAACAACACAACAAACATATCGTTCAAGCCTTAATGGTTCAGCCTTTTAACAAATCAAAATTCACTGACATACGCTTAGAAACTCAAATCAATCAAATAAAATATTTCCTGATTAATGACCTCGGTGGTGAAACCACTTATACAACGGCAGTATCACTTTCAGCTGATTAGGGGCCAAGATAAATGTTTCATCTATCTAAGCTTTCATTATCCTGTCTTTATCTATTCGCATTTTCCATCAATGCGCAAGTTCAAGATGATCAGGCGAGTAAAAACCAGAATCCATTGATTGGTCAGTACCACTATATATTTAGTAGCAATGCATTATATGGCACGAATCGAGATATTGATCTAAATGCTTTTAATACGCGTAATTACATTGCTCCAGGTCTCTACAATGTCAACCTGAGTCTTAACAATACCGAACTTGCAGATACAACAGTCAAATTTGAGCATTCGAATGGGGCAAGTACTGCAGTATTATGCGTAGATGCAGCGTTATTATCACAGCTAGATTTAAAAGCAGCATTGCTAGAAAAACTCCCTCAGCAACCCTGTCTCAGCATCAAAGATATTGATTCTGATGCCAACTATGATTTCAATTTACAGCAACTCAAACTGAATATTTTTATTCCATTGATCGATATCGAACAACGTCCTGTGGGATATATTAACCCTGCCTTATTTGATTACGGCGTTACATCGGCATTTCTTGCATACAATGCCAATATTCATAAAACTAGCACGCGTAGTAGCAACTATCTCAGTTTAAATGCAGGACTCAACTATGCCGGTTGGTTTTATCGACATCATGGTTATTTTGAGTCAACCTCAACGGGGCAACTCAACCGCTACCGATCTAGCTTAAATACCCTCTATCGAGATATCGACTCACTGCATGCGCGATTAAGCTTAGGTGAGTTTTACAGCACCAACATGAGTGAAAGCCTCGCCCTACTCGGTGTACAACTGTCTTCTGATGACAATATGCTGCCGTGGAGTATGAGAAACTATGCCCCGATTATTTCAGGTGTCGCCAATAGCAATGCATTAATCCGAGTCTCTCAAAACGGACAAAAAATATATGAGAAATCTGTAGCTGCAGGTGGGTTTGAACTTACCGACTTGGCCACCCTATCCAATGGTGATTTGAGAGTCGAAATTATCGAAAATAACAATGAAGTTCGTGTCCTCAACTTTCCGATGCAAGTCAATATTGATTTGCTCAAAAAAGGTCGAATGAAATACAGCCTTGCTACGGGTCGATTTAGGCTGAGTAATAAGATTACCGATCATGTCATCGGCCAAGCCAACCTGAGTTATGGCTTAAATAACTATATTACCCTGAGCAGCGCGCTGACCTATGCCGAGATCTATAAAAACATCATGCTGAATGCAGCAATGAATACCGCGATCGGAGGCTTAAGTTTCTCTGCCGCCGAAAGCCGTAGCAGCCTGAATAAACAATCTCAGGTTGGGCAACTTTATCAAGTTAAATACAATTATTATTATGAAGCACAACAACTACAAATTCATTTTAATGCATCTAATCAGTCCGTGAGTTATCAAGGTGCCAATAACGCCTTGTCCATCGCCAATTATGATCAACTCAATCAAGAGGAATATTGGAGTTTCTGGCATACGCGCCAACTTAAGAGTTAAGTTTTTGAAAATATTATAATTTTAGCTTGAAAAATAAAAAAGGTGGTTGTATTTATAAATGCGCGAAC
>NZ_SLVJ01000034.1 GCF_004345325.1 Acinetobacter calcoaceticus
GTGCCACGATACTTGTCAGTGCAAGTGTGGCATCGAAAGGTTAGATATTCTTCTCAGATATATCTTTCGGGTCGCAAAGATTCCCCCACTATAGTGGCAAACTTAGTGGTGGGAGTATGTCAATGCTCATGCTCATGCTCAAGGCAACAACTGAGGATGTTGAGGGGGGATAACCCGCCCTCAACTGAAGCGCTTAAAAACTAATGAACATCGTGATCCAAGTGGAATCTTTTTCAGACTTATCTGAGGTAGAGGCAAAGGTATGCTCAGTCATGATTTTGAGGTTTTTATTAAAACTGGTACTGAAACCGACATATTGATGATTGGCACGAAAATTTTCAGCAGATTTCAAGCGTAAAGAATCCACGGCAATATAGGGCTGGATCGATTTTAGATAAGGGAGATCAAATTTAAAGGTATAGCCTGCAAAAGCTTCTAGGCCATAACCATCACCAACAAAATAATGCTGCACAGTGGGGTTATTCACCACAGGGACAAAGTCATTGTAATAACTGGCTGTGGCAACCAGATACCATTGATTAGGTTGATAGGTGACCGCCGTGCCGAAGATGTTTTGTTGATAGTCGTTGGCCTCAGTAGTGGCTTGATGTTGCTCAGATTTGATCTGTGCCTTGGTGGTACTGAAAGCGGCACTATAGGTCAATGTTTTGCTTGGCTTATAGTCGAGTCCAATGCCGGCACCATTTTGACGTTTATAGATGTGCTGATCAGAAAGAACTTTGGCTTTTTCTGGGAACAGTACATTGGCATAGAGTTTAAAGTGATCAAAATCTTTGCTGTACATCAGGCTATTTTTGGGACGATTGGCACCATCATAATTGGTATGTGCACCAATGGCTGTTGCACCTGCATGGGCATCGTTATCCCAGACATCACTTTTCATCCCGATGACCGAGTAATACAGACCAAATTGATGACCATAGGTCAGGGTGCCATAGGTTTTGTTTTCGATGCTGATATAGGATTGACGCTCAGAACTGGATGGGCTTTGTGGACTATAGTGATTATCCATTCCGAGTATTTTAAATGGGTTAATACCACGCTCATAATAGCCCACGACTTTGGTTTCAGGGCTGACATCATAATTGATGGTCAATCTTAAACGACTCAAGCCATCGTGCCCATTTTTATAATAACTGGGCTCGTCACCGACGTTATGCACCCATTGTGGGCGTAATTGCCCACCAAATTGCACACTGAGCGGTGAGAGTAAGGGCGAATCCAGTTGGTTTTTGGCAATAAGATCGATTTCTGTATGGCCAATCGGTGCAATGAGCAGCGCACACGTCATGACACAAAGAGACAATACCGGTTTGCTTGGGTGCATATGCTTTGGGTGCATTTCAATATTCCTAAATTTGATTTATTTTTTTTGGGGAGATGAACACGATTGGCCTTTTTTATAGGTTTTTAATCGTGGTTTGAAGCCCTAAAAGTCCATTTAGGGCATGCATGAATTATACCTATTTTGCTTTATTCGACATATTATTTTTAATGGTTCATACTTTTAAATGCTCAATTAAACCACTAATGAATGGTTATGAAGCGTGCATTGTCTAAAATCTAGACTGACTTTAGCCACTCATCGGTAAATAGGTGTAAACCAAGCCATAGGCCAAGGCCGCAAGTAAGGTGGCCAGTACAATTTTTTTAGAAAAATAATACAAGCCAGAGAGCACGATAAAGCCCACCGACATGGCCACGATTTTATTGGGCGTTTCAATCAAAGGCGGCAGGGTGGCCACCACCAACATCGCAGTAATCGCCGAGATCCCAATGGCCCCGAGTGCAATGCCGATCCAAACTGGACTATGACGAGAGGGACGATTACGTCGTTTCTCAATCATAAACAGTGGACCAAATCGAGAAGCAAAATTGGCAATCCCGACGATAATCCCGATTAATATAATTTCTAGGCTCATACTGATTCTCGTGGCGGTTGCTGAGGCTGCAACATATAGTGTTTAAAAATACCTGCGCAAATCCCCGATATAATTCCGATAAAAATCGCAGCAGATAAATTAATCCAATAACACGCCATAGCGGAACTGACCAACGTCACCATGACCACCAGACTGTGTTTCTTTTCAAAAGCAGCCAGCAAGAAACTTAAAAATAAGGCAGGCAATAAAAAGTCTAGCGCTGCTTGGATAAAGGCGGGTAAATACTGCATTTGGTTGGCAAATAAGCCGCCCAATAATGAGCCCATACTCCACGATAACCAACTAAATAAACTGAGGCCAAGCATCCATGATTCGGACCATTGCTCACGGCGCTGGGTCAACTTGATCATGCCACTGGCAAAGACCTCATCGGTAAGGCCCCAAGACCAAAGGGCAGTCTTTTTGAGGTTCAACCGATCTTGAATTAAGTTGTGTAATGCGGGGCCATATAGGACATGACGAATATCCAATGCAATCACGGTCAGCGCTGCCATCCAGATCGAGCTACCACTGGCCAACAAGGCCACCACTAAAAATTGGCTGGCGCCTGCATACATGGTGCAAGATAAAAATAATGCTTCTGTAGCAGTAAACCCAAATTGAGTTGCAGACACACCAAAAGCAAAAGAAACGGGTAAATAGGTAAAGATAATAACTTGACTATCTTTGGCACCTTGTAAAAATTGGGCGAATGCGGATTGAGTTGGGTGAATCTGCTTAGACACAGTACACCTCTAGCATATGTAATTGCATATGGAAGTATTGAATAACAAAGGATTAAATAGGTTGAGAATTATAACCGAATTTAATAGCATAGTGCAGACCCGTTTATAGATGCGATCAATCATGTTGGCTTTAAAAGTTGCTACATCGGCGCTGAGTGTTGTTGTTTTAAGCAGCCTATTTTTATATGGTTGCGGACAGAATAATGAGCAAACTACCGCCAAAGTAGAAATCAAAGCAGCACCAAAGCTCACCAATGACGCCACCAGTTATGCCAATGCAGCATGGCAATTAATCAATCAAGCAGACCCTTTTGTTTATCGTAAGCAACTCAATTTGATTGAAGATAAAGTTCGTATTCCGGTGCGTAAACTCAGTACCGATTGGCGCATCAATGTAAAGATGACCGATTCAGTGACTGAAGGAAAATATGCATTGTGTCGTAAAGCCCTGACCAGTCTAGACAGTTGGGCACGTGCCACGCTGGACAAAGATGTCAAAATGCAGCAAAAACAACTCGATTACGAGCGTGACAAGGCGCAGTGCAAAGATGCTATTGCTCAACCACAACTGGGCAATACCTCGCCAAAATCTGGTTAAGCCACACAACTAGAGCCTCAAAAGATATTGCATCGATTGCTGTTGTTTTAATCATGCAGCGCCACAAAAAAACCTTGCAGTACATCATTGACTGCAAGGTTTTTTTGGATTTCTGATCGAACTCATCGAGTCCGCTGTGCTGATTGGCTGGGGATTACGTTGATCTTTTCACCAAAAGAGCGACTGACGACAATTTGTTTTTCGGCGCTGGAGTAGCTTCTATGTCAATGCAGGAGGTGCCTTGTGATTCAATAAATATACGAGGATCAAAATGTATCACTACTTTAGTTTTATTTGGCTTTTTTGTAATATAAGTTTAAAATAAACTACTGTTTTTTATATTGATAATTTAATTAATGAACTTTTTAAAAAAACTGGTGCTCATTAGCGCCATCAGTAGTTGCCTGAGTATCAGCGCAGTGGCGGCTACGCCTGCAGAATTTAACTCCACTGCAGCCTTAGCACAGCAGGGCGATGCGCAGGCACAATCTAATCTTGGTTTGATGTATGCCAATGGCCAAGGTGTGGCGAAAAATGATGCGCAGGCGGTTAGTTGGTATCGCAAGGCCGCGGATCAGGGCAATGCTATGGCACAACATAATCTCGGCTGGATGTATGACGAAGGCCGCGGTGTGGCGCAGGACTATGCGCAGGCGCTTAGTTGGTATCGCAAGGCTGCGGATCAGGGCGATGCGTCGGCACAAAATAATCTCGGCTGGATGTATGCCAATGGTCAAGGTGTGGCGCAAAATGATGCGCAGGCGGTTAGTTGGTATCGTAAGGCTGCGGAGCAGGGCGATGCTGATGCACAAAATAATCTCGGCTGGATGTATGCCAATGGCCGCGGTGTGGCGCAAGACTATGCGCAGGCGCTTAGTTGGTATCGCAAGGCTGCGGATCAGGGCGATGCGTCGGCACAATTTTATCTCGGCGTGATGTATGCCAATGGCCGCGGTGTGGCACAAAATGATGTGCAGGCGCTTAGTTGGTATCGCAAGGCCGCGGAGCAGGGCGATGCTGATGCACAATTTAATCTCGGCGTGAGGTATGCCAATGGCCGCGGTGTGGCGCAAAATGATGCGCAAGCGCTTAGTTGGTATCGCAAGGCCGCGGAGCAGGGCTATGCGTCGGCACAAAATAATCTCGGCTGGATGTATGCCAATGGTCAAGGTGTGGCGCAAAATGATGCGCAGGCGGTTAGTTGGTATCGTAAGGCTGCGGAGCAGGGCGATGCTGATGCACAAAATAATCTCGGCTGGATGTATGCCAATGGCCGCGGTGTGGCACAAAATGATGTGCAGGCGCTTAGTTGGTATCGCAAGGCCGCGGAGCAGGGCGATGCTGATGCACAATTTAATCTCGGCGTGAGGTATGCCATTGGCCGCGGTGTGGCGCAAAATGATGCGCAGGCGGTTAGTTGGTATCTTAAGGCTGCGGAGCAGGGCAATGCGTCGGCACAAAATAATCTCGGCGCGATGTATGCCAATGGCCGCGGTGTGACGCGAAACACAGCACTCTCTAATGAATGGTATTTAAAAGCGGCCAATAATGGCGATACGCAGGCACAATTTAACATTGCTCAGAATTATCTGGATGGCAGTAATGGTTTGCCGAAAAATAAAACCCAAGGCTTGGCTTGGTTGCAAAAAGCCGCCAACAATGGCCATGCACAGGCCAAGTTGGTATTAGCAGGCTTACGTTAATCACAAGTCCATACTCATAAAAGACTGCAAGCGCCCATGCACTTGCAGTCTGAGTCATGGTTAGTATTTCAGTTTTAGGGCTTTGGGACAGGATTGCTATCGTTTTTAGCCTTAGCGGCAGGGGGGATGGTTGGTGCTGCTTTTTTTGCGTCTTGGTTGGCAACTTTATTTGCAACACATTTAGCACCTTTTTGATCTGGCCCAGTACCACCGACATGGGTTGTGCCTTTGGGGCAGTTCAGTGCAAATGTCGATACACTAAACATAGCAAGCAGTGCAATGGTCATATACTTGATGATTATTTTCATTAGGTTGGTCTTTTTATTGGTATGGCAAGAGTGCCATATAACAATCTATGTTCATTTTTTAGGATATTAAAGCGAGTAAATGTTAATCAAAGCTTTGATTCTAGATAGATCTGTAATGATGAAAAGATAGCATCAATCGAGTTTGCACAGGATTAAGATTAAGCCTTCAATATTTGATACTTTTTTTGGCGATATCTAATAAGTGTAATTCATGTTTAAAGGATTTGTGATGCAAAGTTGAGCCAGATTGGCCGTAAATGAGATGGGGTTGAGCAGCGGAGTTAGGATGAGATCAGGTCAGGACGTTGTAGCGGCAAAGCCCGACGTTGTCGACTTTGCCGCGATGGCTATACGTTGATGGCTATATGTTGAAGATCATATTTGAAGATGCTTTAAAGCTTATACGTTAAAGCGGAAATGCAATACATCACCGTCTTGAACTACATAAGTTTTACCTTCTAGACGCCATTTACCTGCTTCTTTGGCGCCCGCTTCACCGTTGTACTGGATGAAGTCTTCATAAGCCACACATTCAGCACGAATAAAGCCTTTTTCAAAGTCAGTGTGAATCACGCCTGCCGCTTGAGGTGCAGTAGCGCCAACTTTAACGGTCCAAGCGCGAACTTCTTGCACACCCGCAGTAAAGTAAGTATGTAGACCCAACAAGCTATAACCGGCACGAATTACGATGTTCAAGCCCGGTTCTTCCATGCCCATAGCTTCGAGGAATTCAGCACGTTCATCTTCTTCAAGCAAAGAAATCTCTGCTTCAATCTGGTTGCACAATGGCACTACGATGGCATTTTCTTCAGCAGCTAATTTTTTCACTGCATCCAAATGTGGATTGTTTTCAAAACCATCTTCAGACACGTTGGCAATGTACATGGTTGGTTTTAAAGTTAATAAACCAAAACCGCGTACCAATTTACGTTCATCGTCAGAAAGATCAGCAGCACGTGCTGGTTTGCCTTCGTCAAGCAACGGTAAGATTTTTTCCAACGCTGCTTTGGTGACTAGCGCATCTTTATCACCGCTCTTGGCACTTTTGCTTAAACGTAGGATCGCTTTACTCACAGTATCCATATCGGCAAGTGCAAGTTCAGTATTGATGGTGGCGATATCATCTAAAGGGTCAATCTTGTTATTGACGTGGATGACATTTTCATCTTCAAAACAACGAACTACATGCGCAATGGCATCTGTTTCGCGGATGTTGGCAAGGAATTGGTTGCCCAAGCCTTCACCTTTAGATGCACCAGCAACCAAACCTGCAATATCTACAAATTCCATGGTGGTTGGCAGTACACGTTGCGGTTTAACGATCGCAGACAATTTGTCTAAACGTGGATCAGGCACAGGAACGATACCGGTATTCGGTTCGATAGTACAAAATGGGAAGTTTTCAGCAGCAATGGCCGCTTTAGTTAAAGCATTGAAAAGGGTAGATTTACCAACGTTGGGTAAGCCAACAATACCACAATTAAAACCCATGAATGACTCACAAATTGGTTTATAAAAATTGTTCACGATTTTACATGAAAGCGGGGTTAAGAGGAAATGTTTGTGCAGCATTCAGCACATCTAAGCCATTTTGGGCCTGATTTTGCGCTGAAACTCGCTTTTGATGTGCTTAGATTTTGCGTTTGTCCAATTGCATTGCGATTTGATCACCCAAATATTGGATCAGCATCACCATGATCACCAAGACTATGATCACCGCCAACATGATTTGCATATCAAAGCGTTGATAGCCGTAACGGTAAGCGATATCACCCAAACCGCCTGCACCAATCGCCCCCGCAATCGCTGAAGAATTGATCATGGTCACCAAGGTGACGGTAAATCCTGCCACGATACCGGGCAGGGCTTCGGGAATCAGCACATGGCGAATGATTTGCTGACGATTACAACCCATCGCCTGTGCGGCTTCGACCAAACCCAGATCGACCTCTCTTAAGCTGACTTCGGCGATGCGAGCGAAAAAGGGAGTCGCTGCAATACTCAGCGGCACCACTGCCGCCCAGACGCCATAGCTGGTGCCAACAATCAAGCGGGTCAAGGGGATCAAGGCCACCATTAGGATCAGAAATGGAATTGAACGGCCAATGTTGACGATGCTGCCAATGCTTTGATTGATCGACTTAGAGGGTGCAATGCCTTGGTCAGAACTACACACCAAGACCAATGCCAAGGGGAGCCCACAAATCAATGCCCCCAGCGCTGATACACCGACCATCAGTAGGGTATCTAGACTCCCAGTGATTAACAATTCAATGAGTTGGTCGTGCATAACCCAGCTCCTCAATGCGTATATGTAATGGCTGCAATTGTTGCCTCAATGCGGCAACATCCAGATGAAGGTCAGCCACACCGATCAACAGTTGACCGACCAGATGATGTTGGATCAGATCGACTTGGCTTTGATAGAGCTGTACCGGTGCTGCAAATAACGGCAAGATTTGATTAAGTTGGGGTGCTTGATGCGCGGGCACGGCATAGTGCAAATTAAAAATATGATGGGTGCTACTCAGGTCGGCATGCGGTTTGAGTTGAAAATCCAGACTTGGCAGGTTTAATTGCAACAATTCTTGGGTGATCGCATGTTGAGGTTGGGAAAACACCGACCAAACTTGACCGCTTTCAACGATCTGGCCCTGATCAATCACCACCACCTGATCACAAATCTCGCGAATCACTTGCATTTCGTGGGTTATCAAAACCATGGTGATCCCCAGTTTTTGATTAATCTGTTTTAACAAGGCCAAGATACTGGCAGTACTTTCTGGATCGAGGGCTGAGGTGGCTTCATCACAGAGCAAAATCTGCGGTTGGTTGACCAAGGCGCGAGCGATGCCAACACGTTGTTTTTGTCCACCAGAGAGTTGTGCTGGATAATGCTGCGCCTTGGCGCTGAGGCCGACCAAGTCCAAAACCTCAGTGACCCGCTGCAGAATAATCGCTTTTTCTGTACCCGTGATTGTTAGCGGTAGTGCAATATTCTCCCAGACCGTTTTGGCTGACATCAGGTTGAAATGTTGAAAGATCATGCCTATTTTCTGGCGCAGTTGATTGAGGCCATGTGCATCGAGGTCCTGTAAGGACTGGTTCCGGATATGGATGCTGCCTGTGTCGATGGACTCCAATCCATTCAAGGTGCGCAGCAATGATGATTTGCCAGCGCCACTTTTACCAATGATGCCAAGGATACGACCTTGCGCAATATCAAGATTGATATCCTTTAGGGCATGCACAATGTGCTGATTGACCTGATAGCTTTTATTCACGGCTTTGATTTGTATATGTGGCAAGGCAAAATCAACCTGTGCGCCAAAACTCACCATGAGCGTACTCCTTATTTCCAGCCTGGGAACCACAACTTCGCGCCAAAGTCTTGGTCTAATGCAGCTTTGACCTGAGGCGAGTTTTGGTAAATGGCGACAAAGCGCTTCAATCGATCCTGTGGGTCTGAGTAGCCTTCACGAACCACAAATAAAATCGCATACTGGACATTGCTGTTGTCATCAAAGACCAAGGCACTTTCTGGATCAGCAGTTTTGGCCAAACGTAGATAATGGGGGTAGCCAAAAGCCAAGTCGGCATCATCCAAGGCACGTGCAGTTTGCGGTCCTTCGACCTCAATAAATTGTAAGTCCTTAGGATTGGATGCAATGTCCTTTAAACCACTTAGGGTGTTTTTCGGATCGTTGAGTTGGATCAATTTTGCTTGTTGCAGCAGCAACAGGGCACGACCTTGATTGACTGGATCATTGGGAACCACCACTTTGGCTTGCTGAGGCAATGCGGTTAAATCAGTGTATTTCTTGGAATATAATCCCACATGCGAGGCTGCACCCGCGGCAAAGGCAGTGAGCTTAAAGCCAGTTTCTTTAATTACATTGTCTAAAAATGGTTGATGCTGAAAAAAATTGGCATCTATATCGCCGTGATTTAAGGTGATGTTGGGGGTGTTCCAATCAGAGAACTCCACCAATTTGACTGCAATGCCTTGTTTTTTTGCCTCATCGACCGCAACTTGCAGTGGTTTGGCCAAAGATGGACCCACGCCAATAATTAATGGTGCTAAAGCATTGTTTTGTGTTTGATCGGCAGTTGCTGTCGACCGTGTTTGGTTCCAGATCACTGCGGCAACAATGGCGATCAACGCCACTGTGGCTACGATCCAGACGGTTTTGGGCTGAGATTTGGCCATATGATTTCCCTATTGTAATGTCATCTATTATCTAGAGCTTTATGGTTTTTGAATAAATGGGTCTTTGGATTTAGTGGCTATTCGGTTTACTGGCTATCCAGTGCAAAGGCCGTGCTTTGCTGCTGATCCGACTGCGCTGCTTGACATCGATAGGCTTGAACGGGATGTTGTGTTGACAACAAATCACCTTGATTAAATAGTTTGTTGCGTAACGTCCCTGCTGCATAGGCGGTCTTATAACGACCTCGCGACTGCAATTCAGGCACGACCCAACGGATAAAATCATGATGTGATTCGGGTGCCACGGTTCGGGTCAGGTTAAAGCCATCGATACCGGTTTCATCGAGTATGTGAATCAGTTTTTCAGCCACGGTCTGACCACTTCCGACAATGAGCGGATAGCGGCCGCCAAGCAGGTGCTGGGCTTTTAAATTTGCAGGGGTAATCTGTAGTTGCTTAAACTTTTCATTGACCGAGGCGATGCTATTGGTCTGGCGGTAGGGAATGGCTTCATCTTCGGCATAGCGCGATAGGTCGATCCCGACTGAGCTGGAATAATGTGCCAAACCTGCTTCAGGACTGGCATAGCGGGCGTATTCTGCGAGTTTTTCCTCCGCTTGTGCATCGGTGGCAGCAGTCACTACCGTGGTTCCAACAAAAATTTTAATCGCTGCAGGATCTCGACCATTTTTCTGAGCTTGAAGCCGAATCTTTTCCACTTGGGCTTTGATGTTGGCGACTGTGTCGCCGCCGATAAATAGACATTCTGCATGTTGGGTGGCAAAGGCTAAACCGCGTGGCGATGCACCTGCTTGAAATAACACTGGTGTGCGCTGCGGCGAAGGGGCAACTTGAAACACCCCTTGGCTCTGATAAAACTGACCTTGATGATCAATGGCATGGACTTTTGTAGGATCGCTAAAGATCCGCTGTTGCTTGTCTTTGAGCACAGCATCGCTTTGCCATGAACCCTCCCAAAACTTGTAGCACAGGCTGAGAAATTCTTCGGCTTGTGCATAGCGCAGGTCATGATCTTTTAAGCCTTTTTGCCCAATCAAACGCTCCGCACTGTCCAAATAACCGGTCACAATATTCCAGCCGATACGGCCTTGGGTCAGATGGTCGAGGGTGGCAAAGCGCCGTGCAAACGGGTAGGGCGTCTCATAACTCAGATTGACGGTCACCCCAAAACCAAGATGCTGGGTCACCGCAGCCATGGCAGAGATCAAAGGCGCGGGATCGTGGCTAGGCAGTTGGATCGATTCTTTTAAGGTCAGGTCAATATTGTCTTGATAGACATCATAAACACCGGTGATATCCGCGATAAATAAGCCATCAAATAAACCTTTTTCCAAGGTCTGTGCCAGTTCAGTCCAGTAACTGAGTTGATCAAAACGATGCGATTGATCACGTGGATGGGTCCACAAACCATGATTGATATGACCGACACTATTCATATCAAAGGCATTTAGCAGTATCTGTTTCGGCCTATGTGCTGGATCAGATGCACTGTCAGTTGAGTCGAGTGAGACTTGAGCAGGGTGGTTCATTACAAGGTCCCTCGGCGTGGCGGCAACTGCCCATTTAAAATATATTGACCGATGAAATAATATTTCCAACGTGTGGCATCATGCAGGGTATGTACTCGGGCATTTCGCCAATACCGATCCAAACCATCACTGCGTTGGCTGCCACGACTGCCGGCCAGTTCGATCAATTTTGATGCGGCTTTTAGTGCAGTTTCGCTACTGTGCGCACGTACTTTGGCGACATCGATTGAGGCACGGGCAATATTTTCGATATCAGGTCGTGGTCGAGCCAGCTCAATCGATTGTGCTGCATGTTGAAGCAATAATTCACTGGCGCGCACATCGGCCGCGACTCGACCCAACTCAAACAGGGTTAAGGGGTCTTGATGTGCAAAATCAACATCAGCATCAATCCATGGGCGGGCTTTTTTGACCCTCAGCAGCGTTTCTTCAAATGCCGCACGTGCAATACCGACCTCAATGGCGGCATGCATGATTTGTGCGAGGGGGCCAACCAAGGTCGGTAACTGAAAGACTTGATCAAAGGGCAGCAGCTCATCGGCACTGACCTTGACCTGATGTAATTTTACTGTGCCACTGCCCGTGATTTTTTGTCCAAATCCAGACCAGTCATCAATACGTTGTAGACCTTCACGATCTGCCGGGATAAAGGCCAAGTACTCGCGCTCGTCCACATCGCGGACCAAGGTGGGGATGCGGTGTGCGAACAGACTGCCTGTGCAATAAAACTTTTCACCATTTACCACATAGCCCTGAGCGGTCGCTGTGACGGTACTGTATTTGGCGGCTGAGGTTTTGGTTTTAAATTCGGCTAGGGCATTACCGAAACGTGCGCCTGCCAACACCTCCGCATAATATTTTTGTTTTTGTTGTTCAGTACCACTGTTGCGCAAGACTTCGAGTGCATAAAAATGGTTTTGCGGGATTTGACCTATAGAACCATCGGCGCCGCTGATTAGGGCAATGATTTTAACCAAGGTCTGGGTGGTAACTTCAGCGCCACCATATTGTTTGGGCACGGTAATCGCCCATAGCCCAGATTGGCTCAAGGCTTCAATTTCATCGAAAGGCAGTAGTCGCTGTTGATCACGTTGCACCGCATCGATTTTAAGTTGTTGTGCAAAGCGTTGTGCAATGGCTAAGGCTTCGGCATCGGTTTGAATAATATGCGCATGCGATTTTGGCTTGGCATCAACGGGGCTAATTTTTTGAAAAGTGCTCATATTCCAACTCCTAAATCCAAGCATGACGTGCGGTCTGTAGGCCATTGAGGTAATAGTTGCCAATGGCATGTAATTTCCATCGCACCGGATCATGCAAGGTATGCACGCGGGCATTGCGCCAATGTTGATCTAAGTTGTGTTGATTTAAGCTCGATCGACTGCCACCGAGCTCATGCAGTTTTTCTGAGATGTGTAATGCGGCATCGTTGGCATAGACTTTGGCTTCGGCCACCACGATGGAGGCTTTACTGGCTTGGGCCGCAGTGACCTGATCGAGTTGGTCGAGTTCATCTAAGTAGCGCGCAGCTTCATCCAATAATAAATTTGCCGCTGTCAGCAGCACATCGAGTTTGCCAACCTCTTGTAAACTAAAGGCTTCAAATCGTGCTTGATCGACTTGTGCATCGACAATAGGACGAGCCTTATGTATTGCGTTTAAGGTATCGGCGAAAGCTGCCTCTGCAATTCCGACATCAATCGCGACTTGGATCAGCTGCGAATAGGCACCACGATAACTGCTTGGATCGGCTAATGGTTTTTCATCAAATATTCGATCAGCTGCCACAACCACATTGTGCAATTGAATACTGCCACTGGCGGTGCTGCGTTGCCCAAAACCATCCCAATCATTTAAGATCGTGACCCCTTCAGCCTTGGCATCGATGATGCACAGCACCACATGCCCCTCTGGATGTACTGCACGAATCGCCAACCAATCCGCAAAAGCACTGCCCGTGGAATAAAACTTTTCACCATTGAGGCGATATTCCCCATCCACAAAATCCAAACTGGTGGACACTGTTCTTGAATCTTGGGTATTTCGTTCTGGGCCACCATTGGCAAGGCGCTTGCCTTTGAGGATTTCAGCAAAGATCCAGGCTTTTTGCGCCTCAGTTCCTGTACGATCCAGCGAGTTGAGTAAGCCAAATTGATTTTGTGGAATTTGTCCGACACTGGCATCGGCTTTGGAGATGATTTTAAACACCTGTGCCAAGGTGTGATTGGACACAAAGGCTGCACCATAATGTTTCGGGATACGAATGGCACCCAAACCTTTGAGACTAAAAAGCGCGATGACATCATCAGGGAGTTGGCCGTGTTGATCGCGTTGATTGCGTTGAACCAAAGCAAAATCAGCGAGTTGATAAGCTGCATTGATGGCTTGTTGATCATCCTCGATCACATAGGCTGTTTTTTGGGAAGTAAAATTAGACATATCAATACCTTTTTCTCAATATTGAAACGCTACGCAATCCCACGGCAAAAAATAACCGATCAATTCTGCTGAGGTTATGATAAAAATGCTAAAAGAAAATTTATGCAAATGAATGACTTAAACTAGATATATTAATTGGTTGAAATATAGAGCTTTATTAAATATTACTTTTGATTAAATCGATGGGTTCGAGTTGTATATACGCAACAGGTATATCGATTAAAAAAACACTTATAAATCAGAAAATAATCCGAGTGAAATTGTAGGACTTTTGAACTCAAAGTATATTGTAATTCTGAGCTTGGCTGATTACAGTAAAGCGGCAAAGGTGACAAACTCTCTTGAACCATAGCAGTAAAATTATAATGTGGAGCTTTTATGCGTATTCTTTACCAGTTTCCCTTATCGCACTATTGTGAAAAAGCGCGCTGGTTACTTGATCATAAACAACTCGACTATGTTGCGCAGAATTTAATTCCTGGGGTACATCGTGCATTTGCACAGTTAAAGACCGGTCAAAATATTTTACCGATACTCAAAGATCAGGAGCAATGGATTGCGGATTCAACTTTGATCGCGTTGTATTTAGATGACAATTATCCAGAGCATGCCTTGTTGCGCTCCAACCAAACCTTGCGCGATCAGGCGCTAGAAATCAACCTTTTGTCTAATGAATTAGGGAAACATGTGCGACGCTGGGGCTTGGCACACTCACTTTCAGTGAGTGACGAACCTTTAGAGATTATGATTGGTGAGAAGGGCTACTTACGTCAGTTTGAGAAATTTTCTAAACCGATTTTAAAATCGATCGTCAGCAAAGGTTATCAACTGGACGAAGAAAAGGTCACATTATCAAAGCAGCGCATCGATGAGATCGTGGCGACGTTAAATCAAAGCTTAATCGACAATGGTGGTCGCTATCTGGTGGGCAATCGTTTTGGCTTGGCGGATATCGCCGTTTGTGCCATGTTGGCGCCCTTACTCGAATTAGAGCATACGCCGTGGGAACGAGAACCTGAGACTAAACAATCTGCTGAATTTAACGAATATAAACAAAGCCTTTTAACTTTGCCATTGGGGCAATATGTGCAGCGCATCTATGCCACTGAACGCAATGCCCGAGTTGATTGGCGCGGCTTATAAATATAGCGCTCATATTCAATTCATTCATAAACGCCTGTAAGGGCGTTTTTTTATGCCCTCATCTCAGCAGTGAAAAAAAACAGCCGTGATTAGCCTTAAAATCACAATGAAATGGCGTCTAAACTGGATATTTGGTCGATATTTTTAATCAATGCGCTATTCGTGGGAAATATTTTTAAAATAAATGAAAAATACTGCAATTTGAGGGAAAACTTCCGCATTCAATATCGCTATCTTAGTGTTCAAGGGTGATGGGGATTGAGGCGAGCAAGATTAGCCAAATTTGGGAGAAGGGCGCTAATCAACCCAAAAGGTCTCGATTCGACTTAGGACGCTATAGACCACAAGTTTATAGGCACATGCAATGGGTTACAAACCTAGTGTTGTTGAAGTAAACCACAGTGTTTTCCTCTGCCCTTAAAAATTCGCAGTGTATGCTTAAAATAAAAATTGATTAAAATATATAAAGACTAAAATAAATCATCAGTCCCAAATAATGCTAAGCAAAAAAAATTTAAACAATGTGAATGATTCGATGCCAGATGTTCAACGCGCTATATTAAAATCCTATTGCTGAACTTCGATCAAACTCGTTCGCTTAAGCCATTCAAGTTTGTTCCTGACAATACAATTGATATAGGCTTTGCATGAGTTTTAAGGTTTTCAGTTCACGAATCGAATAAAAAATCTGTTTGCCTTCGCGCCGTGTAGTGACCAATTCTGCTTTACGTAATACCGTCAACTGCTGCGATAAACTCGGCTGTAGGATCTCGGTAAGCGTCTCAATTTGTTGCACTGCAAGCTCACCATCTTTGAGTACGCAGAGGATTTTTAGTCGATCCGGATTGGAGAGATTTTTTAACTGCTGAGCAACATAATTGACCTTCTCGAAATCAAATGCAGCAAAGTCAAATGTTTCAATATCTAAAGGCAGCTTCGAGTTCGGCATAGGTCAATCTCATTTGTGGACAGGCAATCATAATCACTGCTGATGGATTATAACAGTGCTTCAATTAAATCAGTTGAATATTATAAAAAATAATATAATATAAAAAAATATAATGTAATGGGGTTTCAGCATGAACATTGATCTAATCGGATGGTTCACAGCGTGGATCGGTGGATTAATACTTGGGCTTGCTACAGTGGGCTATTTATATGTGAATGGTCGGATCGCCGGCATTAGCGGCATGATCAGTCAGGTGCTTAATCGAAATACGCTCTTTAAAACACCAGCACTGTGGTTTCTGATTGGCTTATTGATTACGCCATTTTTTTACGGGCTTTATCAACAACCGAAGATCGTGATGATGGTTGCTAGCCCCGTGGTATTGGTGATCTCAGGATTGTTGGTGGGATTTGGGACACGTTTGGGCTCAGGTTGTACCAGCGGACATGGGATTTGTGGAATCAGTCGCTTGTCGAAGCGCTCTATGCTTGCAACCCTGACCTTTATTGTCGCGGGTGCAGTAAGCGTTTGGGTTAGCCGTCACATGATCGGGGTAATGTTATGACACACACTATATTTAAAAATATTTGTGCATTCATGTTTGGTGGTTTATTTTCCATAGGTCTGCTGCTTTCGGGCTTATCCAATCCCGAAAAAGTCATCGGGTTTCTGGACTTTTTCGGTCAATGGGACCCAAGTTTGGCCTTTGTCATGTTGGGTGCCATTATGGTGGTGATTTTCCCGATGCAAATGGCGATTCGTAAGCCCATTACCGTGTTTAAACAAAGCATTGAACTGCCCACAAAGCAACAGATAGATCGCAAATTAATCATCGGTGCTGTGTTGTTTGGTATCGGTTGGGGAATCTCAGGTATTTGCCCTGCACCCAGTTTTACCTTAATCGGTCTCGGTTATGGGGAAGGATTATATTTCATCGTGGCAATGGGTATTGGGGTTTGGGTATATGGCAAAATTTTTGGAGCATCGTAATATGTCGCAACACGCCGAAGTCAAAGCATTTTTTGATTCAGAGAGCAATACTTTCAGTTATGTCGTGGCAGATCCAGTGACCCGGCAGTGTGCCATTATTGATAGTGTTTTGGATTATAATGCAGCTTCGGCCACGACTCAAACCACCCAAGCAGATCGCATCATTGCCTATATTCAGCAGCATCAATATAGCGTGCAATGGATATTAGAAACCCATGTGCATGCTGATCATTTAACTGCGGCACAGTATTTAAAATCAAAGTTGGGTGGTTCGATTGCGATCAGCGATCAGATTAAACGGGTACAACGGACCTTTGGGCAGATCTATCATTTGGATTCAGCGCAATTCAATAGTCAACAAAGTTTTGATTATCTGTTTCAAGACGGTGAGCATTTTTATATTGGTCAACTACAGGCGTATACGCTTGCCACGCCAGGTCATACACCAGCATGTTTAAGCTATGTGGTGGGAGATGCCGTCTTTGTGGGGGATACATTGTTCATGCCTGATTATGGTACGGCTCGCTGTGATTTCCCTCAGGGCAGTGCGGCAGAACTCTATGACTCAGTGCAAAAACTCTATCAACTAGACCCCGAAACTCGGGTGTATTTATGTCATGACTATTTGCCTGAGTCCAGAACGGAATATCATTTTCAGACCGATATAGATACCCAGAAAATGCAGAATATCCATATTCATCATGGCGTGTCAAAACTCGCGTTTATCCAGATGCGTGAAAGTCGTGATGCCACTTTATCCATGCCTAAACTGATTCTACCTGCAATTCAAATCAATATGCAGGCAGGGCAGTTTCCAGTCGCAGAAGCCAATGGGCAACGTTATTTAAAATTACCCTTCAATTATTTCAAAACCTAAGGGGCTCATATTTAAATAGCCTAAGCAAAATTTTGAATCTCGCTTTCCATGTGGCACTACTTTCGCTATTCAGTCTTAATCAAAAATTTTCTTTAAGTCTTTTGGTGCGCCTTGCTGGCTTTCAATTTCACCCTTGGCATTTTGCCACACGATAGCAGGGGTGGCGTAAAACCCATATTTGTCCATGAGCTCAGCATTATGATCCAGTTGCGCTTCTAAGGCTTTCGGTATGTTCGCCATTTCTTTGACTTTGGATTTTCCACCAGCAAGATTATATTGTTTAAACACCTCAGCACGATCTGGGGTATTTAAGATGGTCGCGGCTTGTGCCTTACTACTTGGACGAATTACACCGACCATGATATGACGCAATTGTACTTTGCCTGAATCTACCCACGGACGTGCTTGTTTCCAAAAAGTATAACAATAAGGGCAATTCACATCACTGAATACATAAATGATTTTTGGGGCATTGGCTTGGCCATCTTGTATCCATGTCGCTTGCTCTAAGCTTTTCCAGATTTGTTCAAGTACCGCACCTTTAACATGGGTCTCGATGGCTTGCTCGGTCAGGTTTTTATTGTTGGCATCAAATAAATCACCGACGATATAGTATTTTTGATCTTTGGAAATAAACACCGTAGAGGGATATTCATCCTTGTGGCCGGTCCAGCCGATTAAACCTTCGGGTGCATCAATTTGCTTAACAAAGCTATAACCCTGTTGTTGTAGGTTTTGTTTGATTGTATCCGCATTGGCGAAAATACTGCCACTGAGACTCAGGCCCAAAGTGGCGAGTAGAGCGCGGTGAAGGGTGGTTTTAAGCATAATATTTTGTCCTAATGTTGAATCCTGATGTTGAATCCATTGTTATATACGGTTGAAAACTGTGTTTTGGCTTTTGGTTTAGCCATGTGTTTAGACATGGGCTTAGACTTGGATTTTGATTCGGGGGCCAAGCTTTGCATCTCAATACATGGTTTCATTGATTGCTGCGATTTTCTGTTTCAATACAGCTTGGCTGATCTCACCCATATGGGTTTCGATCAATTGACCTTGGGCATTGAAAAATAAAGTGCTGGGTAGGCCATACATGCCGGTGGCTTGTGCAGTCTTGCCTTCGGGGTCGAGCAGCAGATGCTGAAATGCCAATTGATTTTTTTCCAAGTAAGATTGAATGCTATTCAAATCTTCACCTTGGTTAATCATGACAAATTGCACATCTGGATAATCCTGTTGCGCTTGTTGCAGCACGGGCATCTCACGATGACACGGCGGACACCAACTGGCCCAGAGGTTGATCACGGTGGCTTTGCCGATATATTGTGGCAGTAAAATAGTGCGCCCGTGTTGATCACTCAACTCAACTTGCGGAAACTGCTGATATGCTGCAAGACTGCGATCGAGTAATACCCGACTCCCCATTGAAAAGGTCAGTAACAAGCTCAAGAAGATCGCCAGCATAGCAATATGCGCTTGGCGATTTTTCCAGATCAACCAAGCGACAGCAGCAAGCATTCCCCCGATGAAGTGAAAACCTTTATCTTGGATCTTAAAAATATCCCAAGGATGCTCCAGATAGATCGGATAATTCAGCGCCACAAAGACCAAGCGGGCTGCAATCATACCGATCCAGAGCGCATTCCAGATCGAGTCTTTAAAGATGTTCCATGTCGCATCGCTGATGCCGAACTTGGCTCTGGCCCGGCCAGTGAGCCACAGCGCCAAGATTAAACTCAGAATCGCGATCAGCAAGCTCCACGGTAGCATGATCGGTCCCAAATGTAGGGCTTGAGGACTGATCATATTATGGATTTGCCTGATTTAATTGTTGAATAAACTGCTTGGCTGAGAAGGTACCAGTCAAACGTAATGGGCGTTGCTCAATACCTTGGGCATCCAAAAACAGCATGGTCGGTGGTCCCAAGATTTCACGATCTTTAAGGATCAGATCTTGTGAAGCTTCGTATTCGGTCAGATCCAGTTTGATCAAGCTATATCCAGCCATTGCTTGCTGTACATCAGCACGCGGGAGGACTTCTTTTTCAATAGGTTGACAGGCCACACACCAGTCGGCATAGACATCGATTAAGATCGGCTTTTGCAATTGTTTGGCCGTAGTTAATGCAGCAGTTAGTTCATCTGCAGTACGCACTTTCTGCCATGTCACTAAAGTATCGGCTGAGTGTTGAACTGTATAGGCTTGATAACTATGCTGAATATTCCATACTGCAGCGAAGATGCTCAGTGCTGCCATCAGGATTAAACTGATATGTGCCATTTTATGGCTGACACTACGGCGGATATAGATCAAGTAAATGCCCAGTGCAATACACAGTACCGCCAACAAGATTGAATACAGCATCGACGGGATCATCGGACGGACAAAATACACCGCCACCATCAGCATGACAAAGCCAAAGCCGATTTTAATACGATCCATCCATAGGCCCGGTTTAGGCAGGTATTTGGCACCAAAGACTGCAGTGATAAACAGTGGTAAGCCGATCCCCAAACCGAGGATAAACAAATACACACCGCCTAAAAATGCATTATGGCTTTGCGAAACAAATAACAATGCGCCTGCCAAAGGAGCACTCATACAAGGACCGACAATTAAGGCGGACAATGCACCCATGATCATGGCGCCGATCAAGGTGCCGCCTTTTTGTTTGTTTTGCAGTCGATCCAGCACTTGCACAAACCGTTGTGGCATGGACAGTTGATATAGACCAAATAGGTTCAATGCCAAGAGGACAAACAACACCGCAAACAAGCCGATCATGATTGGGCTTTGGAACCAACGTTGGAAGCTATAACCGATTTCAGCCACCACGATGCCCATTAAGCTATAGACCAAGGCCATGCTGATCACAAAACTCAACGCGACCGCAACCGCTTTATAACCACTGGCACGTTGCACGATGATGCCCGATAAAATCGGAATCAATGGCAAGGAGCAAGGTAGGAATGCCAACAGTACACCGAGTAAGAAAAAGATCACTAAATTCAGCCATAGGCGATCAGGTGATAACAGTTGGAAAAAGCCTTGGTCATTATTGAGTTGTAAATTGGCTTTAGAGGTATCTGTACTGGGTTCAGTTGCATTGACCGCAGTGCCAAGGGTGGTGACGGGTGCATCTTCGGTGAGTGCATGTTGCGAGTTGGGTGCGGTGGCACTGCTCGCACTCACGTTGTCCGCTGCGGTGGTAGCGGCTATGGTCGTTGCTTGAGTCGTGGCATTGGCCTGATGATCGGGTGTAATACTCGGAGCACTGGCAGCAGTGACTTGAGTTTGTGTCTTGGCGTTGAGCTGCGAAGTTGGCTGCTGAGCTGAGTTTGGCACAGCACCATTCGGCGTCTTGGCTGTCGTTAAGGTTTGATCATTGGCTGCGTTGGGGGTGGCGCTATTATTTGCGTTATTTGTGTTATTGGCTAAAGTGTTTGTTGTCGTAGCGCCAAATATACTGCGTTTGCCTGCGCCATTGGCAGTTGCTGATTGCGGCAACAGACCTTCAGCATCGGTTTTGATGCTGCGGCGTTGTAGCGGATAACACAGTCCTTCATCTGAGCAGCCTTGCCACACCACCAGATATTGGCTATTGGGTTTAACCTGAAACTTAGCCGAGACCTGATTGTAGTGCACATCAGTGACCCCAAAGGTTGGGTCATCTTTGGGTTTACCTGCAGGCAGCTCCAATTTCAACGCTTGTTGGCTGACCGTGACTTTAAATTGGTCATGATACAGATAATAATGCGGTGCAATCTTCCATTTCAATTGTGCCGTTTGCGGACTGAGAGATTCAGCAGAAAACTGAAAAGCTTGATCTGGCGGTAGAAATTCAGGATTCGCAAAAGTCTGGGCGGCTGAAAATGTAATGACCGAGGCAAAACCTAGACTGAGTAATAAACGCAAGTTCATTGTTCCATATTAAGATTTAATTTGTCACTATTATCCATAGATTTAGATTAAGAGAACATTAACTGTTGTTTTACTTTGTAAGATATTCAAATCGGAGGAGTGTTGATGTTTATTTTACTGGTTGAAGATGATCCATACATTGCCAAGAGCATCGTATTTGCTTTACAGCATCTGCATTTTTCCATTGAGCATGTCAGCACAGCCAAAGATGCCGATTATTTTGTACGCCATACCGCGGTTGATCTGTGTCTGCTGGATTTGGGCTTGCCAGATCAAGATGGTCTGGTATTACTCGACAGCTGGCGTAAACAAGGGATTAGTGTACCGGTTTTGGTGTTGACGGCCAGAAACCAAACCAATCAATGTGTGGATGCCCTAAACAGCGGTGCAGATGATTATCTAACCAAACCCTTTGAATTAACCGAATTGATTGCGCGTGTGCATGCCTTGGGTCGTCGTGCGCGTGGTTTTGCATCCAATAAAATCGAGTTCAATGAGATTCAATTGGACAAAGCCAGCCAAAAAGTTACCGTCGCCGAGCAAGAACTGCAGTTATCGCGCCGTGAATATGCCTTATTAGAAGTGTTTATGTTGCATCCCAATCAAGTGCTGAGAAACGAAATCCTGTTCGATAAGTTATATGGTTATCAAGAGCATATTGAGAGTAATGCCTTAAATGTGCATGTGTTTCATCTACGGCAGAAGATCGGTGCGGCATGGATTCAAACCGTGCGCGGGGTTGGCTATATTTTTAATGTTGAGGCCAATACCGATAAGTCAGCATCTTCCGAAGATGCGCCCGCGGCATCTGAAGCAAGGTTGCTTCAGTCGCGATGAGTGCAAAATCCGTGAGCCCACACAAATATAGTTTGAAATGGCGTCTGGTGCTGAGTATTACTGTCGGGTTCATCTTGATCTGGGCAGCGGCATTTGCATGGTTGTATTTTAGCCTAGAACGTAAAATGACCCAGACCCTTGACGAGCGCTTATCTGCTTCGGCGCACATGGTCGGACGTTTACTCAGTCAGATTCCTGCAACGCAATTGTCCAATGCCGTACAACCTGCGGTATCTGAGTTAAATCAGCACAATTTAATTGCCTGTGAAGTGTCCCTTTACAGTTCTGACTTGGTACTGAGTTCGACCATTGTGGCGCGTACCAAAGGTGCACCGAGTGCCTTGTCCAGTCGCGTCGAGGGCTTTAGTACATGGACTGACAATGGCATTGTTTGGCGCAGTTATACCCTTAAACGGGAACCGCTACAGGTGGTGACTGCTGAGAAAATGCAACTGCGCAATGAATTATTGGCTGAAATTTTAAAGTCGATCTTACTGCCACTGTTATTAACCTTGCTGTTCTGTGTGGCATTGGTGTGGTGGGTGATTAAAAAAGAATTTACCCCGATTGAACAAACCACACAGTTGTTAAAACTGCATAAGGATCAACCTGAGCGTGAGCTTGATTATATTCACCAATTGGATCACAGTCAGATTCCATTGGAACTACAGTCATTTATCGAACATATTGCCGATTTGGTTTTACGCTTGCAGCGTAGTCTTGAAAATGAAAAAAACTTTAGTGCCTTTGCTGCGCATGAATTGCGTAGTCCTTTGACCGCGATTAAGCTTAATGTTCAACTCAGCCAAATGATGGCGCAACAAAGTCTTGATGCAGCAACGGGCGCTATACCGCAAGCTGTCATGGCTTGTTTAGATGAAGCTGAACGCAGTATTCACCGTTATCAACAATTACTCGAACAATTATTATTGCTCAGCAAAACTGATCACCAATTGGATGCCACAGCAGATCATGCTCAGTTGCCTTTGGCTCAGATCAGTGTGGTGATCGAGCAGGTCATTGCGCAACTTAAGCCACTTTATCCTCAGATTGATCAAATGCTTGTGGTCAATTGGGACAGCTTGAGCAGCCTACAACTCCCAGAACATACATTGCAGATGGTGTTGTTGAATATTATCGAAAACAGTTTAAAGCATGCACAGAGTCAAAAACCGATCCAAGTCTGGCAACAGCAGGCTGAATTGATCATCGAGGACTTTGGTGTGGGCATGCAGGCGCAGGACCTCGGTCTTGCTAAACAACGTTTCTGGCGCAAATCAGCGCAAAGTCATGGCTATGGCCTGGGTTTGGCGCTGAGTGAAAGTCTATTGGCAAAAAATGGCTACCAATTGCAACTGGCCTTGAAGGACACTGCGGGATTAATGGTGAAGATATTGCCAGTGCGAAAATAGCCTAAGCAACTACGTGCCTAAGCATTCCAGTGCTTAGATACTTAGGCGTCTAGATGTCGAATGAGTGAGCTTCCAAGTGCATGGTTTTTGACAGATTTACACATAGGATGAGGGGGGCGGTTAAAGCAGTTCAGTAAAGCTTTGCATATGTGTGAATTTTGCTTCTTGTCGTATATAGCCATCAATTAACGGCACAAGGCGTTGAAAATGTTCGGACTGTACATGGAGATCTAGTGCTTCACGACTTTCCCATTCTTCAATAAAGACAAAATGGCCCGGATCACGTAGATCATGAAACAGTTCGTAGCCGAGGCAACCTGTTTCCAACTTGGTTTTCTCGACCAATTCTTGGTAGAGCGGTAAAACCAAGGCGATGGCATCGACTTGGATGAAATCTTCTGCGATTAACTTGAGCATAATGTCGTGTTAAGTAAATTAATTGAATGATATATACAGTAAATTTGCAGATGCGCATAGCGCTATAGGATGGGGAAGACTAAGGATAAAATGCTGAATATGTACAGTGACATGCCAGACGATTAACAGGAAAAATGAAATGGAAATTGTGGGTTATATTGCCAGTAGCGCCGATGGATATATTGCCACGCAGAATGGCAGTGTTGATTTTCTAAGTCCATACCAACATATTGACTGTGGTTATGCGCAGTTTATACAAGGGATCGATGTGGTGATCATGGGGCGTAAAACCTATGAAGTCATTTGTGGCTTTGGTGGAGCGTGGCCCTATCCAGATCAACTGGCTTATATCGTCAGTTCAGATCCCTGTTTGGCGATCGTTCATCCATCAATTCAAGTGTGGACCCAAGGCGTAGTGGCATTGGCTGAGCAACTCAAGCAACGTGATGATGGCCGTGCTTGGGTAGTCGGTGGGACTCAATTACAAAATGCATTTATTGAGTTGCGCTTATTAGATCGATTAGAAATTTATGAAATGCCTGTTTGTCTAGGTGATGGAATCCGATTATTTCCAGCGCTAGTGCAACAGCCGTATGCTTTAAAATCGATGACAGCAACGCTGATTGAACCCAATATTATTAAAAAGATTTACCAGTTCAAATGACAAGGTGCGGATTGCATCAATTGCAAGGAGGTTATATTTATTCTTAATTTAAGTTGCATTTTTAAGCTGTACTTTTAAGTTGGGCTTTGATTTTAAATTGAAGCATTGGCTGCATGATTACCGTAGATAATTTATATGGTGATGGTATTTTGGTGGCGTAGACACGTTGCATATTTGAAACAGATCGTTTTATAGATCAAGATGCATTTAAGGACTTAATCTATAAAATGGTACACATTCTTAAGCGAGATTAAAAACATGAATTTTAAAGCATTATCATTAGGTTTAGCACTTGTAACGGCAACTACACTCAGCATGGCAAAACCAGTTGCCTATAAAATGGACCCAACCCATACTGCAACAGTTTTCACTTGGAACCATATGGGTTTTTCAACCCCATCAGCGAACTTCACCGATATCCAAGGTGTGATTAATGTTGATATGGAAAAACCTGCAAGTTCTTCTGTACAAGTAACGATTCCAGTGAGCAGTGTGAATACCAACGTTGCAAAATTGGACCAAGAGTTCCAAGAAAAAGCATGGTTTGATGCTGCGACTTACCCAACCATTACTTTTAACAGTACTAAAGTCGAAACCAAAGACAAAAAGAATTTTAAAATCACCGGTAACCTCACCATTAAAGGCGTGACTAAACCTGTGGTTCTTGATGCAGTATTAAATAAACAAGGTCCGCATCCAATGAATAAATTGGAAACCATCGGCTTTAATGCAACGACTACTTTTGATCGTTCTGCCTTTGGCATCGGTAACTATGTGCCAAATGTAGGCGATAAAATCACAGTGAATATCACCACTGAAGCATCTGTACCTGCAGCTAAGTAAGCTGAGCGCAGCCAATACCAATATATAGCAGTAAACTTACTGCTATGATTGAAGCCCTATTTTAATTTTAAAATAGGGCTTTTTTATTTGCCTCATTTCAGCGCGAGTTTTTTCATCATGCCGTGAATAATGAAGAATTCGCGGTAATTATTAAGGGGGTATAAAATGGTTGCTCAAATATTGTACAACATAGCTTTTAAAACCTTTCTTTATTTTCTTGTCGAGATAGGATCAAAAAAACTAAAGATAAAAAAGATGGTAATACCCCCTGAAATCCAAGTTATTTATAGTGTTCTAAGAAAAGTACACGTTTGTCATTAGCTTCCGCGTGACAGAAGAGGTAATTAATAGGGGCTTCTCTACCATCTTTTTCTGCCTCATAAGCATCACTACAATCAATATTTTTATTTTTAAGCCAAGAGCGTTGACTTTCCCTTAGCTTTTTAATCTTGGTGTGGCTTAAACTATTAATTTTATTGTTATAAGTTTTATTTAACTCAGCATCTGATTCTAAATAATATCTTGACAAGCAATACATTAAATCATCCTGCAAAGGACTGCCTTCTTTACACTCAACATTAAGCACATTTTTATATAAAAAATCTGTAGGAGAATTGGCATATAATTTAGATGACAACACAATTAATAGAATTGGAAATAATTTATTCATAACGCTCACAATTTTGCCCCCTTTACTATTTTACAAAAGCCGATTAAGGATACAAGTTACCCCACCATAAGAGAGATTGATTTAATGAAATACGCAGATAAAAATATAACTCAAGATTTTTATAAAAGTATTATTGCTCATGAATATGAAGTTCGTTCGCTGATCTAGATTGGTGGTCTTAAATAATGAAAAACGTCATAGTAATTATGTTAGCACTATTGTCCATCTCTTGTGCTTCTCAACGAGTTTACCTTACTCCAGCGGTAAAAGGACAGTTATTCGATGGGGCCACGAAGCAACCTATTTTAGAAAAAGGATGGATATTTACCTTATTGAATAAGGATGGATCTAATGTGGCGGTTACGGATAAAAGTGTTTTTTTTTACGTCGAAGCATATAAAGCAAAGTCTATATCAGAGCCAGCTTATAGAGCAGTCCCAAGAGAAATAAATTTTAATGTAGATGGGTATGAGTTGAAGTCATTAAATTATGCTAATTTTCCTTTCTACCCTTCAAGTGGTGGTAGAGATATAAAGAAGGAAGTTGATATAGGCAAAGTCTACCTTGAGCCCAAAAAATGAGCTACAACCACCTTCTGAATTGAAGCTCTAATATTTGGATAAAATTAATGTTCAGGAGCAGACTCAAAGCTTAAACCAACGAGATAATGTTGAAAGATCTCTCGCGCTTGGCTTTCTAAAGCTGGGGCATAGCGTTGGTTTTCTAGGCGTAATTGCGGGATATTGATCTGAGCATGGCGTAATTCAGCAGTATGTCCAATGAGCCATTTTTCTAAACTCGGTGCATCGACTTCTAAATGAAACTGCAAGGCCAATATATTATTGCCAATCGAAAAGGCTTGGTTGGGATATAGTGCTGAACTTGCGAGTAACTGTGCGTGTTCAGGCAGATCAAAAGTATCGCCATGCCAATGTAATACCTCAGTCGCGGCTAAAGGGCTCAATATATTATCGTCAATATTGCTCAATTGCAGTTGACTCCAACCGATTTCTTTATGTTCACCCGCATAAACTTTTGCACCCAAGGCCGTTGCAATCAATTGCGCACCCAAACAAATCCCCAAGGTCGGTTTGTTTTCAGCAAGGCGCTGGGTGAGTAACTCAACTTCAGTGCTTAGAAATGGATAATCCTCAGTCTCATAAACACCAATCGGGCCACCTAATATAACTGTGAGGCCATGGTAGTTTAACGCAGGTTTGAGATCATCGACACCGGCCTCAAAATAACGTACCCGAAATCCAAGTTCATACAACAGATCTTCAAAACTGCCCAGATCTTCAAAAGCTAAATGTTGAATGGCATAAATGGTTTTGGGTAAAGCAGCAGGGATAAATTGCATGGGTCTGTCATTCGCATTGAATTTAATAGCCACTTTACCGTAGTTTAAGCATGTCGTGAATTGAGTTTAGATGCCTTGTTACAGAATTGAATTAAATTGCAGCGCTCGAGTGATTTAAATAATTTGCATTTTAATCGACTTTCAATTCGAGCTTATGGTATGGATAGGGGTTAAATCTAGACTAGGGAATGAGTATGACGACGACACCGAGTCCGGCAAAAGTGGCATTGGTTATTGGTGCTGGCGATTCTACAGGTGCAGCGATTGCACAACGCTTTGCTCAAGGGGGCTACATGACCTGTATGACACGGCGTAATGCAGATAAATTACAACCCTTGGTGGAGCAAATTCAACAGCAAGGGGGGATTGCCTATGGCTTTGCCTCAGATGCGCGTCAAGAAGAACAGGTCATCGCCTTGATTGAACAGATCGAATCCAGCATAGGGCCGATTGAGGTGATGGTGTTTAACATCGGTGCCAATGTGCCTTGCAGCATATTAGAAGAAACCGCACGTAAATATTTTAAGATTTGGGAAATGGCCTGCTTTAGTGCCTTCTTGGTCGGACGTGAAGTTGCCAAACGAATGGCAACACGTCAACGGGGCAGTATCATCTTTACCGGTGCTACAGCAGGTTTACGCGGTTCATCACATTTTGCCGCTTTTGCAGGTGCAAAACATGCTTTACGCGCCTTGGCGCAAAGTATGGCCAGAGAACTTGGACCGATGAATATCCATGTTGCGCATGTGGTGGTCGATGGGGCCATTGATACGGCCTTTATTCGAGATAGTTTTCCTGAAAAATATGCGCTTAAGTCGCAAGAGGGCATTCTCAATCCTGTGCATATTGCTGAAAATTATTGGCATATCGCGCACCAACCGCGTGATGCATGGACCCATGAATTGGATCTGCGCCCTTGGATGGAAACATGGTAAGTTCCCGAAACTGAGTCTCAATCGGGTTTTATTTCAAATGGATGTATAAATCACAAGTGAGGGAATGATGCAGCCGATTCAAATCGAATATTATTTTGACCTTGGAAGTCCCTACAGCTTTTTGGGATTTCACCAAATACAACGGATTGCCCAAAAGTATCAGGCTGAGATCGTCTGGAAGCCGATGTTATTGGGTGGGGTGTTTAAGGCCACTGGCAATAGCAGTCCGATTAGTATACCGGCGAAGGGACGTTATACCCGTAGTAAATTAAAAAGCTGGTCGGCATTGCTAGAAATACCGATGCAGGTTCATCCTGACTTTCCGATCAATACGCTAACGATGATGCGGATCTTGACCGCGATTCAGTTATATCAACCTGCGCATTTTATCCAAGTGGCCAATGTGCTGTTTGATGCGCTGTATCGTGAGCATCAAGCGGTGAATGATCCTCAAGTGTTGCTGAATATTTTAGCAACGGTGGGTTTGACTGCGGAGCAAGTGCAGGATTATCTAGCGGATGAACAGGTAAAAGCACAATTAAAACTGATCACTGAGCAAGCAGTGGCGCGTGGTGTCTTTGGCGCACCGACCTTCTTTATTGCTGAGGAGCTGTTCTGGGGGATGGATGATTTACATTTCATGCAAATGACCTTAGATAAAATAGCCTAAGCAAATTAAACCAAGCTAACGCATCTTAGATTAGGTGCTTAAGATAAGCAGCCTGAATTGAAATAGGCTTAGATGAAATAGCTTAACTCAAAATAGCCTAAGCAAAGTTAAACTATAGCTCAATCCTGACCTGGCGCGATCTGTACACACGCATTGCGAAACCAGCCCAGAAAACGAATACCTCAAATACCACAAAGCGCACCGAAGTGCGCTTTGTGCATTTATTTTGCTGGCATGCAGTTAGAGGGAATAGGGAGTCCCCTCAATCTTATCTTGCCAAGTTCAGGGTCTTAGAAGAAGCCCATTGCTTTGGTTGAGTAGCTCACCAACAAGTTTTTAGTTTGTTGATAATGCTCAAGCATCATTTTGTGGTTTTCACGACCGATACCTGATTTTTTATAGCCACCGAATGCCGCATGTGCAGGGTAGATGTGATAGCAGTTGGTCCATACACGACCCGCTTCAATGGCACGACCGGCACGATACGCCGTGTGCGTTGAACGTGACCAAACCCCAGCACCTAGACCATACATGGTGTCATTGGCAATTTTGATCGCTTCGTCATAGTCTTTAAATGTCGTTACTGACAAAACTGGTCCGAAAATTTCGTCTTGGAAAATTTTCATCTCATTGGTGCCTTTGAAAATGGTCGGTTCGATATAGAAACCTTCACCCACTTCTTTACGATCGCCACCACCAGTAAGCAATTCAGCACCTTCGGCACGGCCAGTCGCGATACAACCCAAGATTTTATCTTGTTGTTCTTGCGAGGCTTGTGCACCGATCATGGTATCCGTATCGAGTGGATGGCCAGTTTTGATGCGTTTTACTCGCTCAATGGCTTTGGCTAAGAATTTATCTGCAATGCTTTCATGAACCAGTGCGCGTGAAGGGCAAGTACACACTTCACCTTGGTTCAGCGCAAACATTGCAAAACCTTCTAGCGCTTTGTCTAGATAGTCATCGTCTTGATCCATCACGTCTTCAAAGAAGATGTTTGGTGATTTACCGCCGAGCTCTAGGGTCACTGGAATAATATTTTCAGTGGCATATTGCATGATCATTTGGCCGACTTGAGTCGAACCAGTAAAGGCGATTTTTGCAATACGTGGATTGGTGGCCAGTGGACGACCCACTTCTACACCATAACCATTAACGATATTTAAAACACCAGCAGGGATTAAATCTTGAATCAGTTCAACCAACACCAAGATACTTGCAGGGGTTTGTTCAGCCGGTTTAAGCACGATGCAGTTACCTGCTGCCAAGGCTGGAGCCAATTTCCACACTGCCATCAAGATCGGGAAGTTCCAAGGAATGATCTGACCCACCACACCCAAAGGCTCATGGAAATGGTAGGCAATGGTATCTTCATCAATCTCAGAAATACCGCCTTCTTGTGCGCGGATACAACCAGCAAAATAACGGAAATGATCGATTGCCAATGGAATATCCGCAGCCAAAGTTTCACGGATCGGTTTACCGTTGTCCCAAGTCTCTGCCACAGCCAATAACTCTAGATTGGCCTCAAGGCGATCTGCAATTTTAAGCAGCATATTTGAGCGGGTGGTCGGAGAAGATTTATTCCATTCAGCTTTGGCTTTGTGGGCAGCATCGAGTGCAAGCTCGATATCTTCAGCACTTGAACGCGGAACTTTGGTAAAGACTTTACCGTCTACAGGAGAGATATTGTCAAAGTATTCACCTTTGACTGGTGCAACCCATTGACCACCAATAAAGTTGTCATATTGCGCTTTAAATTGGACTTTAGAGCCGGCTTGATTTGGTTCAACGTAACGCATAAGAATATCCTTTTACTTATTTTTTCACCGAAGAAAGAGTATCTTGCAATTGAGCAGTCGCTCATGTTTGCCTTGTGTTTTGAGCATATAAGTGCGAAGGTTGGAAAAAGGTAGGCATTCAGCATGGCATATTTTTTATATCTTGTTTATTTTGCGCCCCAGTTTTTTTTGCAACAAATTTTAATTGGATAAGGGCATGATGAGATGATGAAAGCATGGCTGAGATGCTTGGGTGTAAAAGTGATTGACCTTGTGAAAAAAATTAGTTAAACCTTTTGAAACGCGATGAAATACTCCAGCAAAGACATAAGGATATGAAAAATGTTGAGTCAACATGAGTTATTGCAGAAGCGTCATGATATCGATTTGCTTCGCCAAAGCAGTAGCATGTCTTTGCAACATGCAGATCAACTGAGCCAAAGTATACTCAGCTCTTGGCAGCGCTCAAAGCTTGCTGACATCCCACAAGAACTCGAAGCAGCACCGTTAATTATCCAAACTCAACCTAATCAACAGAGTCCAAATGTTCTAAAAGTCGCCCTAGCGCATTGTTCCGAAGAGCTCAAACATATTGCGCAACAATCTTCGATGGTGGTGGCTGTTGGTGATGTGGGCAGTACCATTGTATGGTCTGCGGCCAGTGGACAGATGCGCCAAGCTGCGGAACGGGTGCATTTTGTACAAGGTGGGCAGTGGCGTGAAGACTTAGTCGGAACCAATGCCTTGGCCTTATCACTGAAAACCCAACAATCGAGTTGTGTATTTTCCAACGAACATTATATGTCGTCGATCCATGATTGGGTGTGTTATGCCGCACCGATTATAGATCCCTATTCTAAACAGATCCTTGGGGTGATTGATCTGTCTACCACATGGAATCACCACAACAGTTTAGGCTTGTTGGCTGCAGAACGTTGTGCTTCGATTATTCAGTCTGCTTTGGTGGAGTGCCAAAAACAACACCTGTTTATACGTGCCTTTACCGTGCCGCAAGTATTGTTTAATGGCAAAGTTCTGGTGCTGACCCCACGACAAATTGAAATCCTGACCATTTTGGCACTGTGCCCACAGGGCATGAATCTTGAAAATTTGCATCAGGCCTTATATGGCGAACGTAAAGTCAGTATGGGAACCTTAAAAGCTGAAATGTCCCAACTGCGCGATATCCTCGGTGGCTTATTGGGTTCGCGTCCATATCGACTTTTGGCCACACTCGAAGCTGACTTTTTACAAGCCGAACAAGCCTTAGATGCAGGCTATATCGAGCATGCACTGAAATTGTGTCGTGGAATTTTCTTGGCGAAAACCGAAAGTCCATTTTTATGCACATGGCGTGATTGTTTGGAGTCACGCTTAAGCGAAGCAATCTTTAGATCCAATGAAATCGATGTATTACTCAAACATTTGGCCTATTGCCCAGAAGCGATTGATGCCGTAGAGCGTTTGATTGAACTGACACCTTCAGGCCATCCTGCCCATCAGATTTTAGTCAAATATAAAGATGGGCAGTGAGTTAAGTGTCTGAGTCGGTTGACTAACCCAGCTTGAGTTGTAACCAAGCAAATAATTGCTGATAGACCTGATGGCGTACCGGTGCAGCGGACAAGACCAAATCATGTAAGCCATTTTTGATACTTTTTACCGAGATATCGCCGTGTAAAGCATGGGCATATTTCTCTATATCATCAACAGATAAAATCACATCACTGGACTGCGCATCCAAACTCCATTTGCGTGGATACGTGGTGCGAGATGAATGCATAATCAATGCGGGAATACTCAATGTTGCACCAGCATGAATGTGTTTTTGTGCGGTATGAATGGCGTGGATAAAACTCAGATAAACCAAAGGGTAGCTAGAAGGTTTCCAATCTAAATTAAACTGCCATTCACCATGAAAGTTCTGATGCAAACTCGGCACATAAAATTTATTTAACTCACTTGGAAACTTGAGGTTGGGGAAGATTTTACCCAAACGACTGATACGCGGTAGGGCATATTTTTTCTTTAAGCCATTCATATTGAAGTCATAAAATGGACTGTTACACCATAGTGCCTTGAGCAATGGATGCTGCGAGTGATGGGCAGCATAGAGGGTGCTGATCAACCCACCGGTTGAATGCCCCGCCAGCACGACTTGATCGTGACCTTCTTGCCCGATGATCTCGAGGGCCTTGCTTATTTCTGCATCATATTCTTTGAGATCATGCACGTTGTAATATTTTTGATGACTGCGGTGTGAGCGACCATATTTTCGTAGGTCGAGGGCGTAGAAATCATAGCCATGTTGATTAAACTGTTCGGCCATTTCGGTTTGAAAAAAATAATCAATAAATCCGTGTATATAGAGCACTGCCTTTGAGCTCACGTGTGCTGCTTTTTTACGAACCAGCGTGGCAAGTACTTGGCCTTCATAGTCATCAGGGAAATGCAGGGTCATTTGCTCATAGTCTGCGCCTAATATATCTTTTTTATAGACAGAATCGCTATTGCTCATGACATTATCCTTATGGGTTGTAAATTAATTTATCCTTGATGATTTTCCGTGATTTGTCAATTTTATTTCATGACTGACTTGGCAGAATTCTATAAATTAAGCTTTTGAAATATAAATAATAAATAGATCGAAATGTTTGTGCGTTTTTGAATGAAGATCCATTTTAGCGCTAAGACTTAGTGAAAATTAAACAGGGTAGGATCATGAGTTTAAACTCAATCAAAATGGATGCTTAGTTCATATGATTGCTTTTTATCAAGCCCTAGAGAATATTTTAGCTGTAGAGGTATAATCGAAAGTACCTTTCAGTTTGAGTATTTACTGATATTATTTTCATTAATTTTCTGAGTTATTAGCACTCACATTACTATTTTGAGATCATAACGATGTTGATAATACGAACGTTGATAAGCATTAGATGATAAAAAAATAAAGTTTTGCTTAGAACTTGAGAGGGCAGAAGTCCAAAAGCGACGGTCAAGCACTCGTTAAATTTCTGCTCGATATTGATGAGTTTCTGCTATATAAATGGCAACCGCCGAAAACGCTATAGGGATCGGCGGACGCTCAGGAATAGCGCCTGCTGAAGGAGCTAATAATATGCGTACAATTAAATTAATGATGCTGTGCATGATATTTTTTTTGACAACAAATAAGGTGAATGCTACAGATGAAGCAATACAATATATTGATGATGGGATCGTTCAATATTTTTGTGATGCTAAATCATCGAGCTTCTATTTTGATGCTGACTCACTCACATCGCCATTAATCGGTTTCAGCAAACAAAAAGTTGATGTAATGTCTTTATTGTTGAGCAGTAAAGAAGATTCGTATGGGAATATTACACGTTTAGGAAGCAAAAAATTTGTCCGTCAATGTGGAGCTATACAATTGGTTTTTGAAAGCGGTTTCTATAATTCAAATATTCAAGGTTTTTTAGGTCTTATGGATTATCCACTGCTGTCTATTTCTATAAATGACAAAAAAATTATGAGTAAAAGCACTTTAAATTTATGTGCATCAGGTGGGGTTCGTATGACATGTCCAACTGATGTTTCAATACAATCTATAAAGATAATCAAAGTTTCTCGTAATTTATTCCAAATAACATTAACTGAAGCTTTTCCTGAAGAAGATGGAGGTGGTTTTAAGCTAAAAAATGCAATTCAAATATTAGAAGTACAATAAGCGTGCATGCGTTTATTGTTTACACCAAGAAAAAATACTTCAAGAGAACGAAAGAGAATCTACTGAAAAACTTATAGAAAAAAACGCTATAGGGATCGGTGGACGCTCAGGAATAGCGCCTGCTGAAGGAGCTAATAATATGCGTACAATTAAATTAATGATGCTGTGCATGATATTTTTTCCGATACCTCCAAAAACCTACTGTTGAATTTTATTTTTAAAATTCTTTATATCTATATACTTATGCATTGATGGTATTATATTTGGTATTTACGACACCTATATCATTTCTGCTGGAGTATATTTATTTTTGTAGTGTTGGATTTAGCAATTCAGGCCAATGAACAATATCATTTTTATAAATCTGCAACTTGTGTGTTGTTCTTGGAAGAAATTAACCGTATCAAAGCCTGATGATACTGATGTGTGCTAAGCTTAAACTGTTTCATGATTTACAGATCAAATCAAATAATAAATATTTCAATTGGTACTGATGATCATAATTTTTATCATCCTAAAAAAACAAATTTTGTTGTTAGTAACTTAGGGCATACGCGCCAACTTAAATTGATCGCTTTTCACCCACGAATCCAACCAGTTGAATTATGTAGTAAATTTTGTCTGTTAGTTGCTGTAATTGCCTTTTCCTCGACCTTTCTGATAGGCTTTTTAAGCAGTCCTGT
>NZ_SLVJ01000035.1 GCF_004345325.1 Acinetobacter calcoaceticus
CCTGATCCCTTCCCGAACTCAGAAGTGAAACCTCTTTGCGCTGATGGTAGTGTGGGGTTACCCATGTGAGAGTAAGTCATCGCCAGCTCATTATTTCTAAAAATCCCTCGATCTATCCGATCGGGGGATTTTTTTTTGCATAAAATTTATTTTAAAGAGAAAATAAAATTTAAAAGAGAAAATGCTTAGGCTCATCTGATAGCTGGAGCGGGCACAAACTTTACAGGACTGACTTGGGGGCTCTGTAGTGAGTTGATATTCAATGTATTGATGAGGGATTGGTGATGCTGCTGCACGGATTTGGCATATTTCATCCCTTGTTGGCGCATACGAATATTTGATCGGTAGCCATAAGGCCCAACATTGTAATAGGCCAAGGCCTTAGACCAATCACCAGCCATTTTGTTATAAGAAGAGAGTATCAATGTGCCACATTTAATATTAATGCTTTCATTATAGAGATTGCCTGAGCATTTATTCCTCCAATACTGTGGCATGACTTGGGTAAGACCAACAGCACCTGCAGATGAAACCACATGACTACGATAACTTGATTCTTGTTTGATGACAGCAGCGAGCAATAAAGGAGAGATCCCATGTTGATCAGCACTCTGGATAATGAGGGGGGAGAGTCGATCTGCAGTTTTTGCTGGAACAGAAAATGTTTTTTGAAGGCCGTAGGATAAGTGTTTTGATCGATGTAAATGTGCAGGGGAGGGTGTTTGAATTAAGACTTGAGGACTATTCAAAGGTTTTTTTTCAGTAGGTGTGGTGGTACAGGCAATAAGAAAGTGGCTGCTGAAGTAGAGTCCGCCCAAAAATTTTAGATATTTTAATTGGAATAGGGATTGACCGAGACCGTATAGAGTAGATTTAGAGTTCAACAAGACAACACAACCATTAAGATTATTTTTGAAAAAATAATCTTAGAGAGGGTTATTTGAATGGTCAAATACTGAAGTTATCTATTCATTGCTGTAATTGTTCTTACAAATGTATAGTAAATAAAGCATTTAAAATCAATGGGTAGTATGGTGATTGATAACCGTTTATCTGGATTTTAAGTTTTGTACAGATAACTTTCTGATAGGTGGAAAAGTTAACAGCCTGACTAAAAATTTGAAATCATTAGAGGGCTTAAGCTGTGAGCTAGAGCAATCCTCATCCACAGAATAAACTGTGGATGAGTTGTCATTTAGTGCATCATTGAAATTTTATCTAAAAACAATTTGGTCCGTTCGTGTCGCTCATCCAAGTTATCAAAGAAGTCATGCGTAGAGCAATCTTCTAAAATTCTCCCCTGATCCATGAAAATGACCCGATTAGAGACTTTACGTGCGAATCCCATTTCATGAGTAACACACATCATGGTCATGCCTTCTTTCGCCAGTTGACTCATGACTTCTAAAACTTCACCAACCATTTCTGGATCGAGTGCTGATGTGGGTTCATCAAACAACATACACACGGGATCCATGCATAAACCTCGTGCAATCGCCACACGTTGTTGTTGTCCACCAGACAGTTGACCAGGAAATTTATCTTTGTGTGAAGCAAGACCAACCCGATCTAAAAATTGTAGCGCTTTCTTTTTGGCCTCAGCATTGGAGCGTTTTAATACTTTGCTTTGTCCAATGGTCAGGTTTTCAAGTACGGTCATATGTGGAAACAGTTCAAAGTGTTGAAACACCATACCGACACGAGATCGAAACTTGGCTAAGTCTGTTTTACTGTCTTTGAGTGCGGTGCCATTGACGACGATGTTACCTTCTTGGAAAGCTTCTAAAGCATTGACGGTTTTGATCAGCGTGGACTTGCCAGAACCAGAGGGTCCACAGACCACGACGACTTCGCCCTTATCTATGGATGTAGTGCAGTCCGTTAAAACCTGAAAATCTCCATACCATTTTGAGATATGATTTATTTCGATCATCGGCATATTGATTCTCCTGTTAACGAATGATGGCAATTTTTTGGTTTAAGCGTTTCACTAGGCGTGATAGCGCAAAGGATATACAGAAATAAACCACTGCTACTGCTAGATAAAATGTAGCTTTTGTTTCTGAACCATAGGTATTGGCAAGAGTGTTGGCATTGCCAAGGAAGTCAGGTGCGCTGATGACATAGACCAGTGACACATCTTGGAATAACACGATCGATTGGGTGAGTAAGATGGGCAACATGTTGCGAAAGGCTTGTGGTAAAACCACATTGGACATGGTCTGACCATAGGTGAAACCCAAAGCATAGCCTGCATTGACTTGGCCTTTTGAAACAGATTGGATCCCCGATCGTACTATTTCAGAAAAAAAAGCGGCTTCAAAAATAGCAAAAGTGACGATGCTTGAAAAAAGCGGCCCATAGTAAGTATCAGATTGGAAATCGAAGAACTTAGGCAATAAGAAATAGAAGATAAAAATGACTTGAATCAGCGGTACGCCACGGAAAAAGTCGACATAAAACTTGGCAAATCCACTTGCAACGGGATTTGATGACAGTCGCATCATGGCCAATGGTGTGCCAATCAATATACCGCCCATGATCGAGAGTACGGTTACGGTCACGGTAAATTTAAAGCCATCAAACAATGCACCAACGACTTCAGGGCTTTGTAATACAGAAAGATCCATGCTATTTCCCTCCTGAGCCGAGTCCGGGTACGGACATCCGTTTTTCAATCCGTGCCATAAGGTATTTAATACAGTAGGTTATGATCAGGTACACGGGAGTGGAGAGCACTAAAATAATAATATCTTGTGAAGTTTCTTCACGCATAGTTTTGGTATATGCAAAAAAGTTTAAAACGCTCAGGGCATAGAGTACGGCTGAGTTTTTAAAGACATTCATGGCTTCGGAAGTCAGTGTTGGCCAGACTATACGGTAGGCAACAGGAAGAATGACATAACGATAGTTTTGACTGAGGGTGAGACCAATCGCAAAAGCGGCATTTTTTTGACCACGGGAGACGGTCTCAATACCAGCACGAATCTGTTCTGCGATACGTGCTGCTGTATAAAGACCCAGCGCAAAAACGCCAACCACAGCAGGATTGTCATTCAGAATATTTTGCCAAAACCCACCATGAACCATTTCACCACTGCCTGTACTCATACTTAAGGGCAGTAGTTCTGGAAACACAAAGGCCCAGAAAAATAATTGAACGATCAAAGGAATATTACGGAATAACTCAACGTAACAGGTTGCACTAAAGGAGATAAATTTGTTTGGTACTGTGCGTAAAATACCGACCAATGAACCTAGCAGAAAGGCAACAAAAAAAGCCGCCAATGAGGTCCAAAGCATGGTCCATACACCTGAACCGAGCATTTGCAACCAAGTCGGTGCTTCCGCAACTGCGGAATAACTATCACCACCGATCATTTGACAGACAGATTCGGCCCATCCCGCTTTATCTAAACCATATTCATTTGAGGGTAAACAATATGCAGTCCAATTCAATGAGCCAACAGACATGTGCGCTCCTTGTAAATTTTGATAATTATTATTCACTGACCTAAGGCTTGGTTTTTTAAGCCTTATACAAGCAATAGATCAGTAAAGAGTGAATTTTAATTTACTTAGTTGATGCCTTTGTCATTTGGAGCTGCTTTTAATTTCAAATATGAAGCACTCATTGGCATGTTGAGGTTGATGTTTTTAGGCGCAATAGGTGATTGGAACCATTTTTTATACAAACCCGCCATCTGACCATTTTTCCACATATTGGTCACAACACGGTCTGCAATGGCTTTGTAGGCAGCATCACCTTTAGGCAGCATGATGCCGTATGGTTCAGCTGAAAGTACAGGGCCAACGATTTTGAAGTCTTTCGGCGTAGATGATTTGGCCATCAAGCCTGCAAGAATATTGTCATCCATGACAAATGCAGCAGCACGACCTGAAGCCATCATTGCAAATGAGTCTGAGTGATCTTTACCATAGACATTGTTTGCATTGATATTTTGACCTTTTTCACCCATTTTGATGTACTTGTCAGACGTCGTACCTTGGGTGGTGACCACAGCCTTACCATTTAAGTCGGCAATGGTTTTAATGGTTGAGTTGGCCTTAACTGCCATGCGTACTTCAGTCACATAATAATTAGTAGAAAAACTGACTTGTTGTTGGCGTTGTACCGAATTTGTGGTGGTACCACATTCCATATCGATATTGCCTGCGAGCATTTCAGGAATACGCGTCGAAGATGTAACCGCCTTGTACTCGACTTTTAAGTTGGGTAATTTAAGATCCTTTTTGAGTTCGTTTGCAAAAGTGTTACAGATATCAACTGCATAACCCATTGGTTTTCCAGCAACGACATAGGATATAGGATCTGAAGACTCGCGATACCCAATAATGACTTTGCCTGATTGTTTGATTTTTGCCAATGTATCAGCAGCACTGACTTCTGTAACTGTCAGAGTACTTGCAAATAATGCCAGCGTCACTGTTAAAAATTTTGCAGATCGTTTTGTAGAACATTTTGTATTTAAACTCTTCATCTTGAAGACTCCATTTTTATTCATTGGGCAACCTCCTTTTGTAGCGATGTTGCTCTCTACTTCCTGTGAATTTTATTTAGTTTGCGATGTATGATCCTTCATACAGTACATATTTTATACCTGAGCTAAACTTCAACAAAGGCAAAAATACTAAATCTTGATTCATTTCCCTTGTTGTTTCTGTCACGGTTGTGAACGCTGTATTCTATTTAAAATAATTAAATTAAATAGTCTCAAAGCTATTTATTTTGGCTATAGCGTTTAACAATATATTTTTAAAATTGATAGTAACTCACAAGCCATGCCTAAGTTAGAGCGTCAAGGATTAAAGTGTCAATAGTTTTTAAAGTGATAACCAAAATATATTCGCTTCATCTCAGTATTATGTATGCATTTTTTCGATTAAAAAAACTGATCTTAACAATATGAAGTCGGATTTTCTTATGCTATAAACATGGGGGTGGGCACATTTCTTGCTTGTGAAAGCGAATATCGAGAAGAGATCAATTATGAAATTATCAGTTGGATTAAAAGTTGCAAACTCGTTGTCACTAACACCTCAATTGCAGCAGGCAATCCGATTGTTACAACTGTCCAGTTTGGAACTTGAACAGGAAATACAAGCACAATTAGAAACCAATCCCTTGTTGGAGAAGGTTGAAGAAGATCAAGCGACGCAAAGCCTCGACACTATTAAAGAAGAACAATCAGAGCGAGAGTTGTCGGATTCGCTTAATGCTGATCACTTACCTGATGAACTTCCTGTAGATACAGAATGGGACGATGTTTATAGCCATCAACCGACGAGTCTTGAGCGTCCCGAATATGAAGAACGAGAGGACAATCGTTTTGCGCAAGACTCTTTGAAAGAGCATATGCTTGGGCAGATCAATTTATTGCATTTTTCGACAGTTGATCAATTGATTGCATATTGCATCGTCGATGCCTTAGATGATAAAGGTTTCTTAGATGCCGACCTCAGTGAGATCGTTGGTTCAGCACAACATGTACTTAATCAAATGGACTATGACGCTGAAGTTGAGGAGGATGAGGTTATAGCGGTATTAAAGTCGGTACAACGCCTTGATCCTGTCGGTGTGGCGGCAAGAAACTTACCAGAATGCTTGCAATTACAACTCGAAATGTCTGCTCATGATTTGGCCTATCGCAAAGAGGCTCTGCTGCTGCTTAAGCATTATGAGCTTTTTATCGCCAATGATTTGAATAAGCTGTTACGTCAGAGTGGTTTAAATACGGAGCAATTACGTGCAGCAGTTGAAGTTTTGAAAACCTTGACCCCTTATCCAGGATTGGCATTTGATCGTAAAGACATGGATTATCAAATCCCAGATGTGGTGGTCAGCAAAAAGAATGAAGGCTGGCATGTGCAGTTGAATCCTGACATCTTGCCAAAACTACGGGTGAATCCTTTTTATGCCAATATGATACGTCGTGCAGATCAAAGTGATGACAACCAATACCTGCGTAATCAAATGCTTGATGCAAAAAACTTTATCAAAAGTATCGATGAACGCCACAAAACTTTGTTGAAGGTGGCTACCTGTATCGTGCAACATCAGCGTAAGTTTTTAGAAATCGGTGCAGAGGGCATGCATCCTTTAGTGTTGCGTGACGTTGCTGAAGAAGTTGAGTTACATGAGTCTACAGTTTCGAGGGTGACCACCAATAAGTTTTTACTCACACCACGTGGGCTGTTTGAACTTAAATATTTTTTCTCCAGTCATGTGGGAACAACCACAGGTGGAGAGGTTTCTTCGACGGCCATTCGGGCAAAAATTAAAAAACTTATTGCCGATGAAAATCCATGTAAGCCATTGTCAGATAACACAATTGCAAACATGCTGAAGGAAGAGGGGGTCGATGTGGCAAGGCGTACAGTGGCTAAATACCGTGAATCGTTACATATCCCGTCATCCTCTGACAGAAAAGTCTTGATCTAATAATTATTGTGTGTCTATTCTAGAGACTCATTATGACGAATTAATGAAAACTATATTTGGAGTAGCTGAAATGTAAGTATGGGTATTTGACAGAATTTATTCTGAGGGAATGCTGTTATGCAATCATTTTGGCTATGACTGGTCAGACCTCATCAAGGAGAGGGATAAATTATGCAAATTACAATTCGTGGGCATCATTTGACGATTACTCCAGCTATTGAAGAAAATATCCGTTTAAAATTTGCACAGATGACCCAGCATCTGGATCAAGTGAATAGCATGCAGGTGAAGCTGAGCAAAGATCATCAGGTCGACAAGCGCTCTAAAAAGGGCAGTGAAAATCATATTGCTGAGGCGATTATCCGTCTTCCGGGGATTGAATTGTTTGCACAAGCTTCAGCAGATGACATGTATACGTCGATTAAGATGATGATTGAAAAAATAAAAAGGCAGTTAAATCGACATAAAGAAATGCATTTGAGCTCGCCTTTGCTGCATTCCTAGATTACAGCTGACTTTATCGTGAGAAGAGGTTGAAAGACCTCTTTTTTTATCGATAATATTTGTACGAATTAATGTATTGTTGCGATGAGTTGAGTAAAATAGACAGTTTTTACAGCGTCGCTCCTATGAGAGGTCTTGGCAATGAATAGTGAACAACTCACTGAAATTTTAAAAACAGCTTTTCCTGAGGCTGAAGTGACTGTGAGTGGGCAAGCAGGCAAATTTGATCTGCGCATCGTCGATGATCAATTCGAAGCGAAAAGACCTGTCGCACGTCAACAAAGTGTGTATGCGCCTCTGAATTCATATATTGCAAGTGGAGAAGTTCACGCGGTAACGATTCGTGCCATGACAAAAGAAGAATGGCGTAAAGCTAGTTTATTTGGAGCTTAAGCCTACATGGATCAATTTTTAATCACAGGTGGAGCCGTGCTCCAAGGGGAAGTCCGGATTTCGGGTGCTAAAAATGCAGCGTTGCCTTTGTTGGCTGCGATGATCTTAGCTGATTCACCGATTACCTTGACCAATGTACCGAATTTAAAAGATGTAAATACCTTAGTCAAACTCATCGCAGGGCTTGGAATAAGCATGCACTATGAGGGAGATACGGTTGTTGCAGATACTTCGACGCTAGACAATCACTTTGCACCTTATGAATTGGTGAAAACCATGCGTGCATCGATATTGGTGCTTGGCCCGTTGCTGGCCCGTTATGGTCATGCGCAAGTGTCACTGCCTGGTGGTTGTGCCATTGGCTCGCGCCCGGTCGATCAACATCTAAAAGCCCTTGAAGCTTTGGGTGCAGAGATCGTCGTTGAAGCCGGTTATGTACATGCCAAAGTCGATGGTCGTCTCAAAGGCGGTGAAGTGGTTTTTGATATGGTGACGGTCGGAGGGACTGAAAATATCCTCATGGCTGCAGTATTGGCTGAAGGTGTAACGACCATTCGTAATGCTGCTCGTGAACCTGAAATCACTGACTTGGCGCTGATGCTCATCAAAATGGGCGCTAAAATTGAAGGCCTTGATACTGATACGCTGGTCGTTACTGGTGTAGAAAGTCTACATGGTTGTGAATATGCAGTGGTTGCGGATCGTATCGAAACCGGTTCATATCTTGCTGCGGCTGCGATTACTGGTGGAAAAATCAAAACCACCCACACTGATCCAAATCTGTTAGAAGCCGTACTGGATAAATTTGAAGAAATGGGTGCTGAAGTCACCCGTGGTGATGACTGGATCGAATTGGACATGCAAGGCAAACGTCCAAAAGCTGTCAGTTTCCAGACCTTACCTCATCCTGAATTTCCAACGGATATGCAAGCACAGTTGATGGCTGTGAATGTGATCGGGCGTGGATTTGCGACCATTTCAGAAACGATTTTTGAAAATCGTTTTATGCATGTGCCTGAATTGTCGCGCATGGGTGCCAATATCCAAGTCGAAGGTAATGATGCTGTGGTTACAGGCGTAGAAAAACTTTCTGCTGCACCTGTGATGGCGACAGATTTACGTGCTTCATTCTCTTTAGTACTGGCTGCGTTGGCTGCTGAAGGTGAAACACTGATTGATCGTATTTATCATATTGATCGTGGTTATGAAGATATCGAAGCAAAATTACAAAGTTTAGGGGCGCAAATTAAGCGAGTAAGTTCATGAATGACATTAGAAACGATGATCCAAATTTCGATGTAATGGGGAATTTTGATCATGGTTTAACCTTGGCATTAAGTAAGGGACGTATTTTAAAAGAGACCTTACCATTGCTTGAAACAGCAGGAATTAATCTGCTTGAAGATCCAGATCGTTCACGTAAATTGATTTTTCCAACCACGCATAAGCAGGTTCGAATTTTGATTTTACGTGCATCAGATGTACCGACGTATGTCGAAAATGGTGCTGCCGATTTGGGTGTTGCGGGTAAAGATGTCTTGATGGAACATGGCGCACGCAATGTTTATGAACCACTCGATTTAAAAATTGCCATTTGTAAATTGATGACTGCAGGGCGTGTCGGTATGCAGCGTCCGCATGGTCGATTAAAGATCGCAACAAAATACGTTAATCTGACACGCGAGTACTATGCCAGCTTAGGTGAGCAAGTTGATGTGATTAAACTCTACGGTTCGATGGAGTTGGCTCCATTGGTCGGTTTGGGTGATTATATTGTCGACGTTGTTGATACTGGGAATACCTTACGTGCCAATGGTCTTGAGCCATTAGAAGAAATTTGTCAGGTGTCTTCACGTTTAATCGTCAACAAAGCCAGCTTTAAACGCAAGCAAAGTTTACTCAACCCAATCTTGTTGCAACTTGAACAAGCGGTCGAGCGACGTGAAGCTGCAAAAGCCTAACATCTTGTAAACCAATCTTTATCGGGCTGATACAGCATTTTTCTAACAGTGCGTATCGGCTATCGATCAGATGAGGTGCCAGCGTGTGACTTCATTTGATCAACTTCAATTCGTGCTGTTGCACAGCATGATCATTCATCCTTTTGCTGCTTTATTAATGTCCTCATTTTAAAAACGATTTTTACTTCACTTTTTATATCAAAATAAGGCATTGATGGTTTAATGATGCTTAGATCGTACGCACAATGCGCTTGAAACAAGGTAAACTAAGTTTTCCTTTCCTTTTTTAGTGGGTAAATTGATGCGACGTTTATCGACTCAAGATCAAAACTTTAAACAAGTCTTTGCTGACTTGTTGGCTTTTGAAACCGTGAGTGATCCCGAACTCTTAAAAACCGTTGACCAAATCATTGCTGATGTACGCCAGCATGGTGATGCTCATGTGCTTAAACTCACTCAACAGTTCGATCGACATCCCGCGCATCATTTTGCTGAACTGGAATTGACTCAAGAACAATTGAAAACAGCTTTTGATCAATTAGATCCAGAAGTACGCCAGGCACTGGAATTGGCGGCTGAACGTATCCGCGAATTTCATCAAGCCCAAAAACAAGAGGGTTGGCAGTATGTCGATGCCTTGGGTAATACCTTAGGGCAAAAGGTTACGCCACTCGATCGTGTTGGGATCTATGTTCCTGGTGGATTGGCATCTTATCCGTCTTCAGTGCTGATGAATGCGATACCCGCACATGTGGCTGGTGTGCCTGAAATCATCATGGTAGTACCCGCGCCGAATGGGCAACTCAATCCCTTGGTCTTGGCTGCGGCATATTTGGCGAGTGTAGATCGGGTGTTTACCATCGGTGGTGCGCAAGCCGTTGCGGCACTGGCTTATGGTACCGAAACCATTCCAGCGGTAGATAAAATTACTGGTCCAGGTAATCGATTTGTGGCGGCAGCGAAACGCGCCGTGTTTGGTCAAGTCGGTATCGATATGATTGCCGGTCCTTCTGAAATTTTGGTCTATGCCGAAGGTGAAAATAATCCTGAATGGTTGGCGATGGATGTGTTGTCCCAAGCTGAGCATGATACGGTTGCGCAAGCGATTTTTATCAGTCCAGACGCTGAGTTGTTGGATCAAGTCGCAGCAGCAATAGAGTCGCATTTAGCATCCTTACCTAAAGCAGATATCGCACGAACTTCAATTGAAAATCGTGGTGCGCTGTTATTGGTGAAAGATCGCCAAGAAGCGATTGAGCTGATAAATCAAGTGGCACCAGAGCATTTGGAACTATGCCTAGATGAAGCTGCGGCGATGTCTGAACAGATCCGACATGCAGGTGCGATCTTTATGGGGCGCTTTACCCCTGAGGCCATAGGTGATTATTGTGCGGGTCCAAACCATGTCTTGCCGACATCGGGTACAGCGCGTTTTTCTTCACCTTTGGGTGTGTATGATTTCCAGAAGCGTTCGAGTTTGATCATGTGTACTGAGCAAGGCGTAAAAACATTGGCGCGAACCGCCGATATTCTTGCACAAAAAGAAGACTTAGATGCGCATGCACGATCTGCACGTTATCGTTATTGATACACCTCCTTACCTCACCGAAGCCTCTCCTTAAAAGGAGAGGATAGATACCTCACCGAAGCCTCTCCTTAAAAGGAGAGGATAGATACCTCACCGAAGCCTCTCCTTAAAAGGAGAGGAGAGATACCTCACCCAACCTCTCCTTAAAAGGAGAGGAGATAAGAGTGTTGAAAATGTCTACCAATATTAGTAAAGAAAAAATGCGTTTTTGGAGTCCTGCTGTACGTGAGCTTGAGCCCTATGTGCCAGGTGAGCAGCCGAAGATCCAAAACCTGTTAAAGCTCAATACCAATGAAAATCCTTACCCACCTTCTGAAAAAGTGGTGGCAGCGGTACAAGCAGTACTCAAAGATTCGGCTGATGCACTGCGTCTTTATCCGGATCCAGATGCCAGTGAATTGAAGCATGCCATCGCAGTACAACAGCAAGTCCCTGTAGAACATATATTTGTTGGCAATGGCTCGGATGAAGTGTTGGCACATATATACAAAGCCTTTTTTGTACAAGCCTTGCCAATACTCAGCCCAGATATTAGCTATAGTTTTTATCCGGTATATAGCCAGTTTTTTGCGGTTAAGAATAAAACTGTAGCCCTGAATGCAGATTTTGAAATTGAGCCCAAAGACTATCAGCAACCCAATGGTGGCATCATCATTGCCAATCCCAATGCACCGACCAGTGTTGCGCTTGGCTTGAGCGCGATCGAAGAAATCCTGCTGGCCAATCCTGATGTGGTGGTGGTGATTGATGAAGCCTATGTTGATTTTGGTGCTGAATCGGCAGTCAGCCTCGTGGCCAAGTATGACAACCTTGTGGTCTGTCAAACCACCTCGAAATCACGCTCATTGGCGGGGTTGCGCGTTGGTTTTGCGATCGCTCAGGCGCATTTGATTGCAGCACTTGAAGCGGTTAAAAATAGTTTTAACTCTTATCCGCTGGATCGCTTTGCGATTGCAGCCACTGTGGCATCCTTTCAAGATCAAGCCTACTTTGAAGCGCAATGCCAAAAAGTCATTGCATGTCGAGAAGCGCTGAGTCTGGGCCTACAAAATTTGGGTTTTCAGGTTTTAGACTCCAAAGCCAACTTTGTCTTTGCCAGTCTGCCATCTAGAGATGCTGCTGAACTTGCGCTGGCTTTACGTGAGCGCGGAATTATTGTGCGGCACTTTAAAAAGGCCCGTATCGAGCAATATTTACGTATCACCGTTGGTACGGCTGAACAAAATCAGCGTCTGTTGGATGTATTGCAACAGGATGTACTGGCCTAAGCATGGATGGGTTGAGCTCAATTTAAAACGCTAAATCCAAGTGCTTGTATACATACTCAAAACGCAAACTCAGTTTAAGACTGGGTTTGCTTTTTTTGTTGTTCATTCCAATTGTTGAGTAGATTGAGCATTGCGGAAACTTTGTCATAGCACTCTTGATATTCGGCATCGCAGTCTGAAGCGATGGTGATCCCGCCACCGGCCCAAATACTGAGTTGGTCTTGGTATTTTTGGATCGAACGAATCAAGATGTTCCAACTGCCTGTGCCATCAAAATTAAAATAGCCCATGGAGCCACAATAAGCACCCCGTGGGGCAATCTCTAATTCTTCGATAATTTGCATGGCACGTATTTTCGGTGCCCCGGTAATCGAGCCACCAGGTAGGGCAGAGAGCAATAATTCAAAGGGATTGACGTCTTCACACAGGGTGGCATTGATCTCACTCACCATGTGATGTACTTGATTAAAGGATTCAATTTCAAAAAGTTTTGGAGTTTTAACACTACCAATCTCAGCATAGACACTCAAATCATTACGTAATAAATCCACGATCATTAAGTTTTCAGCTTGATCTTTTTCTGAGTCGATCAGTTGTTGTTTGAGTTTTTGATCTAGGCTTGGATCGGCGTCTCGCGGCATGGTGCCTTTAATCGGTTTAGTGATTAATTGTCGATTTGGGCCAAACTCAATAAACAATTCAGGAGAACAACTGAGTAGCTCAAAACCTCCAAATTTAAGATATGCGGAATACGGTGCATCCGTGAGTTGCCAAAATGCTTTTGCAGTATCAAGGAGATTACCCGTAGCCTGTGCAGAAAATTTTTGCGTGAGATTGATCTGATAGCAATCACCGGCACGAATATAGTGATGGATACTTTCAAATGCTTGCTTATATTCAGTTTTTGACCAGACTGGCGCGCAAGGCGTGAGGAGTCGAAACGCGGTTTGATCGGGGATTGGGGCATTGAGTTGAGTTTGGATCAGTTGATAAAGTGCTTCAGCGTGTTTATCGCTGCTGTGCAGTACCCATTGTTGTTCTTCAAGTTTTAAGTATGTGCTGTAGCGGCCTATATAAAACGGCGGTTGAGCCGAAGCAGGCGAGCTGACTTGCTGATTTGCAGCAAAATTATAATCAATAAAACCTATAAAGCCACCAGAGAAGGTTTTATCAGAATTTTGTGACTTATATTGAGTAAACTTGACAAAATCACCAATATGCCCAAGTATACTTGTGTTACTGTAGTGTAGTAAATTTGTTTTGTTGTAGAGGTGGATTTTTTGATCAACTAAGCTGCAATAGGCATCGGGTAACACCGCGATGACAGGCGAATGATGATTTTCTAAGTAGACACAGCCAAAAAAAGTCTGCAAGGATGATAGGATATCCGCGGTATGACGTGTTGGTGTGCTCAAAATTCTTTTGAAATCTGCTGTTATGGTCATTTCAACGGACTTGATTAAATTTGGATGATTTTACTATAATTTGATCTTAGACTGTAGTGTAAATACCGTTTGTCGGTTTTATCGCCTAAAGTTAAAACATTAGTTGAACAAAAAATAACGTAGAGTTAATTTAATAGTGCTTAAGGAACTGCTCAAGGATTGATGTTTCAGTTGTCAAAAAAATAAACAGCAACTGATAACTACGGAGAGTAGTAAACAACGAAAAAAACTCTTGGGAGAGTATGCATGAAATTATTCACTAAACTTGCTTTGGTTTCTTCAATCGCAATCAGCGCTAATGCAATGGCGATGCAACAAATGGATGATGCTGCACTGAGTGCAACAACGGGTCAGGATGGTATTAACATCGGAATTGATGTCAAAGAAATTACGATCGGTCGTGTTGCTATCATCGATACAGATGGTCTTGATAATGCAGTTTTAGGTGGTAATAAGACTGCAGGCTCTATCAATCTTAATGATCTAACTATTAAAAAAATTGGTGATGGTAATTTACTCGATCTCGTTATTGATACTGATGGTGGTACATCGGGTACGCCAGCAACCAACAGCCCATTTTTAAATATCGGTGCTAAGGTTGCTGGATTGGATGTTGAAGTGAAGACAATCTCCTTAAGTGCAGCAACTAAGGATACAAATGGTTTCTATACCACACCTACTGACGCTACTGGTGATGCAGCTCCTGTTTTATTTAATAATTTAAAATTAAAAACAGGTGCGATGACTGCAAACATCCAATTAGGTAACGCTCCTCAAGGCGCTTTAATTACCCTAGATGGCAGTATGAAAGGTGGTTTGGCAATAAGTAATATTACGCTAAAAGACACTTCTTTAAATGCAGGTGGTTCGATTGGTATCGATAACTTGCAAATCAAGGGTGAAGGTGCATCAGGTGATCTTAACTTCAATGCCAAAATACAAGTCGATAAAGATGGTATCAAGTTAAATGCTCTTGATGGCCAAAAATTGAACTTGGATGTTCAAGGTGTTCGTCTGGGTACTATTGATACTGCATTGGGAGCGAATGCTCCACGTACAAATGCTATTGGCGATATTCAAATTAGCAACCTACAGTTGATCGGTGGGGCAAATATTAAAATCTCTGGTCACTAATATTTAAAGGTAAAAAAAGACGCGTGTATATCACGCGTTTTTATTACCCAATAAAATGCCAAACCTAGCAAAATAATCAAAAAAAAGCTGCATTCTCTTGCAAAAGAAGGTATCTTTTGTAATACATATAGAGTGTTGGCTCTACAAGAATTTATACAACCCAAGGCAAAATTTGCCGACACTAGAATAGTAAGAAATATGATAGAAATTACTTTAGGTTCGGCATTAATTTATTATTTTGCCAGTCATCACTTGGATGTGAAGCCTAAGCCAGCAGATGCGGTCTATTACAGTGAAATAGCGGATTCTCGTGAGGCTTCGTTTGGGCGAAATCATCGTGAAGTTGTCAGTATTAAACCTGCCATTGAAAGTCAATTCCGTGGCATCGTCCGCCAAGCCTATGACTACAGCTGCGGTTCTGCAGCATTAACCACTGTACTGAATGGTCATGTCGGAACCAATTTGACCGAACAACAAACCATGGAAGGCTTATTACGTTTTGGCGAATATGACCGAATCGTAGAACGCCGAAGTTTTTCACTGCTGGATATGAAGCGCTTTGTGACTGCCATTGGCTTTGAAAGTGGCGGGTTTCGTGGAGAATTTTCAGACCTGATTAAACATGAGCCTGCAATCGTACCGATTACCTATGCAGGCTTTAAACATTTTGTGGTGTTTAAAGCCTATAAAGATGGCCGTGTCTACGTTGCAGATCCTGCGCTTGGCAATATCAGCTTTGATGCAGAGCGATTTCAAGAGATTTGGGAAAACAATACGTTATTCTTAGTTACGGTGCCTGAAGGGCAGCAAAAAAATCTACTTGCTTTACAAGATGAAGATTTAAGACATGTCGAGGATGCGACAGTCAATCGTTATGCCTTGGTCGATGTCCAATACTCAACCAATAACATGAGCAAAATCGCAGATAAGGCATCAACGATGCGGATGTTGACTGATAAAAATCCTGAAGCCTACCCCCTTAATCAAGCCAATCTTACTTTTATGCGTCTCTATTACAAACGTAAATAGTTCATGGGCTGTGTTTTTTTTAATTTTGCATTTGCAATTTAATCATCGAACTTTTGGAAGGAACATAATGAGAAAACAATGGACAAATAAAACCTTGCTTGGGGTGTGTATTTTATCTGCGATCGGCATGGTCCATGCGGCTGAACCGACCGTAATTGCCAACACAGGTGCCAGTAATGTGATTCAACAGTTGATCGCTGAAGACAGTAATGCGCATCGTAATGAAGCACCAGCCCAGCCTGAAGCCAAACCTGAAGTTCAAGTTCCTGTAGAAGGTCAACATGCTGCTGAGGCACTGCAAAAAAAAGAAGGGGATGCGACTCAAGAGACTAATTTGCAAGAAGTTTTTACTTCGAGTGAACGCCAGTATTCATTGATCAAAAAAGGCGATATATCCACTTACTATGATCTGGATTACACCTATTATCGTGATACGGTCATTAACTGGTCTGCAGATTCAAGTCAGATTTACCAATTGCGTATGGATGAAGATGCCAATCACACCATCACCAATACCTTTACCGCTCAATACGGTCTGCGCGATAACCTGACCTTAACAGCTACAGTACCTTTGGTTGCCAAGACTGATGCAATTAAAGACACCACCGCAGCAGGCATAGGTGATATTAACTTTGGCGCGCGATGGGAACCTTTCCCACTCAAATCTGGGCGTTTACCCTTGATTTTATTTGGTAACTTATCTACCAAAACTGGTGACAGCCCTTATGAAATTAATCCTGGTAAAGATCTTTCAACCGGTAAGGGTTACTACTCTGTAGGCATTGGCGCCAGTACCCGTAAATATATCGATCCAGTAGTATTGTTCACCTCAGTTTCTGCCAACTATGGTTTTCAAGAATCTGGACTGAATCAGATCCGTGGTGGAGGTACTGATGGACCACGTATTTTAGATACTTTTGATCCTGGGATGACGGGTGGTTTCTCTTTTGGTTTTGCCTACTCATTTAACTATGACGTATCGATGACCATGTCCTATCAGCAAAGCTTTAATATGAATACTAAATTTAGCTTTAAAAATGGGGAATCCTATCAAGCACCGACCCAATCTAGTGCCATGTTTGCTATTGCTTTGGGGGTCAGGGTATCTCCTGAAACCATCGTCAATGGAACGATCGGAATCGGTTTGACTGAAGATTCGCCAGATGTGTCATTAGGCCTGTCTTTCCCATTGGATATTATAGGCTTAGTCAAAAAACCGCGCTAAGGGAGCAGCAGTATGCAGCACATACGATTACGCCCCTTGGTTGCAGCATGTGTGTTGATGGGCAGCAGCACCTCAATATTTGCACAGTTAGGGCTCAATTTATCTGTAGATATTCGTTCACTGACCATGGGGAACGCAGTAACTGCTGATCCACCGGGGATCAGTGCGATTCACTTTAACCCTGCGGGTTTGACCAAACTCAAGGGTCTGCAGACCGATGTGCAAGGAATTGTGGCGAATTTTGATATTCAAAAAGAATTTTCTGCACCTGCAGGCTATAACGTGTTTGGTTTTTCTGACGACCCTTTAATTTGTAATGATGCGCCGGACAATCCTTCAAGTTTATGTACTGATTATAAAGGTCCAGTTCGAGGCGATGTCGAGTACGCCAGCCTCTATATTCCTTTTCTCAAGAAAACCGTAGATATGGGTAAAGGTTGGCCGGTCATCGCACCCTCTGGCGGTATTTCCTATAATCCGCCAGGGTCTAAATTGACCTTTGCAACCGCAGCCTATGCACCGATGGTGGCTGGTTTTGGTTCTGAAAATGGTAATCCGGGTAACTATATGGGGCAACAGGTGGCGATTGAACGCATTACCTATTTATCTCCATCGGTTGCCTATGAAGTCACCGATGAATTATCCATTGGTGCTTCAATTGGAATGTCCTATCAGGCTGTGGCGTTGAAAACCGATTTGCGTTTCCCGAATGAAATGATCGGTGTACTGCGTATGGTGGATGAGTCGATCTGTGCGCCATTTAGGGGCAACAACAATATGATCACCGATATGATCTTGTTGGGGCTGTGTAATGGTGATGAAGGCATGGATCCATTTGGTACTTTTGGGCAACTACAAGTCTCGATGGAACAAAATCTCAGTCCAAGTTTTAACTTAGGTTTGCTCTGGGAACCTAATGATGAGTTTGGTTTCGGTTTGGTCTACCAAAGTGCAGCAAAAATGCGCTTACGTGGTAACTACGAAATTAGAAATGCCAATGCGCCACGACAATTGATTCAAGGTATGAATCAATCGGTCACAGGGCAAATCTTGGCTGCAATTTTAGATTTTCCAAGTTCGATTCCTGAGACAGAATCCGGCCTAATGTCGATGAATCTGGAATATCCAGCGCATGTTCAAGCCGGGATAAAATATAAAATTTTACCTAAGCTTCAAGTCAATGTTGACGTGGGTTGGACAGATTTTAAAGCATGGGAAAAATTCAGTTTCGAATTTGACCGTCAGATCTCTGCATTAAGAATCGCTAAATTACTGTCAAATAATGTCACAGGAAATTCTTTGTCACTTCCGCTTGGCTTTGATTCGCCGTGGAACTGGGGAATTGGCTTTGAATATTCGGCCACAGATCGTTTGAAATTACGCGCAGGTTATGAGCCACGAACCAGTTCAATTCCAGATAATAAACGTAACCCAATGATCCCGATTAACAATGCGCAATTGTTTGGTTTTGGTTTGGGCTATCGATGGGATGAAGATACTGATATTGACTTGTCACTGGGCTTCTTGCGTAGTCGCGATAATATTCCTGCCAACACCAGTAATATGGCCAATGCCACTGGGGTCGATAATATTTTGCTCAATCCCTATGCTGGATTGAATATTAAAACCAACACCAAGGTCACGATATTGGGCCTGAACTATAGAAAGAGATGGTAAGGCGAGTGAAGAAACTTTCTGCTTTTCAGCGTGGTCTTTGTCTGCTGTCTGCACTGGCATATGTCAGTGTGCAGACACCTACGCAGGCTCAGTTTTATACCATTATCGGGCCTGATGGTTTTCCGATGGTGATACAAGATCGGCCAAAGGCCAAGCGAGAAAGTCAGCCCGCACCGATACCTACACCTAAACCAGTGGCTAAAGCAGTACCTAATGCGGCTCCTGAAGTAGATCCGCAAGCTGAAGTTAAAGTTGTCCCCCCAGCGCCACTGCGTTCAGATTCTACTGGGACTGAAATCGTCATAGCAGAAAATAAAGCTAAAAATCCAGCCCTGAAACAACCACCTGCAACAGTTGCAAGCACACAAAGCGCTTTAACAACAGGAACAACGCAAAAATCGGCAACTCTGGCGGTGGATAAACATCCCGCTGTGTTGCCTGCAGAAAAGCAAGGTCCTGTGTCTGCTGCAGAAAAGCCAATAAGGGTCACAACTGTAGAAAAACAACCCGCTGTGCTCGCTCCAGATAAGCAAAGTCCTATAACTGCTGCAGAAAAGCCAGCCTTAATGGCGCGTCCAGAAGTACAAGCTTCAGCGCCTGATGCACCCAATCCATCCCTGAGCAAGATTGCACCAGCAAGTGCCAATAAAAAATTGCCAGCCTTGCCACAAATTGCCAATCCTGCAACAAGTGAAAATAGTGCAAGCAGCAGTCATTCACCCTATTTCAGTGAGCTTGATGGGGAGCAATATGTGGATCATGAATATCTTGAAGAGCGTGAATTTAATCTAGAAGGTAAAAAACGTTTTTATTTAATGACTGATCCCAGCACGCCAGGTTTTAACCGAATGCAAACCATTGAGCGTGAGAAAGGGATTACTGAATCGATCATTGGCAAGTTTAGAAAATCAGATCAAGAGCCAAAACAAGCCTTAAGTTTGTCATCTGACTATTTTCGTATGCCACAACAAGATGTGATCGGGGCGCTAGAACAACGCTGTTTTAGCGGAAAGAAAATCAGTAAAGCCAAAATACTGAGTCAAAAAAATAAAGAACTCGGTCTATGGCCAGTCGCACCTATAACCGAAAAATTTGTTTATGAGGTGGTCAAACTTGAGGGCAATGTTCAAGAAATTTTACTGACCTCTTATGCCACCAGCAATAAAAACCCAACTTATTATTGGCCCTTAGTGGTGTTTTTAGACCAATCGGGCTGTGTGATCGAAGGGGTAAGTGGTTTTAAAAACCAGCAATCTGATGGACGTCAATTTCAATATGCGTCCATAGAAGGCTTGTTAAAAAAACCAGAAAATGCGGCTTATTTATTTATGACACCACTGTCTACAGCTGTGGATGTCGAAGAGTCGAAATTGTCTCATCAGGGACAAATTAAATTAAATGTAATTCGCTAAATGAACACGAGGTTATGAGATGAGTAAAGTCAACAGCACAATATTACGGCCCCTTGCATTAACGGGCTTAGTCTCATTACTCGCTGCATGTGGCGGCGAAAAAGCAAAAATCAATGAAAATCCAGATCAAGGCGTAGTGACATCAAGCAATGGTTGTCTCGTTTCAGATGAGAAGTGTCAAAGTTTTATCATTGATTATCCGGTACAGGGGATCAATTTTGAATGTAGCAGCGATACATTAAATAAATTTGTCACTGAATTTGAAGGTAATGTTGCACGCGGTGGCTGTCCATCCAAAGATAAAGTGACATTCTATATTCAAGGTTCAACATCGGATAAGCGGATTTCATTGGGTACGATTGATCTTGAGAAACATAATCCATTATTTATGAAGCTGCAACCGACACAGATTTCGCTGCTCAATATTGCTGCCGCCATGACTGGTAAAGAAGCACAAAAAGACAATGTGGAAGATGAAACCTACAAAGTGATGGTGGGTCTGATTCGTATGTTCCAAGCCATCGGGGTGAGTGCACCTCATTCGATCAGCGTGGCAGGTGATTTACAACCTGTGGAATTAGACAAAGCATTGAAAGATGATTTATCCAAGCTTGAAGCCTCGGTTGATGTGAAAAGCTTCGTCGATGGTAGCTATGTTGAAAAGTTGGCACCATGGGTGAAAATATCCGATATAGAAGAAGCAACTGCGGTTCAGGTGGCGAGTAATCTACTTAACTTGTCTAACGTGAATATTTATAGTGCCAACTTCATGCCGATCTTTGAAGATGGTTTGGTGGATATCGGTGGCTTCTTTGGAAAAAGTATCTTGGGTAATGGCAATGAATCGATTGCCAACCTCTATCTATTGACCACACGTCAAGGCTATACCATGGGTTATGCCGTACAGTGGACGGGCGTACCTAAGTTACCTGAAGATACACCTGCAAATGACTGGAGCAAAGTTCAACGTATCCGTCTGCTCACTCAAGTGGAACCTAAAACCATTTTTGCTGCACCGACCACAGGATGGGTTAACCCAATTACCAAGCAAATTGCTCAACCGTTGAACTTACTTTCTGCAGCGAATAGCAATGATCGTTTAGAGCTTTATCAAGGTAAATTCCTCAGTGGTCACACCATTGCTGGCAATGAGTACCTGTATAAAAAGCTCAGTGGTGATACTAAGGCACCTGAAGATAAAAAGGTCTATGGTGCGTGGAGACAACAGCTCGGTAATGATCAATTGACTGGTGCCATTGACCTGTATAAACGTAGCCCAGCGACCTATCTGGATAACCGCGTATTTTTGACCAACAACACCGTGAAAGCAGGGAGTAAATATATCTTCCCACTTTATGCAAATCTAACCTTAGATTTTGGTAAAGCGACTGAACTCAAGAAAGAAACCATCAGTATTGTCATCGATGAAAATGGTGATATCCGTACCAATATGTCCAATAATGGAACAAATCCAATGGTTTCTGATCAATGCTCTGTGATTACAGATCAGGCCAATTACATCGATAACTTAGGTGTTAAGCAGTATCGTATCGGTACGACGGGTGCTGCAAACCATAGTGAAGTAGATAAATCCATCACTATCCGTATGATCTTATCTAATCCAGCATTTGGAAATCTTGATGGGACCTTGGTGGGTTTAAATGAAAACCTCGTAACCCTTCCTTCAGAAGGCGGTGCGGCGACCTCAACTGTTGCCGGTGGGGTGCGTATAAACCTACAGAACTTGATCGTAAGTCAAAGTACTGAATATGGTATTAATATCACGGGTTGGGAAGGGGCTTATGCAACGCCAGCCAGATGGGTGAATATGAAAGGGGTGATGCAGGAAGTCTTTAATAGTCAAAATAAGGACAACCTCAGCCCTGCGCAAATTGAGCTTGCTAAACGCCAAGGCGGTGGAATCGCGATTGAATTGCCGAAGTGTTATCAGATCAAAACCAAAGTCTAATCGCAACCTTGCTTCACTGACTCAGCCTAGTTGTAGTGTTAGATCTAAATCTAGACCTTTAGCCCTAGGTTGAGTGCAAATGGATCTGATGTAAAAGTTCTGATGTAAAACATCTGATGCATTGATCGCTACAATGACAGGTCTGCATCAATCAAAAAGCCTTTATTTCAATTTACCGCTGATGCAGTAGATTGGGATAAAGGCTTTTTTGTCAGAATGCTTTTTGAAGTATCCGCTGCAAAGGATAATATTAACCGGTGTGGTCGAGTCGTGAACCCAAAGTTTCGAGATGGAGTGGGAACTGGTTTTGTACACGGTCAGCAAAATAATGCCTTAAAGTACGCTCTACACTCGGGAAAGCCAATTGCTCCCATGGTATCTCATGTTCTGCAAATAGGCGTGATTCGATGGTTTCCTCACCCGCGCCAAATTGACCTTCGATAATATTGGCTTTGAACAGGACGTAGATTTGACCAATGCGTGGGATATTATACATACAGTATAAATGTTCGATTTCAACTTCTGCTTCGGCTTCCTCACGAGTCTCACGTGCTGAACCTTGCTCCATGGTTTCAAACAATTCCATATAGCCAGCAGGAAGGGTCCATAGGCCATAACGTGGTTCAATGGCACGGCGACAGAGCAAGACTTTATCTTGCCAAATGGCCAAGGCACCGCAGATAACTTTAGGATTGATATAATGAATATTGCCACATTGCATACAAACCTGACGAACTTGATGGTCGCCTAATGGAATTTGTTCTTGTGTTTGATGCCCACATGCATTACAGAAACTCATAAGCTTCATAGAATATTTTCGATGCCTCAGCATAACTGAAATATTCGCGAAGTGCATCACTTCTGGCTTTATCTGTGATATTTCATATATGATGTTTAAATAACAATTAGATAGAGGACGAAATCAACAAAATGCAGGATCTTATGTTAACCAAGGTACTTGAGCAACGTTTGCGTTTTGCCAGACGGACTCGGCCTGCGCACGCGGCAGTGTTGATTGCGATCACCCAAGAAGAAGATCCTAAGGTTTTGTTAACCCGTCGTTCTTTGTATTTGAATAATCATGCTGGCGAAGTGTCCTTTCCGGGAGGGAAGCGCGATCCGACCGATATTAGTAATATTGGTGTGGCGCTTCGGGAGGCATGGGAGGAAACGGCACTTAATCCTTTTGATGTCAAACTGCTTGGCGACTTGCCGATGCAACGGGCCAAGAGTGGCATTTTGGTTAAACCGATCGTAGGACTTATCCCATCACAAGTCGAACTGATCGCACAACCCAGCGAAATTGATCGGATCTTTTTTGCATCGTTAAGAGAACTACTTGATACCCAACCGACGCCGCATGAGGTGCAGTTGCCACATCAATCGATTTATTTTCCAAGTTTACAAGTTGAAGATGAAGTGATCTGGGGGCTAACAGCGCGAATCCTGATCTCGTTATTTCAATACGGGCTCAATGTACAGAAAAGCTGGCCCTTTCTACTCAACTCACCGACATTTCAAGCAAAAATCTTTAAAAGGTTAAAAGGCTAAAAAGCTAAAAAGCTAAAAGGCCAAAAGGCCAATAAGCATTATTCGACTTCATATTGAACAGGCGATTGGCGCCATGGAACTGCTGTAGAGGATTTAAGCCAATGATGTACAAATTTATGGGCCATGCACCTAAAGTCATGTCACCGCCTTGGGATGGTTGGATTGCAGACAATGCCACCGTGATCGGGCAGGTAGAATTGGGGCGCAAAGTCAGTGTTTGGTTTGGTGCCGTGATTCGAGGGGATAATAGTTGTATTCGTATTGGCGATTTTAGCAATGTCCAAGAAAATGCCGTACTGCATACCGATGCTGGTATTGATATGAATATTGGCAGTTATGTCACTATTGGACATCAAGCCACTTTACATGGTTGCACCATTGGCGATAACAGCCTGATTGGGATTAATGCGGTGGTACTGAATAATGCATCAATCGGTAAAAATTGTATTATTGGCGCCAATGCCTTAGTACCTGAAGGTAAATTGATCCCCGATAATTCATTGGTGGTGGGGTCGCCAGCCAAAGTGATCCGTGAGTTGGGTGCTGATGCTGAAGTGCGTTTAAAAATGAGTGCGATGCATTATGCTGAGCATTTTCAACATTTTATTGAACTTGAAGTGGTTGAATTTTAAGGTCTAAAAATGTAACGCCCAGTCCGCAACTGCAAAAGATTTCAACGCCAAGTTTAGACTTGGCATTTTTGTGACTGTAGCGTTGTTCTAAGTGGATAATTTCTCGCGCAATCACTATGAGTGGAGTAGAATGAACGCATTTTTAGCTAGGGTAGGTTGTGCATGAAATTGCTGGCATTGGAAACTGCCAATGAGCAGTGTTCGGTATCTATAGTTGACGCGACTCAGACACTTTTTCTTCAACAAGATCACCGTGCAAGAGCACAGACCCAGATGATTTTACCAATGATCGACCAGGGTTTAATCCAGACTCAGTTGAGTTTGTCTGATTTAACCGCTATTGCATTTAGTTGTGGGCCGGGTTCATTTAGTGGTGTGCGGATCAATGCGGCAGTCACTCAGGCTTTGGCTTGGGCCAATAATCTGCCGGTGATTGCTGTTTCAACCTTACAAGCCTTGGCTCAAGCAGCTTATCGTGAGTCACAACTGACTCAAGTCACCGCTGTATTAGATGCACGGATGAAAGAGGTCTATATCGCCAGTTTTGAACTTGATGATCAACAAATCATGCAAGCTGTCGATACTGAACAGATGCTAAGTTATGCCCTTGCCGCAGACTATGCAAAATATAGTTTAGTGGGTTCGGGTTCAGCTTTAATTAATGAAAATGAACAACAATATCAGCAGATCACTGCCAATGCCTTAGACATTGCAGCGATTGCACGTTTCTATGCACAAAAACAGCAATGGGTCGATGCCGAACATGCATTACCAATTTACTTGCGTGACAATGCATGGAAAAAACTTTCAGAGCAAGTTAAAGCCTAAATTTAGGAAAACACATGGATCTTTTATTATTCCTCAAAGCAGCCATCATGGGTATTGTGGAGGGGATTACCGAATTTTTACCGATTTCCAGTACCGGTCATTTGATTCTGGCATCAGAATTAATGAACTTTTGGACCAAAGAAAAAAGTGACGTCTTTGTGATTGCGATACAGGTCGGTGCCATAGTTGCCGTGATCTATGAATATTGGAGTCGACTTTGGGGTGCAGCCACAGGTCTATTTACCGGTGAGAAAAAAGGTCGGCATTTGGGTGTGAGTCTGATCTTGGCATCTATTCCCATTATGATTATCGGTTTGACCTTGGGACAGTATGTTAAAGAAGTGCTGTTTAATGATATCTCGGTTGCCTTGGGTCTGATCGTTGGTGGTCTGATTATTTGGTGGGTAGAGAAAAATCCTAAAAAAGTCAATGCCGTTGAAGTCGAGCATATTAGCCTTCGTCAGGCGATGTATATCGGCTTGATCCAAGTCTTGGCGCTGATTCCAGGTACATCACGTTCAGGTGCCACCATTATTGGTGCCATGATGTTGGGTGTGTCACGTAAGGCAGCCACAGAGTTTTCCTTCTTCTTAGGTATTCCTGTCATCGTCGGTGCGGGGGTATTGGACCTATACCAAAGCTATCATGTATTTGAAACTCAGCAAGATTGGCTGGTGCTCGGCTTTGGTACTTTGGTGTCTTTCATCTCGGCCTTGGTGTTGATCCGGGTATTGGTGGCCTATGTCGCCAAACGTGATTTTATGGTCTTTGCTTGGTACCGTATCGCCTCTGGTTTGATCATCTTATTGTTTGCACTCACAGGCTGGAAGTTATGGTAAGCGAACTTCGCTTATACACCGAAACTCAATATCTAACGCAAGCACAGTCTTTTCAGACGGTGCTTGCTGCAAGAGGGGTGACGGTTGCGATTGAACAGATTGAACAACTCAATGCGCGCTTCTTACGTTTACATCCTGATTTGGCCCTATGTATAGATGCCCAAGGTTTATGGTTGTGTGCGGATGGCATGAAAATGCAACCTGATTGGATCGCAGAACTGCCGCGGCTGAAACGTGCCAGTTTAAAATCTGAAATGTTAGCACGCGCTTGTCATTTGGCTGAAAAACCTCAATTGATCGATGCCACTGCAGGTTTGGGTCATGATGCTTTATTGATGGCGCATTTGGGTGCCGACGTCACTTTGGTTGAACGTCATCCGATCTTGTTTAGCTTACTTGAAGATGCTTTGGCGCAGGCCATGAACCATCCGCAGTTGGCTGCTACCGCGTCACGTATCCATCTAGTGCATGCGGATTCGGCAGATTATCTGCAACAGCAAGCACAACAGCAGCAACCGGTTGATGTGGTCTATTTAGATCCAATGTTTCCGCAACGCGATCAACATGCACAAAAGAAACAAGCCCAAGTCAAAAAACAAATGCAACTCTTGCATCGTTTATTGCCTGAAGATGGTGAAATGGACTTGGGTGATGGTTTATTGGTGCTGGCCCAAGCCTTGGCAAAACGTGTGGTGGTGAAACGCCCCCGCCTTGCAGTATGTTTGGCGGATCAAGTCCCTGATCATCAATGGTTAGGTGATGCATGTCGTTTTGATGCCTACTTCACTGCAGTCGAATGATCTTATTTGTTAAATCATTCTATATTCTTGATTAAACTGTTATATAGTGAAACGCCGCTTTACTGATGTTTGCTGGTATTGAGGCAAGACGATGTTGTTTGATGCCACCTGCCTGTATTGAATTTATATGATAGACCTAAAGCCTTCCATTAATTTTTGGCATGATTTAAAAAGTAACCAACGTGCGGGATTGTGGCTTTTTTTAGGCTCACGTAAATCTTTGCAAATCGTTCGGCCATCGATACTCCAATTGATTTTTTGGGGGATATTGGGTGGTAGTGCCAACAGTCTGTTTAGTTGGTTGTCCACCGGTGCCAGTGGGGTATTTAACCAGCAAGGCTTGTTCAACTATGCATTGTGGCCATTTATTGCCCTGATCGTTGGGATATTTTTATCACAACGAACCAATAATGCGCGTTTGATGTTGGTGCCTGCATTGCTGTGGTTGGTGCTCGATACACACATTGCTGTGTTACAAAGCATGATCCAATATCTATTGGTCCTTGATCTGCTGCCGTTATTCATCTATGACTATTTGCCGATCATCTTCATGGTGCTTTTTGTTTGGCAAAGTCTCGCCGTGGTGTGGGTATTTGCACGTGAACTAGAGTGGCCATGGTGGGAAAGGGCGCTGATTATGGCAGCCACCTTATTTACCTTAATCATTTGGCAAATGTCGATTCGTGATCAACCGATCTGGAAAACCATAGAAATCCCACCGAGCCTTTCAGAACAGGCATTTTATGCCCAACCGCCTTTATTGAGTAAAGCCTTAGATCAAATTCAATTTGGTGAAATGGCGCAGACCCAATGGTATTTTTTGGGTGTGGCGGGAGCAGGTTATCAAGATGTGTTTAAGCTGGAAATCGAACGTATTAAAGAACAATTTGATACGCGTTTTGCCACCTTTGGTCACTCAATCGGATTGATTAACAATCCTGAATCGCTGACGATTTCCCCGATTGCTTCAAAAACCAGTATTGAAATGGCACTCAATCGAATCGGTCAACAAATGAATCGTGAAAGTGATGTGCTCTTTTTATATATGACCTCACATGGTCTAAGCAATCAATTTGAACTGAGTAATGACCCGATTGATCTCGATGACATTGATTCTAAATGGTTGCGTGGCGTGTTGGACAAATCAGGGATTCGCTGGAAAGTGATCGTGATTTCGGCATGTTATTCAGGGAGTTTTGTCCCAGCATTACAGTCACCAGATACCTTGATTATTACCGCTTCAGCTGCAGACCGTGCGTCGTTTGGCTGTTCAAGTGAAGCGGACTATACCTATTTTGGTCGTGCGTTTTTCGATCAGGCGATGCGTGAACAAGGCAGCCTGAAAGATGCATTTCAACAAGCCGCTGATACTGTGGCGAAATGGGAAAGTGCCCAAGGTTTTGAACCTTCAGAGCCACAATGGGTGATGGGGAAAAATATGCAATTGATGTTGCCTCAACTTGAGCAACATTTGTTCCCACAAAATAAAACCGCAGCAGTAGATCCCGCCAATAGCTTAGCTGCGCCGATCAATACGACTATGAACACGACAGAACCTGCACATTAACGTTACGGGTTTTTTTCATCATCTAATCACAGCGAGGAATGTTGAAGATGCAACTCATACAAAACAATAAATGCTTCCAAGGTGAACAACGAACTTACCAATTTCATTCTGAAAAACTATCGGGTGAGACTCGCTATGCGGTGTTTCTGCCTGAACAAGCCCTTAAGGGCCAGCCCTGCGCGGCAGTGTTTTTTTTGGCGGGACTAAGCTGTAATGAAGAAACCTTTGCGATCAAAGCCCATGCCCAACAGATGGCGGCAGGTTTAGGTCTGATCCTGATTTGCCCTGATACTTCACCACGTGGCGAAAATGTGGCTGCAGGTGATCATTGGGATATCGGGCAGGGTGCTGGTTTTTATATCAATGCCACCCAAGCGCCGTGGAGCGAGCATTATCAGATGCAATCATTCATCGCCGAAGAGCTTTTAAGCTTGGTCTGTGAACATTTCCCCATAGACCGCAATGCGATCGGCATCTTTGGTCATAGTATGGGTGGACATGGTGCACTGACTTTGGCGTGGAAATATCCTGATCGTTTTCATTCTGTTTCAGCTTTTGCGCCAATTTGTGCACCGAGCCAATGTCCATGGGGTGAAAAAGCTTTTACTGCATATTTCGGTGTAGATCAGACCCAGTGGTCGCAGCATGATGCCACTGCATTGCTGCTTGAGCGTGGCGCATTGTTTGATCATGTTTTAATTGATCAGGGATTAAAAGATCAATTTTATACCCAGTTAAATCCCGAAAAATATCAAGCCGCATGCCAACAGGTCGGTCAAGCGTTGACCTTGAGATACCATGAAGGCTATGACCACGGCTATTACTTTATCCAGAGTTTTATTGCTGACCATTTGACATTTCATCTACAGCAACTGCAACCCAAACTTGCGAATTAAGACGGCAATTTAAATTTCCTGTATTATGGCGGCTATTTCAAATTTTTTTATAGATTAATGACTTTCATCGTTTTAATGGCTGTGCAGTCTAGGCAACAGAACTTCAGTTGTGATGCCTGAGCTAGATAATAAGACCCAATTAAATGAAAAACCGATGTAATGATGAGATCGGGACGAGACCATAATGCAAGAAAACAACCCTTCAAATGATGCATCTATGCCTGAGCAGACACCTGCTTGGCCACCTGCATTGCCTGATTCTAAGCCTGAGTGGCCGCCAGCGTTGCCTCAGACTGAGACAACAACGCTGAGCTTGTCTAAAGATCAATCGCCATCAAACGATACATCTGACTATGTGGGCAAGGTGCATCGTTTCCAATTTCATGGTCAGGCCATGGAATATTTTGGGATTTGGATCGTCAATATATTGCTGACCATCGTGACCTTAAGCTTTTATGCGCCTTGGGCCAAAGTCCGTCGACTGCGTTATTTTTATCAAAATAGTGAATTGTTCCAACGACGCTTTGACTTTACTGGGGTGCCGACACGGATTTTGGTTGGACGACTGATTGCACTGGGTATTTGGGGTGGGTTTGCCCTGATTGCACAATTTGAGCCTAGAGTTGCCGCCTTTGGGGGTATTGCAATTTATATTGCGCTGCCTTGGTTACTCCGAGCAACTTTACGCTTTACTTCTCGCAACAGTAAGTTTGGTAATAGTCGGTTTTATTTTAATGGCAGCACCAAAAATGCCTATCTACAGTTTATTTTAGGTCTGTTGATTATCATTTTTACCTTGGGGATTTTTGCCCCAGTGATGGTCTGGTTATATAAACGTTATTATTTTAACCATCTCTATGTGGGTCAACTCAACTTTAAGCTCAAAGCGGATTGGTCGAGCTTTATGACCGCGGTTTATATTCCATTGATTAGCTTTATGATTATAACAGTGGTGTATGTGCTGATGGTCATCTCCAGTTTTGGAGGTATGGCGGTATTTGACGTATCCAATTTACATATAATATTGGGCATGATCTATTACTTTATTGCTATATATCTCTTGGGCTGGATCTTTCTGGTGCCATTGATTCAAGCGCGGATCTTTATCATCACCTGGAACAGTATCACGCTGAATAACAGTGTTTTTAAAACCGATTGTAATCAGTGGCGTTATGCTTGGATCGTGGCATCAAACTGGATACTCAAGATATTTTCATTGGGCCTATTGTCGGCATGGGCTGCGATACGCATATATAGATATCAGTTGGAATCCTTGAGTTTATATCTCAACGATGACCCCGATCAATTGATGAATATGGCGCAAGAAGATCCCAATGCCATCGCCGAAGAAATCAGCGATATTTTTGACTTAGACATTTCACTTTAAAGCACTGCACAGAGGAGCCAGGGTATGCAATCGATGTCAGTGATCTTTTATGATGGTGTCATCTCAAAACCGCATCAGGCCGAGTTGAAGCCGATCGACGCTTATAGCGTAATGGTGCAGTATCAACATGCGGGGCAGAGTTGTACCCAACATTTTGATTATGCACAGATGAGTTTTATCGGATCGTTGGGGCAGAAGTTCCCAGTCATTGAATTGGATAATGATGCTCGTATTGAATTTCTCAATTCTGATATCCCTGAATGGCTCAATCTCAAGCATCAAACATTTCAACAGAAAATCTGGAAACTCGAACGTACGCCAGTATTGATCGTGTTCAGTGCGGTGGTGATTATTGCATTGGCAGGCGCAATGCTAAAATGGGGCATCCCTTATGCGGCCTATGTGGTGGCCAAGCAAATGCCAGCGGATACACTCTCAACATTAGGCGATCAGGCCGAAGAGATTGTGATTGAATATACTGAACCTTCGCAGCTTGCAGCAGGTCAGCAACAGCAGATCCGCTCTCAATATCTGAAATTGATCGCCGAAGGCAAGCCTGCAAAATTGATCTTTCGCGGCGGTGGCCTCATTGGTGCCAATGCCTTGGCCTTGCCCAATAACACCATCATCATGACCGATGAGTTGGTGGAAATGGCGCACAGTGATCAAGAGATCTTGGGCGTGTTGGCACATGAGCAGGGACATTTGATTCAGCGTCATAGTCTGCAACAGGCCATTGCCAGTTTAGGCTTTAGTGTGATTTTTGTGGCGATTACTGGGGACAGTTCGGATCTATTCACTAGCTTGCCTGTGGCGATCGCGGGGGCGGGTTATTCACGTAAATTTGAACAACAAGCGGATCTTTATGCACTGAATTTGATGGATAAGAAAAATATTGAAGTTTCTCATTTTGCCAATTTCTTGGAACGCTTAGGCAGTGAGACAGATGAAGGGCAAATCGATGGAGAGGGTGAAAATCCCGATCAACACAGTGCCAGTAGCCAAACGGCACAGCAGAAAGATCAGCAAGCGCAGAAAAAAACCGACAAGGCCAATACTACGGAGCGTGATACTGAAAGCAATCCGGTGATGAGTATCTTGGACTCACATCCTGCAACGGATGATCGGATCAAAATGGTACGTCAGTTTGAAGCGGAGCAGCAGGCGAAGTCGAAGTCTTAGTACTTTAAATTTAACTAACTCTGCGAAATTCTCCATCTATAATCTTTGATTTAGATGGATAGCACCCATTATTCAGGTCTTTGCTGTTTTTCGATATTGTCTAATATGGTCCCGTATTGTTTCGATTGTTGCCCCACCAGTGCTAAG
>NZ_SLVJ01000036.1 GCF_004345325.1 Acinetobacter calcoaceticus
CTTTTTCACGTAAATCCACTGAGTAAATTTTAGGCATAATGGGCATGAACTCGAAATTTTAGATATTGTATCCCAAGTTTGGTATTTAGCTATATCACCGTCCTAAACGGCGATGTTTTACGGCCATATAGATAAAGTTTGCAGTAGGGCAGTAAAGTTACAGTTAGCTAGAAAGTGATTCGGTTTGTGAATACTGTTTAAATGATGATGCATTGTAACATATGTATGATTGAATCATATTTATCTAGATTTTTCTAATGCTTGTTAGTTGTCTTGATATTATTTTTTATTATTTTAAGTACATTTATTCTCTAAGTCATATAATGATTGAAAATGTTTGCTTGTTTTTTTCTGCTTTATATTTTTTGCATTTTGAGCTGAATTGTGATTTTTAATTAGAGAGTGTGGTGTTTCGCGTTGCTGAAATTTGTTTTGATTTATTTTTGATTAAAGCAGTGTTCATTAATATAAAATGATGCTTAAGTTGTGCGCTGTAGTTATTATAAATATTTCACTCAGGTTGGAAGGAATAAGCACAACCCATATCGTAATCAATGTTGTGACCCATATTTGACCAACATTGTGATCAGCTTTTTGGTTGATAATATAAGCAAGTACACATTTTAATTCTAAAGTATGAGTTTAATCATTGTAGCCATTTAGGGAAGAATAATTGTGAATAAAAATAGTTAAAAAAAATACTCTGTATCGTCCCACTCAGTTTAATCACATGCATGAGTTATGCAGAAAATTTTAAACGCTTTTCAGTATCCGCAGGTTGGTTGCATGTTATGCCGCAGGGAAATGGCAATGCATTTAATATCAATACTGCGGTTGCTAAAGGTACCCGAGCCAAAGTGGGAGATATTTCGCCGCAAGCGTTTATTGCTGCCATCGATCCTCAAGCGAAAACACCGGATGGGGATCCAATGAAGCCTGCTTTAACTTCGCTGCTTGCCACACCACTTGTAGTAGATACATTAAAAAAGGAGGGTTTGATCGATCAAAACAATAATCTGACTGCTCAAGGCACAGGCTCAGCAACAGTCAATGGTATCGATGCTTGGACTGAACGCGGTACAGGTTTAGAAGCCAAGAAATTTGATACCTTGGGTTTAATGCTGAGTTACTACGTCAATGATCATGTGTCACTACAATTAATCGGGGGGATACCGCCGAAGGTTGATATTAAGGGTCAGGGCGTCATTATTGCGCCGATGACCGGTAGGGCTTACCCCAGTAATGATTTGTTGACTGCAAGTACAGGTGAAAGTGTTGCTTTAAAAAAAGACATTCCGATTACCAACTTAGGCAATAAACCGACGCTGTCAACAGCACGAGCGTGGACGCCTGCGATAGAGGTGCAGTATCAGTTTGGCAAGACAGGGGTGAATAAATTCCGGCCATATATTGGGGCCGGTATCATGTATGCACATTTCAATCAAATCAAACTCAATGGCCAGACGCAAAATGATTTGATTGCTGCGGGCCATATGGTAAAAAACATTCTTGATGGCAAGTCCGGCGCTGCACTAGATGGTAAAAAATCCAGCGCCAATCCGCAGGTGCGCGTTGATGCTAAGGATGATTTTGCACCGATCGTCACATTGGGCTTTAGCTATGATTTTAATGAAAATTGGTACGGCGTGGCATCGGTATCCTATGCCAAACTCAGTAACCAAGTCAAAATCGATGTGTTAGACAGCAAAAATGCCAATCAAGCATTAATCCGCTCCACAACCAAAATCGAAATCGATCCCATCATCACCTATCTGGGGGTGGGTTACCGATTCTAAGCAGGCTAAATAATGCTGCGTATCACCTGAGTTTTAAATGGCTGACTAATCATTGCTACAGCCACATCATTATTTCAACAGTTTGTCTTACTGGCCATGCTCATCAATCATGTTGGGCGATGGCTTGAGTGCACATACTAATTTAAAATTCATATCGTTTATTCATCAGTATCTTGATTATAAATCTTCATCTAAATCTTATTCTAAATCTAAAGTATCAACCTAAACTTTGCTTGCTAAGCTGAAAATAATATAAGTCTTCAGGCTGCTATTGGATTGTGTTGTGCTGGCAGATGTATGAACTGTGATTCATTATTCTGAATAATAATGATGGATGGCTAGATTTTAATTCATTTGTTTTTTGGAGTGAATGCCGGTCATGAGATTTGTTTTGGATATTTATGTGAGTATTTGGAAAGGTTTTTGAGTGGATGGAATAATAACGTTGATGATAATAAAGTAGATATATTTTAATTTTATTTATCAGTATTGATGCAATGACAGTTTTTAAATATATAAACCTGTAATGTGATTTTGTCCAATATTTCATTATTATTTTAATTTCTTTTTTTATTATTTAACGATGGAATTGCTCACTCATTATTATGGTGATTGCGAAAGTCATAATTTTACAACTTTAAATATAATGTGGTGGAAATACTTGATGCTCAGTCGCTGCGAAAATGACTTTCTACAGTTTCAAAATAATTCTGAAATAATGAAGTAATTTAAGGATAAATAATGATGAATCATATGCTGATTAAAAAAATTATATGTATTGCGCCACTGAGCCTATGTATAAACACTAGTTATGCTGAGGACTTTAAACGGTTTTCAGTATCAGCTGGCTGGATACATGTTATGCCACAAGGTTCAGCCAACCCCATCAATATTAATACCCCAGTCCGTGATGGTAAAGCCCATCGAGTTGGACTGATCTCAACCAAAGCTTTTTTAGAATCAATTGATCCAAATGCAATGACTACGATTGATCCAGCCTCACTGGAATTGATTCCAGATCAAAAACCAGAGAATATTCGCGAGCTACGCCGCAAAGATTTTACACCACTGGCGGGCGTAGAGGGTGCAACTTCAGTTGCTAAAGGGTTTGGGATCGTAGACAGCGACGTGAATGGAAATGTCTTACCGACCAGTTCAGGTTATGCAACCACCTCTGGATTTGAAAATTGGACTGAAAAAGGCACCGGACTAGAGGTCAAGAAATTCAATACCCTCGGTTTGATGTTTAACTATTATTTGAATCCTAATGTCTCACTGCAATTCATTGCTGGCCTGCCACCAAAAGTGGATGTCCAAGGTAAGGGTCAAGTTTATGCGCATATGTCTGGCACAGGTCTTACCAATCATCCGAATAAATCAGTACGCGATTTCTTAGGGAAAATCCCGCTCAAACAAGATATCCCAATCACCAATTTAGGCAATAAACCTGTGGTGTCTACTGTTCGTGCTTGGACGCCAGCCGTTGAGGTGCAATATCAATTTGGTAAGCCGGGGGTCGATAAATTTCGACCGTATATCGGTGCGGGAATCATGTATGCATATTTTAATCAGGTCAAGCTGAACTCAGAGACTCGAAGTGATCTGATTGCTGCTGGTCATATGGTACAAAATATATTGGATGGTGAGGCAGGCGCTGCACTAGATAGGAAAAAATCCAGTGTCACTCCTCAAGTTCGTGTCAAAGCCAAGGATGATTTTGCGCCTATCGTAACCTTAGGCTTTACCTATGATGTCAATGAAAATTGGTTTGGCATCGCATCTGTGTCCTATGCCAAACTCAGTAATCGCGTCAATATTGATGTGACCGATGGCAAGGGCACTAAATTAATCCGCTCGACCACCAAGGTTGATATTGATCCCTTGGTGACTTATCTCGGCTTTGGTTATCGTTTTTGATGCGCTTTGCTTAAAGACCGAGTTAAATCCGCCCCGATTGTGGCGGATTTAACCGTTATAGCGGATTAAAATTTATATGGCGTGCTGAGATTGCCAGCATCCTACGCTGTCTGAAAGACAGGGGATCACTCCACAGCAAAAATACGCACGCCCATAATCTGGAGTGCTGTCTCAATAAACCCGCCTTGGGCAATAGTCCCTAATCTGAAAATGCTTTAAATACAGAAGTCCGAATTAAATTAGCCGAAGCATTTCAACGCTTAAGTTTTTGACCCTGAGGTGCGTGCCATCATATTAACTGGTGGGGATAACGGCTACTGTGATGATAACGGGCACAATAATCATCTGCACACAGCAATGAGGTGAAAATAATTAACCCTGAGCTCGAAATGATAATCCGCTAATAATTCAAATCATGAGCAATACAGCTATTTTTTCTGAGTATGCTATTTTCAATTGGTCACAAAATATTTTTAGAATGGTTTAGATTAGACCAAAGACCAAAGACCAAAGACCAAAGACCAAAGACCAAAGACCAAAAACAGGAGTATCAATGCAGGATGCAGAGATTACAAAAACTTAAAATTGTGGTTGCGCTGGTCGTGGTGATTGTGTGTTGGGCCTATTCGCCGGTTGGGATTCGGTTGGGTTTACAGACCTATAGCCCTGAGCATTTGGCATTGTTTCGGTTTCTGATCGCATCAAGCTTTATGGTGGTGTTGGCATTGCTGCTCAAGATCAATCGTTTAAAGTGGCGAGATATTCCATTGCTGGCAAGCTTGGGATTTTTTGCCGTCAGCTTGCATCATATCTGTCTAAACTTGGGGCAGATGAGTGTCAGTGCGGGCGCCGCCAGTGTCTTGGCACAATCAACCCCGATCTTTAGCGCGGTGATTGCCTATATATTGCTCAAAGAATCTATCAGTCCTTGGCGCTGGATGTGTATTTTGCTGGGAATGTTCGGTGCAGGAATCGTGGTGGTGGGGGATCAGGGCCTTGATGCTACAGATCTCAACGGTGTCTTGATCTTGGTGGCGGCAGGGTCATGGGGTATTTATTTTGTATTACAGAAAAAATATTCACATCATTATAGTGCGCTGAGTATGTGCTGTTATACGATTTGGTTTGGTACATTATTTCTACTGTTTTATGCCAAGGGAATAACCACGGCATGGAGTGGTTCCAATCTAAAGATTAATATTGCGGTGTTGATCTTAGGAATATTCCCCAGCGCAGTGGCTTATTTGGCTTGGATCTATGTTTTAAAATATATTGAGGTCAGTCGGGCTTCTACCATGTTGTATTTGATACCGCCAACCGCAATGGGCATGGCTGCAGTGATCCTACAAGAGAAAACCTCGGTGATGGTGCTATTGGGCGGCAGTGTGGTGTTGATCAGTGTGATTGCGCTAAATATGGAAGGTGGATCAAAAAACACACTTAAAATCAATTCATAGAGCATGCAATCAATCAAAAATAATATTGGCTTCAATATATTTAAAATCGATTGATTAGAAATTATTATTTAGATAGGCATATTATTAATGCAGCATGAAATGTAATTTTATTTTATCGATAGAGTCTTAAGTATTATGTAGGAGGGTTAATGATTTAACCGAATGTTATTCATAGTGTCAACAAAGCTTAAAACAACTTAAACCACGCTGAAATAATGCAAGTTTAGATTATTGGGTTCATTAAAGGGACCTTTTATTGACTATGAAGTACTCAGTTTTAGCCGCATCGATTATTTTAAGCTTCTCCCTCAGCGCTTGTAATGATGACAACGATTCAACGAGCAGTGTGACACCTCCGGGTACTGAAAACCCAAAGCCACCTGATGGTGGTGACAATGGCAATGGTGGCAAACCCCCAGTCGATACCGAAGCGGTACCTGAAGACGAGGTTATTGCGCCAGCCAAAGTTTTGTTTGAAGAAAGTTTCAGCGCAGCCAATGCCTTACCTGCAGGTTGGACCGCGTTGGCCGACAATCCCGGCACAGTGGCGGTCAAAGATGGCAGTCTATATCTAGATGGTCGCAATCATAATTCCAATGTGACCACCGTGATGTTGCCTGTCGCAACCCAGCAATATACAGATTATCGGGTGGATGTTGAGTTTAGCTACTTATCGGCAAATAATAGCGCACGTTGGGGCAGTATTATTTATCGAGCCAGTGATGCCACTGCAACGCCTGCTTATAATCCATATTATCAATTTGCGATACGTTCAAATGCTTCAGCCGATAATGGAACTGAATTTGCCTTACGCACAAATAATCAGTGGGAGGTAAAAGAAAAAGCACCATTTAGTGAAAATATTGATCCAACGAAAACCTATAGAGCCAGCGTGGTGGTGCAGGGTAATCGGGTGAGACAGTATTTAAATGGCGTACTGATGCAAGATACAGAAATGTCTGCTGAACATCTGCGAGGGGGTATTGGTTTGTCCGCAGCAGGTTTAGAAATGCGCGTGGATAGTATTAAAGTCACTGAGCAATTGGAAACACTGCCAAGCTTAAATAATGCTGTGGTTAATGTACAAGATGCCAATAGTTTAGTCTCATTGGCACCGACCATTATCCAGACCGTTACAGATAAAACCAATTTATACAGCAATCGTTCGAGCCAACTGGCATTGAGTTTGGATCAACAACTGAACTTAAATGACAATATGGGTAAAAAAGTCACGACTTTAAAAGAATATCTGGCTGACCCTAATCGTCGTACCATTCCATTGTTGGCGATTAAAGATCAGGCCACGGTGACTGCCTTGGCGGCAATATCAGATCAAATAGATTTATCTGATATTACCCTGAGTTCAAATGATGAAAATGTGTTGCGTCAGGTGCATGCAGCATTACCAAGTTCACGTAGTGCATTGGATCTGAGTCAAGCCACAGATTATCAAAATAACAGTCAAGACTTGTTAAAGATCATGTACAAGACCAACAATTCATTTGCGCGTATCGTGATTTTGCCCAATCAATTGTTGCAGAAAAGCAGCGTTGCTTATCTACAACAGCGCTTGATCACGGTTTGGGGCGCAAGCCAAGCAACTCAGATAGATGGTGTTGCTGCTGCATTGGTATCTGGGGCCAATGGGATCTTGACTCAGCAAAGTGATCTGTTTAACCAAGTCTTAAAAGTCATGCCACGGCATACTCTGTTGCGTAAACCTCTGGTGGTTGGTCATCGTGGTGTGCCAAGTTTAGAGGATGAGAACACCTTAGAAGGCGCACGTAAAGCCGTTGAGTTGGGGGCGGATGCGGTTGAAAATGATATTTACATCACCCTCGATGATCATCTGGTGATTATGCATGATGCGACGGTAGACCGTACCACCACCAGCAAAGGTCGCATCGAAGACATGACCTTAGCCCAAGTCAGAGAAATCACCACCAAGCAAAAAGGCTATAAAGTCCCAACCTTAGCTGAATTCTTTGAGACCTTCAAAGACAATAACAAGGTGGTGCATTTCATTGAAATCAAGAGTGCCAATCCACGAATCGTACCGCAGTTGAAAAAAGAAATTGAAAAATATGCCATTCAAGATCAAGTGGTGACCATCAGTTTTGACACTGCACAAATTAAGCGCATGAAAAATGAGTTACCACAATTCTCTACCGGCTTGCTGACAGGTAATGTGCCCAAGACCGATAACGTCCTCAAAGATGTTAAGAAATTGATGGGAGTGACGCAGAGTTTTTCTTCAACGTTTAACCCAAGCTTTGGTAATTTGACCACGCCTTTGATGGAAGTGGCGAGACATCGTGGAATGACCATCTGGCCGTGGACTTATCGTGATGAAACCAATTTCAAAAAGCATTATGTGACTGGTACTTATGGTCTGACCACGGATTATAGCCAGTATGCGTCGAATTACGTGGTCGATATCAAGACTCCGCAAGCCATTACTGTGAAGGTGGGCCAGGCACTCAATCTGAAAGCCGATTTAAAAACGCAAGCTGGGCAAAGTAAAACTGAAGTTGCCAACCAATATATTCTGTTGTCGAATAACAACAGCAGCTATCGTAATTCAGGTGCATTGAGCTATAAGTCCGCAGGGACAGCGTATGTATTACCGGGGTATAAATATCAAATTGATGGTGCTTATTCATATACCATCTTCGGTGCTCCTGTAAAAGTCACTGTACAAAACTAAGGCTGAAATACGGATCTCATCGCAGTCGCTTTGCATTTCATTTTATTTATAATCAACGAGCTTTTTTATAAAGCTCGTTTTTTTTGGATTTTAAATCGGTAGAATACTTTTGAATTGCTTGTTTGAATAATGACCACAGGACATCCACCAATGACAGCACGATTAAGGCAATTAGCCGTGTCTAAGCAAGGACTTGCAGCAAATACAACCTTTGGGCAGGGCTTAGCAGGAACGCTCCGTGCTATTGAGCATTTGGGCTATGTGCAGATCGATACCATCGCCGTGGTGGAGCGAGCGCATCATCATGTACTGTGGAATCGAGTCGCGGATTATCAACCCGATTATCTCAATCAACTACTCCGCCAACAGCATATCTTTGAGTATTGGTTTCATGCTGCATCCTATTTGCCGATGCGCGATTACCGTTATGCACTGCCGCAAATGACTGCAGTTCGTAGTGGTGAGATTCGCTATTATGCCAATGGTGATCCAGCGATGATGAAGGAAATTCTGGCGCGTGTTGCTGGAGAGGGCGAGTTGCGTATGCGTGACATTTCTCAGAAAACCGCGCCAGCTCAGCGTCAGAATAGCCAGAAAAATAGCGAAGGTGGATGGTGGAATTGGGGCGCCGGGCGACGTGCCGTAGAGCAGTTGTATATGCAGGGCGAATTAATGGTCTGTGAACGCAATGGCATGGAAAAAGTCTACAACCTTGCAGAGCGTTGCGTGCCCGCTGATCTGGATGTCAGCATGCCAACATTGGATGAATATGCACAGTATTTGTTTGACACCACGCTACGGGCGCATGGCGTATTTAGCTGGAAACAACTTTTACATCTGAAAGTCGGCCCCGCCATCCGCAACGCAATGCGTCAGATCCTCGAGCAACAGCTTGACGCAGGACGTATAGAGGCGTGCAGCATGGTGAATGGGCAAACGCTTTATGTCGATCGGCTTGCACAGCAACAAACTTCGGCATTGCAGCCAAGTCTAAGCATCCTTTCACCTTTTGATAATCTGGTTATTCATCGTGAGCGTTTGAGCCACTTGTTTGATTTTGATTACAAGATCGAGTGCTATGTTGCTGCAGATAAACGAGTTTATGGTTATTTTGCACTGCCGATCTTATATGGGGATCGTCTACTTGGGCGTATCGATTGTAAGGCACATCGCGCGGAAAAACGCTTAGAGCTGATCAGTTTGCATTTGGAAAATGGTATTCAGTTTGAATTAGACACTCAGGCCCAAGGGTTGGATCGTGCGCATTTTATCGCAAGTTTCAATCAAGCACTTGAACGCTTTGCGCTGTTCAACCAATGTCACAGTGTAGATCGGAGTCGCATCGCATTGTTGGGATAAGCAATGATTAAGCCCTAGATAATCCTTTGATCATCATGGTCAACAGGCCCAAATTAGCATGAAAAATAATAATAAATTACTCATCATCCAAAGCTGTGCGAGTTTTTCACAGTGGATTGATATTTTTTTAATTTTTAGCTTGCCCGTTTTTATCTGGCAGGCGAGTGCAGCGCAAATGGCTGGGGTCGCGCTGCTGTTGGCCATCCCCAGTGTCTTGATCTCGCCGTGGATTGGGGCATGGGTGGATGCTCATAATCCTAAATCTATCATGCGCTTCGGTGCTTATTTGCGCCTGCTATTGGCCGTGTTGCTGCTCCTCAATCCATCGATGTCTGTATTCTTTGTTTTGGTTTTTTTGCGTAGTATTTTCAGTACGTTGTATTGGTCTGCTGCGACTGTCGTAACGCAAGGTCTGATCTCGATGCCGCAGCGTATGGCGTATTTCAGTAGCCTAAGTATTTTTGAACAAAGTGCTAAAGTTTTGAGCCCGTTGCTGGTGGTTGGGGTATCCAGCTTGATTGGTTTGCAGGCAGGATGGTCAATCGCAGTGCTTTTAAACTTAGTGGTGGTCATTATGCTGCATGACCCGATATTTTCCACTTTGAAAAACGATGCTCAGCAGCATGTTACTACGCCATCCCGCAAACAACCCATCTCGCTTTCACTCATGCTGCAACAACTATCAGGTCCATTAAAACTACAGATGTTATTCATGTTGCTGTTGGCATTTTCACTAGGGTTATTTGATCCACATTTGGCCTTGTTTATGCAAAGTCTGGGTAAGGCCGCCGCTGATTATTCGGCTGTGATTGTCGCCACGGCTTTAGGTGCCATATTCGGTGCGCTGTTGCTGAAAACGCGATTCCAAAATTACACGGCAAGCGCATTATCTGGTATCGGTATTTATTTTTATTTTGCCTTTATTTTATCGCTCAATTTGCTGATGCTGAATGTCGAGCAGATTCCGTTGAGCATTCTCTTGATGATTTGGTTTGTAAATGGTGTGGGCTATGAACTGTTTATGTTGGGCTATAGCATCAATATGCAGAATCAATGTCCAAGCCCGATCTTAGCAAAAGTTTCTACCTCGATGCGTTCACTGCAATTGTTCATCATGCTGCTCGCGACCAGCATTGGTGCTTATTTGATTCAGCATTATTCATTTCAACACCTCTATGTGATCAGTTTAGGTGTAGTGCTGTTGATGGTATTTATATTGATAAATATGCAACTTAGATTATTCAGATCTATGTAAAGGTTTACGCATTTATAGCTGGTGGAGTGTTGCACATTTTATTTTTAAACTCTGGCTACATACACCAGAGTTTAAAAAAGTTGATCGGCGTATTTAGAAATTATAGCGTAGCATGGTACCTATTCGGCTATCTGTGCCTTTGTCATCGTTAAAGGTTTTGCGTTGACCATGGACATATTCAACACCGATGGTTATTGGATCAATAGGGGTATACATAATATTCATCCAACCTTGTTGTAAGGTTTTATTTTGAGTTTGCTCTGAGAGAATATCTTGCTTGGAAAAACCATTATCATCATTGGCAAACATCGCTCCATATCCTAAGGTGCTACGCAGTTTTGGGGTGAATTGGTAAGTGATTCCGGCGGTAAAACTATCAAACTCGTTTAAATAAGCCTCATTAATTGCTTGATTTTCTAGATAGGCGACATTGCTATACAGAATGTATTTATCATCACCTTTCAGGTGGGTGTAGTCTGCGATTAACTTCAATCGAGGGGTGAGTGCATAGCTTGCACCTAATGCGACTCCCCAACTGAATTCTGTTTTATCATCCAGCGTAGGGATGCGTAATTGTTGTATCATCGTGCGCGCTGATACAGAACCTTGTTTATTTTTAAAACTGTGATTTAGTTTTGCAGATAATGCGGGGAACCTGTTTTCATCTCGACCTTTTTCCATACTGATAAAATACGCTGTATTCGAATCGAATTTATTTTCATAACGAATGAGTGGCGTACGATAAGATCCAATGCCCAATGGCGAGCCGAAGTCGAGCATTTCAGGCTGTAAATCTGTTGCAATAAAACTAGAAGTTGTTTGTCCGACTAACCAATTATTGAAAGTGATATAAACGTGACGAAGTCGGATCGTATCATTGTTAGAACCTCCGCGAAAATCAACTTCTAATCGCCCGCCAATGTCATTATTTTGTATAGTCGTTTTGGTTTCTACACCTAATTTTGAGGTATTCATATTGCTATAAAATCTATCGCGATTGGGTAGCTTAGGTTCTAAATCGATTTTGTGAATACGGTTAAAAATTCCATTACCGCCTTTAAATTGATATGACGCATCAGCCCGTATAAAGCCATAGAAATTAAATTGTGTTGCCGAATCTTCAGTTACTTTTTTCAAGTTTGTCGCACTAGATAGTGGTGTCAGCGCAGTAGAGATTTGATTAGATTTTTTCTCAAGCTTGTTACTCTCAAGGTTGTTTCTTTCAAGATTGTACTGATTCATCAGCAGCTTTAATTCCTCCACTTCCTTTTGGAGTTGTGCTATTTCCAATGAATTGCTATTTGAAGCTTGTCCCGATATTGAAGTGGTGGAGCAAATGATAATTAAAAAAACGATTTTAAAATGTATTTTTTTAAAGTTTGAAATCATATTCTGATCCTATTGTAAGTAGACATTCCTTGTTGATTTGCCAGATCGTGGTGATAAAAAAATATTTAAAACCTTAATTAAAAATCAAGAAAAAAGGTTAAATCATATTTTGCTTGAAAAGCATATCGTATACGATATAAGATTGTCAAAGTATTCTAAATTTAGTATTTCGAAAATTTGAATATGATTTTTTTATCAACCAAACAAGGTGTTACATAAGGATGTACTGGTAATGGAATACGCAACTTTTTTAGATGCTGCTCATCAGGCAGCAGACCGCGCTCGAATCATTTTGAATGAACATCGCCAAAATTTTCGCTTTCAACATATTCATTTTGAAACGAAAGATGATGAAAGTCCCGTGACTGAGGTGGATCAGTTTGTTGAAAATGAAATTCGTAAAATCATCGAAAACATATATCCAGAACATGGGATTTTAGGTGAGGAGTTTGGGGCAGAAAAAATACAGTCAGAATTTGTTTGGGTGATTGATCCGATTGATGGAACGAAACAATTTATAGCGGGACTACCTGTGTTTGGCGTACTGATTGCACTTTGTCATAACGGTATACCGGTATTGGGAATTATTGAGCATCCTGCATTAAATGAACGATGGGTCGGTATTAAAGGCCATCAAAGCACTTTAAATGGTCAACCTATTTCAACTCGAGACTGCACGACCTTAGAAACAGCATTGATGTCATCAAGTAATACTGAACCGGTATTGGCTGAACACTTACTTGGTTATCAAAATATTATTGCAGCAACAAAATGGCGAATTTATGGCGTTGCTTGCTATGCCTATGCTTGTCTAGCAACAGGAAAGATTGATTTAAGTATTGATAGTGGTGGCATGCGGGAAGTTGATTATTGCGCATTAGTGCCCGTGATCGAGGGGGCGGGTGGTGTGATTAGTGATTGGAATGGAAATCCACTCACCATTCATTCGGGTAAAACCGTCGTGGCTGCAGGAACGCCAGCATTACATCAACAGGCGATTGCGTTATTAAGAAAATTTCAAGCCACTTAAAATGGGCAGTTAAAAATTAAAAATTAAAACGATATTAGGATTAGGGAGATTCTCTATGTTTTCTTGGATGAAAAGTGCAAAGCCAAAACCGTTAATTACAGATGAAAAGGAAATTAATGATACTTATAAATATTGGCGTATACACATCATGATCGGCCTGTATTTAGGGTATGCAACATTTTATCTTACCCGTAAAAGTTTTAATTATGTCATGCCTGAGATGATTAAAGATTTAGGTTTATCGCTCGCAGATGTCGGTATTTTAAGTACAGCATTTTATTTGGTCTATGGGATATCACGTTTTGCATCAGGCGTCATCAGTGATGCATCAAATCCGCGTTATTTTATGGGTATCGGACTCATACTCACTGGGGTATTGAATATCTTGTTTGGTATGGGATCAACCTTGTGGATATTTGCTATTTTATGGATTGCAAATGCCTTCTTCCAAGGATGGGGTTGGCCCCCCTGTTCGAAATCATTAACCGTTTGGTATTCTCGTAATGAGCGTGGCTTATGGTGGGCCATCTGTAATACCTCGCATAATGTGGGTGGTGCAATCATTCCATTATTGGCAGGTGGTTTGGCCGTACATTATGGTTGGCGTTATGGGATGTATATACCAGGTTTAATTGCAATCATTATGGGCTTTGTGGTGTGTTGGCGTCTAAGAGACAAACCTACATCGATGGGCTTACCGACAGTTGGGGTATGGCGTAATGATGAGTCGGAATTACAACAAGAAGAGTTAAGTAAAAAAATGGGGGTATGGGAAATTCTCGTGACCTATATTTTTACCAATAAATATATCTGGTTATTAGCCGTGTCCTATGTATTGGTTTATATCGTGCGTATAGGCTTAAATGATTGGGCAAATTTATATTTGGTCAAAGAATATGGTTGGGGCTTAGTTAAAGCGAATTCGGCGTTGTCTTTTTTAGAAATCGGCGGCTTTATTGGAACAATCGTTGCCGGATGGGGATCGGATGTCCTATTTAAAGGAAATCGGACACCAATGAATATTATTTTTATGGTCGGTATTGGTATTGCTGCTGCCATATTGTGGTTATTTCCGAATATTGGTTATGGTTTAATTGCAGGTTGTTTTTTCTTTTTAGGCTTTTTTATTTTCGGACCACAAATGCTCATTGGTATATCTGCTGCCGAAGCAGCGCATAAAGATTCAGCGGGTGCTGCAACTGGATTCGTTGGCCTTTTTGGTTATTTAGGCGCAGCAATATCGGGTTATCCATTAGCTAAAATTATTGAATCTAGCGGTTGGGATGGCTTTTTCACAACGATGATTGTGGCGACTTTAGCATCTGCTGTGTTATTGATTCCTTTACTTTCTTCTAAGAATCCAAGTCGGACAAAAAAATCCTATTAAAACCATGACCTAAAAATATGAATATGGCTTTGAAATTTAGAAAGTAAGACAGGTTTAAATATTCAAAGCCATTATTTAAATGCTCAGGCTAGGCGATTAATTTGCTTTCTCTAGGTCAGCACCGTAAATAAACCCACCAATGCCTGTCACGGGCTGAATAAACAGGCATATGTTTAGATATTAAAAATTCTTAGCACTTAGCGGCTGAGGCAGTGGCGCGAGGTTGTGTTTTTCAAAAATATCATCCAAGCGTTTAGTTTCTGCTGCATCATGTGGGATCAATAGACCACAGGCGACAAACACACCAAAGTTACAGGCCAAACCAATCATACCGCTGGTAAGCGAGCCCAATTGCGGAATGTCATCTGGAAAGATAATGGTCAGTATGATCGAGATAATGATACCGACCCCCATACCCGCCAAGGCACCTTGCTTATTGCCGAATTTGCCAAAAATCCCAAAGAATAGTGGGACGGCCAATTGGATAATGCCTTGGTATGAAATCTGTGCTAGCAATTGCAATCGGGTAAAGTTAAATGTGACATAAGCCAGCACTGCAGCAATGATGATAAAGATTACCATGCCTGATTTAGCCAGCATCGTCAGTTGCTTATCGTTCAGAGGGCGATACCATGTTGCAAGATCATTGGCAAATTGAGTACCGCAGACTTGGACACAGCCATCCACATGTCCGATACTCGCCGCCAAGACGATGACAATGGCGACCGCTAATAACCACACACCACCAGTTTGTAATAAGGCATTGAAAAAGCCCAATTGAGGATTGGCTTGGATCAAAGGATGTTGGCTGACTGCCAAAGCGTATAGACACAAAACAGAATAGAAACCACCGACAAATAGTATGGTCAGTAAAGTGCCTTTTTTTACTGAGCGTATACCACTGGCGGTGTAGATACGTTGGAAACTCATCGGCCAACACATTGAGCCGATAATGCCGGAGAAGATTAAGCTAAACATATAATACGGTCCGTATTTGGAGTCAGATGCCCCAGGGACGATAAGCATTTTTTCAGGCAATTCAGAGATATGGCTAAAGCTAGCATAATCGCCAAACAACAATAGGCCACATAATAATGTCGATAAACCATAGGCAATGATCCCTTGATAGACATCGGTCATGATCAATCCACGCATGCCCATACTCACGGTCCAGTACTGGCGAATGAAGATCAACATCACCCCAACCACCAAACAGGTTTTAACCCCCCAACGCCCGAAACTGGCAAACTCAATCAGCATGCCCAGCGCTTGTATGCCCAATACCACCCAAGGCAAGACACAGAGGATGCCGATTATCGATGCTAAACGTTTCACCATTGGACTGTTGTAGCGCATACCCAATAAGTCGGGTTGAGTGCGAAGATTGAAGTGTTTGCCCCATTGCCATGCGCGCCGTGCCATCAAGTACATGGCTGTGACACCCAAGGTCGAGTAGACAATGCCGTATAGGCCAAGCATCCCTGTGGCAGTCATAGCAAAATAGGCGGTAAATGTGGCGCCAGGCCACCATGAGTTGGTGTAGCTCATACCTATATAAAAAGCACTATATGAGCGACCACCTACGGCATAATCAGAAAAACTTTGGCTTTTTTGGTTGGTCAGATAGAGCACTGCAATCATTCCGGCGAGGAAGATGCCCATCAGACCAAACGTCACCCAATAATTCGGTGTGATCTCGTTAATGGTCATTGGTCTTCTCCTTCGCGAGGTATTTCACCAAAATGATCTTCGAGCAGATACATCACACTCAGCCCAAACATCAGCATGACAGCGATAGCAAACCAATAAAATAATGAAAGTGGGATTCCTAGAATCAACCATGGGCTTCCGCTAATGCCAATATAAAAATTGGGGGTGACCGTGATGATCAGTAGCAATAAAAAATACAATGAAAAAAATATATTTTTTATCTGTATCGATTTTTTATAATTGCGATTATTCATCGAATGCTCCTTGCAATTCGGACAATACAAGACCCTGATGCCAGTGATTTGCATCATGTGATGTAGTTTTAAAGGATGAGCTTGCGCGTATTGAGACACCGTTCCGTGTGCCATTTATTTAATTTTCTTTCGATTAAACATAACCAAATATAAGTGGTCTAAATGTTGTTATTGTGTTTTTTGTGGCATTTAAGCTTTGGTGTTCTCAGATGCTTAGATCAGGGTATTGAGATCAAGGTAAGCGCTGATTAAACAATTGCGATTGACCATCATCATCGATGAGTACAAATTCCACTGCGATGACTGCAGGCGGGGTATTGCTGTGTTGGGAAGGTATCAGGGTTTGAGATGCTGGAAGGGCGATGTCCAAGTGTTGCTTGGGTTGTATCAACAGTTCGGTGGCAGCGGAACGTAATTTCTCAACGCCATGTGCTGTGTTGAATAGCAAATCAAGGCGGCGCAGACTGACATGATAAGCCGTGGGATTATCGACCTGTAATATAGCTTGAGTTGTAGATGGCGCTTTGGAGGCGAGTTGTGCCTGAGGCTGTGTTTGAATGTGAAATTTAAGCTGCTTGGCAATTTCCTGTATCGGCAATGGCTTTAAGCCCTTGGGTCTGAAGAACAGTTTAAGTTGGGTGTTAATGGCAAGATGTAGATGATTTTGATCTAAATCCGCGGTTTTAACAGCAGGAATCTCATATAGGTTGAGCCAATACATGGATTCGCGATCTGTAGGCAGCGCCAAGCCATTGTAAATAAAGCGTAGCCCCTTGATTTCACCGGACTGCATCTGAAATATTGCGGGTAATACAACAAAGGGGGTATGTGCATAATCTGGATTGTTGCTGCCATCATCCACCCAGACTTGAGTGAGTACTGGGTGTGGATTGGTATTCGCTAACATCAATGACTTTTCATGTTTTTGCTCTAGATAAACAATTCGACTGGATTCGGCGAGTAATCCCGCTTGACTGCCCGTACAGCTCAACAGAATCGGAAGGACCCATCCACAGTAGCGACCCCATCCAAGCCTTATCCGATTAAAACTCATTGCACTCTCACCACGACGGTTGCGGTGGCTTTGACTTTTCCTGCAGAAATTTTTGCCCCTGGCAAGGCTTGTAAGGTCGCCGTATAGCTTTGTACATAGCTGCTATAGTCAGACTGTTTTGAACCTATTTGGCCGGGGTTGCCATCGAGCACTGGATACCAACCCACGGCTTCACCGCCAACAGCGGGGTTCCACGGATTGGTAAATAGTACCTCTTTATTGTTATTGGCATTTTTCAGGGTAATTCCAACGCCTTGTGCGATTTCATTGTCGGATTGATAGAGATCGGACAATAGGTAGCGTGTGGTGGCATTTTGTTGGACCAGTCCTAAATTATCCGCAGCCGTATAGGCACCAGCAGACGCTTGAAATGAAAGTGCAGTTTGATTAATGGCAACGCCAGATACAGCTTGATTACTACATTCGACCTCGACCGAGACATTGGCCTGAGCCTGCATTCCTTGTTGTAACTGCAAATCAGTCAGGGGAGCAAAGTGTACGCTCGGTGAAACATTGCGCACGGCACAGCTTTGGGTTTTATTCAGTGGTCCAGAGTGCAAGAGTGCATAACTGATCCCATTATCACCCCCCCAAAATTCATAGCGTTTACTTGAATCTTCGCCGGCATAATCACGGTTAAAGCCAAAGCTCACTCTAGCCTCACCTGAAAGTTGGATATAGGCATTGGGTTGATTACATGTATATTTTCCTGATGACAGCATGTAATTGCAGAAATTCGAAGCATGTCCATTTGCTGGTGGTAGATTGCTGATCTTATAGAGGGTTGCCTCAAGTGATGGGATATCCATTAAGCGAATCTGGATTTTTCCATTGACACGTTCATAGCTGCTGAGGGGAAGCTTTTGCCAAATTCGGCTTAGGGGGAGGCCATTCATGCTGACCTTGATGCCGACATATTCCCATACCGTGGCGTAGACATTGCTCAGCCCATCGAGGGCACCGGTTTCCCAAAAACCGCCCACGCGATCATCGCCATTATTGGCGACCAAAAAATGGATATAGGGTAAATCGGCTTCATCACAAATCCACAGTACTGAGTTTGCATTGGCACCGCCATAGGTATAGGCGGTAGGCGGGACCACTAAACTGCCTAATACACTTCCTGCAGGCTGTAGATACTGGGAATGCATATTGATGGGCCCAAAATTCATAAATACAGAGCGCTCTTCTTTGGGACTGGCGACTGAGGTTCGGACACAGTTGGCCTGTAGCTGAGTACTGATGCCCAATACACTGAACAGGGTGGCAAAAACAAGAACATTACAATGCATCACGGAACTCTACTCAGGCTGACACGGGCTGGAAAATTTAATTAAGTGCTGCTTTAACGCGAGATCAGCCACTTGATAGTGGATCACACAGCCATCGGTTGGGCTATTGCCCCATCGAACTTTGAGTGAGCCATGTTGTTGCTGGGTTCTGAGATAGATCTGACCATTTTGTCCCACGATGCCCACACTCGCGCCGTGTTCATCCAACACCTCAGCACCCAAAGGCAACGCTTTAGTTGGACTGATTTCACTACGTATCAACATGGCAAATCCTTGTCGAGTTTTAAATTTAACCCGTATGGCAGCACCAGCATAAGGCACGATGCTGTGATGACCAGACTCAAGCTCAGCTTGGCCTTGTATACCTTCTGGGTTGAGGGTGATGGCATTGTTTTGATAGGGGGTTAATGACGGCACCAAGGCATAACCGCGACGATCGATACGAACCCCTTGGGCATTAAGCACTTGCGCGCCTTTGGCTCCTTTGGCTTCAACCAAGGCAAAGGTGTCAGACAAATACGAGCCAAAGGTCACGCCGCCTGAGTGTAAGGCCAAGGCACCTTGCAGATTGACAGAACTTTGCCAATAGGACTGACCTATGGAGCCACTGACATCGACATTGGCATAGGGCATACGTTTTTGTAGGCTGCCGTGCCAATTGCGTTGCGTGGTCTGGTCGTCATAGTTGAGTCCGAGGCTGTATTGCAGGCTGGATTGTGCATCGAGTGTGCCATTGATATTGGCTTGATAGCTATTGCGCTGGGCATTATTGCTATAGCCGAAGCTCAGGCTTTTGGGTCTAAAGGCTTTGGCACTAAACGGAATGTTGACGGTTAAGCCAAAGTTGGTATCGGACGCTGAGGCATTGCTAGACCCTGCATCAAGTGCATTTGCAGCATTGGCGCTACTGGCGATGGCGTGTTGACCACGTTGAATTTTGCTGAGGCTGATGTTGAGCGAGATCCCATTGATCCATGCCTTGCTATAGCCAAATTGCAATTGGTAATCATTGGGTTTGTTATCGCGATAATTCTGTGCCGAACCCGATAGATATACATTGCCATAGTTGCCTAAGGGTTGATTAATTGAAAGGGTCAGGCGTGAGCGTTCTTGATGAGTATTGGATTGAAAGGGCATACCTGCTTTATTGGCTTGCACTAAGCCTATAAAATCCGTCAGTTCTCGATAGCCTTTGGTGGAAAAGCGATAACCCGACAGCGCAATTGAGGTCTGACTGGGGCTGAAGGTTTTACTATAACTGCTGCTGAGCATCCAACCATCGCTGAAGCCCTGCTGCGCCAATGCGGAACGTGAATAAGTTAAATCGGCAGCGACAGCACCCCAACGATTGGTATAGGCACTGCCCAGCATGGCGGCTTGATAGTTTGGGGCAAAGCGCAAGCCATTATTGATGGTAATGGCATTATTGATCCCATACTGTGTGGTCAATGAGGCAAAATCCATGTGTTCAGCTTGATCTCGGGTACGCCCGATATCCAAATTGTATTTAAATGCACCTTGACGGATCGATTCGGGTGCAGCAGAAAAGGGCACTCGAAATTCGGCGCTACTGCCATCCGCCTCATAGATGATGACATTGAGATCACCATTGGCATTGGTCGGATAGAGGTCATTGATTCTAAATGGGCCCGGCGCAACACTGAGTTGATAAATCTCTCGACCAAATTGTTGTACTGAAACGCGGGCATTGCTTTTGGCGATGCCTTGGATCACAGGCGCATAACCGCGTTGTGAGGGGGCTAACATACGCTCATCTGAACTCAGATTGATCCCATTAAAATTTAAACCGGAAAAAAACCGCCCCTTGCTGGTCAATTGACCGAAAGACATTTCACTTTGGATGCTGGCAATCGGCCGTTTTAGATAACTACGGATGCTATTCCAGCTGAATTTATCTTGTTGATAGGTTAGGGAGGACTGTTGTCTAAACTGCCATTGATTGATGTTCACCCCGCCATTGATAGATAAGTAGGCCGCGTCGCTTTGTAGTTTTTGATCACCAAATTTAAAGACATTGTGATAGTAATGGCTCATATAGTTGATAAAGCCGATACTATCGCCTGCATCCCATTCCCGATGATGGATATAACCTTCAGGCAAGTGTTTGAGCATGCTATGCGGGATACTCAAATCCAGTCTTAAACGGTTGATATCAAGCTGACTGCTGCCCGCTTCAACAAAGCTTTCAAGCACGTCACATTGCTCCTGTTGGTTCGGGGTGTCAGTGCGCAGGGTGATAATGGCTGCACGTTGAATCAGATCCATGCTCAAACATGGGACGATCAGCTGGTTTTGCTCGATAAAGCGAATATTGCCCCGTTCAATAAAACGGTTATTGACATAGAGATCAACCTTATAGGTTCCCGCAACCAGATTGCTGCCTTTGCTGAGTTGAACCAGGGTCTCTTTATTTAAGTTTGATCCCCGAAACAACATCGGATCAAATACATATTCATCCGCTAAGGGGGGGGATTGAGTCTGCTGAGCTGAAGTCTGTTGTGCTTGAACTTGTTGTGCTTGAATTTGTTGTGCGTGAATAGGCGCCTGTTGTGCCTGAGCCAAAGTTGCCGACAGCGAAATGAGCACTAAAGACGTAGAGGCGGTACAACCTAAGCCGAATATAAGGATCAGTTTCATGAGTCAAACTCAATTTTGAGCAGGCTTGAGCTGATATAGAGCGGTGGTGCCATAATCATTGATCAACACGATTTGTAGCTGAGTTTTGGCTGGATCAAAGACTTTGTTCTCCAACTTCAATTGCATAGAGGATCGTGGGGCGATGATTTTACTGTCATCTGTAACAATCACCTTGGACTGCTGCAAGAGCGATATTTTGCTGAGATTGGCATGGTAGGGACTGTTGTTATAGATCTGCAACAGCGGTTGGCCCGGTGTGCTGGTATCGATCTTATAATTCATCAGCGCGACCATATCCGATGCGGATGAGCTTAAACCTTCAGGGCGATAAAACAATTTGAGTCGGTTTTTAACCATCAACATCAAGCGATTTTGATCGAGATCTTTATTGTTGCTCATGGTGATTTCTGAGAAATTTAAATAAAACAGACTTTCACGATCACTGGGCAAACGTGCCACATCACCTGTGTAAATCAGTCGGACGATTTGCCCTTGTAGAGCACCGACTTTAAAGATTTGCGGATTGGCGATAAAGGGGGCTTGGCTGGTTTCGGCATTGCTGCTTTCATCACCGTCATCGATCCAGACTTGGACTAAATTCGCATGGTCATCTTTGTTATTCAATTGAATGGTTTTTTCGGCTTGCTGAGCATTAAAGATGACTCGGGTACCAGTCATGACCATGCCCGCATTACTGAGCGTTGGAATCTGTAGTGCAGTGATGCTCATGATCAGCAGGATCGGGTTATTAATATAAAATTTCATAGTGTAAACACACATTAAACCAATTTAAAAAAGAGCCAAATTAAACGCACTCAAGGCGGTGCTAAAAGCCAAATAAAAAACCAAAGGGAACGTAATAAGCTGAGCAGAAAGGCAGCTTAGAGATTGCACTATAATTTTAAAGTTCTGCCATGAAGGAATGGCAGAACTGAACCGTTAAACACTAAAGCCATTAAATGATGAATGACTTAGTCAAAGACCAAGCTTAAATAGTGGTGTTGCTTAGAGATCGCTTGTGGATCACTTATTGATAGCTGAGGGTGTATTCAGCGACTGCAGTCACTGCACCAGCAACGATCGCCGTGTCATCCGCAATATAACGTGCGCCAAATTGGTAGCTAGTATCGGTTTTACCTGTAGGAAGAACTAAGCCATCCACTTTGGTTACGCCATTCAAGACCACTGGTGTAGTACCTGCAGCAGATTGGGTCAATTGGATTGAAACACCTTTGGCACCATTGGCACTGGTGTTTTGGTTGCTCAGATTGCCATTGGCTACGTTATAACCCAAGAAACGTGTACCGATTTTTAGGTCAGCGTCTTTAGGTGCGCTACATCCTGTTACTGAGATGGTAAAAGGTGTTAAACCTGCAGTTGCCCCCTTGGTTGCAAGTTCAGCAGTAGAAACAGTCGGAAGTAAAACTGTACCTTCAGTTTTACCATTAATTTTAGCTTGGCAAGTTTGTGAGTTAACTTCACCTTGGAAGGTGACTTGGCTAGGGCCAGTTGCCATTGCAAGTGTAGGAACGAACATTGCAGTTGCAGTTAGGGATAATAGTATTGTTGAAATTTTCATCATTATGCTCGGCTAAAAAGTCTAGTTGGAGGAGGACATCCGTGTCTGGCTGCCTCATACAAACTGTAACGAGAATGATTGCTTTTGTAATGCTTTTTTTAGTGGTTTTGGTGGTTTTTTTGCTTTAAATTTGGACAGTCAATTTTTCGATTGTGGAGCAGTATGCACTCTAAATTTAATCTATGATTCATCAAGCAAAATCAATTTAAGTTAATATTTTTAAGTTGTGGCAATTCGGTATTTTCGCTTGAATTTTTTTTAATCTAATTGATCGCTTTCGCCAATAATTATTCAAGAAAACTCAGGGAAAATGAAATTGCAAAATCAGAATAAGCCCGTGTTTAAAGGATTGTAGCCAAAACAATTCAGCTAGATACTTTAATGCATTGAATCACAAATATTGCCTATTAACTTGTGTTGATCAGTAGATTTTATTGATTTGGTGTTTTGGTTTGAACATTTAGTAAAATATGTTGTATTACACCAAGGCTGATGATAACGGCATTTCATGCAAAATTAAGGACTGAAAAATGCCCTAAATATAGATTAATATTTATACAATTAATTACACAATAAAGGTTGTGGTTTTGGATGTGATTTTGGGTGTGGAAGTGGTCAGGTTTGGTTGGGAAATGTGTAGGGATTATGAAGACTGCGAGGGCTGAAGGTGCTAGGCGCACAAGCTTTGGATAAAGCATTTGCTCTATGTAATTGCAGGCTACTAATAAACATATAAAACCACAAAAACAAAAAAAGCCACATTGGTATTTTAAAAAGGGTAAACGATCAGCAGCATTATCGAATAAGGATTTTCTATGCTTAGACCTTTGCACAGCATTGAGCAACTGGCGGCGATGCACTTGGATGATTTGGTTGTACATTACCGAGCTGGGGTGATTGACCCCGTTGAGGTACATGATCTGACTTTGGCCCAGATCGAGCAGGTCAATCCGCAGTTGCATGCATTGTATGGTTTTGATAGCACAGTGACGCGACCGCTGGCAGAGGCATCCGCAAGGCGCTGGAAAAATGCCAAGCCGCTCGGCATGTTGGATGGGGTGCCCGTCACGATCAAAGACTCGATCCATGCCATAGGGATGCAGTGGCATCATGGCTCAGCCGCACATGCAACAGGCCAAAGGGGGCAGGTCGATGCACCTGTGGTAGAAAAACTCAAACTGCAGCAGGCGATCATCATGTCCAAGACCAGCATGCCTGATTATGGGATGAGTGGCTCAGGTGTGAGTTCATCGCATGGCATCATTCGAAATCCGTGGAATCTAAGCTATAGCCCGGGGGGCTCAAGTGCAGGTGCAGGAGCATCTTTAGCAGCAGGGATCGGCATGATTTCGATCGGGACAGATATAGCAGGTTCAGTACGGTTGCCTGCATCGCATTGTGCTTTGACAGCGATTAAACCAACCCAAGGCTTGATCGCACATACACCTGCATCAGATATACGATCAGCAGGAATTATGGCTCGATCGGCTGCAGACCTCAGCACACCCTTGAAACTATTGGCAGGTGTGCATGCCTTGGATCGTTATTCGCTCCCTTTATCACCGATGCAGCCCATATTGGGGGCAAGGGTCAAGTGCTATAGCGATTTCGGTTTTGGTCCACAGGTTGAGGCTGAAGTGGTGGCAGTGCTAGAGCAGGCAAGTTTGTTGTTGGCGCAACAAGGATTTAATGTCGATGCTGGACAGTTTCGATATGATTTTGATGCTTATCAGAGTATCGATGATGTATTTAAACTGCGCGCATGGAATGAATATATTCATGCAGATGCGAGCTATCGTGATCTCACCCCAGCAGCGTTAAGGCAATGGTTTCAGCCCGCTTCGAGTTGGAGCGCGGCCAAAGTTTGCCAGTTCCAAGCCGATGTGGCCAAGGGCGTGTTGCAAACTCAGCAGCTATTTGAGGATAGCGATTTTATAATGACGCCAGTCATGACTGTGGTGAATTTTCTTGCTGAAGAACTTGGGCCAGATCCAAGTATGCCATTGCGTCATTGTAGTTTTACTGCGCCGTTTAACCAATCGGGGCATCCTGCCGTGGTGATTCATGCGGGATTTAGTGCCCTAGGTCTACCTATAGGCTTGCAATTGGTTGGCAAGCGTTGCAGTGATTTACAGTTGATCGAGTTGGCGGTGATATTAGAACAGGCCTTGAAGGATCAAGGTCTGGCAGTGCATTGGCCTTTATGGCCAAAGCGTTAAAAATCATAAAATGAAGAGTCGAGTGGTGCCATGGATAGCAAATTCAGCGATACATTCATCAAGCAGTTTTATCCCAATACACAGGTTGCCATTCAACCTGCGCCATTTACCATATTGGCCTCACCGAGTTGGCGCGGAGTGGATGCGGATGCATATTTAGTCAAGATGAGCCATTCTCAACATTGGTTAAAACATTATTTTCCTGAAACTCAAATGTATATCAACATTGAATGTAGTTTTCAGGCGGCAAGCCTTGCCGGTCAATTGCATATCGCGCCTAAAGTTCTGCATGCAGATTTACAGCAGCACCTTCTGATCATGCGTTATTTGGAGCAACCTTGGCGCGTCGCTGGCCTACAGGATCTAGGTTGTGAGCAAATCCGCAGCAATGTGATTGCCGCGAAGAAAATTTTTCAACTACACGCAACAGCACTGGTGAGTGAGCCTGCACAGTTAATCTTCCAACAAATCGAAGATCTTGCTGCTACTCTGCGACAGGATGCGATTTTATGTCCAAAAAATATCACGGCGTGGTTGGATTATAGTCGCCAAATGCAGCAACAGATTGAAGCTGAAGGTATGGATCTGGTGCCATGCCATCGTGACGGCAATGTCTCCAATATTATGATTGGTCCGGATAAGCAGATTCAGTTAATTGATTTTGATCTGGCGGCCCAAGCTGACCCCTTTGAAGATATTGGATGTTTTTTGATGGAGGCCTATGAGTCCAAGTCCGATGCACAATCTGGCTTTGAACAGTGGCAAGGCGGTTTTGATTTGGCTCAGTTTGAGCGTGCTTGGGTCTACGGCATCTTGGATGATTTGCGTTGGGGCTTGATTGCATTGAATGTGGCTTCAGTGTCCGAGCGTAAGCATTTGGAGTTTGCAAAATATGGCTCTTGGCGGTTGATGCGCTTTGAAGAGAACCTGGCGCAGCAACGCTCATCATTGCGGATCTAGGCAGGCGTGGTATACAACGATGTTGCGCGACTTCAGCGCCATTGAACCGAATAAAATACGAAACGATACAAAGCATAGGTGTAGATCATGAACAGGATGTTTAATGAGATCGTCAAAAAAATGCCCGGTTATCAAGGGCAACAACAATATTCAGTCCAAGAAATATTCGGGGGCTTATCCAATTCGAATTGGTTATTAGATCTGGCGGATCGACATTATTTTGTCAAAATTTTTGGTGAAGGCACTGAACAATTTATTGATCGCCAATTGGCCTATGAGGCCTTGCAACAGGCCCATGAACTGGGTATTTCACCACAGATCGTTTGCTTTGATCCAGAGCATAGAGCTGAAGTCACTGAATTTCTTGATGGTTATCGCCCCAGTGTTTCATCTGACTTTGCCCGCAAAGAGTTTTTACAGGCTGCCATTGCGATTTATAAAAAATTGCACAGTGCTAAAAGTCTCAACAAAACCAAGACTGTGTTTGATATGACCGATGAGCATATTTTACAAGGTGATCAACTTGGTGCCATCCGACCATATGACTTCGCTGGGTTGATGCAAAAGTACCAACAGGCCAAATCGGCTTTTTTTGCTTCAGGACTAGACCTCGCACCCTGTCATAACGATCCGATGCCGGGCAACTTTATGGTGAAAATGACTGCCAATGATCATATACAAAGCATGAAATTGATCGACTTTGAATTTGCATCTAACAATGAGCGTGCTTATGAGGTCGGGGTATTTTTAAGTGAAGTCTTTGTTGATGAGCCGACCAGTTTGGAATTGATCGAAGCCTACTATGGCCAAGTGCGAGATGATTTGGTGGCGCGAGTCTATGTTGCTCGTGCAGTGGCGGATATGAAGTGGGCGTCATGGGCGGTGCAGCAGCGTCAATTGTCGAGTTGGGATTTTGATTATCAAAAATATGGGATTTGGAAATATGCCCGCGCACGTAAACTGTTTAACGATCCTCGATGGGAGGCTTGGGTGAGGATGGTTTAGTGGCAAAACCCTCAAATCTAAAATTCAAAAACCCAAAGAGCGCTAAAAAGCGCTCTTTGGGCGAACCGTTAACTGTTAATTTTGTAGATATTACTTAGGCCATGAACCAGGTGTAATAACCCCAGATCATCAATGGCCAAGCGAGGAAAGGGCTAAATAACCATTTCCATAACCAGAAGCGCGGGATGAAACCCACACCGTGAACAAAGCCACCAGAGATGCCGATCATAATCAGCATCATGGCTCTATGGCTATATCCACCGTTGGCATCCAACATCGCACTAGGATGGAGCAATAACACAGCAGCAAGCGGCAATGCCAACAAGAATGACAGGGCCATTGCACATTTATTCAAAGTTGAATATTTGTTTTGCTTTGTCGACACTACAACTTCAGTCATGTCTTATTCCTCATCTAAATCATGGTTGTGTTCGATATACAGGGCACTAAGTACACCTGCGAAACAGGCCATCAAAACACCAAGTATCCATGCAAAGTACCACATAATTATATCTCCGTGCGCAGACCTTAGTAGAGGGTATGAGTATTGTCTTGAATATGTTTATTGGTGATGACACCCCACATCTTGTAGTAACACCAAATGGTGTAGATCAAGATGATTGGTACAAAGATCGCCGCAACGATAAACATAACCGTTAATGTATTTTGACTCGATACCGCATCCCACATGGTCAAACTGACTGTAGGGTTGGTGCTTGAAGGCATCAAGAATGGGAACAATGCAAAGCCTGCAGTTAAAATAGTACCTGTAACTGCCAAAGTAGAACCTAAGAAGCTCACACCAGCTTTGTCTTTAGCGCCACCAAAGATCACCAACAAACCACCTAAGATACCTGCAACAGGAGCGATGATAGTAATTGGGTAGAGGCTATAGTTGTTCATCCAACCTGGATTCGCATCGATCAAGACTTGTTTCGCTAAAGGATTCGCAACACCTGCTGTGTCATAAGGCGTTACCAAGGTATAACCTTGAATGCCACCGAAAGCTAACCATGCGCCGACCAATAAGAAACACACCAAGTAGACGATGCCTACCCATTGCGTTGCTTTCGCAGAACGTTTACGCAAGTCACCATCGGTACGCAGCATTAACCATGCACCACCATGTGCGCAAAGCATCATTAAGCTGACGATACCGCAGAGTAGGGCAAAGGGATTGAGTAGGGCAAAGAAGCTACCAGAATAAGTTGAACGAACCGTTGCATCGAGATCAAAAGGTACGCCCAAGAACATGTTACCGAATGCCACACCAAACACCAGTGCAGGCACGACACCACCGACACATAAACCCCAATCCCAAGCATTACGCCATTTGGTATTTTCGAGTTTAGAGCGGTAGTCAAAGCCAACTGGACGTAGGAACAAGGCAAATAACACCAGCAATAGCGCCCAGTACATGCCTGAAAACGCGGTTGCATAGAGGATTGGCCATGCAGCAAATAGACCAGCACCTGCGGTGACTAACCAAACTTGGTTACCTTCCCAGTGCGGTGCAATGGTGTTAATCGCAGCACGACGTTCGTTATCGTTTTTGCCCACAAACGGCATCAATGCCATGGAGCCCATATCGAAACCGTCGGTGAGTGCAAAACCTATCAGGATAATTCCGACCAGTACCCACCAGATAATTTTGAGCAGTTCATATTCGATCATGAGTTTGCCTCCTCTTTCGCTTTTTGAGCAGCTTCGAGTTTTTCAAAATGATAACGACCAGTGTGTAACGAACTCGGCCCTAGACGTGAGAATCTGATCATTAAGTACATTTCGATAATCAGTAACACGGTATAGAACGCAGCGAGGGCAATAATCGAACCCCAGATATCACCAGTACTCAACGTCGAAGTAGACAAATGTGTAGGAAGTACTTCACCGATTGTCCATGGTTGACGACCAACTTCAGCGACATACCAACCTGTTTGCGCAGCAATCCAAGGTAAAGGCAGTGCGAATAGACCAAACTTAAGCAACCACGGTTTAGTTTCAGCATTACGTTTTGCAACGGCAAAGGTCGCAAGTACGAACAATAACAACATGAGGAAACCAGAACCCACCATGGCACGGAATGCCCAGAACAAGCTTGGTACATGTGGAATGGTGTCTTTGGCAGCGGCTTTAATATCTGCTTCAGTTGCATCTACAACATTTGGCGCATATTTTTTCAACAACAAGCCATAACCTAAGTCTTTTTGGCTTTCGTCAAATAAAGCACGTAGTTCAGGAGATTTATCGCCTGCACGTAATAGTTCAAGTTGTTCATAAGCCACCATACCATTACGGATACGTGCTTCATGTTGAACGATAAGATCTTTAATACCAGTGACTTGTGTAGTAGTCGAGCGTGTTGCAATCAGACCCATCGCATACGGAATTTTAATTGCGTAGTCAGTGGTCATGGTCTCGCTATTTGGAAAACCAACCAGGGTGAAGGCGGCAGGTGCCGGATGGGTATCCCATTCCGCTTCAATTGCAGCAAGTTTGGTTTTTTGTACGTCACCAATTTCATAACCAGATTCGTCGCCAAGTAGGATAACGGATAAGGTTGAAGCCAGACCAAACACAGCGGCAATGGCAAAAGAACGACGTGCAAATGGGAGATCACGCTTTTTCAGCATGTAATAACTTGAGATTGCAAGGACGAAGATTGCACCTGTCACATAACCTGCCGAAACGGTATGCACAAATTTAACCTGAGCAACAGGGTTGAGGATCAGTGCACCAAAGTCCACCAATTCCATACGCATGGTTTCATAGTTAAATGCCGAACCGACTGGGTTTTGCATCCAACCGTTGGCCACTAAAATCCATAGTGCTGAAAGGTTAGAACCGATCGCAACCAGCCAGGTCACGCCTAAGTGTTGTACTTTAGACAGGCGATCCCATCCAAAGAAAAACAGACCGATAAAGGTCGACTCAAGGAAAAACGCCATTAATCCTTCAATGGCCAGTGGTGCACCGAAGATGTCGCCTACATAATGTGAATAATAGGCCCAGTTGGTACCGAACTGGAATTCCATCGTTAAACCAGTGGTGACACCGAGTGCAAAGTTGATACCGAAGAGTTTGCCCCAAAACTTGGTCATGTCTTTATAAATTTCTTTACCCGAAATCACATACGTGGTTTCCATAATGGCAAGAATAAAAGCCAAACCCAGTGTTAATGGGACAAATATAAAGTGATACATCGCGGTCATTGCAAATTGGAACCGCGAAAGATCGACCACGCTTTCAGAAATCATCAACGTGTCTCCTTAAGTTGGGAAGAACTGCCGGCAATACGCTCGGCAACTTGATTGTCAAAATCTTTAGGAATAGTAGGGGCATCGAACCAAATATTTTTGATGGCAATTAATATCGCAATCTTAATAATTAAAATGACTGCAATTTCGCGTTTAATCTGCCGATTTGAATCTTTGGGAACTAAGCTCATTCTAATAAGCCTATTTAAAAATATATACTGTGTATTATTAAACAAAATCGAACAAAAATAAAATGCCTTTATTGATTAAACTTAAAATAATTATAAATATTTATAAAAAACATATGTTTAAAACTATTGATATTTGTAAATAATTTAAAAAAACTGAGATAAAACAAGGTTTTAATTCCAACTAAAATGGTATGGTTTGATATTTTAATCCAACTAAAACAGTCGTATTTAAATGTTATTTTAATTTTAATAAGTTCCATTCTTAAACTAAACATGCGAAAATGTATTTTTTACTTTCGACATCAATATGCCACGCATTGTTAAAGTCCCTCTCACCCCAGATGA
>NZ_SLVJ01000037.1 GCF_004345325.1 Acinetobacter calcoaceticus
TAAAGTTGCATCACTTTTTCACGTAAATCCACTGAGTAAATTTTAGGCATAATGGGCATGAACTCGAAATTTTAGATATTGTATCCCAAGTTTGGCATTTAGCTATATAGACGCTTTGGGTAATTTTAAGCTGAGGCCAACGATTATTAGATACTACCTAATCAAACCTGATCTTAACCAGTGGCACCAAGGTTCTTCAAATGTATACTTTCAAATAAATGGTTATAAAACGAAAATACTCAATTATTCACAGCTTAATCGGCAACAAAATCCTGATGCTAATATGAATCAGTTAGAAAAAGTTGATATAGGGAGAGTTTATTTAGATCCTGAATAGTTAACTCATCTAAAGTCAAAACAATAGCACCCATGTAAAACCACCCCGTCATTTTTAAATCAACATCTTAACCATAAAATTAAAGCCCAACTTATACAGGTCGAGCTTTTAATAACAACCACAACGCCCCACAGTCCGCCTCACTGCCAGGAGAGTTGTACCCCCTTCGGAAATTGGTTTAAGATGCCATGACAGAAAAGATGCTCGTGCACAACCTATGATTTTTTAAAGAAATGACTCTGCCGTTACGACAAATTTTCCATCAGATTTCAATCCATACTCAATGATCATCGAAAGTATCGTCCTACAATCAAGCGTCCAGAATGAGATACTGCAATAGTTGAATTAAATATGAAAAGGACCAACACAATCCACAAAAAAAGAAAGTTAATTATTATTACTATTTTACTCATTTTATTAAGCTATGTGAGTTATAAAATTATATTGGATTTTCAAGAGACCAATGAAACCAGCATAAGCTTCAGTATTAAGCCAAATAGTGATTTAAAAGACTTAAGGATTAACCTATATGTAATAAAATCAGACTCCCCATCTGAATGGTACACATACTACAAAGTCATTACCGTTATAAATTCAGGGACAGTATTAACAAATTTCAAATCTAAATATGTTCTAGCATATGAGGTTGAAGGTATAAGCGAATTTAACAACTTGTACTTTAGTACTGGATTATTAGACAATGTATTTTCTCGGAAAGAAGATTACAGTGTTAATTATTCATTCCAAAATGATTTTGTTCGCATGAATCAAGCAACTAAAAAATATTCCGACTTAGATAATATTGTTGATTTGAAATTTTATGACCCTAACACTACGCTTTACCAAATAACGGATATATCAGATGAAAATTTATTGTTTCTTCAAACAAAATCATTTGATGAGTTAAAAAACGTGACTAAAATAAAATCAGAAGATATATCCAAGCTCAAACATTTAACAAATAGTGAAAAAGTCAGTTTAGTAAAAATTCATAATGCCAAACAATTTGAGAAACCATTAGAGTGAATTTTATGAGCCTGTAATTAAAACTGTTTAAATGATTAGAAACAAAGCTCTACTTACGCAGGCTAAAAGAACTTATTAAAGGATTAAAAACAGAATCAGACTTAAATGATTTCACCTATGCGTGGAGCTCCTAAGCATCAGTTTTTCTGCGATCGCATTGATTTTATTCATTCTTTTTCTAAAATATTTTCGTAAAAAAAATATTCAGGAACGTGTGCTGTTAAAATATAGCAAGTCTGGTGATAAAGAAAAAGCTTTATACAACGAACTCTTACCGAGTTTAGATCAGCGAGATCAGTTGGAAAAGACAATTCCTAAGTTTGGATTTCAATTTAAGAAATAGCGCAGTTTGAGATTTAAGAAATGATTAGAAAATTTAGTTTAATCGCATCATTAATTGCAACGTCTTTGGCCTTTACAGGCTGTCAGATCAGTACAATGGCAGGAATTGGCCATGACCGCAAACAGTTGATGCTATATTCTAAAGACGAATTTTATAAGCAAAGCGATGAGTCTTACAAGCAGATCATGAGTTATGCATATAGTCAAAAAGCAGTCGTTAAAAGTCCTCAAGTTGATAGAGTTGCTAAGCGATTAATTGCTCAGGTCGGTTATTACCGTGCGGATAGTGTTGATTGGGAGTGGGAGGTTAACACCTTACATGATAACGATATTAATGCCTTTTGCTTATCTGGTGGAAAAATTGGTGTACTTACTGGAATGATGAGTCGCCTCAAAGTTACAGATGATGAGTTAGCAGCCATCATTGGCCATGAAATAGCGCATGCATTACGTGATCATGGTCGTGAGAAAATGAGTAAGAAATTAATTTCTAGCCTTGGTATTCTTGCCGCTAGTTCGGCTGGTCTAGGTGATATTGCTATTAGCGGTACAAGTATTCTTGGAGAATATGGCTACAACTTGCCAGGATCTCGTAGTTTAGAGTCTGAAGCTGATCTATTAGGCCTTGAGCTCATGGTTCGTGCTGGTTATAAACCAGAAGCAGCGATTTCATTTTGGCAAAAAGTTATAGCGACAGAACAATCCGGCGTTAAACTCGATTTTCTTTCGACTCATCCAGCAAATCAAAAGCGCATTGATAATATTCAAGCGCATATTATTAAAATGAAATCTAAACAGGCGTGATATCCCTCAGCATCAGGATAGTTAACACCCGTTATTGACAAACTACGGTATTACCGATTTGGTTAATGACATAGCTTATAGAAATGACAAAACTTTAGGTCTATCCCCAATCTCACGAAATGAAATATGTCTCAGAGATAAAATGAATAAACTCCGTAAAAAAAAGGAAAATCGAACTTAAGAAATCATAACTGAAATGGATTAAAGAAAAAGAGTCATCTTGCATTGTCGACGAAGCTAATTATGGACGTGAGAGCCATTTTGATGCATTGCAATGTGAAATTGATATGACAAAACAACGTATCGAGTTTTTAAAATGATATAAATAAGCAATTAAAAGAACTAAATATCGCCAAATAGGATTATAATTTTTAAGATTCCCAAAAACCAATAAGATACCGCTTATGTAAAAAGATCGGCAAATGTCAATATAGTTGCCACCATTTGTTTATTTAAGCTGCCAGTTTTTCTCTTATTTAATGTATTAGAGATTTCATCCATGACAACAATTCTTAGGTTTTTTTTAATATTTATAATTCCTTTTTCTACATTAGGGTGTAAAGAAAAAAAAGTTGATTACTTCAAGTACGAAGAAATAGATAGTGAAAAAGTCTGTGCCTTAAAGCCAAAACAAATTAATGAAGCAGATTCGACATCTATGTTTGATAGTTCATTCAAAACTATTAATGGAAAATTTAATGAAAAAATAAGCAGTATTATTTACGAGCAAAGTTTAGAAAATTTATCTATTAAAAAAAATAAATATATTTTCTGTATTTCAAAAAAAACATTAGATGAAGGTTTTCTAGAAAGCCAGATTAGAGTTGAAATTAAAAAAGGGAGTTACCTTCGCCAATATGAGTTTGTAAATTATTTATGTTTAAAAAATGGGAATATAAAAAACTATGTAGATATAGATCAAGTTAAAGAAAAGTGCATCTAAAATTTAAAAACAATACAACTTATTAAATATTCTCGGGTTAATTTTTAAAATCGATTACTTAAATATCATACAAGAAGCCCAATCCTAATTGGTTGGGCTTTTGCGTGTATATGAACACTCCACGGGTTGGATTAGATCATCATGCCACTGACCGCCATGGCGATTATGCGCAACCCATCTTAGTTATTGCTATTATTATTCATTAAAATAAATACTTTACTATCTGCATTTAAGACTTGAATATTGTTTTTTAAATCCACAACTTGTGAAGTATCCCAATGCGAATGCCCACAAAACAATAAGCTTTCACTATATTTTTCAAGTATATCGATGAGTTTCGGCTCACCCAAAAAATGTTGTTCTGCGATATGCGGAGATAAATGGGTTAATACGATAGCCGCTTGCTGCTTTAAAAGCTGCTCAAAGGCATTTAAATATTTAGATTCTGAAAGCCTAAAATTCTTATCCGCACGCCCAATAATTCCACTCAAACCAGCGATTTTCAAATGATCTATGCATAATAGATCATTTTCCAAAAAATGAATATTTTCAATTTCTCGAAGCTGATTTAACTCATCGCCAAAATCATCATGATTCCCTGCGATCCCAATGACTTGCTGAAAAACACTCGCAAATGCTTGCCAAACTTTTATTGGATTTCCACTGCTTCCCCTCTTGACTAAATTGGCATATAAATCACCACATAAAAATGCCCATGATTTTTCAATCTTGCGTTGCGGAAAATACAACTGGTAAATCAGTGGCAAACTTTCAGCGACCACCTCCCCCAATAACAAGGTCTGATCATTTGCAAAGGTACATATACCTTGCAAATCTGAACTCACCACTATGGAATCTACGGATGCAGGCAAGCCTGCTATTTCACCTTTATAAATAGGCAACTGAAATTTTTGTGCTGTTACGCCACCATGAGGGATCGTTAAATACTCTATATATTCAATAGGGTTTGGGTCAGTTTTAATAATTCTTAATGCGGACATGGATTCCCCAAGCTTCAGATTAATTAAATATTCAAATGTTTTAAGCCTAAACCGAAAAATTAGCAGTTTAAAATCAATACAGGGTGACAACTGTATTAACACTTAGCGGTTGCACTTTTCTACTAAACTATTTGTCCCCACAAAAAAGCCCGACTCACGTCAGGCTTCTCATCACAACTTATATCAACAACCGCTTAGAACGGTAGATCATCATCCAAGTCCGCTGGTGCAGCAGCAGGCTGCGCTTTAGGCGCTGGATTGTTGTTATAACCGCCTTGTGCAGGGGCGTTGTTACTGTTGTTATAACCACCCTGTGCAGGGGCATTGTTATAACCACCGCTAGGCTGACCATAACCACCTTGGTTATTTTGCGCAGGTGCATTTTGATTGTTCTGATTGTTGTTAAAACGGGGTTGGTTATAACCGCCGTTTTGATCACCCTCGCCTTGTTGCTGGCGATTTGCAGAATCAAGCATTTGCATTTGATCACCACGGATTTCAGTGGTGTAACGCTCCTGACCATTTTGATCCGTCCACTGGCGCGTACGCAATGAACCCTCGATATATACTTTTGAGCCTTTACGCAAATATTGCTGAGCAATTTCACCGAGGCGATTATTTAAAACAATCCGATGCCATTCTGTTAATTCTTTGCGTTCACCGGATGTTTTATCAGTCCAAGATTCGCTGGTCGCAATCGAAAACTGAGTGATTGAACCACCATTCTGGAAAGTTTTTGTTTCTGGGTCTTTACCTAAAGTGCCGACCAAAATTACTTTATTTACACCACGCATGAGCTGTCATCTTCCTATTCAATACTGTCTATTTGATTCAATCTGTAGTTGCTGTTTACTAATGTATAAGTCTCCGATCTAGAAAGCTAGATCTTCACCTATGAGCTGCGTCAAATCTTGTCGTGCTGTGGCATCAATCTGCTTCTTATCGAGTTTGACATAGGCCACTTGCTGATCTGACATGATCACGACTTCTTCAATACCACGAAATGCCAATAATTGAGTAGCCCATTCATCAGCTGGTCGATGGGTTGGTAAAGGCAGCACAATCGAGCTGAGATAGCGCGGCTGCGCCAAACCAAAGCTAAGCAATAGCCAAATTATAGCAATAGCCGCCAAGATACTCCAACCGATAGAGGTGTTATTCAGCATCAATAATTGACCGCCTAAGATACCACCACAAAACGCCCCAAGAAATTGACCACTGGCATTGACCCCCATCGCAGTTGCTTTGGATTGGATCGGTGCTGACTTGGATAACCACGATGGCAATAACGCTTCCATCACGTTAAAGGCGATAAAGAATAGTGCTAAGCCGAGGATCAAAATATATCTAGATTGATAGCCAAAACTGAGGACCACTAAACCAGCAATAATCGCCCCAATCGCGGTTAAGAATATCCCACGCATTTTGCGATATTTCTCAGCCAATATAATGCTTGGGAAAGCAAAAAATAGGCTGATGACCAATAGGGGTAAATAAATCCAACCATGTTTCGCCAATGGAATATCAGCGACCTCAATCAACTGTGAAGGCAGATAGATAAACATCGCCGTCAATAATAAATGCAGCGCAAACACTGAAATATGCAAACGATTCAGATCGCCCATTTTCAAAACTTGTTTTAACTGCTGGCGGTAGTTCTGGCGGGTATTGCTATGATGTCGAGTGGTTTTCGGCACCAATAACAGCATAAAGATCGCCAATAAACCCATGATACAGGTCACCCAGAACAAACCTGAGATGCCGACACGGCTGGTCAACCAAGGCCCTAAACTAAATGCCACCACAAAGGATAACCCAATACTCATCCCCATGATGGCCATGGCTTTACTGCGTTGTTGTTCACGAGTCACATCGGACAATAACGCCATAACTACGGCAGACACGGCGCCAGCACCAGCAATCGCGCGGCCGATAATCACCCCATAAATGCTCTCGGACATGGCCGCAACCGCACCACCCAAAGCGAACAAGAGTAAGCCGATCACCACAAGTGTTTTGCGGTGATAGCGATCAGCCCAAAGGCTAAAAGGGATTTGTAAAATGGCTTGGCTTAAGCCATAAACTCCGACTGCGAAGCCGATTAAGGCTGGCGTGGCATGTTGATATGATTGGCCTGCAACTGAAAATACAGGAATAATCATGAACAAGCCCAACATACGCAGTGCAAAGATACTACTCAATGCAAAAGTTGAACGACGTTCTAATGAATTCATCTTATCAATCGGGATTATAAAAATAGAAAATTTATCAAAGGCATCATCGCATATTGGCAGATACTTGTGGAAATATTTTCATGCCGAAGGCTGAGTTTAAAATGCTGTCGGCAATTTCATTTAGACCGACCACGCCCGCATGCATAAGCGAGAAAGCCATTCTCCCCTCAAACATATCTTCTTCACCTGAGTCTTGTTATATTCCATGTTCCTAGCCAAACAGTATGCCGCTGTGCCTGCTGTTTAAACGATTTAACCTAATTTTTTAAAATGCGGACAGGAATCTGACATGAGTTTTACACTAGATGTTTGGCAACGTAATCTGGCCTTATACCAAAAAACCTTGGCCCTGCCCTTTAATCAAGCCTTGGCCAAAGGCAGTTTAAGCAAAGCCGCATTTTGTCATTATGTCATCCAAGACGCGCATTATTTAGAAGCCTATGGTCGTGCCCTTGCCGTATGTGCAGCCAAGGCCTATAACGCTGATGAAATTATATTTTTCACCGATGCAGCCAAAGGCGCAATCGTGGTTGAGCGTGAACTACATAATGGTTTTATGCAGGACTTTAATATCAGCAAAACCGAGTTTGAAACCACAGCACTCAGTTTGGCTTGCCACCATTACACCTCATTCTTAACAGCAACGGCTTGGTCGGAGAGTTATCCTGTGGCCATCGCTGCACTGCTGCCTTGTTTCTGGATCTATGCCGAAGTCGGTAAAGACATCATCAACAATGCCAATCAAAACACTGCAAATGAAGGTGAAGCAGCTCAAGACAATCCTTACCAAGCATGGATCGACACCTATGCTGGTGAGGAGTTCAATCTCGCAGTCGATAAAGTCAAAGACATCATCGATCAAGTTGCTGCACGTTGCGATGCCGACACCATTGAAAAAATGCATCAGGCCTATACCAAAGGCGCTGAGTTAGAATGGTTGTTCTGGGAAAGTGCCTATGATTTACGCACTTGGCCTGATGGTTTAAAATATGATCAAATCGACAAATCGTAATTTAAAAGACACAACTTGTCGCATAAAATGTTCAAGGCCCACTTGAACATTTTTCATGCGCTATCATATCTACCATTCTCGTAATTTTTCTAGGATTTATACATGAGCCAAAGCCATATCCGTATTCGGGGTGCGCGTACGCATAATTTAAAAAATGTGAGCCTCGATATTCCACGAGACAAATTTGTGGTGATTACGGGGCTTTCGGGTTCAGGTAAATCATCATTGGCCTTTGATACGCTGTATGCCGAGGGCCAACGCCGCTATGTCGAATCCCTGTCTGCCTATGCGCGTCAGTTCTTATCCCAGATGGAAAAACCAGAAGTTGATTCGATCGAGGGCTTGAGTCCAGCCATTGCCATCGAACAGAAATCAACCAGCCACAACCCACGTTCTACAGTGGGCACCATTACTGAGATCTATGACTATTTACGTCTGCTCTATGCGCGTGTCGGCACACCATTTTGTCCTGAGCATGACTTGCCGATGGTGGCACAAACCATCTCGGAAATGGTTGATGCAGTCAAAACCCTAGAAGAAGGCACCGCCCTGATGTTACTTGCGCCTGTGGTGCGAGAGCGTAAAGGTGAATATTCAAACCTGTTTGAACAGTTGCAAGGCCAAGGCTTTGTCCGCGCCCGTGTCGATGGCGAGATCATTGACATCGATAGCCCACCCGAACTCGACAAAAAGAAAAAACACACCATTGAAGTGGTGGTGGATCGTTTTAAAGTCCGTGATGACTTGGGTAATCGCATTGCCGAAAGCTTTGAAACTGCCCTACGCTTAGGTGGCGATATTGCGGTATTGGCATGGATGAATGGCGAACACCCAGAACGAGTATTCTCCGCCAAGCACTCTTGCCCAGAATGCGATCGCGCTGTGGCCGAACTGGAACCGCGTTTATTTTCCTTTAACAATCCCTTCGGCGCTTGTCCGGTTTGTGATGGACTCGGTACACGCAACCATTTCAGTCCAGAAAAACTGATTCCCAATCCAGAACTATCGATCAGTGAAGGTGCGATACGTGGTTGGGACAGACAGCGTCCGTATTATTACAGCATGATTCAAAAGGTCGCTGAACACTACCAACTGTCATTAGACACACCTTGGAAAGCGTTGAGCAAAGACGAGCAAAAGAAACTGCTGCAAGGCACAGGCAAAGACAAAATTGATTTAAGTTATGTCGATGAACGTGGCCGCAATCATAAGCGTGTCCAAGCCTTTGAAGGTGTCCTGCCACATCTTGAACGTCGCTATCGTGAAACCGAAAGCAACTATGTGCGTGATGACTTATCTCAATACCTCTCCAATGCCGCCTGTGATACCTGTGATGGTTCACGCCTAAATGAGATTTCGCGCCACGTCAAAGTCAAAGACAAGACCATTGCCGAAATCACCAAGATGTCGATTGGCGATGCCGAACATTATTATGAGCATCTCAAACTCAGTGGTGCCAAAGGTGAGATTGCCGATAAGATTTTTAAAGAAATCCGTGAACGTCTGCACTTCTTGGTATCCGTGGGTTTAAATTATCTTAGCCTGTCGCGTTCTGCTGAAACCCTTTCGGGTGGTGAGGCACAGCGTATTCGTCTGGCTTCACAGATCGGTGCTGGTTTGATGGGTGTGATGTACGTGTTGGATGAGCCATCCATTGGTCTACATCAACGTGACAATGACCGCCTGCTTGAAACCTTGGTGCGCTTGCGCGACTTGGGTAACACGGTATTGGTGGTAGAGCATGATGAAGATGCAATTCGTGCCGCAGACCATATTATTGATATCGGGCCGGGCGCTGGGATTCACGGCGGGCATATTATCGCCGAAGGTACCTATGATGAATTGGCCGCCAATGAAAACTCACTCACGGGTCAATATCTCTCAGGCAAATTGAAAATCGCCATTCCTGAGACTCGCACCCAACCTCCAAAACCAGAAGAGCGCATCAAGCTCATGGGTGCATCTGGCCACAACCTGAAACAAGTCGATCTGACTATTCCGCTGGGCATCATGACCTGTGTCACTGGGGTATCGGGTTCAGGTAAATCCACCTTGATTAACCGCACCTTATTGCCTTTGGCTGCAACCCAGCTCAATGGCGCGACCACCTTGACCGCTGAGCCTTTCGACTCGATTGATGGCCTACAGTTCCTCGATAAAGTGGTGGATATCGATCAAAGTCCGATTGGCCGTACCCCACGTTCCAACCCGGCGACCTATACTGGACTGTTCACACCGATTCGTGAATTATTCGCGCAAACCCCTGAAGCCAAAGCCCGGGGCTATGCCGCTGGTCGTTTCTCTTTCAACGTTAAAGGTGGACGCTGTGAGGCATGTGAGGGTGATGGCATGATCAAAGTGGCAATGCACTTCCTTCCGGATATGTATGTGCCTTGCGACTCTTGTCATGGTAAACGTTACAACCGCGAGACTTTGGAAGTCGGTTATAAAGGCAAAAATATTTCCAATGTGCTGGATATGACGGTTGAAGATGCGATGCATTTCTTTGATGCCATCCCGGTGATTCATCGTCGTCTGGAAACCTTACATCAGGTGGGTCTGGGCTATATCCGCTTGGGTCAATCCGCCACAACCTTGTCAGGTGGTGAAGCTCAACGGGTCAAACTGGCACGAGAACTGGCCAAACGTGATACCGGTAAAACCTTATATATCTTGGATGAGCCAACCACTGGGCTACATTTTCACGATATCGCCAAGTTGCTGGACATCCTGCATGAACTCCGCAACAAGGGAAATACCATTGTGGTGATCGAGCATAACTTAGATGTGATTAAGACTGCGGATTGGATCGTAGATCTAGGTCCTGAAGGGGGTTCAGGTGGTGGTGATATTATCGCTGAAGGTACGCCTGAAGATGTCGCACAATCCACTGTTTCCCATACTGCGAGATTCTTAAAGCCATTGTTGGTTTAAACGCTTAATCTATAATTATTTTTAATCCGCCCCTCCTTTAAAAAAAGGAGGGTGCGATAAAGTCTTAAAAAGATTGAAGCCTTTCGATATGCAAATAAAGACCAGCATCGCCATACTTTTATTCTTTATAACCACATACGCTACGGCAAGCTCTTGTCCTGTGCCTGCACCATTTACCTTGCTGCATAGCCATTCGATGTATCCCAATTCAGCGCTATGGTTGATAGACAATCGCGTTGGCGCATTGCAGCAACCTCAAGCAAAATCAACTCGCGATAAAGTCACACTCAAGTATGAACATTCAGACCTATTTGTTTTTATTGGGAAGCTCTCTCCACTGCAATTGTTTTCAGAAAACAGCCAATACCAATTACACTCAAAATCTTTGCATCATTTAGCCATAGACCCAGCTGACTTGAGTTTCACGATTTCGAAAAATAAAAAATTGCCTGACCCAGTTTGGATTCAAGCCCCTCAATATGTCGATTACACCATTACCCCACCAGATCCACAGTTTGATGCGACTGGCACACTGAACTTTTCTTATAAAAGTAATTTAGAGCCTACAGATTATCTAATACTGGTTCAACTTACGAACATAACCCAATTTGGAGATCCCCAATACCGCATTATTCAACCTGATATCGAACAAGCCTCTGCACAGCATGTACCTCACTCTAGATCAATCAATGTATATTTCGATCAATGCCAAACAGATATGCAATTTAAAGAACAGGATGAGATATGGATGAAGTTTAATCTCATCACGCATGACGGTAGAATCATTCCATCATCACAACCCACACTCAAGTTTATTGTTGGACAAGTCGCCCTGCCCCATGTAGTCGAAAAAAATTTAACCCTGTGGCAACAGATTCAATTTTTTATTCAATCGATGTATCACAGTATTATGGCGAAAATATCCTAAGCAGCTTTTACTTAAAGTCATAAATAACAAAGCTATATACAAAACTCGATCTCTAAACTCAATCTCAAAACAACAACGAGTACACTATGCCGCATCACGCCATCCTGTTTGATCTCGACCAAACCCTGCTCAATCGACACGACTCTTTAATACAGTTCTGTGATTGGCAAGCGACACAACAGTTTGGCTTTGACCCAGTGACCACGCAGAGATATATCAATCGCTTTGTCGCCTTAGATGCCAATGGCGCAGTCTGGAAAGATCAAGTCTATGCCCAATTAAAACCAGAGTTTGGGATCACCGATTCGGTTCAAGACTTGGTGGCAAGCTATCTGAACGACTTTCAAAATTTCTGCATCCCCTTTCCAAAGGTCCCTGAAACCATCCAACAACTACATGCGCAAGGCTATCGTCTAGGGTTGATCAGCAATGGTCGCACGCCATTTCAACAGCAGAATTTTCACAGCCTAGGATTAAATGGGTATTTTTCTAGCATCGTGGTATCTGCTGCGGTTGGGCTGAGAAAACCTGACCCTGCGATCTTTTTATTGGCATGCCAACAGCTTGAGTTGGCACCTGAGCAATGTATCTTTATTGGAGATAATGAGCGAGCCGATATACAAGGCGCTCAATCGGTTGGGATGAATGCAATTCGCTTTGATCCACCCCAGTCCGTTCTCAGCGCCACTGCCAGTTGTGCTTCAGCTCGATTCAATGACTTTTCAAATCTGATCCCGATCATTCAAGCCCTACCTATAAGCAGGATCAAATACCGCATCACTCAGGACTAAATTCTGGCTTGATTCTGACTTGAGTGTGGTTTGAGTGAAGCTTAGTTGAGATAAAACATTAGGTTTAATTTATCCAAAATATCTAAGCTTAATGCTTTACGTTCTGCTGCATCATCCCCAGTCTGCATTTGCATATTCAGCGCGAAGGCGGTGATTTTACCATCGGCTTGTTCTACCCAGCCCACATACCATCCAACCTGCGGCGTGACGTCCATGCCCCAACCACTTTTGGCATACAGTTTAGTGCCGGCACGTTCCTCAACCAACAACATCTGCTTGACCTGTTGCTGCACCGCCGCATCATAGGGCAATGCACCCGTTGCCAGATCATAGACAAACTTTACTTGTTGCTCAGCTGTGATTTTTAGGGGACCTTTTAACCAAAAATCATCGACTTGCGTACCAATACTTTGATTACCATAGTGGATTCGATCGATTTCCTTTTGCATCAAGGGCACACCAATTCGACGCGCCAAATCCTGATACACAGGAACAGCGGACAACTGCATGCCCTCTGCCAAGGTCATGTCTTTTTCCCATGCAGGAAATGCGCGCTTACGGCCATCCCACTTAAATAGTTCAGTCGCTGTGGCGCGTTGATACTGCAGGCCAATCAAGGCATTAAGTATCTTAAAGGTCGAGGCAGGTATAAAAGGTTGCTCTGCACGGCGCAGATCATTGCCAAATTGCTGAAGTTGTTGACCGTCAAAAGTGACAAACACCGCTTTGGTTTCAGCGGCATCAAACAATAATGGGATCTCAGCTTGCCGCGATGACAGTGCTGCTTGCATTGCATCAGCTTGCATGGATGGTATAAGCACTGGGCTTGGAGCATGTTGCACCGTGCTACATCCTGTTAATCCCATGAGAAGGCCGAGTACAACGGCATATGTTGGTTGTTGCATCATCCATTCCAGAATCAAAATTCATCACCACTATAAAAGTATTTGGCTGCTTTAGTCCAAGCTGTGATTTATTTTTAGCGGCGCTAAGAATATATTTAAACGCGATATTTACACACGCCACAAATCAGTGCATACTGCACCCAAATGAAGCAAGTTATTTTTATTCCTCAGCAGGATAGCTTAGTTTGTCTCAGTTTTGGCTCAAAAATCCCAGTTTCCCCAAGAAACTGGGATTTTTTTAACTTTATAAAATTGATGACTCGTAATTAACACCTTTGGGGCACTATTATGGTGCAAAATTCACTACTAAATCTCATCTTTGTGTAGAAGATAACAGCATCAATGATTTTAAAATGAAGTCGTTGTTGACAACTAGATTAATTAAGTATTTAAATATGTAATGTTTATGGGTGTTTTCCATTTTTTCTTGAGGAATTTCCGTAACATCAGTTTTGTTTTAAAGTGCAATATATTCTAGCTAAATGAAAAAAAACCCAACTTTTGGGGAAAGCTGGGTCTATAAATTAAACTGAACAATGTTCGGCATTGATTATGAGAACAATCATATGGCTTGTAAAGTCGATTGTTTTACTAGGATTTGACTTGAAGCTCACTTCTACTAATATTTGTGATATAAATCACAAATTTACATTTTGTTTGAATGAATTTTCATCTAGCTAAAAACAATTAACTTGTATAAAAAAACATCAAAACTATCATTTCTAACAGAGTTACATGAAAATTTCCTTACAATTTAGATTTTTTTTAATCACTTTAAATGATCATGTAGCAAAAAGTGATCTATAAAAACAATAACAAAAAAGCCCATTATTAAGTGATTTTTATCACTTAAAATCGCTTTAAACTGTTTATTTAGTTGTTCTGATTGATTTTTTCCAGTGGTTGACACATTAATGTTCGTTTGTCTTTTTTTTGACCAATTTGTGATCTGGTTAATGTATCCTGTTTACAATACCCTTTAACATCATTGACTTAATAATATGTAACAATATAATTAAACCAATCTTCACCCATTTCAACTATTGGAAATGTTTATGAAAAAACTTGGTTTAGCGACTGCATTATTGTTAGCCGTATCTGGTGCTCAAGCTTATCAATTCGAAGTTCAAGGTCAGACTGAGTATTTAGATACCACTCAAAATGGCAAAAACTTCACAGGTGCTGTGCAAGGAACTTACTACTTGAAGAATGTTGATTCTTCTAAAGGTCCGTTGGCTGAAGCAGCATTTTTGAACCAGGCTTCTAATGTTTCTGTAGCATATAGCTATTTAGATTATGACGAAAACAAAGGTGCAGACCTTGAATCGCATAACTACGGCATTAAGGCAGAAGGTTATGTTCCAACTAAATTCGTTCCAGTTTATGCGAGCGCATCTTATAACCACACTTTGACTAAACACAGCAAAGGTGGCGAAGACAATGGCGATCGTTACTCATTAGAAGTTGGTGCTTTAGTTGCACCTAATTTCTTGGTTGCTGCTGGTTACACTAGCGTTCCAAATCAGTTCTCTCTTGACACTTTCGGTATCACTAAAAACGGTATCGCAGCTTCAACACTTGAGACTGTCGGCGCAATCCGTAACAAAACTGATGCTGCAACTTTACGTGCTAAATATGTAGGTCCAATTTCTGGTACTGACATGTCATTCGGTTTTGAAACTGCTGGTGTTTTCGGTGATATCAACCTTTATGGTGCGAACGCTGATCTTTACCTAAACAACCAACTTAGCGTTGGTGGTACTTTCATCGCTACTGATGGCAACTCAAAAGTTCAAGGCGAACACCTTGGCCGCTTTGACCAAGCTTGGGGCGCGAATGTTAACTATTTCGTAACTCCAGCGGTTGCAGTAGGTTTGACTTACATGCACGCAAACAACAAAAAAGCGGATTATGATACTGACACTGTTGGTCTAAACGCTAAATACCGTTTCTAAGTTTTAGAAATCGGTAGATTAAAAAAGGACTCATTAGAGTCCTTTTTTTTTGCTGAATTTTATACCTTCGCTCTAAGCTAGGTTCGGACCACGCTGAGGAAATGCAAGTGACGTTCATATTGATCAATAATATCTTGTAAAAGATCTTCTTGAGTCCAATTAATCACATCATAATTTTGCCCACCCTCTCTCAAGAAGACTTCAGCTTGAAAGTATTGTTCAGCATGCTCAGCTTCAGCATTGAGCATAAAGCTTGGTGCCAATATTTCTTGAGCAACCACCTGATAGATAAAGTTAATTTCATCATGATGGTTCACTCGAAGTTCTAAACCATGCTCAACGGGTTGAATGCTCACCTCAAGATCACGGCGCTGAAATTCACGCTGAATACTGTGAAAGGCCTGAGAGACCTGAGTATCAATAAAGTCACTCACCGCTTGCTGAGAATGCGGATAATGCATAATTAAACCCAAGCGTTGTTGCCAACTACGTGGATTGAGCACGGCTCTTGGAGTAATACGTGCATCCTGCAAGGCTTGGATTTTGATCACATCTAAGCGCAGTGCTTTGATCAAACCCCAACTGATTAACAGCAAAATAAAAGTAAATGGCAATGCACTCATAATGGTCGCAGATTGCAATGCAGACAAACCACCCACACCGAGTAACATGATTGAAAGTACAGCAATCAATACCGTCCAAAATAGACGTTGCCATAATGGCGAATCATCAGATTCGGCAGTGAGGTAATCGATCACCAAAGCCCCTGAGTCAGCAGATGTCACAAAGAACAACATCACCAAAACTGTGGCCAATACACTGGTCACTCCAGAAAACGGTAGGTGGGTTAAGAACTCAAATAAAGCCACTGATGGATCGCTTTGAACCGCAGCGACCAAAGTGCTCTGGCCTTCTTGGATCACGCTAAACAAAGCTGCGTTACCCATCACCCCCATCCAGATTAAGGTAAATCCAGTTGGAATCAGCAATACACCGACGATAAATTCTCGGATACTTCGACCGCGAGAAACACGCGCAATAAACATCCCTACAAATGGCGACCATGAAATCCACCATGCCCAATACATGATCGTCCAACCGCCAATCCAACCATTTGAGTGATAGGCGTACAGGTTAAATGTCATAGTAAAGAGGTTAGAAACGTATTGACCTGCATTTTGTATACTGGCTTGTAAAACATAAACTGTTGAGCTGGCAAAAAACACAAATAACAGCAATATAACCGCCAACCCCAGATTAAGTTCAGAGAGGCGTTTAATCCCCTTATCCAAACCAAAGCCCACAGACATAGACGCCAGGATCGTCACAAATACGATCAATCCGACCTGCGTCCAAAAACCCTGTTCCCAGCCAAAGAGATAGTTGAGTCCAGAGTTGATTTGCGTAACACCAAACCCAAGCGTGGTCGCTACACCAAAAACTGTACCGATGGTAGCAAAGGTATCTACGCCATCGCCAATTGGTCCATAGATCTTCTTACCGATCAACGGATAGAGTGCAGAACGAATCTTGAGGGGTAGATTATGACGGAAGGAAAAATAAGCCAGTGACAGCCCCACCAAGGCATAGATTGCCCAAGCATGTAAGCCCCAGTGGAAGAATGTTATTCGCATGGCTTGTTGGGCAGACTGAATGGTCTCAGAGTCCCCAGTCGGTGGGCTGACATAGTGCATGATCGGCTCAGCAACACCAAAGAACATCAGACCAATACCCATACCTGCAGTAAACAGCATGGCAAACCATGATCCCTTGCTGTATTCAGGCACACTATGATCTGGTCCAAGTTTGATCTTCCCAGCATTAGAGACTGCCAAGAACACCAGTAGAATCAAAAAAAATGCCACAGCTAAAACATAGAACCAACTAAATGAATGCACGATCCATTGGTTCAAACTTTTGGCGACGGCTTCAAATCCACTTGGATCAATCAGGATTAAGGTTAGAAATATCGCAATGATAGCGACAGTACTGATAAAGACATTGGGTTTCACATTGTAAAACCACGATTGCTTTTTGGAAGGCATAACTCCCCCATGTTATTTTATTTAGAAAGACAGACTTAGAGTCAAGAAAGACATTCACCGAAGTGAAAAAGGATTCTGCAGAGATATTGAATCCAACGCTTATTTTAATAACCTGTTAACCAAGTTGCAGTTTAGTTACTGTAAATAAAACACAGTCTAGTTTTTGTGATTTAAACACGTTTATTTGTGACTTATTAGGGCCTGTTGATAATTCAGAAATAAATTGCATTGCATAAAAAAAACACCTCATATAGAGGTGTTTTAGTTTAAAAGATCGCTTTTCTAGTATTAATGATCTGATGCACCTGATGCCCCAATACCTGTCATCGAACGTACAAACTGAGCTTCATAAGCTTTACGCTCACGTTCAGCACGTGCAGATTTGTCGGTCACAGAGAAGAACCAGCAGCAGAAGAAGGCCAATGGCATTGCAATAATTGCAGGTCCATTCAAAGAAACCACAGGTACATCTGAAATCGCTAAGGTATCTACCCAAACCGCTTTAGATAAGATGATCAAGCTTACAGCCATCACTAGGCCAACCAAGCCACCAATCACCGCACCACGCGTCGTCAAGCCTCTCCAGAACATAGACAACACCAACACTGGGAAGTTTGCACAACTTGCAACAGAGAACGCCAAGCCAACCATGAAGGCAACGTTTTGTTTCTCAAACATAATACCCAAGATCATTGCAAAGATAGCCAAAGCTAAAGTTGCGATTTTAGACATACGTAGTTCTGATTCTGGTGTAGTTTTGCCTTTTCTAAATACGTTTGCATAGAGATCGTGAGAAATCGCTGAAGCACCTGACAAAGTCAAACCTGCAACAACCGCAAGGATTGTAGCGAATGCCACTGCAGAGATGAAGCCCATGAAGAGGTCACCACCAACAGCTTCACTTAAGTGAATAGCGGCCATATTACTACCACCAACCAACTCTAACTTCCCAGTCATTGCTGCTTTAGCAACATCAAGGAATTGCGGGTTGTTTGATACAAAGAGAATTGCACCGAAACCAATGATAAAGGTCAGTAGATAGAAGTAACCGATGAAACCTGTCGCATACACCACTGATTTACGCGCTTCTTTAGCATCTTTAACGGTAAAGAAACGCATGAGGATGTGCGGCAAACCTGCAGTACCAAACATCAGCGCTAAACCAAGTGACAAGGCATCAATTGGGTTTTTAGCTAAGCTGCCTGGGCCCATGATTTTTGCTGCATCATCTAAGCTGATATTGCGCACTTGACTATAAACTTCAATCGATTGGCTGAACATGTTTGAGAAGCTAAAGCCAACTGACTTTAACACCATGAAGGCCATAAAGGTTGCACCACTGAGCAGGAGTACTGCTTTAATGATTTGCACCCACGTTGTTGCCAACATACCGCCGAAGATCACGTAAGCCATCATCAACAAGCCAACGATCACAACTGCAATATTATAATCTAGACCAAACAACAGTTTGATTAACTGACCCGCACCCACCATCTGAGCAATCAGGTAAAATGCCACAACCACTAAAGAGCTGACTGCTGCTAAAGTACGTACTGGCTTCTCTTCCAAACGGAAAGAAACCACGTCCGAAAGATTGTATTTACCTAGGTTACGCAAACGCTCTGCGATCAGGAACAATACGATCGGCCAACCCACCATAAAGCCGAGTGAATAAAGCAAACCATCAAAGCCCGAGCTAAAGACTAAAGCAGAAATACCCAAGAAGGATGCTGCTGACATATAGTCCCCCGCAATGGCCAAGCCATTTTGGAAACCGGTAATACCGCCACCTGCGGTATAGAAGTCATTGGTACTTGTGGTTTTTTTGGCTGCCCACTTGGTAATCAACAGGGTGAAACCAACAAAGGCCACAAACATGATAATTGCAGACCAGTTTGTGGCTTGTTTCTCAGCAGCACCCAGATCTGGCCCCGCAACTGCTAAGGTCGACATCAATGTAGACGATGCAAGTAAAGCTTTAGCTTTCAATGAAGTCCATTTCATCTTAGTGCGATCCTTTTTCATGGGTAATAGCTTCAACTTCTTTCATTGCTTGTTCACTCAATTTATCAAGTGAATGATTCGCAATAAATGAGTACACGCCACACAAAACAAATGAAAGCACAATGATCCCAAGTCCTAATGGGATCCCCCAAGTTGTTACACCACCACTAAAGGAGCTACTTAAAAACTCTTTGTTGTAGCCGACCAAAAGCATAAATCCAACATACACCACCAACATAATAATGGTCAGTGTCCAGCTTAAGTTACGCTTTTTTTCAACCAACTGTTTAAACTTGGGATTTTGTAGAATACGTTCTACCTGTTTTTCATCCATAATCATGCTCCTTAAAACAACCAATCGTGGCCGTCTTTTTAATTATTTTTAACGTATGTAAATTAACAATTTTAGGGGGGCTTCGTAACTTAGACTTTGGTCGTTAAAATTTCATCAGCCCCGCTGACCAGACCTCACAATGCGTTATGATATGCGCAGTGTTTAATCCTGTGATTTCTATGAACAGTTGGTTGATTATTGGGGCTTTAGCTCTTTATATCTTGATCCTTTTTGGTTGTGCTTTTTATGGAGAGAAGCATGCAAGCCGTCTAAGTACGCGTGGTCGCATGTTACTCTTTAGTCTAACGCTCGGTGTTTATTGCTCATCTTGGACATTTTATGGCGCAACTGGAGCGGCTGTTCGTGAAGGGATTATTTTCTTACCGATTTATCTAGGCCCTCTGCTATTTGTCTGTTTAGGTTATGATATTTGGCGGCGATTGGGTCGGGTCAGACAACATCATGCCATATCTTCGATCGCCGATTTCGTCGCTGCGCGCTACGGAAAAAGTGGTACGTTGGCATCATTGGTCACCATCTTGGCAGTCATCGCAATTATCCCCTATTTGGCCCTACAGTTGCGTGCCATCGCCTTGAGTGCTTCGGTCATGCTCGATCATGACACGCAACTCGTGGCGACCACAACCAATAGCGTATTGGGCCTGACAGCGATCTTGGCGATCCTCGCCATGATGTTTGGTACTCGACAAATTGCCAATACTGAGCAGCATGGTGGTTTAATGTTGGCGGTGGCGTTTGAGTCCTTTGTCAAATTATTCGCTTTGATCTGTGTGGCCTTATTTTTTATCTTTGAAGCCCCTGAAAATATCATCCAGATTTCCCAAGACGTCAGTAAGACTTTCCATGAAGTTCAACTCTTTGGTGTACCAGAGACTTTTTGGGTTCAAACTTTACTTGCAGGCCTTGCTATCATTTGTCTACCACGTCAATTCCATGTGGCTGTGGTTGAACTGCGTGAAGAAAAGCATATACGCGGCGCACGGCGTTGGTTTGCAGTTTACCTGATCCTCACCATCATGGCGATTATTCCGATTGCCAGTTGGGCCTTACATGCAGCACCAAACTATCTCACCATTCCCGATGTCGCAGTACTATCGTTACCACTAAGCTATAACCAAGATTGGTTGACCTTGTTGGCCTTCCTCGGTGGATTTTCTGCTTCAACAGGTATGTTGCTGGTCTCATCCGTTGCACTCTCGATTATGCTCAGTAATGACTTGATCATGCCTGCACTCTGGCGTTTGAGCATATTATCACGCCACGATGAACGCTTGCCTCAAGTACTCAAATTCACTCGCCGCGTGTGCATCATTGCAGTGATGCTGTTGGGTTTCTTGTTTTTCCACTTTTTCAACGATATCGACCAACTCTCGGTTTTTGGTTTATTGGCATTTAGCGCAGTGGCTCAGTTTTCACCTGCGCTGATCGGTGGCTTGTACTGGCGTGGTGGTAGCCAACAAGGGGTCTATGCAGGATTGGTTGCAGGCTTTGTGATCTGGACCTATACCCTGCTCTTCCCAACGATATTAAGAAGCTTACCTGAAGATTTTCATCTATTTACCCACTATTTCCTCACCCAAGGTCCAGCAGGGATCAACTGGCTCAGACCCGAAGCACTGTTTGGCTTTGAGTCTTTTGCACCACTGACTCATGGCGTGATTTGGTCTTTGGGTATCAATATTATTTTGTACATCTGGGGTTCGCGTATTTATCGCCCAAGTGTGGCAGAACAAATTCAAGCGGAAAGTTTTTTCTACTACCAAACCAAACCGCTTCCTTCTCAAAGTACCCAGACCGATATCAACTACCTGCATCATGAAGTGTCACGCTTAAAAGTCGGTGATCTGATTACCTTGGCAAAACGGATTACTGGTGATGCCCCCACCCTGCAAGCCTTTCAACAATTCTGTAGTCAAAATGGCGTTGTACTTAACGAGAATAGCAGTGCCAATGGCATGTGGTGGCGCTTTACCGAGCAATACCTCGCGGGTACCATTGGAGCCGCATCGGCACGTACCCTACTGACCACTGCCATGGTCAACAATGGTCTCGCTCTGGGTCAGGTCGCCAACATTCTCGATCAAGCATCACAATGGCAACGCTTTAACCAAAACCTGATTATGACCATGATTGATCACATGACCCAAGGCGTGAGTGTGGTCGATGAAAATATGTGTCTGGTGGCATGGAACAATCAATACCTCAAATTATTTGATTATCCCAAAGATCTGGTCTACGTCGGCTGCCCGATTTCGGACTTAATTCGCTATAATGCAGAACGCGGTGAATGTGGGCCAGGTTCAGTTGAAGAACATGTGCGTAAACGTATCCATTGGATGAAAGTTGGTAGCGCACATGAATTTGAACGTATTCGCAAAGATGGCTTAGTTATTCAAATGCGCGGCAATCCAATCACCGGCGGTGGTTTCGTCACGACTTTTGCTGACATTACCGCATTCCGTGAAAATGAAGCGGTACTTGAAGCGCATGTGCATGATCGTACCCAACAATTAGCCAGTGCCCTGACTGAACAACAACTCGCTCGTGAACAAGCCGATCGCGCCAATATGTCAAAAAGCCGCTTTATTGCTGCGGCAAGCCATGATCTGTTGCAACCGATGCATGCAGCGCGTTTATTTAGCACTGCCCTCGAACAAAGTTTGAGTTTGGAAGAAGACCTAAAAATCCTGCAACAGTTAGATCGCTCATTGTATGGTGCAGAAAGTATGCTTTCAGCACTTTTGGATATTGCACGTTTAGAAGGAGAAACCATCCAACCCAAACGTCAAGTCTATCCATTACATGACTTACTCAGTGATTTAGAGTTGCAGTTTAAATCGATAGCGGCGCAGCGGAATATCAAATTTAAAGTTCACGATACACAATTTTGGATTGATACCGATCCCCAGTGGATACGCCGTATTATTCAAAACTTTGTGAGTAATGCTCTGCGCTATACCGCCAAGGGAACCGTGCTGGTGGGCGTACTGCGCTCAGCAGCGCGTCCACAGCACATCCGTATTGGGGTCTGGGATACAGGGCCAGGTATCGCAGAGGAACAGCGAATTAAACTTTTCCAAGAGTTTGAGCGCTGTGGACACACCTCACCTTGGGATGAACAAGGGCTTGGGCTTGGCTTGGCGATTGTACAACGCATGACCAGTCTGCTCGACTACCCTGTGCATGTCTATTCACAACAGGGCCGAGGCTCATGCTTTATGGTTGAGGTTCCTATCGTTGATGCCCCTCCAGTACTCGCCACGCCTGCGCCGATTATCCCCATCTCGACCACAGCGATGAAGATCCTGTGTCTAGACAATGATGAAACTATTTTAAATGGCATGTCCACTTTACTGGGCAAATGGGGTTATGAGGTGTTTAAAGCATCCGATCCAGACATCGCCGAACAAATCATTCAACAACAGCAAATTCAAGTGTGGTTGATTGATCAACATCTTAATCAGGACAAAATCGGTCTCGACTTTATTCAAGCGCATCGCAGCAAAGGCATTGCGATTGCATTAATCACCGCTGATTCGGATCCAGAGTTACCACAACGCTTAAAAGACTTAAACATTGTCTTACTACGTAAACCACTCAAACCTGCGTCGCTTAGAGCATGGTTATCCAGTTTAAAGTTGAATGCTTGAGTGGCCTGTTGAGCTTAGGAGATCGCTTTTAACTGAGCGATTCTCTCTAAGCATTTAAGATGCTTACACTAAGCTAGGCTGTATTGAAGTTTTACAACGACAGCCTGCGCACTTACCTGATTTGGATGCACATCGTACAAATAAACGCCACAATTTAAGCCGAGTTGCATTAAATTTCGCCCAATAGGCAAAAACTTTCAATTGCATCGCTAAAATCAACCTGCCAATTGACCATAAATTCCATTCATCTCTTTGCTATGGCAAATATGCTCAAAAGATTTAATGTACAGATGTACACTTTGTTACCATTTCTCAAGCAATTGATATAAAACAATTAAAAATCAAAAAAAACACACTTAATACTTTAGTCTTATTCCTATTGCATATTGAATAACCCATAAAATGAGTTATCGCTATTCCACCACTCCCACTGAATACTACTACTCAATTCATTGATGGACATATTTTTTACAATAGGAGTCTTATCATGCAAATTTCAGATACTTCACAGCATGGTTCACAACAAAGCCAACAATTCCATCGCCTCTACAGTGCCAATGCCATACTGCCAAAAATTGATTGGCTCGAAGTTTTTAAACTCAGCAAGCTCAATGATGCACATCTACAGGCACTCGACACCATTTATCGGAGTGCAGTTCCACTCGCGTTACAGATCTTCAATGATCTTAATTTTGACGTTTTTGCACCTGCCGCCTATCACCCACAAGGGCTAGGTCTATTTGATAAATTGGCGGATCAGGAAGATCACTTTCTCGACATTTTAGAAAATGAATGTAGTTGTTTAAATGAAGAAATCCGTCATCAAATTTGGAGCATGCTGCTGCGCGGCGGTGCAGTACTGGTCTTTAAAGCTTGGTTGGGCAAAGTAAAATCAGGTGAAAATACACTGGACATGAGCCAGTTCGATGAACTCTCCGACTTACTCTTTATTAAAACAGCACCTGCAAACTTGGCAGCACGACTTGAAATTGATAGTCATGCTGACCACGACCATATCTTCCTGATGTATGGACATGATGTCTTTTTAGATCGCTTTAACAGCCTACAAACTGCAGCACTATTTGTCGATCTAGGCGTTTATGATGCAGCCTTCCTCAGCTTACGCGATGATCGTGTCGCAGATTACCTCAAGTCCCAAGGCTATGTGACTCAGGATCAAATTGATGACCTACAATGTGCACTTAATCCATTGTATTGCGGCGACTTAATCCCTAAGCAAGATTGTCTCGCTTAAGCGGGTTTAGTCTCATCCTGCTAAAGTTGGATAAAACCTTAAACTGTAGTGTTGTGACATAAATCGCACCCAATAAAAAACGAGTCAATGCTTAAAATGCATTTGACTCGTTTTTTATAGCCCGCTTTCAACAGTGATCGCATAACAGGCGCTCTATCTTTTATATCGAAGCTTTATTAAACCCGTTTATTTTCAATATTGAGTGCGTTAATCGCCAAGACCGCTTGTGTGCGGTTTTGTACGCCCAATTTACGGAAAATAGCAGTCACATGCGCTTTAATGGTTGCTTCTGAAACATCGAGCTCATAAGCGATTTGCTTATTCAACAAGCCTTCAGCAACCATCATCAATACACGGAATTGTTGCGGTGTCAGAGACTGTATTCGCTCTGCCAAGGCAGCTTCATCGGCTTCACGTGGATCAAAACTAATATTGGTGGGCAAGTTTGGTGGCAACCATATTTCACCATCTAGCACTTGGCGTATCGCTTCTCCGATATGACTCGGATGCGCAGATTTAGGGATATAACCCAGTGCACCATGTGCAATCGCACGCTGTATGATTGAAACTTGTTCATGTGCAGAAACCACTATAATCGGCAATGCAGGATATTGCGCTCGCACATGAACTAACGCAGAAAACCCAGAAGCGCCAGGCAAATTCAAATCCAGCAAAACCAAATCCGGCTCTGGACCATTTTCCAGACGCTCATAAAACTCATTCACAGCAGCTGTTTCATGAATTTGAGCTTGAGGAAAACTATAACGAACCGCCTGAATTAATGCATGGCGAAAAAGTGGATGGTCATCAACGATTAAAATATTCATAAGCGAAGCGAGAAATCTCTAGCACAGTGTTTCATTTTAACCGCACTATAATGATTAAGGATACGAAAATATTAACTAATTTCGGAATAAATAGCTGGTAAATTTTTTAATTTACTTGATTATTCATACAACTTATCCATTTTTGGATAAGCTCTGCTGTATAAAATATAAATTCATCTCGATTATACAGTTAAGTTATTCTTTTTAAATATAAATATGTGAATCAAGTATTTATTGTAGCTGTAAAACTTTTTATTGGGCTTCGACTGACATATCTAAAAAAAAGATAATCAATTTTTAAATGTTTATTTTACAAGATGCGCCCAAAAGTAGATTAATGATGGCATTCCGAGAATATTATTAGGTTACCCAAATGACGTTTGCTCAGCAAAAACCACTTAACATTGTTGCCGTTTCTGGTGGATTGAACCACCCCTCTAAAACTGAAAGTCTGGTTCAAGCAATTATCGATGAACTTGCGCAAGCGACACCCATCAATGTCCACTTTATTAAATTCAGTGAAATTGGCTCGCTACTCGGTGGCGCAATCTACCGCAACCAACTCCCGCAACGCGTCCAAGATGACCTTGCTGCGGTTGAAGCAGCCGATGCATTGATCGTTGGTACCCCAGTTTATCGCGCATCCTTTACAGGTTTATTTAAGCATTTTTTTGACTTCGTTGAGCAAACCGCACTGGTAGATGTCCCGGTACTATTGGCAGCATCAGGGGGCAGTGATCGACATGCGCTGGTATTAGAGCACCAGTTGCGCCCACTATTTAGCTTCTTCCAAGCCCAAACCCTACCGATCGGCGTCTATGCCACGGATCGAGACTTTAATAAGGACTATCGTGTAGAAAGCGAGCAACTACAAGATCGCATTACTCTTGCAATTGCGCGCGCCCTGCCTGTACTCGAATGGGCTCCCGCAAAAGGTCAACGCGCTGAAGCGGTGAAAACCAAAACTCAAGATGCCAATCAAAACTTAGGCATTAATAAGCAAATTGAACAAGCGGAAGTTCTCCCTTCTGCAGCAGTTCCAAATCTTGATGCCGCTGAATCACGCTTACATCAAAACAAGACCCAGTCTATAAAGACTCAGGTTGCATAGGGCATCTGGAGAAAGCAATGTCAAAACAACAAGAGATTAAATTTGCCTATTGGGTACCTAATGTAAGTGGTGGTTTTGTGGTGAGTACCATTGAACAACGAACGGACTGGAGCTATGACTACAATGTTCGCTTAGCCCAAGCGGCTGAAAAGAACGGTTTTGAGTATGCTTTGACTCAGATTCGTTTCACTGCAGGCTATGGTGCCGAATACCAGCATGAATCCGTTAGTTTCAGCCATGCACTACTGGCCAAAACTACACATTTAAAAGTCATCGCTGCAATTCTTCCCGGTCCATGGAAACCCGTATTAGCCGCCAAACAACTGGCCACAATCGACTATTTAACGCAAGGTCGAATCGCTATAAATGTGGTCAGTGGATGGTTTCGTGGCGAATTTGATGCCATCGGTGAACCTTGGCCAGAACATGACCAACGCTATGTACGCTCGGAAGAATTCATTCGCTGTCTGAAAGGAATTTGGTCAACAGATCAGTTTAGTTTCGATGGTAAGTATTACCAATTTAAGCAATACACCTTAAAGCCCAAACCGCTGCAACAACCGCATATCGAGGTCTTCCAGGGCGGTAGTTCACGTGCTGCACGAGATATGGCAGCGCGGGTTTCAGATTGGTACTTTACCAATGGCAATAGCGTTGCAGAGATCAAAAAACAAGTTGACGACATCCGCGAGAAAGCTCAGCTCAATCAGCATCAAGTGAAAATAGGCGTAAATGCTTTTATTATTGCACGCGATACCGCCTTAGAAGCACAAGCGGTACTTCAAGACATCATAGATCATGCCAATATTCCTGCTGTGCACGCTTTTGGTGAAGCCACACGTGAGGCTGGTGCAGCATCAAAAGAAGGTGAAGGCAATTGGGCTAAATCGAGCTTTGAGGACTTAGTCCAATATAATGATGGCTTCAAAACTAATCTTATCGGAACGCCACAACAAATCGCTGAACGGATTATCGAATTGAAGCAAGTTGGTGTAGATTTAATCCTTTCAGGATTCTTGCATTGTATAGAGGAGGTCGAGTATTTCGGTGAAAAGGTATTACCTTTGGTCAGAGCACTTGAAAATGCTCAAGCACAATCCTCAGCAATATCAGAGAAATTAGCCTAGTTTCAGATATGCCCAATGCCCCAATAAAAACAATAATAAATAAAAACAAACATGTAACTTTCCTCTAAGACTCGGCTTAGAGGATTTTTCTTTTTAAAATGTCATTAAGTCGATTAATTGAATTGCTATCCTATTACAAATTGGTCTATTTATTGCTCAGGATAATACCAATGTCCAAGAATATTTTAAAAAATAATCAAGAGTCAGTTATGCAAATCAAAAAAGTTATATCCACGATTATATTTATCACTGCACCTAGCTTAGCTTTGTATGGATGTAGATTTGATTCCTCAAATAAATCTCAGACCATTGCTTATTCAAACTATTTGACAGATAACAGTCCACGTTTGGGAATTATTGCTGCTTTTGGTCAAGAGGCAGATCTATTAATCAGCTCGACTGAAGATAAAAAACAATACATCATCAATGGACGCAAGTTTGTTACAGGTCAACTTGAAAAAACTTCTGTAGTGATCACCATCAGCGGAATCAGCATGACCAATGCAGCGATGACTACCCAAATGATGGCCGATCATTTTCAGCTCAAAGGCATTGTTTTTAGTGGTATTGCAGGCAGCTTAAATCCCAAATTAAACATCGGCGATGTCGTCATTGCACAAAATTGGATTGCACCGAATGAAGTTTATTATGCCAATGATTCAGAACTACCTGCCGCATGTGGTCAAGCAGGAGATATATCATGTCTAGGCCTAAAACTTGATCTTACAACCCCTCCCTATCAAACACAGTATTTACGTCAAACCAATGTGATCAATGAGAAAAACTATAACAATATCGCACTGAGTACTCAGATTGACGGAGTCGATAGCCCCATTGCCTTTGGAGAAATGAAAACAGATTTTGCTGTTGATGCAAAAATGTTGGCTATTGCAAAGAATTCAGCCCCAACGACCCAAACTCAATTGGAATCTATTTGTCAAAACAAAAACACCTGCTACCAACCACAGATTGTATTCAGCCAAAGAGGTGTATCAGGAGGCGCTTTTCTAGCGAATACTGATTATCGTGATTATCTACACAAGACTTTATCCGGTGATGTTGTCGATATGGAGACAACCGCTGTTGCTCAAGTTGCTTATGCTAACAATATTCCATTTATTGCCTTTAGAAGCCTATCCGATCTGGCTGGTGCTGATCATGATCCCAATGTTGCCGTGTTTTTCGGTTCAGGTATCGCTCAACGTAATGCCGCTAAACTCACGATGGCCTTCGTACAGCAATGGCATCTTGAGTGATCATGGAATCGATATAAAAAAGAGCTTAAACCCTGAAAATACGCTCTTTGACTTATTCAATATAAATTTTATGCATAAAAAAATCCCCCGATCCGATAGATCGAGGGATTTTTAGGAATAATGAGCTGGCGATGACTTACTCTCACATGGGTAACCCCACACTACCAT
>NZ_SLVJ01000038.1:0-2497 GCF_004345325.1 Acinetobacter calcoaceticus
CTGTCAGAATCCGAATCGCTGTCAGAGTCCGAGTCGCTGTCAGAATCCGAATCGCTGTCAGAGTCGCTGTCTGAATCCGAGTCGCTGTCAGAGTCCGAGTCGCTGTCAGAATCAGAATCGCTGTCAGAGTCCGAATCGCTGTCAGAGTCCGAGTCACTGTCAGAGTCCGAGTCGCTGTCTGAGTCCGAGTCGCTGTCTGAGTCCGAGTCGCTGTCGCTATCCGAGTCAGAGTCGCTGTCAGAATCAGAGTCGCTGTCGCTGTCCGAGTCGCTGTCAGAATCCGAATCGCTGTCGCTATCCGAGTCGCTGTCAGAATCCGAATCGCTGTCAGAATCAGAGTCGCTGTCAGAGTCCGAATCGCTGTCAGAGTCAGAGTCACTGTCCGAATCAGAGTCGCTATCCGAGTCAGAGTCGCTGTCAGAGTCAGAATCGCTGTCGCTATCCGAGTCAGAGTCGCTGTCAGAGTCAGAGTCGCTGTCAGAGTCCGAATCGCTGTCAGAATCCGAGTCGCTGTCAGAATCAGAGTCGCTGTCAGAATCCGAGTCGCTGTCAGAGTCCGAGTCGCTGTCAGAATCCGAGTCGCTGTCAGAGTCAGAGTCGCTGTCAGAGTCAGAGTCGCTGTCAGAATCCGAGTCACTGTCAGAGTCCGAGTCGCTGTCAGAGTCCGAGTCGCTGTCAGAATCAGAGTCGCTGTCAGAGTCCGAATCGCTGTCGCTATCCGAGTCAGAATCGCTGTCGCTATCCGAGTCAGAGTCACTGTCGCTATCCGAGTCGCTGTCGCTGTCCGAGTCGCTGTCGCTGTCCGAGTCGCTGTCTGAATCCGAATCGCTGTCAGAGTCCGAGTCACTGTCAGAGTCCGAGTCACTGTCAGAATCCGAGTCGCTGTCAGAGTCAGAGTCGCTGTCAGAATCCGAATCGCTGTCGCTATCCGAGTCGCTGTCAGAATCCGAATCGCTGTCAGAGTCCGAGTCACTGTCAGAATCAGAGTCGCTGTCTGAATCAGAGTCGCTGTCCGAATCAGAGTCAGAGTCGCTGTCAGAGTCCGAATCGCTGTCCGAATCAGAGTCGCTGTCAGAGTCCGAATCGCTGTCAGAATCCGAGTCACTGTCCGAATCAGAGTCGCTGTCAGAGTCCGAGTCACTGTCAGAGTCAGAATCGCTGTCGCTATCCGAGTCGCTGTCCGAGTCACTGTCAGAATCCGAGTCACTGTCAGAATCCGAGTCGCTGTCAGAGTCCGAGTCGCTGTCTGAATCCGAGTCGCTGTCAGAGTCCGAGTCGCTGTCAGAATCAGAGTCGCTGTCAGAATCCGAATCGCTGTCAGAGTCCGAGTCGCTGTCAGAATCCGAATCGCTGTCAGAGTCGCTGTCTGAATCCGAGTCGCTGTCAGAGTCAGAATCACTGTCGCTGTCCGAGTCACTGTCAGAGTCCGAATCGCTGTCAGAGTCACTGTCAGAGTCCGAGTCACTGTCAGAGTCCGAGTCGCTGTCAGAGTCCGAGTCGCTGTCAGAATCCGAATCGCTGTCAGAGTCAGAGTCGCTGTCAGAGTCCGAGTCGCTGTCAGAATCCGAATCGCTGTCAGAGTCAGAGTCGCTGTCAGAGTCCGAGTCGCTGTCAGAATCAGAGTCGCTGTCAGAATCAGAGTCGCTGTCCGAGTCCGAGTCGCTGTCGCTGTCAGAATCCGAGTCACTGTCCGAGTCCGAATCGCTGTCAGAATCCGAGTCGCTGTCAGAATCCGAGTCACTGTCAGAGTCCGAGTCGCTGTCAGAGTCCGAGTCGCTGTCAGAGTCAGAATCGCTGTCGCTATCCGAGTCGCTGTCAGAGTCCGAGTCACTGTCAGAATCCGAGTCGCTGTCAGAGTCAGAGTCGCTGTCAGAGTCAGAATCACTGTCGCTGTCCGAGTCACTGTCAGAGTCCGAATCGCTGTCAGAGTCCGAATCGCTGTCAGAGTCCGAATCGCTGTCGCTATCCGAGTCGCTGTCAGAATCCGAGTCACTGTCAGAGTCCGAGTCGCTGTCAGAGTCAGAGTCGCTGTCAGAGTCAGAATCCGAGTCGCTGTCAGAATCAGAGTCGCTGTCAGAATCCGAGTCACTGTCAGAGTCAGAGTCGCTGTCAGAATCAGAGTCGCTGTCAGAATCCGAATCGCTGTCAGAGTCAGAATCGCTGTCATCAATTAATGGAGCAACAATGATTACCGGTAATGAGACATTTTTAGCTTCATCTGTAGCAGTAACTTTAACCTCTTCTTTATTGTGAAGAGCAACATCTAAATCAACTGTAAAGTTACCTTGTTCATCAGTTTTGCCTTCACCAATAACGTGACCATTTTTATCTTTGATCGTGATGATAGAACCTGGTTCTGCTTTACCTGTAACTTGAGAACCATCTTTAGAGAACACGACATCTTTCGGTGCATCAGGTGCGATGGTGTCTTTATTACCTGTAACTTCTGTCGCTGCAGAGGTGTTGCCCGCTAGATCTTTTGCAGTTACATCAACGA
>NZ_SLVJ01000038.1:2503-26614 GCF_004345325.1 Acinetobacter calcoaceticus
CATCTTTCGGTGCATCAGGTGCGATGGTGTCTTTATTACCTGTAACTTCTGTCGCTGCAGAGGTGTTGCCCGCTAGATCTTTTGCAGTTACATCAACGACTTCACCATCAGTCACTGGGCGATCAAGTACAACATTGAAGTTACCTTCTGCATCTGTAGTACCTGTACCAATGACCTTACCGTCTTTGTCTTTAACTTCTACAGTTGATTTAGGTTCAGCTTTACCTGTAACGGTTTTACCATCTTCGCTCACCGCTACATCTTTCGGTGCATCAGGTGCGATGGTGTCTTTATTACCTGTAACTTCTGTCGCTGCAGAGGTGTTGCCCGCTAGATCTTTTGCAGTTACATCAACGACTTCACCATCAGTAACTGGACGCTCAAGTGTAACTTCAAAGTTACCTTCTGCATCTGTAGTACCTGTACCAATGACCTTACCGTCTTTGTCTTTAACTTCTACAGTTGATTTAGGTTCAGCTTTACCTATAACGGTTTTACCATCTTCGCTCACCGCTACATCTTTCGGTGCATCAGGTGCTGTTGTATCAGGTGCTTGTACAATCACTTCAGGTGATTTATTGCCTGCTTGGTCTTCAAGCTGCACAATAATATCTTCGCCATTGGTCAAAGGCTTCTTGATGACAACGTTAAAATCACCTTTATCATCGACTTCACCCTGACCAATAATTTTACCATCTTTGTCTTTAATAATGACCTTGGCGCCTGGCTCACCTTTACCGGTTACAGTCGAACCATCTTCACTAACCGCAACATCTTTTGCTGCATCTGGTGCAGTCGTATCTGGTGCAGTTGCATCAACCGCATCGGATTCGTTTTTACCTTCAGAGGTTGCAGTTACAGTAACTTTTTCGCCATTGGTAAGTGCTGGATGAATCGTAATAATGAAATTACCATCTTGATCCGCTTTACCCGTGGCGATTACTTTACCTTGAGCATCTTTAACTTGAATAACAGAACCAGGCTCAGCCTTACCTGTTATTTTAGTTCCTTCCTTATTAAATACGACATTCTCTGGTTTCGCTGACGTTAAAACCGGTTTAGGAGGTTGAGTTGAGTCTTTTGGCCCACCAGAACTACTGCCTGCCCAAGCTAAAATACCAGCAGCTGTTAAAGGTACCGCCGCCCAACCTAGTGGATTATAATTATCACCATATAATAATGGTTTAATACTTTCTAATGGTTGATAGTTTACAGCATCGAGTAAAACACCTTCACTATCTGTAAAACGTGCCCATATTAATTGATCAGTACCATCACTAAAAACCAAACTATTATCTGTTGCTTCAGTTGCACTGAAGAAATCTTCGATAACAATTACCTCACCATTTTTTAAATGGATGATGACATTAACACCGTCTCTTTTTACCTCTGCAACATCATTGATTGAAGTTTTAATTAATACTACTGAAGGCTCAGTTACCTTCGCTGTAGTCCCCGAAATATTTGCTAGCGCCTTATGGCTTTCTTTAGCAATTATCTGGATATCAGTCATAGAGTTTATTCCCCACAAGGACAATCTGTGAACTTATTGAAATGGCTATAATTCGTCTTACGTTAAAAAAACGTAATTCCCGAGATTAATATTAAAGCACAAAATGTAATGTTTAATAAAATAAACTTAAGATAAAATCTCAATAAATCATAAACTTACGATAAAACAAAAAACCTTTATTTTTACAAAAAAATAAACCTATAAATCGTCACAATTCATTTTTTTGCGCAAAAATAATTATAGTAATTTCATTAAATATATATAATTCACATAGTTTTTTATCAATCTTAGGAAATCATACAAAGAATATTGTTAAGTTTTTCTAACTATAAAATATAGAGCACAACCCATTACCAACCAATTTAGTCAGGTTTCAAAAAACACTATTAAATAAAAATAAAGTAAAAAGAGGAATTATGATTTTAAAATTATATTCGCGCATTTTTTTTAACTATTTTTCACTCAAAAAAACCATAAAATAGATCGAATATACTTCTAAATGCGGAGAATTGTTAACTGGATCAAATTACCAAGCAGTTACTAAGCGATATCATTTTTAAAAATATATTGATGAATAGATTCACGCTAAAATCCATTCAAACTCCAGCATGATTAGATCATTTTTATTCAACTCAGCGATCTTTGAATAAAATAACTTAATGATCTTTTTTAAATGCTGAGCACAATACCCGAACCAGACTCTATAAAATAATTATAGTGTAAACCACATCACATATTTATGGATTTATTTTGTGATAATTCAACAGGAATAAAATTTCTTGAGTAACTAATTTTTAGATAGATATGAAAATAATATCAACTCATCATTCATAAAAAAAATACCACTCTGATATGACGACACCATAGGTGTTTAATACTATGTATTAAATTAATTCATTAAAAATCAAATACCTAAATACTCAATACTATACAAATGTATATTTTTAAATTTCAGAGACCGAAAAACCATGAATAAATGTAAAAATATAACATCTTTGAAATGGATAAAAATTGCTTTACCCCTAATGAGCCTTAGTGACTATTTTGCGTTACAGAAGAGGGATTTGTGAGATTTTTATGTACCATTTTATAGGTTTGTAAAGTTGAAATTTCGTTACTTGATAGTGACCACCTTGATTTTCATTTTCAAATTTTATACTTATAAATCATATATTTATTTTTTTTGTAAATTAACAATTCTATAGCTCTGACCGCTCTATTTGCGCAGTTCAAGTTGCTTATGCTGTGATCAGCACCCAATATTTATCAAAAAACTGTGAATAGAACGGCTAAAAGCCGAAATTTCTCAAGGTCATGTCGATGACTGAGATACTCGTATGAATGGGATTAAAAATCTACAAAGCAGTTGTGATGCTAATGAAAAAATCTACTTTTAGCCTGGCTGTTTTACGGGCTTTGTTGTACTCGATTGTTGTTTTTTCTTCTTGGGTTTTGGTCTCTGCTGCTTTTATGTTTTATATGTAGTTTTAAAATAGTTTATTTAGATCAACTGGAACTAAATCCATCAACTTGCATGCGATGAATCTCATCATTGCATTACAAGTTGATGTTAGGCTGCATTCAGCTTAGATGAGCGAGCAACCAGAAAGCTTATCGTTCGCGCAATGCTTCTTTGGCTTTGTTAAATGGTTTAAGTAGGTATTCGAGTACTGTTTTTTCACCCGTTTGAATATCCACTGTTGCCACCATACCTGGGGTAATCGAGAAAGGCTTACCGGCTTTATTATAAAGTTTGTCAGAATCGGTTCGGATATAGACGCGATAATAGAACTGATCTTGTTTAACTTCATCACGAGTGGTGTCAGGTGAGATCACCTTAACCTTCCCCTGCAAACCACCATAGATTGAATAATCATAAGCAGTGATCTTCACTAATGCAGCCTGATCTGGACGGATAAAGGCAATATCTTTAGGTGAGATCCGCGCTTCAATCAGCAATTGATCTTCTAAAGGTACGATGGTCATCAGCTTACCATTTTGTGGAATCACCCCGCCGATGGTCATGACATCGATTTCTTTGACGATCCCACGCGCAGGTGCTTTAAAGATGGTGCGATCCAAGGTATCGGACTTACCTTTGACCACTTGTTGTTGTTGCTCAATGTCAGTGCTGGCCTTGGAGAGTTCTTCACGGGCTTTTACATAATATTGATTGCGCACATCACTGATTTGATTCCGTAATTCATTGGCTTGTCGTTGTAGACGCAACACCTCAACCTCACTCGCCGCGCCCTTAGCCACCAAGGGTTGGGTCATATGCAACTCTTGCTCGACCAAGGACAAAGCTTTTTGCAAGCCTGTAACGGTGGCTTGCAAGTTTTCACGACGGGATTGATAAAGTTGAGTTTGCTCTCGAACCAGTTCAGGTTCTTTTTTAACCGAGTCAGGAAAGGCTAACCCAGTCCCATTCACCTCAGCTCTTAAACGTGCTGCCGTCGCTTGTGCAGAGACCAGTAAAGACTGTGATTCCCCTACATTGGACTCCAAACGCGTAGGATCAAGCTGTGCCAATACTTGACCTTTTTGGACAATGTCGCCTTCTTTGACATTGAGCTTGGTTAGGATGCCGCCTTCAAGTGACTGTATAATTTGATCTTTTGAAGATGGCACCACTTTACCTGTGCCGGTGGAAACTTCTTCTAACTTAAAGAACCATGCCCAGATAAACAGTACCAACAGGCCTGTACCAATAATCCAAACCATTAAACTTGATTTTGGTAATGCAGGTTCAGCGTGTGAGACATTGAGTTGCAATGCATTTTTTTTATTGAATTTGCTCATGCCTCAACTCCTTGCACAGGTTTAGTCAGGGATGGACTTTGCGCTGTGTTCTGCGCGTTATTTAAAATTTGATCTCGAGGACCATCCATTACGATACGTCCTTCATTCACCACAATAATTCGATCGACCAATTCCAGTACTGCTCTACGATGGGTGGCGACCACCAAGGTTCGATGACCGAGCCATTGTTTTAAATGCTCGATTAATTGTTTCTCTGAAATATCATCGATTGATGCCGTAGGTTCATCTAAAAGTAATATGTTTGGTTGACAGATTAATAAGCGAGTTAATAACAAGGCCTGACGTTGTCCACCGGAAAAGCCCACGCCACCTTCTAAAATAATGTGGTCCAGACCTTCTTTCTTTTCTTGGATAATCGACAATGCACCGGTAATCGACAAGGCATTGAGCAAATCCTGATCGGTGGCCAATGGCGCACCCATGGTCAAGTTCTCGCGGATGCTACCAAAAAATAAATGCGCACTTTGATTGAGCAAGCCCATATCTCGACGTACATCAGCAGGATCGAGCAAAGTCAGATCAATACCGTCGAGTTGTACCTTGCCTTGACTTGGGTTTTGCATGCCTGAAAGTAATTGCAATAAACTGGATTTACCTGCGCCATTACGCCCAAGGATCGCAACTTTTTCACCCGCACGAATCACCAAATTGGGAATCGACAAGGTCGGTTTAGGATCATCTTCGGTGTATTTGAACATCACAGATTCAAATTGATAATCACCATTGAGGACTGCACGTTGAATTAACTGTGAACGCTCAGGTTGATCGACCGACTTGCTCATCAATTCATCTAAACTTTGCTTGGCCATTTTGGCTTGTTGCAACTTGGCCAATACCCCAGTGAACTGTGAGATGGGTGCAAGCATACGCGTTGATAAGATCGAACATGCCACCAATGCACCAGTGGTCATATCGCCCTTGATCACTGCAAACACCCCGACCAAAACCACAATGGCAAAGGTCAAGCCTTGAATCTTCTGCGTCCACGTCGATACCCAATTGACAATTTTACGTTGTTGCATGCTGACTGTGGCTGCAACCTCATTCATATGGTTCCATTGGTTTTGAAAACGGGTTTCTGCACGCAAAAGTTTGATATCTTCTAAGCCTTGTACCGATTCCACCAAAATAGCATTACGTATTGAAGATTCACGCATGCCCTCTTGAGCCAGTTTAGCCAGAGGTTTTTGGATCAATAAGCTCGGTATAATCATCAGTGGCACCACCACCAACATCACCCAGAATAAATTGCCGCCAATCAGCCAGAAGATGCCCAAGAACAAGAGGAAAAAGGGTAAATCAGCAATGGCACTAATGGTGGTTGAGGTAACCAATTCACGCACCCCTTCCACTTCACGGATTTGCGAAATAAAGGTACCCGTCGATTTAGAGCGTTCACTGTTTTTAATCCGCAGCGCATGGCCAAAGACTTTATCAGACACACGTAGATCGGCACGTTTCCCAACGATGTCTGAGATATAGGCCCGCGATAAACGCAACACAAATTCAAACACCGCAGCGATCATCACCCCACCAAACAACACCCATAAGGTTGGGATGGACTGTGATGGCACCACGCGGTCATAGACGTTCATCGAAAATATAATCGTTGCCAATGCCAATATATTGGCAATCAAGGAGGCGAACATAATATCGATGTAACGTTTCCAATCCGCTAAAGCGATTTCCCAAAACCAATTTTTTTCGTAAGGCTTAATATATTCATCGATACGTACATCGGGAATAGAAGTTTCAGGTCTTAAAATATAGGCGACGTCGACATTTTGCAGCAACGCCGCTGAGTTAAAGCTTTGCGCAAGCCCCTGATCTCCACTGAGCTGTACGCTGACATTACCTTCACTATCTAGCTTATCTATGACACCGACTTGGCCATCTTTAAAACCGACGATAATGGGTAAGCGCCATGGATTGAGCATTTCGATGCCGAAAGCGGATTTTCGAAGATTTAATCCAATTTGACGCGTAATCAATTGCAATACATCATCAATGGTTTGATTATTATTCCAATTCAAATTCAGGCGAATACGTTCTTCAGAAGGTTCGATTCGATAATGTTTCGCGACCGTCAGTACGGCTTGCAACCATGGTTGTGGATCTATTTTTGAGTTCATGGTTGTATCTCTACCCCTTGAATTGAAATGTTATTCAGCTGGTAAATTTCACGGGTTTTTCCCGTCACTGCAATGTACTGCACCAAGCTGTCATAAATGTCATAACGTAAATTTTCGAGCTGCATATTGGTACTGTGAATGGATTGTTCAGCATTGAGTAAATCCAACACCGTGCGTGTACCTAACTTATATTGCTCTTGATACAGCTCTTTGGTGCGAATCGAAATGGCTTGTTGGTTGGCGAGCACCGCTGTTTGCCGTTGCTTATTTTCGACATTTTCACGGGTGGCGCGGGTCTGGTTCAACACTTCCATATAGACACTGTTGACTTGTGAACGCGCGGCTTCCTCAGCAAAACTGGCAGCACGACTACGTGAAGCGGTTGCGCCACCTTGATAAAAATTACTACTTGCTTCAAACATGATCGAGTTATAGAAACCATCATCCTTATTGTTATTTGGATTAACCCCATTTAAGGCCTGACTCAGCGAACCTTTGACACTTAGGGTCGGATAACGACTCAGATCGACTTGCTTTTTTTGCAACTTCGCCACATCTACTGCGGATTGCGCTTGGATCATTCGCGGAATGGTTTGCAGATCAATCTCTGCATAAATATTGGATACATCTATCAGATTGTTAGGAATCTGCCAGTTTTTATTGGCGACATCATAGCCCAATAGAGTCCGCAGTCGCTCTTCATAGATTCGCAGTTGGGTTTGTTGTGCAATCAGATTAGAACGTGCCGCCTCAAGATAGGACTGGGCTTGCACTGGATCGGCCTGACTACTGATCCCTGCCTTAGCACGTAAATCTGCAATCTCAGCAATACGTGATATCCCCACGATTTGCTCATTGGCAATACGGGTAACTTCTTGGAAACGTTTGATGTTGACGATGGCATTGGACACTTGTAGTGCAATTTCATCAATCGTGACCAAAACGCCTGCTTGAGAAGTAATTAACTTGGCCCTCTGCTCGTCCACTGTACTTTTTACTTTGCCAAAGTCATAGACCATCTGGGTGGCGTTTAAACTGATCAGTTGTCGACCACGCTCACCCGTGGTCATATCACCAGTCCCAATCCCGCCAGACAACTGCGGATAATAGCCTGATTTTGCCACATCAATATTGGCATTTTGACTGGCTAAGTTCGCAATACTCTGACTAATCAGCGGATGACGATTGAGGGTCTGCTGAATCGCATCTACAAAACTTAGGCCCTGACGATTGTGCTGTGGATAGCCTGCAGCTACTGCCCCTCCTGTTGTCCCAGCGACTGCGGCTGCAGATCTGATCTGTGGCAATTCACTGACTTTGGAAGTGTCGTATTGATACTTGCTCAATTGACTAAATTGAACAGTTCGATAACTCTCATCAGTTTTAGGTGTAAACAATGCTCCAATGCCTTGTCCAATCGCGTTGCCGAACGTATTAAGCTGACTTGATTGCGGTTTATTCTGTCCATCCCAATGGTTGACATACTGATTCTGACCGATTTGACCTTCGGCGTTTAATGCTGCACTTGCTAATGCTTCTGCTGCATGTCCTAGGTTGATGTTTAAGCTAAACAACATTATACAAAGACTGAGTCTTGATTTTATTAAAATGAAATTATGATTAACCACAATATTTCTCGAAACTTGAATTATGATTTCAACTTTATTAGTTTACACTAATTTACAAATTAATATAATCAAAAAACAATTCTGGTCAAGTGATTTGTATTCAACAATTGCCATTTTAAAAAACTATTTATAATTATTTACTTAATCGCATAACGCTTTAAGCACACAATCGTTAATCAAATATGTTTTTATAATTGGAATCATTCATTAATAAAACTAAATATTCATATCGACATTTAATTGGGTTGCTATATTTGTAATTTAGCCCCACTGATACCCACAATAAAAGATGCCCACAACCCAACACCTCCACAAGAACCCGATAAACCTTACGCTGCAACACTTTCAACCCCAATAGAAAGTTTAACCATTTTCACATTACTAATATTAAGTTATAACGATTTTATACGACTTATGTTCTAGTTCGATTTGATTACTTTATTTCAATTAATTTTAAACATGAAGTTCAAGCAGCTTTACTTAATGATATTTTAATAAATCTGCATAATCACTTTTACTTAAGTTAAAATACTCAATATTCGATAGCAGCATACTGCAATATTATTTTATTAAACTTCTGCACCTTATATTTAAAAAACGCATGAAATACTTACACCCAATGTAATATATAGAATATTCCTCAAAATATAGATATAAAGTAATTTAAATCATTATTCAATATTATTTAGTGATTCATTTCACATTTTTACTTGGCTCTAGAAAATCCGCCACCCCTGCATCACGCATAAAGCCAACAATGGCATCTATCTTGCTTTTTCAATATTACGTTATTCATAAATCGTAATACCCACCCAAAATGGTGCGAGGCAAAGATGAGCTATGTTAATACAAATTTAAATCCTCACTTCAAGCGATTACTCGGAATCGGTTCTTTTATCATTCCACTTTTAATTTGGGCAGCGGTGAGCTATTTGCCCTTTATTTGGCATCCGCAAGTTGAGATCAGCAGTGCAGGGAGCGTGTCTTATCTACAGGTAGGTAATCGAATCGATAAGGCAATATTTTATAGTGAGGCTCAACAAGCCGTTAACCAAAATGCTGAAGCTCCTCAAGGACAATTGGTTAACCCTATTTACTTGCCTGCGCCACATCAAGTCGCAATCGCATTGATCACCGCATTTACCTCCCCTCCAGCGCAAGCGGATACACCTTGGTTTCATCAAAGCTTATGGCACAGTATTAAAATCGTATTTAGTGCCTTTCTAATCTCTTCAATCATCGGCATACCATTGGGTATTTTATGCGGTTTTTCACAAAAAATTTCACTACTTACTGAACCCTTTGTAGAATTTTTCCGTTATTTACCTGCACCCGCATTTGGCGCATTACTGGTGGCAATCTTGGGTATTCAAGATGCCCCGAAAATTGGCATTATCGTCATTGGTACCTTATTTCAGCAGGTTTTGATTATCGCCAATACCACTCGCTTGGTTGATCGCAGTCTGATCGAGGCGGGATTTACCTTGGGTACCAGCAAAATGAAGAGCCTACTTTATGTGGTAATCCCAGCTGCATCACCAGAAATTTACCGTAATTTAAGAGTCCTCCTCGGTTGGGCTTGGACTTATCTCATCGTTGCGGAACTGATTGGTAGTACATCAGGAATTACATGGTTCATCACTCAACAGGCCCGTTATCAACACTTTGACAATGTCTATGCCGCAATTCTCATCATTGGTTTGATCGGATTAGGCTTTGACTTGTTACTTAAAAAATTGGGGCAATTGATATTCAAATGGAAGACAGGAGCAATCGCATGAATAGTTCCCATCAACTTGAGCATAGTGAATATGCTGATGTCTGGGCTCAACGTCCTTATTTACTTGAAATTAAAAATCTAACTCAAAAATTTGCTCATGCTGGTCGTGTAGATACGGTACTGAATCAGATCAATTTAAATATTCAATCCCGCGAGTTTATCTGCATCATTGGACCATCAGGATGTGGCAAATCAACCCTAAGTCGGATTATTGCGGGTTTAGACCCTTTTCATGCTGGCGAAGTCTTGGTCGAAGGAGTACCCATTTCAGGTCCAAGTCCGGAACGGGGCATGGTGTTTCAGGGCTATACTTTATTTCCGTGGAAAAACGTCAAAGAAAATGTCATGTTTGGCCCGCTGATGCGCGGCCATAGTCATAGTTCCGCTGAGTCACAGGCTAGAGAGTGGCTGAATATCATCGGCTTGGATCAACAAGCAAAGCTTTACCCACACCAGCTTTCAGGGGGGATGAAGCAGCGAGTAGCCATCGCACGTGCCCTCGTCAATCAACCTAAAATACTTTTAATGGATGAGCCATTTGCGGCACTTGATCCGCATACCCGACAGAAAATGCAACAACACCTCATGGATCTTTGGCAAAACATCGATATTACAGTGATTTTTGTAACTCACGATATGAATGAAGCTATTTTGCTGGCTGACCGCATCGTGGCACTGAAAGCCAATCCAGGGGAGATCGCCGAAATCATCGACGTCGATTTACCTCGTCCGCGACTCCCTAGCCTAATCCAGAGTGCTGTTTTTCAGCACTATCGCCATCGGGTAGATCAATTGGTCCATGCCTCAGATCAACAATGTGATCCTGCTTTGCAAGAATTACCTAAAATTCCACGTATGACCCCCGTGGACAATGAATAAATTGAGAAATGATCAACCTAACTCTCACCCCTACAACTTGATGAGTATCAGCTTATGAATACGATCACGAGCGCCAAAGCGTTTGACCATGTTCCAGTCATTGATCTGCATGGTTTATATAGTCAAGATCTACAGCAACAACTCGATGTTGCTGCACAACTAAGATTTGCGGCTGAAAATATTGGCTTTTTCTATATTAAAGGTCATCACATTCCTCAAGTTCAGATTGATCGATTACGCAGCCAAGCCAAGGTGTTCTTTGCTTTACCCTTTGAGGAAAAAATGAAATATTATGCTGGCTTACATGGTATTAAACATCGTGGCTATGTGCCTCCTGGTGAGGAACAACCTGATCAAAATCATCATGCTGATATTGAGTTCACAGAAGGGGGAAATGCAGCAATAGATCCACCAACTAGCAAAGTCGACCTAATTGAAGAACTCATCAGTGAAGTGTATAAGCGCCAACTCACACCCAATAAAGCAGATAATAAAGAGGCTTTTGACCTCAGTTGGGATTTGGCTGAGGATGATCCAGACGCCCTTGCACAAAAGCCAATGCATGGTGCCAATGTCTGGGCAGATCTTCCTGATTTTAAAAAGGATGTCAGCACTTATTATCATTCAGTCATTGGTCTAGGCCGCGTACTGTTGAGAGGTTTTGAATTGGCGCTTGAACTTGAACCTAATCAGCTTAATGCATTGGTCAATAAGCCCACTTCACAACTGCGATTATTACATTATCCTCATAATATAGAGGCCGAGGATATATTCGGATTTGGTGCCCATACCGACATGGAATTGTTCACCATACTGTTACCAACTGCGCCGGGTTTAGAAGTGGTCAATGCTGCCGGTCAATGGATCGATGTCCCCCCTATAGAAAACACCTTTGTGGTCAATATTGGCGATATGATCGAGGCGCTCAGTGGTGGGCGCTTTGTCGCAACATCTCATCGAGTGCGAAAAGTAATTCAAGAACGATATGCTTTCCCGTTATTTTTTGCTTGTGATTATGATGTTGAGATTAAACCTTTACCTCGATTTGCTACCCCAGAGGCCATTGAAAAGTATCCCACTTTAATTGCTGGTCAACATTTGTTTGAAATCAGTGCAAAGGTGTTCAAGTACATGCAAAAAATGATTAAAAATGGAGATATCGTGCTGAGTGCCCCCAAGGTGCAATTTGGTCAAAGCGTCGAACAATCAAATTCATATCAGAACCAAGATCAATGATATATACACTGATTGATCAGCTTGACACAGCAAAACTTAAGGTCCCTGGATTTATCGACTTTATGACCAGTGATGGTCAATCCATTTGGGTAACCAATCGTGATTCACTACAAAAATTGAATGCTGAACAGACTAATCCAATCTATTCCGCATTTGTGCCTCAGGCTGCTGGCATACCTGTATATGCTTTTGACAGTGTGTGGGTCGCTAGCCTTAGAGACCAAGCGATTTACCGCATTGATCCTGATACAGGTGCCCTATTGGCTCTAATTGCCACGGGATTGGCAGACCAGAGTGGTGAATTTAGTTTGGCTGCTAGTCAGACTAGGCTTTGGGTAGTCAGTGCCGAAGGGCAATTGGCCCAGATCGATCCAGAACAAAATCAAGTGACCTCTCACACGGCGATATTGCCGAATTCATATAATTTGTGTTCTGGTTTTGACGCACTTTGGCTGAGTAACCCCATTACCCACAGTGTACAAAGAATTGATCCTCACAGCGGCATGGTGACAGATACGATTGAGGTAGGAGAATGCCCTTGGTTTCTTTGTGCCAGTGAACAGGCAATTTGGACACTCAATCAAAGACATGCAACAGTAAGCAAGATCAACCCTTTAACTCGTCGCTGTGAGCAGACCATACAACTTCCGATGCTTGCTCAAGGCATAGGCGGAGATATTTTTGCCAGTCACGCCAAAATATGGGTACGAAGCACTGAGATTTTTTTAATCGAAATCGATGCCTATACGGGCACAATTTTACAAATCATACAGCATGATCAAGCCGCTGGAAGTGGTGCAGTTTATGCTTGTTCGAATAAACTCTGGATCACTGCACATGATATTGAAACACTTTGGATCATGGATATTGTCTAGTTGAAGAGGTCGTTAGGCCCTTATACCCTGCATATCCTAGATTATGCAAGGTGCTTACATTTTATGACTCATTTTAAAAACTTTATGCAGTACAGCAATAAGTACTCAGAATTAAGGCAAACTATTCACCAAAGATGGATAAATCGTGCTGTCTACATCTAGTCGCTGGGTATAGAGCTTCGTGCGTAGGTTAAATTCATTGACTTGATATGAAGACCCATATAATGAATCCAAGCCTGTGCCTTTTTGAAACACTTGCTTATTATCAGCTAAGTTTAATATCGTCGTTCCTGCTAACAACGTGGCGTAATAATGAGCATCGACGCCTGCCCTTTTGGCCATAATATTAACTGCATCTTGACGAGTGGCAGGATCATTGATGTAGTTGGCCACTCGCCCCCAAACTTGAATAATTTTCATCCATTCTGATTTACGCCGTTCAATATTTGGAATTTTTACAGAAAGTGTGTCGTAAATTAATCCTGGTTTATTTGATGAATCATAGATGACCCGAGATCCTGGTACAGCTTTTAATGCCTGTTGAGCAATCGGCTGCCAAACAGCGATCGCTGAAATCTCAGGACTGCCAAAAACTTGTGGTAGTTCAGAAGTCACGGCATTAACTACATTAAGTTGATTTGCATCAATCTTCGCATCTTGAATCGCAGTGCTAAACAATAAATCGCTAACCAAACCTCGCTCGAATGCAACAGTTTTGCCTTTTAGTTCAGCAAGTGAATTGATCCCCGGTTTGGCAATGATTACATCATTCCCTGTCGAGGTACTATTGACCAATATGATGGCGCTCTGGTCACCATTGGAGGACAACATAAAATTATCACCATTGGCAACACTCACTGCATCAATCTTATTAGCAGTAAATGCAGCTAAGGAAGATGAATAATCAAACCATTTTAATTCAACTTCTACGCCTGCCTCTTTAAACCAACCTTTTTCTAAAGCCACTTGCCAAGCCAATGATCCTGGATAATCGCTTACAGCTATACTGATAGGCTTTGATTGGATTGCCGTTGGAGCTATTAATTGTTTTTCTGGCGCTTGAGTGGATTTATCACACCCAACCATAGCCAATATTGCCAAGGTTAAGCCTGCGGTTTTAAACATTTGAACTCCTTACACCTATATATATTATTAAGATTTTTATTGGTCGAGTATTGTTATCGTGAATGATGTTTAAGGCTGAGTTTGAATGCGCTCCAACACTGTAGAGTCGATATGGCGATCGACATCCACTGCAGTCTGATAAATGCCTTGGTTTAAATTAAATTGATTGACGTGATAGCTAGATCCATAGATCGAATCAAGACCCTGAGCTCGACCAAATACCTTGTTATTTGCTGCAACATCGAGTAAATGCATGCCATTCATCAAGTGCTTATATTGTTGAGGCTCTACACCTACCCGATTTGCCATGATCTTAAGCGCATCGTCTTGAGTCGCGGGATCATTGATGTAATGCACGGTTTTATCCCAAACTTGCACAATTTTTTGCCACTGGGCAGGATTTTGGGCGAGATGACTGCGCTTTACAGTGAGCGTGTCATATATCAGTCCAGGTTTGTCTTTTGAACTGTAGATAACTTTAGTCCCAGCCACCGCCTTGAGTGCTTGATTAGCAACTGGTTGCCACACAGCAATCGCTGACACATCTGGACTATTCAATACTTGGGGCAACTCATTGCTCACAGCATTGGTTAAATTGGTCTGATTTAAATCGATCTGGTGATCTTCCAACGCAGCATTTAACAATAAGTGATCCACCAAACCCTTTTCCAATGCAACGGTTTTACCCTTCAAATCTGAAATACTATTGATGCCTGATTTTGCAATAATCACATCATTTCCTGCAGAATAATCTGTTGCCATGATCATTACGCCATCAGCCCCACCTGAGGCCAACAACAAACTGTCACCATTACTAACCGTGATTGCATCCAATTGGTCTGCAGTAAATGCGGCCATCGAAGCCGAATAATCAAACCATTTAAATTCAACCGCCAATCCAGCGTCTTTGAGCCAACCTTTTTCAATAGCCACTTGCCAAGCCACCCAACCTGGCCAATCACTATAGCCGATACGAATGGTTTGGGTCTCTGTGTTTGAAACTGCGGTTGCATCCGCGAGTGGAACTTTGGCAGTGTTATCACAGCCACTCACAATGATGGCGACCAATACTGAACTTGATAGTGTTATGGCTCTTAACATCGGTTAGCATCCTTTAAAAGGGAGAAAATGACTTTTTTGTTGTAAGTAAAAGCTCGAACTTGATTATCTTGTGTTCCTATCGCGTTGCTGAGATTTAGATCCTGCAATTGGCGCTGTGTTTTTTTGGGGATACGGTGGTTTTGTGATCTGATCTAGGTTTTGAAGTAACGGTGGCATAACTGCATCCATCAATTCCAAATGCCCCTTTATAACGCCTTTGAGCACAATGAATTGTTGGCTAATCTGGCGCAGCACACTACTCACTCCTTGCATGAGCATGACTTGAAGTACTTTATGGTCATCAAGTTGAATATGCAGTGAACTAATCACTTCCGAAAGGTATTGTTGTTGCAAATCTACGAGTTGAGTTCTGAGCGCAGTTGAACTCACGTCATAGAGCAAAGTCAATGTACCAACCATAACTTCATTACACTGCGCCTGTTCTGCAATTAGGTGCTTATTGATCATATCGACAATAGCTTGGGAACGGCTTTCATAGTGTTGATCAACGATTTTTTGATCCAGTGCAGTCAGTGTACTTTCAGGAACTGTGATACTGATCCGAGCTAATTTAGATTTAACCATGGTGTTTACCCTGCTGTACTGGATCTAATTTTTCCTGCTCGGGTCGTTGCTGATCTTGTGATATATACATTCCTGCTCGTGTAATGAATATCTGTATAAAAAACTTCCACACAGCATGCATAGTTAGATTTATGTACTGACTGAACATCGACTTGGACATGGCACAGCTCCTTGGGTATTACTAAAATGATCTTTAGTATTATTTATTCAAAAGCAGAAACTGTGCCAAAGACAGGGATATTTAAATCGGCTAATACCTATTCGCTAAAACGTAGATCAACCTCAAACCACAGGTGCCAAAGTGAATAACAGCTGTCCTGTTTTCACGGTCTGACCCTTTTCGATATTGATCAAATCAACTCGCATTCTTTCTGGTGCGACGATCGGGATCTCGATCTTCATCGCCTCAATTACCGCTAAAGTTGCACCTTCTTCGACCACTTCGCCAGATCTGCATTCAATCTTCCAAATCGAACCTGACATATGTGATTCCACTGTGCATCCGCCCTCGATGATGTGCACGGGTTCTGCTTCATTGACCAGCTCTAGGTCATCTGCGATATACTCTGCAACACCCGCTGCTTGCCAACGACAACGCTCGTCTTCAAAATTGGTTTGTTGGGTGTGCTTAAAAGCCTCGATACTCTGCTGATGCATATTCAGAAAAGAATTGTATTGTTTGAGATTGAGTACGCCTTCTTCTATACGTAAATTTAATCGGCCTGCTTGAAACTCATCACGCAACTTGATCAGTTCAGCCTCGCTCACCTCATAAAATTTAATTTGGTCAAAATAGCGTAATAACCAAGGTTTATTGCTTTCAAAGTTGGGGTTTTGACGATATCGACTCCACATTTGAGTGGTACGTCCAACAAATTGATAGCCTCCAGGTCCTTCCATACCGTAGACACACATGTAAGCCCCGCCAATCCCAACTGCATTTTCAGGTGTCCATGTGCGTGCAGGATTGTATTTAGTAGTGACTAATCGCTGACGTGGATCTAAAGGGGTTGCCACAGGTGCCCCAAGATAAACATCACCCAAACCCATAACCAGATAATGAGCGTCATAAACTACATCTTTAACGGCTTGTTTAGAATCTAGACCATTGATGCGGCGTATAAACTCGATGTTATCCGGGCACCATGGCGCATCTGCGCGTACAATTTGACTATAACGCTCTGTCGCCAATTGAGTTTGTGAATCCTCCCAAGCCAAGGGTAAATATACGGTTCGCGATGCCACTTGCATGTTTTCTATGTCGGGCAATGTCGCTTCTGCTGCTTGTAATTGAGCCAATAAATGTCCCTGATCCAATAACATTGAATCAAAATGTACTTGCAGCGAACGGATGCCTGGTGTCAAATCGATAATCCCGTTGATGTGTTGAGCTTGAAGCCACTGCATCAAGGCATGTACCCTAAATCTTAGATTTAAATCCAACACCAAAGCACCATATTCAATTAATAAATATTGATCTCCTGCAGGTCGATAGGTCACATTCGGTCGAATATCATCGCCTGATAAAACGGCCAAGATTGCACTGCTGACACTTTTGGGTTCTGCCGAAAAAGTCAGATTAAAATCAACCTGTTGAGTATCAGTTGCACGAACAATCTGCTGATAGCGTTGATTTAGTCTGCCTGCTTGTTGCACACTTACAGGGACAAATTTGACAGTATCTCCAGCTTTAAGCTGCCCAAGTTTCCACAGTTCGGCATTAATCACCACTGCAGGACAAACAAATCCGCCCAAGCTCGGACCATCAGGTCCAAGAATAATCGGCATATCCCCGGTAAAATCTATCGCACCGATAGCATAAGCATTGTCATGAATATTGGAAGGATGCAAACCCGCTTCACCTCCATCTTGACGTGCCCATTCAGGTTGGGGACCAATCAAGCGAATACCAGTGCGACTTGAATTGTAGTGAACCTCAAATTCATGCTCAAAAAAATCAGCTATATCCTGCTGAGTAAAGAAATCAGGTGCGCCATGTGGGCCATACATCACCGCAATTTCCCAATGTGAACTAAACTTGGGTTGCTGAGCGATGGCCAAGCTACAACTTAAATTCGATGTATGTGCTTTGATCGGAAGCATGTCACCAATTAACAAATTACGGCCTGCATGTCCACCGAATTGACCCAGTGTAAATGTGGCCTGAGATCCCAAATATGCGGGTACATTTATCCCATTTTTAATGCCAATGTAGCTACGACAACCGCTATCAATGCTGGCACATTTGAGTATTTGACCCTTACGAATATTTATCACTTGCCACATTGCCACAGGTTCTTCATCAAGGGTGGCAGGCATATCGCCACCGGTAATGACGATTTGACTATCACAATGAAACTTAAGAATAGGTCCTTGTAAAGTACATTCTAATCCTGCTGTATTAAAAGAATTTCCCAGTAATTGATTGGCTACTTGTAAACTAAAAGGGTCAATAGCACCTGATGGTGGCACCCCCACATCCCAGTAACCAAGCCGTCCAGTCACATCCTGAATAGCGGTTTGAATACCTGCTTGTAAAACCTCAACTTGTTGAGCAGTCCAAATAAAATAGTTTAAAAATGCAGTGGTTTGACGACCTGACTGAAATACCTCACTAGCAATGATGTGCTGTAAATATTCTAAATTGGTGGCAATGCCTGAAACTTCGGTAGCTGCAAGGCTGTGTACTAGTGTCCTGATCGCTGCGCCACGATCTGCAGCAGTCACTATAATTTTAGCCAACATCGGATCATAAAAAGACGACACTTGAGTACCTGTTTGCACCCATGTTTCGACCCGAGATTGAGGGTCAAAAGCCACATGAGTCAACAATCCTGCACTCGGTTGAAATTTTTTGACTGGGTCTTCAGCGTATAAGCGGACTTGGATGGCGTGCCCAGTCGCAACCAACGGTTGTGTCGGTGCCACCCACTCATTAGCTGCCAAGGCTAACATCCAACCGACCAAATCCACTGCATAGACTTGCTCCGTCACGCCATGCTCAACTTGTAGCCGAGTATTCACCTCTAGGAAATAAAACTGATCCGTCTCGGTGTCCAAAACAAATTCAACAGTACCCGCTGAACGATAGTTCACTGATTGCATCAACTGTATGGCAATCTGCGCCAGTTGCTGCCGTTGCTCATCACTCAAGTGTGGCGCTGGAGTTTCTTCGATAACTTTCTGATGGCGGCGTTGCACTGAACAATCTCGCTCGCCCAAAGCGACGACCTGTCCTAAGCCGTCACCAAAAACTTGGACTTCAATATGCCGCGCAAGACGTACAAATTTTTCAACATAGACCCCTGCATTTTTAAAATTGGCTTGTGCTAGGTAAGTCACGGATTGAAAAGCATCTTCTAGTTCAGCAGCAGTGTGAATTAAACGCATTCCGATCCCGCCACCACCTGCGGTACTTTTTAGCATGACGGGATAACCAATTCGGGCGGCTTGTTGTAGTGCATCGTCCAAATCAATAAGTAAATCACTACCGGGCAGTAACGGTACTTGACTGCGCAAGGCCAACTCACGCGCGGTGTGTTTTAACCCAAAAGCTCGCATTTGCTCTGCTGTTGGTCCTATAAAAGCAATTCCCTGCGCTTCACAACGTTCACAAAATTCGGAATTTTCCGAAAGAAATCCATAACCAGGATGGATCGCATCAGCACCTGTTTCTGCTGCTGCAGCTAAAATTTTATCGATATTTAGATAGCTTTGATTGGCCGCTGCTGCACCAATATTTACACTTTCATCAGCCATACTGACATGCAGAGCGTCTCGATCCACTTCTGAATACACGGCTACCGAGCCTATTCCCAGTTGTTTTAAACTGCGAATAATGCGACATGCAATTGCACCACGATTGGCGATCAACACTTTTTTTAACATGTTGCTGACTCCTTGCCGTTATGCACAATTAATTGTATTTGAGTCGGATTGTAGCCATTACATGGATTGTTTAATTGTGGACAATTTGAGATTAAGACGATGAGATCCATTTGCGCTTGGATTTCGACATACTTCTCAGGTGCTGAAATACCATCTTCGAAATGTAGTTTTCCTGCCGCACTAATAGGTACATTCATAAAAAAGTTTATGTTTGGACCGATATGCCTCACATTGAGTTGATATTTTTTGGCGATCGGATGTTTGGCCAATGCATACATAAAGTTATTGCGGCAACTGTGCATTGGATAAGTATCATGAGCATAGCGCACACTGTTACTTTCACATGAACAGGCACCTCCTAAAGTATCATGCCGTCCACATTGATCTGCATTGATCACTGCGATTGGACGTCCCAAATTGCTATATAAAATGCTGCCCTGTTCTAGATATATCCGCCGATTTTTCGCTAAGGTATCAGTGGCACTATAACGTTCAGATGGATTATCTGCAGCGAAGAATAAGGTATCTACTGCTTGATTACCCTCTAGATCAATGATCCGAAAATACTGGCCCTTTTTCACTTCACCCATCCAAGACTCACCCACAGGGCAAATTTGATTGAGCACAACATGGGGGAAATTACTGAAATTGGTCATGCTATGCTCCTTTAATTAGCATCTAATTTAGAGAATGATGCAACAGTCATCGAATTGATCTTACCTGCCGCATAGTAACGAGCATTATTTTGAAAACCACGTTGATTTTCAGCGCAGGCATCTCGACAGATATCCTGTGCGGCCAAAGGCTGAGCTTGAAACAAGGACAACTCGATATCTGCTGGAGCATAGGTAGTTGCTGTATCTAAAGCATGCGGTGCTGCCGAAAGAAACAACATGCAGTCCATTTCAAAACGCAATTTTATGTATTGATAGCGATTATCTGACTGGACATAGCTCAAACTTCCGCCTTCATCGGGGATAACTTTAGAAAAAAGATTGAGGGTCGCAGTGAGATCAGTCTGATCTAGCCCAAATTTGATCATCTCCACCAAAAGGCTATCGAGGCCATTTTGATAAAAATCATTCTGCGCATTTTGAAAACGGCTTTCTCCAAATTGTTGTTGGATTTGCTCGGCCGTACTGGCGCCACAGAACACGTCATTCCAACCATGATCATCATTGACTATACTCAGCATCACACGCCCCAAATCAGAATAAAGCACATGACTGGTGCTTAAAAATGCACTGTGTTGAGCCTTAAGACTGTCAGGTATGTTGCAGCGTTCTAAACGGTCTGCTGCATTGACACAAAATAAGGATAGATTTGCGTTTGCACCTAAAGATTGTAGTTGTAGGACAGTTCCCCTTTGAATCCGACCTGACCAGTGATGCCCACCGGGGATTATTTCTTGCCAGAGCGATTGATCGTAGTGATATTGCATATGATTCATGATTTTATCCTCTGTGAAAAATACTCAATGTCTCCCGGGCTTTTATCCCTCCGTGTAGTCCGAATCGAACCGTGAACTCTCGGTCCAGGCATACCAGTTGGTATCGGAACCCTAGATCACTTTCATTGCTCATGATCAAATGCAAAGCACATGCCAAAACAGTATTACGATTTCTACGATCAGTAATATTCAATTGACCATATTTATTATTTACACTGCCGAAAAAAAAACCAGACACCTGGGTGTCTGGTTTCTTGCTTCTTAAGTGATCCGATCCAAAGTCTAGGCTCACATAGCACGATTTAATTTGTGGCTTAAATGCAAATTAACTAGCGAGCAGCAAACTTCAGATCTTTACTGCAACATCCTGTTGCTCTACACCTTACGGTGTATCAACTCCCTGTAACCCTGAAACATCCTTGTCTACACTGCCTGAACTATTCCTTGTCCAGACATTTCACTTTTAATCACTCAATCACGTACTGTGAATGATCAGATTAATGTTTTTGTGTCCCCGTGACTGAGATCGTGACGCGACGATCAGGTTGTAAGCAGGCTTTTTGTGCCGCTCCGGCTTTGATGCCATAACAACCATTACTGATTGGCTGACGAGCACCTGCACTGGCAGCACTGATCACTTGATCTGGTATGCCCTGTGCAACAAGGTGTTGACGTATGGTTTGGGCACGCTGCAAGCCCAACTGTTGGTTGTATGCTGCGGATCCGAGTCGGTCCGTGTGGCCCATTAGCTGTATCTGTGAGACATTGACATAACTCGACAGAATCGCATCTGCGATACGGTTGAGTTCATTTTTACCTTGTGGCAATAAATCTGCTGCTTTGGCACCATTAAATCTGAACAGCGCATCACTGCTGAGATTAATCACTTGAGTTTGTGGGGCTGCCAATGGCGCTGCTGGTACCGCTTGTTGCACGACTTGAGTTGTTGGATAGATAAAGTTTTGACAATCTTGACCTTTCCACGATAACTGCTGTGCCAAGGATTTTTTGTCAAAATCAACTCTTAACTGGCAGCGTTTATAATCTTGCGTATTCGGGATTCGGATATCTAAAACATAATTCCAGACTTTGGGTGCAAAGATGCCTTCATTAAAATGTGGATTGCCCAGTAGCTTACGGATCTGATCTTTGTTCAGACCCTCGGCTAAGCGCGCAACATCGGCATATTCATAACGTTGTACTTGCTTAAAATAACTCGCAGAAACTTCTGGAAACTCCACTGCTTGGCTATCTGTATTTGGTGCTGCATAGCTGTTGCTGAACCATGTGGATAAGACTGCGATGCTCATTGCTTTTAAAATAGTCGTCATGGGTATAACTCCAAAATATGTGCAGTCGGGAAGCGTGACCATCACGCCGCCCTGATCAAGATCGTTGCTTAGTCAATGACACCGCTGATACCAATACGGAAACTTGGGTCCCCTTCGGATGCTGCTGCAACCCCGCCTGTAAGTGACCAACGGCCATTATCGGAGGTTCTACGCAAAGTCACACCGATGGCATTTTCACCGCCATGATAGGCAGCGCCTGCGGCATAGGTGAATTTACCCGCGACAAAAGGCGCACTTTCCAGTGCCATTGCTGCTGCGATCCCCGCATTGGCAGACTTTTCAATATCGCCAATCCGTTTATTGGTTTCATAGAAGCCTTGATCGACTCGATCCCCTAGATTGGTAATCCGATCACCGAGCACTTTATCCGCTTCATTGAGCGCACCCAGTGCGTCACCGACATTGTGATAGCTACCATTGTTGACGTTATAGGTGGGTGCAGTCCAAGTTCCATTTTCAAACTTGGTGCCTCCGCCGAAGAACTCAGCATTTTTTTGATTCGCGTCATTGAGTTGCGAACCGTTAATGGCATCTTTGGAGCCACTATTCACAGCACCCGCTTTGACATCACTGATGACTTTGTCACCAGCATGAACACCTTGGTCATCGATCTGTACACTGCCCACTTTGATGTTATCGGTGGTCACATTCTTAAAGGTCACATCGTCAGAGGTCGCAACTTGATAGACATCTTGGCCATTTGCACCGGGACCAGTATTTTTTACCGTGATATTGTTGCCCGCGGTCACTTCTGTTTTCGCACCCGCAACACCTTTGTTAATCGAGGCGATGGCTTCATCAATGGTATCTTTACCTGTACCACCAATATTGTTATTGCTGACACTACCATCTGCATTGACGGTGGTATTGCCGCCGAGGATTTTGCCTAAGTTGTCGCCTGAGGTATTGACGGCATCTTTGACTGCGTTATTGAGATCGCCAGCATTAACAGCATTACTGGCATTTTTGACGTCGGTATAATCTCCAGCACTGGCGACATTGTTCAGACTGGTTCCACCTGTGGTCTGGATATTGCCATTGCTGTCTTTGCTGGCCGTGGCAGGCGTACCACCCAATGTAACGCTGTCTTTGTTGATCGATCCATCGGGATTTTTGTCATATTTGACTGAACCCTGATCACTGGCAGTTTGGTTGTCGATGACCTGTTTCAACTGTTCTTCTGTCGCAGCACGACCTTTGCTGGCAAAGTCTGCAGCATGAATATTGAGATTACTTAAACCTTCAATCGTATTGCTGGTGTTGTTGATCACCACATTGCCCACAGTCACCCGATCAAAGTTGACATCACGCGCCGTGGCGACGTTATAAATCGTCTGACCATCCGCACCTTGACTGCTCGACACCAATATATTGTCACCGGCTTTGACTTCAGTTTTTGCAGCCGCAGTCACTTTTTCAAGTTGATCGACATTGACCGCATCGGTGCCTGCGACACCTGTGCCGACATTACTAATCACACTACCAGCAGCATTGATGCCGCCTGTGGTGATACTTGGCCCACCCACGATACTAAGGCCAGAATTATTGATTGTGGTATTGCCAACCACGACACTCTCAAGCCCAGTCAGATTTTTTGCCAACTGCACTTCTAACTTGCCATCTTTACCCACCGTGCGGATGTTTTCAGAACTGGCTGCGGTAATGTCGGTTGAAGTCATGCCACCCACAATATCCAGTTGTTGATTGAGTTTTTTCGCAATCACATCACCGCTATTGCCACCGA
>NZ_SLVJ01000039.1 GCF_004345325.1 Acinetobacter calcoaceticus
ATCTGGGGTGAGAGGGACTTTAACAATGCGTGGCATATTGATGTCGAAAGTAAAAAATACATTTTCGCATGTTTAGTTTAAGAATGGAACTTATTGAATTAATCAAAGCGATTTCCACTAAAGAAAGTGATACTTTGAGAAATGGTTCAGTCAGTGATTTATTGAAATTATATGAACAGCAAGAATATGCAGTGCTGTTTAAACAAAACCATCCTGGGCAAAGTTATTTATTTGATGAGTGGGTGGCGGATGAAGAGTATCAACAGGTCATGCAAGATACGATTAGTTTGTATCGTTCGGGAAATTATAAAAATTTAGAAGTAAAAATTTCAAAACCTCAAGCTAACTTTTTATCAAAATATGGTGAGGTATGTGTTATCAATAAAACCATGACCGATGAGTATCTTAATACTCCACTGAAAACTGAATCTCTGGATATATACGTACGTCATCTCGCCAATAATCAGTGGCGTGTTTTAAGTTATCAGGGGACTGAGTTGCCTGAAAATTTTAAAGAATTTTTCCCAGACTTCCCTAAAAATATTAAACTTAAGTCGGCTAAAATAAATGGCTTAGATCCAGCTGAGAGTAGCTACGTGATGAGTGTGGATTATTTAAAAAATGCCAAAATTGAGATCACAGATGAAATTCAGCAATCTTTAGATCAGGCAAAGAAAGATACCAAGGCACGTCTTAAGTTAAATGGTTTTTAAGCCGCGATATAATCATATCAGTATCGATGGACTGCAATTAACGGGTCTGTCGATAATGGTACATTATACTAAAAATATCACTCTACGTTATACTGGTATAATATTTGGAAATATAATAATGCTAGGCTAAAAAAAACCCACCGAAGTGGGTTAAGTAATTACAGAAGTAATTAAATGAAGTTGCATTAAATCCTATTTTAAATGGTCGTGCTATTAGACTTTAGACTATTAAATAAAATAAATTTTTGAATTTAACAGCATCATTTAAACTAAATCTGGAACTATGCTAAACATTATTTATAGCGTTTGTACAGTTTTGTTTTCAAGCGCCTTGCGTAAATAGGGATCTAGGTCTTCTTGGCGTAATAACCATTGCACATAATCAGCAGGAAGATCCTTAATCGCGCTACCACGGTGTTTGCCGAAGCTAATACTGCGTGGGATTCGTGCATCTTCGGAAACCATATACAGTTGCTCAATCGTTTGAATATTGAGTTGGTGAATAATATGCATCAGGATATTGGCTGTTAAGATAATATCTGCATCTGCACGATGCGCACCTTTTAGCATATCTCGTGCTTTTTCACTGCCACGACTGATTTGATAGATCAAGGCTGAAATATTGTGTGCCTCAGCATCTGGCCAAACTAAACGCGCCAAAGCCAGCGTACAAATGGCTTTAATGTTTTGGGTATTTACACCGCATTGCTCTATAGCGCGAATATCGTAATCTACATTATGACCAATAATATATTGTGTTTGCGCTGGGAGTTTAAACTCGCGGTAGTTGGGTTGATCGACTAAGTCTGATTCTAAAATATGGTGCACCGCCATCGCAGCGAAAGAGATTTTCTCATCTCCAACATTATAGAGTTGATCAAACATCTGCTCACGATCTACGCTGAGTTTGGCTTGATGGATTTCGATGGGCGCATAGGCAATCTCAATCGGTAATCCATTTAATGTATGTGTTTCAGTATCTAATATAATGGCTTGCATCGGGGTTTACCCAAGTGTAGGACTGAGGCTAATTTAACTGATCTACATGCAGCATACAAATTGAGTTGCTTTAAAGCGCCTAGCTTCTAATCAATTGGTCTATATGTAACAACTTAAGTGTGGTCTGAAATGGATAAAATAATCAAAAGCGTGCTGTATCTTTTATAGAAACAATAGTACATGTGTCCAGATGTTGTTGTGCAAGATATTGATTTTAAAGACTGTGATCCATCTCACTTCAAATGCAAATTAATTTTAGCTGAATCATTTTTATTTATTTCTGAACAAAGTTCATTCTGTTAAATCTGAAACTTCATGGTACAATGTGCGCCAATCTGAGCACGGCTTCACAGCCTTTTATATTTAGGATTTCGCTAATGTTTGCCAATATTTCTATTTCTGAATTCGACCCAGAATTAGCTCAAGCAATCACTGCTGAAGATGCGCGTCAAGAAGCGCATATTGAGTTAATCGCATCTGAAAACTATTGTTCTCCTGCTGTTATGGAAGCACAAGGATCGAAACTCACAAACAAATATGCTGAAGGCTACCCAGGCAAACGCTATTATGGCGGTTGTGAACACGTTGATGTTATTGAACAATTGGCTATTGACCGTGCAAAAGAATTGTTTGGTGCGGATTATGCTAACGTTCAACCGCATGCAGGTTCACAAGCAAACTCAGCAGTTTACTTGGCGTTGCTTAACCCAGGTGATACGGTATTGGGTATGAGCTTGGCACATGGTGGTCACTTGACACATGGTGCTAAAGTGAGCTTCTCAGGCAAAACCTATAACGCAGTTCAGTATGGTTTAAACACTGAAACTGGCGAAATCGATTATGAAGAAGTTGAACGTTTGGCTTTAGAGCACAAACCACGTATGATCGTGGCTGGTTTCTCTGCATATAGCCAAATCGTTGATTGGCAACGTTTCCGTGAAATCGCGGATAAAGTTGGTGCTTATTTGTTTGTTGATATGGCTCACGTTGCTGGTTTGGTTGCTGCGGGTATTTACCCAAGCCCAGTGCAAATTGCTGACGTAACGACAACAACAACCCATAAAACACTTCGTGGTCCGCGTTCTGGTCTAATCTTGGCAAAAGCCAACGAAGAAATTGAGAAAAAATTACAATCCGCTGTATTCCCAGGTAACCAAGGTGGTCCTTTGGTACATGCGATTGCAGCGAAAGCGATTTGCTTTAAAGAAGCAATGACCCCAGAATATAAAGCGTATCAACAGCAAGTTGTTGTGAATGCACAAGCGATGGCAGAAGTGTTGATCGCACGTGGTTTCGATGTGGTTTCAGGTGGTACTGAAAACCATTTATTCCTGTTGTCTTTAATTAAACAAGACATTACGGGTAAAGAAGCCGATGCATGGTTAGGCGATGCTCATATTACTGTGAATAAAAACTCAGTACCGAATGATCCACGCTCTCCATTTGTCACTTCAGGTGTTCGTATTGGTACGCCTGCAGTGACCACACGTGGTTTCGGTGAAGCTGAAGTACGTGAACTTGCAGGTTGGATCGCTGATATTTTAGAAAGTAAAGGTGATCAAGCTGTTATTGATGCGGTGAAGGAAAAAGTTGCAGTGGTTTGCGCTAAATTCCCTGTTTACGCATAAGATTTTAAAACTTGAGAAAACCCCCTCAAGGGGGTTTTTTTATGAACGTATTTTTGAATAAAACACCCCACACTTTATGTAGCGTTACAGCGATAGCTCTAGGTGTATACTGATACAAATTTAAAAAATTCATTTGCAATTGAGATCACATTGTTCAGGATATTTTTTCCTGTGAATGATCCAGTATAAGGAGTCAATGAGATGGCTAAACCGAATATTATTATTTCTTCGCAAGATTTACATCGCTTGGAAACCATGCTGGAGCATCAGGCAAAATTGACCCCCACTATGCAACATCTAGAAGATGAGTTGGCACGTGCGGAGGTGGTCGAACCTCAGGATGTACCTGCTAATGTGGTGAGCATGAATGCCAAAGTTTTAGTCGTCATTGCACCTGCGACTGAAGCAACTGAAATTACCTTGGTTTATCCACATGATTTCCGTGGTGAGAAAGGTCAAGTGAATATTGTTGCTCCGATTGGTGCTGCGATTATCGGGCTTGCTGAAGGGCAAGAAATTGAATGGCCACAGCATGATGGTCATATGATGAAAGTTAAAATTGAAAAAATTATTTATCAGCCTGAGCGTGAAGGCGACTATTTATAATTTTTAAAGCTGCTCAGATAAAGAACGAGCCCAGTCAATGACTGGGCTTTTTTGTGGCTAAAAACCAGAAGTGCGACCTTTACTTGGATATTTGAATTGATGTTCTAACTGCAGTTCAAACTTCTGCTTCGGTGCCAGTTGCAGTTCCCAAAGATTGATATTGGGTTGTCCTTGCCATTCGGTTGCTGTAGGTGTTGGGCTGTATTGGCTCTGACTGATCAATCGACTGTTTTGGCTTTGTGGTACTGAGTCAAATAGGGTGAGGCTGATCGGATAAGCGTGTAGGTTCTGTACCTGATACTGTTGCTTCTGTACCGTTTGCACTTGGGTATTACTTAAAGTATTTCGTTTGTCGAGGAGGTCGATGACTTTAATCTGGATTTGATCATCATAGCCAAAATTCATGTCCAGTGTTTCATTTTGGTTATTTTTCCAAACTCGCTCACCGACAAAATCACCATCTCGATACAGCTTCACCATGCCCGCTGGCCATTGAGATGACATGGCGGGGAGTTCAGCATTGATCATGGCTTGGGTCGATTGCTTTGGAATGGCCCAGATTGACAATTTGACAGGGTGTTGTTCGGTGCTTAAGGGGAGATAGATTTCTTGGCGACTACTGGCGAGTGAGGTTTGCGCATCAGCGGTAAATGCAGTGCTAAAGTTTAAATCTGTCGCAGTAAATTGTGGGAAACCAGTCGCATCGCTCGTTTCTTTTTTAATGGACATTGGCATTGACGCTGATGGTGCAGGAGCTGCTTCAGCATATGCATATTGTCTTGATCGGGCAGGTTCAGGTTCGTAATAATTCACCCACCATGCTTTAGGAGACATTTGTCTGACTTGTTTTTGCGGTTGTGTTGTTGATAAGGTCAGTTTGACATTGTTCCAATCTTCACCAGTTTTCTGCGCAATCATTGCCATACGGGTGAGTTTGATCTGATTGGATTGACTATCCAGTTCCGCTTTGTAGACAGGTTGCCAGCGCGCGAGGGGAACCACATAGCTGATCTTGATCTCTCCGCGTTGTGCAGCATTGACATAAAACGTGAGATTACGTTGATTAAATCCATGATCACCGATCATTTCTAGATCTCGGTTGAGTTCTTCGAAGCGCTGTTGTAACTTTTCAATACGTTGCGTGGCTTGATCGATTGCTAAAAAAGCATCGTAAGCCAATTGGCGGACTTGAGTGCCTGAGCCGTTGTTTTGATTGGCTAAAAACTTATTTTGTAGTTCTGCTGCTTGTACAATCGCCTTTTGAGCGCTGATCTCAGACTTGATTTTCTCAATCTCAGCTTGCAGTTGGCGCGATTCGCGTCCTGAGGGCTTATCTAATGCGCTGTCTTGATGTGATAAGGCATTAATTTCAATGTTACTGCTTTGATATTGTAATTGTGCAATGTCGAAATTTGCAGCAAGCCCCTCTAATGTAATGATCTGCTCACCCGCTTTCACAGGAAGACTACGTTCAATTTTGGCAGCAGTGGGGTAGAGGGTGACGTGTTGAATCGGTGCGTCAGTTAAGTTTAATCCAAACCCTGATGTGGATGCCAAGCATAAGATCGGCAAGAGAGAGAAGGGTGAGCTGAGTTTCATTGTCATTTCCGAAGTCTCGATATGTATCTATTATGCGTAAGCTATATATTTTTTTATAGATATTTCAAGCATATATTTTAACTATTATCTGGATGTTTTAGGCATTAAAAAGCCTCATATTGATGAGGCGATAACGTGATCGTGGATGTTTTTAGTGTTTTGCGGATGATGTATTGGGTAGGTATTTTTGTAGATACTGTTCGCGAATCTCAGTCCGTTGCTCAGACGTTGTGGCTTTTTCTAATTTTTTGCGCATATTGATGCGTTCTGTGGTGCTCATCTGTTGCCATGCTTCGCGCATCTTTTGCTTGTCTTGCTCAGGAAGTTGAGCAAACCAATCCATACGTTGTTGTAAGGATTCACTTTGCTCTGCTGGGATTTCTTTTAGATTTTGATAACGCTTAATCAAGGCGCGTTGTTCATCTTCAGAAAGTGAATCCCAAGTTTCATTGGCTTGAGCTTGAGTGGTCGGTGTTTTGGAAAAAATCCAAAAGCGTTCGAAACCTGCAAAACTGGTTTGCAGAAAGCTCAATGTGCAAATCGCCAATACGATACGTTTAGCTGCCACGAGTTGATTTATCCTCAGCAAAAACGGAAAGCATTTCCATATCTTCAACCATTTGTGGAGATAGCTTAGGCGTTACAATCACTTGTTGCGGATTAACCTTTTGATTAAATTCGGTTGCATTAGGAACCACGACGACCCCCATAATGACAGCCGCTGCAGCGAATCCGGTCATTTTCCACAAACCATAGCGCGACCAAGAGCGATCTTGAACACGATTAAGTACATTTTCCATCACCACGGCTTTGTTACGATGGTTTTGGGCAAGTCGGTCTAGCTTTGAAGTGACTTGTTTAGCAAATTCATCATTCTTCATCAGATGAACCTCTCATATTTGGGTTTAAATGAGATAGCATTGTTCTTAAACCTTGAATCGCACGGTGGTAATGCGTTTTCACGCTGCCTTCACTACAATTCATAATTTGCGCAGTGGTTTGCGTATCAAACCCTTCCCAAGCACGCAGCATAAATGCCTGCTGTTGACGAGCGGGGAGTTGTGAAATTGCAGCCTGAATTTCTTCGACTGCGAGCGCTTGGTCTAAAAACATTAAAGGATTGGGGGTTGATTCATCTACGATGTCCATGACCTCGTCATCATCCGAGTCCAAATTGGATTTGCGGAACAATGAAAAAGGTGATGCACGACGAGCTTCCTTGCGACGCCAATCCTGTAGCTTGTTATTGAGAATGGTATAAAACAGCGGATACCATTCTTCAGTCGATTTATCGGCATAGGCTTTGTGGAGTGAAATAAAAGCCTCTTGCACCAAATCCATGGCGATCCCATTTTGACCTTGCGTTGCACTTTCCATCATCACTAGGGCACGCCCCGTCACATCCTGCATAAAATATTTCAGGCGCTGTTCAGCGGTACTCCGATGAGTACTGCTGCTTTCAGACTGTGACTGTTTTGGCGCTAAATCCATAGAGATGGAAAGTCCCGTCATTTGGGCACCCACCACTTATTTAAAATCGTTAACTCTATAACGTTTAAATAACTGTTTAGGTTGACATCGTGGAAAAATATTTTTAAACAGTGTAAATGATTTAAAGGGTTTTTAGCGGACTATTAAACAAATTAAATCAATTAAAGCCACTCAGCCGTTGACGTACCATCTCGAATAAGCAGATTGAACCTGCAATTGCGACATTCAAAGATTCTTGGCCACCGGGTTGCGGAATCGCCACTGCTTTGGCATTTTTCAAAGCAAATTCGGAAACCCCTTGGCCTTCGTTGCCAACAACCCAGACACAGGCTTTTTTGAGGTCTTGGTCATATAAGCTTTCTGCTTCATGCGAGCTGGTAACGAAAACTGGGATTTTAAATTGGGCTAAGGCTTGTTCAGTGCTAATGTTCTCAAAGGTTTGCACAGAGAAATGTGCGCCCATGCCTGCACGTAATACGCGAGGCGACCAGAGTGCCGCAGTCCCTGTGGTTGCGATAATCTGTTCGATCCCTGCTGCAGCAGCAGAACGTAATATCGTACCAACATTGCCCGGATCTTGGATGTTTTCCAAAATTAATGTATCGCGGCTAAAGTCTAAACTTTGACTCGATTGTGGCAGGTCAATGACTGCAAGACAGGCAACCGTATTGCCTAAAGGGCTTAAATCTTTATATAAAGCTTCACTAATCACAAAAATATTGCAAGGCTCTTGTGCAATTAGGGCTTCTAAGTCTGGATGCTGCAATGCAACTTCGGTACTGAAAATCGAATTGATTTTACGATCTTGATCTAGCCAAGCTTCACACAGGTGGCTACCTTCAAGGACGGTCTGGCCCTGTTTCTTGCGAAAACTACCTTGCTGGATCAAACCACGTAGATGTTTAATCTTTGGATTATCTCTAGATTCTAAAAAAATGATGGGCATATACATGTTCCAAACAGGTCAGAGTTTAGCCTGACCCGTATATAGAGGGAGAATTAAGACTGGTGGTATTGGCTGACCAAATCAACTTCGTTTTTAGAACCGATGACCACAGGAACACGTTGATGCAACTCAGTCGGTTGGATCTCTAGAATACGCACACGGCCTGTGGTTGCTGCGCCGCCAGCTTGTTCAATCAGCATGCTCATCGGATTCGCTTCATACATTAAGCGTAAACGACCGGCTTTATTCGGATCTTTGGTGTCGAATGGATACAAGAAAATACCGCTACGACAAAGGATACGATGAATATCACCGACCATACAGGCCACCCAACGCATATTGAAATCTTTAGCGCGAGTCGAGGTTTTACCGAGTTGTAATTCTTCGATATAGCGTTGAACAGGCGCTTCCCAATGACGTTGATTTGATGCATTGATGGCATATTCTTGCGTATCTGAAGCCACTTGAATGTTTTCAGTGGTCAGTAAAAATTGTTGCGTCTTAGGATCAAGGGTAAAGAAGACTACGCCTGCGCCCAAGGTCAGCACCAACATGGTTGAAGGGCCATAAAGCACATAGCCTGCAGCGACTTGTTGGGTACCTGCTTGTAAAAAGTCTTGAGCTTGGGTGGTCGCATTGAGTGCCGGTAGGATTGAGAAAATCGTCCCAACACACATATTGATATCGATGTTACTTGAGCCATCGAGAGGATCAAATAAAACCAAGTATTTCCCATTTTCTTGTGCTGCAGTGAATTCATCCAATTCTTCAGATGCTAAACCACCCACATGAGGGTGGATTTTTAAGGCATCGATCAGATAATCATTTGAAATCACGTCGAGTTTTTTTTGAGTTTCGCCTTGTACATTTTCATGTTCAGCACTACCCAAAATGCCTGCCATCGCACCGCTTTGTAGGGCTTGGTCAATGGTTTTACAGGTATTGGCAATGCTGAGTATCACATCTGCTAATTCTGCGGTTAAATTCCCTTGTTGTTGTGATAAATACTGGGATAAATTGAGATAAGCCATAGTGATGCTGCTCCACGAAGCGAAAAATGAGGTGAATCTAAGTTGTGCGCTATTTTAGATGACTTCACCCTAAAATAGAAACAATACTGGCATAATTGTCCCGAATTTAAACTTGCAACTACATCAGAACCTGATATGTTGACTAGAGCAGTGTCAAAGTACAAGGAGTACGCACATGACGACGAAGAAATTTGATCAAATGCCTTCGCCAAATGAAGGTATTGATATGCAAGATATTAGTGCTGAAAATGTGAAAGACGCTTGGAAAGATTATGCTGCGCGCCCAGAATTCAAAGAATTCAACAAGCATGATCTGATTGAATCAATGCAAGTGAAGCAACCCAAGCAATCCCAAACCTCGTAAATACCATTCAAGCAATGTTAGATGTGATGAAAGCTTTCTGATTAAAATAGCCACCCTTGAGCCAAACAGATTAAGTTGGCAAGAAAAAAGCGCTCAGTATATTTACTGGGCGCTTTTTCGTTTAGGCCCTAAAGAGTTTATTTTAACAATGGTGGAACCGCTTCATAGTTAATTTCTACACGACGGTTTTCTTTCCACGAGTTTTCGCTATGTCCGAGGTTAACAGGCATCTCTTTGCCATAGCTGACCGCTTCAAGTTGGTTGGCATTGACACCGTTGGTGATCAAATAACTTTGTACCGCTTTGGCGCGACGCTCACCCAAAGCCATGTTGTATTCACGAGTACCACGTTCATCCGTATGACCAGTCAAAGCCACTTTGGAATTGGCATTGGCAATGAGGAACTGTGCATGTGCTTGTAGGGTTTGATAGTCTTCGTTGGACAAATCACTGCTGTCATAATTAAAATGTACGACACGTTTGGCTAAAAAAGCTTTATTTGCAGCGGTGACACCTTTGGCTGAAGCACCAGCAAGATTTTGTGCGCTCAGTGCAGCATCTTCACTTAAACCGTCGGTAACCACTGTGGTTGTAGTGCCGCTACCATTTGAATTGAGTCCATTACTAATTTCAGGTGCCGGCTTACGACTGGCACATCCTGTCATCACTAAGCTGAGTGCCAGTAAAGGAAAAGCGAAATATTTAACCGTTTGCATGGTGTTCTCCACATTAAGATGAATGTTGATCTTCAATTTATTTCGGTGCCCAAGCGGGTTCACGAACTTCGCCTTTTTCGCTTGGTAAATTCATTCGGAAACGACCATCAGTAGACATGATCGCCAGTAGGCCTCGATTGCCTTCACGTGTGGCATAGACCACCATTTGCCCATTTGGAGAAAAACTTGGAGATTCATCCAGACTGGTTGGGGTCAGAATATTGGTAATACCTGTTGAAATCTCTTGGATGGCCACTTTGTAATTACTGCCTGAAGGGCGGTGAACCAGAGCAACATATTTACCATCAGCACTGAGTGTGCCTCGCGCATTAAATGCCCCTCTAAAGGTCAAGCGTTTTACCGTACCATCACTGAGCGTGTAACGGTAGATTTGAGCTGAGCCGCCACGATCAGAAGTAAAGATAAAAGATTTTCCATCTGGTGCGTAGCGGGCTTCAGTATCAATGGCACTATCATTGGTCATACGCTTCACTTGGCGTGAGCTTAAATCCATTTGATAAACTTCAGGGTTGCCATGCATTGATGCAGTAAACAACATGCTTTGACCATCAGGTGAAAAACTTGGCGCGCCATTGAGGCCGACAAATTTGGCTAAGACTTCACGTTGCCCAGTAGAGAGATCTTGGAGATAGATCGCAGGTCGTTTGGTCTCAAAGGACACATAGGCGATTTTTTTAGCATCAGGTGTCCATGCTGGGGATAGGATTGGATCACGTGAACTGAGTACTGTTCTAGGTTGTTCGCCATCAGTATCTGCAATCTGTAAGGTATAACGTTGTGCAGGAGTATTCGGGTCTCGTAACACATAAGCGATACGTCCGCTAAAGTCACCTTGAATGCCGGTCAGTGCTTGGTAGATTGCATCACTAATCATGTGTGCTGCAGAGCGTAGTCTTGAAGCGGGTACAGTGAGCAACTCATTGAGTAGAAATTTTTGTTTTTCGACATCATAGAGCTGGTAATGTACCGCTTGACTGCCATCGGGATTCGCTTTGACTTCGCCAAGGACGACGTAGGGTACACCAGCAGCTTTCCATGCCTCAGCATTGATGTTGTTTAAGCTGGCTGTTGCAGGTAGATTTTTTGAAGCACTGCTAAAACGCCCGGAACGATTTAAATCGTTTTCTACGACTGGGTAAATAGACTGATCATTACTGAACGGAATAATCGCAATTTTAGGCGCCTGTTCTGGGGCTTTTTCAATTTCAAAATACAGTTGGGCGTATGAGGTCGACACGAGTGCAGGGCTAAGCGCTGCCACGATGGCCAAACCGAGAAAATGTTTAGTCATAATTTTCATTGGTGGTCAGATACTCAATTATTGAATGTTCACTTATGTCAGCTTTGTAACATAAAGACATGATTTTAATCTATATAAAGCATGTAATTATGAATGAAAGATGAATTAATAAATAAAATTAAAACGATCATAGTCCAGTGCTTGGATGGTGTCATGTTTTATTTACTTTTAAATTTATAGATCAAATACGCTTGGTCACTATAAGTGGTTTTATACCGCTGTGTGGCGGAATGAAATGAGAAAGAGATTTGAGCTATTTGCGCTCATTGCTCTAGAATAAACTTATATCACGGGATCGATTCGAAATTGTCATTCTATGCGTATATGGCGGCTCATATATGAAAAATAAAAATATATCAACTAAACTTATATTTATGTTTTATTTGTTTAAAATTAAATTTTTAATTTACGCTTATTTTTTATATTAATTAATACACTTAATAAACAATAACTTATATTTTATAGTAGCGCTGGGATAATATGTTTTAATTAGGATTTTGATCTATAGTGATTTTGTGTGTGTAAAGTAAGCTTTTATTAAGATATAATCAAAAGTATAACTATTGATTAATTAAGAGTATGCGCTTGGATGCAAAATCCTATTTATTGATTTATTTGTCAATCGTCATTCTTATTTTAATGGCCGTGTGTGTGGTAATGCAGATACTACTCATAAAAAAGGTGATGTTTTATCATGGAAAGTTATTATTAATCAATGAAAATCAGGAGCTTGTGTTGAACAGCAAATTATCGATTGATATGAGTAAAATTCATCAGCTTGAGCTTTTTTGGTTCACGATTCCTCAACATTTGAATTGGACGAATGTGAACGCCAAGTTGGATTTGAATTTTGCTCAAGATTTAACTGCGAATTCAAAAAATCCTATCGATTTAGAGGGTGGTGCTTTAGTTAAAAAAGATAATGAATCTAGTCACTTAATTAGGCCAAAAAAAGATTTAGTTTTGGTTAAGCAAAGCATTGAATTAGCACAGTATCAAAGTGTAATTGCAATTTCAGCGGAAAATAAAGATATAGACCCTGTACTCCCTCAGACGATTTTCATGACTGAAAGCGTAGGTGTAGAAGCTGAACAAATCGTCGTGGCTGCTGCAGATCCAGTCGTAGCAGAGTTTGAATCCTTCGATGCTGCAGTTGCAGATCCAGTTGTAGCAGAGCTTGAATCCTTGGATGCTGCAGTTGCAGATCCAGTTGTAGCAGAGCTTGAATCCTTGGATGTTGCAGTTACAGATCCAGTTGTAGCAGAGCTTGAATCCTTGGATGTTGCGGTTGCTGATCCAGTTATAGCAGAGCTTGAATCCTTGGATGTTGTGGTTGCTGATCCAGTTGTAGCTGAAGTTGGAGACTTTGCAGTTGCGGAACCAGTTATAGCAGTATCAGAGGCTGAAGTCTTAGAGGTTGTTGTAGCAGATCCAATAGTCGAAGTAGATGTGGCTGAACTATTGGAGATTAATGCTGCCGCAAACTGCAGTGATATGGACAAGGCTGAAAATGATGAAACTCAGCAACTTCATATTGAGTTAGATGGTGCAAAAGATCCAGATATCAACCGAATAGTGGATACCTACCAGAAAATCCTTGACATGTATCAGTAAAGAAATTGAAGAATTTAGTGGAGTAAATTTAATGAGTTTATCGAAGAATGCCATTCATATTGTGACGCAAGCAAAGGGTGGGGTAGGGAAATCTTTTATATCGAGGCTCTTAATTCAGTATTTAAATAAGCATGTAAAAGTATTTGGCTTTGATGCAGATCCTTTGAATGATGGATTGGTTTCATTTAAAGGGATCAACTCGCATAAGCTTGAACTTAAAATGATTAATGATAATTTGGATTCGCGAGCGTATTATGATCCATTATTTGAAACCATTCTTTTAAACGACTATTGCTTTGTTATCGATAGCGGTTCAAGCACACATATCAACTTTATTAATTATCTAAAAAGCAGTGATATCTTAAATTTTTTCAAAGAGAAAAATAGAGAGATTTATTTCCATGTTCCATTAACTGGAAACACTGATTTTCATGACTGCTTTAAAGAACTGTTAAGACTGACTCAATTATTCCCGAATAATAAATTTATCATTTGGGAGAATAATTTTAATGGTGAGCTGGATCAAAGTTACAAACTGGAATCTAAGTTCAGAAGCATCCTGAATCGACCAAGTATTGTTGAATTAAAAAACTTCCAAGCCTCGCCTTTATTGGCTGACATTGAATTGATGAATAAACAAAAAATGTTATTCAGTGAAGTTGAAGCATCAACTACGCTGTTTGGTGCCATCGCGAAGCGACGTTTGACGATCTATAAAGATTCTATTTACCAGCAATTGGATGATGTATTCCAACAAGATGACATTGAAAAAGCATAATTGTTTTTTTGTTAAATAGATTGTTGTCGCGAAACATCACAATCTATTCGCAATAAAAAAGGTTGCCCCATTCTATCAATGAGGCAACCTTTTTTATATTGCTTCGGTGCAGAGGGAGTTGCTTTTTGCTTATTTGACTTTAAAGGTAGCGGTAAAATTACGGCTCAAACTTCGAGCCTGAGGATCTATAGGCAGTGGATAGGGGTCACAGCACGAATGGCTTGTTCTACACTCACCTTAATATCTGGATCAGGTGACTGAACCACTATAGAAGTCACATCACCCTTGTCTGAAAGGATTATATGCGCTGTCGCGGTTTTGCCAGAACTGCCAGTAGGTGGTCGCCAAGCTACAAAATTTTTTTGAGTAAAGTCTTAATCAGCAGATGACGCAATATGGGCTGACTCAGCTTTGGCTCTTGTTGCAGCCACAGCTTTGGCCTTTGCAGCAGCGTCAGCTTTGGCCTTTGCAGCAGCGTCAGCTTTGGCTCTTGCAGCAGCGTCAGCTTTGGCTCTTGATGCAGCATTGATTGCATCCTGATTGGGGCGACGTGCATACGCAGTATCTTTAATATTTTCAATCACCGATATTTTAGGTTGAAGCAATTGATCATATTACGCTTGGCTCATACCCGTTGGTAGTGCTGTCGAAGCAATTTGGACTTGGTTGGTTGCTGCATAGCTAAAGTTGATGCTGCTTAGGGTTAATATACAAAGTCGTTTTTTCATCATTCAAAAGATTTTAAACATAATTGCGGACATTATAACCACCTACTCGGAATATTAAACCCTGCACAAGGCCGGGTTTAAGGAACTCAGTTTGATCGTTATCGCACGGTTAATACGGTGGTAAAAATACGCGCTTGTTTTCTAGCTTCGGGATCAGCAGGCATTGGATATGGTGCAGCATTCCGAACGGCTTGCTCTGCAGAGGCTTTAACTGTAGGGTCTGATGCGTTCACCACAACACTTAAAACTGCGCCACTCTCATTTAATGTGACACGAACTGTAGCCTTTTCACCTGATTTGTCCATTGGTGCTCTCCATGAAGCAGAGACTTTATTTTTAAAGTCTCGTACTGCATTTGATGCAATGGTTTTGGCTTTTGCTTTATTAGCTGCTGCTTCTTCAGCTGCTTTTTTAGCAGCAGAGGCTTTGGCATCTTCAGTAGCTTTGGCTTTATTTGCCGCATCGGCTTTAGCTTTGGCATCAGCAGCAGCTTTGGCTTTATTTGCCGCATCGGCTTTAGCTTTGGCATCAGCAGCAGCTTTGGCTTTATTTGCCGCATCGGCTTTAGCTTTGGCATCAGCAGCAGCTTTGGCTTTATTTGCCGCATCGGCTTTAGCTTTGGCATCAGCAGCAGCTTTGGCTTTATTTGCCGCATCGGCTTTAGCTTTGGCATCAGCAGCAGTTTTGGCTTTATTTGCCGCATCGGCTTTAGCTTTGGCATCAGCAGCAGCTTTGGCTTTATTTGCCGCATCAGTTTTGGCTTTGGCATCAGCAGCAGCTTTGGCTTTATTTGCCGCATCGGTTTTAGCTTTGGCATCAGCAGCAGCTTTGGCTTTATTTGCCGCATCTAAAGTGGCTTTCTCACGTAACTTTTGAGCTTGACGGGCTTTTTCAATTTCTTGCACTTTTAATTTTGCTGCTGCAGCTGCATTTGCTCGAGCGGTTGCTTCTGCTTGAGTACGTTTTAGTGCTTCTTTACGTGCATTCTCAGCAGCCAATTGCTGTTGTTTAGCTAGAGATTGGGCTTTGGCACGTTCTTCAGCACTTTTAGCTTGACGAGCTTGTGCTAGAGCAGCTTGATGAGCACGTTCGGCAGCTTCAGCCTGTTGTTGCGCCTTCTGTGCCGCTTTGGCCTTGGCATTATGTTCAGCCAGTTGTTTTTGCTCGGCAGCTTTCGCCGCTGCTAATGCTTGCAATTCCGCAGCAGACGGACCTGTAGGAATATTAGCTGCAACAGGATCAGGTATATTGGTTTGTTGGATCTCTTCAGCTACATTATTATCTGCAGTTTCAAGTGATTCAGTTTGTTCCAATGGTTGCGCTTCAGGCGGCGGTAAATCTTCAGGTTTAATTAGAATGGTTTTAATGGGTTTAGGTGGCACTGGTGGCTTACTAAGACCTAGAAAAAGTAAGCCGGTAATCGCCACCACATGCACTGCAACGGTAAACCCGATTGCAATGACCTTTTCTCTAGACTGTGGTTGCTTAAAATCTTTCATATCTTAGTTTATAGGCTCAGTCAGTAATCCCACTTGGGTCAATCCAGCATCTTGCAGTGTCGACATCAATCCCATGACATCGCCATAGGCTCTGGATTTATCGCCATTGACCACCACGGTAAGTTGTTTGTTTTCTGCTTCTGCTGTGGTTTGAGCAGTGGTTAAAATCTCTTTGAGTTGCTCAAGGGTGACTTCTTCATCTATATGTGCTTGATAGGTCAGAAGAATCTTGCCACTAGCATCTAGGGTAACACGCGCAGGTGTGTCTTTACTTTCGATTGGTTTGCTATTTGCCTGTGGTAAATCAACTTTGACTCCAGCAGTAATCATCGGTGCTGTCACCATAAAGATCACCAACAGCACCAACATGACGTCGATATAGGGCACGACATTCATGTCACTTTTGAGGGGTTTTTTGACGCGTTTAAAGCGACTAGAACGTTGAATCGCCATTATTCAGCTTCCTGTGTAGGACCCACAGACTGACGTTGGAGTAGGGCGACCATTTCTTCAGCAAATAAAGCACGATCAGAATAGATCTCTTCACCCTTACTGGTGTAATGGTTAAAAGCAAGTACCGCAGGAATCGCAGCAAATAGACCAATAGCGGTGGCGATCAACGCTTCGGCAATACCGGGTGCAACGGTCGCTAAAGTCACTTGATCGACTTGAGCGAGGCCAATAAAGGCATTCATGATGCCCCAAACTGTACCGAATAAACCAATATAAGGTGCGACTGAGCCAATACTGGCCAAGGCACCGAGGCCTTTTTCCAGACGGCCTTGGTCACGGCTGAGTCCCACACCCAAGATACGTTCAGTACCTTCGATCAGTTGGGTAGTTTCAGCTTGATGTTTTTTAAGCTTTAGGAACTCGCCCAAACCCTGATAGAAGATATCTTCGAGGCCTTCACGCTTCGAGTTGAGTTGGGCATTATTGAAGAGGGTATTCAGTTCGGCGCCAGACCAAAATATTTTTTGAAAATGTTCATCGCCTTGGCGCGCTTTCTTATAGTTCATATACAGTTTGGCGATCAAATACCAACTGAATAATGAAGCAAAGACCAGAATAAGCATGACCAGTTGAACCACTGGGCTTGCTTGTAATATTAAATCAGAGATATGAAGCGATGAATCTAGTTGAGTTGCCATAAGTACATGTGCCAATCGTATTTTTATGCATGATCTAACTCCTTTTGAATTAGATCACGAATTTCATTCGGAAGTCTGAGAGGTCTCATTTCTGCACTGATACATGCCAACTCGACCTCACCAGATGCAAGCATGATTTCACCACGATAAATATTTTGTTGCAATACAAAAGATGTAGATTTACAAGAAACTACGCTAGCGGTCACAGTTATCAAGTCATCCATCAAGATAGGTCGCATATATTTAAGCGCAATCTTATGTACAACAAAGTGATAGGCTTTTTGATGCCAATACTGATCAACTCCTGAAGCACGTAGCCATTCGGTGCGAGCACGCTCCATAAAACGGATGTGATTGGCGTGATAAACGATACCGCCTGCATCTGTATCTTCGATATATACACGAATTTGGAATTCGAAAAGATTGGCCATAAGTGTGCGTGTCCCTATTGTGATTGGTCTATTGGGTTCAATCGGTTGGCATTGTTCAAACTAATGCTGAAACAAATGGCAGGCCTTTGAGCTCAAGGCGCAGTTTATCATAATGAATTTTGTGGCAAATGGCGCAACAGATCAAACTGCAGTTGCCTTTTTACGGCTGAGGTTTTTTTATACGGTATGAACTTTCAGCGTATAAGGCATATTTATAACACTGCATATCAACACTGGAGTGGGGCATGAATCGTATTAGAACGCGTTTTAAATAGCCTAAGTTAATTTAAACGGATCAACTTTCCTATATAGGATGCTTGTGCTGGAGCTTGGGCGGTGATGATTTTGATATTTAGGTATTTTTCGATCTATTTTGAGAGTTTGCTACAGATTCGATGGATTATTTTTATCGAGATAGATGATTTTGATGATTTAATCAGCTTATTTGGATGTTTTATAAACAGAAACTGTTAATCCATACAGAAAGTATGGCTTTGAGCATTAAAACAATCCACAAATCCTGTGGATAAGCTTTGGGATTAAATTTATTCATCTAGCTCAGACTATGCTTATATTACTTCATGCATATTACCATTCTGGTTTTATCTCAAAAATGCTACTTGCTCCAAATCACTTTTTAACTGTATCTCATCCTTCATGAGCCAAAATTATTTTTCCTTTTGTACTCTTTATGATTCATCGCTATTATCTAAATCAAGCTTTTGAGTTGCAAATATTGCAATTTGTCTCGCAAAATACGCACTGACAAGCAAACTTGTTCTTGGGTCATCCTCTGGTTTTTTAGAATGATGAAAGGCCATTAACTGTCCACAAATATAAAGTAGGCATAAGCAAGCAAGCGCAAATGAACCTTTTGAGATGAGATCATTGTCATAAGTAAGAAAAAATATAATCAACAAGATACTTGCACTGAATAGAGCAATGATTATTTTTTTTGCTGGTATTTTCTTCGCAGCTACTTTTTCAGGCAGATTCAATGAATCTGAAACGACTTTGGTTTCTGCTTGGAAATAAACAGCTACCCAGATTAATGCACTGATATGATCAAACTCAATGCAATCAATTTGCCAATCCAGATATTGGTTGACTTCAAAACCTTCAATTTGATCTAGGTCTAATGTGATTGGTGTTTGATTTTTATCCAATAGGTGAACTTTTAAAAGTAAATTGCAGCTATAGCGAATGAGTTTCTGACAATAAAAGCGTTGCTCTTCTGTCCATGTGTGAATAGAGGTTTTGCGAGGCAATTCTATGATTGGTTGAATATCTTCGATTAACTCTAAATAGATTAATTCTAATTGTTGTATAAATTTACTTTCATCCAAAGTCATTATTAATCTCTTTAATAAAATAGGCTATTCAAGACCCCGCAAAACGTGTAGCTGCGAGGTCTTAATAAGTTTATTTCTCTTTGGGTTCTGGTGGGGTTAAACCAAACTGTAAATAGGCTTGATTGGTGGCGATCCGGCCACGTGCAGTACGCATCACATAACCCTGCTGGATCAGATAAGGTTCGATTACATCCTCAAGCGTGCCTGAATCCTCAGCCATCGCAGCCGCCAAAGCTTCAACTCCAGCTGGACCGCCATCAAAGCGTTCCAAGATCATACTGAGATAACGACGGTCAAGGGTGTCTAAACCATCTTTATCAACGTTGAGCATGTCGAGTGCGCGTTGCGCCATTTCTTGGGTAACTTCACCATTGCCTTTGACTTGGGCATAGTCACGCACACGACGCAGTAGGCGGTTGGCGATTCGAGGCGTACCGCGCGCACGACGCGCAATCTCTTTTGCACCGCTGAGTGTGGTTGGGACATCCATCAAATTGGCAGAACGCGCCACAATGTGGGTCAGGTCTTCAACCGAATAAAACTCTAGTCTTTGCACGATCCCAAAACGATCCCGCAATGGAGACGTCAAAAGACCGGCACGAGTGGTGGCTGCAACCAAGGTAAATGGCGGTAAGTCGAGTTTAATCGAGCGAGCGCCGGGGCCTTCACCAATCATGATATCGAGTTGATAGTCTTCCATTGCGGGATAGAGAATCTCTTCAATCACGGGGGAGAGGCGATGAATCTCATCGATGAACAGCACATCACCTTCTTCAAGGTTGGTCAGCATTGCCGCCAAATCACCGGCACGTTCGAGTACTGGGCCTGAAGTTGATTTGAGATTACCACCCATTTCACGGGCAATAATATTGGCCAAGGTGGTTTTACCCAAACCCGGTGGGCCAAAGATCAAGGTGTGATCCAGTGCTTCGCCACGGCCACGTGCAGCACCAATAAAGATTTCCATCTGTTCACGGACCACAGGCTGGCCAATATAGTCAGCCAATGAGGTCGGTCGAATGGCACGATCAAAATTATCTTCCGGTTTTTCACTGCCACTGATTAAGCGATCTTGCATCATGTTGGGGTCTGTCATTATTTCATCATGGATTTAAGCGCAGCACGAATAAGGTCTGCAGATTCGGTAAATTCAGCTTTGACCGCAGCCACTGCTTTTTGTGCTTCGGCAGGTTTATAGCCCAGAGATTGTAAAGCCGCTTCGGCTTCAGCCACAGGGGAATTGGCACTAAACTGGATTTGCGGTGCAGTTGAATTGGCTGAAGTCGATGTATTGGCAAGTGCTTTAAAGCGATCACGCAATTCGATCAACAGACGTTCAGCGGTTTTCTTACCCACACCAGGGACTTTGATCAGGGTGTTGATGTCTTCTGTTTCAATGGTATGGATCAATAGATCTACACTGAGCGTGGATAAGATACCCAATGCCATACGCGGTCCGACACCATTGACCTTGAGTAGGGTACGGAAGATGACTTTTTCTTGTTGGTCAATAAAGCCAAACAATTGTTGAGCATCTTCACGGACCACCAGATGGGTCCACAGGGTAACTTTTTGAGTTTTTTGCAGTTGGCAGAATGTCGAAAGTGGCGTGTCGATTTCATAACCAACGCCGTTGACATTTAAAAGTACAGTGGGTGCTTCTAAGGCCAAGACCTCACCGATTAGACATCCGATCATGGAGTGGTTCACTTCTGAGTTAGTGTTTATGTAGATATTAAAGGTTGAATACTAGATGCCATTTGCATTAAACGCAAAACTGCTTTGTCTATTTCTTTACGATTTCGCGCTGATTTCACCCATGCAGGTAGACGGTTACTGTATTTGTGGTGGGTAAATACTCCACTACATTGGCGTAAGTCTGCTTGGACAATTTTTTGCAGATATACAATCTGTTCGAGATTATAGCTCCAAAGTACCCCATGACGGGTCGGGACTTGCAGATAAAGTTCTAGACCGAGATGAGGATCTTGGGCTTGATGCGCATCCATGAAGCGCCGTGATAACGCTGTGTGATTCATAAAAATAGCCTAAGTAATTAGATTGTAGGGCTTGACATACTCCCACCACTAAGTTTGCAACTATAGTGGGGGAATCTTTGCGACCCGAAAGATATATCTGAGAAGAATATCTAACCTTTCGATGCC
>NZ_SLVJ01000040.1 GCF_004345325.1 Acinetobacter calcoaceticus
AAGTCATGGCAGCAGATCAAATACAAAACTGGGTTGGTCAAGTATCAACAGAATTTGGAGATAAATACATGTTTACTTTTTAGAGCTGACTTAATAAGTTGACATATAAAATTCATCTCTATAGTAATTTTCATTTCCTCCAAAGTATCTTTCTTGCAGTGCATATAGCTTATACACATTAGGTTTTTTTTTATTGTCAGCATTTTCCTCTTTAAAAATATTACAAGCTACAAGTAACATCAAACTAATCAATAATAATATTTTTTTCATCATTTCACCTAAGTTTATTCAGTCTCGCCATAGCCAACATCAAAATCTGGCATTCCGACGCCACCTTCAAATGAATAGAGTTTTTGTACTAGTGGATCATCTGAAATAGGTTTTACCACTCGACCTCTAAGCCAATAAGAACCCGACACACTCAGAGCAGAACCTTGCAAAAAGTTAGTCGTAAGCGTCCCTTTATTTAAATTTTCTGGCATACCCTGAATCCAACCTAATACCCAACTACCACTTGGTTTTATGTTTTTCACTCCTTTTGCAATTTTTCCTAATATATTTGTAGCTTTCGGAATGATAATAGGCGCTTTAGTCATTGCTCTTGGTTTAGCCATACCTGTTAAACTAACATTTTTGGCTGAAAACTCATCAAGATTATGTACATTGAAGACATAGCCTACACTTCCTGGAAGATCACCAACTCCCGCACTACAAGCTAGATAGTCAGCACCTGTTGCCCTAATCGCAGCTGCGACTGCCTGTTTTGTACCAATTAACTCAAACTGACACATTTGACTAGTTCTTTCATAACATGACTGTTGTCGACCTGCTTCTTGGCGCAGTCCTGCATATGTCGAGCTATTCGTTAAATCTGTTACAAATCCTTCCATCAACCCCATCGGATCAATCCACTGATTCGAATTCGCTACATAACTGCTATTATTCACCCCACCATCCAACCCAATCGGAACCTTCCCGACATACCGTGCACTATGCGGTTCATAATAACGGTAGCGGTTATAATGCAATCCGGTCTCAGCATCATAATACTGCCCTTGAAAACGGATATTGGTTTGTTCTAATACGTTATCGCTGGCCTTAATCTCTAGAACTTGACCCCACGTATTTAAACTTGCATCCCAGACCAATTCACCTTTTTCATTAGAGAGTGCCTGCGGCGTACCGACTTGGTCACAGTGATAAAATGCCACCCGTTGTAGTTCGGCACGTTTAGATCGAGTATCGGTTTTCCAGACTGGATCGGTGCGCATTGAATATGGTCGATCTGATGGCTGGCTATAATCAGGCGTGTCGATCAGTTTAATAAAGCCTTGATAACCAGCCTGAATCAGGGGCACAAAACTATTCGGCTCATAAACATAATGTTTGGTATAGGACTGAGTTTCATCCGGTGCTTGACTTGATTCCCAAATCATCAGGTCACCATCCCAACCAAATACCGTTAAACCTTGATTGTGAGTAGAGTTGCCAGTTTGTTTAAATAGGCGTCGGCCAAAGACGTCATAACCATATTGAGTGCTTTTGCCATTTTGCTCACTGGCACGAAGTCGATTGAGGTTGTCCCAATCTAGTTTTAAGTTTTGTCCCGCATGAGTTTTCTCAATCACATTACCTTGTGCATCATAGCGATAGTACGCCCCTTGATAACTCTCGATCAGGTTGTTTTTAACCAAGCTATCCTGAGTCGAGGTCGGATCAATTAAGTTGCCTGCAGGATCAAAACTAAAACCATCTAGTTAACTAAACCCAATATCGAATGAAATGTGTAAATAAAAAAAATCTATGTAGGGGCTGTTGACATTTGCTGATCAAAAAACAGACCAAAACATAAAAGCTTAATTTTATTAAGTTATTTTATTGAAATTCAAGCAAAAAAATAGCGAAATAGTAGAATTCAATCGCCAAACCAAACTCACTATTCGCTATTCGCTATGCCTCGTACAATGCTGACAGATCAACACTGGTCTAAGTTAAAGTCTATTCTCCGTAATTTTAGAATTTATCACAAACAAAATTTAAGAAATTTTATTGAAGCTATTCTTTATCGAATAAGAACAGGCTGCCCATGGCGTGATTTACCGTCTAGTTTTGGGAATTGCAATTCGATCTTTAAGAAGTTTAGTCGATGGTGCAAAAACTCTAACTTATTAAATATATTTAAATTACTTGCTAGTGAAGCCGATCTGGAATGGGTATTTGTTGATGGCACTCATGTCCGTGCCCACCAGCATGCCACAGGAATCAAAGATCAAGATATTAGCAAAAGCATTGGTGGAAATAGTTCGAAAATTCATCTAGCAGTTGATGCAAATGGTAATCCATTTGAATTTATTATTAGCGACGGCACAACACATGATCTGAAGGTTGCCCCAGATTTGATTAAATTATTCTCATTAGAGAATACAGTATCTGTTTCTGGTGACAAAGGCTATGATTCTGAAGAACTTCGAGAGCAAATAAGAAAAAGTGGTGCTCAAGCGAACATCCCCAAAAAAGGAAACACCAAGTCTAACAATGATCATATGGATTGGTATTTATATAAAATCAGGCACTTAGTTGAAAATACATTTGCTAGATTGAAACATTTTAGAGGTATAGCTAAACGGTTTGATAAGCTGAAACGGAATTATGCTGGAGCAGTTGCATTATCATGTATATACATATGGATACCACTATGAAATGTCAACAGCCCCTAATTTACTCTTGATAAATTGCTATACTCCAAATCATTAAAAACAAAACTAATATATTTATAACATATAGAAGCGTTAAAATTTTAGATTCTCTTTGATGGCTGTTCTTACGATTGATTAAAATTTGAAAAGCAACTTTCCCAAATGTCATTTGCTTTGAAAAAAAATTCCAAAAATCATAAGCTAAATTATTTCTTAAATAATATTTATACAAATAATAAAAAACACCAATAAAAGATATAATCCAGAAAATTATTAATGTCAAAATTATATAAATATTCATAATTTAATACCCTGGAGCGTTAAATGGAAATTTTGGTATCGTTGGCATTTTTTCTGGAGGAATCACATATGTAGGCTGATCTTGCTTTAAGTGATCAACTGTAGTTTGCGATCCATCGGTTAAGTCAGCTGACATTCCCAAACCAGTGCCGGCCTTTCCGACTAAGTACAATGGAGTATACCAATGATCTTTTGTATCAGCTGTCCAAGACCAGCCGACACATAATTGTCCTGATATGAGAGCTCCAGCGGATAAACAACCTTCTAAATATCTTCCATCAGGTCTTGCCTTCCCTAATGTAAAAATATCTCTCGTTGTCGATATCATCCCCCCCAGCCCCAATTGCCTTCCTGTACTATGGGTTGTCTTTCCACCGCCTGAATATGAAGAAGTATGCGTAAGTCCTAGGCCCATAGCAAATGATACATTAGCATTCATTCCTGTCAAAAATCTATCAGCCATTCTTACTGTATCTGATCTATTTAGCATATTATCAGCAGATTTTTGTCCAACAAATGTCGGGTTTAAAGCCTGCTTCCAATTCTCTGTCTTCTTCTCCTGCAACCCCATCGGATCAATCCACTGATTCGAATTCGGTACATAACTGCTATTATTTAAACCGCCCTCCAACCCAATCGGATCCTTCCCGACATACCGCGCACTATGCGGTTCATAATAACGGTAACGGTTATAATGCAGTCCTGTTTCTCGGTCATAATACTGACCTTGGAAACGGATATTGGTTTGCTCTAATACGTTATCGCTGGTCTTAATCTCTAAGGCTTGGCCCCAAGTATTTAAACTCGCATCCCAGACCAATTCACCTTTTTCATTAGAGAGTGCTTGCGGCGTACCGACTTGGTCACAGTGATAAAATGCCACCCGTTGTAGTTCGGCACGTTTAGATCGAGTATCGGTTTTCCAGACTGGATCGGTACGCATCGAATAGGGTTGGTCTGAAGGTTGGCTATAATCAGGCGTGTCAATCAGTTTAATAAAGCCCTGATAACCAGCCTGAACCAAGGGCACAAAACTATTCGGCTCATAAACATAATGTTTGGTATAAGACTGAGTCTCATCTGATGACTGGAGTGATTCCCAAATCATTAAGTCACCGTCCCAGCCAAAGACGGTTAAACCTTGATTGGTGGTTTGTTTAAATAAGCGTCGGCCAAAGACATCATAACCATATTGAGTGGTTTTGCCGTTTTGTTCACGGCTCGCGAGTCTGTTTAGATTATCCCAATGCAGTTTTAAGTTATGTCCCGCATGTGTTTTTTCAATCATATTACCCTGTGCATCATAGCGATAATCTGCCCCTTGATAACGCTTAATCAGGTTGTTTTTAACCACGCGATCCTGAGTCGAGGTTGGATCAATTAAATTACCTGCAGGATCAAAACTAAAGCTTTCTTTTAAGTGTGCGCTCTGAGTTTTAATCAATCGCCCAACGGGATCATATTGATAATTCATCTGCCCCAAGCGGCTATCATCCACCTGAGTGAGTAGATAGTTTTGATCATAATGATAGTCACGTTGTGCTTGGTAGTATTTTATTCGAGACTGTAAATAAACTTAATTTAAAAACCTATTAACTTTTAATGCACTCGAATATACCACCTTCTCTATATGAAATACCAATATACCACTTATCCAAGCCCTGAGTAACTATATATCCATCTCTAGATTTCTCATTTATATTATTTGGTTTCATTATTTCCAAAGCATTATTCATATTATCACAGTAGAGTTTAGAGTTATTTTTATTACTTTTATAACTCCATTTTCTTTCAGAAATTCTGCGCATTACATCTTCATAATTCACTGACTTATTTCTTGAATCAACACTATAAATGTATGTAACATACCTAGTGGTTAATGTTTTACTTTCCTCCTTTAAAACATAATCAGAAAATATATAATTCATTTCACCTTCAAAATACAAGCCTACTTTAGATCTTATATTTTCTTTATTATTATTGTCACCGCACCCAATAACAAAAATTATACAAAATAATAAAATAATAGCCTTCATACTAAGTCACCTATAAAAATTAAACATGTATTTATATCCGAATTCTGTCGATACTTGAGCAACCCAGCTTTGTATTTGATCTGCTGCCATGACTTTAAAATCACGCCAATGATATTTCATCTGCCGCCAAACCATTTCAATTCGATTTAATTCTGGACTATATGTGGGTAAATAATACAAACTCGTTGAATATTCATCTTCTAATAACTGCCGCCAATCCGACATCTTTTTACTTCGATGAATAGAGGCATTATCAACGATGAGTACTAAGGGAACACCATAGGCTTGTTTTATTTTTTCCCCAACACCGGTCGAATAGGCATAAAACCAATCGCTAGTGACTGACTCTTCTAAGCAACTTGTTATGAACTGACCTGGCGAAAGTAAGCATCCCATCACATTGACGCGCTTTAATCTGACCGCGTCAACTTGATGTACTTCTCCTCGCTTCGTCCACGCATAACGGTTGTCAGGCATAGCCGAAAAACCAGTTTCATCAACATATCCTAAAACGATTTCCCCGCGTGCAGCACGCTCTCGTAGTATCTCAATCTCCAGTTGAGCTTGATTGAACGCTAGCTGAACCCTTTTTTCAAGCTATGTCGGGTCCGTTTAAATGACATACCTGATAATCTTAGGAATTGACGAATAATTTGAATATTTACGGATATATCAAATTTCTCATGTAATTTACCCCGAATTTGTTCCGAATTAAGAGGGCGTGCACTCACCCATTCTAAGATCTGCTGTTTATGCTCATCCGAGAGTATATTGGGTCTACCTGAGCGATAGCCTTCTAATCAATTCAAATTGGTATAGTTCCCAATGACGATGCTGTAATCGTATAGTCTCAGGTATTCGATTCTGAAGTTTAGCGACTTCCGCTACGGTTTTACCTTCTGAAAGCCATATTATGGTTTGTGCCCGTTGTCTTTCACGCCAGTGTTGAGCATGCTTCGCAAGATGAATAAGCTGTTCTTGCTCATCAGGTGTAAGTGGAACTTTAACGATGCGTGACATATTAGTGTCGAAAGTAAAAAAATACATACCGCATGTTTAGTTTAAGAATGTAACTTACTTCTCCACCAACACTAAATCTACTTAGGTATCTTTGAATATGCACCACCAACATCTGGCATACTTGTTGTTGGTCCAGTATAATTTTCTGGAAAATTTATAGTTTTATTAGGCACAATATCATAAATATTTCCTACTTTATACATAAGGCCCCCTCCCATATCCACACCTGCCCCCATACCAAATCCAACACCGACTGCATACATATTTTGATCGATATCTTTAGACAAAACCATCTGTTTAGTTCTTGGATCTTCAGCAAAAATAAATGGCTTTTCACCCCCAAATACAAATGGTCCTGCTGTTTCCGTAAAACTCACCCCCATACCATCTAACGATTGATCCGTTGCATTTTCTCTGGACATACCTGCTGGAATATTCTTAATCGAGTAAATCATACAACTCATAGATCCTTTAAATTTAAATTTTTTTACTTGTGAGATTTTTTGTATGTATATTTCCTTTATTAAGTCTTTGGATGCATTAGATCCTGCATATATATTACCATTATGCAAATTTACAGCTAAGTTAGCAGGAACTTGAAATAAAGGAAGATTAGCACCACATGATATATAATCAGGTTGAGCGCAAGTTCCATCTTTACGACAACTCTCATAATAATTATATACTCTATTTATTTGTGACATCTCATCTTTCAACCCCATCGGATCCACCCACGCATTTGGATCACTGACATAGGCTGAGGTGTTCACTCCACCATCTAACCCAATCGGATCCTTCCCGACATACCTCGCGCTATGCGGTTCATAATAGCGGTAGCGGTTATAATGCAACCCTGTCTCGTTGTCATAATACTGCCCTTGGAAACGGATATTGGTTTGCTCTAATAGGTTATCACTGGTTTTAATCTCTAAAGCCTGGCCCCAAGTATTTAAACTCGCATCCCAGATCAATTCACCTTTTTCATTAGAGAGTGCCTGCGGCGTACCGACTTGGTCACAATGATAAAATGCCACCCGTTGCAGTTCGGCACGTTTAGATCGAGTATCGGTTTTCCAGACTGGATCGGCTCGCATTGAATAAGGTCGGTCTGAAGGTTGGCTATAATCAGGCGTGTCGATCAGTTTAATAAAGCCCTGATAACCAGCCTGAACCAAGGGCACAAAACTATTCGGCTCATAAACATAATGTTTGGTATAAGACTGAGTCTCATCTGATGACTGGAGTGATTCCCAAATCATCAGGTCACCGTCCCAGCCAAATACCGTTAAGCCTTGGTTGTGAGGAGAGTTGCCAGTTTGCTTAAATAAGCGTCGGCCAAAGACATCATAACCATATTGCGTGCTTTGACCATTTTGCTCACTGCTACGGAGTCGATTCAAGTTGTCCCAATACAGTTTTAAGTTTTGTCCCGCATGGGTTTTCTCAATCACATTACCCTGTGCATCATAACGATAATATGCCCCTTGATAACGCTTGAGCAGGTTGTTTTTAACCACGCTATCCTGAGTTGAGGTTGGATCAATTAAATTGCCTGCAGGATCGAAACTAAAGCTTTCTTTTAAGTGTGCGCTTTGGGTTTTAATCAGACGTCCAACGGGGTCATATTGATAATTCATCTGACCTAGGCGGCTATCATCCACCTGAGTGAGTAGATAGTTTTTATCATAATGATAGTCACGTTGCGCTTGATAGTGTTGAGTGGCTTGCTGTTGTGTTTGAAGCGCTTGGCCGGTTTGCGTTTCGGGATAGATCCGTTGTGAAGAGAGTAGCCCGACATCATTATAGACACTGCTTTGAATCAGGCCGTTGGCAAGGAATCTTTCAGTTTCACGGTGTAGATCGTCGCGTTTAAAACCGACCAGATCCTGCCTATTCAATGCCACCGCATAAACATGCCCTGAACCATAACTCAGTAAGGCATGCTCTTGACCATCGGGTCGAATAGTCTTAGTGAGGTTACCCAATTCATCATATTGGTAGCGTAAGGCTGCAGTCATCGGCTTCAGGTTGGGGAGTTTATAATGCTGATGCTCAGTTACCAACTGTCCGACTTTGTCATAATAATATTGAATCTGGCTATGTTCATTCGATGCCAGACTCAGTTGGTTATTTAAGTTATAGCCAAAGGTCTGCGATTGGCTTTGACCAGTATGGATATTGACGAACTGCTTGCCGATCAATTGACCATCTACAGCATAATGAAATAGGGTTTTAATATTCGGTTGTTGTGATTCAGCCAATAATCCAAGTTCTGAGTATTTAAAATACTTTTCTTCGCCATCAAAAGCCTGCTCACGGATCAATTGACCATATTGGTTATAGTCAAATAGGTATTCGGCATGATTTTGATTGCTGAGTTTCTTTAGCCGTCCAGCACGATCCCAGCTATAACCGATCTGATGTTGATTGGCATCAATGCGCTGCTGGACCAAGCCTAGGGCATTATAGCGATATTGAGTCACCTTTCCTTGCGTATCCCAGTGCTTGAGTAAGCGCCCTTCAGCATCACGTTCAAAGCTTTCTTTTAAACCATCTGGGTAGATAATCGCTTGCAGTTGACCTTTGTCTTGACCAGCTTGGCTATATTGATATTGGACTGTTTGACCTTCGGCTGAGGTTTCTGCTAATAGTTGGCCTTGTTGATCATATTCCCAAGAACTGGTCTTGCCTGAACAGTCACTGAATGAGGTCATCTGCCCCAGATCATTATATTGAATCTTTTTAGATCCGCCTTTGGCATCGATCACTTCGACCACTTGGTTGTCATTGTTATATTTAAACTGAGTGCTACGCTTTAAAGGATCGATTTGCTTGGTGACATTACCCATTGCATCATATTCCTGCCGCCATAGATTACCCTCTGGATCTTTGGTTTCAACTAACTGCCCCTGATCATCATAGGCAAAGCGAATCACCCCACCATTGGGTTGAATCACTTTGGCAAGTTGACCCTTATCATTATATTGCTGCTCGGTTTCCAGACCAAAGAAATCAATTTGCCGAGTAATCCGTTTCTGCTGATCACGTGAATACCAACTTTCACGGCCATCAGCCAATCGAGTTCTATAGGTAAAACCATCCAGATCAAAATAATAATAGGTCGGGATATTATCAGCGTTATACACCGCCACTTGGCGTAGCCGTGGATGCCATTCTAATCGAGTATGGAAACTGCCATCATCGGCCCATTCTTCAATGGCTTTGGCATTGGCTAATGTTGATTCATAACGAACATTTTGCCCACGCCCTGTACGGTCGGTATAGCGCGTCAGTTGATGATGGGCATTGTATTCATAACTGCGCGTTTGACCATTTTGATCCACGGCCGTAATCAAGTTGCCTTGAGTATCATAGTCATAGCGTGCCAAAGGTTCTGCGTCTTCATCCAAAAATACCGCGATCAACTTCATTTGAGGGTTATAAGCGAATTTTACCGTCTGTGCCGCACGCTTTAATTTAAAATCAATCGATTGTAAAAATGTATGTTCATTGGCTAGTAGATAATTTAACACCACAAGCTCATCAGTTTTACTGTTTTGCTCTAGCACCAATTGATAACTCATGCCCTGATCAAAGCTTTGAAAATGAAAATACCATGCACTACCAAAATTGACGATCAGATTACCATTTTCAAGCACATTAATGCTGATACCTTCATAAGGCACGTCATAGACTTTACTTAAGATACTGCTGGGCAAGCGATGTTTACGCCCTTTAGCATCAATCAAGATAAAACCAGTTTCAGATTGAATGATCTGCGTGGAAAATGGCGTCATCCAACGTGCGCCCATGGCACTGTCATCGAGTTCAGCCAATTGCGAGCTATATAGCCGACTAAAAGCAAAACCCAGCTTGGGCAGATAAAAGTCACTATGATCAACCCGTTCAGTACCAATTGCATAACTGATACTTCGATCTGATTGAGACTCTATGGTTTCACAAGGTGGTGCATTTAAAGCATTGGCTTGTAGACTCACCACCTCTAAAGTATCGCCCTGAGTATGCCGCTCATACTCACCGGTTTGGGTGATCGGTACACTGGCATTGCCTTTATTTTGCTGCGCTTTAAGGGCACTCAAAGTCTGTTGTAATAACCATGCCAAGCTGTATTGCTGTCCTGCATTGGCCTGTTGTTGGATCACTGTTGCCAAGGTCGCCATCGCCTGTGTTGTGTGCTGTTGCAAGCGACTGCTGGTATTGGGTTCTATTCTTGGCGTGAGATCCGCTTGGGCAGGTGCACCGATTAAATCAATCAGTGGGGTGGCCCAGTTTAAAAACTGCGCCTTGGGATCGCGCTTTTCAGCTGTGGCACTGGCCAGCGCAGTCGGCATACTCGGCACGGCAACTGCGGGCAGCGTTAACGACTTTAAGATCGCCATACCCAAAGTGGTGGCACTACTCAGTAAACTCGCTAACTTGCCCTGTGTTTCAACCAAGAATTTTTCCAGATCTCCAGCCATTTTATCATTCAGATGTAGCTCTAAACGACGCAGATCACTGTCCTTGAGTGCACCATTCTCCGGGTATAAACATTCAGCCATCAGCGCAAACATCGGCCGCAAAGCCATACGTACATGTGCTTCAGTCTTGGGCTCTAAAAATAGACCGATCAAGTTCATACTCAGCAACGCGGTTTGTTGTACGCCGGCAGCATCTTTTTTGGCCTCAGTGGCATATAAGAGCAAATCCAACACACTGCCGGTCAGGGCAAAACTGTTCGCCACCATCGGCACTTGAGCATTGGCTTGTACCTGCTGCAAAGTGGTCTGACCGCAGACCTGTAAATAAGCCTCAATCTGATGCGCCAACAATTGTAGATCGGCAATACTCGTCATACTGGCAAGGTTAAATACGGCAAGTTGTATGCTCGGTTGTTGTTTATTTTCATTACTCATTATTATATTGACCTTTGTATATATTTTAATTTATTAGTTTTCAATTATTTAAATACATTCCATCTATAGAACATCTCTACATAAACGCGATACTTTAAAGTTTTCTCACTGTCGTTTCGGTAAAACTCAAGTATTCACTGCTCGAACTATTTTGACGGACCAATTCTTCTTTGCCGCCGACCGTTTGAGCTGCAGGATCTGACCTACTACCCAATCCAGTGCTTTTAGGATCTATCGTTTTAGTCGGCTTTGTTTGTTGTCCACCTTGAGTTGGTCGCTGAACAGAAGGCGTATTCTCCGTTTGTCCACCGCCTTTAACCGTTGTTTCAGTAATAGTCAAATAGGCATTTTCATAGATGTTTTGTCGTTCAAAATAATCATTGACCACCACTGGATCTGCTGAGTTGGTCTGAGGTTGGATCCCCTGAATGGCTTGCAACGGATTCTGTGCCATTTGACCAATACCCGCGAGTTGTTCAGGTGACAAATTCATATTCATTTGTGAAGCTATGCCGCCGAGTACACTTGAACTTAATTGTTGTTTCAGTTGCCCTAAGGTTTGACTTGCCACATCTTGTAATGCATTGGCGCCCATCGCTTTTAGACTGTCAGCATTGAGTGACATTAAGTTTCCTTTGAGTTGCGATAGCATATTTTGCCCCAAAGAACTTAAGGCATTTTGAGCCATCGCTGCAACTTGGCTCACTGGACCATCAGTCCATTTATAATCTCGTTTGAATTCGCTGCCCGGATCCCACGCACTACGGAGGTCTTTTTCCAACACTACTTGAGCAGGTCCTGGCGCAATACCCGTAATTTGAGCAAAACCATTGCCATCAAGTTTCCCAGTGATTTGCTTACCTAAGGCATCAATGACTTTGTAGCCGCTTTGTTTAAAGAAGTCATCTCCACCATAACTTCTGAGTAAGTCTAAAGCACCTTTCATTGGTTTGGCTTGAGCTAACTGAGTGGATTGAGATGCACCTGCACCCGGTTTAAATAGGTGCTGCCCGGCTTTAACTTCAAATAAACCATTGGTTTGTGGGAAAATACCAGAATTGTCTAATTTAATTTGTGAGACACCTGCTTTAATCACGATCTCTTTGGGGCTACTGATTTCAATACGATCATCAGTGGATGAGATCGTAATCCCAGCCTTCGCCAATATGTCTAAAGCATCGGCTTGAGCCTGAACTTCCACCTTTCCTTGTGCTGCGACTGCTTTGATCCCTGCTTGGGCAGCAAATAAACTGACCTTACTGAGTGCATGTACAAGCAGATTTTTCTGTGTACTCAGGTTAATACTATCGCCAGCAGATTGATTAATTTGCCCATCTGCTGCCAAATGCATATGCTCTGGGGTACTCAGCGCGATCCCATCTGGCGAACTTAACAGCAAAAGTGCTTTGTTAAATTGTGCCATTTTCAGTTCAATTTTTTCAGCCAATGCTTTGAGCTGTTCAATCGACTCAATCTCATCGGTTTGCTGATTTTTAGCAATATCACTTAATGCTTGGGTATTGGTCTGACTGGTCTCGAGTTGTTTCTTGGCATCCTCAGCATCGACATGCTCGCCCTTGGCCTGATCTTGCTTATAGGTCGAAACCAATAGGCCCTGTCCAGCCCGCACCGCGCCCCATTGATCCGTCCTCAGCTCAAAGCCTTCACCACGGTCTTCACTTTCCGCTTTATCTTTAGGCTGGCTGAGCTTACCCAAGTTAAGTTGCGTCGAGCCATGACTACTCTGCAATTGGCTGCTGATCTGTCCAGTCGTATCATCAAACCTGAGTTGTCCAAAGCCTGCACCGCCGACTTCCTTGGAGCGTATACCACTGAGTTTTTTGGTATCCGGCAACTGGCCTTTGCGATCAAATTTGGTCGGTGAGCGCTGCGCTTCATGGATGCGACCCACGACAAAAGGTCGGTCAATATTGCCATCAAAAAAGTCGATCACCACGATCTCACCAATTCGCGGTAGGAAGCGTGCGCCATAGCCTTCACCGGCCCATGGGGTCAGTACATCCACCCAGGCCGAATCCGCATCATTATCATTGCTGCCGGCACCACCATCATGGGCATGATCTTCAGCTCTGGTGAAGAGAAAGCGTACTTTGATCCGGCCCCATGCATCGACGTGAATCTCTTCACCACTCGGCCCCGCCACGATGGCGCGTTGTGGATGAGCAGATGGACGATGCTGCAAGGGATTGTATTCCGGCACCGTGACGATATTGCGGCGTTGTAAAGTGAGGCGATTGGCTTGACGTTCTTGGCTATTTTTATCGTTTAAGCTTGCAGTGTTGAGTTGCCACTGGCTTTGATCTAGCAATAAGCTGATTTGATCGTTAAGATCTTTGGGGAGATTATTTTGGTTATAAAAAGACTTCGAGGTGATCAGAAACTCTTTGTCCGCCCCTTGATGTTGATCGATCTCAGGATGTTCATTCAATTCAAACCAATAGCCGACATGCGCATCACGTACAGTCGAGTTGGCTATAAACTGTTTGGCCTGTGCATCATAATAATTGGATAAGTTCTGATTAAATTTTTCAATCTGAGCATTGCCCGATTTGGTGGCCTGATCTTCACCATTCAGGTCCTGCATCCACGCTGGGCTAATATGCCATGCTTGCTCTAAACTCAGGCTGCTATTATCAATATTGTCACTATGGCTATGCTTACTCAGTACCGACCCTGCACCATCCTCTTGCTCTAGGGCATCGGCCTGCCAACGCTGTACATGCACTGCTGTCGGTTGAATTGAGCGCCGCCCCACGAAACTGGTGATACTGTCTTGTTGCTCTGTGGCACTGCTACGGTGGAAACGAATATTACGTCGTTCGAGGGCTTGATACTGACTATTGTCATCAATTAACCGAAGCTTCTGAGCCTGGATCGACTCGCTACTGTTCTCAACCGTGAGTTGTGCTTCACTGATTAACCAATTAATCCCTTCTGAGCGCAGCAACCGAGTGAGGAAATCATAATCAGATTCTGAGCTCTGCATGATAAAGGGACGTACATCGTATTCTTGTTTTAAGCCGCTCAAATCCAGACTGAGGCTGGCAGCAAACAGTGGACTTTTCGACTGCCATTCTTTGAATATCGTCTCGATAACATCCACTGCCGATTTATTCATAAATACACGGCTATTGCGACGTTTATGCAGCAGTGCGGTCGCATCTTCAAGGATCAATTTATAAACCGTTAATGCACCATCTGATTGGCCCACAGCAGCTTGGGTGATGATCCCCGTCGTGCGAAGCAATAGTCCTCGGTCACTGACACTATCCACTGCAACTTGACTACCAATAAACTGTTTTAATGCAATGGTTGCATCGGTCGATACGCAAATCAGTTCGAGTCGAATACCTTCGTTCAGCGTATGCTGACCGTCTACACGTTGCAAAAAAATCTGTGAATTTAATGCGCTATTTGAAAATTGAACATTGACTGACCGCTTTTGTGCACTTAGGCCTAAACGCTCTAGAACCTGTCCAATCGGATTTATTATATTGTTCATTATTGTGTCTTTTTTATTTTTACAAGCCGATTAATTTATAAGCTAGATCGAACCACTTCAACCGTTTAATACAGCAAGATTTGTAATTCTATACAATATTTTTTTTGCGCTAGACGGGGTCTGAGTCAATAAGATATAGGTTTATCTGATTCTAGCCAAAATATTACATCCATTGACTCAAATGATATCTTCAATATATTTATTTTACATATTGCCAATCATCTGGATCTTTATAGTTTTCATCAATTTGATAACCTTTTAACTTTGCTTCTGACTCACCATACTTTCTCAACATCGTATTTCTATTATTATTTTCTATATAGGCTCGATTAAACTCAATTGGAGACATCTTATAAGAATCTGAAATTAAGTTTCTCCTGTTATATTTAAATGATTCAAATGAAAATCTAAGCATATATTGTACACGACTGTTCTTGCGATCAGTATTATTTATGGTGATCGAGAGTATATAGCCAGGAGAATACAACAAATAATCTAGTGATCCTTTTTCATCAAATATTTTTTTCCATTCACTATATTCAAATATGTAAGATGGATCGATGACTCTACCACCCTCCATAATCAGCCTCATATTATCCTGTTTAGCATTACGCTCAGAATATCGAACAAAATATTGTTTCCAACCCTTACTGTTAATCTGTTCAAACAATAATTTATATGCTTGGTATGCCTGTTCCTCAGTCACATATTCTTCTTTGTTAAGCCCGGCATTAATATCCATTATTTGTATGCCTTGCATACTTTTATCATAACTAATTTTAGTTCCTAATACTGAAATGGCATTCGGTATAGTTAAACTATTTTCACCTAAATTAATATTAACTTGAGCTAAATTAGGGGCACGCCACAGCAAGTCGTAAAAACCCATTCCTGCAGGCTGGCGATCCTCGCTATTCTGAGTATATTTAATAAACTGCTGCTCACCTTCTAGACCAAAACCAAGTTGATAAACTTCATTAATCGATATTTTCTGCTCTTGGCTTCCTAAGCTTGTGCTCGGTTGACAAGCACAAACAAGTACAGTCACTAGACCAATATTAAAACTTTTAATTACCGCACTGAGCATCATTGAAGTCCTGACTAATTTTTAAAATCAATTGATCAAATAAAGAATCATACTATGGGCTTTTGCCCAACTTGGTGATTTTTTTTATTTCATTTTCAAGAAAAGCTTATCCTACATTAATGCCAGTCAGTTAAGCAAAAAATACAGTCCAAACCGAGTTAAGTGATAGCGCTTTGGTGATTTTTTTAGAATGCATCCCTTACGCGGGAGCACTGCTCATCATAAGAAAAGCGAACCACCCCACCATTGGATTGGATGACTTTGGCAAGTTGTCCCTTGGTCGTAATATTGCTGCACCATTCCTCCCTTGGAGCATCCACTTCCCATTTCCCTCCATAAGAATCATCTATAGTTAAACCATAATATAGAAACTCGTTAATATTGGGCCTTTACGTACAGCAATGTCTAATAATTTGACTAGGAGCAAATTACCTATTAAAAGTACCTGATACTCTTTAAAATTTCTGAATATAAATACTCAGCTTCTTTATTAGAAATACTTGCAGGGTTGGTTATGGAGTCTCTCCCATTGGTGAAGTCCAATTGAATTGATGGGTATAAATTGTTATTAGCAACCCCAGAATAGGCCCATGAAGATTCAATTCCATTTCTACCTTTCATTGGTACTGCAATGATCCACTCCTCACCGTTAAATTGATTGACTTTTTTTGTACCTTTTCTAAGGGTATGTATAGAAGATAATACTTGGTCTAAAGCACCTTCCTCTTTTAAGTTGTTTTTTGTTCTATTGATTAATCCCCCATCATCTTCATAGACAGACTCACTTTCAAGAGTTAAATCCACTGAAGGGCATACGCGCCAACTTAAATTGATCGCTTTTCACCCACGCATCCAACCAGTTGAATTATGTAGTAAATTTTGTCTGTTAGTTGCTGTAATTGCCTT
>NZ_SLVJ01000041.1 GCF_004345325.1 Acinetobacter calcoaceticus
GATTCTGACAGCGATTCGGATTCTGACAGCGACTCGGACTCTGACAGCGATTCGGACTCTGACAGCGATTCGGATTCTGACAGCGACTCTGATTCGGACAGCGATTCGGACTCTGACAGCGATTCGGACTCTGACAGCGATTCGGACTCTGACAGCGATTCGGATTCTGACAGCGACTCTGACTCTGACAGCGACAGCGATTCTGACAGCGACTCGGACTCTGACAGCGACTCGGACTCTGACAGCGACTCTGACTCAGACAGTGACTCGGACTCTGACAGTGACTCTGACAGTGACAGTGACTCGGACTCTGACAGCGACTCGGATAGCGACAGCGATTCTGATTCTGACAGCGACTCGGATTCTGACAGCGACTCTGACTCTGACAGCGATTCGGATTCTGACAGCGATTCGGATTCTGACAGCGACTCGGACTCTGACAGCGATTCGGACTCTGACAGCGATTCGGATTCTGACAGCGACTCTGATTCTGACAGCGACTCGGACTCTGACAGTGACTCGGATTCAGACAGCGACTCGGACTCTGACAGTGACTCGGACTCTGACAGCGACTCGGATTCTGACAGTGACTCAGATTCGGACAGTGACTCTGACTCTGACAGCGACAGCGATTCGGACTCTGACAGCGACAGCGACTCGGATTCTGACAGCGACTCGGACTCTGACAGCGACTCTGACTCGGATAGCGACAGCGACTCTGATTCTGACAGCGACTCGGATTCTGACAGTGACTCGGATTCGGACAGTGACTCGGATTCGGACAGTGACTCGGATTCTGACAGCGACTCGGATTCTGACAGCGACTCGGACTCTGACAGCGACTCGGACTCTGACAGTGACTCGGATTCTGACAGCGACTCGGACTCTGACAGCGACTCGGATTCTGACAGTGACTCGGATTCTGACAGCGACTCGGATTCTGACTCTGACTCGGATAGCGACAGCGACTCTGACTCGGATTCTGACAGCGACTCGGACTCTGACAGCGACTCGGATAGCGACAGCGATTCGGATAGCGACAGCGATTCGGACTCTGACAGCGACTCGGACTCTGACAGTGACTCGGACTCTGACAGCGACTCGGATTCTGACAGCGACTCGGACTCTGACAGCGACTCGGATTCTGACAGCGACTCTGATTCTGACAGCGACTCGGACTCTGATAGCGACTCGGATTCTGACAGCGACTCTGACTCTGACAGCGACTCGGATTCTGACAGCGACTCGGACTCTGACAGCGACTCGGATTCTGACAGCGACTCGGACTCTGACAGCGATTCGGACTCTGACAGCGATTCGGATTCTGACAGCGACTCTGACAGCGACAGCGATTCTGACAGCGACTCGGACTCTGACAGCGACTCGGACTCTGACAGCGACTCTGATTCTGACAGCGACTCTGATTCAGACAGCGACTCTGACTCTGACAGCGACTCGGACTCTGACAGCGACTCTGACTCGGATAGCGACTCGGACTCTGACAGTGACTCTGATTCTGACAGCGACTCGGACAGCGATACAGATCCGCTTGAAGATGCTCCGCATGCACAAGATGATGTTGGTTCGATCAAAGGTCAGATCAATAATGGCGATGAAACGGATGACACCAAACCAACCTTTACCGGTGCTGGTGCTATACCTGGTGCGATCATTACGCTATACAGTGGTTCAATGGCTATCGGAACGACAACTGCAGGTGTTGATGGTACTTGGACATTTACACCAGAAAATGATCTAGCTGAAGGAAATCATTCGTTTACTGCTACTCAGACTGTAGATGGTAAAGAGAGTGCACATTCACCAGCGATCGATTTCACCGTCGATATCACGCCACCAGTGATTAATTCTGCTGAAGTGAATGACGACAATACTGTGCTTACTGTTGAGACTGAGCCAGGTGTAACGCTGACGATTACGGACAGTGAGGGTAATATTCTTGGAAGCGGTACAGCGGATGAGAATGGTATCTTTAGCTATCAACCAGATGCGGCATTTACCAAAGGGACAATTATCAATGTTTCGGCAGTAGATAAGGCGGGTAATGAATCTATCACTCAAATTCGCGCTGGATTAGTTGAAATCATTGCGCCAGCAAATAATGTTATAGATTTAATTCTAGATGCGACACCTAAAACGACGACTGATACTGAGCTAAAAGGTAAGTCTAAGTCTGGTTTAACTGTAGTTAGTGTGGGTCTGGGCCCAGTATTGGGTGCAGATGTGCTGGCTAACCTCGGTGACAGTTCAATTAAAGTCAACGTTGGGGCAAATCAAGTTAAAGACTTGACATTGGTCGGTTCGGCATTCGGCGTACAAGTTGTGGGAATAATGGATCTCTACTTGTATAAATTGAATGAAAGCACAGGTCAGTGGGAACAGCATGCAGTCAACGAAAGTTGGGTCGTTAGTTATTTACTAGGAGGAAAATCCAAAGACACCAACTTTAGCTTAGGCGAAGGTCAGTGGATGTTTGTGATGGCTTCTGGTCAAGGTATCCAAGCATTGACAGGTTATTCTTTGTCAATTAAAGATGCGATTAACAAAGATTATAATGAGGCGACGGCAATTGCTGGTTCTACCTCAGGTAATATTTTGACTGATGAAGACCCTATGTCTGGTAATGATGATTTACCAGCAGGAACCACAGTAACATCGATCAATGGTCAAAATCTGTCCGTAAACGGTGAAGTAATTATTGAGGGGCTTTACGGTAAATTGACAGTCAAGTCTGATGGTAGCTATACCTATGAAGTCAATCCTGACTTCCGAGGACCATTCGGTGCGAAAGATGTATTTAACTATGTGGTGACTTCACCAGCAGGGAATACAGCTGAAGCTAAACTTGAAATCGAACTCAATATCACGCCAAGTGAAGATCGTATTGAAATTCATAATACGGTTGTACTAGAGGCTCAAGCAAGTGTGGTACTGGATACCAATAACTCTGATATTAAAGCTGCAAATGGCTTTAAGCTGATAGATCTTGGTTTGCTCGGTCCAATTTTAAATGCTGATGTGTTGTCTGGCGCAGGTGCTATGGAGTTCACGGTCGGTGAAAATCAAGTCCGCGAACTGACCTTCCATGGTAGCGCTGGTGGTGTCTCGATCGGTAAAACATTTGATTTGCTGATTTATAAGTTAGACCCAGTTACAGGTAATTTTGTACAAATTCACCTTGAAGAGAAATGGTTCAACATTGTCTTGCTCGGTGGTAAGTCTGATCCATTAACATTGCAATTTGGCGAAGGTGAATACCGAGCTATGTTGAATAGCAAAGGTTTACTGGGTGTGGCTGAAGGTACAGGTCTATATGTTGATCACGACAAGATCTATGACTATGACAAACCAACGCAGTACTATGGTTCAGTCACAGGCGATGCGATTGTTGATGATTCAACCATTTTACTCAAAGTTAATGGTCAAGATGTAGAACCAGGTAAAGAAAAAGTTGTAGATGGAAAGTATGGAACACTGACCATTCACAGTGATGGTACTTATACTTACTCGGTGACTAAACCTGAGAATGCGCCTGCGGGTTGGAAACCGGCTTATGGTCAAGTTGAAAACTTTAAATTAGTGACTCAAGATGCGAATGGTAAGAGTGTTATTGAAAACTTGAACATTCGAATTGGTACGCATACAGCAGAGGATGACTTTAATGTTGTTAGCGTTAAACAAACCAATGTCGAATCGACTATTGAGTTCCATGAAGCAGATTCGTTGATTGGTAATCATGGTAAAACTTATGTGAAAGGGTTTGAAATTAAAGACAACCAATTTGGCAAAGGATTTACCTTAAAAGTTAAAGGTTCCTCAGATCTAGGTGATGGTATCTTGGGCCTTGGTAAAAAAGACATGACGATGGGTTATGTATTGAAAAATACAACAACTGGTCAAGAATGGAAATTTACTACGCCAAAAGCAAAAGATACAGGACTTGATTTATCTGGTCTGAATCTGCCTGCAGGTCACTATACACTTGAGATTACATCGACAAATGGTGTTATTGAACAAATTGATTTTGTTAGTAATATTGTTCATTTAGATGAATATAAAGTTGGCACTATTGATGTTGTTAAGGGTGAACTCTTTGCTAATGATCTTGGTAAGGAAATATTTGACAGCCTGAGAATCGGTAGCAAGGAATTGTTTGTTAATAACGCAAACAAAGGCGCGCAATCGATTGAAATCGTCGGTAAATACGGCACTCTTGTGGTATTAAAAGATGGCTCATATACCTATACACCTAAAGGTGGTGTTTACGGCGTTGATAAGTTTATTTATGAAACCATATCTGACGTTGGTACTAAAGAAACTGCAACACTAGAGATTAATGTCGGAAAACATGCGATTGGATCTGCTTTTAATGATTTAATCACCAGCTCTGCTGCAAACGATACTTTTGTAATGGGATTGGGGGCTGATACATTGATTTATAACGTATTAGATACTTCAATAGCCAATACGGGTGGTAACGGTGACAATGGCGTAGATAAATGGACCGACTTCAACGCAACTGAAGGCGACAAGATCGATATTTCTAAGCTGCTTGATGGCAATCAAACTGCGGATAATATCCATGATTATTTGAGCTATGAAGATGGTGTGTTGAAAATCGACCGTAATGGTCAGGCGGATTATTCTGGTCAACCAGAAGGGAAGTCGGATTATGTTGATTTAATCTCAATCAATACAGATAAAACTTTAGATGAGTTATTAAACAACAATAATATTATTTGGCACTAAATAATATTGATAAACATCTAGTATAAAAAAGGACCTTCGGGTCCTTTTTTATATGTATGGCAAATTTGATTAGATAATTAAAGTTATAATAGTTGTGGGAGTGTATAGTTTTTAAAATAAATATGTTATATTTAATGTAATTTATGTTTTAAGTAATAGTGTGCGAGATGACAATCAAATCTTATGGCGAATTATTAATACTGAAAGAAAAATTAGTATCATGGCTGAATAAAATTACAATTGAAAAAAATATAAACCAAGATCGTTATACGGTATTTTTGTCTTATGGCAACTTAAACCAACGCTGTAAAGTATGGTCAACCAGTGATGAAAAATTAGAGACTGTGACTAAGCGACTATTAAATTTCGTTGATAAAACCTATCAAGCAGATAAGACGATGTTGAATCTGGTTAAAATTGATGTTGCATACAATATAAACAAGAAAAATTGGAAAGATTTAGTCCAGATTGTTAATGAGCAGCCACATAACAACCACTTCAGACAAAGTATTGCCTTTGATGAAAAATTATCGATTTCTTTCTTAGAGCAAGAAATCTATGGAAAATCAATTATAAAGGGTTTGGTCTTTAATGAACCGAATTTCTTTGATGAAGTCAATTTGAATGATGCGCTAAAAAAGAAGTATCCAGCAATTACCCATAAGATCAAATTAGAAAAGCTGCAAAATGTGTGGGTTTTTGATACTTATGGGGCGTATTTTGAAGATTCAGAATGGGTTGAACTTCATAGCACTGGTTGTGAAAATGGTACACGACTGCTTAACGTGAATAAGAAAGAGCATATTAAATCTCTTATTATTAAGAATGCGGAATTTTTACATAACGAAATTAAAGATGATGGGAAGTTTATATATGGTTATTTCCCAGCATATAACCGTGAAATAAAAAGCTATAATACTGTTAGGCATTGTACTGCGATATACGCTTTGCTAGAGACACTCGAGGTGGATGACAATAGACAGTATTTGGAAAAAATAAACTTAGCTATTCAATATTCAATTGATCACTTTTATAAAGAAGTTGATGGCGCTGGTTTCATGATTGATAATGTTGAAGATAAACCAGAGATTAAGTTGGGTTCAAATGCTACCGCGATATTTATGTTTGCTAAATACCAAGAAATAACCAAAGATAGTCAGTATCAAAAATATGCTGAAAAACTAGCTGAGGGTATATTAAAGATGGTGGATAGTAATGGGGAAACAACTCATGTTATTGATTATCCATCACTTGAAGTTAAAGAGAAATTTAGAATCGTATATTATGATGGTGAAGCGGCACTCGGCTTATTGCGTTTATTTCAAATAAACAATGACACTAAACTATTAGATAAAGTTAAGCTGATGTTTGAGCACTTCATTACTAAAAAATATGATAAATATCATGATCATTGGTTAAGTTATTGCACAAATGAACTGACAAAATTATGTCCAGAAGAAAAATATTTCCAATTTGGAATAAATAATTATTTAAAACACATGGATTTCATTGGTGATCGAAAAACTGCCTATGCAACTTTTCTAGAGATGATGATGTCTGCTTATAAGATGATTGTCCGTATGAAAGCGTTGGGCATGAATGAATTGTATGAAAAAGCTAAATTCGAAGAGTTAAAAAAATTAATTGAACTCAGAGTCCAGTTCCAAAGAGCGACAGGGTACTTTTATCCTGAAGTTGCAATGTATATGGGCAAGCCCGAAAAAATTATAAACTCTTTTTATGTCAGGCATGACCGATTCCGTACCCGTATCGATGACCAAGAGCATAACTTATCTGGGTATGTTGCTTATTATAATTTTTTTATAGAAAACTAATTAAGGATGAGGTGGTAGTATGAAAGTAGGATATTTAAGATTTGATGAACGTCCTGGTATTAAAGCTAAAGCTTTGGCATATATGTCATTCTATAATGATATTGATTTTTTTTATTTTAGACCAGAGGATGTGGATCTTCTAAATAAAACAATCTCAGGATTGTTTTTGGTAAATAATGAGTGGGAAAGAAAAATAACTAGCTTTCCGAATATAATTGATAATGCCCCATCAAGACCGAGGGATCGAGCGATTTATCAAGAAATAAAAAAAATATCACCAATGATTACATATAGAATTGGGGATAAAGAGAAGGTTTTTCAGTTATTAAAAAAAGATGTAAATTATACTCAATATTTAATAGATTCAGATATTTTGAGCTCTATTGATATATATTTAAAATATATTGATAAGTTTAAAACTGTAATTATAAAACCCAAAGGCGGTAATATGGGTAAAGGTATTTATAAGTCATACATTTCTGACAATAGATACGTGTTTCAAACAGATATTGATTATGAGGAATTTGATAATATTGAAGATGTTGAAATTTTTTTGAAAGATTTTATGGATACAAATCAAATTCAACAATATATCGATTCAAACACAATTGAAGGACATCCATATGACATAAGGTTGCATGTACAAAGAGGGAAAGGTGGGAACTGGAAGATTGTGAAAATTTATCCACGAATTGGTTTGTCACAAAAGGTTACGTCAAATTTAAGTCAAGGAGGAGGTATATCGAATCTTAATTCCTTTCTTAAAAGTCAGTTTGGTGATCAATCAGAATATATACGGACTGAGTTGCGCAATTTAGCTATTAACTTACCAAAAGATTTTCAAAAGAATTACAGTTATACCTTAGATGCTTTAGGTATTGATGTGGGAATTGATAGTGAAAATAATCTTAAGATATTTGAAATTAATACTTATCCAGGGTCAAATTTTCTGGATCTCGAGTCTGCAATAGTTAGAGTCGAATACTATAAATATTTATTAACGAAATAGTGGTGTGAAATGCATATTTTTTTAAATAAGAATCTCTCTAAGAGTTTAACTGGAATTGAGCACTCATCTATAAATAGATTTAAAATGTTCAAGAAAATGGGTTTAAATGTTGGATATGCAACTGCTATTTTTAATATAGATCTCATTGAAAATGCAAAGCGTTTAGGTTTTAGTGCTGAAGAAATTTATAATCCATATCTATTTTTTTTAGGGTATGAAAAGTTAACATGTAATGCTCTAAAATTTGACTTCGAAGGTCTTAAAGTTGTTTCTTTAAGTAATAATGATTTTAAGGTGTTTGAAAATAATAATCTGATGATGTATGTGGGTTTTTCAAACTCTGAAGATGTTAAATTTATAAATTATTTTATTAATAATAAAAATATAAAAAGAGAGTTTTTCCATAAGGGGAATAAGTATTTGGAAGTGATTTTCAATCATGAGTTGGAAAAAAAGAAAGTATGTGAAATATATTATGACTATAAAGGGTGCAAAGTCATTGAGAAAAAATTTCTGGATTGTGGGGTGCAGCTAGAAAGTATAGCTGTTTATTATAATAATATTACGCAAATATTTTCTAATGAAGATGAGTTTCTCTCATTTTGGATATTAGAACAAATAATTAAAAATCATGAAAAAATTTACTTTTATATAGATCGGCCACTTAGATACAATAATGCTATTTTTAGGTTGATTAATGAAAAAATTATCCTGATAGGTATGATACATGCAATTCATTATAATCATTACAGGAGCCACATGGTAGGGAACTTACTTACAGGCTATAAGCAATATTTCGATAATATACAATTGTTAGATTATATTGTAGTAGGTACAGAGTTGCAAAAAAAAGATATTAGAGAAAGATTCAATATTGATGAAAAAGTGGTGGTAATACCACCAAGTAGTGTTAAAGAAATAAAATATAAACAGATACATAAGAATATGATTGCTGAGTTTATTACAGTAGGTAGGCTCGCGCCAGAAAAAAGAATAAATCATATGATTGAAGCATTTAATGTCGTTTTATTAAGAGGGTATAAATTTAGATTGAGTATATTTGGAGTAGGACCTGAGCTTAAAAGTTTAGAGAGCTTAGTGATAAAATATAAACTAGATAAGTATATTGAATTTTGTGGTTATACACAGGATATCATGCTTGAAATAGAAAAATCAGACTGTTCATTAATTGCAAGTTGCTATGAGGGTTTTAATATTTCAATCATAGAAAGTTTTTCATGTTCGACCCCAGTGATTGCATATGATGTCAAATATGGACCAAAAGCATTAATTGAAAATGATGTTAATGGTTTTTTGGTTGAGGATGGAAATATAGTAGAGTATGCAGAGAAAATAATTAGCATTTTGGAAAATGAAGAGCTTAAAAGTGATATGTCAAAATCTGCACAATTCTCAGCAGTTGATTTTTTGGAAGATAAAATAATTGAAAAATGGAATATGCTTGTATTTGAAAGTTGATTTTATTTCGAGATTAATTTTATTGGATGTATTATGAAGAACAAGCAGTGTATATATTTTTTAAACGCAGGTATAGGTAAGCGACTTACAGGAATAGAACATGCATCATTAAAGCGGTTTAAATTGCTATTGCAAGTAAATTTAAATGTGAAAATTATAACATTAAATTATAGTTTGGATTATGAGCAAATTCATATGCTGCATGAAATTCCAAAAAACTGTTTTATCAATTTTTATACTTTTTATCAAAAATATCAATTAGATCTAAATAGAACTATAGATGATTTTATACGTATGTTCTCTGGTTTTGAGTTTATTCGTAAATCAGTTAATATTTATTTAGGTTACAAAGAATCAAAATTTTGTCTTAAGATAATTTGTTTTAAAAACACCAATAAAGTGTATAAAATTATATATTATGATGTGAATTCTATTATTAGTCGTGAAGAAATCTTTGATGTGAAAGGTTATCTTTCAAAAGAAAAAACTATAATTCATCAAGATCATTACGTTGAGAAATTTTACAATTTAGATAATAAGGTTTATTTGGAAATTATTCATTGTGCTGGTCAGTCTCTTTATGTTTTAAATGGTCATAAAGTTAAATTTTTTTCAAATTTAGAGTCATTGCATTCATATTGGTTGAGTGAGGTATTAGAAAACAATGATTTTATCTTCATAGATAAAAATAGATTATTTAATGAGATTTTGAGTGGCCCAAAATTTGATAACATGATTAAAATACCTATTATACATAGTACGCATACGATTAATCCTAATATTAAAAATAGTAGGTTAAATAATAATTATAAATTTTTAATTGAAAATCAGAGTTTTTTTGATGGATGTATTGTTGCGACTGAAGAACAGTATGATGATTTAAAAAATGATTTTGATATGAAAATTCCCATATATGTGATTCCACCAAGTTATATAATGAATCATAGGATCAATAATCTTAAATTTCAGGTTGATGAATATCGCATTTTATCTATAGGGAGAATTTCTGAGGAGAAAAGACAAGAACATATGATTTTAGCTATGAAAGAAGTGGTTAAAAAGATACCTCATGCTAGGTTGGATCTATATGGTATGGGTTCAAAAGAGAAAATTGAAAAATTACAAAAACAAATAGATTTTGATGGTTTGAGTGAGTCAGTTTTTTTAAATGAATACTCACACAACATTAAAGATAATCTTTTTAATGCACATTTATCGTTAGTGACGAGTAGTGTAGAAGGCTTCTGTATTGCTATTTTAGACAGTCTAGAGCAAGGAACGCCCGTGGTATCCTATGATATAAAATATGGACCAAGCGTGATTATTGAGGATGGTGTGAATGGTATATTGGTTGAAGATGGTAATATTCAAAAATTGGCTCAATCAATCATAGTGTTTTATGAGTACTATATGAATAGTTATACTTTAAATACTCAATTAGTGTTGAATCGATATTCTAGAGATTTTGTTAAAGATAAGTGGTTGAAATTGTTATCTGATATGGGTTTTAATAATTGAAAAATAGGTTTTTTGTATAAACTAATCTTTTTAAATCATATTTTTATTGAGGGCGTCGTTTGATGAAGTTAGGTATCATAATGCTTATATCATTTTTCTTTCTTCAATCATGCGTTTCAAATAGTTGTATAGAAAATAATAAGAAAATTTCTTCGCTTGATTCGGTACATGAGTCAGGGACCTTTAGAGTTTTTTATTCAATGAATCCAAATAGTCCAGATTATTTAGTAAATTCAAAAGATATGAATAAAAATGACATTCCTGATATTGTTGAGGATATCTTAATTCAAGCAAATACTACTTCGGATGCATTAAGGTATTTGGGCTTTATTCATCCGCTTGAAAGTAATCGATATAAGAGCAAGGCAAAATTCATAGATATTCATTTGATAACGATGCAGGGAAATGGTAATGCTGGTGAGAATGCTGTTCTTCATAAGGAAATGAAAAATAAAAAAAATAAATGTGCATTAGTAATTAATATAAGAAACTCTATTGATTTTCCTGGAAATTACTGGACCATCGTCAATCATGAATTATTCCATTTATACCAATATGGATATACTCAATTTAAAGGCGGTTGGTATCTCGAAGGGATGACGAATTCAATGGAAAGAATTTTTAAACGTGGACATCAGGGGGGGCTTAATAAAGGTGAAATTTTATTACCATCAAATCAACTAGAGCTGGAAAATAATGTATATAAAATCAGCTACAATGAACTTTGGGCAAGGTTAGCTGTGCTGTCGGATCACAGTGATGGTCAATTGAAATTACCCTTAGATATTTTAGATCGAAGATATATTGATGGGACTAAAGTTTTTAAAGATGAAAACCTTAAAGGATATTTGATATTTAAACGAATTCTTGAAAATATGGGTGAAATATCAGATGAAATATCTAAAAAAAATAAATGGGATAAATATCACTGGAAGGAATCTGATCAAATTGATCCAGTAAATAGAAAAGACATGTTAAGCGCTATACAGCAAGCAATGATTGAGTTCGGTTTGGATAAAACATCTGAACAAAAAGCTTTTCTTAAATTACATTAATTGGGTTATAAAATTTAAAGCAGCTGAATTTTTAAATAACACCCAAACATTAGATGATTTTCCTAAATGAACATACCGATTCAAGATGCGGCGAATTCAAATTAAAAATAATTCCGTTGACCCACGTTGATTAAGCTTTATGGAGTGGTTGCTTAAAGTGTGAACTATATCACGGTTGTTTTTTGCATAAAAAATTTGACTGTGACGCGGTGGCTAAAATAGCAACAAACAAACCAATTGGTAAAAAATAATCAGACTAAAATGGTTGGTTTTAATTGATATTAGTTGCTTTAAGTCATTGATATTGTTTTGTAAGTGGCTGTTATTTGATCTATATGGTTTAATAAACTATTTTTTGAATAATCAAAACTAACTTCTAAAACGTTACAATGAGTGTGATGAGCAGTCCAAATTATCACTACGGCATATAAATAAATAGCGGTCAAAATTATTTCTATAAGGGTGTTTCATGAGCAATTTTATTAAAAAAATTTAATTGTTAAGTTCTGGCTGATGAATTCTAGTTTAACTTAAATCTAAATAATTCAACATTTAACGCCATTTCGCACTGAGGTTGTTCGGCCTTAAATTTTGCGAGTAGACCTCGGGTTCAGCGTTATGATTTTTGAGTTAAGAATGAGAATTATTTGAATATGTAATAAAAAGTTGATCCTGTTTTTTTGAATAATAGTGATCATTTTATGCTGATGATGCTTAATATTAATTAAGTATTCGTGATGAGTGTCTCTATTTTATTTTATTTGGAGAATTTTATCTGGCAATTTTTTATGTTCGGTTTTTTTATATTTATAAATAAATTATTTTAATGGAATATATTTATGCTGATGTTTATTAATCGATCGATAGTGGTATTTATTTTTTAAATGTTACAATTTAAATATTAGCTAATTCTTATTTTTTTTAAATAAATTTTTTAATTATAAAGTTATTATATATTTTTAATATGTTGATTTGTCAAAGTAAAACAAAATTTGAAAAGCTCTAAACATGTCCTACGTTTACCATCGGCCTGCAGATCAGAAAATATATAAATAATTTAACTCTGAGAATTATTGATTCCTTTTTTAAGATTATGTTGTTAATCAATAATCGGAAATTTGTTTTGTATAAGTACTTGAATTTAAAAACTATATAATGTAATGCAAGTAGGATATTTTCATTGAGTGATAATTGCTTTTGTGTCAGTTTTTAGGTTGGTTTTTTTTGTAATACTAGAAAGTTGCTTTGTTTTATACAAGTCTTATGTGGTAAAGCATAGCGTGATATATGGGGATTAATTTGTGTGGCAATCTATGTTCTAATATTTAATGTGAGAAATATTTTCATTTTTTGCATGAGTAATTTTACTTAAAAAGTATTTATAAGTTCATAGAACATCCTTGTGGGGAATAAACTTCATGACTGATATCCAGATAATAGCCAAAGAAAGCCATAAAGCTTTGGCGAATATTTCAGGAACTACGGCAACGTTAACAGAGCCATCAGTAGTATTAATTAAAACTTCAATCAATGATGTTGCAGAAGTTAAAAGAGACGGGGTTAATATCGTCGTTCAATTAAAGAACGGTGAAGTAATTGTTATTGAGAATTTTTTCAGTACAACACATTCAACTGATAATAGTTTAGTGTTTAGCGATGATGAGGGAAAACTTATCTGGGCTAGATTTACTGATAATGAAGGTATCTTATTAGATGCTGTTAACTACCAACCAATAGAAACTATAGAACCATTGCTATATGGCGATAATTATAATCCATTGGCTTGGGCTGCTGTACCTTTAACCGCTGCTGGTATATTGGCTTGGGCTGGAAGTAGTTCAGGCGGATCGAACAAAAATGTCAATCCGATCGAACCTGAAAAACCAGTTAAACCTGTGGAACCCGTTTCAAAAACGGCTAAGCCAGAAGATGTTAAATTTAATAAAGACGGTTCTATCCTTACTGGTAAGGCGACCCCAGGCTCTAGCATTGAAGTTAAAGATGCACAAGGCAATATAATCGGGACAGGTAAGACGGATAAAGACGGTAATTTTAGCATTGCGTTCAATCCTGCTTTAGTCAAAGGTGAAAAAGTCGTAGTTACAGCGACCGCTGATGGACATGGCCAGTCAGACGGTGCGGATGCTACAGCACCTATTATTAATGTCGAAGTCCCAGGTGGTGAGAACGGTAAAGACGGCGAAGACGGTAAAGACGGCGAAGACGGTAAAGACGGCGAAGACGGTAAATCTGCCTATGATTTATATTTAGATTCAATTAAAGCGACTGGCGGCACACCATTAACACTAGATAAATGGTTGGAATCTCTAGTAGGTAAAGATGGTGCTGATGGTAAGTCTGCCTACGAGATCTATGTAGAAAATCTTCCTGCTGGCGAAACGCCAAAAGATCCAGCCGA
>NZ_SLVJ01000042.1 GCF_004345325.1 Acinetobacter calcoaceticus
TAAAGTCATGGCAGCAGATCAAATACAAAACTGGGTTGGTCAAGTATCAACAGAATTTGGAGATAAATACATGTTTACTTTTTAGAGCTGACTTATCTTTTTCACAGCGTAAATCTTGCGCAGTTGCGAATGCAGAATAACTAACCATGCAGAGAGTCAATAATGTTTTTTTCATTTAATTTCCAGATTATAAATTTTCAATAGAATATATCAAAAAAAGCATAATAAAGCGTCAGTTCAGTTATGTAAAATTCTGAGCAATAAAAAAGCCCACCAATGTGGACTTAATTTTGAATCTGAAATAATAAATATTAGTTCGATGGCTTATCAAGTGAAGCAATTGCTTCAGTTTGCTCTGCTGGTACAGGCTCTACAGGCGCAACTTCAGCATCACTTACAGGTTGCTCGCCAGAGATTGCAGCAGGTTCAGAAACAGCCACTTCTGAAGCCGGAGTTTCAGTTGTTTGAGCAGGTTCTTTTTTTGAGCAAGCAGTTAAAATAAATGCCGAAGAAACAAGCGCAATGATCAGTGCTGATTTGATGTTTAGCATAATTCACCTAATTTTTATCATGAAAAAAAATAACCTTGCGTAGATTACGTGCTCTTTATGAAAGAATTGTGAAATACCAAGCTAAACCAACTACATTATTGCTGTTTAATAATTCTAAAGGCTTCAGCAGCGCAACTTGCAAAAACAAGTATGGCTCGGTATAAAAGATTAAAGCATGCTCTGAATGTATAGCTATGTTATCAAGCTATTCATTTGGGTGTGTATTTTTAGTTGAAAGTTATCCCTGTGTTTTCATTGCAATTCAATCGTTATAAGGTTCATCCTTTAAAATCAAATCAATACAGTGAGAAAAAAATGTTGCGTTCATTTATAACTGCTAGCCTGTTGGCGATTCCATGCAGTATTTTTGCTGCTGACCCATTGCACGGCACGCTATGGAAAACCATTGATGATAAAACCAAACAACCCCGTGCCTTGGTCAAATTTACCGAAAATCCCAATGGTGAGCTTTCAGCCACCATCCAAAAAGTATTGGTCCCGAACGAAGGAGAAAAATGCACCAATTGTGTCGGAACCTATCAAAACAAACCGTTGATTGGCCTGACCATTATTAAAAATTTAAAACAAGTTAAAGCCAATAAATATGACAATGGTTCAATTCTTGATCCACAAACTGGCAAAACATATAGCTTTAATGCCAACCTTTCAGCTGATAAAAAAACTCTCAGTGGCCGTGGCTATATTGGAATTAGTGCGATTGGGCGTAGCCAGACTTGGGTTCGTGCCAATTAATCCTTTGATTTAAGCACCTTATATTCTCTATTTCTCTTTTAACTAGCGACTTAAATATAGGCAATATTATCTTAAAGAAAATGGCAAATACCCTCCAGTGAGGGTTTTGTGCTTTTTCATCAGTAATGATTTTGTGATATAAGGGGGGACTTTTTTAATCTTTTCCCGTTTGGGCTTTTATGAAAAAAATTTCATCATCAAACGATTCAGAATCAACAGTTTTGGGTTGGAAATTCCTTGCCATTGTTGGCACTCTTACTTCTATCTTTTTTACTTTTCTATATTTAGCGATGTCTAATCCACCTGATTATATGCCTAACCGCAAACCAAAAGCGGTCATCCAACAAACTACACCTATAGATGCAGCGCAACAGTCAGAAAAAACGCTTTCTGATCAGCACACTAGCAGTAACCCTTCGGGCTAAGGCACTTAAACGACCTAAACTCATCATGCTAAATTTATAGCTGTAATGACTAAAGCCAGAAGATGGAATTTAGGGCAAGTATCAGAATCGCTCAGTGTAACAACGGATATTTTGAAGAAGCACTAAAGTCCTGTTAAACCTCGCAAAATATAGCGGGGTTTTTCATTAAGTAGAGAGTGATTTACACAAGCAGGTGGATTTTAAAGCTAAGTAAAATTATTTTTTTGATTTTAATACATTTTTTTGGTGCGCTCAGCGGGACTCGAACCCACGCCACAGGCTTCGGAGACCTGTACTCTATCCAGTTGAGCTATGAGCGCGTTCAACACAGCGCACATCATAGCAAAAATAAACCGAAGGTAAAGCAATAATCAAAATGTTCTATGCTTGCTGCTTATGCTTTGTACAATGTTCCAGTTTTGCAACGTACAATATCGGGATTTCGACTTGGTTTCTTCTTTTAGATCGCTCACAATAGACGCACTTTGAAGCAAATGAGTTTTTCATGACTGAGGCATTGACACTACACGATTTATCTAAAACCTATAGCAATGGATTTCAGGCCCTCAAAGGAATTAATTTATCAGTTGCTGAAGGTGAGTTTTATGCCTTGCTTGGGCCAAATGGTGCAGGTAAATCAACCACCATTGGAATCATCAGCTCCCTCACCAAAAAGACCGCGGGTACAGTCGAAATATTTGGGCATAATCTAGATACCCACCCTTCGCATGCCAAACAATGTCTCGGTGTGGTACCACAAGAATTCAACTTTGGTCATTTCGAAAAAACCTTTGATATTTTGGTGACTCAAGCGGGTTATTACGGCATTCCCAAAACTGAAGCAAAAAAACGTGCTGAAATTTATTTAGAAAAATTAGGCCTTTGGGATAAGCGTGATGTGCAAGCGCGCATGCTTTCTGGTGGGATGAAACGTCGCCTGATGATTGCTCGTGCCATGATGCATGAACCAAAACTCTTGATCTTAGACGAACCCACTGCAGGCGTAGATATTGAGTTACGTCGCTCAATGTGGGACTTTCTCACCGAAATGAACGAAAAAGGCACATCGATCATCTTAACCACGCATTATCTCGAAGAAGCAGAGATGCTATGCCGACGAATTGCGATCATCGACCGCGGTGTGATCAAAGAAGACACCAGCATGAAGTCTTTCCTCAATCAATTAAATGAAGAGTCATTTATTTTTGATTTAGAATATGCCATCGAACCCTTAGATATTTCTATTATTGGATTAAAATTTCAACTCATTGACCCCTTAACGCTCGAAGTCACCATGGACAAAGCGCATAGCCTCAATGATTTGTTCCAACTTTTTGCAGCCAAAGATATCCAAGTTCGGAGTATGCGAAACAAATCCAACCGTCTAGAGGAACTCTTCGTTAAAATGGTCGAAAAAAATCTAGATGGAGTTGCACAATGAATTTTGCCCAACTCAGAGTCGCCCTATTCACCCTAGTGCATAAAGAAATTCGTCGCTTTATGCGGATTTGGCCACAGACCTTACTCCCGCCCGCCATCACCATGAGTTTATACTTTGTTATTTTTGGCAATCTGGTCGGTTCACGTATAGGTGAAATGAATGGCTTTAGCTATATGCAATTCATTGTTCCAGGGCTGATTATGATGGCGGTGATTACCAACAGCTACTCCAATGTGTCTTCAAGCTTCTTTAGTGTTAAGTTCCAAAAGAGTATTGAAGAATTACTGATGAGCCCTGTTCCCCTACACCTTATCCTCTGGGGTTATGTGATCGGTGGTGTAGCACGCGGTGTCTTGGTTGGTATTATTGTGACCACAATGAGTTTGTTTTTCACTGAACTCGGTATTCATAATATTTTTGTGACTATATATACCGTCATTATCACCTCATTGTTATTTTCATTGGGTGGTTTTATTAACGCGGTCTATGCCAAGTCCTTTGATGATATTTCAATTATCCCGACTTTTGTTTTAACACCGTTGACCTATTTAGGTGGTGTATTCTATTCGATTAGTGCATTGAGCCCATTTTGGCAAAATCTCTCGTTAATTAACCCAATCGTGTATATGGTCAATGCATTTCGCTATGGCATCTTAGGACATAGTGATGTCAATGTTGCGATTTCACTGATTGTGGTTACCTTGTTTTGTGCAGTGCTGTATTGCATTGCGTACTATTTACTCGCTCGTGGTTCAGGAATGCGTGAATAATGACTGTAGAACTCTCATTACTGGGTAAAGACACCCAGTATCCTACCCAGTACCAACCTGACATTTTATTTCCAATATCACGTAAAGAAGCACGTGAAAGATATGCTGATGTAGCAGGAATTTATCAGGGACAAGATTGGTGGCATATCTTTGAAATCTCGTGGCTAAATACTTTTGGTGTACCGCAAGTTGCCATTGGTCGGATGACGCTACCTGCATCTTCACCCAATTTGATCGAATCTAAATCGCTTAAGTTGTATTTTAATAGTTTGAACTTTACTCAGTTTGCATCTGAGCAAGCATTTATTGATACCGTGGAGATCGATCTTTCTCGTGCCGCTGAAGCAACAGTCAAGTTACAACTGTTTCAGGTTGATGATCTGAATATTGCTCAACCACAGGGTATTTGCATCGACCAACTGCAACCTGAAAAAATCTCTGAACATCCAGATGCGTCAATATTAAAGTTAGATGCCTCAAGCAAACTTAATTCAAGTTTAGATGATATTGAAGAGATTCAACTGTACTCACATTTACTCAGAAGTAACTGTCCAGTCACGGGCCAACCTGATTGGGGTACAGTATTTATTCGTTACCAAGGTAATAAATTTTGTTATCGCAGTATTTTAGCTTATATTATTTCCTATCGTCAGCATAATGGTTTCCATGAACAATGCGTGGAGCAAATCTTTGCTGATATTTGGCAAAATTTACAACCCGAAAAGTTGATGGTTTATGCGACTTATACACGTCGTGGAGGTTTAGATATTAACCCTTGCCGTGTATCTGACGACACATGGATGCCACGCCCCATTCGATTGGCGCGTCAATAAAATGAATACCGAGGATCTAGATAATGCCTTTTTTTGGTTTTGTACCATCTGAATCTCTATTAGAGAATATTCAGGCTGGTATTAAGAAAAAAAATTCTAATGAACCGCTCTACCCCCTCCGTGACCAAACTGCATTACTGATTAATGATGAGATCATTGATGCGATCCTCACAGAATTGGTTCGTCATTTCCCTGCCAGTGATAAACGTGACACGGCGGAGAAGTTGGCGGGTTATATTAAATCCACTGTAGGTGTCTTACTCAAACAACTTTTGAGTAAAGCTGAAAACAATGTAGTCCGCCAATCAATCGAGTTTTCTGAACATAGCTTATTTCAAGATGCAACAGGCCAGTACCGCGTAGGTGAAGCCTTAGACGCTGAATTGGTCAGTAAACTTAAACATAACTTTGCAGAGATCAGATCAGGTAATCCTGTAGATCTCACTCAACTTGCAGGTCTATATAAGCAGTTTGCAGATGCAACGATTCAGCACTTTATGACAGATTTCAATAAAACACTTGATCTCGGCTTGATTAAACGTAAGGCTTCTGAACTCGGCGCTGTTGCTGTAACTAAAGCGGTTCATGTGGCGATTAACAAATTAATCCCGCACCTAAGCCCCGAAGAACTACTGGCACTTGCTGAATATCATGACACTTTATTCCACGCATAGTTCTAGCCTTTAGCCCCAATGACAATTAAGGATGACCGAGCATAAGCTCGGTTTTTTTTATCAAGCTGTTGATACAGATTGTCTTCAAGACTGAGTGTGTTAGCATGCTCAAAGCACAACTCCAATATTAAAATCGCCCCATGTCACCAAATTCTCAATACAAATTTTTACGCCAAGCCCCGCGTGATGGGCTGAGTACGGCTATGCAGCCATCTAGATGGCAACGTATGCATATCGATCCATGGTTATGTCTCTATTTGATCATGATTGCACTGCTCGGATTAACTGTCTTATATAGTGCTTCAGCACAAGATCTTGGGCTCGTCTCCAAGCAAGCCATGAGTTTTGCGATTGGGTTTACAGTGATGATTAGCTTGGCTCAAGTTCCGCCTAAAGTTTATCAAGCATTTTCACCTTATTTTTACGCTTTTGGTTTACTGGCATTAATAGCAGTGATGGTCTTTGGTGAAGTGCGCATGGGTGCACAGCGATGGATTGATATCCCTGGCTTTGGTAGTGTGCAACCGAGCGAGTTTATGAAAGTCGGTATGCCGCTGATGATTGCTTGGTTTTTGGCACTTAAACCCCTGCCTCCTAGTTTTAAAAATGTATTAATTTCATTAGGACTCATCGGCGTACCCTTTATACTCATCGCTGAACAACCTGATTTAGGTACCTCATTATTAATTCTAGCCAGTGGAATATTTGTATTATTCTTGAGTGGTCTCTCTTGGACGATGATTTTGGCAGCATTTGCTGTCGCGGCTGTGATTATCCCCATCGCGTGGATGTTCTTGTTGCATGATTATCAACGTCAGCGTGTATTAACTCTACTAAACCCCGAAGCAGATGCACTAGGCACGGGTTGGAATATTATTCAGTCCAAAACTGCGATCGGATCTGGCGGTTTTGTTGGTAAAGGTTTTTTAGAAGGCACTCAATCACATTTACACTTTTTACCCGAAGGCCATACCGACTTTATTATTGCTGCATTTTCCGAAGAGTTCGGCTTAATTGGCATCCTATTATTAATTACACTTTACTTTTTAATCATTTTAAGAACATTTCAAATTAGTCTTCAAAGCTTTCACAACTTTGGCCGTATGGTGGCTGCTGCTTTTGCACTTTCATTTTTTGTCTATGTCTTTGTAAATGCTGGCATGGTCAGTGGTATTTTGCCTGTTGTTGGTGTACCACTCCCTTTCATGAGTTACGGTGGTACTGCTATTATTACCCTCATGGCCACTTTTGGTATCGTTATGTCAATTCACACTCATCGTTAATGAGGAAAATTTAATACATGTTTAATTTAAAATTTTTACATACTTTTAGAAATATTAGCCTGAGTGTAGTCGCACTATCGTGTTCGAGCTTTAGTCAGGCAAATGACTTTGCTCAAAACCCTCAATACATCGACTTTAAAAATAAAACCATGCAAACCCATGGCTTAAGCAGTCAACAAGTTGATTGGGCGATGAATGGGGCCAAAAATCTACCCAACATCATCAACATCATGAATCGTCCAGGTGAAAGTAAACCTTGGTATGCCTATAAGTCAATGTTTTTGACTGAGGGGACCATACAGAAAGGAGTACGCTTTAAAAACCAATATGCGGATGTATTGCATCGAGCCGAACAAGAGTTTGGAGTTCCTCAGGCGGTGATCCTCGGGATTCTTGGCGTTGAGACTGGATTTGGTGCCAACAAGGGTAATTTCGTCACACGCGATGCGCTTGCCACCCTCGCCTTTGGTTTTCCAAGACGCGCCGAATACTTCCAAGATGAGTTGAGTGCACTCATCGCTTGGACATATAAGGAAGGTTATCCGACCCAAAGTATCGTCGGGTCATATGCTGGAGCAATTGGCTACCCACAATTCATGCCAAGTAACATTGATAAGTTTGGGGTTGATTATGACAACAATGGTCATATCGATCTACGTAACTCTGCCAGTGACGCGATTGGTTCTATTGCAAATTATATGGTCAAACATGGTTGGCAAAAAAACCAGCCCATTGGTTTTCCAGCACGTTACAGCGGCAATACACCAGAAGATGTCATTGCCAAAGATCTGATGCAACCTACACCTTATGGTGCACTCAAAGATCTCGGTGTGAGCCCGATTAATCCGATTGTTAAGATTGATGATCTCGATCTGGTCAACGTGGTCCAACTTCAAGACAAGCAAGGTCCGATTTATTATATAACTTATCCTAATTATCAAGTCATTACGATGTATAACCGCAGCCGTCTATACGCCACTGCTGTATGGTTGCTTGGGACTGAAATCGCAAGCCGCTAAGGCTTGTATTTTTAATAATCTTTAAAAAGTCAAGAATTATTAAACGCAAATAGATTGCTTTTTAATCTATTTGCATAAAATGTTACAATTTAGTATATTTTTTAATCAGTAGTCGCATATTTTCGTCCTTTTTATCGCTCAATCACAAATAACACTAGACACAAATATTGTTGCATGAATATTATCGCCTACCAAGAAATGCAATTGCACCAATAAATTTAAAGACTTTACACTTAATTTTCAGCTTTATGAAAATTTTAGAAGTGGGGTTCCCAGGAGTTAAACGATGCATGCTTCAATGAAATATATGCTTGCACTGACCATAGGTATGAGCCTGACTCAGGTCAATGCTGAAATGGTTCAGTCTTCATATTTGAATAATGATGCAGACAACTCGAGCCTTGCTTCTCGCGTGATAAGTAAAGACTCAAACAATTTCAATTCACAGTTTTCAAATCTCAATAGTTTAGCAATCACTGAAAGTACTGGCGACAAAATCCGTCGTCAAACGATTGCAGCAAAGGTTGCTGCTCCAGCAGATGAGCCTTCAGTGATTGATAAATTGAACACCGTTGCGTCAAACACTGTACGTAAATTTAGCCAAACAGGCGTAGCCTCTTGGTATGGTCGTCAATTCCATGGCCGCAAGACTGCCAGTGGTGACACCTTCGATATGAATGAACTGACTGCTGCACACCGCAGCTTACCGCTCAACTGCTTTATTCGCGTTACCAATAAAGAAAATGGTAAGAGTGTGGTGGTGAAGGTGAATGACCGTGGTCCATTTCATGGTAACCGTGTCGTCGATCTTTCTTATGGCGCAGCGAAACGCCTAGGCATTACCAACTCAGGTACTGCCAAAGTCAGTATTGAACGTGTAGATGGCCCTAATTCTTAAGCCCATCCTCTAAATCACAATCAATTCTGAACAAAGCAATCTAACAGCCACTATTCGTGGCTGTTTTTTTTTGGGGTTTTTATCAAACACGTGTTTTTTGAATGCGACTTTTACCTTAGGGCTTAGCTTGCAATTTCATGTGCTTACTTCTCGGTCACTGATTGCTGTTTTTTTAAGCCTCCAGATCGATTAAGATGATGGCTATGACCAAGTGCAGCCATGGAGAGCAAAATGAAATCAATCGAAGAATGGTTTGAAGAGTATGGCGAAAGTCATCAGAACAAAACCAATAAGGCGATCCATTGGGTCTGTGTTCCTGCAATCTTATTTTCCATCATTGGCATCCTGGCCCATTTAAGCACCCTACTCACCGCGTTGTTATTGGTGCTGACCCTTGTGTTCTATGCACGTCTCGATATTGTATTGACCATTGCGATGGCTATTCTACTCAGTGTAATGGCATGGCTGATCGTGATCCTCCCCGTAGGTGTAGGTTTTTATATTGGCGTCTTTCTTTTGGCTTGGATCGGTCAATTTTATGGGCATAAAGTTGAGGGCAAAAAACCATCATTCTTTAAAGACCTCCAGTTCCTTCTGGTTGGCCCGATTTGGTGTATGGATGCTTATCTGGCAAAGGTAGTACCTAAACTATGGAAACCGCGCTTAAAACGCAGTGAGCGCAAATTAATCGCACAACATTAAACCCCATTCATGATTCATGTATTGCCGCACAAAAAACAGCAAGTCGATGACTTGCTGTTTTTAACTCTAACAATAAAACAAAATCAAATATTTAGCCCACCCAAGCCTGATCCAATGCAGCAAGCAAACGCCGATTTAAATGCTGTTGCTCGACCTGCCATTGCAATACATCCTCCTGACTCGGTTCTGCCTGCCCATCAGATGCACTCAACATGCGCTTAAAACGATTTTTATAATGATAAGCAGAGACATCACCCGTGATGTCAGCGCCGATTAAACGTTGCTGACAAGCTTGAATCAATTCCATTAAATGCTGTTCTAAAAATGAACCTTGATCCCAATTGGTTTTCACCACGCTTTGAGAAAGCACATCCTTATCGATAGACAGATATACCGGAAAATCTGTTGCGAGTTGAGCAATAAAAGTAGCCATGAGTTGATCAGCTGTATCAAAACCATGCCATGACTGTTTAGCGCCAATCCAACGCATCCAAGATGCAGACTGCTGCACACTCCAGTAATGCACTTTGCCCTGAATTAATGGGGTCCAATGGTTTTCCCAAGCATGTTTTAAAGTGATATCGCTGGAACTAATCCCAATCACATCAATACGCGCCACATGCTTTAACTTACTGGCCCAATACACCCAAGATCCGCAGTGAATACCAAAAGGATAACGCATCTGATCAGGATGGTTATCACACACGATCAAATGAATCGGTTGCTCGGGATCAAGTCTAGACAGCAATAATTGGGTGATATGGTGATAATCACCACTGCCCAGCATGACGCAACCCAAGGCCGCTGGTGCGGGTATCTGATGCTGTAAATGTCGTTGTAACGTTTTAAATTCACGCCACGTACATCCGAAGCGTATCATTTCCTGCCACGCACTCAGTTGCAATACAATGCTGTGTTCAACTTGACCTGCAGACTGATCAAAATCGAGTAGCAAAGAAAGACGCTGCTGTACATCCATACTTAAGACTCCTGCTTTTGTTCGCGCCAATGTGCATCCGCTTCAAATACATATTTAAAGCGCCCCAACACATAGCGCAGTACGGGCTGCTGTATCCAGACCAAATGACGGGTAAAGGTAAATTTAGCCCCCAATTGCGCTTTAACCTCAGGATCAGTCCATCCCGCAATATAAAACTGCAAGCCCTGTTGCCGTGCATAATCCAAATTGACGAACCAACTGACAAAATACAGGCTGAATTTCAAAGCCAAGTCATAGTTGAAGCCAATATACTTATCAACCAGATTGTTTTGATAGACAAAACAAATGTTATATCCCACCAGCACATCATCATGCCAATAACAGATGACTTTTCCTGCACTGTGCTGATCTTGCAATACTGCATCAAAAAATTCAGGGCTCAGCAGATCAAAATGAACCTCACTTTGCGCATAGACCGCTAGATACAATTGATAGAGTTGTCGTCTAAATGTCGCATCCAAAAAATGATCATCGCCTGTCGCAACAATATCGATGCACAATTGCGCCAAACTCTTCAATTTTCGATTTAAATTCTTTCTTCGACTTTTGGATAGTCGAGATAAATAATCTTCGCGATCAATAAAATCAATCGGCACATAGGCCAAAGCCTGCCCTTCCACCGAGAGAAAGCCCTGTTGTTCAGCTTCATCAATTAATTGCTGGCTATACAGATTTTCCGCTGCACTGAGCAAAGGTGAAGCCACAGGTAGGTCTTTGATGATGGTCAAACTGTGCTGTTTGGTCCGTAATTTTAATTGCTGGATCAATTGTTGCGCTGTGAGTTGATTCGACAGTAGCGAATACTCTGTAACTGTTGTACCCACAAAACAGGATGAAAAATGCAGTGCTTTGCCCCAGTAGCGATACCCCATGATCGAGATGATCTTTTGACGCACAGGGGCATCTAAGGTCGTTAGCAGGTCGAAATTCGTGCTGAAATAGGGAATAAAATCTGGACTATTGTGTACATCAAAACCCTGTGGTGGATGCTTTAGAAAAGCATCCACCAACTGCTGCGGCTCTAACTGATTGAGATGAGTTCGCATAAGTCCGTATTAGAGCTCTCGCTTAGCACGGCTGAATAACTGCTCAAGCAATTCCATCGCTTGATCAATTTCAGCACGGCTGATTTCCAATGAAGGTGCAAAAGTAATGACGTTCTTATAATAGCCCCCCACATCAAGCACCAAGCCACATTTTTGACCTTGATATTCCAAAGTCCCCGACAAACCGATATCAACCATTTTATCGAGCAATGCTTTATGAGGGGTAAAACCATCTACCTGACAAATTTCTGCACGTAATGCCAAACCTAAACCATCCACATCACCAATTTCAACGTGACGTGATTGCAAATCTCCTAAGCCCTCAAGGAAGTACGCACCACTTTGCATGATCTGCTGTTTGTAATCACGCTCTGCAGTCATTTTAAGCACTTCCAGACCCAATGCTGTACCCAATGGATTTGAAGCAAAGGTCGAATGCGTTGAACCTACAGGGAATATTTCCGGATTGATCAACTCTTCTTTGGCCCATAGTCCTGACAATGGATTCAGACCATTGGTTAAGGCCTTACCAAATACAACCACATCTGGTGAAATATCAAAGTGCTCAAACGACCACAGTTTACCGGTACGATAGAAGCCCATTTGCACTTCATCGACCACCATGAGGATGCCGTGATCATCTAAAACCTTCTTTAAACCCGTATAGAAATTCATCGGTGGAATGACATATCCACCTGTCCCTTGAATGGTCTCGATGTAAAATGCTGCAAACTCACTTTCACCCGCCTTCGGATCCCAAACACCGTGGTACTCCGTTTCGAATAGTCGTGCAAATTCTGCGACCAATTTGTCTGCATATTCTTCTGGGGTCATGCCCTTTGGACGACGGAATGGGTACGGGAAAGGAATGAATTGTGCTCGTTCACCAAAATGACCATAACGGCGACGATAGCGATAACACGATGTAATGGATGATGCACCCAAAGTACGGCCATGATAGCCGCCTTCAAATGCAAACATGCGACTTTTGCCTTTATAGAAATTACGCACCAATTTCAAAGAGTCTTCAATCGCTTGTGATCCACCCACGTTATAGTGCACACGCCCCTCAAATCCTGTTTTTGCGAAGATATCTTGCGCAATCATCTTGCTCAATTCAATCTTGGTCGGATGCAAATACTGACTGGCGATTTGAGGCAGTGTATGAATCTGATCAATCAAAACTTTCTCTAAGCGTGGATTTTTATAACCAAAATTGACTGCCGAATACCACATTTGCAGATCAAGATAAGGCGTTCCTTGATCATCAAATAAATAACTCCCCTGACAATTGGTAAAGATTTTAGGTGGATTGACATAATGAACGGTATCACCGTGCGAACAGTATTTTGCCTCATCGTCTAAAAGCTGAGCTTCATTTATTGGCATATGACTTTCCTTTATGTTTTTGCATTAAGTGTTAAGTGGGTTAAATCTTGGATCTTAAAATGTGAAACTCAGTGCCAATGTAGGTTCAATCTCATAGCGAGATCGAATCATGGGACTGCGATATTGCTGATCTGATAACACATTGAAACTCAGCACACTGAATAACCCCCAATGCTGACTCGCTTGATAATTCACCGCCAAACTGACAAATGGTTGATAACTGTGTTGCGCGACATAGCGATTGATTTCACTACGTGCCGATTCTGCTGGACTGACGCCAAAGTAATATTGGTTATAACGCGCATCGTTCAACTGCAGCCCAAACTCTGGATAGATCGACCATGGACCGACCTCAAACGCTGCCAAATTCGAATATTCAGCTTGAACACAACAGGTCACTATTGATGATTAGCAAAATAGGTTGTAGACATAAGCGAAAAATGTAAGAAATCAAAACTTAAAATAAAACACCAGCATTCAAGATATAAAGTTAGTGCCACATAAAGCTTTAAACAACTCAAATCAATCAATCCGCCCGCGCACAAAATTAATCCAAAATACAATTATTAATAACAAAGCCATGAGTATTATTTGATGTTTATAAATAGAATATCAAGCAAAAATTAAAATATTTAATCCTACCCACACCACAGTCACAACTTATAATTATAAACACTTCAAAAACAAAGATATTAATAAAACAAATGCTAAATTAAAATAACCCCTTCATGCACCATTCACACAATCAAATAAATTTAACATTGCAAATCAAAAGCATAATCCAACCATTAACCCTAAAATTTAAAATAATGAGAGAATTCATTTATTCAGAAACGTAGTTAAAAATTATAAAAACTCTAAAATCTCATTTTCAAAACACCAACTTAAAATAAACACCAGCCCATCATTTTAGATTAAACCATTAACTTTAAAATATGATTTATAAATTACTTACCCTAAAGACCTTGCAGTTTTTTTTAGATTCCACCAGAATTTAATATCTGTTCTAGAATTCAAATAAATCACCCCCAGATTGATGCTCTATTTTTTTGTTTAGTGAGATATCGCATGAACAATATTCGCCAAGATTATAAAACCGTTGCTACTTGGCATATTATTTGCGACTTTGACGGAACAATTAGCCGACTAGATATAGCCAGATTTGAAATTTAGGCTACATTGTCTTAAATACCAAATCTAGCGCCTCATCTATCGTTTTTTCCAACTGAGTCGCCATATTTT
>NZ_SLVJ01000043.1 GCF_004345325.1 Acinetobacter calcoaceticus
AGAGCGTCCAAAAGCATTTAAAACAGCCCGGATTTTAATATATTGTTTTTAAAACCCGGTAAATGCATAGATTTTGGATAATTAATCAGCAGCACAGCAATCATTAATCACCAATACAGCGATAAACAATCAGAAACGCACTTAATTCACCTATATAAGTGGATTTATCGCATCATGAAGATACGCCAAAGCCAATCGCGGGTGAATTTTTCAATTTAACCGCCATTTCATCTGCAAGATGTTGAAGTACAGCATCCACATCCTGAAAGGGATGAAAGAAGGACTGTCGCACAATCACAGAAAAATCACCCGCACATAAACGATCTAAAGCTTGAAGCTTAAGTTGGACTTGTGACTCCTCGAGCTCAAAGCCGAGTTGCTGGCAGACACGCTGCAATAACTTTAAGCGTTGTGCATAGGTTAAGTAGTCAAAATGGATTTTAAAATCAAAACGACGCAGCGCAGCTTGATCCAAATCATCAAAGCGATTGGTGGTGGTAATCACGATGCCGTTAAAGCTTTCCAATTGCACCAAGAACTCATTAACCTGAGTAATCTCCCAAGAGCGGGTCGCATTGCGACGATCTTGCAACAGGCTATCAACTTCATCCAATAACAAAATTGCCTGCTGTTCTTCTGCCTCAGCAAATGCCTTGGCCAAGTTCTGCTCCATTTCCCCCACCCAAGGTGAAAGTAAATCAGAGCCACGCTTGATCAACAAAGGTTGTCCCGTGTACTCAGCCAACCAACGTGCAAAAGCACTCTTGCCTGTCCCTGATGCACCATAGAGGCAGAGACGTCCAAACCCATGCTGCTTCATGCCACTGGCAATCTGCGCCAAATTGGCTGGCGTATGTATAAAGTCCAAATCATAGAACTGCGGTAAAGCATGGCTATCTTGCAGCTTTATACCCTGATGACCTTGAACCTTTAAGGTATTGGAAATCAGTTGGGTCATGCTGTCCTGAACCTGCAACTGTGCATTACTCAATTTTGCTGTTTTGGCTACACGATGCGCACGGCGCAATACAGCAGGTGACAAATGCTCAAGATTGGCCAAAGCTTCTTGATACTGCGTGTCTAAGTCCGCTTCACAATGCTTTTGGATAATATGCATGCGTTGTTTTTTCGGTGGCACTTTTACTTCAAGCACCATATCAAAACGACGTATAAATGCAGGATCAAGTTGATCTGAATTCGACACCCAGATGGTCGGGGTGCGATTGTTTTCCAACATGCGATTGACCCAAGCCTTACGACTTTGTGCGGTACTCTTCATGCCTGCGCCATTTTCCGAGTCATTGAATACATCTTCAACTTCATCGAACATCAACAATGCAGATTGACCATCAAAAATACTTTGCGCTGCACGATAAGCGCATAAACGCTCAGTCGCGGTCACAGAGTCGCCATCTTCATCTTCACATGAAATTTCAAACAACTGCACATCTAATGCTGCTGCCAGTACTTTACACAACTGGGTTTTACCCGTGCCTGAACTGCCATAGATAAAGATATTCACCCCAAATTGCTGATGCATCTGTACCTGCTGCAAATAAGCCAACAGTAAAGTTAACTGCTGCTCGAGATGCGGATAATCCTGCAAGCTGAGGTCTGCTGCAGTACTTTTGTTAATCGTACCAACAAACAAATCCATGACATCGTGCGCACGTACCAGTAACTTGTCGACCAACTGATTGGACACCAAGCTGAGTTTGGTACGCAGATAGCCATTGTAATCCTGCTGTAGACCAATCAAACCTGTACGATGCAAACAACCTTGCGTTGCCAAAGCTTGACGTACCGCCTCATAAGGCAGGTTCAATATAATCGACACGGCTTTAATGATCTTGGCGGCATTGAGCAAACCCAATGTATCCGCAATATCATCCAGCAACTGCTCACTGTGCAACAACACCACAAAACCAAGGATCAGTCGCTCTACTGCATTTAAACCCAGTAATTGCTGTAGTAAATCCAAGTTAAATGAAAGCTCAGCACTAAACTGAATCGGTTGTGATGCATGTAGTTGTTCAGATTGTTGATGTAGCTTGATCAGTGCTTGGTGTGCAACTTGCGGATTAAATTCATCCGTTAATAAACTTTCAGAAAAACCCAGATGGCGTGCGATCCAAGTATGGTTAAAGCAGTTATCGGAAATAAAATCTCGAGAACCACCGAGTTCTACCAAGATACGCAAACCCCATAGCTTGGCGAGTGGGTGAACTTCAACAAAATTCACCTCTACACCTTCCTGCAAAGCTTGCACAAAAGGTGTGTTTATAAAATCATTCATATATTCACTTATTATTTATTTAAATCCCTGTCGCGCCGAGTGCGATATGCTTTTCATAAATCGCAGACAAACGGGGTCGACAAGAATATATCGTCTTGAACCAATGAGATTAAATCGATGGTTTAAATTAATAGTGCTGAGTCACTGGCTTATTCAAAAAGCCATCATTGCGACAAACCGAGTCGTCATATATTCAGCAAGTATCATGTTCAGTACGTGATTACGTTGAATTATCAATAGAAACCAAAATTAAACTGTAAAATTAAAAGCATTATCTTTCTCCCATAGACTGAGTTAGAGCCTATCCGTTCGGGAAAGGACTCAGTCATTACAACAATAAGGTGAGTTAAATCAAGATACTCTGCAGCACGCCCAGTATGTGGCAATCCTGCGACCGGATGTGCTTAAACATTTAAATCTTATCAAAGGCAACGGTACCGCTGATCGCGGTCAGAAAAAATTTAATCAAGTACATTGTTAATATTAAGCCGTCACGGCCAAATTTATGCGCCATTTTAAAAGTTTAAACTGTATTTTGCAAATTATAATTTTATATAATCAATGATTCATTTACTACTTTATACAAATAGTTAGGACTTTATCTAGTTAGAATAAAAAAAATCCCGCCAGATCGGCGGGATTGATTCGAGTTGATGTGATCGGATTATTTTAATTTATCGATAAACAACTGAGTACTATAATCCGCTATCGGGAGTTTCTGCAGTTGCTTCTGACCTGTCGCACCAGCAAGAGACTGTGCATATTTCAAGAATGCCTCCGCATAGACCAGACCAACATCTTCACGACGCTCACCCGTCACCCCTTTCATGGTGGTGTAGTAGTCGCCGCCATTGGCAAGGAAGTCAATGGTAATCACACGATAAGTTTTAGTCAGATCTAGTGGCGCATATTGACCATTGCTCATACGCACTTCAAGCTTCGTCAGACGTTGACCACGATCTTGATTTAAGTCGACATTCCAACGTAAACCACCGGTATATGGATAACTACCCGTACTGTTGTCTTGGGTCACCACTGCGTTCATTGCATCTTCAAGTGTCGCTTTAATTTCAGCACCCGTCATATCCAGACGCACCAGCACATTGTTAAAAGGCAAGACTTGGTAGATTTTTTCTACAGTGACATCGCCTTGGGCCACATCGACACGTACACCACCCCCATTTTGGAACGACACATCAGCATCAAAGAAGGCCTTACCTTGCTGTAAAAATGCTTCTGCGATCATCTGCTGAATATCGCCACCATGTTGATTGACCAGTGGGTTTTTATTACATACATCACCAAGCACTGAACGATTCACATCGCGTTGGGTGCCTGGAACACGGCGTAGGCAGAGATTTTCAGGTGCTTGACCCACAATCTCTTTGGTGAATTTCTCTTTCATTGCCTGATAAGGCTTCATGATTTCAAGTGTTTTCGGATCTTGGATCGCCAAAGTAAATGGTGCTTGATCCTTTTTGAACTGCGCAAATATCGAGGTTTTTTCAGTTGCAGTAACTGCTGCTGCATTGGCTGCAGTACGGGTGAAATTATCACCAATAATCATATGCGGCGTACCAGTACAGCTACTGACTTTACCGTCTTTGTCAAATTTAACATTTAACTCACCCACCACATTGCTATATTGCCAAGCTTGAACCACACAGACTTTATCACCGTCTTTGTTTTTCAATTGGGTTGGATATTCACCTTCTGGTGTAATGCCATATTTACTCAGCGTCTGAGGTCCAAGTAAGGTATGAGAATCACCACCGACAATCACATCGACATCGGTCAGCTCTTGCGCCAGTTTCTTATCCAAACTATAGCCAATATGGGTTTGTAATATAATTTTATTTACACCCTTGGCTTTGAGTGCATTAATTTCTTTTTGAGCTGTTTCAAGTTCATCACTAAATACCGTATCTGCATTCGGTTGCGATGAGTTCTGCGTCTTCAATGCTGCAGTTAAACCGATCACAGCAAATTTTTGACCATCTTTTTCAAAGATATGTGATTTTTGAATGCGCGTGTTTTTATACAAGGGTGAAGATGGACCAAAATTAATATTGGCACTTAAAACCTGCGTCTTCACCTTACAATTGCCTTGATCTAAGAAGCCAAGGAACTTATTCAAACCTGCATCTTTATCATCAAACTCATGGTTACCCGGAGTGAAACTGTCAAAACACACCGTGTTCATGACATCAGCATCGGCCTTACCCGCTGTTAAATTATAATAAAGATCACCCGTCATGGCATCGCCACCATGCATTTTAAAGGTATTGGGCTTGTCTTTACTGATTTGGTTCATCAAGCCTGCAACACGGGCAAAGCCAGCATTACTCACTTTAAACTCTTCTGCACCTGCACCAATATCCATTTTGAATTTTATGCTTTGTTCATCGAGTTGTGAGTGATGATCATTGATATGTAAAATATTAAGTTCTAAATCTTTGGCTGCAGGTGGAGCAACACTTTGATCTTTATCATCACCACCACATGCGCTGAGCATGATGGCTAAAGTTGAAACTGTAAATATTACCTTTTTATTATTCATTCTACTGCCCGAAGTGTGATTAAAATTTTCAAGCTGATTGTGCAAACTTATTATTTAAGATTGATGAAAAAACAATCATTTTGAATATTTATATATTTTATTTTTAAATCAGATTTATTTAGAAACATCCAGATCAATGTTGCTATATAGCATCTCGCCTGATATTCCATGCTGAGAAGGAAGAATCCTGCACTTTGGGAGGATTCTTCCGTTGATTATTTTTATTTTATTTTATCAATGAAGCGCTGAGTACTATAATCTGCACTGGCTAATTTCACTATTTTCTTTTGCCCAGTCTCACCTGGCAGTGATTGAATATACTTTAAAAAAGCTTCTGCATAAACCAATCCCACATCAGTTCGTCAATCACCTGTAATTGTTTTCAGCGTGGTGTAATAATCTCCACCATTGGCAAGAAAATCGATAGTCGCAACGCGATAGGTTTTACTTAGATCAAGTGCTGTATATTGGCCATTTTCCAATCGCACTTCGAGTTGACTCAGGCGCTGCCCCTGCACTTGATTCAAATCGACATTCCAACGTAGTCCACCAGTATATGGATAGCTACCAATACTTTCACTACGGGTGACGACAGCATGCATGGCATCCTCTAAAGTCGCTTTAATTTCAGCACCTGTCATATCTAAGCGGACTAACTTATTACTAAACGGCAAAACTTGGTATATGTTCTCAACCGATACATCTCCTCGCGCCACATCTACGCGAACCCCACCCGCATTCTGAAATGAAACATCTGCTTTAAAGTAGTTTTTGCCCTGTTGTAAAAAGGCTTCAGCGATCATCTGTTGAATATCGCCGCCATATCGAATGACATGAGGATTTTGATTACACGCATCCCCCAAGGCTGAACCATTCACATCTCGTTGCGTACCAGGCACCAATCTCATGCAAAGATGATCCGTCGCTTGGCCGACGATTTCTTTGGTGAATTGTTCCTTCTGCTGTTGATAAGGCTTCAGAATGGCTAAAATTTTGTCATCAGGTTTCACCACTGTGAAAGGAACTTTTTCCTTTTTAAATTGATCCAGTATAAATTTCTTCTCTACATCACTGACGGTTTTAGCATCCTTTGCGGTACGAACAAAATCATCATCAATCAGTACATGTGCCGTCCCAGCACAGCTTTTGAGCTTTCCAGTGGCATCAAATTTTACATTTAATTCACCGAGGGCATTGCTATATTGCCACGCCTGAACCACACAGACTAAATCACCATCTTTATTTTTGAGCTGAGTTGGATAATCACTTTCAGGCCGAATGCCATATTTGACCAATGACTGAGGCCCAAGCAAGGTATGTGAATCTCCACCGACAATAACATCTACATCCGTTAAGGATTGCGCCAATTTTTTATCTAAGTCATAACCCACATGCGTTTGTAAAATGATTTTATTCACCCCTTTGGCTTTGAGTGCATTGATTTCATTTTGTGCTGCTAGTATTTCATTACTAAACACTGTGTCTTGATTAGGTTGAGATGAATTCATGGTTTTATCTGCAGCAGTTAAACCAATTACAGCAAACTTTTGACCATCTTTTTCAAAAACATGTGATTTTTGTATACGCGTGTTTTTATACAAGGGTGAGGATGGGCCAAAGCTAATATTGGCACTTAAGACTGAGGTCTTCACCTTGCAACTGCCTTGGTCTAGAAAACTGATAAACTTTTTCAGCCCCGCATCTGAATCATCAAATTCGTGATTACCTAGGGTAAAACTGTCAAAGCAAATCCGATTCATAACATCCGCATCCGCTTTACCTGCCGTTAAATTATAATAAAGATCACCCGTGACCGCATCGCCACCATGCATTTTAAAGGTATTGGGTTTTTCGAGGTCAAGCCGATCGATCAGCGCTGCGACTCGAGCAAAACCTGCATGACTGACACTAAACTCCTCAAGCCCAGCGCCTACATCGATTTTAAATCTTAAATTTTTATCATCAAGTTGTGAGTGATGATCATTGATATGCAAAATATTCAGTTCTAAGTCCTTGGCTGGTGATGGCGTAGTTAACGCTTTGTCATCCCCTCCACAAGCATTGAGTAAGGCTGTTACTGAGACGATCGTTGCAAAGCGGTATATTGCATTTTTGTTATTCATTTTTTGACTCATTGAGGTGTATTGCAGTCTCTAAAGTGTGCAAACATCGTATTTAATATTGATGAAATTTCAATTATTTTTAGCGAGCATTAGCATCTGATCTGGGGCTAACGATAGACAGCGGATATGCTATGCGCCTTATGACAGCAGCCAATAAAAAAATAAGGCATTAAAAAAGCCTCGACATCCTGTCGAGGCTTTTTTAAATTCTGTTACGGGTATGACTCCTGTCGTACCAAGCTTCCTGCCTTACACTGATTTTTTTGTTTTATGTTTGGAAACATCCTGTTCCCTGTTGAGTTAATAATATAAAAATAGCCGATGTGGTCATAGAGGACATCAGCCCCTTATCTTGTAATCCAAAGCCTACAACAGATGATTGGGCTGGATTTAATCTAAATATTTCCGCTAAACAATCAATATCTTGATTGCAAACCAGCAATCGCATTTATTTTGTTTGTTTAACTGCATTGCTCAATTCATCGATATAATGATCAATTAAATTTTCCTCATAACCATCCCTTAGCTCTGCTGGGTAGCTGTATTTCAGCTCAGCCCACCAATACAAACATCGAGAGATTAAATAAGAATGTTTATTGCTCATATTCCTGCTGGATATTTATTTGCCAAAGCCATTTACCAAAAAGTGCAACTCGGTGATATTCGATATCGCAGCTATATGTGGGTAATGTGTGTAGGGGCAGTATTTCCAGATATCGATTTATTTTATTTTTTCCTGATCGACAACCAGTCAGTGCACCATCATAAGTACTTCCTACATTGGCCGATATTCTGGCTGAGCCTATTTTTAATCTTTTACCTTTATGCGCTTTATCGTCGCTATCGCTCTAAAGTTGCGATCTTGGGAAGCTTATTTTGTGCTGTTGCCATACTTCATGTCTTACTCGATACGCTGGTTGGCGATATTTGGTGGTTTGCACCGTTGATTAACCAACCCTATGCCCTATTTGAAGTAACAGCTCGCTATAAACCTTGGTGGCTTAACTTTATATTTCATTGGTCTTTTGTGATAGAAATGCTGATCTGCTTGGCCGCATTTGTGGTCTATCGTAAATCTGCACGGCAATAAATCCAAATCCTCTAAAAGCTGCGCATAGAAAGAAGCCCCAACATCCTGTCGGGGCTTCTTTATAATCTGCTGTGGGTATAACTCCTGTCGTACCGAGCATCATGCTTGAACTTTAATTGTTGTTTTAAGTTTGGAAACATCCTGTTCCCTAGTGAGCCAATAATATTAAATCCAAGCCATTCTTTACAGTAGAAAAAACCTCAGAACTTGTAATCCAGAAACGACAAACACCATCACAACTTTAGCCAAATACTCAAGTTAAGTTTAAATATTCTATGCCAATCTAGGCCCCTGATGGCAATGTGGTATTGGCCAGACCATCCATATAATAAGGACGATCACCGATTAAGGTTGCACGATTCATCACCCGATGTTGTGGTCGATAGTCATCTACCGCATAGTGTTGGGTACAACGGTTATCCCAGAATGCCACATCATGGGTGCGCCATGACCAACGCAGCACAAACTCTGGTTTCTGTATATGCTCAAACAGAAGTTTTAAAATGGCATCGCTTTCTTTGCTATCCAGTTCATTGATTCGAGTAGTAAAACCTTCACTGACAAACAGCGCTGGGTGTCCAGTCACCGGATGAGTACGCACCACGGGATGGCTCACAGGCGGATGCTTGATCTTGGCCTGTTGTAACTTTTCGATCTCAGCGGGATCATTGCCGAAACGTTCCACGGGAAACGACTTGGCAATATCGTGCGTCGCAGTTAATCCACTGAGCATGTTCTGCAATGGTAGCGACAATGCCGCAAAAGCCGCAGTACTATTGGACCACAGGGTATCGCCACCATAGGCAGGAACTTTTTTTGCAGCCAGTATTGCGCCCATCGCAGGCTCTGTCAAAAAGGTCACATCGGTATGCCATAAAGCATTATCACGTAGATCGTTTAAGGCTGTATCCAATAGCATGATTTCTGGCTGTTCAGGAATATTGGGATAGATCGGATGAATATGTAATTGACCAAATTGACGTGCTAAATCAGCATGTTGCACTGGTGTTAATGGTTGATCACGAAAGAAAATCACCTGATGTTTTAGCAGGGCTGTATCAATGAAATGCTGGGCATCAGGACTTAAACTCTGACTTAAATCAATCCCTTCAATCACTGCACCAATAGATGGGTTCAGTGGTGTGACTTTAAATAGATTTGAAACCACAGCATTCATTGTATTTATCTCTCTATGTCGTATGTTCGTCGTATGTCAAATGTCTGTTATGTTGATGCATTTAGATTCAATGGAGTCATGTCTGTGCTCGATCCACAAGCTCGGTACAAAGGGTTAATGATCCCAAGGCACCAAGCGTTTTTGTAGCCGACGTAAGCCCATCTCTAAGGCGAATGCAATCACGGCGATAATCAATATCCCGATCAACACCAAGTCAGTCGCCAGGAGTTGTGAGGCTGACTGCACCATAAAGCCTAAACCTTCAGAAGCGCCGACCAACTCGGCTGCGACCAAGGTTGACCAACCCACGCCCAAACCAATTCGAATACCTGTCAAGATGCTCGGCAAAGCACTGGGTAGCACCACATGTTGAATAATCTGACTGGTACTCGCACCCAAGGATTGTGCGGCTCGAATCTTGGCTTGATCCACACCACGTACCCCAGTTGCAGTCGCAATCACGATCGGGGCAAAGATCGCCAAGTAAATCAACAGTACTTTCGACAACTCGCCAATCCCGCACCAGATCACAATTAACGGCAAATAGGCCAATGGTGGAATCGGTCGATAAAACTCAATGATCGGGTCTAAAATACCGCGCACCCAGCGATTTCGATCAATGGCAATCCCCACCGGAATTGCGGTAATCACCGCAAACACCAATGCCAAACCAATCCGTCCGAGACTGGCTGAAATGTGCTTCCACAAGTCGATGCCCATATAGCCGGTTGCGAGTAAATCCTGCAAGCGTTCAAACACCATCCACGGCGCAGGCAAAAACAGTGGATCAATCCACTGTTGAGCGGTGACCAACCACCACAGCAACAACAGCAGCACAATGGTCAGACTGCTGATAAGACTCACAGGCGTTTCACGTGGAACGGCAATCGCAGTATCTTTGAGATTTCCTCTATCCACCGTTGCTGAAGCCGCGGTAGAGGGGGTGTGGGTATGAGATCGATTCGGCGTTGTCATGGCTTAGACCTGCGCAAACTGAGGTTGATGATCTAAATGCTGTTGACTGGCTTGATGATGATTACTTGTATTGTTTTGAATAAAGACCCGACTGAGTACATATTCACGCATCGCGATAAAGTCTGGATCGGATTTGATACTTCGTGCTGACTCGCCCTGAGCAAAGCGTTGTCCGAAGCCTAAAGGAATATTTTCCACGATCCGCCCTGGATTGGGTGCCAAGATCATCAGATCCGTGGCAAGGAAGACCGCCTCTTCAATGTCATGGGTAATCAAGAACACTGGTTTGGCCGTTCGATGCCAGACTTCAAGCAATAGGCATTGCATTTGTTCACGGATAAATGCATCCAATGCACCAAAGGGCTCATCCATTAATAATATCTTTGGATCTGCAGCCAAGGCGCGGGCTAGACCGATGCGTTGACGTTGTCCACCGGATAGCTCCCAAATTGAGCGTTGTCCAAAGCCTTCTAGATCGACTAATTTTAATAATTCATGCGCACGTTGCAGTCGAGTAGTTTTATCGACACCGGCCAACTCAAGACCAAAAGCAATATTGTTTTCCACGTTCTGCCAAGGCAGCAACACATCGTCTTGAAACACCACACCGCGATCACGGCTCGGCGCAACAATCGCCTCGCCATCGAGTTCGATCCGCCCGGATTGTGGCCGACTAAAGCCCGCAATTAAATTTAATAAGGTGGTTTTACCACTGCCTGAAGCGCCTAAGGCAACCATCAATTGCTGTGGTCCAAGTTCAAAAGACACATCCGATAGCACCGGTTGGCTTGTACCCGCATACTGGGCTTGCACATGTTCAACTGTTAATAAGGCCATGTCGATGTACTCCGTTATTGGGCTGGCGCTGAGATAGCTTGTGTCGTACCTGAGACAAAACGCGTGCTGATAAATTTACGATAGTCAGGTGAAACTTGTCGCACTAAGCCTTGTTGTTTTAAGAATTCCACTGCATTGGCCATGTTCTGGCTGGTACGCCCACCGAGATATTGAGTGCTTTGTTGAGCAGCCCGATCTGGGTAGACCGCACCCGCCAAGAGTGCGGGTACATCTTTGACATCCACCCCGGTGATTTTGGCTATCTTGGCAACTGCAGCAGTGTTTGCAGTCCATTTTCGTGGGTGTTGTTTATAGTCGGCATAGTAACTGAGGGTGACATCGGAAAATTTACGCAATACCTCAGGACGTTGCTGAGCAAAATCACGCCGTGTTACCCAGACTTCAAAGGTCGGTGCGCCCCATTGACCCACCTGCCCTGCATCAGTCAGTACCGTACCGGTTTTTTTAATATTCGCCAGCGCAGGCGACCAGACAAAGGCCGCATCAATATCGCCACGTCGCCATGCAGCATTGATCTCTGCCGGTTTGAGATTGAGTAAACGCACTTGATTGCTTTGGATATTCCAGTGTTTCAGTGCATTCAATAAACTGTAATGTGCTGTTGAAGCAAAAGGTGTGGCGATTTTCTTGCCGATTAAATCTTGTGGGGTTTGAATACCAGAACGCTGATGCACCACCAAGGCTTCAGCACTTCTTAAATCTGTCGCCACCAAAAATACTTCGATCGGCAAATTGTTGGCCACAGCCGCACCCAATGGACTCGACCCAATCAATGCAATATCCACAGCACCCGAAGCCAAGGCGGTTAATACTTCAGCACCACTGTTAAACTGACGCCAATCGAGCTTCTCTCCAATGACCTTGTCATAGACACCATCAGCCTGTGCGACTTTTGCAGGTTCCACATTGGTTTGATAGCCCACCACGATGGCCTTTGCTGCCGCCATTGCACTACTTCCGAACAGCAAAATTGCCAAGGAATATTTGAAAGCACGACGAGGAAGCAAAGTAGAAAATTTCATAATTTTAATCACTGATGCATCTTGATTGATCAGTCCAACTCATTTAGCGACAGATCGAGTGATGATATTTTTATTTGTTATATTTTAAAAATAATGATTTTACGTTTATTTATCAGATATTTTCATTAATACGATTTAATATAAGTTTAGTGATAAAAATGCATACTAGGCTAAACATTGCACGAACCATACGCCGAGGACTTTATCCAAAGTCAATGTCAACCAATATCAATCGGCATCATCATCAGGTTTGTTTTTTTATTTTCCACATTAAAAACCATAAAGATCAGTACCATCAACTTGCTTATTTATCGTAATGCGATAAACTGAGCAGCATCATGATGTTTTAAAATGCCCACAGCATTCAATGATTTTCGCTGCATTTCTCCCTGCATTGAAGATTGAATGTTGTTGAGTAGGACGACCTATTTATTTTGATTTCACCCAGCGATTTAGATGATGTCACTCAACAATCATCGCCGTGAGCATTTCTCTAGACATCAACCTAATTTAATCTTTATTTAAATGACAGACCGAATTATGCATTCCGTCTGCAGACAACTTATGCCTCAGAATACCTCACATTTAATCTCACGTAGTGCCACTCTGATCCTGGGTTTAGCGACCTTGGCTTTTGGTATGGTGTTGTCTATACGCTCGCAATTGGGTACTTCCCCCGTTTCATCTGTACCGTATGCCTTTAGTTATATCGTGCCCTTAAGTGTTGGGACACTCACCATCATCCTGCATAGTTTTATGATCCTGTTGCAATATCTAAGCTTGAGAAAAAAGTTCCATTGGACTCGTTGCTTACAACTGTTGGTTGGAATGACCATGGGGATTTTTATTGACCTGATGCTGATGTGGACCAGTGCTTGGCACATGGATCATTATCTGGGCCAATTGTTCATGTGCTTGATGAGCTGTATTTTTACCGCGGTCGGCATTTGTTTGATCATTAAAGCGGATTTAATCAATCTGGCCATCGAAGGGTTTTATCAGGTCATCAGCTTAAAATATGGCATCAGTTTTAGCCGCTGTAAAACCATTGGCGATATATTGATGGTGCTGTTTGCGATGCTCAGCGCTTTAGTCTTTACCCAACAGGTGATTGGGGTCCGTGAGGGTACTGTGATCACGGCATTAATGGTCGGCATCATGATTAAATGGATCATGCCATATTTAAATTTTCTCGATCATGAAACTAAGCCGAGCCTCGCCAATAAACAGCACGCTTAAGCCAAGGCCTTCGCCTCATCACCAAATTACAGTCACCGAGTTAAATTCAGCGAGTTACAGTTGTCGAGTAACAACCGCTAAAACCGCCATTGACATACTCCCACCACTAAGTTTGCAACTATAGTGGGGGAATCTTTGCGACCCGAAAGATATATCTGAGAAGAATATCTAACCTTTCGATACC
>NZ_SLVJ01000044.1 GCF_004345325.1 Acinetobacter calcoaceticus
GTTTTAAAACGCCAAATCAAATGGCGGCAGACTTCTATAAGTTAGCTGCATAGAATCTCCCAAGTTGAAGTCTCCAGTAAATTCAGCACACATCATATAAGCAATCATGGAAGCTTGTAATTCTTATTGAAAGTATCAAAGCCTATAAAGAATAGTTTGTTAGTGAAAAAAAGAAGGTACCGAAAGAACTCGAAAAATGTAATACACTTTTAGAAAAGATCTTTGACACCCCAATTCCATCGATATATCAAGTTATTGGTAAGAAGATTTTATCGTTATCTGGAGTTACTTTACCAAAAGCTGGATTATCAATTGAAGATGGTGAATTTGAAGGATTAGAACTTAATGCTGGAGAGGTATCCTTTAAAGATATTCAAGAAAATCAGTCATTAAAGCAACATCTATCAGAAAATATTGAACACTTAATCGATTTCTTAGATAAGTCTTTACACAAGCTATTAGCTGAAAACAATCTTCCTGTTGTGTATTTATGCTTCGATCGTATTGATGAGGCTTGGGATGATGTTTCTTACAACTCATCTAAACGAGTTATTGCAGGCTTAGTAAGTGCTAGTGACTCTATTACTAGTCAATACAAAGAGAGAATAAGACCAATTATTTTTTTGAGAGAAGATATCTTTGATGTTCTCAGCATTAATGATGCTAATAAATTACGCGAAGATTGTGGAGCTTTACTGCATTGGAGTAAAGCTTCTTTAGCTAGTTTATTACTGCGTCGTATAAATTATTTTGCAAAAGAAAATGATGTTCCAACTGTAGATAATTTAGATGATTTATTTGATAAAAATGAAATGAGGCAACGTACAAAACCTACTAACTACTTATTAAAACGTACTATGATGAGGCCTCGAGATTTGATTTCAATAATGGGAAGAATTATTGAAACCATGAAAGATAAACAAAATGATCCATTCAATGATGATGCTATTACTTTTGAAAAATTAGAGTCTCAGTCTATTTATGATGCAGAACCAGGTTATTCTGAATGGCTAAAGAAAGAAATTATTGATGAATGGGCTGTACAAAAACCTATTATCCACAATTTATTAAATGCTCTTCAAAATAATGGTTCAACAAATTTCACTAAAGAAGCATTAGAAAAGGAATTAACAACCTTAGAAGAGGAGTTAAAATCTGGAGATATAACTGATCACTTACGTTTCCTTTTCGATAATTCGATCATTGGGTTTAAGATAGGTTCATCTAAAGAATGGCGTTTTAAATGTTTTTACCCTACCCAAGGCTTTGTTGATTCTGATGAATATCGCGTTCATGAAGGTTTAGTTAGAGTATTAAATTTAAGAGAGAATAGAGAGGTTGAATAATTACGAACCTTTTCCCTTCTTTTCCGTTATAAATTTGATCGTGCATGAGTAATATATTTATTAGTTAAATTAAAATTAACATAATACGGATTATGCGAAATCAGTTGCATAATTCATTATAAATCAATTGCTTAAGTCTTAATTGAAAGCCCTATCCTAGCGGATCGGGCTTTTTGCGTGAATTAGACCGTTCCACGGCTAATATTTAAACAAAGCTCCACGCTATTCATTAGATGATCTTTATATTTCGAGTTCGCTATGGCTGCCTAAACGGACTAATTTTAAGATCAGAAGTTCGCCCTCATCCGTTTTTTGATAAATCAAAACCAGATCAGGTTTAATGTGGCAATCCCGATGACCGCCCCAGTTGCTTGTTAAAGCATGGTCACGATATTTCTCAGGTAGGGCTTCATCAGCCTGTAACAGCTCTAAAACGGTCTGTAGCTCCGCTTCTACCGTATTTCTATGCTGGCCTTTCTTCTCACGCTTGTAGTCTTTTTTGAAAGTAGTGGTGTACTTAATCGTCCGCATTCAAATCTGCCATCAAATCTGCTACAGAATTAAATGCTTTCGCAGGTGTTAAATCTTCTTGCATCGCTGCAATGGTTTCAGCATTTGGCTGCCAGATTTCAAAAGGTAGAGATTTCTCTTTAGCTACTTTGGTCAGCATTAAACGTACAGCATCAGAAACAGTTAAGCCCATCGTGGCTAAGACCTCTGTTGCTTCGAGCTTAATATTTTCATTTATTCGAGTGGTTACAAGCGCATTTGAAGCCATTTTGAAACTCCATTGATTAACAATGTTAATCATATTCCTATTTTCAAATTTTAGCCATAAGGCTTGAAGAAACGACTCCAAAAGCCTCTTTTCTCTGGCTCTGTTTCGACATGCTCTGGTACTGGAATACGTGGGTTTTCTTTTTCCTCTGGAGTAGTCAGAACTTCATCTTTCTGCTCAGGTTCTAACCGAGGATCTGTTGCTATATTTGGTTCAGATTTATGATCAGTAGGTGTGTTTATATTGGTTTTGGGAGCTTCAAGTAGACGTTGCATAGCTTCAATCTGTTCTTGATAAAATGACTCACGTTCCAATGATTGGTTTTCTCTAATAATGGATAGGTTCAATTGCTTTTCAAGAATGTCAACTTGACGTTTAAGCATGTCAACTTGTGTCAAGTTTTGACTGTCAATTGATTGATTTTGATTGACAGTAGGTTCTTTTTTTAACGGCTCCCCAAAAACTCTTAAAGCTTCTGAAAAGTCAATTAAGCCATCAGATCCTTTTGATAAATTCCCTTTATTTATATGGGCATAGATAGCCTGTCTTGAGTATCCATATAGTTTGGCCAGCTCTGTAACAGATAGCTTTTTCATTGGTGTAAACCATAAGTCAACTTGTGTGAAGTGTTGACTGACAAGCTGACAATGTCAATTGACATTAAAATTTAAACCCAACTTTTTTGAGGAAAGGACTTAGCTCTTGAAAAGTATCAGGAGCTTTTAGCATTTCGGCAATACGAATAGCAAACTGTTCATAGCTTTCTGTACCTTGAGAGTACTTACTCATTTCAGGTAACTCCGAAAGTTTATTTGCAAATAAGTGACGTTGAGCATCGGATAGCTTTTTAAAGCTAATCTGCTTCACATCATTAGGATCAATTGAGTTAATAGGCTGAGTACTTTTTTTACGTTTAAATGAAAATGAGAACCCTGTGATTAATCGCCCTTTTTTATATTGCTGATAGCTAGTTATGATGTCTGTTTTTTCATTAATATCATTTACTGCCAAATCTAGAACACGTTTTTTAAAATCACTCATTAACTTATATTCATGAGTGTCCAAGCCTAATTGTAAACGGAAGTCTTGAAGATCAAAGATAGGGGTTTTACCAGTGCTTTGCCACTGAATTAGTAATTCATATAACCGTGATGAATAAATACTTTTTAATTGGGATGTTTGGCTTAAAAGGTATTGAGTGAAAAACTCTTTTACACCATCAATTCTACTGATTCCTTGAACAACAGCTGGGGTAAATACAATCTCAATAGCTCCCTCATCATCCAAGTATCTGACTTGAGATATCCACCTACTTTTTACTAACTTTCCTGCTTCATCAAAAAAGCTGAACCTTCGATTAAATAAGCTTTCCTCGGCTTCTTTCATTCTTATATAAGCATTTTGTCTGGTTGTTTTAAAAACTTCTGCATAACGTAATGCGTCTATACGTAAAGGGGTATCTGTTGTTAATCCAGTTCCTGTTTCTCTAGCATCAACGATAGCCAGTTGAACAATATGGAATTCTGCTAATGAAAGTACTTGGAATGCTTGATTTAATCGATTTGTTTTAATAACTAGATCATTTTTCATGGTAACTAGATGTCTTTTTATGAGGGCTAATGATAAAAAGACATAGTAATAATTAATCATTAAAAAGACAACTAGAATATTTGTCATTTAATGGTAACTAAACGTCTTTATATGGGTAACTAAACGTCTTTATATGGGTAACTAAACGTCTTTATATGGGTAACTAAACGTCTTTATATGGACTCTGAAAGACTTATAAATAAAGGGTTACAGGCTGCGGAAAAGCATTTAAAAACATTAAAAACAATTAAAAGCCCAGAGTATGAAAAATTGCCCTATGTTTTCGCTGTGCTCAAACTCTATTGAACTTCGCTTACGCTCAGTTCTTCGGGGCAATTTTTTAGCCAATGCTGGATCTTCTGCAAAAATTGAAAAAGCCAAAGCAGAAGCAAGAGCTAGAATGGATTCGCTTCGCTCATAAAGCTTTTGCTCGCTACGCTCGGTCGAGGTTTTAATTTTTTCATGATATTTAAGCTGTTTTAAACGGCACAGACTGAAAAAACAGTTGTTCAGCGAGTCGAGGTGCGAATTTTCGGGATGTCACTCGTAGACACTCGCTAAAAACAGCATCTATCAACAAAAAAAAGATGTTTTAAAAATAATTAAGCTAAATCTGGTTTGAGGGAGGTTATCAAAACAGCTCTATTTCCCTCTATTTTGCGCTATACGCTCGTTTAAGCAGTTTTGACCTATCTCAGCCCAGATATCCCATTTTGGATCGTCTGGCGCGATTTCAGCGGTTTTTAACAGGATGCCTAAAAGTTCGGCAGGGTTGCGCTGATCCAGTTGGGCAATCTCGAATAAGGCGCCGAGTTGAATCAAATGTCTGGTTCGGGCTTTACGTTCGGCTTCTTTTTCGGCATTGAGTAATTTACGCACCAGGATTTTTTGTTGGTTGGCTCGATCAATGGCTTTTTCAGCTTTGATCAAGGTGAGTAACTTTTTTTCTTGCTCTGGGGTACGTTCTGAAATTTGAAAAAGCTCAATCAAGAGCTGCTGTGCATCAGTTGGTTTTTTTAAAGCCGCAAGGTAGGTTACTTTTTCTGATAGCCATGTATTACTCATGTTGCAGTCCTCGTTAAAATACTCGCTCGATTACAGTGAAGGTTAACAATAAAACGGACAAGAGTGCCGTTTTATTGTTAACTATGCTTACTGTAGATCTCGCTCGTATTTCCTTCAAATTTTTTGAAGGCGCGCTTAGATGTTTCTATCTTCGATAGAAACCTAATCCCGACAAGGGTTCCCCCTGTACCCCAAAACTTGCTACGCAAGTTTAAAAAAGCACAAGCAAGGCAGGCAAAATGGCAATTGCACGATTAAGCGTTAAGGTAGGCAAAGTTGGAAAAGCCTTAGCCCATGCCGAATATATCGAGCGTGAAGAAAAATATGCGCTGAAAAAAAATCAAGATTTGGAATATAGCGAAGCTGGCAATATGCCGAGATGGGCTGAGGACAATCCGAAGTTATTTTGGCAAGCAGCAGATCTGTATGAGCGAAAAAATGGCAGTACCTACCGTGAGTTTGAGATTGCTTTGCCAAGAGAATTAAACCGAGAACAACGTATCGAGTTGATTCAGGATTTTATTGATCAGGAGATTGGGAAGAAATACCCCTATCAACTGGCGCTGCATAATCCTAAAGCCATGGATGGGCTAGAACAGCCGCATGCACATGTGATGTTTAATGAACGGCTGCAAGATGGGATCGAGCGAGATCCTGAGCAGTATTTCAAACGCTATAACAGCAAAGTACCCGAAAAAGGTGGAGCCAAAAAAGACAATACAGGCAAAGAATATAAAACCCGAAAAGATGAGATCAAAGATTTACGCCAACGATGGGAAAAGCTGAGCAATCTGCATTTAGAACGTGCAGGACTGGATATTCGTATTGATATGCGCAGCTATAAAGATCAAGGGATTGAGAAGGAACCTGAAAAAAAACTACTGCCGAGCCAAGCCAAAGATCCGACTATCCGTGATGCACTGATGCAGTCCAGACTGGCGGATCGACTGGTTCAGCAGTATGACTTAGGTGATTTAAGCCAAGAGCTGGAGCAGCTGCAGTTGGTTAAAAGTCTGGCTCAGGATATAGAGCAAGGCAAAGCCGAGTTTAAAGCTGGTTTTGAGCAGTTTAAGGCTCAAGCACGACAGCAGCTGGAGGAACAGCAACGATATAAGTTAGAGCTGGAACAGCAGCAACCGAAGATGAAGTATAGGGGACCGAGTCTATGACCGCAGAAGAACAGAAACTCTATGCACTGATGGCGATTGCCGAAGAACAGCAGAATGCGATTAATCAGGCGATTCAAAAGCTGAACCTGACTCAAGAGCAGATTAAGAAGGTGATTGCAGAACAGACCCAAGCAACCATATCTAAAGCCGTTGATGAGGGCTTAAAGCAAGGTTCTGAAAAGATGATCGGCACAGCCAAACAATTGCATCAACTGAATCAGTCGGTTTTAAAAGCCAGTCGTCAATTGTCGTGGAAGTTGATTGCGCTCTGTGGCAGTGGGGTTTTTGCGGTGGTCATGGCCATGATGGTGTTTTTTATAGTGATGGTGCCAAGTGTGGACGAGATCCAACAGCGTAGAGCCGACCTAAAGCAGCTCAAGGAGTATCCGATTCAGGTGCAAAAGTCAGATGGCAAAGTTTTAGTGAAGATCATGACTAAGAAATGCTATAGCATTCAAAAAGAACCCACTGTTTTTGACTGGTGTGAAATTGACCCACAGCAATAGTAGAAATAATAGCCCTTAAGATGGAGCCTTATGAACAACTTCAATAATTACTTTATTATTACTTAACTCATCAATCAAGGAGTTTATTTCCATTTTGTTTTTATAATCTAAATTTGCATCCCATTCATCTAATATAATATACTTTTCATGACTATTTATATTGGTTTTTAAGATCATTTTTATTTTTTGTCCAGTTGATAAGTTTTCAAATGATAAATCATTACTCCAATATAAATCATTAACATTTGTTGGTATTATAACTGATTCATTAGGAATTTTACTCTTTAGAAAATGGACAAATGTGGATTTACCAGATCCATTCTCTCCAGTTATGGTGTATCTGCCATTATTTTTTGTTGAAATTTTGTTTAAAATCTCATTAAATGAATTGTATTTCTTGTTATTTAGGTATAAGTCACTTATTTTTAATGAGTTATTTGTATTGTCTTTTTTGAAAGAAAATAGAACTTTTAATCGTCCATTTGTGGATGGTATTTCAATTATATAACTTAATAATGAGTTGAGAGATCCTAAAACATTAAATATTCTAGTGAGATTTACTATGATTGCTGCTATTAATGCAGAGTTAATGGTATTTGAATTTGTAGAATGAAAAATTAAATAGCTAGTTGGTAAAAGAGCTATCATAGCTAAAATGAAGTTAATGCTTTGTTTTATATATTGATTTTTTATTGTTTGTTTGTAGTATTCATCACCAGCGCATTTAATTTTTTCTATTAAATATGTTTTATTTTTTTTGTTTCCTATAGATAAGTTTTGGTGGGATTTTGATAAAATGCTTCCATATTTAATAAAAAGTTCTTCATTTTTAATGCTTATTTTTTCAATTTTATTTTTAGTTATAAATATTAAAATAAAACTAATGAGTGAGCTAATTAAATATCCAACAACTAACTCTTTTGGTAGTAAAAAAGATATTACTAATACACTTAAAATACTATTTAAAGCTAAAGATAAAAAATCATGATAGAAATGTATTGAAGAATTAATTACCATGAATGAGTTTCTTGAGATAATTGAATTTAATTCATCTTTTAAGTTGTTATCATTAAAGTTATTTGAATCAATAAAATTACTACTTAAAAATAAGAAAATAAATTTTTTATGTATATTATTGATCCATTTTTGAAGGAATATTGTTGATATAAACCCCGGTATATAAGGAAGTATCATTGAAGCTAAGTAACTTGCTAAATATACAGAGTAATCAAAATTGTTTTGAAAGTTATATATAGTCTCTGTTAGAAAGTAAATTGATGATGCAATAATACTTTGATGAACTATAACCATCAATATTGAGAAAAATGAATTTTTATCTTTAATCAGAAAAATTAAGTTTTTCATTTCATCTTAAACCAAAGAATTTTTCATATTTTTTACATTTTCTAAAAGATTTAAAGTTCTTTCTTTTAAAATTTCTTTTTTGTTTTGTAATAAAACACTTTCAACTGAAAATATAGAGTCATCAATTTGTTTTAGCATTACTTCTGTAGGTGGGTGTAACTTTGGTTTAGGTGGGTGCCCAATTGCAATATCTCTATATAATATTATTTCAAGTGAGACGATTATACTGTGAATAACTTTGTCGATAGGTCTTGGTATTTTAAGTATAGCTGAATTTGCCCATGTACTTTCATCAAGAATTGAATCATAACAATAATGGCCAAATCTACGCTCATCAATAAATAAGCTATTATGTGTTAGTTCATGAATAAGAAATTCTGTAATATCATTTATAGTATGTGTTAGTCTTGGGTTAGCCCAAATTATTCCAAGAGCCGTGGAGGATGATCCACCTCTTGCTTCTAATGATGGCAAGATAAAAACATCTGTAATCATGTTATTGAAAAGATGATAGTGTTCATTTGAATGTAATGATAATTCATTTAATGAATCATTAATTCGTATTAATTGATCATTTAAATTATTGGTTTCTATTTTATCTGATATAGTAAATTTTTGATTTTTATCATCTAATGAACTTGTATTTATTCCATTAAATATGTTTAGTAGTTTTTTTGATTCTTCAGGGTTAATTGTAAACTTTGTTTTTGTACAATCTATTTCTATATTGTATAAATCAGATATATATTTATTATAATAATTTTTTAAAGTTTCTAAATTATGAATATTGGAATGGTCTTCTTTTAAATATGAAAGTGTAACTATCATAATATTTTCAAGCTGTTCTTTAAGGCTACTCTGATAAATCATATTTATTGTCTTTTAATTTAATTGATCCGATTAATTAAAGTATGATTTCTATGAAATCATACTTTAATAATAAATTTATTTGTCAAGGTTAACCATATCTTCATATGCAATCATTCTTAAAGGAATTGGTGGCCCACTTGGATTCCAACACTCTCCACCAAAACTAATAGTACCTGATGCGCAAGCAGCATGTATTTTTGGACTTTTCCCATCTAAAGACTGGGCTATTTGGCCAATTATATTATCAATTTCAGGCATTTTTTATTTCCTATCTAATTTGAGTGAATGATAAATATATTGATTCTTATTTGCATTGTCAATAATTATGTTAACTCTCCATAAGCTAGGGACTGTTGGCATTTCATAGCGCCAACCCAATGTATATATATGCTAATGCAACGGCTCCAGAAAAATTCCATTTTATGCTTATCAAATCGTGTAGCTATACCTCTGAAATATTTTAATCAAGTAAATGTATTTTTAACTAAGTGCCTGATTTTATATAAATACCAATCCATTCAGCGTTGTATGAGGCATAGCGAGTAGTGAATTTGGTTTGGCGATTGAATTTTACTATCTTGCTATTTTTTGCTCTAATTTTAATTAAATAGTTGATTAAAATTAGCACTTTAGATTTGAGTTCTTTTTTTGACTAGAACGTGTCAACAGCCCCTAATATAATGGTGCTTATGCGAAACAAAACCATTAAATATGTTTTAAATTAAACAATTAACATATTAGTCATTTTTATCAGATCTCTAATTATTGCTACACAATCTTTTATTCTTTTTAGATGGAGCCACACAGAAGAAACTTCTGAAGAATGGTGGAAGGTGTAAACAAATACATGGACTATACTTATGGTCATATCTCTTGACTTATGTTATTGGCTATTTCTGATTAGCCTAAAAGATAAGAAATCGAAAAATATTGAACAAATTATTTCGTAGAAATTCTTAAGTTTTTCTAAAATTAACATAATACGCGTTATGCGAAATCAAAAATGGGAGCATTTAGCTCCCTTCCTGAGCTAATATAACACACATTCGGCTCTTTTTGTGAGCCGAATGTGTGTTATATTCAACTCATCAAAGTTTTTAAGTAAGAGATTGAATATGCAGGACTGGATTTGGCAGGAAAAAAACTGGACCAATTTCATATGGCAAGATTCGATTATCCTGCCTAAAACCAGACAAATACATCAAAAAATAGGGATTCTTCTTGGGCAAAGTCAGCATGATTTAGCAAAAGAACAATTCACTTTAGATACTCTACTTGCCAATCTTGTTGCTTCATCAGCAATTGAAAATGAAACCATCAATGTTTTTTCATTGAGATCATCTTTAGCTCAACGCCTGGGTGTCACTCTTGAACAGCCATATCCAAGCTCAGATCGATCAGAAGGTTTAGCCAATATCATGCTAGATGCGCTTAACGGTGTTAAGCAACCACTGACTGTTGAGCGTCTCATCCAATGGCATCGTTGGCTTTTCAATGACCCAGACTGGACAATGCAACGTTTACGCATTGGTCAACTTAGGGGATCAGAGCCTATGCAGGTCGTTTCAGGTCGATTGGATTACCCTAAAGTACATTTTGAAGCTCCTCCAAGAGAAGGCTTAGAAGAGCGCTTAGATGCCTTCATCGCGTGGTTTAATCATAGTCTGAATGATTCATTACTTGATCCTCTATTACGTGCAGGCATTACCCATTTATGGTTTGTTACCCTACATCCTTTTGATGATGGTAATGGCCGTATTACACGTACACTTACAGACCTTGCGCTAGCTCAAATGGATGAGCAAAGTATTCGTTTGTATGCGATGTCTACTGCGATATTAAACAAACGTAAAAGTTACTATGAGATATTAGAACAAACTCAAAAAAATGATTCTGATATCACAGATTGGCTAGTTTGGTTTCTAGATACATTGAATGATAGCCTTGAAAAAACATTAGCACAGATCAATCGAACATTATTTAAAAGCCAGTTTTGGCATAAATATTCCAATTTTTCCTTGAGTGAAGAACAACGCAAAGTCCTAAATCGTTTATTAGATGGTGGAGAAAATGGCTTTGAACACGGTATTAGTGCTTCACAATATCAAAAGGTTGCTAAAATCAGTAAGGCGACAGCTACTCGTCACTTATCAGGCTTGCTTGAGAAAGGATGTATCGTCAAGTTGGACGGTGGTGGACGTAATACACGCTATCAGATCAATACTCAGTTATAGATATTTAAGCAATAAAAAAGCCCGACATCCTGTCGGGCTTTTTCGTATTTGACGCTTAGGTATGACTCCTGTCGTACCTCACGATCCTCGTGCTGGGCTTTGTTATTTTTGTTGGTTGGAACATCCTGTTCTCTATGGCTTCATCATAGGAAATAACCCGAAATAGCGCTAGAGGTCATACTCTTGAATTGATGTGAGCATAAGCGTACAGAATTGGTTGAAGTTTATCCCAAAGCTTATCCGCAGAATTTGGGGATTATTTCAGTACGGTGACCATTGAGTAGTCATCAAAAAGAGTTGTTTTGATTATTTTGTGATCAATTCTATTGGCGGAATGTTCCAGTTTTGCTCATAAAAAAGCCACTTTGTTTCCAAAGCGGCTTTTTTATGGTTTTTGAGATTATGTAAAATGGTTAAGTGTATGATTTTAAATAACTTTAATTGTTGCGTTTCGCATAAGCACCATTATGTTAAATGGGCAGTGATTTAGTAGATAATTCCAGTTTTGAAATTTCAAATAAGAGATTTTATTTTAAATAATAAGGGAATAATTTCTATAAGAATATTTGATGTAGAATTAGTAGATAAATCTTTATTTTAATTTCAATTATTTATTAAATTGTATTGAGGACTAAATGGATATTCTTGAATGGATTAATGTAGGTAAAGTGGCTGCTGAGCGGGATGATTTGTTGTCAAAATACTTTTTTGATAACGGAGTGTTAGATAAGGTAATTGATAGTCCTTCATCATTTTTAGTGTTGGGCCGAAAAGGGGCTGGAAAAACTGCAGTATTTAAATACCTATCAGAAAATGCACACAACTTCATAAGTCAAAAAGATATATTAGTTTCTTTATCATTTGAAGATTATAACTGGAATATTCATTCACTTTTATTAGATGAAAAAAAAGCTGAATCATTAGCATATTGATGTGTGCTGAGAAAATCGGAGGCTTAAACTTGGTAAACTACACATACTCATCAGGAGTTTACCATGAGCAAAAAACATCAGAGTTATACAAC
>NZ_SLVJ01000045.1 GCF_004345325.1 Acinetobacter calcoaceticus
GTTAAAAATATGGCGACTCAGTTGGAAAAAACGATAGATGAGGCGCTAGATTTGGTATTTAAGACAATGTAGCCTAAATTTCAAATCTGGCTATACAACCAGTGAGAGTCAATATTCCTAGAATAATGATGAATGTTTTTAATATTTTCATATGTATTTCATATGTATTTCATTTATTTTCTTTGTTAGATGAATAAACCTATATTATTTTTAAAAAATCGAAAAATCAACATAATAAATTTATTTATAATGACGCAAATTCTGAGATCCAACAGGCTCAAGGCGTTACGACAATTCCCACAGCGTATAGGTTATATGGAAGCCACGGCTACTTTCGGTTGCCTTTAACCTTTTATGATGTGTTACAACGGGACCCAGGGTTTAAATTTAATTTTTTGCATACCCAATATTGATTTTATGAGCTGCCATACTTGGACATGACATGCTGATACAGCAACTTAAACGGCCTCTGGCACAATAGCGATCAAGGGTGCAGTCAAGGTGTAAAGTTGGTTGAAATGTTCTGTTTTTAGTCAATTTGGCATATCTTTGTAGAACTCTAATCTTAAACCTTTACCGCATGCGTTTTTTAAGACAATAGCCACTGTTTTGAGTTTCATGCAGACTTACTCCGCACTCATTCCTCACTCATTTAAATGTATTGGATTTTATCTATGACAATTTTTAAAAGGATGAGCGGTGCTCCCGCGCAAGGGATGGATTCAGGCTGAAAGCCTTAGAAAAAGGTGAGCAGCACTGCTGCACAAGGATGAGATTTTAAACATTGGCTAAAAACAATTATTTAACTTAGTAAGAAATTATTTTTCTCTTAACTGACTGGCATTCAGGTTGGGATGGATTCAAAAATATTGGATGAGTGATGCTAGACAGACTATCAACCACCTCACGGCGCTAACACGGCCTGAGTTTTCCTGGCCTGTGTGATTGCGGCCACTAGACTTAAAACCACACCAAGCAACATCACTGAACCGCCAATACCAAAAAGCTGTTGATATTCAACACGATTGACCAATAGATAACTCATCCCCAGTCCACCGATTAATTGGGCGATGGCAAAGGCCATGACTGCTGCCCCCCATGCCTGACGATGGCGTTGAGTGGTGACGATATCAGCCAAGAGGGTTGAACTCAGCGAAACAGTCGCAGGGTTTAGTACCCCACAAAAGAACGATGAAATGGTCAAGATATACGGATGGCTAAAAAAAGTCGGTAGAAAAATAGCAATACTAAAGGCCAGATACAAGCGCCAGAGTGAGTTCATCGAACCCCATTTCTTCACTGAAAAATAAGCCACCAACGCGCCAATCATCGAGCCTGATCCGTAAATCATCCATTGTAGGTTGGCAAAGTCCTGACTTTGATGCAGTTGACGAATCAGAAAATCCACCCAAAACAATGAATGTGGGATATAGGCAATGGCACTCATAAAGTAGGCCGCGATCACCAAGGCCGCTAAGCTATATTGTTGGCGAGTCAGATTGATTTGCGGCAGGGAAGCATGAGCCAAATGCGCCAACTCTACTTTGGGCAATTGACGCAGCATCAGGGTCAAGATCAAGGTCATGACCAAAGCCAAAGCGCCGAGTGCATACCAAGCAATCGCCACACTAAATCGTGCCAAAGGCGGTAATAATGTGGTGGAAATGAGTATGCCAAAACCAATGCCACTAAAGGCCAATAGCCCCAGCAGATTTTTTTGTTCAGGCAGGACTTGTTTTAAGGCGAAGCTTGGGCCGAGTACCATCAGCAAACCACCGGTCACCCCAGAGATGACACGCCAAAACATATACCAAGCTTCATGTAGTGGATGAATGCCACAAAAAACCAAACTCAGACTGCCAAGTAGGGCGCTGAAGATAATCACACGGGCAATCAAATGTTCACGTATGGCGGTAAATGCCACGATGGCACCAAGCAGGTAGCCGATCAGATTGGCACTGGCCAGATAACTGGCAAAATCACTGCTCCACCAATGTTCAGCAATGGTGAGTGGCATCAATGCAGTATAAGAAAAGCGTAATAAGCCGATCCCGATACCCGTTGAGCATAAAGCAACAATGCATAGGCGCTGAAAATTCGTCATCGTACTCAATCGAAACCACAAGGATTATAGTTAAGGAGATTATTGCTATCTTGTAAAATGATTATATTTGATTCAGACTATCTGAAAACGAGATACTGGACCAAATCAGGCATTGAACCCAAGCAGATGCAGTATTGCAGCAGTGTTTACGAACAACGATTGGGGAGGGCAATATGCAGTTAAAGTCTTTAGAAATTTTTGTCACCGTGGTGAATCAGGGCAGTTTTTCCAATGCGGCTCAGGTGTTACATACAGTACAGTCCAACATTACCAGCCATATTAAAAAGTTAGAGTTGGAATTGGGCTGTGAACTACTCAGTCGACAAAGCCCGATCAAAGTCACCAGTGCCGGTGCACAATTACTGCATTATGCCGAGCAAATATTACAGTTGCATCAACAGGCCAAGGCGGCATTTTCAAATCAACAGTTTTGTGCACAGATTCCACTCAGTATCGGCAGTATGGAAACCACCGCTGCATTTCGGTTGCCTGAAATCTTTCATGCTGTGCTACAACAGATCCCCGACTTCAAATTCAATTTACATACCCAACCGACACGCTACTTGATTGATGCGGTACAAAACCACGAGTTGGACTGTGCTTTTGTTGCCAATAGTATTGCCATCCCGCAATTGTTTAACCAATTGGTCTGGCGCGAAACGTTGGTATTGGTAGCTGCCAAACATGCCCAAGTGCGTTTTGACCTCGATGACTTGCACCAACTGCGCTTTATTGCCTTTCGTCAGGGTTGCTCGTATCGACGGAGTATAGAGGTGCTGTTACAACGCTATAATCTTCCTGCCAGTTTGATTGTGGAAATGGGCAGTTTAGATGGCATCATGGGCTGTGTCAGTTTGGGCATGGGGGTGTCGATCTTGCCAGAAGCCTATGTGCGGCATACCCGATATATCAATGACCTACAAATCATCGCACTGGATGATGAGATCGCGCATAGCCATACCTATTTAATTGCGGCACAACCCGAAACTTGGAATAGCAATCTCAAACATTTTATTAATTTTATCCAACAACGGGTCAGTATGACACCCTATCAACCACAACCGCGTTTGGACGTGGCAAACAGTTAATTCGATCGTGAAAACATAATCGAAACTTCAGTCAATGTGTAAAACAGCTTGAAATGTTCTCTTTTTAGTCAATTTGACATATCTTTGTAGAATTCTAATGTTAAACCTTTACCCCATCCGTTTTTTTTAAGACAATAGCCACTGTTTTGAGTTTCCTTCAGACTCACTCCTCATTCATTCCTCACTCATTTAAATGTATTGGATTATATCTATGACAACCCCGCTTCAAGAACGTCGTATTGCAAACGCAATTCGTGTATTGGCAATGGATGCTGTACAAAAAGCAAATTCTGGACACCCTGGTGCTCCAATGGGGATGGCCGATATTGCCGATGTCGTTTGGCGTGAATTTTTAAACCATAACCCGAGCAACCCACAATGGGCCAACCGTGACCGTTTCGTGTTGTCGAATGGCCATGGTTCAATGTTGCATTATGCGTTATTGCACTTGACAGGTTATGAACTCAGTATTGAAGACCTTAAACAATTCCGTCAGTTAGATTCTAAAACTCCAGGTCATCCTGAGTATGGCTATGCGCCAGGAATCGAAACCACGACAGGTCCATTGGGTCAGGGTATTGCCAATGCGGTTGGTTTTGCTCTCGCTGAAAAAACCTTAGCTGCCCAATTCAACAAAGATGACATCCAAGTGGTGGATCATTTTACGTATTGCTTCTTGGGCGATGGTTGCTTAATGGAAGGCATTTCACATGAAGTGTGTTCATTGGCAGGCACCTTGGGCCTAGGCAAATTGATCAGCTATTATGATGACAATGGCATCTCAATCGATGGTGAAGTTGAAGCATGGTTCAGTGATGACACTGAAAAACGTTTTGAAGCCTATGGTTGGCAAGTGATCCGTGTAGACGGACATGATGCAGACGCAATTCGTCAAGCCACAGTTCAAGCCAAAGCGGAAAGCAACAAACCAAGTTTGATTATCTGTAAAACCATCATTGGTCTAGGTTCTCCAAACAAACAAGGTAAAGAAGATTGCCACGGTGCACCACTGGGCAATGACGAAATCAGCTTGACCCGTGAAGCATTGGGTTGGAAAGAAGCAGCATTTGAAATTCCTGCAGACATTTATGCTGCATGGGATGCCAAAGACAAAGGGACTCAAGTCGAAGCGGCTTGGAATGACGTTTTTGCTGCTTATCAAGCCAAATATCCAACTGAAGCTGCTGAATTACTTCGCCGTGTGCAAGGTGATTTACCAAGTGATTTCGTTGCTCAAGCAGATGCATTCATTGCAGAAACCAATGCCAAAGCAGAAACCATCGCTACACGTAAAGCCAGCCAAAACACTTTACAAGCCTTTGGTCCATTGCTGCCTGAATTGTTGGGCGGTTCAGCGGATCTTGCTGGTTCAAACCTGACGTTATGGAAAGGTTGTGAAAGCGTAGAGCGTAATCCAGCGGGTAACTATGTACATTATGGTGTACGTGAGTTCGGTATGACTGCGATTGCCAACGGTGTGACTTTACACGGTGGTTTCGTTCCTTATGTTGCAACCTTCCTGATGTTTATGGAATATGCACGTAATGCCGTTCGTATGTCAGCATTGATGAAACAACGTGTTATCCATGTTTATACCCATGACTCAATCGGTCTAGGTGAAGATGGTCCTACGCATCAACCTGTAGAGCAAATCGCATCATTACGTGGTACGCCAAACCTCAATACTTGGCGTCCTGCAGATACCATCGAAACGGTTATTGCATGGAAATCTGCATTGTTACGTAAAGAAGGTCCATCTGCATTGATCTTCTCTCGTCAAAACTTGCCGTTCCAAACCCGTAATGCTGCGCAAATTGAAAATGCAGCCAAGGGTGCTTATGTGCTTGCTGAAGAAAAAGGTCAGCTCAAAGCGATCATCATTGCAACGGGTTCTGAAGTGTCATTGGCAATGGAAGCTTATGCTCAGCTTGAGGGTGTACGTGTGGTTTCTATGCCGTGTGCTGAAGTATTCATGCAGCAAGATGCAGCCTATCGTGAAGCCGTTCTTCCTGCTCAGATCCGTGCTCGTGTTGCCGTTGAAGCTGCACATGTAGATTACTGGTGGAAATTTGTCGGTCTAGATGGCAAAGTCATCGGTATGAGCACTTATGGTGAATCAGCACCTGCGAAAGACTTATATAAGCATTTCGGTATTACCACAGATGCGGTTGTTGCAGCAGTCAAAGAATTAACAGCGTAATTTACATGTGATGAATCATTAACTGCGTTTAAACGCTTAATTAGATTCAACACTTAAAAAAAACTCTCAGCTTGGTGCTGGGAGTTTTTTTATTTACTCTTGCTTGATTTGTTCTTAGTTTCTTTAGATGCAATGCAATCAAGCTTGATGGATCATTAAAATAGCCTAAGCAATATAAACACGACATTCAAAATGACTAGAACAGTATTTAATAGGACAAAATTTCATAAGATTGTTCAATACCGCACTCTGCAACAAAGTGGCGGTCATGCGAAACCAAGATCACCGTACCTGGAAATACCGCAATCGCATCGGCCAACAGTTGTCGTGATTCGATATCCAGATGATTTTCAGGCTCATCCAATAATAACAATCCAATATCGGCACTCATTTGGCTGATCGCCAATAAAGCCACTTTCAGTTGCTCGCCACCACTCAAATACTTTAATGGCAGCAAGCCTTTATCGCCCTTTAAACGCAATTGACCCAGCAAACGCCGATATTCCAATTCAGTCAGTGCAGGGTGTAAGCGGCTTAGGTTATCAATCGCATTTTGCTCGGTATTTAAAAAACTAAAACGCTGATCCAGGTACAGTGAGGCGGTGGCTTTAAATATTTCCCCTTTAGCAGGGGGCAGTTGGTGATGAATGAGCTGTAATAGGCTTGATTTTCCGATCCCATTTGCACCGACTAAATGCAGTTTTTCCCCTACAGATAAAGCAAAATCTATTGATTGTGTTGCGATATGTGGGAGAGTAAGGCGCGTTAAGCGCAGAATCTCTCCTTGATGTGCAGATCGCGCAAAGCCCAGTTCGAAACGTTGTGCCTTGGTCTTGTCCAATTGCTGTTGATGCTCAGCCAAAGACGCCGTGGCACTTTGCAATTGCTTATGGAATTGCGTGGCCAGACCTGCGCTGCTGTGTTGGGCTTGCTCTTTTTTAAAGTCCAACAGGATCTTGGCCTGCGAACCTGATTTACGGATTTTCTCTCCAGTCTGCTGCCGTGATGCAGCTTTGGCCATGCTTTGCTGCTGTTGTAATTGAGTCTGCTTGAGTTCACGTTTATCTTGGGCAACACGCTGTTGTAGCGCATTCAATTCTCGTTGATGCTGTTGCATATAATCGGCATAGTTACCGCTATGGCGTTGTATGCTTTGGGCATCCAAATGATAAATCTGCTCTGCATGTTGTAGCAGTTCACGATCATGACTGACCACCAGACATCCCATGGGATGCTGTAGGATCTGCTGAATTAACCATTGCCGCCCAGCATGGTCGAGATGATTACTGGGTTCATCCAAAAGTAAATAATGATCTTTAAGTTGAAAGCGTTGGCACAGTGCCAATTTGGTTTTTTGTCCTTCACTCAATTGGGCGATTGGAAAGTCGAGTTCAGTCGGGAGCAGCGCATTGGATAGCATCTGCTGCCACTGGGCCGGGAGGTGCCACAGACCTTCAACTTGATTAAAATCATCGACCTCGCCAAGGCCTTGTTCGATCCGAGCAAAACACTGTGCCAACGCCGTGACACCAAGCGCATCGGCAATACTCTGCCCAGAGATACGTTGTAATTGCGATAAAGTGGCATAGTCCACCTGCCAATGCACGTCACCCCGAAAAGGCACAGCCAAGTCGGGATTTTCAGCCAGGCGCGATAATAGCAGCGATTTACCTTGTCCATTACGGCCAATAAGGGCGCTAAATTGTTTTAAAGGCAGTTGAAAATTCAAATCTTGAAACAACGGGCCTTGATTGAGTTCTAGACTCAAATGAGAAATTACACATGCTGTTGAGGTCAAAATACACTCCGAATAAGCAAGTGCAAATTAGACTGAGCGCAATACTCTATCGACAGGTTTCAAGCTTAAATCAGTATTAAAGCTAAAACTGTGCAAACCATTCTAAAAAAGAATTGTTTGGGCTAATAAAGTCGGCTGGTTTTGAGTTGAATATGGAGAAATAAAAAATGAAGAATCGCCAAATTTGAATCAATAAGTCTATTTTGCACATCAAAACTAAAAATGAAAGAACTGATGAGATCAATAAGGACTTACTTCATTGGACGATACTCGAATAGTGCGGGGGAATGATCAGAGTGTACAACAACTTGATTGAAAGTACAGGAAATATATTGCTCATCTTTGTCAAACCATCTCTTGCGCGGGAGCACCGCTCATCCTTTTAAATCAACACCTAATCTGATACGCAACGCTCCCTCCTTAGAAAAAGGTGAGCAGCACCGCTGCGCAAGGGGAAGGATTTGAAATATTGGATAAAACAATTATTTAACTTGAAGATCTAAAATTTTTACTTAACTAACGAGGTACAAATTCAGACAAGTTTTATTGCATGTAAACTGAGTGGTTTTTGAAATTTATTGATTGCACTTTGCTTTTTAGTTGGATATAAGGTGCAAACCCTGAACTCGATGTCATAGCAAAAATAAGGTTTATATTGTGAAGTTTTTCTTTTTAATAACGGTATTCATATTGTCTGGGTGTGGCTATGGTGAAAATCTATCTGAAGCTGAGATGGTTAATTATAAAAATCAATATCACTCAGCGATAGCGACTGGAAAAGACCAACACGCTTATATGATTTTAAAAAAACTCAGCGAAAAAGGAGATCTTTTTTCTACCAATGAACTTGGTGGCTTTTATGAGCTTGGAGTCTATGTTGAGGAAGACTTAGAACAAGCGCTCAAACTGTATGCTGAAGCTGGAAACAAAAATTATATCCCAGCTAAATATAATGTTGGACGAATACGCTTTCAACAAGGCAGATATGAAGAAGCAGCATCAATATTGAATGATGCAGCTGATAATAATGATGCCCCAGCTATCAATTTACTGGGAGTCATGTACCAAAATGGTTTTTTTTATGAAAAAAACTTAAAAAAATCATTGGAACTTTATGCGAAGTCCGCAAAGATGGGAAATCCAGATGCACAGTTCAATTTAGGGCAATTGCTTTTTAGCGGAGATCAAGTTAAACAAGATTATGAGAAAGCATATTATTGGTATCGTTTGTCAGCAGATCAAGGCTATACACTTGCAAAGATTCAACTTGCGATATTATATTCTTCAGGTCAAGGGGTTGCTCAAGATGTCTCTAAAGCCATTGAAATACTTAAACCTATAGCAGAAAGCGGTGATACTGATGCGATTTATAATATAAGAAATTATTATAAAAAAATGGGTGATCTTGAATCATATAAACTTTGGGATAAGCGGTGTAATGAGACAGCGGGTTGCCTGAATGATAGTGCTATGGGCGCAGATTGGATGTTGCCTTTCTCCACTTAGTTAATTAAAACATGAAACTGGTTTTATCTTGATCGATGGCAAAGGCCGTAAACATCGATTCATGCAAAGTGATGTAGGATAAGCTTTCTTGAAAATGAAATAAAAAAAATCACCAAGTTGGGCAAAAGCCAATAGAATGATTCTTTATTTGATCAATTGATTTTAAAAATTAATCAGGACTTCAATGATGCTCAGTGTGGTAATTAAAAGTTTTTATATCTGTCTATTTACAATACTTGTTTGTGCTTGTCAGCCCAGCACAACTTTAGGAAATGAAGAGAAAAAAATGTCTATTAATGAAGTTTATCAACTTGGTTTTGGTTTGGAAGGCGAACAGCAATTTATTAAATATTCTCAAGAAGGTGAAGACCGACAACCGGCAGGAATGGGATTTTATAATTTATTGTGGAACGCTCCGAACTTTCCCACAGTTAATATTAATTTAGGTGAGAATAGCTTAATTATACCGAATACTATTTCAGTATTAGGTACAAAAATTAATTATGATAAAAGTATGCAAGGCATACAGATTATGGATATTAATGCAGGACTTAATCAAGAGGAGTATGTTACTGAGGAGCAGGCTTACCAAACATATAAACTGTTATTTGAACATATTAATAGTAGAGGTTGGAAACAATATTTTGATCCATTTTCTGCCAGAATTCATATAAAAGATAATATTAAATCTATAGAGGATATGGGGGAGGTTGTCGATTCATCTTATTTTTATTCTTTTGAAGAATGGTCTGAAATTTTCAATGAAAAAAAATCTATTGACTTTAAGGTTTATGCTTCAGGGATTATACTTTATATTTCGGTGAATAAAACTGATCAAAAACAAAGTTTAGTCCAGTATATGCTTAGATTTTCATTTGAATCAGTAAAAAGTTATCAGCGAAACCTAATTACTGATTCATATAAAATGAATAATGTTAATTTTGAACAGGCTTTCAACAAAGAAATGCAAGAAAATATTAAAATAAGAAAAATACAAGAATCTAATGCAATAGCTAAAGGTTATCGTATTGATGAAAACTATAAAGATCCAGATGTCTGGCAATATGTAAAATAAATATATTGAAGATATCATTTGAGTTAATGGATGTAATATTTTGGCTAGAATCAGATTAACCTATATCTTATTGACTCAGACCTCATCTAGCGTAAAAAAATTGTATAGAATTACAAATCTTGCTGTATTAAACGGTTTAAACGGCTTGGTCTAGCCTGTAAATTAATCGGCATGTAAAAAATTAAAAAGACAGGAATGTCGATGATGAAAGCAATTTTAACAATACTCGAGTAAAGAGCTGATGAGAAATTCTAAATATTACATATTGGTGATTGGCATTTTATTCAGCGCTTGGTGTTCTGCTGAGAAAGAAAATAATATGATTGATATAAATAAAAAAAAGTCGTGGTGTATAGGACGCTATGCAGTTGATTTACCCGTTGAAGCCATACGCGCCAACTTAAATTGATCGCTTTTCACCCACGCATCCAACCAGTTGAATTATGTAGTAAATTTTGTCTGTTAGTTGCTGTAATTGCCT
>NZ_SLVJ01000046.1 GCF_004345325.1 Acinetobacter calcoaceticus
GCCACTTTAAATGATGGTCTGAAATTCATTGGTAATGACGGTCAGGTGATCAGCAAGAAACTCAATACCCAATTGGGTGTGGTCGGTGGCATGACCGATCTGGCTGCTGATGCAGCCAGTGCTGAAAACATCCGTACTGTCAAAGATAAGGATGGCAATTTAGAAATTCAATTGTCCAAAGATTTGACCGGTCTAAATAGTGTGACCACGAATAATCTTACGGTGATCAATCAAGCCAAGTTGGGAGATACGTTTACCGTTAATAAAGGTGATGTTGTCTATAACGGACCGATCACAGGTGATACCCATATCACCAATAAGAAATATGTCGATGATACGGCTAAAGCTGCCGCCGATAAGCCATTAACCTTCGCGGGGAATACAGGTTCTACACCGAAGAAACTCGGTGAGACCATGAATATCCAAGGTAAGGGTGCTAAAGCGGATACAGAGTATTCAGCAGAAAACATCAAGACCAGTGTGGATGCCAATGGTGACTTGATCATCGCGATGGACAAGAACCTGAAAACCGATAGCTTGGTACTTAATGGTGCTGATGGTAAGGATGGAATCTCGATCACGGGTGCACCGGGTGCGCCAGGATTGGATGGTACAACCACGACGCGTATCATTTATGAAGGTCCAAATGGTAAAGAGGAAGGTGCCACTTTAAATGATGGTCTGAAATTTATTGGTAATGACGGTCAGGTGATCAGCAAGAAACTCAATACCCAATTGGGTGTGGTCGGTGGTATGACCGATCTGGCTGCTGATGCAGCCAGTGCTGAAAACATCCGTACTGTCAAAGATAAGGATGGCAATTTAGAAATTCAATTGTCCAAAGATTTGACCGGTCTAAATAGTGTGACCACGAATAATCTTACCGTGATCAATCAAGCCAAGTTGGGAGATACGTTTACCGTTAATAAAGGTGATGTTGTCTATAACGGACCAATCACAGCTGATACCCATATCACCAATAAGAAATATGTCGATGATACGGCTAAAGCTGCCGCCGATAAGCCATTAACCTTCGCGGGGAATACAGGTTCTACACCGAAGAAACTTGGTGACACCATCAACATCCAAGGTAAGGGTACTAAAGCGGATACTGAGTATTCAGCAGAAAACATCAAGACCAGTGTGGATGCCAATGGTGACTTGATCATCGCGATGGACAAGAACCTCAAAGCAGATAGCTTGCTGCTCAATGGTGCTGATGGTAAGGATGGAATCTCGATCACGGGTGCACCGGGTGCGCCAGGATTGGATGGTACAACCACGACGCGTATCATTTATGAAGGTCCAAATGGTAAAGAGGAAGGTGCCACTTTAAATGACGGTCTGAAATTTATCGGTAACGATGGTCAGGTGATCAGCAAGAAACTCAATACCCAATTGGGTGTGGTTGGTGGCATGACGGATATGACAGACACTGCAGCCAGTGCTGAAAACATCCGTACTGTCAAAGATAAGGATGGCAATTTAGAAATTCAATTGTCTAAAAACTTGACTGGGTTGGACTCCATTCGTCTGGGTGACACCTTGATCAATAACGGTGGCCTGAGTATTAAAAATGGTCCGAGTATCACAATAGGGGGCATCAATGCAGCGGGTAAAACCATCAGCAATGTTGCAGAGGGTGTAAATGGTCAAGATGCAGTTAATCTAGACCAGTTGAAAAAAGCTGCTTTGGGTTCCAAAACTGAAGTTGAACAAGGGGATAACATCCTCGTCACGACTAAACAAGGCAAGGATGGTCAAACGATCTACAACGTTGCAACTGCTCGTGATGTGAACTTTGACAGTGTCAAAGTGGGTAATGTTGTTATTAACAGTGTTTCCAATAGCATTGAAGGTTTAAGCAATACCAACTTGTCAGCTGCTGATTTTGCTAAAAAAGGTCGGGCTGCGACTGAAGAGCAACTCAAACAGGCGATGGATCAACAGGCTGAAAGTGATAAAGGCGCTGTGAAATATGACAAAAACCCAGATGGTAGCATCAACAAAGACAGTGTGACCTTAGGCGGCACAGCAGGTACGGCCAGCAAAGATGACAAAACTGGCAAGATCGATATGACGGGTGGTAGCAGTTTGAATAATGTCCAGAGTGCCGGTGACTACACCAATGTAGATAATGCGCATAAAGGCGTCAATGCAGGTGATTTGAATAATGCAGTTAAAGATGCAGTGAAGCAATCTGGGGATAACCTTGGCAATATACTCGGTGGTGATACCACAGTGAATGCCGATGGTAGTGTAAGCAACAACAACATTGGAGGCACGGGCGAAAATAACATCAATGATGCAATTGCATCAGTGAAGAAGAATGCAGAACAATCTGCAAAATCTTCGAAAACTGAAGTGAAAGCGGGTAATAACATCACTGTGAAGAAAGACAAGGGAGCGAACGGTCAAGATATTTATGAAGTTGCCACAGCTGATGATGTGAAATTCAAAAATGTTGAGACGGATAATCTTAAAGTCGGTGACGTTAAGATTGGCAAAGATGGCATTCATGCAGGTGACAAAGTCATCAGTGGTGTTAAAGATGGTGCGGTGAATAAAGACTCTAAAGACGCGGTGAATGGTTCACAGCTAAATTCATCGAATCAGAAGAATGCAGAGTTCTTTGGTGGCGGTGCAAAGTATGAAAATGGTACTTGGAATGCGCCAACATACAATGTGAATGGCGGTTCTCACAATAACGTCGGCGATGCGCTAAATGCGCTCAATAAAGCGGATATCGCTTTGGGGGATCGTATTACCAATTTAGGTGATCGCGTCGATCAAAACTTCTATCAAACCAATAAACGTATTGATGATGTTGAGAAAAAAGCCAATGCAGGTATTGCAGCAGCCATGGCACTGGAAAGTGCTCCGTTTGTCGCAGGTAAATACACTTATGCAGCCGGTGTGGCATATAGCGGTGGTGAACAGGCAGTTGGTTTGACCTTGCGTAAAACGTCTGATAATGGTCGTTGGTCTATTACAGGTGGTGTTGCAGCAGCGTCTGAAGGTGATCCAAGCTTCCGTCTTGGTATCAGTGGCGTCATTGACTAAGTTAACTCAACATTGATGTGTATGTGGGAGGGATCTTCGGGTCCTTCTCACTTGTAATCATTTTAGATAAGGCCTTTTTTAGTAGTCATTTTAGAGTAGATCATCATGAAAAATATTTTAAAAACATTATCGATCAGTGTGATCCTAGGGTTGTCAGCTGCGGCTGTTGCAGAAACAGTGGATATCGCTGTAGTTGAAAATGTAGTATTCCCAGAAATTAAAGATAGTTATCTCAAGCAAGTGCAGCGTTATGAATATGATGATGTCGCACGTTTATCAGTTGGATTGACCAAGGATCAGCTGCGTCGCCAATTGGGCAGCCCTCAATTTAGTGAAGGACTCTTTTTTGTAAAGACTTGGAACTACGTTTTAGATATTCGTATTCCAAATACTCAAAACTACAAGCGTTGCCAATTGCGAGTGGATTTTGATCAAGATACGTTGTCTGAGCGCTTGTCTTGGAAAGGTCAGCAATGTCAAAGTTTTATAGTTCCATCGAACAAAAATGCTTAACCAATCTAAGGTCAATTTTGCTGTGACTCAAGAGGTGTAATTTATAATCTAATAATCATCTAGGTGGTGATACTATAGACATTAAGAATATAGCCCACGTCAAATTTAGAGTTTATTTAATAAATAATCTCTGCAACTAAGGATCAGATATTTATATCTGCTCCTATTTAAAACAATTACAGAATATTTTACCGCCTAAAATTAATGATCGATCAAGATAAGAGGATTAACGCAGCAAGACTAAAGCACTTGTTATAATGATTGAGTGTTTAATGATCAATCAATACCATTGAAACATAAGTTGATACCATAATAGGACCTCAACTCTAGTATCATCTGCCAAGTATGCTAGTCTAGTGTTAAAATGCCAGTTTTAGCGGTTCTACTTAACTGATAATATAAGTTGTTATATTCGGTAAGAGGCAAAATTTCAAAAAATAGCCAAAACCTTAGGAAGATTTTATGGCAAAGTCAGTAGACCCCGAATTATATCAACAATTCGACTTAGAGGCTCAACCTCTTTCTAATGATTCAATCACTACATTAGAAAGTGTATTGTCTATTATGCAAGAATTAACCGGTTGGATGGTAAAATCAGGTGTAGGATATACTGAGTTTACTTCGGCTCTAAAACCATTGTTTTACAATGAAGCGCTAAAAGAGTCGCAAAGAATTCAGCAAAAGCAAACAGACTCATCGATTAGTTTACTTTCGGGGCTACATCGACGCGATGTCAGTGCATTTAGACAAGAAAATAATGGTCATCATTTAATTTCAAATCACGAACGCCAACTTTCCTTAAGCATTCCGACACGTGTGATTGGTTTATGGTTGAAACTTGGACTGGATCATCGATTGGCGCTTACTGGTGAAAATAGTTTTGAAGATTTGGTTAAACAAGTATCAACTGAAAAACATCCTCATTCTATATTTTTAGAAATGAAACGTTTGGGAATGGTTGTTGATGAAAATGATGATGTGGTATTACAAAAATCTTGTTTTATATCTAGACCAGATTTATTACAAAGCAAAAAACTCTTTAGTGCCAATATCGCAGACCATCTGAGTTCCGGACTGCATAACTTAACTGAACTTGATGATGCTTATTTAGAACAAGCTGTTTTTGCTGAAGCATTAAGTCAAAAATCTGTTGATAAATTAAAAGTACTGAGCTCTGATTTATGGAATGAAATGGCGCAAAAAATACTGAATACAGCAGTAGAATGCAGTCAAAAAGATTTTGGAAATCAAAATGCAACTCAACGGTTTCGCGTTGGGATTTATAGTTATGATGAAGTGAATTCTAAGAAAATGTAATTATGATCAAAGTTTAAAATATAATATTAAGACATTTTTATTTCGATAAAATCAACGATAGCTCTTCTATTTAAACTACTATTATTAAAAAAATGTTTTATTAAATTGATTTCTAGCACCATATAGACATATTTTAAATCATTATAAATTTCCATAACCACAACCATATCCATAACCTTAAAACTAAGCTCTCTTATTGATCAGTGCTTTATAGCAGGTATCTTTATTTACTTGCATGAGAAAAAATCATAACAATCGAGCTTGCTGAAGTACGTCTAAAGCGATACTGCTCAATATTCCCTAGCCATCATTGTGGCTCTTCATGTTGTTATGATTCATGCTGTTAAGGCTTTGTGCTAAAAAGAATAAAAAAACCACAGGATTGTTTAATTAAAATAATAAATGATTGAAAATTATAGATTTAGTCAGAGCATGTTTTTAAAAAATTACTCGATTAGCTCACACAAAATCGCAATTTATTCAAAATTTCAAGCTTATTTATTGCATAAAAACACTGTACATAGATTCATATTTGATCAGATTTTTTAAAATAAAACCAATAAAAAACAAATATATATGAATATTTAGATCGGATTACTTTATCTCAAGTTTATTGGAAAGCAGTAAATAAACAGGAGTCAAGTGTTAAAAAAGAACATTTTTATTGTATAAATGTTCAAATTTCACATTTAATCAGCTACTATTACACTGTTATTTCCGCTCTTTTTCACTAAAAAGAGAACTACTTAACAATAAAGGTTAATTATGAATAAAGTTTATCGGGTTATTTGGAATGCCTCTTTAGGTGCATGGGTTGCGGTTTCAGAGTTGGCAAAGTCCAAAACTAAAACCACAGCGAAAACGGTTGGAACGGTTGTTGCAATTGTTGGTGCGGTGAGTTTTTCAGCAGATGCGCTCGCTGAAATAGCGATATCTGAAGAAATGGGGAATACAGCAACTTCAAAAGTAGCTAATGAAGAAATTATTGATGCTAATGGAAAAAAAATAGATGGAAATATTAATCATCCAATAGCTGGACTTTCAGCAAGAGTTGACGGTAATAATCCATTAAATGTATCGCAATTGAATGCAGTGACTCCTACTGCTATTGGCGATACAACATTACATTATTACAGTATCAACGATAATAATGTCCAAGGTGCTAACTACAAAAATGATGGTGCAAAAGTTTTAAACTCAATCGCTATTGGTATTGGAGCTCAAACACAGGTTGGTTCACTTCCCAACATAACAGGTGGTATAGCGATTGGTGAAAAAGCGAATGTTCGAAATGATGGTATTGCGATTGGTCGTAATGCTTTTGCCAATGAAGGGCTTGATGCCGGTGGTGTAGCTATTGGTAACAACTCTAAAGCTTGGGCGCACAGCGTCGCGCTGGGTACCAATGCCATTGCAGACCAAGGTGGGGTCGATATTGAGAATGCTTCAGTTGCGATAGGTGCAAAATCAAACTCAGGTGACTCTGATGGTGGTGTTGCAATCGGTATTTCTGCAACGATTGCGGATAGAACGCATGATACGGTTGCAATTGGCCGCAAGGCAAGCGTTGAAACAGGCGCAGGTAAAAGTTTAGCACTTGGGTCAAATTCAAAAATTTTAGCTGGGGCAAAAGAATCTACAGCACTGGGTTTTGGGGCGTCTGTTGAAAAATCCAATGGCACAGCAATTGGTAATAACGCCAAAGTGACGTATGCCAAAGCAACTGCAATTGGCTCTGGTGCTCAAACCGACAGTAAGGCAACTCAAGAAAACGGTGTTGAAGTTGGTGGTTTAAAATACCAAGCCTTTGCAGGTGCAACAAAAGATGAAGGCATGCAAGTTTCCTTCGGTACTAAAGGCAATGAGCGCCAGCTTAAAAATGTTGCAAGTGGTGCCATTTCCGCAACCAGTACAGACGGCATCAATGGTAGCCAACTGTTCGCAACCCAAACGGTCATTGGAAATATAGCAAATAGCACCAAAAATATGATTGGTGGCGGCGTTACGATTGATGGTGGCGGTAATATTACAGGTCCATTCGTAGTAAACAATAATAAGTACGACAACATCGCCAATGCAATTGAAGGTGAGAAAACTAAAGTCAAAGAAGGTGCCAATACTAAGGTTTCTTTTGATAAAGCGACTAATACTTACACAGTAAGTGCAGATGCTGGCCAAACTGTTGATCTCGATGGATTGGTAAAATACGACCGTGATCCAATTGATGGTAAGGTAAACAAAGACAAAGTCACTCTAGAAGGTACAAAGGCAACTGCGACCAAAGATCCGGTAACAGGAGATATCACTACAAAGGGCGGCAGCAGCTTAACCAACGTTGCAACCGCTGGTGATTATACCGATGTTAATAATGCAAGCAACGCTGTTAATGCCGGTGACTTGAACAACGCTGTAGTTGATGTCACCAATAAAGGTTTAAGCTTCGCAGGTAATACAGGTAAGCCAGTTCAGAAAAAACTCGGTGAGACATTAGATATCGTTGGTACATTAGCTGACGGTCAAGCATCAAGTGCTGAAAACATCCGTACAGTAGCCAATGATAAAGGTCAATTAGAAATTCAATTGGCGAAGAACTTGACTGGTTTAGAATCAGTTAACGTTGGCGATACCGTGATTAATAATGTTGGCCTAACCATTAAAGATGGTCCAAGCATCACTGTAGGCGGTATTAATGCTGGTGGTAAAACCATTAGCAACGTTGCACCTGGTAAAGATGGTAAAGATGCAGTTAACCTTGATCAGTTGACTGATGTTAAAACTACAGCAGAAAAAGGCTGGAATGTTTCGACTGATTCAGCAGGTAAAACAAGCCAAGTTAAACCAGGTGATACGGTTAAATTTAATGGCGATAACAACATTACTGTAAGCAATGAAGGTAATAACGTTAAAGTTGAATTGTCTAAAAACCTCAATGTAGACAGCATTGGCTTAAATGGTAAAGACGGTAAAGACGGCTTAACGCTCACTAGCGGTGCAGGTAAACCGGGTGTAGATGGTAAAGACGGTATTACGCGTATCATTTATGAAGGTCAAGAAGTTGCGACCTTGAAGGATGGCTTGAAGTTTGCGGGTAACCAAGGTGATGTCCTTGCGAAGCAACTCAACGAAACCTTGAATATCGAAGGTGCTTTGGCGAATGATGCAGATGCTTCAGGTGCTAACCTCCGTGTTGATAGTAAAGATGGCA
>NZ_SLVJ01000047.1 GCF_004345325.1 Acinetobacter calcoaceticus
CATACTTGGGTAGTCAATCCCTCATACTTGGGTAGTCAATCCCTCATACTTGGGTAGTCAATCCCTCATACTTGGGTAGTCAATCCCTCATACTTAGACTCTAAGATGACCGTATAGCAATGCTATTAGCCCGTCTAAAAGCTTTTAAAAGTATTAAAATAATAAAAAAGGGAAAATATAAAAATTGCCCTATGTTTTCGCTCCGCTCAAACTCTATTGAACTTCGCTTTCGCTCAGTTCTTCGGGGCAATTTTTTCCAATGCTAAATCTCAATTCAATACTGAAAAGAGCAAAGTCAAAAGCAACAGCAAGAATGGATTCGCTTCGCTCATAAAGCACTTTTGCTCGCTACGCTCGATCAGAATCAAATTTTCACAGTTAAACTTCATTCTTTTGGACTTCATCACCGCAAAAGCAGTTTTTCAGGAAGTCTAGGCGCGACTTTCCATTGTGACGCTCGTAGACACTCGCTTAAAAAAGACAATTGAGTAGCTAATATCTAAAGCTTTGGCAAAGAAAAACAGAGATCAAACCAAGCTTATGAATGGCTCTATTTTGCGTTCTTTTGCGTTGTACGCTCATTTAGGCAGCTTTGACCTATCTCTGCCCAGATATCCCATTTTGGATCGTCTGGCGCGATTTCAGCGGTTTTTAACAGGATGCCTAAAAGTTCAGCAGGGTTGCGCTGGTCTAACTCGGCTATTTCGAACAAAGCCCCGAGTTGAATCAGGTGTCTGGTTCGAGCTTTACGTTCGGCTTCTTTTTCCGCGTTGAGTAATTTACGGACAGCTATTTTTTCTTTGTTGGCTCGATCTATGGCTTTCTCTGCTTTGACCAAGGTTAAAAGTTTTTTCTCTTGTTCTGGCGTGCGCTGTAAAATTTTAGAAAGTTCAACAAGGAACTGCTGTGCGTCACTGGGGTTTTTCAATGCAGCAATGTAGGTTACTTTTTCTGATAGCCATTGATTATTCATTTTTCATCCCTCAAAAAATACTCTCTCAATCACAGATGACGATAACAAAAATATCTGCCGTACCGTCAAGATTTTTTGTTATAACGTCCTTGTGGATCTCGTTCGTATTTCCATTAAAGATTTAATGGCGCGCTTAGACGTTTCTATCTTCGATAGAAACCTAATCCCGACAAGGGTTCCCCCTGTACCCCAAAAACTTGCTACGCAAGTTTTAAAAAGCAAAGGCAAGGCAATCACAATGGCAATTGCACGATTAAGCGTAAAGGTTGGCAAAGTCGGAAAAGCATCGGCTCATGCCGAATATATCGATCGTGATGGTCGATATGAAAAACAAAAGCTGGATGACTTAGAACATGCAGCTTATGGAAATATGCCGAAATGGGCAGCAGAAACTCCAAATCTTTTTTGGCAAGCTGCTGATCTTTATGAGCGAAAAAATGGCAGCACCTACCGTGAATTTGAGATTGCTTTGCCAAGAGATTTAAGTCCAGAACAGCGAATAGAATTGATCCAAGATTTTATTGATCAGGAGATCGGGACTAAGTATCCCTATCAATTGGCGATTCATAACCCTAAAGCCATGGATGGGCTAGAACAGCCGCATGCACATTTGATGTTTAATGAACGGCTGCAAGATGGGATCGAGCGAGATCCAGAGCAGTATTTCAAACGCTATAACAGCAAGGCACCCGAAAAAGGCGGAGCTAAAAAAGACAATACAGGCAAAGACTATAAAACCCGAAAAGATGAGATCAAGGAATTACGCCAAAGATGGGGAGATTTGAGTAATCAGCACTTAGAACGTGCTGGGCTAGATACTCGAATTGATATGCGAAGTTATAAGGATCAAGGCGTAGAAAAAGAGCCTGAAAAGAAGTTGCTACCCAGCCAAGCCAAAGATCCGACTATCCGTGAAGCTTTGATGCAGTCTAGACAGGCAAATCAACTGGTTCAGCATTATAACTTAGGTGATTTAAGCAAAGACCTAGAAAAGATCCAACAGGGTAAAATTTTGGCTCAGGATATTGAGCAAGGCAAAGCAGAGGTTAAGGCCAATTTTGAGCAGTTTAAGGCTCAGGCCTTACAGCAACTTCGAGAACAGCAGAAGTTAGAACAGGAACAAGCCAAGTTAAAACCATCTAGGGGAATGGAACTATGACACCAGAAGAACAGAAACTCTATACATTGATGGCAATTGCTGAAGAACAGCAAAATGCGATTAATCAGGCCATTCAAAACCTTAATATTACTCAAGATCAGATTAAAACGGTGATTGCTACACAGACCCAAGGAACTGTATCGAATGCAGTCAATGAGGGCTTGAAACAAGGTTCTGAGCAATTGCTTGGAACAGCCAAACAATTGCATCAACTGAATCAGTCTGTTCGGAAAAATATCGATCAATTGTCTTGGAAATTCATTGCGTTATGTGGCAGTAGCATTTTTGCTGTGGTCATAGCCATGATGATATTTTTTGTGGTCATGGTGCCAAGTTTGGATGAGATCCAACAGCGTAGAGCTGATCTAAAACAACTCAAAGAACATCCACCCTTACAGGTCAGAAAAACCAGTGAGGGTAAGATTGTGGTTAGGATCATGACCAAACAGCCTTGTTATGATTTCGATAAAACTAAGGTTTTTGATTGGTGTGAAATAGATCCAAAGAAATACTAGAATCTATTTGAAATCAATGTTACTAAGTTAATCTAAAGATAGATTAACATTTTGAGAGTTAATGGCATGAGAGCAAATCTAAATTTTTGGACGTTATCTATGATTGTTGTTGCTTTCCTAATCGGGATTGCTTTTTTTAATGTTGTTGAAGTCTCAGTTTTTAGAACATTAGATATTTTTGTTTCGGAAGGTTTAGCAAAAGATATTGCAACGTTTTTTGGAGTTTTCTGTGGCTTATTCGGCTACAAGACTGCTTTTAAGAAACAAATAAGAAAACTATGCAGAGAAAATTTTTTGGCTTATAGACTTAATTTGAAAATTTTTTTATTAAATATGAACTAATTTTGCAGGGAGCTTTTTACAGATGCTTAAAAATATAAGGCTTTCATTGTTTATAGAAGTTGGTTTGCTTATTCCTACCATACTGGTAGTGCTTGAGAGGGGAATTGCATGGAGTTATAGTGATCGTTTAACAAATTGGTTTTTAACATTTTTGATAGGAACTATTGTTTATTGTATATATCTTTTTCAGAATAATGTTAAAGCTGAGATAGTAAAAGCGATCTGTTCAATAGCCATTTCAATAATTTTAGTATTCCATTTAACTTTTGATCAGCGAGCTTTAGATGTGTTGGCACTTTTGGTTCAGAGTTTTTTTAGTGCTTCTATTCTTCATAATCTTATTAAAAACTATTCAAGCTATAAGTAAATCCTCCTTGAGGAGGATTTATACAAAAAAGTTCGCATAAGAGGTTTTATGTTAAATCTATAAAAAATAAGACCTCATTTGAGGTCTTGAGATAATCAGTAATATCATTATAGATAGATGTTTTTTAGTCTAGAAAAGGTATCTTGGAAAAAAATGGTATGTTCTAATTTTTCTAAAGACTTCATTTTAGCAGTAGCCTTAAATTGAAGATAACCATTGGAGATTTCTTGTTTTCTACGTTTTCTAGCCTCATTATTTTCTCCAATACGTATAGACTCTTCTTCCATACAATGAATTTTTTCTTGTCTTGAGACTGAAACATATTGTTGAAAAATTCCTCCTAATAATTTCTCAATATCATGACCTCTAAAAAATAAATAAATATTATTTTCATTAATACCCATATTTTCAATCTTTTTGATAGTTCCTTGAAAATAATATAAGGAGACATGATCGATAGTTAATTTTTCAGTTAGCATTGAAATATCGTCATCAATATTTTTCCAAATATTGTTATTTAAAATAAAATCATGGTATTGCTCTAGAGACTTACAGTCTTTCGCTTCTATTTCACTAGAAATCTTTGATAAAATATCATTTATCTCTTTAAGATTGGCACTTAATGTTTTTTCATTTTTATGGACAAAATTAAAATTAGAAATAGATATAAGCAATGGATAATAAATATAGGTAGAAAATTTATTTAGAATTACTAAAAAATTCGTATCTAGCTTAGATGGATGAATTCTAAAACAAGAACATAAAGTATCTAGGATATTTTTAGGAGTATAAAAGATATTCTCAATAGAGTGTAAAACTGTATAAAACCAATATGGCTGTGATTGAAGAGATTTTAAATCATTTTTTATAATCCATCCTAAACCTTGATGATAGTCACTATCTATACATGCAATTGAATTTTTTCCTAAGGTTATAGAATTTGATGCTACTAGTGATTTTATTCTATCGCAACCAGTCCCCATTTTATTGTCATCGGCTATAAGCTCAGTTGTTTGTACTTCGAAAATCCATTTTGAATTCTCAGGAAGAATTTTTGACCAAAAATTTATATCATTTTCAGATTCAACCCATACTTTGACAGTTTCTTGTCCTGTAGGACTAAAAAACTTTTCATTAGAAAAATAATCATTATCTAAGTCAAAACCTAAATTACTCATTGCAAAATTAGCCTCTGATAGAATTTAAGTTCATAAATTGAATATTGAGGCTATTATCAATCATTGCTGGTGAGTGAGTTGAGATAATAAATTTAGATTTAGGAGATAGCTGTGCAATTGTTTTAATGAAGCGCTTCTGCCAAGATATGTGCATTGATAGATCAGGTTCATCAAGTAAAAATAAAACTTCTTTTTGTCTATTCAAAAAAACTAGTAATAGTAATGTTAAAAGATTTTTTTCGCCCATAGATAGACTATGCCATTCAATAATCAAATGTTTATCATTAGGATAGTTACATCTTAAATTCAAAAAACCATCTTTATTAATAAAAAACTCTCTGTTAGTTTCTTTGAAGAATGAATTTAAAATAGACATAAAAGAATTAATTGGTTTATCTTTTAAATTATTTTTGCTAGAGGTGATTTCTTTTTTAATTTTTTCTAATTTTATTAGTTCCTCTATCTCTGAATTTTCAATTAATGCTTCTTTAATAGAAGAAAAATCTTTGTTTGATATTTTTTTAAGTAACTCCTCATAAACTTGATTAATTCTTTTTTCAACCCTAGATTGAACTGAAAATTCTATTAATAAACTATATAGGCTCTTGTCAATATTAACTTCTTGAGAGAAAGAATCTAAGTTATCAAAATCAGCTTCAAAATCACCTTTCTCCGATGATGATAAAGTTTCATTCATAAAAAGAATACTTTTAATGAAATCATAATCATCACTGTGTTTATCGTTAGAATCATCTAAAGAGGTTATGAGATAATTGAGATTAAAAACTTCTCGATTTTTAACAAAAGTTCTTAGTTTTGATGTCGGATCTATCGAATCTTGTGCATTATCAAATCTTTTACCGAAATCTTTGCTTAAGTCCGATAAAATAATTTTAATTTCATCATGATTGATTTCTTCAGGTCTATGACAAGTATAGTTATATAAACTATAAAAGTGATTCTTTGTTTTTAATATGCTAGCCCAATCTTTTCGTGGATAGTTTCTAGCATTTTCTGAATACATTGAAATCATATGATGTAAAGCACTTAGGCATGTGCTTTTTCCACTTCCATTAAAACCTGTAATAATGTTTATTTGTTTTTTTAAATCAATATAAGTGTGCTTCTGAGGAGCAACTAAGTTGTAAAACTCAACACTTTCAAGTTCTTGAATTTTCATTTGATTAAGTAAATGCCATAGATATATAAAGCAATAATGCCTGTTATGGCTCAATAGGGCAATCATTAAAAGGCTATAAACTGTATGTTCAGATCTAATAGATTATTTAGTGTCTCTAAAATTAACATAATACGGGTTATGCGAAATCACTTTTTTTATTTCTTATAATTCATAGCTTTATGTTGATGTGAAAAGCCCAATCATACCCGATTGGGCTTTTTGCGTGATTTAGACCGTTCCACGATTGTTTATTGAGCAAGGTTTCACGCGATTCATTAGCTAAGATGGATAATGCTTCCTCTAATCTTCGCTGAACACTGCGTTCAACACACGACCAAATAGACCACGTTTTTTAGGTTCAGGTGTTATCGTAGCTGTGTGCTGAATAGGTCTATTTTCGATAGGCTGAACTTGTTCAATCTGTACAGTTTTTTGTAAGTCTGTAGTTGTACGGCTTTGTTCATTCCGACTGTCAGGCTTACTGTCAGCCTGAATCTCTTTGGGTGTGTATCCAAGAGAAAGTGTTAGGTTGTCAATCTTATCTTTAAGTTGCTCAATCTCTTTATACATACGTCTTTCACGTTCTTCGGCAACTGATTTATCGTGTCGTAACTCTTCGATTAACTGCTTGTATAGCTCAATTGTAGTGTTGTCAGCACTCTTACTGTCAGCCTGACTGTAATCCTTACTGTCGGGTGTGCCGTAGACACGCTGCATTTCACTAAGATCAATTACTTTTCGATTCTTAGCATCAATTTCATAGCTAATAGAGCCATTCTTCATACGATCATAAATAGATGTACGAGCAATTCCATACTTTTTAGCTAACTCTGCAACTGTAAATTTAGGCATTACTTTTTTGATTATGATTCTAGGTAATTAATCATATCTGATTCTAAGCTAAGGGAGGAATGAATCATGAAGTTGTGAGAATATTTAATCATGACTAAAAAACCACACCGAATTCTTCTAATTTGTTTTGCCAAGCATCAGCAATTTCATCGCTTATGATTTCACATTGAATACGTTTCATCATGTCCAAGATAGACTCGTCAGCTTGCTTAAAGCGGTCTGATAATCGATTAGATATGATGAAACTTGTAATCTGGCTAGCTCGATGTTCTAAATTGCTTAAATTAGTACTTTTAGGCAGCTTTACAATGGATGCTGAGATTTGACTAGTTGTTTTTAAATCAGGCTTGGCGTCATTGTTAGGTGTTAGTCTTTTCTTCTTATCCGTAAATTTTAGCATTATATGCGTATATCTACGCCCTGTCTTTCTTAACTCATAACTTACTTGCATTGGCGTTTTTTTATTTAGCTCATTAATTGAGGTATCAATAACCCATCTTTTTAAATCAGCAAAAAGAGGGTATTTATCCTCTAAACAAAGCATAAAACGTAAATCTTTAATCGAAATCTCTCGCTTACCTATACTCTCATATTGCTTAATTAACTCATAAAATCGAATAGTATAAGCACTACTAACACCTTTTAAATCTGATGCAAAGTATTTGGTAAAGTTAGCTTTTAAGTCTGATAAAAAAGGAATAACAGGTTGGCTGAAAACTATTAGAACAGATTTCCAATGGGCATCAGATATGACATCTTCAAAATATGGATTTTGAACTTGAAGCATCTGTAGCCATCTAACTTTAAGTGTATTTTCTTTTGTTTTAATAATAATAGAGCGGTCATACAGCTTTGAAGCTGCTTCTTTTAAATCACGATATGCTGTCTTTGGATGTACTCCAAATAATCTAGTCAAACTATCTGCAGATACTTCGTAGATTACATTGCTATCAATAGCTTCGCCTTTTGGAATTTGCCCAATTGCTGACAAGATTAAACGTTGTTCTGATGTGCTTAATTCATAACCAGCTTCAACTACATGATTTGATTTTACTATCAGCCCCATCGGTTTCATTTTTTATATTCTCAGCCTAACTATGAGTGTAATTATACTTCTCATACTTGGGTAGTCAATCCCTCATACTTGGGTAGTCAATCCCTCATACTTGGGTAGTCAATCCCTCATACTTGGGTAGTCAATCCCTCATAC
>NZ_SLVJ01000048.1 GCF_004345325.1 Acinetobacter calcoaceticus
GTGACTTTCCCTGATGGCAGCACAGAAGTTACTACTGCAGGACCAGACGGTAAGTGGAGTGTACCTAACCCAGGCTTGCAAGATGGTGATGAAGTTCAGGCCACAGCCAAAGATCCAGCAGGTAATGTCTCTGATCCAGGTTATGCGACTGTTGATGGTGTTGCACCAGATGCACCGATCATTGATCAGCCGAACACATCAGATCCGGTTACCGGTAGTGCAGAGCCTAACAGTGAAGTAACAGTAACCTTCCCTGATGGCAGTACAGAAGTGACCACTGCAGGACCTGATGGCAAGTGGAGTGTACCGAACCCAGGCTTGCAAGATGGTGATGAAGTCAAAGCCACAGCCAAAGATCCAGCAGGCAACGTCTCTGATCCAGGTTATGCGACTGTTGATGGTGTTGCACCAGATGCACCGATCATTGATCAGCCGAACACATCAGATCCGATTACCGGTAGTGCTGAGCCAGGCAGTGAAGTTACAGTAACCTTCCCTGATGGCAGTACAGAAGTGACCACTGCAGGACCAGATGGCAAGTGGAGTGTACCGAATCCAGGTTTGCAAGATGGAGATGAAGTTAAAGGCACAGCCAAAGATCCAGCAGGTAATGTCTCTGATCCAGGTTATGCGACTGTTGATGGTGTTGCACCAGATGCACCGATCATTGATCAGCCGAATAGATCAGATCAGATCACCGGTAGTGCTGAGCCTAACAGTGAAGTTACAGTAACCTTCCCAGATGGCAGCACAGAAGTGACCACTGCCGGACCAGATGGCAAGTGGAGTGTACCGAATCCAGGCTTGAAAGATGGTGATGAAGTTAAAGCCACAGCCAAAGATCCAGCAGGCAATGTCTCTGATCCTGGTTATGCGACTGTTGATGGTGTTGCACCAGATGCGCCGATCATTGATCCATTAGACCCAACTAATCCTGTAACAGGTTCAGCTGAGCCAAACAGTGAAGTCACTGTCACTTTCCCAGATGGCAGTACAGAAGTGACCACTGCAGGACCAGATGGCAAGTGGAGTGTACCTAATCCCGGTCTAGTAGATGCTGATGAAGTTCAGGCCACAGCCAAAGATCCAGCAGGTAATGTCTCTGATCCAGGTTATGCAACTCTAGAAATAAGCAGTCCGACTCAAACTGTGAGTATCGATAGCTATAGTGATGATGTTGCACCGTTAACAGGTGAATTTAGTTCTGGTAGCAGTACCAATGATAACTCACCTAGTCTTAATTTGACTGTGAGTGACAGCCTTGCTACAGGTGAGGAGGTCGTAGTTTATCGTGATGGTGTGAAACTTGGAAAAGCTACATTGGTTAATGGCAACACATATGTATTTAACGATAGTAATTTGGCTGACGGTCAAAGTTATAGCTATACCACACGTATAGAAAATGCATATGGAAAGCAGGGACCTGAAAGTAGTCCATTTACTTTAACTGTTGATACTTCAGCCGCAGGTCAACTGATATTAGATACCGTTGTTGATAACGTCGAAGAACTGGTGGGTAACCTTAACTCAGGTGACTCAACCAATGACAACATCCCTACCTTTAATGGTCATGGTGCAGAACCAAACGCATTGATTACTTTAAAAGATGCCAATGGCAATGTGCTCGGAACCGCCACTGCAGATACCGATGGTAACTGGAGCGTAGAACCGAATACACCATTAACAGATGGTCCGCACAATCTGCAAGTGACTCAAACTGATCCAGCAGGCAATGAAAGTGCACCTGTGACGTTCGACCTCAATGTCGATACAACGGCACCATCTACAACAGACAACGTCATCAATATCACCTCGATTAGCGATGATACCGGGACTTCCACTAGTGACTTTATTACTAAGGACACGAGCTTGACTATCAACGGTACTTTAACTGGTACTTTGGCAGCAGGCGAAGTGGCGCAAATCAGTATAGATGATGGCGCAACGTGGATTGACTTGGTTGTATCTGGTGGTAGTTGGAGCTACGTCGATGGCCGTACTTTACTGGATGGGACATATACTTATCAAGTTCGCGTGGTGGATGCAGCAGGTAATGTCGGTTCTACCGCTAGCCAAGAGGTGGTGGTTGATACCACTCCACCAGCGGCAACAACGCTGATCAATATCACCTCGATTAGCGATGATACCGGGACTTCCACTAGTGACTTTATTACTAAGGACACGAGCTTGACTATCAACGGTACTTTAACCGGTACTTTGGCAGCAGGCGAAGTGGCGCAAATCAGCATAGATGGTGGTGCAACGTGGATTGACTTGGTTGTATCAGGCGGTAAATGGAACTACATCGATGGCCGTACTTTGCTCGATGGGACATATACCTATCAAGTTCGTGTGGTGGATGCAGCAGGTAATGTCGGTTCTACCGCTAGCCAAGAGGTGGTGGTTGATACCACTCCACCAGCGGCAACAACGCTGATCGATATTGTTTCGATTAGCGATGATAGCGGGACTTCCACTAGCGACTTTCTGACCAACGATACTAGCTTGACCATCAACGGTACTTTAACCGGTACTTTGGCAGCAGGCGAAGTGGCGCAAATCAGCATAGATGGTGGTGCAACGTGGATTGACTTGGTTGTATCTGGCGGTAATTGGAATTACATCGATGGCCGTACTTTGCTCGATGGGACATATACCTATCAAGTTCGTGTGGTGGATGCAGCAGGTAATGTTGGTTCTGAAGATAGCCAAGAGGTGGTGGTTGATACCACTCCACCAGCGGCAACAACGCTGATCGATATTGTTTCGATTAGCGATGATACCGGGACTTCCACTAGTGACTTTATTACTAAGGACACGAGCTTGACTATCAACGGTACTTTAACCGGTACTTTGGCTGCAGGCGAAGTGGCGCAAATCAGCATAGATGGTGGTGCAACGTGGATTGACTTGGTTGTATCAGGCGGTAAATGGAACTACATCGATGGCCGTACTTTGCTCGATGGGACATATACCTATCAAGTTCGTGTGGTGGATGCAGCAGGTAATGTCGGTTCTAAAGATAGCCAAGAGGTGGTGGTTGATACCACTCCACCAGCGGCAACGACGCTGATCGATATTGTTTCGATTAGTGATGATACAGGTGCTTCCAATAGTGACTTTATCACCCGCGATACCAACTTGACCATTAACGGCACTTTAACTGGTACTTTGGCAGCAGGCGAAGTGGCGCAAATCAGCATAGATGGTGGTGCAACGTGGATTGACTTGGTTGTATCTGGTGGTACTTGGAACTATATCGATGGCCGTACTTTGGCGAGCGCTACTTATACCTATCAGGTCCGTGTAGTAGATGCAGCAGACAATGTCGGTTCTACTGATAGTCAAGAGGTGGTGGTTGATAACAATAAAGTAAATATACTGACCGTAATCTCAAATGTAATCGATGATGTAGATCCTACCCAAGGTGATATCTCGGTTGGCGGTTATACCAACGATACATCCCCTATAATCAAGGGGATAATAACAACGGGTACTTTAGCTGCGAGTGACAGAGTGATTGTACTGCGTGATGGTATCATTCTTGGTGAGGCAACAATTGTTGGAAATACATGGACTTATCAAGACAATGGTCTGCTTGATGGAAAACAGTATACCTATACTGCATATGTTGAGAATATTGCGGGCAACAAAGGTAATACTTCAAGTTTTTACGATATCAATGTGGATACCACTGCACCAAGTGTCATTATCACTTCTTCTGATTTGATTTTATCTGCGAATGAAACCGTTACCATTACTTTCAGTTTTAGTGAAATCGTGAGTAACTTCGATCTCAATGATATTGTGGTCACAGGCGGTATATTGGGAGGAAACTTAATACAGGTGGACGATAAAACTTGGACAGTGACATTCACTCAAAGTGGAACAGCGCCACCAAGTATTCAAGTGGGCGATGGCAGCTTTATTGATCGTGCCGACAATGAGGGTATAGGCTCTATCCTTGATGAAAATAATGGCGGTTTCATTGTTGATCAACCTGAAATGAAAATAGTAAAGTTTGATTACTTTGTTGATGATTTTGCACCGATAACTCAAGAATTCGGTTCAGGATCAACCACCAATGATCTTTCCCCGAGCTTTCATCTTTCGGTGACAGGTACTGTTCTGGCGGGTGATACCCTTGAGATATATAGGAATGGTGAATACGCTGGGAATGCGCTATATCGTGGAGATAATAAATATTTCTTTACGGATAATAATGGCTTACTCGTAGATGGTGTGACATACGAATATACTGCCCATATTAAAAATTCCGGCATTTCAGGTCCAGAAAGTGAGCCTTTCATCATCACTATTGATACCACAGCACCTACTCAAATCGTGCATATCGATACTGCAACAGATAATTATGGTTCAGTGCAGGGTCCGTTGCTTTCAGGCGCAAGTACAGATGATTCAACGCCAATTTTAAACGGCACTGTAAGTTCTGGACTGGCCGCCAATGAAGTGATCGCGATCTATCGTGATAATGTGAAAGTCGGAACTGCAACCATTGCCGCTGGTTCTACTCAATGGACGTATAGCGATGATAGTGGTTTACCGATTGGTCTACATACTTATACCGCTCAGGTTGAAGATGCTGCAGGTAATCAAGGTAATCTAAGTAATACCTTTAGTTTGAATATAATAGATCAATTCACGCCAACAGGCACAATCAGTGTAAATAGCATTGAAACGGCCGATACAACGCCTGTGATTAGAGGAAGTTATACTGATGATTTAGCCGCAGATCAGTATATCCAAGTCACTGTGAATGGCATTACTTATAAACAAGGAGATGGTAATTTAACTGTAAATACGGCCACCAAAACATGGTCGCTCAGTATTCCAGATGCGAATGCACTGAATGTAGATGGAAGTGTAGATCTTACACTTGATGTCAATGCAGAAATTTTGAATGATACAGGCAGTCAGAGCATCAGCGATACCACCACCAACGAGTTAATCGTCTATCAAGATGTGACCATTGACACGGGTCCAACGCCAGATGCTATGTCACAAAAACCAATATTGACTGGGACGGCTAAGTTGGGCTTGGGAGAGCACTTAGTGGTCAAGATTTATGATAGCGTCGGTACTTTGGTACAAACATTTAGCAGTGCTTTAGGTGCTAAAGCCGTAGGCGGTTTAGAACTAGATCCAAGCAATAATACTTGGAAGCTCAATCTGAGCAATTGGGGAAGTAGCTTAGCTGTAGGAAGTTATACGGTACAAAGTTCAGCGTTGCCAGCAGATGGTAGTACTGGTGGCCAAACCTCGACTAAGGACCCAATCACCGTTGTTGGACCCAAAGAGGTGGTTGTACCGAACGTACTCTTAAATGATATAAATTCCAAAGTACTGGCATTAGATAATGGGGAGTATTTGTTATTCTGGGCTCAGAAACAAACAAATAACCGCTTCGATATCGTGATGCAACATTACGATCAACAGGGCAATGCTGTTGGAGAGTTAGTTAATCTCACAGGCACTACAGGTCGGAATGAAGGTTATAAAGATGCCACGGGTTCTGGTGATTATAACGTTGCATCTAGTAATCTAAGTAAACAGCAGTATGATGTGATTTTAGGGGAAAATGGTACCTTTAACTTATATTATTCTACTGATGGGCATGGAATGAAACTTGCTCAAGTTGAAATCGCTAATTATGATTACTCAGGAACTCGTAATAGTGTCAAGGTCTTTGAGGTAACCCACACTGAAAATGCAGCGTACACGATCGGAAATCTAGAGTCTGCACAAACCAACAATGGCATAGTAAATATTTTTTACTTTAATGATGGTATTTATGCAGTTAATTCAGATCAAGCCTCAGGAACTGCACCTGAACAACTTCTAACGTCTACTCCAGAATATAGACAGGGATCAAACATCAATCTTGGGATTAAACCACCAGTTGGTGGAGAAAATCAGGTTCTCTATTCTTCTAGAGTAGATGGTCTGAGTGCTGTGGGTATGGGGGGGAGTAAATATCTACTTCATTATCAGCAGCATAAAATCAACCCAATTGATGGGCTACATACTATAAATAATCAAAATTTAAAAGTATATGATTATGTTAAAGATCAAAATGGGCAATTCTCATCAGTATTACTTGATAGTATGAAAATTAATACTCATACAACGGGATATCAATTTGGTGCGCTAAGCTTGGCTTTAAAAGAGGGTTCATTTGTAAGTCTTTGGGTATCGAATTTCGATACAGCTACAGCGAGTATACCCCAAGGGACAATGGATGGATTCAACATTTATAGTCGCCGTTTTAAGTTTGATAATGCCACGAATAAAATTGAAGCCCTACAAACAACCGAGCAACAGGTGAATACAAGTACTGATGGTGTCAATGGTGCGGGCTTTAAAACCATGAATACCGGTAATCATCATGGTGCTGCACTTGAACAAGGTGGTTATGTGGTGGTCTGGGTCAAAATGACCTCAGTTACCAAGAGCGCAATGTATAGTCAACTTTATGATGCGGTTGGAAATAAAGTTGGAACTGAGCAATTAATTATTTCTAGTCCAGATGGAACCGTCGATTTAATTCCAGAGGTTGTGGCGTTAAAAGATGGTGGATATGCCGTCACTTGGACACAATATCAAACGACTGATTATATTCGAAACCCTACAAATTCAGATATTAAGGTGTCAGTTTTTAACGCTGATGGCAGCTTGCGTGCAGGCGCTGAAGGCACCTTACGTGCAGAAAGTGATGCATTATCGCCAACGGCTGAATATCTCTCTGGAGCAGGTGTATTGATAGCAAGCGACGGGGTGACGACTTTGGATGGTCGTGATGGTGCGACTGATCTTATTGGCGGAAATGGAAATGATTCCCTTATCATTCAAGACAGTAACTTCAACTCGATCACTGGTGGTGGTGGTGGTACAGACACCCTGATTTGGGATTCGACTGAAGACTTAACGTTGGGCGATATCTTATCGAAAGTAAACGATATTGAAGTCATCCATTTGGGTGATCAATATGCCAATACACTTTATAGCTAAATGCCAAACTTGGGATACAATATCTAAAATTTCGAGTTCATGCCCATTATGCCTAAAATTTACTCAGTGGATTTACGTGAAAAAGT
>NZ_SLVJ01000049.1 GCF_004345325.1 Acinetobacter calcoaceticus
GTTGTATAACTCTGATGTTTTTTGCTCATGGTAAACTCCTGATGAGTATGTGTAGTTTACCAAGTTTAAGCCTCCGATTTTCTCAGCACACATCATATCGGGTTGATGCAGATGGGTGGGGTTGAGTTGTTTTAGGCTATCAACCACTTCTTCCTGCCGATCTTTTTGGATTAAAAAACTCACTGATTCAGGGAACGTTTTATTTAATAGCGGTATCACCAAGATCGATACGCCTGCAAGCACAAAGACCGATTCCCAACCAAATACAGGGATTAAAAACAATCCAGCCAGACCCGATAAAATCGCGCCAAGCCCATAAAAAGCCAACATGAAATTGATGAGTTTATTTCTGTGCATGGAAGGTGCCATTTCTTTGATCATGGTGACCATGATTGGTACCGCACCACCTAATCCCACACCGGTAAAAAAGCGGCAGATAAAGAAACTAATCGGGTCAGAAGCAAAAATATTAAAGATCACAGCTACACTAAACAGTGAAGTACAGGTCAAAATAATTTTTTTTCGTCCAAATTTATCTGCAGCCATAGTCAGTGTTGCTGCACCCACCATCATTCCAATTAAAGAAGCAGATCCAAGTAGACCTGCTTTCTGTGGCGTGAGTTGCCAATCATTCATGAGATGGGGGAGTAATGAGCCATAAATGACCATATCATAGCCATCAAACAACATAATCAGCGAACACCAGAAAACTAAAATCATGTGGTTTTTGTTCATCGCTGCTCTATCTAAAATCGCGACTACATCTACATTTTGCATTGTGTCCTTCCTCTGGATAAATGATGAATAAGCATTGCCTGAATCTGCGTCTAAACCCATTTTAATAAGAAAATAATGAAGCAGATCATTATTTATATTTGGAATGCTTTCTTAAATAATTCCATTTTATAAAATATGATCCGTATAGCGACGCACCTTATATATTTTAAATATGTGTACGAACACGTTTGTGTTGTGGTTTAAATATGCATCCAATGCTATTCATTTTAAAATATTGAGATTTAATAGAATGAGTCAATAATAATGACTTTTAAAATTATCTTATGATGCAATGTTTTATAGTTCAAATTGATATTAAATATGTTTGGATATAGACAGCGTGTATAACTTGCTCTTAAAATAATCACAACACTTAAAAATGATGCAATAAAAACAAATAACTTCAATTGATATAAGCGATAGGTGATCAGCAATGGTGGATCTCAACTTAATCAAAGTGTTCGTAACTATTTATGATACTCAGAGTGTCAGTTTGGCAGCATTAAAGCTCAACATCACGCAACCTTCGGTCAGTCATGGGCTTTCAAGGTTGCGATATATATTTAAAGATCAACTATTTAATCGCACCAAACAAGGAATGTTACCAACTTTGTATGCAGTCAAACTTTATGAAGAGCTGCATAATCCACTGAGTGAAATTGAAAATGTCATCAATGATATTAAAGCCTTTGATCAACAAAAGAGTGATAAATGCTTTAAAGTGGGTATTACAGATTTGAGTGGTTTATCAACGATTCCCACGATCTTATCTAAACTCAAACATCTAGCGCCAAATATAGGCATAGAGATCGTCAGCACAGATCACCTTAAAATGTCCGATTGGTTAATCACCGCCAGAGTGGATGTTGCAATATCGAATAAATTAATAGTCGATAAAAGCCTCAACAGTTGTAAAATCTTCCAAGAGTATTATGTCGGTCTTTGTCATATTAAATTATTAGACCAATATCAACAATTGAGTTTGGATGATTATATACATTACAATCATATTGAATTATCTACACCCAATGAAAATCATATTGATATTGCGTTAAACAGATTGGGGTTAAAGCGAAAAATTAAATTGAGATTGGCACATTTAGGACTATTTAAACAATTACTCACTGAACAAGATTTAATCCTGACTCTACCAGCGAAATTGGCACATCATTTTAATGATGATCCAAGGCTGAGTACCTTTGAGTTACCATTCGATCTGCCCATCTTTGATGTCAGTTTGCATTGGCATAAAAAGTCTGAAGATATGCTGCCGCAGAAGTGGTTTATCCCATTTTTACAGCAAACGCTGTACAGTTCTCATCAATCTGAAGCAAGCAATGATTAGGTTTTCAACACGATTATAAATCCATTTTTTGAGTTAAATTTACTTATAATATAAAGTCTTACATAAATAATCATCATGTTTTAAGGAGCGTATATATGGAAATTAAAAAAGTATTTGCGACTGAGTTTACAGTGAACCCGATATGTGATGTGTGTGATAGAAAAATTCAAAACAATTCAGGCCGATTAAATGCGAGCTGGGGCATTGGAAGTCAACATGATGGTGAGCAATATGACGTTCAGTTGTGTGAAACTTGCTTTTTTAGTGCTTTGGTACACTTAAGGAACGAGAAAAAAATCTATCATATTTTTGATGAGCATTTCGATTTTTCAAAACTCAATAACTTTGGACTCACTTTAAAAGATCATTAGAGTAGGGATTTCAGCATTGATGAATGCTGACAACGATGAATCCATCATTAATGTGTGGCTGATGCAAGAGATAGCAGATCACTTGAAGCAGCCATTAAATCATTTATCAATGTTAAATTTTCTATTCATAGACCATACGGCCACGACTTTAAAAATATCTTTAGCATCGTATAAGCCCGTGTCTAATTCCTTGCAGACTCATGCATAGTGAGCAACATCATTTAATTGTCTGTGTAGCTAGAGTCATTAAATAGGATATTTTGAGCCGGACATTTCTATTTTGGAGTTATAAATTGATTTCGCATAATGTATATTATGTTAAATAGAATATTTGGAATCTGGGTGCTCTAGCAACATGGCTTTTATCCATAAGTATCTATGTGATTTAGGCTCAATGACTTGGCGCATTGATCTGGATATTTAATTAACCAGACTAAGACCTAACATCTATGCAACATCAAATCCAAACGGTAGCCTGAGCAACATCTGGTTTAACTACTGGTTTCTATATTGAACCTTAGCGATTGAGATCTACTGCTCTACCAGACTCGTTTGTCCTGATCCTTACTCAAGCTTCGGCTAATACTGAAGATTCAGCCGAATTTCAATATTGCTTAAAATATCAGCAAAATCTTCATTACTACCCGACTCTCAGATTGTCTAGAATTGTTTTTACGTGGGTTGAGTGTGGTTACAGAAAATCTGAGCGTTGAGGATCATCAGTTTTAACGCCCCTATAAAGTATAAAAGTCCCGAATTTGGGACTAGAGTCCACTATTTGATATAGTGGACTTTTTTTTGCTAGTTTATTTTAATCACCACAAACAATATTTTTATAAAAGCAAGCACCCTCTGTTGAGGATTCAAAGGATAAACCTGGTGAAATTTCAGCTCCAGCATAAGAAAGCTCTTGTTTCTGTTGAAGGAGACCTAAGTTAAATAAAGCTTGATCCACAGCTCTAATTCTATTTACTGGCTTATCGCCATAAATAGCATGTAATCCTGATAAAATATAATCATCTAGCTGTCTAATAATATGAATATTATGATCAAAAATATACTTTGTGTCTTTTCCTTCTTCTAAATATGAAATATATTGCTTTGTTGCTCTTGCAATCATTTGAATTTGATTTATTTTATCAACATTATCAATAACATTTAAGACTTCAAACCCTAGGTCTTCAGTGTCTTTCTTTTTAATAGTTTGTTTGAAGCTATTTAGTTCTTCTGGATTAAATTCATATAAAAAAGTATATACTTTTTTCTCAAACATTTTTGCTTTCAACGTGGTGTAAAAATTAATACCACCTAGTACCGTCCCCAAAACTGGAATATCTTTTAACAGGTCATTATCTTTAATTAATAAATTATCAGCAATTGCTTCAATTAACTCACCGCCAGCTATTAAAGATTCTTTTGAAGTCATGAAATTCTCATTTTATTAAGTCATTCTGAAGTCGCATAACTTCATTTTATGTTAAAAACATTCCTGCGGCAGCACCCTACACAAGTTGCGTTACCGCAGCCGATTTCAATTGTTGGTGCTGTGCCTGACAACTTATGTAACAAGTGACAATGCTGTCAAGCATCTGTTAATGAATATAATATAAGTTATGCCGAAATTAGAACGCTACTGGAACTGCCCTCAAGCACCCAGCAGCGTTGATGCTTAGATTCATCACCAATAGCCGTGACGAACTAAAACAAATACAAGCGTTAATATTAAAGTAGTTCTTTACGGAGTTGCTCAGGCGTCTTGATTGAAAGTAACCCAGGCGCAACATCAAATGCTGTTTTAGCACCATACTGTTGACTTTGATTGAGACGATAGCAGGCACGCGCATAAGCGACCAATACACTGGCGGTAAACTCAGGATTACTATTGAGTTTTAATGAAAACTCAATCACCTGTGACTGATCATCGCTGGTATTTCCACTACGAATCACAAAACCACCATGTGGCATAGACTGGTGATCCTGAGCGAGTGTTTCCTCACTGATAAAATTCACGGTCGTATTATAATCAGCAAAATAATCAGGCATCGTTACAATGCTTTGTTCAACATTTGCAGCATCAGCGCCGTCTGCTAACACCACATAGCATTCACGATGATGCTTATCTTTGGTGCTTAATTGAGGGCGTGCGCCACTGCGGACTTGTTCAATGGCTTCGGTTGAAGGAATGGTGTATTGCACCCCTGCTTTCACCCCATCAACGCGGCGTACAGCATCCGAATGTCCTTGGCTCAAACCCTTACCCCAAAAAGTATAGGTTTCGCCATCAGGCAATAATGCTTCGCCGAATAGACGATTGATTGAGAACATACCAGGGTCCCAACCTATAGAAATTAAAGCAGTTTTCTTGTTTTCTGTTGCTGGTGCATCTACTGCTGCATAATAATCTGGAATGCGCGCATGGGTGTCAAAACTGTCTACAGTATTAAATTTACTTGCGAAGATTGGTCCTTGTTGTGGTAAATCATCTTTTGAACCACCACAGAGAATCAACACATCAATTTTATCGCTAAAGTCATTTAACAATGCATCCAGGCTAAACACTTGCGTTTCTGCAAAGCAAGGCTTAACAAGGTCTGGTGAGCGACGAGTAAAAATACCTACCAATTGCATATCAGGATTTTTATGAACTGCGGTTTCAACACCACGGCCTAGATTGCCGTAACCTGCGATACCAATTCGAATTAAATTTTGCATAGAAACTTTATCACTTAATCATCAAGAGTACGAAAACCAAGTAAAGTTGAAAGTCAATCTGAACGCGACATATGCGCTATCTGAATGTGATCAACATTACTAAAGCTTTATTTTCTAATGATTATAGAGGGTTACATTGAATTTTAGCAGCCCAAAATCAATTAATGTGGCGATGTGCAATTTTGCCTTTGATATACCGACCACATGATTAAATTTACATCAAAAAAATCGTAAAGCTTAACTAGTGGTCATTTATATAAAGCTGAGGGTATATCATTAGATAGGGTTTTTAATTTAATTCGCATATGAAGAATAGATTTTCTGACAACACACAAATTGGCGTAGTTACGTCTTTCCCTGAACTTGTAAATACCAGTTTTCAAGGCGATATGAATGCCCTTTGCTGGCATAGAAACTTGGTGGGTGATTTTAAAGAGATTATGGCTAAACTTGAGTTAATAGAGAATATTACCGAAGTTTCTGTTGATGATCTTTTGGCACTGCAACTGTCGGAACAAGGTCATCTGGCCAGAGAGATTATTTTAAGGGATATACAGCTATTAACTGATTTCGGTGCCTCACCCTCGCTTAATTTACTGAAAAGCTATGAACGAGATGATGAGCTAGATTTTATAGCAACAGATGTATATTCCTTTCATGTTGATCGCTCACCGATCGAAACCGATACTTTTTTGTGTACTTATCATGGTCCTGCAAGTGAGATCCTGCCGCATGATCAGGTTGAGCAAAAGATTTTGATTCCTGAAATTAGAGAAAAACTCAGAAAATTACATGACGGCCCAGAGGCTGAGTTTGAAACATTCTTAGCAGAATATTTCTTTGATCTGCACTATCAGCCTAAACCTGATTCAAAACCTGTGAACCTAGGCTCAGGGCATCTTTGGCGTCTGGCGGTTGATCACCCAACGCAACAGGTATTTCCTTGTGTGCATAGGGCTCCTGCTGAAAACATTGGTGAGTATAGGTTGCTACTGATTTGCTGAATATTGATTCGCTTTATAGGGCCTGTTAATTTAGTAAAGCTAAATATAAGAACTGGCCCATTTCTAAAATGCTAAAGAAATGGGCGGTTGGCATATCCAAGCAGAACTGAAAATTTTTAATTGTAATATTTCTCTGTTTTAATAAAAACGCTGCTGTTACGTAATGACATGAGGTTGGGTAAATGAAAGCTTAATCAATATTTACCTCAAAAATGAATTTGAACTCATTTGAAAACAGGATTAGCAATGTATATCAAACGTGGAAATGTACGATTTACGGGTATGGAGATTTGGAATCTAGACCTTCATCTTGCTCAAGTGATTCATATAGCCAGATTTGAAATTTAGGCTACATTGTCTTAAATACCAAATCTAGCGCCTCATCTATCGTTTTTTCCAACTGAGTCGCCATATTTTTAA
>NZ_SLVJ01000050.1 GCF_004345325.1 Acinetobacter calcoaceticus
GACATTTGCTCTTGTATAAACGGACATTTGCTCTTGTATAAACGGACATTTGCTCTTGTATAAACGGACATTTGCTCTCAATTAAAGGACATAAAAAATATTGACCTTAAAAAGATATTGGATTACATTGTCCCTTAATTAGATAATAATAAGTTCTTCTTATGAAAAATAGTTTAGTCGTGAAAGATAATGCTCTAATAAATGCCAGTTACAACCTAGAGCTAACGGAACAGCGTTTGATCATGCTAGCTATCATTAATGCTAGAGAATCAGGACAGGGAATCACTGCTGACAGCAAATTAGAAATACATGCTAGTGACTATGCCAAGTTATTCAATGTATCCGCGGATGCCTCATATAAGGCATTAAGAGAAGCTGTAAACAACCTGTTTAATCGTCAATTTAGTTATACAGCCGAATATAAAAAAACAGGAAAAGTTGGTATTGTTCGATCTCGCTGGGTAAGCCGTATATTTTATGTAGATGACCTAGCATTGTTAGAAATTACTTTTGCCCCTGATGTAGTGCCTTTAATCACTCGACTGGAAGAACATTTTACAAAATACGAAGCTAAACAAGTTGCTCACCTAACCAGTAAATATGCCACTAGGCTTTATGAATTGCTGATCGCTTGGCGTGAAGTTGGAAAAGTTCCACAACTAGAACTTAGCGATTTTAGAAATAGACTAGGCCTTTTAGAAAATGAGTACACTGCTATGAGTGACTTTAAAAAGCGTGTACTAGAGCCGTCTATTAAGCAGATCAATGAACATACAGATATTACCGTAACGTATGAACAGCATAAAAAAGGGCGTTTAATTTCGGGATTTTCATTCAAGTTAAAACAGAAGCAACAACCAAAAATTGAAGCTAAACGTGACCCAAATACTCCCGACTTTTTTGTCAAAATGACCGATTCCCAACGCCATTTATTTGCCAATAAAATGTCTGAAATGCCCGAAATGGGAAAATATTCTCAGGGCACGGAAAGCTACCAACAATTTTCTATCCGTATTGCGGATATGCTTTTACAACCTGAAAAATTTAGAGAACTCTATCCAATTTTAGAAAAAGTGGGATTTAAACCATGAAAAAAGATGCTGTCCTTTCTGAATGTCGCCAGTACAGGTATTCCTTATCTCGTATTTGGGATGAGAAAAAGCCTCTTATAGGTTTTATTGCTTTAAATCCATCAACTGCTGATCATGTAGAAGATGACAGAACGATTTCACGCTGTATTAATTTCTCTAAGTTATGGGGGTTCGGTGGCTTTTATATGATGAACTTATTTGCCTATAGAGCAACGAATCCCTCTGACATGATGCAATCAGATAGTCCTATAGGTTCTGAAAACAATAAATACATACTAGAATTAAAAAATAAAGTCGAAAAAGTTGTTGTTTGTTGGGGAGATAGTGGTTGCCACAATGGCAGATCAAAAGAAGTCCTTAATTTGCTAAATCAAGATGATTTATACTGCATCACTATTAACAAATCAGGTGAACCTAAACATCCTTTATATATTAAGGGTGATAAACAATTGATACCTTATAAAAAACTATAAATTGAATAATTTTCTATCTCTATCTTCAATTAAATACTCGTTGAGTTCAGCGAGTATTTTTTCTTTATTAGCTTCATTAGATTGCATTTTCTTAATTAAATAAGAACCAAGCAAAATTTTACGCCGAGTATCGTCCTTTCTTTCCTGTTCCTTTTGCTTGGTTTTTTCTCTTGCTTCGATAGCCTGTTTTTGGGCTTTTAACTGTTTCAGCTTTTCTAACTGGGCTTCGATTTTCTTTTCGATATTTTCAGCAGATTTAGTCATAACGGTTAATTTCGGGATATAGAAAACCACTCAAGCATAAGACCCTATGAATTGAAATTCAAGCGGGTAATATGCTATCGTGTTTTTCATGAAATGCGCACTTACGACTTGGATTTCATCCAAGTCAAAGTTTGCGTAAGGGGTGTCCCCTTAACCCCAAAAGCAAAAGCACCCCAAGGCGACTGCATGGCAATTTATCATTGTTCCACTAAAACGGTTAACCGAAGTTCGGGACGAACTGCGGTTGCATCTATGGCTTATCGTACAGGGGAAAAATTAAAAGATGAGCGTACAGGGTTGACGCATGACTTTACGAGAAAGGACGGTGTCGCCCATTCTGAAATTATCTCTAATTTAGATATTCAGATTGACCGTAGCGAATTATGGAACTTGGCTGAAAAATCAGAGAACCGCAAAGATGCTCGAACCGCTAGAGAATGGGTGATTGCCCTACCTGATGAATTAGACGCTGATCAACGTAAGGACTTGGCAAAAGACTTTGCACGATCCTTAGTTGACCACTATGGCGTGATCGCAGATATTGCCATCCACGAACCCAGTAAAGGCGGTAATGATAAAAACCATCATGCCCATATCATGCTCACCACCCGAAAAGCTGAATTAGACGCTGACAACAAATTGATTCTGACCACCAAGGCAGATATTGAGTTAAGCAACACCAAAAGAAAAAGCCTAGAGATGGGTACAACCCAAGAGGATATTAAATACATTCGGGGAACATGGGCAGACCTTGCTAATCGTGCATTGGAACGAGCAGGCTACCGAGAAAAAATAGACCACCGCAGTTATGCCGATCAGAACAACGGACTACAAGCCACCATCCATGAAGGCACTAAAGTCACCCAATTACGCAGACAAGGCATAGATACGCAAATCAGCCGTTTTAATGACAATGTGACCCAACATAACGCCAAACACCTCAATCAACAGCAACAGCACACAGATAGCGTTTTACAGCACGGTTTAAAACGTGCCGAGCAAGGCTTCGAGCAATGGCAGAAAAACCAAGAAGCCAAACGCCTAGAACAAGAACGCCAAGCCGAAATACAACGACAGCAAAAACTAGAGCAACAACAAGCCGAGCGAGCCAACCGCAAGGCATCACAAGACTTAGATCAGGGCGGAATGTACCGATGAGCAACCAAAACGACCTAGATGACCAGCTCTATATTTTATTGGCATCCATGAAAGAATACCGAGAAGCCATAGCAGACGATAACAAGCGATTAGAGACGTTTTACAACCAAGTCGCTAGCGGAGTGCTCAATCATGCTGAAAAATCGCTAGAAAACGCAAATAAGAAGCATATAGGCGCATTAAACAATAGTATTCAAGAATTAAATGAAGCTACAAACAGGCTCAACTTAAAATTCATCATCCTTTTTGCCAGTACGTTTGTTGTTGTGATGGTTATATTCATTTTGGCAATATTCTTATATGTGCCAAACAAAGATGAAATTGATGAACGTAGAGCTGATATGGCTGTACTTAAAAAATATCCTCTACAAATTAGAGAAAGTGATGGTGAAACGCTAGTCAGAATTATGACTAAGAAATGCTATTCATTTGAGCCAAATAACGTAAAAAATAAAACTTATGACTGGTGTCGAATTGACCCTAAAAAATACTAGATGATCGGTACTTTGCTTGGTTTTTATCATTACAAATCAAATTACAGCAAGCGCAAAGTTGCCCGACTTTGAAACATGGCTAAAGCCATCTTTCAAAGCATCGAGCGATAGTCATCCAAAAATTTCGGAATGGCTATCCAACTGATGCAGTTCTAAAATATCGTCACCAACAAGCCTATAGATCAAGACTAAATCAGGCTTCACATGACAATCACGACAATTCTTAAACTCTGCACCACCCTTCAAGGGATGATCTAAATACTTTTCAGGCAAAGGATTATTTGCGACTAAACAATCTAATACCTCTGCCCATTCAGCCGTTACCAGTTCTAAATAACGTCTTTTAATATCCCGTTTAAAAGAACTGGTTACGATAATCTTTCGTTTAGCCATGTGCTTCTTCCGACATAGCTTTAATCGCTCCTTCTACCGTTTCGTACTCAGTGTATTCACCATTTTCAATCTCTTTTAAAGATTGAAGTAACTTGGCTGCTGCTTTAGGCGTTAAAGCAGTTTCTCGTGCATAGTCAAAAGATAAAGGAATCGCTTTAGTTTTAACGATTTGATTCAAGAACAGTTTAAATGCTTGGGGCATAGTCAAACCGTAGTCTTCCAAAATAGGCGTGACTTGTTCTTTTAACTCTGCTTCTAAGCGCATATTGAAATTGACTGCGGACATGATTTTCCTCACTCAAAAACCATTAAAGTAAAGATAATATAAAGCAAATTCTTTACTTTTTCATTACTTTTGATGTAATAAATGGTTTCTAACAGCTAAATTTCGCATAAGCGCCATTATGTTAAATGGAACAGGAATTATCATTTTTCTCAAGGCTTCTTAATTCATCAAAGAACATTCTAGGTGTCCAGCCTTTAGTCATCTCGTTAATCATATATTCATCCAACATATCTAAACCTACACTCGTTAGAGGAGATACAGCAGCTCCTAGCGCACCTCCAATTAGTGCACCTTCTGGTCCAATAAATGAGCCTAAACCAGCACCCACACTCCACATGAAGAATGATTTTGATACTTTTCCTTTTTTTGTTTGAAAGAAACCTTTAGCATTTTGAATTTCATCGATATACAACTTTGTAATTTCTTTTAAATCAGATGTTTCCATAGATTCAGTAATCCATTGTCTGAATTTTTTAATATTTTGCTTATCTCTTAAAACAGCTATATCTTTTAAAGGATCTTTTAGATCTTTAGCTAGAGTAAATAGGTCAGGAAAATTTTCTATAGTTGTTATTTTTGAATAATAATCTCGAACCGTATTTTGTGTAATCGAATTAAAAGAATCTTCAAATAAAAGATTAAGTTTTTTATTTGTATGACTTATAAAGTTTTGACTGATTAAAAATTTATAATCTAAACAAGTGGTTGCACAATTTAAGAGTTTGGTTTTTTGGTCTTTATTCAGATTATATATATCAAGATCTGTTGTATCAAAACCTAGAAGCTTGAACTTGTTTTTCTTATATGCCGATAAGGCTACAGCCGCCGCATCACTTTCAAGACCTTCTTTAGGTATTACATAAGAGTCTCTAATTTTGTAAGTTAGAGTTTTGATTTGCTTACATGATAGTTTATTGGCCATGAAATTAAGACCAATAGTAGTGGATTCCTCGGGATCACAGTGAGCTGGTGAGTTAATTCTGCCATGCATAATAGGGACTAGCCCATCGATATTATCAACTCCCATCATGATGTTCGGTGTCCACAACGTGAAACTTATTGCTTGTCTCTCTATGAGTCTTTCAACTCCTTTTACTCCCAATGCAGTAGTTAAGTAAGCTAAAGGTACATTTTCACCATAAACTTTGAAATTCACCGAATCATATAGCATTAAATTTTCAAAAATTTCTGAATCTACATTCGTTTTTCTATGTTTTATTAACAGTTTGTCTTGGGGACTTAAAGGAACTCCCCTATCTATAAAATATTTTTGGCAAAAGGTATTTAAAGAATCTATATAAACGGTCGACATACATTTTCCCAAATAATTAATTTTTCTACAATTAACATAATACATCTTATGCGAAATGTCTTGTGTAATCCGTTTTAAATCAGTTGCTTAATGTGTATTAAAAAGCCCCATCTTAATGATTGGGGCTTTTTTATGGATTTATCACGTTTCACACTTAATACTTAAGCAATGTTCCACAATTTTGATTAGATATTTTAATTAGTGCAATAAGAACCGAGCGAGTGTCTACGAGCGATTGAGCAATATTAAAATTTCGTTGAAGCCTTTTCTCTGATTACAAAAATTCCTTTTGAAACTAAACGAGATTAACCGAGCAAAGCGATGGTATAACCTTTGATTCATGATCGAGCGTAAGCGAGTAAAAAAGCTTATGAGCGAAGCGAATCCATTCTTGTTTTTGCTTCTAGATTTCACAAATAGATTAACTAAAAACTGCCCTCGAAGCGAGGAACGAGCTTCAATAGAGTACGAGCTTTAGCGAGTACCTAGGGCAGTTACTACTCCCCTGCGGAAAGGCTTTTAATTATTTTTAAAGCTTTTAAATGCTTTTAAGTACTCTGAAACATAAGCCTAGCAAGGATTTTAGACTCTATAAACGGACATTTGCTCTTGTATAAACGGACATTTGCTCTTGTATAAACGGACATTTGCTCTTGTATAAACGGACATTTGCTCTCAATTAAAGGACATAAA
>NZ_SLVJ01000051.1 GCF_004345325.1 Acinetobacter calcoaceticus
GTTTAGAGGTTGTTAAGAAGTATATTGAGAACCAGAGAACACCAACATCAGAAAAAAATGCTAAAAAATCCGTGTCCCTAAAAAAGAGCTAACTCGCCCTTAAAAGAGCGAGAATGCGCTCTTAATTTTGTTCAAAGCTGAGTAAAGTTTGCTTATGGCCTAAGCCACCAGCGAAACCGACCAATTGGCCATTACTACCGACGACACGATGGCATGGGATGATGATCGAGATTGGATTCTTGCCATTGGCAGCGCCGACTGCACGGACTGCTTTTTCACGACCAATCACCTGCGCGATCTGTTTATAGCTTCTGATTTCCCCATAGGGAATTTTGGCTAAGGCTTGCCAAACTTGCAGTTGAAATTCGGTTCCTTGTAGATCCAATTCCAGTTCAAATACAGTTCTTTCGCCAGCAAAGTATTGATTTAATTGACGCTGAGTTTCAAGCAAAATCGGGTGCTCAGATGTCTCATAACACTCAGCCAAACGCACTCGTTTGGGATCTTCATTTTCCCAGAGTACGGCAACTAGGGCATGTTCATGAGCATAGAGCCTGAGGTTGCCGACAGGAGATGACATTTGAGTCAATGCAAGTTTCATCTACATCTCCTGAGAGCAAGCTCAGTTTTAAATTGTGTGCTTGATTATAGCGATTGACCTAAGAGCATCAATATCTATGCGGTATTTTTAGATGTGTACCGCATTCATTATGCTCTATTGAAGAACTTGTATTGCTTACGATGAAGACAACTTCATCAGCAGCAGACCCGAAATAATCAATACCGCTGCCAGCATCCGCATCGCCGATGCAGGTTCACCTAAAATGACGATACCCACGATAAATGAACCCACTGCACCGATGCCAGTCCAGATGGTATAAGCAGTACCAAGCGGTAAGGTTTTCATGGCATAAGCCAGCAAGACAAAGCTTAAAATCATAAAAATGATGGTGATTATGCTAGGCGTTATTCGAGTAAACCCCTCAGAGAGTTTCATCGAGTAAGCCCAAACGATTTCGAAGAGTCCAGCAAATATAAGTGCGATCCAGGCCATGATGCCCTTCCTCCATGTGTTGTGAGTTAGGTCGTCCTAAGCATGTGCCCGATATCGGGGGAGGTCGTCCTCCTGAATATCGCTTAATATAGCTGATTATCTAGAATTTTTACAGAAAACTTGCATACCACTGGCATTTACCCCCAAGCAGGATTAAAAATGCAATCTGAACGGATTCACATTGCATTTTAGGCTGCCCGTATATTCGCGAGTAGTAAACCCAAGCTTCGATTTGTTTAAGGGTTAAAACTTGACTCTTAAGCCCGCGCCATAGACCCAAGACTGATCTGAGGATGATCCATCCTGCCAAAGGGTCTGCTCATTGCCGCGATTGTACTGATAAGAAACATCAACAAAGGGCATAAACTTCTTGCTGATCTCATAGCGAGTTTCAATCCCCATCGCAATATGACTCAAGCCCGTCTTTTTGGCATATTTGGACTCATCATTCATGAGTAAATCCATTTGCAGATAAGGCTGCATAATCAGCTTTTGCGTAAACAAGATATCGCGCTCCGTTTCTATACTCAATGACAGCTGATCATCTTGCCCCACATAGAGATAGGCTTCAGTTTCAAAGTAATAGGGTGCCATACCATATAAACCGACCACAGCATCATAACGCGCTTTATCTGTAGGCTTATTTTTGTCATAGCGATAGCGTACACCACCTTGGACATCCCAATAATCGGCAACATTGCGGCTATATAAGGCTGAAATTCCAAAACTGGCCTCTTCGGACTCGGCTTTTTCAGCATGTCCTTTGAGGAAGACTTTGTTTTCATCACTGCCGATCCAGCTTTCCCACTCGGATTGCAATGCGCCTTGACCCGCTTCATTACGTACCCATTTGGCATCCAAAGTGGTGAGTTGATAAATCTGTCCACCATGCTCTTTTAAATGTGCGGCATGATCAAATGCTGTTTCCCCGACGGATTCAGCTGCTGCGATATTAGCAAGCAATAAAGCACTTAGTCCCAAGCCAAGCTGACGATTAATGATGCGCATGTTGAGCTCCTTGCTGTACGGGTACAAGTTGCGATTTAACCTGAGATTTCGGTGTACTTTCATCAACTTTCGCCACGATGAGTTTGCTCATCATGCCCGCACTCATGTGATACAGCAGGTGACAATGAATTGCCCATTCACCGATTTCATCTGCGGTCAGCAACGCCGTCACCGTTTTACCTGGTGGCACCACCAAAGTATGTTTATTCGGCAAGTCTTCACTGTTTTGACCATTTTCCAGTTGCATAAACATGCCATGTAGATGCATCGGATGCGCCATCATGCTGTCATTAATAAACTTCAAGCGTATACGTTCACCATATTTGACTTGCAAGGGCTCCACTTCGGTAAATTTCTTGCCATTGATGGTCCAGATATAGCGCTCCATCGTGCCCCCCAAACGGACTTCGATTTCACGCTCCGCTGGGCGATTGTCTTTTTGTGGTGTAAGTGACTTCAAATCACTATATTGCAAGGCTTTATGCCCTGCTGGCGTAGAAGCATTGGCCCACCCCAACACGGTCTGTTTGCTATTGGCTTGCATTGTCGTTGCTGGCTTTTGCGCTTGAGCCTGCATTTTGGAATGATCCATCCCCTGCATCTTAGAATGATCCATCCCTTGCATCTTAGAATGGTCACTTGTATCTACAGCCTGCATTTGAGAATGATCACTTGTATCAACAGCCTGCATCTGTGAATGGTCCATGCCTGCATGTCCACCACGACGATCACCGCCACCACCATGGCCCATATCTGCCATGGTCAATACTGCCCGTGGTCGGGCGGGTGGGATTTGGATTGTGTTGTTATGCGGCAAGGCTTGATTTTGAATACTTCCAATCGCAAACCCCGTCCGATCGATCGATTCAGCTTGGATTTGATAACGCTCAGCTTTAGGCTCCACGATCACATCATAGGTTTCAGCTGTACCAATACGGAACTCATCCACCAATACTGGTTTGACTGCTTGTCCATCGGCTGCAATCACAGTCATTTTTAAATTTGGAATATTGACATCAAAAAATGACATGGCTGAGGCATTGATAAAACGTAAGCGTACTTTCTCATTCGGCTTAAACACCCCCGTCCAGTTTTGTTGAGGGGTGTTACCATTCACCAAAAAGGTATAACCCGTTACATCGGACATGTCAGTTCTGGCCATACGCATTTGGTTCCACATTCGACGCTGTTGCCATGTGGCTTTCAGTCCATCTTGTTGAACTTGTTTCCATGCATCAAACACCGTTTCACGGCGGGTCTGATAATACTCTGCGGATTGCTTCAAGTTTTTCATGATCTGATCACTGCTGGATTCATGAAAATCAGACAGCATCACCACATAGTCTTGCTGCGCTTTTTCATGCTCAACCAAGGGCATTTTGCCTTTGGGATAAATCACCAAAGATCCATAGAGCCCATCTTGTTCTTGGCCTTTGGAATGGGCGTGATACCAATAGGTTCCGTTCTGACGGACTTTAAAGCGATAAATAAATTCACTTTGCGGCTTGATGCCTTGATATTGGTTAAAGCCAGGTACCCCATCCATCAGCCCAGGCAACAATAAGCCATGCCAATGGACTGAAGAGTCCTGTTTATTGAGATGATTGCGTACTCGAATCACCGCCTCATCACCTTCTTCGAACTCCAGCAAAGGTGCAGGAAATTGGCCATTGACCGTGATACGTTTTAGCGGTTTCCCCGTCACATTGACCATGTTTTCCTCAATGGTCAATTGGTATTCACGTACCGCGCCATAACTCCAAGATGAAGACAGCATACAGATCGCCACCACAACATGGGGGCTGAGTTTTTTCATTAAAATAGACATGACTTAACCTTTAAATTTAAAAAAATAAAATGTTTTTAAATCAAGATTAAGCTTTGGGAGGACGTAGAATTTGTTGCCAATAACCCGCCAAATGTTGGGCTGAATAATCGCTCATTATGCGTACAGGCATCGCTGTGATTGCGCGGATATCAAGAGCAGTAACACTCGGATGAATCCAGGCAGCTGCGGATTGGCATAAAGACATATTACAGTGATCACAATGCCCTTGCGTCATCGCCGCATCCATAGATGAACTTTGGCAACTCAAGCTAGGCTGCTGATGTGTCGTTGGATCGGCCTGTTGTGCCGTGTCCATTTGCATACAATGTGGATCTGGGCTGGCGCTTTGCGCTGTAGATGACTGCGACAGTGGTTCTTGATGGTTCGTGTGCTGCATTTGCATTACCGCAGATGCAGGATTTGATCCATGCATTGACTGACTGAACGCATTAGACATGCCACTCCAGCCTATGACAAAAGTCATAAGACAGATAAACCACGCCTGTTTGCAAAGTTGAGTCAACACGGATCTATGAACCTGGTCACTAAATGAAGTTGTTATGAATTTGGCAAGCATAGTCAAATATTGCACGATTGACAATCATTGCTGCCTAAATTGCGCTTAAAAACACCTTTTATTCATAACAAGTGCTTGAGCTTTTAAACATATTACATAACTAAACTTAGATTGATTGCTACCCATTTGGCATAGCTGGTTAAACCATGATCTAAGCTCTTGTTCTCAATCTGGTTAATCTATACCCATCTTATCCATATGGTTATAAACACAGTTACCCACACAGTTATCATCAAAGTTATCCACAAAAAAACCTCTCCTGTTTGAGGAGAGGTGTGTAATGAGTTGTGAGGTGTGAGATGTTAAACCTCGCTTGCACCCACTTTTGCCAATTCAGCACGCATCTGCTCAATCACCACTTTATAATCGGGTTGATTAAAGATGGCTGATCCTGCAACAAACATATCTGCACCCGCCTCAGCGATCTCACGAATATTGGCAGGGCCTACACCACCATCGACTTCTAAGCGAATGTCCAAACCTGATGCATCAATCATTTGACGTGCTTGGCGCAACTTATCTAAAGTACCGGGGATAAATTTCTGTCCACCAAAACCTGGGTTGACACTCATAATCAAGATTTGATCAACCTTATCCATAACATATTCAAGATAATGCAACGGCGTGGCGGGATTAAACACCAAGCCTGCTTTGGCACCGCCTGCTTTAATCAATTGCAATGAACGGTCAATATGGTGGCTGGCTTCAGGATGAAAGGTAATAATATCAGCACCCGCATCAATGAAGTCACCGATCATACGATCCACTGGGCTCACCATCAAATGCACATCGATTGGTGCTTTGATGCCATATTTTTTCAACGCTGTACAGATATGTGCACCGAAAGTCAGGTTCGGGACATAGTGATTATCCATCACATCAAAATGAACAACATCTGCACCAGCAGCAAGTACCTTTGCTACATCTTCGCCCAAACGAGCAAAATCTGCAGATAATATTGAGGGTGCGATTAAATATGGCTTGGACATAGGTGACCTAGAGGCTAATTCAGTGAGCGCTTGATTATAGCAAACTGCCCCAACATCGGCGTTTTAATCTCGGTTAAATCTACACTTTTCTTGTATGTTGTAGCCTTTCATGACCGCTAAACCCAATTCCCAGCAAGCTCTAGCGATCTATCCCTCCCCCCAAGTCAAGCCAGATCAAGCAGCTGTAACTTGCGTCTTCATTTTCTGATCTGCATTTGAATGGAATTTTGCCATAGTCAATGCGAGTTGACATACTCCCACCACTAAGTTTGCAACTATAGTGGGGGAATCTTTGCGACCCGAAAGATATATCTGAGAAGAATATCTAACCTTTCGATGCC
>NZ_SLVJ01000052.1:0-1594 GCF_004345325.1 Acinetobacter calcoaceticus
GGATACAGCGGCGGACGGGTGAGTAATACTTAGGAATCTGCCTATTAGTGGGGGACAACGTTTCGAAAGGAGCGCTAATACCGCATACGCCCTACGGGGGAAAGCAGGGGATCACTTGTGACCTTGCGCTAATAGATGAGCCTAAGTCGGATTAGCTAGTTGGTAGGGTAAAGGCCTACCAAGGCGACGATCTGTAGCGGGTCTGAGAGGATGATCCGCCACACTGGGACTGAGACACGGCCCAGACTCCTACGGGAGGCAGCAGTGGGGAATATTGGACAATGGGGGGAACCCTGATCCAGCCATGCCGCGTGTGTGAAGAAGGCCTTATGGTTGTAAAGCACTTTAAGCGAGGAGGAGGCTCCTATAGATAATACCTATAGTGAGTGGACGTTACTCGCAGAATAAGCACCGGCTAACTCTGTGCCAGCAGCCGCGGTAATACAGAGGGTGCAAGCGTTAATCGGATTTACTGGGCGTAAAGCGTGCGTAGGCGGCTAATTAAGTCGGATGTGAAATCCCCGAGCTCAACTTGGGAATTGCATACGATACTGGTTAGCTAGAGTATGGGAGAGGATGGTAGAATTCCAGGTGTAGCGGTGAAATGCGTAGAGATCTGGAGGAATACCGATGGCGAAGGCAGCCATCTGGCCTAATACTGACGCTGAGGTACGAAAGCATGGGGAGCAAACAGGATTAGATACCCTGGTAGTCCATGCCGTAAACGATGTCTACTAGCCGTTGGGGCCTTTGAGGCTTTAGTGGCGCAGCTAACGCGATAAGTAGACCGCCTGGGGAGTACGGTCGCAAGACTAAAACTCAAATGAATTGACGGGGGCCCGCACAAGCGGTGGAGCATGTGGTTTAATTCGATGCAACGCGAAGAACCTTACCTGGCCTTGACATAGTAGAAACTTTCCAGAGATGGATTGGTGCCTTCGGGAATCTACATACAGGTGCTGCATGGCTGTCGTCAGCTCGTGTCGTGAGATGTTGGGTTAAGTCCCGCAACGAGCGCAACCCTTTTCCTTATTTGCCAGCGAGTAATGTCGGGAACTTTAAGGATACTGCCAGTGACAAACTGGAGGAAGGCGGGGACGACGTCAAGTCATCATGGCCCTTACGGCCAGGGCTACACACGTGCTACAATGGTCGGTACAAAGGGTTGCTACATAGCGATATGATGCTAATCTCAAAAAGCCGATCGTAGTCCGGATTGGAGTCTGCAACTCGACTCCATGAAGTCGGAATCGCTAGTAATCGCGGATCAGAATGCCGCGGTGAATACGTTCCCGGGCCTTGTACACACCGCCCGTCACACCATGGGAGTTTGTTGCACCAGAAGTAGGTAGGATAACCGTAAGGAGTCCGCTTACCACGGTGTGGCCGATGACTGGGGTGAAGTCGTAACAAGGTAGCCGTAGGGGAACCTGCGGCTGGATCACCTCCTTAACGAAAATTGACGATTGGTAAGAATCCACAACAAGTTGTTCTTCATGAAGATGTATCTGAGGGTCTGTAGCTCAGTTGGTTAGAGCACACGCTTGATAAGCGTGGGGTCACAAGTTCAAGTCTCGTCAGACCCACCATATCT
>NZ_SLVJ01000052.1:1689-5165 GCF_004345325.1 Acinetobacter calcoaceticus
GATTTATTAAGTTCTGTGATTTAAGTATCACGGTATTAAGCATGACCTGACGAAGGCATGTTTATTCATTAACAGATTGGCAAATTTGAGTCTGAAATAATTGTTTAGCTCATAACATGATATTTAAACAAGCAATTGTTTAAGTTGAATGAAATGAGAACTAGCGAAATTAACTGAATCAAGCGTTTTGGTATATGAATTAGATTGAAGCTGTATAGTGGTTAAATCCACAATACTTCGAACTGAAATGTTGAAGGTGCTCCTTGTAGGTGCCGACGACTGTTTGGGGTTGTATAGTCAAGTAATTAAGTGCATGTGGTGGATGCCTTGGCAGTCAGAGGCGATGAAAGACGTAATAGCCTGCGATAAGCTCCGGGGAGGCGGCAAATATCCTGTGATCCGGAGATTTCTGAATGGGGAAACCCACCTAGTATAAGCTAGGTATCGTATGATGAATACATAGTCATACGAGGCGAACGAGGGGAAGTGAAACATCTCAGTACCCTTAGGAAAAGAAATCAATTGAGATTCCCTCAGTAGCGGCGAGCGAACGGGGATCAGCCCATTAAGTTATCTGTGTTTTAGTGGAATGCTCTGGGAAGTGCAACCATAGTGGGTGATAGTCCTGTACACGAAAGGGCACAGATAATGATGACGAGTAGGGCGAGGCACGTGAAACCTTGTCTGAATATGGGGGGACCATCCTCCAAGGCTAAATACTCCTGACTGACCGATAGTGAACTAGTACCGTGAGGGAAAGGCGAAAAGAACCCCTGTGAGGGGAGTGAAATAGATCCTGAAACCGCATGCATACAAGCAGTGGGAGCCGACTTGTTCGGTGACTGCGTACCTTTTGTATAATGGGTCAGCGACTTATATTCAGTAGCAAGGTTAACCGTATAGGGGAGCCGTAGAGAAATCGAGTCTTAATAGGGCGTTTAGTTGCTGGGTATAGACCCGAAACCGGGTGATCTATCCATGAGCAGGTTGAAGGTTGGGTAACACTAACTGGAGGACCGAACCCACCGTCGTTGAAAAGCCGGGGGATGACTTGTGGATAGGGGTGAAAGGCTAATCAAACTCGGTGATAGCTGGTTCTCCCCGAAAGCTATTTAGGTAGCGCCTCGGACGAATACCATTGGGGGTAGAGCACTGTTTCGGCTAGGGGGTCATCCCGACTTACCAAACCGATGCAAACTCCGAATACCAATGAGTACTATCCGGGAGACAGACTGCGGGTGCTAACGTCCGTAGTCAAGAGGAAAACAATCCAGACCGCCAGCTAAGGCCCCAAAATTATAGTTAAGTGGGAAACGATGTGGGAAGGCATAGACAGCTAGGAGGTTGGCTTAGAAGCAGCCACCCTTTAAAGAAAGCGTAATAGCTCACTAGTCGAGTCGGCCTGCGCGGAAGATGTAACGGGGCTAAAACTATATGCCGAAGCTGCGGATTTATACGTAAGTATAAGTGGTAGGGGAGCGTTCTGTAAGCCGATGAAGGTGGATTGAGAAGTCTGCTGGAGGTATCAGAAGTGCGAATGCTGACGTGAGTAACGACAATGCGAGTGAAAAACTCGCACGCTGAAAGACCAAGGGTTCCAGTCCAACGTTAATCGGGGCTGGGTGAGTCGACCCCTAAGGCGAGGCCGAGAGGCGTAGTCGATGGGAAATTGGTTAATATTCCAATACTTCTGTGTAATGCGATGAGAGGACGGAGAAGGTTAAGTCAGCCTGGCGTTGGTTGTCCAGGTGAAAGACAGTAGGCATGCATCTTAGGCAAATCCGGGGTGCTCTATGCTGAGAGTCGATAGCAAGCCAGTTTACTGGCGAAGTGGCTGATACCCTGCTTCCAGGAAAAGTCTCTAAGCTTCAGTTACACAGGAATCGTACCCGAAACCGACACAGGTGGTCAGGTCGAGTAGACCAAAGCGCTTGAGAGAACTCTGCTGAAGGAACTAGGCAAAATGGTACCGTAACTTCGGGAGAAGGTACGCTGCTGACGGTGATAGGACTTGCTCCTTGAGCGGTTGGCAGCCTCAGAAACCAGGCCGCTGCAACTGTTTATTAAAAACATAGCACTCTGCAAACACGAAAGTGGACGTATAGGGTGTGATGCCTGCCCGGTGCTGGAAGGTTAATTGATGGGGTTAGCGTAAGCGAAGCTCTTGATCGAAGCCCCAGTAAACGGCGGCCGTAACTATAACGGTCCTAAGGTAGCGAAATTCCTTGTCGGGTAAGTTCCGACCTGCACGAATGGCATAATGATGGCGGCGCTGTCTCCAGCAGAGACTCAGTGAAATCGAAATCGCCGTGAAGATGCGGTGTACCCGCGGCTAGACGGAAAGACCCCGTGAACCTTTACTGCAGCTTGACATTGAACTTTGATCTTACTTGTGTAGGATAGGTGGGAGGCTTTGAAGTAGCGACGCTAGTTGCTATGGAGCCATCCTTGAAATACCACCCTGGTAATATTGAGGTTCTAACTCTGTCCCGTTATCCGGGACGAGGACCATGTCTGGTGGGTAGTTTGACTGGGGCGGTCTCCTCCTAAAGAGTAACGGAGGAGTACGAAGGTGCGCTCAGCGTGGTCGGAAATCACGCGTAGAGTATAAAGGCAAAAGCGCGCTTAACTGCGAGACCAACAAGTCGAGCAGGTACGAAAGTAGGTCTTAGTGATCCGGTGGTTCTGTATGGAAGGGCCATCGCTCAACGGATAAAAGGTACTCTGGGGATAACAGGCTGATACCGCCCAAGAGTTCATATCGACGGCGGTGTTTGGCACCTCGATGTCGGCTCATCTCATCCTGGGGCTGAAGCAGGTCCCAAGGGTATGGCTGTTCGCCATTTAAAGAGGTACGCGAGCTGGGTTTAGAACGTCGTGAGACAGTTCGGTCCCTATCTACCGTGGGCGCTGGAAATTTGAGAGGATCTGCTCCTAGTACGAGAGGACCAGAGTGGACGAACCTCTGGTGTACCGGTTGTAACGCCAGTTGCATCGCCGGGTAGCTATGTTCGGAAGGGATAACCGCTGAAAGCATCTAAGCGGGAAGCCTACCTCAAGATAAGATTTCCCAAGGACTTTATGTCCTCTAAAGAGCCGTTGAAGACTACGACGTTGATAGGTTGGATGTGGAAGCATAGCGATATGTGAAGCTGACCAATACTAATTGCTCGTGAGGCTTGACTATACAACACCCAAGCAGTTGTATATCTCAATCAAATTCTTCAAAATAGCTTGATTTAGTTAAACGTTAGTTACACAATATCAGACTCAAATTACAGCCCAATCTGTTACAGATTTGGAAAACGCAACGGCATTCACATAAGACCCAAGCAAGTATCCATAAACAGTTGTGCTGGCGACCATAGCAAGAGTGAACCACCTGATCCCTTCCCGAACTCAGAAGTGAAACCTCTTTGCGCTGATGGTAGTGTGGGGTTACCCATGTGAGAGTAAGTCATCGCCAGCTCATTATT
>NZ_SLVJ01000053.1 GCF_004345325.1 Acinetobacter calcoaceticus
AAAGTCATGGCAGCAGATCAAATACAAAACTGGGTTGGTCAAGTATCAACAGAATTTGGAGATAAATACATGTTTACTTTTTAGAGCTGACTTATATCTGTAATAAAATAAATGTAGCTCAAAACTTGAATAATCATTGAGCGATTGATTAATCTAACTAAAATGCTTGGTTTTTAATTTAATCTTTTAATTGTACTGTCATATAGAGGTGGAATCCACCAATATATTAACCGACTAAAATGGTTGGTATTATATTGTTAAGCCAAATACACCCTAAAACTTGTTATTTAAAACAAGACTAAAATAGTCGGATTTAATATTAATATAAAGACAAGTGTATTTAATAACCACTTGATTGGGGGGATATACTAAATCAACTTACGTTACTGTCTTTGAGGGCTTAATAATTAATTGCTTTGGTCGACATTATTTAATCAAGTTGGCTTGAATCATAATAGGGATTTTATTAATTTTTGATTAAGAATAGCACTACAGCCACAGGATCTGATCAGATCCAGTGGCTGTAGAAAATTTAACAAAAGAAAGTTTGGATGGGTTTTTTAGGGGAGTGCAGCGGGGCTTAGTATTCCCAAAACATACGTTGGATTTGTTTAGCATCTTGGGTCTTGGTGAGTGCCAAAGCAGTGAGAATTTTGGCTTTTTGAGGATTTAAATCATGCGCGACAACCCAACCATATTGATCATCAGGTTGTTCGGCATTACGCAACACAAAGCCCTGTGGAACACGTGAAGCACGTACAATTTGTACCCCTTGCTGCTGTAACTGCTTTAAGGTTGGAACGATATAATTGGCGACGGAACCATTACCTGTTCCCGCATGGATAATGGCCTTTGCACCCGCTTTGGCATAAGCCGTATAAGCATCAGGAAGCATATTGCCCGAACCATAGACGATTTGAACCAAAGGAAGTTTATCGCCTTGGATCTGCTCGATATTAAATTCAGAACGACTGCTAAATCGTTTATCCACCTTTCTAAACCAATAGGCTTTACCTTCCACTAAAGTGCCTAAAGCACCCCATTGACTGGCGAAAGCATTGGTTTGGATGTTAATGGTTTTGGTCACATCACGTGCAGAGAAGATCGAGTCATTCATCATTACCAATACACCTTTGCCTTTGGCTGATTCATCGGCTGCGAGAGCGACTGCACTATAAAGGTTCAATGGCCCATCGGCAGACAGTGCAGTGGAGGGACGCATCGAACCAACCACCACGATCGGTTTGTCTGAGCGCACCACGAGGCTGAGGAAAAAAGCAGTTTCTTCTAAGGTATCGGTGCCGTGGGTAATCACCACACCATTCACATCTGGTTTTTTAAGTAAGTCATTGATTTGACGAGCCAGTGAAAGTAATTCCTTATCGGTAATGCTTTCTGAGGCCACTTGTAATGCTTGTACGCCCGTGACATTGGCAAGGTTTTGGATTTGAGGCACTGCATTGAGTAACGCATCCACCGGAACTTTGGCTGCAGTATAGGTGGCGCTATTGGTTGAGCTGGCCCCAGCACCTGCGATGGTGCCTCCAGTGGCAACCACCACCACGTTATTTTTAGCCCATGCTGAAAGTGGTAGAGCAAAGGTCAGCGCAAGACTCAGCGCAGCAAATTTTAACTTCATGGTGAATCCTTATGTTGAATTATTTTATTGATCATGCAAAAACGATGCACAAGATAAATTAATACACTTTCACGCTCTACAACTACAGTGTTCTGAAAATGCAGGGTCAGGAGTAATCATTTGAATTGATAGTGCTATGCAGTGGGACAATGTTGAATAGCAAACTAAACCTAAATGTTGATCAACAAGATGCCAAAACTTGAGCTGATGCTAAACACCTGCTTTGAGCCCCAGTTTTAAATAACAAAAAAACCAGTTTCTCGGAACTGGTTTTTTTGTTTGTTTCATTAAACTGAGTATAAGAGATTTAACCTGTGCTCAGCGGATTAACGCATCTTGCTCAAGAAGCGACTCAAGCGAGAAATGGCTTCACGAAGTTCATTTTCAGCGGGTAAAAATACCACGCGGAAATGATCTGGGTTTGGCCAGTTAAAACCTGTGCCTTGTACCATCAGTACTTTTTCGGCGCGGAGAAAATCCAACATGAATTGTTCATCATCTTCGATCGGATAGATCTTCGGATCTAGACGAGGGAAACAATACATTGCACCTTCAGGTTTCACGCAAGATACGCCTGGAATCTCATTGAGCAATTCCCAAGCAATATTACGTTGCTCGTATAAACGACCCCCTGGACGGATTAAATCATTAATGGATTGATAACCACCCAATGCAGTTTGAATCGCATATTGCGCTTGATGGTTGGCACAAAGACGCATCGAGGCCAACATATCCAGTCCTTCGATATAATCTGTAGCGCGGCTTTTATCTCCAGTAATCGCCATCCAACCTGAGCGATAACCCGCAATGCGATGTGACTTTGATAAACCATTAAAGGTAATACACAACAGATCGCCTGAAATCGCAGCCACAGACACATGCTCAATACCGTCATAAATAACTTTGTCGTAGATCTCATCGGCAAACATAATCAAGTCATATTTTTTTGCCAAGGCTACAATCTGTTCAAGAATATGCCGTGGGTAAACTGAGCCGGTTGGATTGTTTGGGTTAATAATCACGATCCCACGGGTGTTGGGGGTGATTTTACTTTCCATATCGGCAATATCTGGATACCAGCTATTTTCTTCATCACATTTATAATGAATCGCAGTACCACCAGATAAATTAATCGCAGCAGTCCAGAGCGGATAATCTGGCATAGGTACCAACATCTCATCGCCATCATCCAATAAACCCTGCATGGCGATCACAATCAGTTCAGATACACCATTACCGATATACACTTCGTTGACGGTTAAATCATGAATGCCTTTTTGTTGATAATACTGACACACCGCTTTACGCGCTGGGAATATGCCTTTGGAGTCAGTATATCCAATGGCATTGGGGAGGTTTAAAGCCACATCCTTAATAATTTCTTGTGGGGCTTCAAAGCCAAATGGGGCGGGATTACCGATATTTAACTTTATAATCTTATGTCCGGCTTCTTCCATTTCATTGGCGGCTCGCAAAACTGGTCCACGGATGTCGTAGCAAACATGCTCGAGCTTTGATGATTTTTTGATTTCGCGTGGGGTAGTGCAACCTAAAACGGACATATTTCCATCCAATAATAAAGGGTTAAGATATATAGATTACTGAAATATCACAATCTATGTTGAAATTTTGCTAGAAATTTATAAAGTACTAGCGTAAATATGGAAGCACTGCAGCATGACACTGAATGTCAAATATTTAAAGGAGTTAGTCATGGGAAAACTCAATAAAACAGAGCGAGAATGGCAAAGAGAGTTATCGCCCGAAGAATATAGGATTACCCGTCAAAAACAGACTGAACCCGCATTCACTGGACAATATTGGAATTCCAAACAACATGGTATTTATTTATGCCGTTGTTGTGGTGAAGAACTTTTTTCATCTGACACCAAATACGACAGTGGTAGCGGTTGGCCAAGCTTTTATAAGCCAATCAATGCCGCTGTGATCGAGGAACATGAAGATCAAAGCCATGGCATGACCCGTGTTGAAATCGCTTGTCATCATTGTGACGCACATTTGGGGCATGTTTTCGAAGATGGGCCGCAGCCGACAGGCTTACGTTATTGTGTCAACTCGGCTTCTTTAGAACTAAAAACTCAAGAAAAGAGCGATGAGGAAAGTTATCCATGAGCAATATTTACCAGTTCGAGGCCGAATTGTTAGATGGACGAAACAAATTATTGAAGGATTATCAAGGTCAAGTCTTGTTAGTCGTCAACACAGCCAGTAAATGTGGCTTTACTCCACAGTTTTCGGGTTTGGAAAAAATCTACAGCAAATACCGTGAGCAGGGCTTTAGTGTATTGGGTTTTCCTTGTAATCAATTTGGTGGACAAGATCCGGGCAGCAACGACCAAATTGGCACATTTTGCCAAAAAAACTACGGGGTATCATTCCCGATGTTTGCCAAGGTCAATGTCAAAGGGCCAGAAGCTCATGTGATTTTTCGCTTTTTGACCAATAACAGCAAGGGGTTGCTGGGGAATGGCATTAAGTGGAATTTCACCAAGTTCTTGATCAATAAAAAAGGAGATGTGATACAGCGTTATGCGCCAACCACCAAACCTGAAAGTATTGAAGCGGACATCGAGCAAGCTTTGGCCGAGGTGGTTGAACAAAATTAAGAGCGCATTCTCGCTCTTTTAAGGGCGAGTTAGCTCTTTTTTAGGGACACGGATTTTTTAGCATTTTTTTCTGATGTTGGT
>NZ_SLVJ01000054.1 GCF_004345325.1 Acinetobacter calcoaceticus
ATATAATATTCTTTGGGTACATTAACAGCACCCATATAGGCAGTATCCATATAATCTACTTTACGATAATTTTTTCCAAACACCTTGAGCCATCCTTCCAAGGGCTGATTAAAATCGATCGCTTTATTGTTATAACTAATCTCACACCCATCCACTTTGATCTGATGTTGTGCATTGAGTTTTTTCTCTACCACTGGTATTGGATTTTGTTCTGCATTTGAGCAGGCGGTTAAAGTAATCATTGCTATGGATAGCAGTATTTTTTCTAGAATCAGATGAGGTGTCATAAATCACCCTGAATAAATTAAATGATAGGCCACGACATTTTTTATTAATATTTTAGCCCGTTAAACCAAAGTCACTATTTTGAAGTCCCGAATTTCTCCTGATATTGTTTTCTTATACGAATACATCTTTGACCATAAATAATATCGTCTTCTGCCATGCCATCACATAACTCATATTCCTGCCGTAGACTTACATCTTCTGGAATATCTTGAGCAAGTATCACAAAGAAATCAATCCCATCAATTATTTCTGGTTGATTTAAACTTGTGGTTATATTGACATCAAATGATTCACCCTTTTGGCCACTTTTGCATTCTGCCCAAATATAATAGGCCGTAGAGCGCTTATTCCTAGAAATTTGCCGTGTTTCTCGATCCATTGGATAGGCGCCGAGTATGACATCTTCGACTTGGATACCATCCTTAAAATCCTGCTTTGCTTGAAATGAGTTCGGATCCTTCAAACGCAGTTGATACTCTTCTGCTGTTTCGCTTTTAAAGTCATGATTGAGTTCGGAGTGTTCCAACAAAAATCCGACATATTCCATTTTCTTATTATTTAGATCATAGACCATGCGGATACCAGTATCATCATAGATATAATATTCTTTGGGTACCTTAACAGCACCCATATATGCTGTATCCATATAATCTACTTTACGATAATGATTTCCAAATACTTTGAGCCAACCATCTAAGGGTTGATTAAAGTCGATTGGTTTATTGTTATAACTGATCTCACACCCATCTACCTTAATCTGATGTTGGGCATTAAGTTTTTTCTCTACCACAGGTATTGAATTTTGTTCTGCATTTGAGCAGGCGGTTAAAGTAATCATTGCTATGGATAGCAGTATTTTTTCTAGAATCAGTTGAGGTGTCATAAATCACCCTAAATAAATTAAATGATAGGCCACGACATTTTTTATTAATATTTTAGCCCGTTAAACTAAATTCACTATTTTGAAGTCCCAAATCTCTCCTGATATTGTTTTCTAATTTCTATACATCTTTTCCCAAAGATAATGTCATCTTCAGGAACATCCTCACAATTTTCATATTTCTTTCGCATTGAAATATCCTCTGGAATATCTTGAGTAAGCATTACAAAGAAATCAAGCCCATCAATGATTTCTGGTTGATCAAAGCTGGTGGTTATATTGACATCAAATGACTGACCCTTTTGGCCACTTTTGCATTTTGCCCAAATATAATAGGCCGTAGAGCGTTTGTTCCTAGAAATTTGCCGTGTTTCTCGATCCATAGGATAGGCACCGAGTATGACATCTTCGACTTGGATGCCATCCTTAAAATCCTGCTTTGCTTGAAAAGAGTTCGGATCCTTCAAACGCAGTTGATACTCTTCTGCTGTTTCACTTTTAAAGTCACGATTGAGTTCGGAGTGTTCCAACAAAAATCCGACATATTCCATTTTCTTATTATTTAGATCAAAGACCATGCGGATACCAGCATCATCATAAATATAATATTCTTTGGGTACCTTAACAGCACCTTCATATGCAGTATCCATATAATCTACTTTACGATAATGATTTCCAAATACCTTGAGCCATCCCTCCAAGGGCTGATTAAAATCGATCGCTTTATTGTTATAACTAATCTCACAACCATCTACCTTTACCTGATGTTGGGCATTGAGTTTTTTTTCTACCACCGGTATTTGGTTTTGTTCTGCATTTGAGCAGGCGGTTAAAGTAATGATTGCTATGGATAGTAAGATTTTTTCTAGAATCAGTTGAGGTGTCATAAATCACCCTAAATAAATTAAATGATAGGCCACGACATTTTTTATTAATATTTTAGCCCGTTAAACTAAAGTCACTATTTTGAAGTCCCGAATTTCTCCTGATATTGTTTTCTTATACGAATACATCTTTGACCATAAATAATATCGTCTTCTGCCATGCCATCACATAACTCATATTCCTGCCGGAGACTTACATCTTCTGGAATATCTTGAGTAAGCATCACAAAGAAATTAAGCCCATCAATGATTTCTGGTTGATTAAAACTGGTGGTTATATTGACATCAAATAACTGACCCTTTTGGCCACTTTTGCATTC
>NZ_SLVJ01000055.1 GCF_004345325.1 Acinetobacter calcoaceticus
AGTATTACTACAGGTGGTATTAATGCTGGTGGTAGCGTGATTAGTAATGTCGGCACAGGTGTCGCAGGCACCGATGCGGTCAATGTCGATCAACTCAATGCAGCCAAAACCAAAGTCACAGCGGGAAGCAATACCAGTGTTGACTTTGATGCAGCATCGAATACTTATACAGTGAATGCTGCTGCCGCAGATCTATCTGGTGCAGTCATGTATGACACCCATACCGATGGCAGTATTAACAAAGACAGTGTCAGCCTCACAGGAACTGCAGCAGTATCCAGCAAAGACCCAATCACAGGGGATATCACCACCACAGGCGGCACCAGTCTGAACAATGTTGCGACTGCAGGTGATTACACCAATGTTGCCAATGCCAGCAAAGGGGTCAATGCCGGTGATCTCAACAATGCAGTCAATGATGTATCAACCAGTCTGACTGACAAAGGGCTGGTCTTTGCCGCCAACTCAGGGACGCCGGTTCAGAAAAAACTCGGTGAAACTGTCAGCATTAAAGGTGCTGGTGCCAAAGCCGATACTGAATACACTGCGGAAAACATCAAAACCACAGTCGATGCCAATGGTGACCTGATCATCGCGATGGACAAAAACCTCAAAGCCGATAGCTTGGTGCTCAATGGTAAAGACGGCAAAGATGGTGTTTCGATCAGCAGCGGTGCAGGTGCAGCAGGCTTGGATGGTGTCGATGGTGTGACTCGAATCATCTACAAAGATCCGAATGGCAACAACATCGAAGTTGCGACCTTAAATGATGGAATGAAATTCGGTGGCAATAGCGGTGATGTGATTGCGAAAAAACTCAATCAACAACTGGATATTGTGGGTGGCATGACTTCAACCGACATTACCGCAGCCAGTGCTGAAAACATCCGCACCATGGGTAAAGATGGCAAGTTAGAAGTGCAGTTGGCAAAAAATTTGACTGGGCTTGAGAGTATTGGTGTTGGCAATACCACGATAAATAATACTGGCTTAACCATCGTTGGCGGGCCAAGTATTACTACAGGTGGTATTAATGCTGGTGGTAGCGTGATTAGCAATGTTGGCACTGGAGTCGCAGGCACCGATGCGGTCAATGTTGATCAACTCAATGCAGCCAAAACCAAAGTCACGGCGGGAACCAATACCAGTGTTGACTTTGATGCAGCATCGAATACTTATACAGTGAATGCTGCTGCCGCAGATCTATCTGGCGCAGTCATGTATGACACCCATACCGATGGCAGTATTAACAAAGAAAGTGTCAGCCTGACAGGAACTGCAGCGGTATCCAATAAAGACCCTGTCACAGGAGATATCACCAGCACAGGCGGCACCAGTTTGAACAATGTTGCGACTGCAGGTGATTACACCAATGTCGCCAATGCCAGCAAAGGGGTCAATGCCGGTGATCTCAACAATGCCGTCAATGATGTATCAACCAGTCTGACCGACAAAGGTCTGATCTTTGCTGCTAACTCAGGGACGCCAGTTCAGAAAAAACTCGGTGAAACTGTAAAGATCAAAGGTGCAGGCAGCAAAGCCGATACTGAATACAACGCTGAAAATATCAAAACCACAGTCGATGCCAATGGTGACCTGATCATCGCGATGGACAAAAACCTCAAAGCCGATAGCTTGGTGCTCAATGGTAAAGACGGCAAAGATGGCGTCAGTATCAGCAGCGGTGCAGGTGCAGCAGGCGTGGATGGTGTCGATGGTGTGACTCGAATCATCTACAAAGATCCGAATGGCAATAACATCGAAGTTGCGACTTTAAATGATGGGATGAAATTCGGTGGCAATAGCGGTGATGTGATTGCGAAAAAACTCAATCAACAACTGGATATTGTCGGTGGCATGACTTCAACTGACATTACCGCAGCCAGTGCTGAAAACATCCGCACCGTGGGTAAAGATGGCAAGTTGGAAGTGCAGTTGTCTAAAGACTTGACTGGACTCAGCAGTGTGAACACCACCAATCTCACCGTTACTGGTGACACAAAATTAGGTGATCATTTCACAGTAAATAATACTGGGGCGCATTACGATGGGCCGATCACAGAGAATACCCATATCGTCAATAAAAACTATGTCGATGGCGTGGTGGATGGTGCGGTGAACAATCCAATCACCTTTGCAGCCAATACCGGTTCAGTGGCGAAAAAACTCGGTGAAACTGTCACGATCAAAGGTGCTGGTGCCAAAGCCGATACTGAATACACTGCGGAAAACATCAAAACCACAGTCGATGCCAATGGTGACTTGATCATCGCGATGGACAAAAACCTCAAAGCCGATAGCTTGGTGCTCAATGGTAAAGACGGCAAAGATGGCGTCAGTATCAGTAGCGGTGCAGGT
>NZ_SLVJ01000056.1 GCF_004345325.1 Acinetobacter calcoaceticus
ATATGTCGGTTGATGGTAAACCACCTAAATTTAAACAATTATAAGGGCTTTGGTTTTTCTACTCATTAACTCAATTAAATATGGGGGTATTACCGAAGCAGCAACGATTTTAAAATAAATTTGATCAACATTACGTTCAGATAATAAAAATACAATTTTTTTGTAAAATTTAAATTGATTCTTAGGTGGTAAGTTACACGATAATTTTAAAATTAAATATAACTGATCCTCACTGAATCTATTTTTTTTAAGAAAAATTAAGTAATAATTTTTAAAATTTAATGGGTTATTATATGCATTTTTATAAATTGGACTGCTTCTCATATTAACATCATGAGAACTAACCTCATATAAAGATAAATTATGTGGTTCATTTAATAAATAAATTATCTCGCTATTAACGTCTGCTGTAGCAATCTCTTCAAAGTTACGATAAGGATAAAATACAAAAGTATATAAAATATAAAAAATTATTCCTGTAAAGGTAACTAGAACAAATAACTTATTATTTAGCAATTTTATGCCTCCTAAATGCATCAAATAAGTGCTCTCCAGCAATACTGGATCTAAATTCTGTGATACAAGCTAAAAAATAGATTTTTACGGAGCAGTGCTCCTTATCCCTATAAACTTTTCAAATACTCTTGCTCAAAGACTTCGGGACTGAACCATCCATTTGTAGAATGTCGCCTGATTAAATTGTAGTAAATCTCAATATACTCAAACAAGTCCTTATTGGACTCTTTTCAACTACTTAGTACACTACCATGCACGATCTGTCCTTGCAGGTATGAAAGAAACTTTGCGTTACCGCGTTATCCAAGGCGCAATATATTACACAAGACCACATCGAATCTTACTTTGAATGGCTGAGTTGGTGGCTAATACGTCCCTGTAGTCATGCCTGCCATACTGACTTCCTTGGTCGGAATGGTCCATTAATAGAGTTAGCTATACTGAGTCCAAATATAGGTAATATCGGTGGTCCATATCTTATTGGGTTTCGACACTTTAAATTGACGTCCCAATAGTTGGACTCATTCCACCCTGAAAGGGATGGAACGAGAAAAAGTAGTATTATTAGTTTAATTTACTAGGGGGGAACTGATTTTGATGGGAAAAAAAATGAAATTTTTGGTTCCAATTATATTCTTGATTATGCTGCTCACAGAATGCGATCAGGGAGAACGGAAACCAACAGCAATGAGTAATCATCCGATTAATATCGAGTTAAAAAATCAAGCCAGAACAATATTTAATGATAAATTGGAAAATGAGCAAAGTTATCGTTCTTATTCCTCAAACGATGTTTTTTATGAAATTAAAGCTGAAAATTTGACCATGGAACAATTTGAATTATACAAAAATCAAATATTACCAAAAAATGGATGGGTTTTCTTTTCCAAAGTCGAACAGGCTTATCTATTTTGTCAAGGAACTAGACAACTAGAGATGATTCCGCCGCAGATACTGGTTGGCAATAAGGTTTTAGGTGAAGGAGATATAGGCAGGCAGTTAGTAGATCAGTGGAATATTATTTTTAGTCATACTGCAAACGGTACTTTAAATCAGTGTTACAAGTATAACCGCTGATCAATTTTATGACCTTCGTTAAGAAAAATTAACCATGGGTTTTTATTTTAACTAATTGTGCGAAATTCTCCATCTATAATCTTTCTTGCGAAGCAGTGCTTCTCAGGTGGAGATGGATAGCACCCATTATTCAGGTCTTTGCTGTTTTTCGATATTGTCTAATATGGTCCCGTATTGTTTCGATTGTTGCCCCACCAGTGGTAAGTAGGCAATATGCTCTTGTCCAAAGCACAGGTTTCCAGTAGAAAGCATTCAATTCTTCTGCAAACTCTTTTCGGATCAAACGGCTCGTTACAGTCTTTAGATTGTTGATGAATTTGCTTGGCATAATATTGGGATGCATCTCAATCAAAAGATGGATGTGGTCAGCCTCACCATTAAACTCTAAAAGCTCAATCTCCCAATCCGTGCAATTCTTTTTAGTAATTTCCTCCAGTCGATTTAGCATTGCATTTGTAAAGCACTTTTTTCGATATTTTGTCACTAACACCAAATGATATGTTAGCTTGTAAACACAGTGATAATGTGACTTAAAGTGATTTACACCAAATAAAAATATTGATATAATTATACACATGAACCAGACCCTATTAAAAGCGTTTAAATATCGCATTTACCCAAACAAAGAACAGCAAGTGCTTATCGAAAAGCACTTCGGATGCGCTCGGTTTACGTTTAATTGGGCTTTGGGATTGCAGCAAAAATATTATGAAGAACATAAAAAATCTC
>NZ_SLVJ01000057.1 GCF_004345325.1 Acinetobacter calcoaceticus
TGATGTGTGCTGAGAAAATCGGAGGCTTAAACTTGGTAAACTACACATACTCATCAGGAGTTTACCATGAGCAAAAAACATCAGAGTTATACAACCGAATTTAAAGCTGAAGCAATAAAATTAATCGAAACGAACAATGGCAATGTTTCAGAAACAGCAAGGCAACTTGGTATTTCTATGCAGACCCTTTCTAATTGGCTCAATAAAGCTAAATCAGGCAGGCTTAGAGGGACTGCACAATACAATTCCGAACTTAATCAAATTATTGAAGAAAATAAAAAGTTAAAACAACAACTTAAGATCGCTGAAATGGAGAAGGAATTCCTAAAAAAGGCAGCAGCGTACTTTGCCAAAGAAAGTCAGTGAAGTATGCATTGATGAAAAAATACAAACATCAATTCCCTGTATCAATGATGGTACGGCTATTAAAGGTGTCTGTTTCAGGATTCTACGATTGGTTGAAACAGCGCTTAAGTAAGAGGTCTATACAGCGAGCTCGTCAAACGATCCTTGTAAAGATTGCACATCAAGAGACTCGTGAAAGCTACGGACATATCCGTCTAGCCAAACATTTACAAGCTCAGGGCTCTACGATTAGCCAATTCGCTGTTCGTCAAATTAAATTGCACAATGGGCTGTATTGCAAGCGGCACAAGCGTTTCAAATGTACAACCAATAGTAATCATAGCCAGCCAGTCTACGATAATTTATTAAATCAGGAGTTTGTCATGACAAAGCCAAATCAGGCATGGGTAAGTGACATCACCTATATATGGACGAGTGAAGGATGGCTATATTTAGCTGCATTGAAAGACCTTTATACGAAGCAAGTTGTTGGTTATAGCTTAGCTAAGCGTATGACAGCAGATCTAGTTTGCAATGCATTAACCATGGCGATTCAAAACCAAAAACCAGAAAAGGGCTTAATTGTTCATTCAGATAGAGGCGGTCAATATTGTAGTCATGACTATAGAAACTTGCTTAGTAAACATCACTTTAAAGGGTCAATGAGTAAAAAAGGAGACTGTTACGATAACGCGCCGATTGAAAGCTTTTGGGGAATATTGAAAAATGAATTAGTGCACCACCATCAATATCAAACTAGAGAGGAAGCTAAGGTAGATATTACTAAATACATTGAACTGTTTTATAATCAGCGAAGAATTCAAAAAGATCTGGGTTTTAAAACGCCAAATCAAATGGCGGCAGACTTCTATAAGTTAGCTGCATAGAATCTCCCAAGTTG
>NZ_SLVJ01000058.1 GCF_004345325.1 Acinetobacter calcoaceticus
CCGAACGAAGGTTTCAGTGGTGCGGATGAGTTTGAATACACCGTTAAAGACAACGATGGCAATCCATCTAATCCTGCGACAGTGGTGATTGATGTTGAAGCGCCACCCGTTGCGGATAACGATTCAGGCACAGCTAAACCAGGTCAACCTGTTGATATCGATATCTTAGAAAATGATACCGACAAAGACGGCACGATTGATCCTAAGACTGTGGAAATCACTAAACAGCCTGCCAACGGTACGCTTACAGTGAATCCTGAAACAGGCAAAGTGACTTATACGCCGAACGAAGGTTTCAGTGGTGCGGATGAGTTTGAATACACCGTTAAAGACAACGATGGCAATCCATCTAATCCTGCGACAGTGGTGATTGATGTTGAAGCGCCACCCGTTGCGACTAACGATTCAGGCACAACTAAACCAGGTCAACCTGTTGATATCGATATTCTTGATGGTGACACCGACAAAGACGGCACGATTGATCCTAAGACTGTAGAAATCACCAAACAGCCTAGCAACGGTACGCTTACAGTGAATCCTGAAACAGGCAAAGTAACCTATACGCCGAACGAAGGTTTCAGTGGTGCGGATGAGTTTGAATACACCGTTAAAGACAACGATGGCAATCCATCTAATCCTGCGACAGTGGTGATTGATGTTGAAGCGCCACCCGTTGCGGATAACGATTCAGGCACAGCTAAACCAGGTCAACCAGTTGAAATCGATATTCTTGATGGTGACACCGACAAAGACGGCACGATTGATCCTAAGACTGTAGAAATCACTAAACAGCCTAGCAACGGTACGCTTACAGTGAATCCTGAAACAGGCAAAGTAACCTATACGCCGAACGAAGGTTTCAGTGGTGCGGATGAGTTTGAATACACCGTTAAAGACAACGATGGCAATCCATCTAATCCTGCGACAGTGGTGATTGATGTTGAAGCGCCACCCGTTGCGGATAACGATTCAGGCACAGCTAAACCAGGTCAACCAGTTGAAATCGATATCTTAGAAAATGATACCGATGTAGACGGCACGATTGATCCTAAGACTGTAGAAATCACCAAACAGCCTAGCAACGGTACGCTTACAGTGAATCCTGAAACAGGCAAAGTAACCTATACACCGAACGAAGGTTTCAGTGGTGCGGATGAGTTTGAATACACCGTTAAAGACAACGATGGCAATCCATCTAATCCTGCGACAGTGGTGATTGATGTTGAAGCGCCACCCGTTGCG
>NZ_SLVJ01000059.1 GCF_004345325.1 Acinetobacter calcoaceticus
GCTGAAAACATCAAAACCACCGTTGATGCTGATGGCAATCTCATCGTCGCGATGGACAAAAACCTCAAAGCAGATAGCTTGGCGCTGAATGGTAAAGACGGTAAAGACGGCTTAACGATTACAAGTGGTGCAGGTAAACCTGGTGTAGATGGTAAAGACGGTGTTACACGTATCATCTATGAAGGTCAAGAAGTTGCGACCTTGAATGATGGTCTGACCTTTGTAGGTAACGATGGCAAAGTCATCACCAAGAAACTCAATGAACAGTTGGGTGTGGTTGGTGGCATGACCGATATGGCTGAAACTGCAGCCAGTTCTGAAAACATCCGTACCGTACAAAACGCCAAAGGTGAACTTGAGATCCAATTGTCGAATGATCTTAAAGGCCTCAACAGTGTTAACACCACCAACCTCACGGTTGAAGGTGAAACCAAGTTGGGTGATAACTTCATCGTCAACAACGAAGGTGCTAAATACACAGGTCCGATCACTGACGGCGATCACATTACCAATAAAACTTATGTAGACGGTAAAGTGGGCGAAGTTGCAGAAACCCCATTAACCTTCGCAGGTAATACAGGTTCTGTGAAGAAGAAATTGGGTGAGACAGTTACCATCAAAGGTAGCGGCACTAAAGATGATACAGAGTATTCGGCTGAAAACATCAAAACCACCGTTGATGCTGATGGCAATCTCATCGTCGCAATGGACAAAAACCTCAAAGCAGATAGCTTGGCGCTGAATGGTAAAGACGGTAAAGACGGCTTAACGCTCACTAGCGGTGCAGGTAAACCGGGTGTAGATGGTAAAGACGGAATTACCCGTATCATTTACGAAGGTGAAGAAGTTGCGACCTTGAATGACGGTCTGACCTTTGTAGGTAACGATGGCAAAGTCATCACCAAGAAACTCAATGAACAATTGGGTGTGGTTGGTGGCATGACCGATATGGCTGAAACTGCAGCCAGTTCTGAAAACATCCGTACCGTACAAAACGCCAAAGGTGAACTTGAGATCCAATTGTCGAATGATCTTAAAGGCCTCAACAGTGTTAACACCACCAACCTCACGGTTGAAGGTGAAACCAAGTTGGGTGATAACTTCATCGTCAACAACGAAGGTGCTAAATACACAGGTCCGATCACAAATGGCGATCACATTACCAATAAAACCTATGTAGACGGTAAAGTGGGCGAAGTTGC
>NZ_SLVJ01000060.1 GCF_004345325.1 Acinetobacter calcoaceticus
GGTCGTTCATGATTATAAAAGTGTTGCCATGCTGTTGTACAGTCTTGCACCTCACTCAATTCTTTAAATAAATATTGATTTAAACATTCATAGCGCACCGTTCGATTAAACCTCTCTACATAAGCATTCTGCTGTGGGTTACCAGGCTGGGTAAATACATGCTCAATTTTGTGTTGCTCGCACCATGCTTCCATTAAATCACTGATGTACTCTGGGCCATTGTCACTGCGTATCCGCTTTGGCTTGCCGCGCCATTCAATTAACTGATCGAGCCCCCTAAGCACTCGTTCGGCGGGTAAAGAGAAGTCAATCAAGATATCTAATGACTCGCGATTATAGTCATCAATGACGTTATGCACACGGTAACTACGGCCATCACTGAGTTGATCGTGCATAAAGTCCATTGACCATGATTCATTCTGCGCTTCTGGTACTGCAAGCGTTTCAGGCTTTATCCGTTTAATGCGTTTATTGGGTTTAATCCGAAGGTTAAGCTCAAGCTCCTTATAAATCCGATAAACACGCTTGTGATTCCAAGGGTAGCCTTGGACATTACGGAGAGATAAAAAGCAAAGCTTAAAGCCCCAAGTCTTATGCTCAGTGGTAAGCTTAATCAGCCAATCTGCAATGACCTCATTCTGCTCTTTCAATTGAGCGGCATAGCGATAACAGGTTTGACTGACTTGGAACATGAGACAGGCCTTACTCACTGAGATCTTATGTTGCTCAACGGCTTGTTGAGCAAGCAACTTACGTTGAGTTGGCCTTATAACTTTTTTAACAGTGCATCCTGAAGGATATCTGCTTTGAGGCGCTCGTCCGCGTACATGCGTTTGAGGCGGGAGTTTTCAGCTTCTAGTTCTTTGAGCCGAGTCATCATGGAAAGATCCATGCCGCCATATTTGGTTCTCCATTTGTAGAACGTGGCAGAGCTCATACCATGTTCTCGGCACAGGTTCGGCACAGGAGTGCCTGCTTCAGCTTGCTTCAAAATACTCATGATTAAGCTATCGGAATACTTAGATGTTTTCATAGAAAATCTCCTTAAATCAAGGGTATTAGATTTTCTACTTTTAAGTTCAATTATTTTTAGGGAGCATTACC